>NZ_JBNYXX010000002.1:0-661198 GCF_051380905.1 Janthinobacterium darwini
CATTGAAGAGTCGGGCGTCCCTGCAGACGAAGTAGTGCGGATCATAGCTGCCCATGAGCAGCTACGTAAAAATGGTGGGCCTCCCGTGAGTCGAACACGGCACCAACGGATTATGAGTCCGCTGCTCTAACCAAGCATGAGCTAGAGGCCCGGGGACTGCGGCGTGGCGGCGCTGTTGATGCCCGCCTCGCGCGGCCGTTATGGAAACGGACACGCGAGGATAGGGGTATCAAGGGCGCACGTCAAGCCCTATTGGCTTCTAGTTGCCTTCCAAGAAGCTTTTCAGCTTGTCGGAGCGCGATGGGTGGCGCAGCTTGCGCAGCGCCTTGGCTTCGATCTGGCGAATGCGCTCGCGCGTCACGTCAAATTGCTTGCCCACTTCTTCCAGGGTGTGGTCGGTGGACATCTCGATGCCGAAACGCATGCGCAGCACTTTCGCTTCGCGTGGGGTCAGGGAATCGAGCACGTCCTTGACCACGCCGCGCATGGACGCGTGCAGGGCTGCGTCGGCCGGCGCCAGGGTGTTGTTGTCCTCGATGAAGTCGCCCAGGTGGGAATCGTCGTCGTCGCCGATCGGCGTTTCCATCGAGATCGGTTCCTTGGCGATTTTCATGATCTTGCGGATCTTGTCCTCGGGCATCTCCATCTTGATCGCCAGGGTGGCCGGATCGGGTTCTGCGCCCGTTTCCTGCAGGATCTGGCGGGAAATCCGGTTCATCTTGTTGATCGTCTCAATCATGTGCACGGGAATACGGATCGTGCGCGCCTGGTCGGCGATCGAGCGCGTGATGGCCTGGCGGATCCACCAGGTCGCATAGGTCGAGAACTTGTAGCCGCGGCGGTACTCGAACTTGTCGACGGCCTTCATCAGGCCAATATTGCCTTCCTGGATCAAATCGAGGAATTGCAGGCCGCGGTTCGTATACTTCTTGGCGATCGAAATGACCAAACGCAAGTTGGCCTCCGTCATTTCACGCTTGGCCTTGCGCGCCTTCATTTCACCGGCCGCCATCTGGCGGTTGATATTGCGCAAGTCCGGCAGCGGCAATACGACGCGCGCCTGCAGGTCGATCAGGCGCTGCTGCAGTTCCTTGACGGTCGGAATGTTGCGGCCCAGGATGGCGCTGTACGCGTGTCCTGCGTTGACTTCGCCATCGACCCAGTCCAGGTTGGTTTCATTGCCCGGGAAGACCTTGATGAAGTGGGCGCGCGGCATGCCGCAGCGGTTCACGGCCACGTCGAGAATCTGCTTCTCGATATGGCGCACTTCATCGACCTGGCCGCGCAGGGTGTCGCACAGCTTTTCCACCACCTTGGCCGTGAAGCGGATGCCCAGCAATTCTTGCGAAATGGCTTCCTGTGCCTTGGCGTAAGGCTTGGAGTTGTAGCCTTCTTTCTCGAAGGCGCGGCGCATCTTGTCGAATTGCTGCGAAATGACGGCAAATTTTTCCAGCGCCGTGCGTTTCAGGGTTTCCAGCTGCTCGGCCGAGAAGCCGGCCGCGCCGGAAGCGCTCGCCTCTTCCTCTTCCTCGACTTCCTCTTCTTCCGCTTCGCCCTCTTCCTCGTCTTCTTCGACGGGAGCGGCCACGACAGGAGCGGTGGCAACCGGCTCGTTTTCATCGACGAGGCCGTCGACGATTTCGTCGATCTTGATCTCTTCGTTGGCGATGCGGTCGGCGGCGGCGATGATTTCGGCGATCGTCACGGGACAGGCCGAAATGGCCTGGATCATGTCTTTCAAGCCATCTTCGATACGCTTGGCAATCTCGATCTCGCCTTCACGCGTCAGCAACTCGACCGAGCCCATCTCGCGCATATACATGCGCACGGGGTCGGTGGTACGGCCGAAATCGGAGTCGACGGTCGACAATGCGGCCTCGGCCGCCGCTTCCGCCTCATCGTCACTAGTGACAACGGCAACGTTATCGGACAACAACAAGGTTTCCGCATCGGGCGCGTGCTCGTAGACGGCGATGCCCATGTCATTGAAGGTACCGATGATGCCTTCGATGGCTTCCGGATCGACGATATTTTCGGGCAAGTGATCGTTGATTTCCGCATAGGTGAGGAAACCGCGTTCCTTGCCGAACTTGATCAGGGTCTTGAGTTTCTGGCGCCGACGCTCGAGTTCTTCCTCGCTCGCTTCCGTGTCGGACGAGAACGCGTCCTTCAACAGCGCGCGCTCCTTCGCCTTGCGGTCTTTGGCCTTGGCCTTGTCGACGGCTTTCAGTTCGGCCCGCTCGACGGCGTTCAGGGCGGCGACTTCATCATTTTCTGGCTGGAATTCTTTTGGCTTACGGCCGCGGCGGCCTGGCACTTTTACCGACGGCAAGACATAGCCGGACGTATCGATGGCCGCCAGTGTGGCGGCGTCGGTGGTCTGGCTGACCACGGGCGCGCTGGTGATGCGCGCTTCTGGCCGGTCGAGCGCCTTTTCGGCTTTCGTGGTAACTTTAGTGGGCTTTACAGCCGCTTTGGATTCGGGTTTCTTGATTGGCACAGGCGCTTTCGATTACACAACGACTTGCTTTACGGTGGATTAGGATAAAGTTTGCTGCCAGTTCCCTGTCTACCTGCGGGAACCACCATCTTCGAACCTGCCGACAACGCAAATTCGACACTGTTACGTTACTTACACCTCATCGGCCACGATCCGCGGGAAGCGCAGCAATTCCTGTCCACCGGCTGTTGCCAGCCGCCTCGGCAAAAATTCCTGCATCGACCGCGTTGGGAGCAAGAGCCTGGCGCGGCTTGCCAGCGTCCGCGAGCCTTGCCCGCAACGCTGAAAACGCCAGTTGGCCCTGGCTGCCGACACGATCCACCGCGCCGATCAAGAGCCTAACTTACTGAAAACAAATACTATTTACGAAACAGAACTAGCTTGCCAAAGCACACAATACTTAGCATTTAATTATAGCACGCGAAAAATGTTTTTCCAGTGCGCGCCATACCCTCAGAGCAAGATTAGCGATTCAATAACTCGGCATCGCGCTCACGCTCCAGATCGCCTTGCTCCTGCATGATTTCGCGGTAGCGTACACCAATTTTCTCCGATGGCAAACCCGACGCAAACAATTGCTGCAATTCCGCCTTCAAGGCATTCAATTTGATCTCGCGGATGGTGCTCACCAGCCACGACAATTCGCTGTCGTAATCGGATTCCGTGCCGGCCGCGATCTCGCCGATGATCTCATCATATTCGCTGCCCAACTCCTTCAACTGCTGCGCCAAGGCGGCGAAACTGCCATGCTCGCCCAGCGCCTGGCCCACGGCCACCAGCTGCCCCAGGCTGTGGGCTGCGTCCGGTCCCAGGTGCTGGAAGGCGGTCAGGGCCGCTTCGTCGATGCGCATGGTCAAGGGCGGATGCGCCACCAGCATGCGCATGATCTTCAATTCCAGCCCTACTGGAACGGGGCGACCCGATTTCGGCGGCGCGCGTCGCGCCACGGCAACGGGCTTGGCCAGCTCGAACAGGGCTTCGATCTCGGCCGGGGTGGACTGCGTCAGCTGCGCAAGTCCCCGCACGATCTGCAGGCGCAAGGACGACGGCGCCATCAGCTGCAGCAGGGGCTTCGCGTCGAACTGCACGCGGGCGCGCCCTTCCGGCTCGGACAGATCATGCTCGCCCGACACTTCTTTCAGCAAAAATTGCGACAGCGGCATGGCTTCATGCACTTGTTGCTCAAAACCTTCGGCGCCAAATTCACGGATATAGCTGTCCGGATCATGTTCCGACGGCAAGAACAGGAATTTGATCGTTTTATTGTCCGACACGTGGGCCAGGCTGGCCTCCAGCGCGCGGCGGGCGGCGCGGCGGCCTGCCTTGTCGCCGTCGAAACTGAAAATCACGTTATCGGTCTGGCGCAGCAGTTTTTGCACGTGGGTGGGTGTGCACGCCGTGCCCAGGGTGGCCACCGCCTGCGGGAAACCCATCTGCGCCAGCGCCACCACGTCCATATAGCCTTCGGTCACCAGCACGTAGCCGGCGTCGCGGATGGCCTGGCGCGCCTCGAACAAGCCATATAGTTCGAAACCCTTGGAAAACAAGGGGGTTTCCGGCGAGTTCAGGTATTTCGGTTCGCCATGGTCGAGGACACGGCCGCCAAAGGCGATAACCTGGCCTTTGGTATTGCGAATCGGAAACATGATGCGTTCGCGGAATCGGTCGTAACGCTTGCGGTTATTCCCCTCTTCATCGACCTTGTCGATCACGAGACCTGCCTCGGCCAGGGCTACCACGTCGTAATCGGGGAAGACGGAGCGTAAATTATCCCAGCCGCCGGGCGCAAAACCCATGCCGAAGCGAGCGGCCACTTCGCCCGTCAAGCCCCGGTTCTTCAGGTAGGCGATGGCTTCGGGCGCGTGGCGCAACTGGCCACGGTAATAGTCGCAGGCCTGCGTCATGGCATCAGACAGGGCCATGCTTTGCGCCTGGATCTGGGCGCGCTGGGCCGGCGGAATCTTGTCATCCGCTTCCGGCACGACCATGCCCACATTCTGCGCCAGGTCCTTGACGGCGTCGACAAAGCCCATGCCCGAGTACTCGATCAGGAAGCCGATCGAGGTGCCATGCGCGCCACAGCCGAAGCAGTGATAGAACTGCTTGGTGGGGCTGACGGTAAAGCTGGGCGATTTTTCACTGTGGAACGGGCACAAGCCCATGAAATTGGCACCACCTTTTTTCAGCTGCACATAGCGGCCCACGACATCGACGATATCGACACGGTTGAGCAAATCGGAAATGAAGGATTGAGGTATCACTGGCTAGGGCGGGTCTTGTTATAGGTCAAACTATACTACCGCACGTGGCCTGAGGTTGAGCCAGGTCAACGTGTGGGCGATTGAGCGGCTGCCAGCATGGGCCGGCAGCCGATTACTACTATTGTATGCTTACGCTGCTGGCGTCAAGGCTTTCTTGACCAGCGCGGACACCACGGTCATATCGGCGCGGCCCGCCAGCTTAGGCTTGACGATGGCCATCACCTTGCCCATGTCTTGCGGACCGGCGGCGCCCGAGGCGGCCACGGCGGCAGCCACTTCGGCCGCCACTTCTTCGTCCGACAGACCGGCAGGCATATAGCCCGTCAGGTGCACCAGCTCGGCTTTTTCGATGTCGGCCAGGTCTGCACGGCCACCGGCTTCGAACTGGGTGATCGAATCCTTGCGCTGCTTGATCATCTTTTCCACGATGGCAGTCACATGGGCATCCGTCAATTCGATGCGCTCGTCGACTTCCTTGCGCTTGATTTCCGCCAGCAACAGGCGAATCGTGCCCAGCTTGCCCGCTTCCTTGGCGCGCATGGCGTTTTTCATGTCTTCGGTAATTTGTTCTTTTAAGCTCATGGCAATCCTCGTGTTGGTAAGTTGGGCTCGATGCTCGTGCGCGCAGACTAAGAGCACCTAACATAAGCTACTGCGCGTCGCGATTTGCGGCCTCCGATGCTCACTGCGCATTCGCACAGCTGCGCTTCTCAGCCGCAACTCACTGCAGCTCGCTACGGTTCTGTTAGGCGTTCCAAGCAGGCGGCCACAAAAGCGAAAACCCGCTGCGGCGAACCGGAGCGGGTATGCGACTCATCTGAAGTATCACTCCAGGCGAATCAAAACAAAACCCGTGGCGAACAATGCGCCGAACTACCCGGGTTGGTTCTGACTGAACAGTCTTAGAATAATTTTTTCGGCAGTTGTTGGCTGCGGATGCGTTTGTAATGACGCTTTACAGCAGCTGCCAGCTTGCGCTTGCGCTCAGCTGTTGGCTTTTCGTAGAATTCGCGTGCGCGCAATTCGGTCAGCAGACCCGTTTTTTCGATGGTGCGTTTGAAGCGACGCATTGCGACTTCGAACGGCTCGTTTTCTTTAAGGCGAATAGTGGTCATGTAAAATTCAAACCGTTGAGGTGGTGTATAGGAAGAGATAGATAGTAGCAGCTTTTATTCGGAAAGGGAAGCCCCTCCCCCACTTGCGTGCGGCATGCAGCCTGCGGTCGCTGCCGGAATGTGGCGTAAACCACGCACCAGGGCCGGCGCACCGGGCGCCAACACCCAATACTACAGAGTTGCTTACTGCAAGGCAATACCTGCCGCCACGCCGGAAGCCCAGGCCCACTGGAAGTTGTAGCCGCCCAGCCAGCCCGTCACGTCGACCGCTTCGCCGATGAAGTACAGGCCCGGCACCTTGTTGGCCATCATGGTCTGCTGCGACAGCTCGCGCGTATCGATGCCGCCGCGTGTCACTTCGGCCTTGCGGTAGCCTTCGGAACCGTTCGGCACGATGGACCAGGCATTGATGGCCAGTCCCAGCTTGCGCAGCTGTGCGTCGGGCATGTCGGCGATGCGCGCGTCCGGCGCCAGGCCGTTGACGGCCAGCATGCAGTCTGCCAGGCGCTGCGGCAGCCATTGCGCGACGATATTGCCCAGCTGCTTCTTCAGGGTGCCCTTGCCTTCGATGAGGGTCTGCGCCACGTCTACTTCCGGCAACAAGTTGATGACGATGGGCGTGCCCGGCAGCCAGTAGCTGGAAATCTGCAGGATCGCCGGGCCGGACAGGCCGCGGTGGGTGAACAGCAAATCTTCGCGGAAACGCGCACCTGTTGCCTTGCGGCCTTTCAGGCTGCCCGTTTCCACATCCACTTCCAGGGCGATGCCGGACAGTTCCGCGAACGGCGCCCAGCTGGCCGCATCGAACGTCAGCGGCACCAGGGCCGGACGCGGTTCGACCATCATCAAATCGAATTGTTTGGCGATGCGGTAGGCAAAATCCGTCGCGCCGATCTTCGGGATCGACAGGCCGCCCGTGGCAATGACGATGCTGGCCGTCTCGATGTCGCCGCTATCGGTCTGCAGCACGAAGCCGCCATCATCTTGCTGGACAACATTTTCAATCTTGCACGGCATGCGCCAGTGCACGCCGCCAGCGGCGCACTCGTCTTTGAGCATGTCGATGATCTGCTCGGCCGATTCATTGCAGAATTGCTGGCCCTTGTGCTTCTCGTGGTAGCCGATGCGGTATTTTTTCACCAGCGCGAGGAAATCCTGCGGCGTGTAGCGTGACAGCGCGCTTTTGCAGAAATGCGGATTTTCCGAGAGGAAATTTTGCGGGGTGGCGTTAATGTTGGTGAAATTGCACCGCCCGCCGCCCGAGATGCGGATCTTTTCGGCCAGCTTGGCTGCGTGATCGATCAACACCACGCGCTTGCCTTGCTGGGCGGCAACAGCCGCACACATCATGCCGGCCGCGCCCGCGCCGATCACTGCCACATCAAATTGTTTTGCCATAAGAATTCCGGTCACCGCTGATTACAAAGACGCCATTGTAAACTGCGGCGACGCAGCTAGCGCGGCCGTGCTGCAATCTCCCGCGATGCCATCAGGCATTGCTCCACCTGCTCGGCGATCGACGGCGGCACGGGCACCTCGCCGCGCAGCACGGCAGCGATCCAGGCAGCCGTGGTGGCCGCATCGCGCTCGGCCGGCAAATGCGGCAACTCTTCCACCAGCGCCTGCTTTTCCACCAGCACCGTGCGTTCAGCACCATGGAACCAGTCGATCTGCTGCGCCTTGTTGGCGTTGGCCACCGTCTCGCCTTCCGTACCGCGCATCAGGAAAGCGTCGCCGCGCGCAGGATCAGAGGCAGTCAGGAAATATTCACCGAGCATTTCCAGGTATTCCGGGTGCGTGTACGACACCAGGCGCAGGGCGGGCCCGGCGAAGGGCTGCATGATTTTCACCAGGGTATGCGTGGAATTGCGCACGCCCAGCACGCGCCGCAGCGACAGCATGTGTGCCAGGCGCGGTGCCAGTGACGCTATGGGCAGGAAGGCCGCTTCCCCGCGCGCCATGGCGGCCTCGGCTTGCGCATGATCCGGCGAGGCCGGCACGCCCAGCGCGGCCAGCACTTCGGCCGTGGTGATGCGACCAGGGTCGCTGGTGACACCATGCACGAGCACGGGTGCGCCCGCGCGCGCCAGCAGCAGCGCCAGCAAGGCCGTCAGATTGGCCATCTTGCGCGCGCCGTTGTAGCTGGGAATGATGATCGGAGCAAATTCACCTGCCGGCGCGGCAAGGGGTACGAACGACGCTTCAGCCGCGTCGAGGAAACCGGCGATCTCATCCACAGATTCGCCCTTGATGCGCATCGATAACAAAATGCCGCCCAGCTCCAGGTCCGACACGCGGCCCTCGAGCATGGCGCGGTACAGGGCGCGGGCATCCATGCGCGTCATGCTGCGCGCGCCGTTCTTGCCGCGTCCTATTTCTTTGATGAAACGTGCAGCGGGGAATGGCTCACCGGCCACGTCAGTATGGGGTATGGAAACAGTCGTCATGGCGCCAGCTTACACGGATTTTTCCCCGTGCAGACGGGCTGGCGGATGGCTTAGGCGCCAATGCAACAGTCTTCCAATCTATTTTTTTACGAATTTGCATCGCGTCTGCATCCGTACGCGCCGCTGCTACGTATAAGACTGCACGGGAGGACTCATCATGGAACACGCGATCAAACAGGAAACGGCCTTCGTCGGCATCGAAACGAGCAAGCTGCTGCTGAAAGCCGTGCTGCTCTCGGGCGGCGAAGTACTGTGCAAGGTGTTGGAAAACGACATGGCCGGCTACCGCTGGCTGCGCAGCTGGCTGCAAAGGAACGACGTCACCATCATGGGCTTGCGCGTCTGCATGCGCCTCGACATGCCGTACAGCGAGGTTCCTGCCCGCGTGCTGGCGGACATGGGCATGCTGGTCTGCGATGCCCAGCCCTCGCAACTGGAAGAATATATACGCGGCCAACGCTTGCCCGAGGACGCGGGGCGCAGCGCCGTGGTGCTGGCCAACTACTGCGAGGACAGGCGCCCCGCGCACTGGACGCCGCCATCGCCTGCCTACGTGGAGCTGCGCCTGTGGCTGCGCCGCCTGCACGCCATCGAAGGCGTGCGCAAGCAGGAGTCGGCGCGCCTCGATGCCCATCTGCAGGCGGGCCAGCATGCGCTGCACGCCCTGTTGCGCCAGCAGGTTGCCTGCCTGGACGCGCAGATACGCCAGCATGAAACGGCGATACTCGAGCATGTGCGGCGCCATCCCGGCCTGCCCCGGCCACCCGAGCTGGCCGGCAACTACCAGCGCATCGCCCGCTACAGCTTTGGCGCCAGCCTGGCCGGCGGCCATTGAGCGCCCGGGAGCAAGGGGCCGGCGGCGTGCCGGCCCTGCCATAAAAACAACTCATGCATTCCCGTTTTGGCCTCATCCCCGCCGCCAGGCCGCATTTCCGCTACACTATTGCCTCTTAAAGAACGCAATAGCGAAAGCCGAGCCAGAATCATGAATACGCCAGACATCGAAAATATCAACGTCACCTCCTTCGCGCCCATGCCGACACCGGCAGAACTGCACGCCAAGCTGCCCCTGTCGGAGAGCGCCTTCGACACCGTCAGCCGCGGCCGCGAAGCGCTGCGCAACATCATCGACCGCAAGGACCAGCGCCTGTTCGTCGTCGTCGGTCCGTGCTCCATCCACGACCCCGTCGCCGGCCTCGATTACGCGCGCCGCCTGAAAGCGTTGCAAGAGGAAGTCAAAGATACGATGCTGCTGGTGATGCGCGTGTATTTCGAAAAACCGCGTACCACCACGGGCTGGAAAGGCTATATCAACGACCCGTATATGGACGACTCGTTCAAGGTCAACGAAGGCATGGAAAAGGCGCGCCAGTTCCTGCTCGACGTGTGCGAACTGGGCCTGCCCACCGCCACCGAAGCGCTGGACCCCATCTCGCCGCAATACCTGGGCGACCTGATCGCCTGGACCGCCATCGGCGCACGCACCACGGAATCGCAGACGCACCGCGAAATGTCGTCCGGCCTGTCGACACCGGTGGGCTTCAAGAACGGTACCGATGGCGACATCAGCATCGCGGTCAACGCGATCTTGTCGTCGGCGCATCCGCACTCCTTCCTGGGCATTAACGCCGAAGGCAACGTCGCCATCGTGCGCACGCGCGGCAATGCGTATGGCCACGTGGTACTGCGCGGCGGCGACGGCCGCCCGAACTACGATTCGGTCTCGATCGCCATCGCCGAGCAGGCACTGGCCAAGGCCAAGCTGCCGGCCAACCTGGTCGTCGACTGCTCGCATGCGAACAGCTATAAAAAGCCGGAACTGCAACCGCTGGTGATGGCCGACGTGGTCAACCAGATCCGCCAGGGCAACCACTCGCTGGTGGGCGTGATGATCGAATCGAACATCGTCAGCGGCAACCAGAAGATTCCGCAAGACCTGTCGCAACTGACCTACGGCTGCTCCGTCACCGACGGCTGCATCGACTGGGATACGACGGCCACCATGCTGCGCGACGCGCATGCGCATCTGCTGAACCGTCCCAAGTAAGCAGCAAAGTGCCGGGGTCAGACCCCCGACCACGTTGGCGCTGACCCTTGCGCTAGCGGCATTGTGGGTCTGACCCCATATACCTATGCCATCTGCACATGCGGCAGCACGGCGTACGACCCGGCCAGCGCCTGTTCCGCCTTGCTGGCCGGGATATTCAGTTCATTGACGTCCAGGTAGATACGCCCGTCCATGATGCGCACGGCGTACAGGCGCGCCATGCCCTGCACGGGCGCCACCAGGCGGCCCGAATCGAGCTCGATGATCCAGCTGTTCTTCGGCCCCATCAGGTTTTTCTCCATCAGCACCCCGTGCGCCAGCGGGCCACCCAGGCAAGGCACCGTATCGAGCAGCGCGTACACCGTATCATCAGCCGTGCGGAACAGCGCCACGCCCGGCAAATCCTGCCACGCAAGGCCCCGCTGCACCATGCGCGCACCCGCCAGCGGCATATCCTTCAGGCGGCAAATCATTTTCCATTGTTCTGGCATCGCGAACTCCCGTGAAAAAGGCACACGCTTGCCTAAGCAAAAGCGGTGCCAGTGCCGGTACAGGCGCAAGAAGGGCGAAATACCAGGCAAAACGCCACTGCGGCGCACTGCGCAAGTGCACACTGCCGCCGAAATGGTGCGCCGGCCGCACGGTGGACTGCCCGGCTTTCCTTTACAATGGCGGATTACTCCTCCCTATTTAACACCTTCATGATTGTTCTTGGCGTCGAATCCTCCTGTGACGAAACCGGCCTGGCCTTGTACGACACGCAACGCGGCCTGCTGTCGCACGCCCTCTATTCGCAAGTAGCCATGCACGAGCAATATGGCGGCGTGGTGCCGGAACTGGCGTCGCGCGACCATATCCGCCGCGCCATCCCGCTGCTGGAAGAGACCTTGGCCAAGGCTGGCATCAGCCTGCCCGAAATCGACGCCATCGCCTACACGCAAGGCCCGGGTCTTGCCGGCGCGCTGCTGGTGGGTTCCTCCGTTGCCTGCAGCCTGGGCCTGGCCATCAACAAGCCGGTGCTCGGCATCCACCACCTGGAGGGCCATCTGCTGTCGCCGCTGCTGGCGTCCGAGCCGCCGGAATTCCCCTTCATCGCGCTGCTGGTGTCGGGCGGCCACACGCAGCTGATGCGCGTCGATGGCGTGGGCCAGTACACCATGCTGGGCGAAACACTCGATGATGCGGCCGGCGAGGCATTCGACAAGTCGGCCAAGCTGCTGGGCCTCGGTTATCCGGGCGGCCCCGCCATTTCGCGCCTGGCCGAATTCGGTGACCCGCTGGCGTATAAACTGCCGCGCCCGATGCTGCACTCGAAGGACTTCAATTTCAGTTTCTCCGGTTTGAAAACGGCCGTGCTGACGGTGGTGAAGAACCATGAAGAAAAAGTCATCGCGAATATCTGCGATCAGGACAAGGCGAATATCGCGCGCGGCTTCGTCGACGCCATCGTCGACGTGCTGACGGCCAAATGCGTGTCCGCCCTCAAGCACACGGGCTTGAAACGCCTGGTAATCGCCGGCGGCGTGGGCGCCAACGCACAGCTGCGCGCTTCGCTCAACGCGGCCGCCGCCAAGAAGCGCTTCAAGGTGTATTACCCGGAGCTGGAATTCTGTACCGATAACGGCGCCATGATCGCCTTCGCCGGCGCCATGCGCCTGCAAATCAATCCCGACGCCGCCAAGCACGATTATTCGTTCAATGTGCGCCCGCGCTGGCCGCTGGACGAAATCCGCGAAGTCTGATCACTCCAGCAGGAAGTTGCGCGCGCCCGCCAGGGCCGCGCCCTCTTCCACCGTTTCATCCTTCAAGTCCACGCCCGACAATTGCCGGCTGAATGCCTGCGACAGCAGGTAGTGCAGCCGGTACGCGGCCGGCGCATACGCCAGCCCCTCGGGGCGCACGTTCGAGATGCAGTTGCGGCGCTCGTCCAGCAAGCCTACTTTTGGGGCCCACGTCAGGTACAGGCCCAAGCTGTCCGGGGAACTCAGGCCCGGCCGCTCGCCGATCAGCACCAGCACAGCCTTCGCTTGCAGCAATTGCCCCACCTCGTCGCCGATGGCCACCCGCCCCTGCGCCACGATATGCAGCGGCGACAGCGTCCACGCCTCCATCGCCAGCCGTTCGCGCAAGGCGGCCAGAAATGGCGCCGCGTGGCGCTGCACGGCCAGCGCCGACAGGCCATCTGCCGCCACCAGCGCCAGGTCTACTCCCTTGGAGCCACCTACCAGCCGCGCGCGTGAAACGTCATCGAGCCGGCGCCCCAGGTCAGGCCGCTGCAGGTAGATGGCACGCGTGGCGGCGGCGCTATGCAGCTGCACGCAGTCTTGCCCTTGCGCGGCCAAGGCGCGTGCCAGTGCCTCGCCATCGAGCGCCAGATGCACGGCATCGCGCGCCTGGGCGTGGGCCAGCTGGAACGCCAGTTGCGCGCGGGTCGGCACGCTGACGCCGCAGCGTCCCAGCGCGATGCGCGCGACCGTATGCCGGCGCAAGGCTTGCCAGTCACTACCGACACCAATATCCGTTTTAGCCATACAGCCTCCCTGCAAGCGCGTATCCTTGCTACACTGCGCCGCAATTCCAGTTTATCACCGTCACTCACCACGCCAGGAACGCCATGATTGTTGCCGCCGATGCCGCACAGTGGGACCAGCTGTACGATTTGCCTTTGCTCGAGCGCCTTGGGCCCGCCCAGGATGAAGTCATCGCCCATGTGGCGCAAGTCAATGCCTCCACCGGCATCGCCGCGCAGCCCACTTCCAAGCAGGTAGACGCTGATTTCCATGCCGACGTGCGCGCGGCCATGGCCACCATGCCGGCCTCCGTGCAGGCGCTGCTCGACGGCGTGCTGCTGGGAGTGGGCTTTGCGCGACAGCTGGGTTCCTCGGCCATCAGCGACATCGTCGTCAGTAGCGAGGGCGTGATCCTGGGCGTAGTGGTGGCGCTCGACGTGGAAGCGTTCGAGGCGCGCACGGCCAATGCCTGGGCCACGTGGAAGGAGAACACGCCCTTCACGCCGCAAGATGGTTATCGCCTTGAAGCGCAGATCGCCGCACCCGAGGACGACAACCGCCAGCGCGCACTGCAATACTTGCTGCTGCACGAATTCGGCCATGTGCTGGCCGCCGGCCGGGGCTTGCTGCCCGAATGGTGGAACGCCGCGCAGGCTATGCGCAGCGCGCACGACTACCACTACCTGCCGCTGACCTGGCAGATCACGCCAGCACTGCAGGTCGTGCCCCTGCCAGGCAACGATTTCTCCCTGCGCGCAGACGTCGTGTATTACCAGGCGCCGCGCCTGGCCGCCAGCCAGATGCGCGACGCGTATGCGCAGCTGCAGGGCACGAACTTCGCCACCCTGTATGCGGCCACCAGCATGCATGAAGACTTTGCCGAATCTTTCGCCAGCTATGTGCACGCCGTCATGCTGGGCCAGCCCCAGCACATCCGCATTTTTCACAATAACGCCCTGCTGCTGCAGTTCGACGGCTACTGGAAAACAGAACGCAGCACGGCCAAGCGCCGGCTGCTGAAGCAGTTATTGGGCAAGTAATCAGTTAGCGGCGCAATCACCGGCAGCTGCCCGCGCCAGCATGGCGCGAAACGCCATAAAGACCCTCTGCATGACCGGACGCTTGTATGGATACAGGACTTCGGCATCCATGGCGTGTACGATCATGGCGTTGTCTGCTTCGAACACCAGCAATTCACCGTCACGCGTTTCGGCGCAATCGATGCCCAGATAAGGCATGCCCATGCGTGCATTGATGGCACACAAGGCAGCCGCATGACGCCGCGCAAATTCCTCGTCAAAATGCGCCATGCACCGGGCCTCCTCGGCGCGCTTGGCCGCGCTTTCCTCCATGCCCGCGTTCAGGTAATGAATCATCCAGTGCGAGGACACGGCGTAGTGGCAGATGTACGGCAAGCCGTCGATCAGCACGATGCGGTACTTTCGGAACTGGCCATCCTCGCTGCGGTAGTCGACAAAGCGGGCGATGTAAAAGAGTGGCGCGTCGACGGCCTGCAGATAGGCGTGCAAGTCGCTGGCGTGCTCCATCTTTTCCAGGTCGTGGCCCGCGTGCGAACCGAGGGGCCGCACGATCAGGGGAAAGGCGTCGCCGGGCAGCACGGCATCGAGCGGCAATTCCCCCGCAGCTAGCGCCGCCAGCTCCGCGCGCGCGATGCGCACCGTGCGTGGCATGGCCACACCGGGAAAATCCTGCAGCTTCCCACACAGGCCATCGCGCGAGGTATGTGCGATATGCTGGGGCAGGTTGATGACCGGGCGTGGCCAGTCCGCCACGAATTGCGCCAGCAGCGCCAGCAAGGGCTGGTTGGCGTCCGACTCGGCCACGCCCACCAGCAGCACGTCGTGATCCGGCACTTCTTCCGGCAAGGGGCCTTCCAGCGTCAGGTACAGCAGGTCGAGCGCCACGTCGGACTGCTCGACGAGAAACTCAATGGGCGTATTCGACATCAGGTCGCCTGGCCCCATCAGTACCAGCACGCGGATGCCAGGGCCAGATTGCGGCGCTTGCGCGGGCAGCGCATACAGCTGCTGCAAGTCGATCGCCTGCGCCTGCACGGCCAGCGCCATCTCGCGCTCGCCCTTCAATTGCAGCACGGTGGAAAAATCCAGGCAGGCGTGCGCGTCATCGGGATACGCTTGCGCGCGCGCCAGCAGCGCTTCGCCCAGCGGCGCCAGGTCTTCCTGCAGAAAGGCAAGGCGCATCAGGGGCGCCAGGCCGATCAGCGGCGCATATGGCGTGGCAGCGTGCAGCAGCAAATCGTTCATATTGGCTTTCCTTTCAGGACAGGCGCGCGGCGCCGAAGCGCAGCACGCCCGCCAGCAGCGCATCGATATCCTCGGTGCGCGTACGGTGATTGACGATGGCGGCGCGGATGGCCAGCTGCCCGCCGATGGTGGTAGTCGATGGCGCCGCAATGCCAGACTCGTGCAAGTCGGCGACGATCTCGCCATTGAAGGCATCGCTGTCACCATCGGCGACGCCACGGTGGCGGAAGCAGACGATGTTCAGGGTCACGGGCGCCAGCAATTCCAGCTCCGGTGTGGCCGCTATCTGCTCGGCCAGGTAGCGCGCCAGCACACAGGTGTGCGCGATGGCAGCGCCCATGCGTTCGGCGCCGTGTACCTTGAAAGTGAACCAGGTTTTCAGCGCACGGAAGCCACGCGACAGGTCGGGGCCGAAATCGCAGGGCCAGGGCGAGCCACCCGCCAGCCCACGCGTTTCGCGCCGCAGATAGGCCGCCGGAGCGGCAAACGCCGCCATATGCCGCGTGCCGTCACGCACCAGCAAAAAGCCCGCGTCATACGGCACTTGCCCCCACTTGTGAAAATCAAACGCCAGCGAGTCTGCCAGTTCAATGCCAGCCAGCAGGGGCGCTACCTGAGGCGAAAGCATGCCCAGTGCCCCATAGGCGCCATCGACGTGGAACCACAGCTGTTCGTGCCTGGCCAATGCCGCCAGCGCCGATAAATCGTCGATGGCGCCCGTGTCCACGGTGCCGGCCGTGCCAGCGATAAAGAAGGGACGCAGGCCCGCCGCGCGGTCACGCGCGATGGTCTGCGCCAGGGCGGCGACGTCGATCTGCTGCCGCTCGTTGACGGCAATGCGGCGCAAGGCAGCCGTGCCCAGCCCGGACAGGTCCATCGCCTGCGCGATGCAGCCATGCGCGGCGGCCGAGGTGTACGCCACCAGCGGCGCGCCCTGCAAGCCATGCTGGCGGGCCTCCATGCCCAGCGCCTGCGTGCGCGCCACCAGCACGCCCATCAAGTTGGCCATCGAGGTACCCGTGACGAACACGCCGCTGGCCGACTCGGGAAAGCCGAACAGTTCGGCCATCCAGCGGGTAATCTGGCGCTCCACTTCCACCGGCATCTGGTTACGCCCGCCTACATTCGCATTCAGGCCGGCCGCCAGCATCTCGGCCAGCATGCCCACGGGCGTGCCGCCGCCATGCACCCAGCCCATGAAACCGGGATGCACATTGCCTACGGCGTAGGGCAGCACATCCTGCATGAAACTGGCGTGGGCCTCACCGAGCTCGCCCGGTGCGCGCGGCAACGGTTGCGCGAATGCCGCGCGGGCGCTGTCCGGCGCCGCCTGCCAAACAGGCCGCTGGCGAATTCGCTGTGCGTAGTCGAGCATGTCGTCGAGCATGCGATGGCTTTGCGCGCGAAACGCATCCCAGTCGTGCGGATCGAGGGAATCGGGGTCGGGTGGCAGCATGATAGCGTCGAATGGGGAGATCGCCGATTATCGCACCGGCGCACCCGCCCGGGGCGTCAATTTGCGCCGTTTTACGCCGGCAGCCGCCCCAGCGCCGCCTGGAAGGCGTGCGCCAGCACCCACTTCAGCCGGCCCTGCGCATCGGTGATCTGCATGTGCGCCAGCCAGGCCTCGAATTCGGGTGCGGGACGCAAGCCCAGCACGCGGCGCGCATACAGGGCATCGTGGAACGAGGTGCTCTGGTAGCCAAGCATGATGTCGTCCGCGCCCGGCACGCCCATGACAAAATTGCAGCCGGCCACGCCCAGCATGGTCAGCAAGGCATCCATGTCATCCTGGTCCGCTTCCGCGTGGTTGGTGTAGCACACGTCGCAGCCCATGGGCAGCCCCAGCAGCTTGGCGCAGAAATGGTCTTCCAGCCCCGCACGCATGATCTGCTTGCCGTCATACAGATATTCGGGGCCGATGAAACCCACCACAGAATTGACCAGCAGCGGCTGATACGCGCGCGCCACAGCATACGCGCGCGCCTCGCACGTTTGCTGGTCCATGCCGTGGTGGGCCCCGGCCGACAGGGCACTGCCCTGCCCCGTCTCGAAATACATGACATTGTTGCCCACCGTGCCGCGTCCCAGCGACAGGGCCGCCGCCTGCCCCTCGGCCAGCAGCGCCAGGTCGATGCCGAAGCTGCGGTTGGCCGCCTGCGTGCCCGCCACCGACTGAAACACCAGGTCGACGGGTGCGCCGCGGCGTATCGCCTCGAGGGTGTTGGTGATGTGCGTGAGCACGCAGGACTGGGTGGGTATTTGATACTGGTCGATGACGGCGTCGAGCAAGTGCAGCAGCGAGACCACCTGCGCCACATTATCTGTGGCGGGATTGATGCCGATCACGGCGTCGCCGCTGCCCAGCTGCAGGCCATCGAGGATGGAGGCGGCAATGCCCGTGGCGTCGTCCGTCGGGTGGTTCGGCTGCAGCCGCGTGGACAAGCGGTTTTCCAGGCCCAGCGTATTGCGAAAGGCCGTGACGACCTGGCACTTGCGGGCCACCAGTACCAGGTCCTGCAAGCGCATGAGTTTCGAGACGGCCGCCGCCATTTCCGGCGTGATGCCGGCGGCGATCCGGGACAGTAGCGCCGTATCCGTCGCGTCATCGAGCAGCCAGTCGCGAAAGTCGCCCACGCAAAGGTGAGAAATCGGCGCAAAGGCGGCGCGCGCATGCGAGTCGATGATCAGGCGCGTGACTTCATCATCTTCATACGGCACCAGCACCTCGTTGAGGAACAGCGATAACGGCACCTCCGCCAGCGCCAGTTGCGCCGCCACCCGCTCCCGCGCGCTCGATGCCGCCACGCCGGCAAGCACATCGCCCGAACGGGGCGGCGTGGCCTTTGCCAGCAGCTCCTTCAGGCTGGCGAACGCATAGGTATGCTTGTCTATCGTATGACTGAAGCGGGGCATGGTTCGGTTCCTCCATGCCCCATTCTACGCCAGGCTACAGGCTGCGCAGCGCCCCTTCCAGCTGTGGATAGCGGAAGACAAAGCCGTCGGCCAGCAAACGGCGCGGTGCGACCCTTTGACCTTCCACCAGCAAGTCGGCCTGCTCGCCCAGCAAGGCGCGCATGGCGAAGGCCGGCGTGGGCATGAAGCTGGGCCGGTGCAGTACCGCGCCCGCCACCTGGGCGAAGCGGCGCTGCTCGATGGCTTCCGGCGCGCAGAAGTTGTACGCGCCGCTCACCGCGCCTTGTTCGCTGCGGCGCGCCAGGTAAGCGACACCGCGGATCACGTCGCGCACATGCACCCACGATACCCATTGCTTGCCGCTGCCGAGCGGGCCACCCACGCCGAAGCGGATCGGCAAGAGCATCTGCGGCAGCGAACCCTGGTGGCCGAAGACGAGGCCAAAGCGCATGCAGCCCAACTGCACGCCAAATTTCTCCGCCTGGCGCGCGGCCGCTTCCCATTCCTGGCACAGCTGCGACATGAAGATGGCTTGCGGCGCGCTCTCCTCCGTCAATTCCGTCGCGTCGCCCTGCGGCTGCACGCCGTAGTAACCGATGGCCGACGCGGACAGCAGCACCCTCGGCTTGTGCTGCGCGCGGGCGATCCACGCCACCAGGTCCTGCGTCAGCACCACACGGCTGCGGCGCAGGGCCGCCTTGCGCGCGTCCGTCCAACGCTTCCCGACGATGCGCGCGCCGGCCAGGTTGACCACCATATCGATGCGCTGCGCGTCCGATAATTCGTTCAGCGACTGGATGCAGCGCAGCTTGCCGTCGAAGGTCCACGCGGCCTGCTTCGGCTGGCGTGTCAGCACCGTCACCGCGTGGCCGTCGGCCAGCAGGGCGCTGACCAACTGCTGGCCGATGAAACCCGTGGCGCCCGTCACCAGCACGGACTGTGGCGCGGCGGCAAAGCTCAGGTGTTCCTCTTGCTCTGCCGTCTCCTGTACCTTGCGCCGGCCCAACTGCCACACGGCATACGCGTCGCGCAGGCCGGACAGGCCCACGCCCACGCCACACAGGGCCAGGAAGACGCTGAGCCAGCCATAAGGCTGCCACACGAGGGCCGTCGGCAGGCTCGCCCACTGGCTGCTGTTCAGGGCCAGCAGGGCGATGAAGGCGCCCGCGTTGATCGCCAGCACCGTGTGCGTGACCCGCTCCGTGGCGGGCAAGAGGCGGGTCTGGTCTTCCACGACGAAGTCCCACAGGGTCAGCACGATTTCCACGCCAAACACGATCACCAGTACCCAGGCCCAGGCGCCATGCCATTCCCAGGCGGCCAGGCCGACGAACAGCAGGCTGTAGATCAGCGCACGCGTGGCATGGATGGTCAATTCCAGGCGCGCCGAGGCCTTTTGCGGCAGCGCTTCCGTGATTTCATGGTGATAGATGGTGTCGAAGGCGCCCAGGCAGCCTTGCGCCGCCATCAGTTGCAGGGCCAGCAGATGCGTATTCATGGTGTGTCCTTGTGAAGGGTGGGCGCCGCGCTTTCGCGGAACACGCCGACCTGGGTGAAGGTGGTGCCGAACAGGGCATGGCGGATTTCGATGCGGATGTTGAACTGCTGCGGCGTGTCGTTGCGGTGGCAGAGATAGGTCCTGCCTGGCGTGAGCACCCCGGGAAGTGGCATCCGCCAGCCGAAAAGATCGAGAAAATAACCATCGCTGGTGAAGTGCAGGTTGCCTTCTTCGACATGCAGCACCAGCTTCATGCCCAGCCCCATACCCACGTATTCGAGCACTTCGCCCTGTGCGCTTTCCGCCATGTAGGACGTGAAGCGGATGGGCGCGCGCCCGTGCAGACGGTAGGTGCGCTGCTTGAAGATGAAGGGGCAGCCGGGACGTGAATAGACTTCGATATCGACGGGGAAGTCGTGGTCGTCGTACGGAATCAGCGCGCCATCGATGAAGGGACGCGTCAGCCATCCCAGCACCTTGCCCAGGCGCGAACTGGTGAGTTCACTGAGTTCGCCCTGGTAATACAGGGGCTGGCCCGGCGCTGGATTTTTCTCGAAGCGGCGGCGGATGTCCGGATGCAGGGAGAGCCACTGCTCGCCCATCACCTTCCTGAACAGTTCTCCTTCGGAAGGCCCGTTCATGACTTGCCCGGCTTTTTCGATTTCGCCGGCTTGTCGTCCGGACTGAGGAACTTGGCCACCTTGCCGCCCATGGAGAGCATGCGCTGCAGGGTGGCCGGCGGCAGGTTTTTATAGTCGCTGTAAGTGCTGCTGAGCATTTCCAGGAAGGCCAGCACTTCGCCCATGCGTTCCAGGGTGGCCGGCGGAATGGCCGCATCGTGCTCGCCCTCGATCGCGCACTCGCGCAGCACCGTCAGGGTGGGATCGATCTCGCGCCGCTTGCGCTCCTCCATGATGACCCGGAAGATTTCCCACACATCCTGCAGGGCGACGAAATGGTCGCGCCGGTCTTTCAATACATGCGTGATGCGCACCAGGCCCCAGCTTTGCAATTCCTTCAGGCTGTTGCTGACATTCGAACGGGCCAAGTTCAGGCTGGCCGCGATGTCTTCCGCCGTCAGCGGTTCGTTGGCCAGGAACAGCAGCGCGTGGATTTGCGCCACCGTGCGGTTGACGCCCCAGCGGGTGCCCATTTCCCCCCAATGGAGAATGTACTTTTGCGTGGTGGGACTCAGTTCCATGATTTTCTCTTATTTCTGTCGTTACAGAAATGTAAGACGGAACGGAAACAGAGTCAAGCACGATTCGTCAAGACTTTGCGGGCGGCTGGCCCATGGCGCGCAGGAAGGCTTGCTGCGAGGCGTGCAGCTGGCCATAACCGAGTTCGCGGTAGACGAGGCCGTGGCGCGGCGCCAGTTCGGCCAGGATGCGCGCCAGCGCCGGGTAGTGGCGGTGATTCCAGGTGGGGAACAAATGATGCGTGAGGTGCAAATTCAAGCCGCCGAGCCAGTAGCCGAGCCAGCGCAGGCTGCGCGGTTGCGGCGTCCAGTCGCAGGCCGTGTAAAACGTGTGCTGGTACCAGTCGTGCGGCAGGATGCCGTCTGCGCCCGGCTGAAAAAACTCCACTTCGGCCCAGTGCGTACCGAGGATCAGCGCCACCAGAGCGCATGAGGCGATCATCTGGCCCACGAAATACGCGCCCAGCACGACGTCCCAGGCTATGCCGTGCTGCTGCAGCAGCCACATGGGCAGCGCCAGCACCAACGCCACATGGCCCAGCTTCCAGCCCAGGAACGACAGCCAGCCGCGCCAGCCCTGCAAGCGGCTGTGCGCGGCCACGGGTGTCTTGCCGAATCGGTCCAGCCAGTCGCCATACCAGTTCAAATAAGGCAGCGACAGGGCAGCCACCACTGGCCAGTACAGGTATTGATAGCGATATTGGGGCGACCAGCTTTGGTACGGCGTCTGGCGCAGGAATGGATTCGGTTCCGTGTCGAGGTCATAGCCTTCCACGTTGGCATAGGTGTGGTGGAAATGCACGTGGCGGATAGTCCAGAAATCCGTATCCACGCCCACGGGCAAGCTCACCAGCCGGATCAGGATGCGATTCAGGCGTCCCTGGCGGAAGACGGCGCTATGGGCAGCATCGTGCAGGGTATTCATGGCCAGCGCCATGGCCGTGACCAGGCAAGCCACATAGCTGCCGACGAAGCCCAAGGTGCTGTCAGCGCGCAGCGCCAGCACATACAACAATACCGTCAGCACGGCCAGGAAGACGGCTTTTGCGTGCATGCGCACATCGCCAAAACGGTGCTTTCCTTCGGCCGCCAGGTAGGCGTCGGCGCGCGCGCGCAGTTCGCGGCGGAAGGCGGAATCGCGTGCGGGCTGGAAGCGCAACGGGGGCAAGGGGGGCACAGGCGTCACGCGCGCGTCCCCGCCGCTGCCGGCCACCACAGGCGGCGCGCGCCGTCGAGTCCATGCGCCAGCAACGCTGCCAGGAATGCCGTGCCCCAAGCATCGCGGGCGCCATACCAGCCCAGATACAGGGCCGGCATGGCCAGGGCGATGGCCACCCAGGCGATGGCGCCCCAGCGGCGCGCATCTGACAGGCCACCCAGGGCCAGGGTGCCGGTGAAGATCAGCGCAAACAGGATCGCCTGCTGAGTGCCGGCCAGCGCCGCTTCATGGTTGACGTAATAGATCACCAGGCCAAACAGGATCACGCCACCAATGCCGATGAACAGCTCGGGCACGTGGAAGTTGCCGCGCGACTGCCAGTGGGGAAAGCGCGCGCGCAGCCATTTGAACAGCTTTCCGTTGCTGGCCAACAGGGGGTTGTGCGTGGGCGTCATGCCCTTCACGCCATAGCGCATTTCCACCCCCGCGAGTTCGGGCTGGAAGCTGCCGAACAGCCTGTCCCACAACAGCAGGGTACCGCCGAAATTACGGTTGATGTAGCGTTTATCGGTGCCGTGGTGTACGCGGTGGTGCGAAGGCGTAACCATAAATTTGTCGAGGATGCCAGACTTGTTCACCAGCGCATTATGGTTATAGAACTGCACCGTGTAATGCAAGGACGAGACCACGAGGAAGATTTCCAGCGGCACGCCAAGCACGGCCAGAATGGCGATGAAGGGGAAATTCGTCAGCGATGAATACCAGGAATTACGCACGCCCAGCGACAAGTTGAAATGCTCGCCCTGGTGGTGCACCACGTGCACGGCCCACAGCAAAGGGATTTTATGGTGCAGCCTGTGCATCCAGTAAAAGCACAGGTCCCAGGCAAAAAAGGCGAACACCCATTGCGCGGCCACGGGCCACTGGTCGACGATATGCAGGTTCACATGGCGCAGCAGCATGGCGAAGGCCGCCACTTCCACGCCACGGAATACCCACATCAGGATGTGGCCGGAATTGAGATTGAAAATGACGTCTTTCCACGGCACCGGCGTCTTGCGCACCCATTTCAGGATCAGCAGTTCGGCCAGCACGAAGGCCAGCATGACAAGGAAAGAGAGGGCAAAGGGATTCATCATGATGCGGATTTTATGGAAATGGCGCGGCGGGCAGTCAAGGATACCTGCATTTTCGCCAACATGCCGCCAGCGATGCCCACGGCCAGACCGGCGGCCAGGTCGATGCTCACGTGCCGGCGCAGCGCGATGATGGCGTAGCAGATCGCCAGGCCCAGCATCACGGCCAGCGCGGTGCGCACCAGGTGACGCCTGTCGCACAAGGCCCACACGCACAGCAGGGTCAGGGCGCCATGCAGCGACGGCAGGCAGTTTTGCGCGGAATCGGCCGCTTGCAGCAAGCGCAGCGCCTGCGTGCTCCAGGCACTGCCTTCACCCACGGGCGGATATGCGAGGGTGGTCGGATACAGCAGGAAGACCACGCCGCAGCTCAGGGCAGAAAGCGCCATTGCGCGCGCCAGCCAGCGCACACGCGCTGCATCGGCCACCAGGTAGGCGTAGGGGATCAGGATAAAGAAAGACAGGTACAGCCAGATGGCGGCATCCGTATAGGGAATGGCGCGGTCGATGGCCGTTTCGGGCAGCAGCACGCCCTGCCCTTGCAGCAAGTCGCTGGAAAAATACACAAGGCCGACACTGCCCCAGCCGGCCAGCAAATGCAGCAGGCGGCCGCGTGCAGTCATGGGAGAAGGATTCATGCTGTCGCAAGGCGCCGGATGCGGCGCCGTTTCATGGTGGGGTCAAAGGAAGGCAATTCGGCGCTCATCGTCCAGGCCAGGCCGTCGACGGCCACGCCCAGGCCGCGCAGCACCGTTGCCAGGTGCGCGCGCAGGGCGGCCAGGCCGGCATCGTCCAGGGCCGCGTGCAGCTGCAAGGCCGCTACATCCGACTGCACCAGACGGTAATCGGCGTCCGGCGGCAAGGCTTGCGCGAAGGCCCGCGTCAATACATCGGCAAACACGGCGACGGGTTCGCCGCCGCACGCGGAAGGCAGCAGCAGCATGTCGTCGCAGCGCCCTTCGATGCCGGCGATAGCGCGCGTGGCGCGGCCGCACGGGCATGGCGTGGCGCGCGCGAGCAGGATGTCATCCAGGCGGTAGCGCACGATGGGCTGCGTGATGCGCGTAAAGTCCGTAATCACGGGCACGAAGCGGCTTTGTTCCTCATCCAGCCATTGCGGCTCGACGTGCACATATTCCTCGTTCAGATGCAGCACGCCGTGCTCGCAGCTACTGGCAAGAAAACCCTCGGTGGCCTGGTAGATTTCATGCACGGCGCTAAACGCCTGCACGATCAGGGCGCGGTCCTGTGCTTCGAGCACTTCGGCAACCGAAATGACTTTTTTCGGTCCCAGCACCAGGCTGCCGTCGATGACGCGCAAGGCCAGCTGGCGCAGCACCTGGGCCGGTGCGACGATGACGGAAGGTTGATATTGCGCAAGCTGCGCGCACAGGCTGTCGAACGGTTCGAACAGGTCATAGAAGGCAAAGGTGAGCCACGGCGAACGCACGGCCGTGTACAAATTGCTGTTCGCGCGCAGGAACAGGGCCACCCGTTCGCCGGAAAACAGCCCGTCTGGCAGCGCCTTGGCCAGCATCACGCCCGCCCATTGGGCTTTTTCGCGGGGGCTGACGGTAAACACGGCGCGCCGCGAGGAGGTGCCCGACGACAGGCCTACGGTGATATCGCCCACGGCAGGCGTGAAGTCGCGGCTATGCTCGGCGGCCATGGCAGAAGCCATCGCCTGCGCTAAAGTGACGCCTTCCGTGTTCATGGCATCAAAGTGTTCGAGCATCAGCGCCTTGTTCATGCTTGGCCACTGCGCCAGGGGCAGCTTGCGGTACGGCGCAAAGTAGCTGCTGCGCGCGCACAGCGTGTCCATGAAACGCGCCAGTTGCTCCTCCTGGTAACTTTCCAGCTGCGTGCGGCTTGCGAAGCGCAAGCGGCGCGTGCGCCAGTACGACAGCAACAGCCAGAAAATACGCTTCACGGGCGGCCCGCCACAGGCAAATAGTCGAGCGTATCTTCATGCGTGATGCGTATCTGCGCATTGCCCGACTGGTGCAGCTGGTGCAAGCGGTTCAGGGTCGCGTAATACGGGGCGCGCTTGTGCTGGATGATGAACGACAGTTCGGACGGCCCGCGCAGCTGCTGAAAACTCTCCGGCACCCAGGCCGCGTCCGAGGCCAGCAAGGTCCAGCCGCCATCCTGCAGCACGAAGGCACCGATATGGCCGATGGCGTGGCCGGGCAGGTCGACGATGTAAATCTCGCCTGTGCCGCTGACATCGCGCCCGTGCGTAAACGGCAGCAAGGCGGCCGGCAAGGGCGTCTCCGGCACGCTTTCGACAAAAGCCAGGCGGTCGGCAATGTCGGACGGCAGCAGCTCGGGCACGAAGGCCTGGCGCACGGCGGCCACGCCGGACAGGCCGCGCACGGCGTCCCAGCCCGGTTTTGACGCCATCAGACGCGCGCCGGGAAAGTCGCGCAGGCCGGCGATATGGTCGGCGTGGAAGTGCGACAGCAGCAAGGTGTGGATGTCGCCGGGGGACACGCCATGCGCGCGCAACTGGCCCTGCAAGGACTCCTGCGCGTCAAACGAGATCGGCGTCACCCACGCATACATGCGGTACACGCCCTTCGCCGTGGCGGCGCGGAAGTGTTCGGCGTAACCGGTATCCCACAGGTACAGGCCCGCGCGCGTTTCGATCAGGTAGGCGCGCGAGGGGAAGCAGAGGCTGGCCAGCCCGCTGCCTTTCAAGACCATGCACGATGGGTGGGTGCAGTGGCCGACGCGAAACGCGGTAATGCTAGCCATTGCGTTCCTTGCCCACCTTGTGCGCCGCCGCTTCCTGGCGCATCCACTGCGCCGTCAGGGCGATGCCTTCCTGCAGGCTGACGATGGGACGGTAGCCGAGCACCTTGCGCGCCTTGGCGTTATCGAGCGTCATGTCGAAACTGAGCGCGCCGATGCTGTAGGGCGTGAGGGAAGGCTCGCGCCGCGTGAAACGCGAAGCGAACTGCATCAGGCGCGCAGCCAGCGCCAGCACGCGGTACGGCACGTTGACGATCTCGAACGGCTGCTGCAGATGCTCGCAGAACAGGCTGCGCAAAATGTCGCACAGGCGCGCCGGTTCGCCATTCGTGATGTTGAAGGCGGCGCCCGAAGCGATGGTCTTGTGCACGGTGGCCAGCCACATCGCGTGCACGACATTGTCGACATAGGTGACATCGATGGTGACCGCGCCGCCCCTGGGCAGCGGCAGCTTGCCGCCGCGCTCCTGCAGCACGCGTGCCAGGCGCGGGATCAGCACCTGGTCGTGCGGGCCGAAGATGGCGCGCGGGCGCAGGATCACGCAAGTCATGCCACGATGGCGGTCGACCGACTCCTGCACCAGCTTTTCCGCCATCGCCTTGGAGCGCGCATAGGCGTTGACGTAAGCTTCTGGGCGGAAGGTTTCCGCTACCTCGTAGCGGTTGCGGTAATCGAAATACATGGCCGGGGTGGAGATGTGCACGAAGCGCGCCACGTGCAGGCTGGCGGCCGCGCGCAGCAACTGGCCCGTGGCCGTGACGTTGGCGGCGATGAAGTCGCGCTCCGGGCCCCATGGCGAGGACAGCGCGGCGCAGTGCCAGACGGTGTCCATGCCGCGCACCAGTTCATCGACCTGGCGCGGCGATGCTTGCGCCAGATCAAGCGCGACGAATTGCGCGCCCATGCGTTCGAGTTCACGGCCGACAGCGGCGTTGCGGCCCGTGGCGCGCACTTCCACGCCCTGCGCCAGCAATGTACGCACGGCATTGCGTCCCAAGCCGCCCGTTGCTCCCGTGACCAGTATCCGCCTCATCGCACCGCCTTCACAGATCAAGAATCATGCCGCCGATGGTCAGGCCTGCGGCCGTGCCCATCATCAGCAAACGCTGGCCTGCGACGGCCCGCCCCGTCATCACCGCCTCGTGCAGGGCGGTGGGCAAGGACGCGGCCACCTGGTTGCCATGCGTTTCGAAGATCTTGATGATTTTAGCATCGGGAACGTCGAGGATGCGCGCCGCATGCGCGAGCCCCAGCGGGCTGGCCTGGTGCGGCACGACCACATCGACTTTCTCCAGGCCGGCGCCCGCTTCCTGCATGAGTTCCGCCAGGAAATCCGGCATCACCTTGACGGCCAGGCGGAACACGGCCTTGCCATCCATGCGGAACAGGTAATCGCCCGGTGCGCAGCCGTTGCGCGGGTTGCGCTCGGTGCCGCCGCCGCGGATTTCGCAGTAGCGCCGCCCTTCCGGATACGTGCCCATCTTGTAGGCGCGGATGCCGGCACTGCCGTCACCCCGCTCGACGATGACGGCGGCGGCGCCGTCGCCAAAGATCATCGACGCTTCCGGCTCGCTCCAGTCGACCCCGCGCGAGGCGAGGTCGGACGAGACGATGGCGATGCGCCGGTAGGCGCCACCGGCCAGCATGGACGCGGCCACGCGGAAAGCGGCCATGAAACTGAGGCAGCTGGCGTTGACATCGAAACTTTGCGTGCCTGGCGGCAATCCCGCGTGTTCTGCAACGAAACAGGCCGTGTTCGGCAAAGCCTGCTCAGGCACGCCGCAGGCGCAGATCAGCAGATCGATGTCGGACGGACGCAGGCTGGCGTTCTTCAGCGCGTCGAGCAGGGCGCCAGCGCCCAACTGGCTTTGCGATTCATCGGGCGCAGCGACAAAGCGCGACAGCACGCCGCTCTTGCGCAAGGTGTAGCCGGCCGGATGGCCCAATTTCAGGTCCAGGCTTGCGGAAGTAACGCTATGCGACGGCACGGCTTTGCCCGTCGCGATCAGGCGAACTGGAATCATGTTGGCCTTAACAAAATAAAGTAAATACGGTCTATGTATGGTCTATGAGCTAATCGCGTGCCAGCGGCGGCAAATCAACACCGCAGTTCTTGCAGAAATTGGCATCATCATCGAGCCCTTCTTTCAGGCACGTGGGGCAGGTACGCGTGGTCACCAGCTTGGAACTGCGCTGTACCGTCATTTCGGCACTGATAATGCCGGTAGGCACTGCCAGGATGCCCCAGCCGAGCAGCATCATCAGAGAAGCGATGGTGCGCCCGATGTCGGTGCGCGGCGTGATATCGCCGAAACCCACCGTGGTCATGGTGCTGATGGCCCAGTATATCGAGGTGGGAATACTGCTGTAACCGTTATCCGGCCCTTCCACGACATACATCACAGTACCCAACAGAAAGACCACCATCATGACAAAAGACAAGAAAATGAGGATCTTGCGGCGGCTGGCCAGCAAGGCCCGCCCCAGCACCGTGTATTCATGCACATAGGACGTGAGCTTGAGGATACGGAACATCCGCAGCAGGCGCAAAATACGCACGTCGATCAGCACGTGCGCACCTGGCAGCAGCAAGCCGATGTAAGTCGGCACGATGGCCAGCAAGTCGATAATGCCAAAAAAACTCTTGGCGTAGCGCACCGGATGCCGCAGGCACGACAGGCGGGCAAGGTATTCGATGGTAAATAAAATGGTGAAAAACCATTCCAGCGCCGTCAGCCAGGTGCCATAGCGCTCCGCCACGGAGGCGACACTGCTGAGCACGACCACCGTCACGCTGATCAGGATAGCGGCGATCAGCAGCAGGTCGAAGGCGCGGCCCGTGCGCGTTTCCGCCTCGAAAATGACGGTGTACACCTGCTCGCGCCAGCCCCGTTCGGGCTTGCCAAATTTTTGCTGCGTTTCCTGCGCCGCAATCTGCTGCGGCGTCAAGGGTGCCGCCCCGCTCTTCGTCGCGGCTTTCATGTGGGTAGTGTGCTCATATACTATTATTGTATAGATAATTGACAAAGCACGGCGACACGCACGTTTGCGCTACAGGTTTCACTACGACAGCACTACGACAGCTTCTTCGCCAGCAGCACGGCATTACGCCGGTCGCGCTCCGCTTGCACGATGTCCGTCGTGCGCGCTTCCGAGAGGCCTACCGTGTGCAGCACGGTGGCCGTCAGCTGCAGCGCCGATTCCAGTGCTTCGGGCACGACCAGGGTGGCGCCCGCCTGCATCAGGGCCACCGCATGCGCCTCGTCGCGCGCACGCGCATACACGGGCAGCTGTGGATATTCGCGGCGGATCGATTTCACGGCATGCAGGACGGACGCTGCATGGTCCATGGTCAGTACCA
Organism: Janthinobacterium darwini; assembly: GCF_051380905.1. Taxonomy (NCBI): domain Bacteria; kingdom Pseudomonadati; phylum Pseudomonadota; class Betaproteobacteria; order Burkholderiales; family Oxalobacteraceae; genus Janthinobacterium; species Janthinobacterium darwini. The sequence continues at coordinate 29,188 of NZ_JBNYXX010000002.1, forward strand.
CGGCGGCAGCCCGGTCGGCATTGACTTTTTGCAACAATTCCGCGCGCGACGCGTCGCCGAAATACACGGGGAAACCGCGCGGATGCAGGGTCGTCACCAGGCGCGCATCATTTTCTATCGCCACATAGGCGATATCCTGCTCCGTCAGCACCTTGGCCAGCAACTGCCCCACCCGGCCGAAACCGGCGATGATGACGGTGCTGCCCTGCGGCGGCAGCGCGCCGTGCGCAAGGTCGGCCAGTTGATGGTGATGGCGCTTTTCCCACCAGTTGCCGAAAGCGCGCGCCGCCTTGGCCAGCGCCGGCGTAGCAAACAGGCTCAGGCCCACCACCAGCATGACGAACTGCGCCACCTGCGGGCCGATCAACTTCGTGCCCAGCGCATACGCGACGACGATGAAGGCAAATTCGCCGCCCTGCCCCAGCAGCACGCCCGTTTCCACGGCGCGCCCCCAGTGAAAACCGCCGATGCGGAAAATCACGCTGATGACCAGGGTTTTCACCGCAAACAGGCTCAGCACGGCCAGCGGAATCAAGATCGGCGACTTGAGGATCTCGCGCACGTCGATCTGCATGCCCACCGACATGAAGAATAGGCCCATCAGCAAACCTTTAAAAGGCTCGATCGTCACTTCCACTTCGTGGCGAAATTCCGTTTCCGCCAGCAGCAAGCCCGCCAGCAAGGCGCCCAGCGCCATCGACAGGCCTGCCAGATACGTCAATCCCGCGATACCCAGGGTGCTGAGCAAGGTCAGGGCCATGAACACGTCAGGCTGGCGTTTTTTGACGAAAAACTGGAACAGCGGACGGATCACGCGGCGCCCCAGCAGATAGATCAGCAGGATGGCGCCCGCCGATTTCACGGCTGCAAAGCTGAGCAGATACGCCAGGTCGTCGCTGCGCCCGCTGGCAAACACGTCGATCAGGATGAACAGCGGCACCACCATCAAATCCTGGAACATCAGGATGGAAAAGCCCGCCTGGCCGCTTGGGGTCTGCAGGGAGCGCTGGTCGGTCAGCAACTGCATCACGACGGCCGTGGAGGACAGCGACAGCACCAGGCCCAGCACGATGGACGCTTCCAGCGACAGGCCGAAGTAATACGCGACGACGCCGATCAGGCAAGCGCTGACAGCCACCTGCCCCACGCCCGCGCCAAACACCCAGCGCCGCAGCGCCCACAGGCGTTCGGTCGACAGTTCCAGGCCGATCATGAACATCAAAAACATCACGCCCAGCTCAGCCAGGCCGCTGACCTGCTCGGCACGCACGAACGAAAAATACGTCAGCCACGTGAATTCACCGGCCCACAGACCGAAGCCGAACGGGCCGAACAGGGCGCCGACGGCCAGGAAGCCGAGCACCTGGTTGACCTTCAGGCGTTGCAATAGCGGAATAAAAATCCCGGCCAAGGCGAGAAACAGCAGGGTTTCTCGCAAATACGGTAAGGCGTGTTGCTCTTCCAAAATAGTCCTAACTTAATGACATCCATGCTGAATTAACAATTGTCGCATGCACGGCCACGGCGAAGTAAGTGCACACACGATATTTTTTGCCACAGGGCAACATCTACGCTATTCATACTCCTGCGCGGGTGGCGCCAGCATGTCGGCACGGGGACGGCCCCAGCCCGGCACGTAGGCGGGACAAGGCCGACCCCGGAACTGCTGCAGCTCCACGGTCGTAAAATTGGGCAGCATGCCGGGGTTGAAGCGCACGTCCGTCAGCTTGTCCGCATTCAAGCTGGGCATGCGGGCAAAGCGGAACCAGGCGTCGACATAGCAATTATCTTCCTGCAAGGCGCGCAAGGTCGCCAGGCTGCCCGCCGCCTGGGCCGACACGGCGATGCCGGGCGCCAGTTGCTGGCCCCGCTTGCCGGTTTCGGCCAGCCCGGCCGGGCACGCGGCGGGCGCCAGCGATTCGGGCAACAGGCTCAACGTGCCGCGCCGCAAGGTGTACACATCTGTTTTGCTGTCGAGCGAGACATAGATCCAGCACAGGGGATTGCTGGGGAATGCCGTCATGGCCACATCCCACACGCGCGTGCCGGGGTCCAGGCGCTGCACGGCCGCCTCGATGCGCGTACGGCCGAGGGCCGAGGCCACGCCCTGCGTGCCAATGAAGGTGGCGGCCAGTGCGAAGGCCAGCAGCAGCGCTCCCCGCCCCCGCTCGCCGGCCCGCCCTTGCAGCACGGCCAGCATCACGCCCAGCCCCAGCAGCACGGCCAGCGAGGCGGGTGCCAGATAGGTTTTATAGGTAAAGAAACACAGGGCTGCCGCCAAGGCCGCCAGCAGCACGCTTTTGACGATGCCGTAGCGCAAGGACATGATCACGGGCACGCCCAGCAGCACCCAGAACATGGGCTCGACAATGAAGACCATGTCGCCATACAGCCAGCGGCTGTCGAACGGGTAAAACGGGTGCAAGCCATAGGAATTAAGGAAATCCATGCCCATGTGCAGGCAGAATCCCAGCAGCAGACAGGCTGCCAGGCCCACGCGGGCGGGCACGCTGCTTTTCAGCAGGCGGCGCGCGCCGGGCCACAGCAGCCATAGCAGCGCCAGCAACAGCAGCGCCTGCGGCAAGGCCAGCAGCAAGGTATGCGTGTGGCCACGGTGGTGCAGCATGTAGCCGAAAGGACGCGGCAACAGCCTGGTCAGGACCAGGTCCAGGTCAGGCGCGTTGCTGGCAAACCAGGCCGTAAACAGAAACAGCGCGCGCCGGGTGCGCTGGGCGGGGGCTTGCGGCTCGGGCGGCAGGCTGCGGTGTACCAGTTCGCCGACCCCGAGGCCGATGAACGAATGCGTAATATTATCCATCGGGCAATTTTACAGGATGGGCCGACCCGACGCGCTCTTGGACTACTACTTGCGCTACAGCTTCTCCAGTTCCGGGCCGCGCATGCCCACCAGCAAGGCGCGGCCATCGGGCAGGACGCGGAACTCGCCATAGCGGGCCTTTTCCCAGCGCGCCGCCTCGCCTTCCTTGAAGAACCAGGCATCGCTGACCAGCACCCAGTTCCCATCCTTGGGCGTCAGCTCGAGCAGGAATTCGCCGGGCGCCAGCGCCTCCTTGGTGTACGGGCGCAGCAGTTCTGCCACGCCGCGTGCATCGCGCATGGCCACCACGAGGGGCCGCCCTGGCGCCCTGTCCACGCTGGCCAGGGTGCTGAGGACGCCGAGGTTGACGAAATTGAGCCGCATGTAGTCGCCCTGCATCAGCGAACGGGGATCGACGGGTTCCAGCGCCACGAAGATCGCTTCCCCCTTGGCGATCAGCTGCTCTTTCTGCCAGATGCCGATATTTGCCACCAACAGCACCAGCAGCAAGCCCGCCAGCACGCCCAGGCGCACGGCGCGGGTTTCGGTCAGCGCGGCCGCCTGCTTGCTTTCCACCAGATGCAATACCTTGCCGCGCGTGGCCAGCCACGACAGCGCGCACAACAGCGCGCCCGCCATGGCCAGCAGCGCCGCCTTGCTGGCCAGTGGCCAGGCCAGCTGGTAATAAAAGCTGCCAAGTATCCACGCCGCCGCCAGCCCGGCCGCCACGGCCACGCGCGAGCGCCCGCTCGTCAGGCAATACGCGAGGATCAGCAGCACGGGGCCCAGCGCCGGCATGAACCACGCCAGCACGATCAGCACCAGCGCCACACCAATGGCGGCCAACTGGCGCAACGCCGGCCAGCGCCAGCCTGTCCAGACGGCGGCCGCCGTGGCCAGCACGAACGAGACCCCGTTCAAGGCCTGCGCATACCAGGCAGCGCCCTGGTGCCGCGTCACTTCACGCGCCACGTCGCCGGCAATGCCACCGCCGCCCAAGGCACCGCCCAGCATGAAGGTCATGCCGGACCAGAAGACCAGGCCCAGCAAGATGGCCAATACCCACCCCGTCGACAGCGATTCCAGGAAGGCGGCGATGGGCGCGCCGCGGCCATCGTTGAAAGCCTGCTTCTGCAGCCAGTGCGCGCCCAGCCAGCATGCCAGTGCCAGCATCCAGGCCAGATACAGTTGCGTGGGGTCGTTCTCGAAAATCCAGTCGCGCCCACTATCGACGATGCCCAGCGCCAGCAAGCCGCAAGCGACCAGTCCCAGCAGTACGCGCAGCCAGTCGCGCGGCAGGGATGCCGCCACCACCAGGCATGCCAGGCACATCAATAGCGAGGCAATTTGCGTGGCATAGTCGCGGAACAGGGCGTAGCCCAGCAAGCCGCCGCCCACCAGCAGGCAGGGCACGGCCAGCTGTTCGACAAACAAGGCCACGCCGCGCATGCGGATCAGCAGCACGGACGCCACCAGCACGATGGCGGCCACGACATACGCGCCGGGACCGTGGCGCACCACGCTTTCCAGGCCCACGCCCAGCGCAATCATCAGGGGAATGGCGGCCAGCCAGGCGCCGAAGGCCGTCATCAGCACCAGCGGCCACGGCCTTGCATCCTGCACCGGCCGGCTAGTGCCGGGCGGCAGCACACCAGCGCGCGTGGCGTCATCGATCAGGGTGGCGAGCGCATCGGCCCGCTGACTGTTCAAATTGCTCATGCCGCCTCCTGGCGCGTGCGCCACAGTATTCCTTGCACGGTCAGCGCCAGCAGCACGGCCGCAAACAAGCCCAGCATCACCAGCCTGCCGACACCATCGCCATTCCCCCCATTAAGCAGCACGCGCGCCAGGCCGCCCACCAGCAAGGTGTTGACGCCCAGCGCGACGGCACTCAGGCCGAACACGTCAAAGTAGCGGCGCGTGGCCAGCAAGACGCCGGCGACGGCCAGCAAGCCCAGCCCGGCCCAGTACGGCGATTCGACATGGCTGCCGAACAGGGCGCTGACGGCCGTGCCCGTGATAAGGATCGTGGCGAGTACCAGGCCCAGGCGCAAGGCCCAGCTGCCCGCGCCCGTCCAGCGCGCCAGCAGGGGCGAGACAAAAGCACAGGCAAGCAGCACGGCCAGCCAGCCGCTGACGAAAATGGACAGATCGCTTGAATCGATGCGCCAGCTGTGGTGCGCGTGCGCCTGCATCCACAGGGCTGCAGCCGTGGCCAGCACCAGCATCCACGGCGTCCACAGCACGTCGCTGCGCGCCACCAGGCACAGGGGCAAGGCCAGCGCGGCCCACAGGGCGAACAGCTGCCACGGATCGGCGCCCGTCTGGTACGTCTGGCCGAAATACGCGAACAGGCCGCCAATGGCCAGCAAGGCCAGCAGCAGCAAGGGCACGCGCGCCTTGGGCATGGCAAACGCGCCCGCGCAGGTGGCGGCAAACACGCCTTGCAGCAGGGCAAAGCGGCCCATGCGGCCCAGGTCTTCCCAGTTGGCGGCGACCCAGCAGATCAGGCCCATGCCCAGCAGCGCGGCGCCCAGCACGGCCACGCCGCGCGGCAGCCAGTAGGCCAGGCGCGCAGGCTCGCGCTGGAAGCCGGCCACTTCCTGCAATTGCCGGGTTTGCTGGGCGTCGAGCGCGTTGTCCGAGGCGAGTTGGTACACGGCGAGGCGTAAATCCATCGTCTGCTTTCTTTGTCAGGAAATAGGGGGCGTCAGGTCAGCGCTCGACGCTCACGCCGCGCCAGAAGGCGACGTAGCCGGCAATTTGCCTGGCGGCGTCCTTGGGCTGGGGGTAGTACCAGGCCGCGTTGGCATTTGTCTGGCCATCGACAACGAGGTCGTAATAGCTGGCCGTGCCCTTCCATGGGCAGGTGGTCGTGTGGCTGCTGGGACGAAGGTACTCCTGCGTCACCGCCGCCAAAGGAAAATACACATTGTTTTCAACGACTTGCACCTGCGCATCGGTGGCTTGCGCGATGACGGCGCCATTCCAGCTGGCTGTTGGCATTTGACTATCCTCCCTTTGCGCCGAGTGTAGCGCAAAAAGTCCGCCATGGCGCGCGCCGTTGGCGCCCCGCTCAAGCGCCGGCGATGATCTGGCGCAAGGCTTGCTCAAACACTTCGGGCGGCTGGCCGCCGGAAATCAGGTGGCGCTCGTTGATGATGACGGCGGGCACCGAGTTGATGCCGTTCTGCTGGTAGAACTGCTCCTGTGCGCGCACCTCGTCCGCGTAGGCGCTTGAGGCCAGCACCTCGGCCGCTTTCACCGTATCCAAGCCCACCTCGCCCGCCACTTTCAGCAGCACCTCGTGCGAAGACGGGTTCTGGCCCTGCGTGAAGTACGCATCGAACAGCGCCATTTTGAATGCCTTCTGGCGCCCTTCCAGCGCGGCCCAATGCAGCAAGCGGTGCGCATCGAAAGTGTTATAGATGCGGCCGCGCTTGTCCATGGCAAAGGTAAAGCCCAGCTGCTCGCCGCGCGCGCGGATCGCTTCGCGCGACTGCGCCATCTGTTCCGGGGTGGAGCCGTATTTGCGTGCGATGTGTTCGCCGATATCCTCGCCTTCGGCCGGCATGTTGGCGTTCAACTCGAAGGGCTGGAAGTGGATGTCGGCCTGGACGGTATCGTGCAGCTTGTCCAAGGCTTGCTCCAGCGACTTCAAGCCGATCACGCACCAGGGGCAGGAAACGTCGGAAACGAAGTCGATACGGATGGGAGTGGGTGTGGCGGGAGTGGAACTCATGGTGGGCAGCCTTTGCGCGAGTCGGTGGCGGCCGCACCGCGCGGCGCCGCAAGCACAGCATATGCGTGCGGGCCGCGGGAAATCAAGCGCTTACTTCTTCATGGCGGACGCCTTGGCCGCATCCTTCTTGCCGCCGATCTTGCTTTCTTTGCCAGAGAGCAAGTTCGCGATGTTCTGGCTGTGGCGGTAAGCCAGCAGCACGCTCATGACGATCACGGCCAGCAAGATGGGATCGACCCCGAACAGCAAGCCATAGTAAAACGGCGCGAACAGGGCTGCCACCAGAGCTGCCAGCGACGAATAACGGAAGGCGTAGGCGATGATCAGCCAGGTCGCCAGAGTCGCCAGGCCCAGCCATGGATTGATACCGAGCAACACACCGAGGGCCGTGGCCACGCCCTTGCCACCGACGAAGCGGAAGAACACGGGCCACAAATGGCCGAGGAAGACGGCGATGGCCACCAGGGCCACGGCCGTGTCACCCACGCCCAGCGCGCTGGCAAAATGGTCGGCCAGGAACACGGCCAGCCAGCCCTTGGCGCCATCGCCCAGCAGGGTCATGATGGCGGCGCCCTTGTTGCCGCTGCGCAGCACGTTGGTGGCGCCCGGATTTTTCGAGCCATAGGTGCGCGGATCGGCAATGCCGTAGACCTTGCTCATCACCACGGCAAACGATATCGAGCCGAGCAAGTAAGCGGCCACTGTCATTGCCACGGTTGTGATTACTGGATTCATTTCTTCCCTTTATTATGTTTATTGCACCAGCATCGAGGCTGGCGCAGCAGAATATACACCATGCTCTATGCCCAGCAACAGGCTTTGGGCGATTTCCTTAATCCTGCAGCGCGCACTGCACCGGCTTGGCTTGCAACAAATCAAGCAGTACCTGCGGCGCCAGCGCGACGAGAAAACCGCGCCGCCCGCCATTGATATAGATACGCTCGAGCGCCAGGATGGATTGCTCCACATACACGGGCATGGCCTTCCGGGTGCCGAACGGCGACGTGCCGCCGATCAGGTAGCCGGAATGGCGCTGCGCCACCTCGGGTTTGCACGGCTCGACGGACTTGCAGCCGATGGCGCGCGCCAGGTTCTTGGTCGATACCTTGCAATCGCCATGCATGAGCACGATCATCGGCCGCGCCGCCTCGTCCTGCATCACCAGGGTCTTGATCACCGCGTGTTCCGGCACGCCCAGTTCGCGCGCCGAGACGCTGGTGCCGCCGTGCTCCTCGTAGGGATACGGGTGTTCTTCAAAGGAAACTTGATGCTTGCGCAGCAGCTGCGTCGCCTGCGTTTCGGAAATATGCTCTTTTTTAGCCATGCGTGATACGCTGATCGTTCAGTGAGGAGTACTAATTATGCAGCAAGAAATCCGCTTTGCCACATTCAATGTCTGCAACCTGGCCCCGGCCGGGGCGAAATTGTATGACAACCTGGAACCGTTGAGCCCGGCGCAATACGAGGCCAAGGCGGAGTGGACGGCGCGGCAGATCGACCTGCTCGACGCCGACGTGATCGGTTTCCAGGAAATTTTCTCGCAGGCGGCCCTGCGCGACGTGCTGTCGCGCACGCGCCACTACCGCGACGCCACGCTGGCCGGCTACGATGCGGTCGATACGGCAGGACGCATGCTGCCCACGGTGGCACTGGTGTCGCGACTGCCGCTGGCCGGCGCAGGTGTGGCCCATGCGAACTTTCCCGCCGGTATCAGCCTGCCCGCCGACTCCTATGCCACCGACGACAACGCCTGCCGCTTCGCCCGCGCGCCACTGCACGTGCAGGTGCTCTTGCCTGGAGGGCAACTCACCGATGTGGTGGTCGTGCACTTGAAATCGCGCCGGCCCGACTACCGCCATGGCGACAGCAACGATGCAGCCGCCTACGCGCTGGCCAACCTGCGCTCGCTGCAGCGGCGCGGCGCGGAAGCCGTGGCCCTGCGCGTGCTGGCAAGCGAACTGGGCCACAGCGGCCGTCCCCGCATCGTACTGGGCGACTTCAACGACATCGCCAATGCCGTCACCACGGCCATCGTCATGGGTGCCGGTGCACCCTGCGAATCGCATGGTGACATGCCTGAAATGCGCGCGCGCCTGTACGACGCCAACGCCATCCAGCTGCGCCAGGACGCCTTGCGCCACGTGGGCTACACGAATATCCACGATAGCGCCTATATGACGATCGACCACATTCTCGTGTCCGAACATTTCCACGCCAACTCGCCGCGCGCCATCGGCGTGGTGCAGGAAGTAAGCTGCCTGAACGACCATTTGCTGCTGGGCCTGCCGTACGCGTCCGACCATGGCCAGGTCTTGATGCGCGTCAAGCTGCTGGGAAACATTCATTGATGCAGGCACTAATGTAACAACGGCGCCAGCTGCTGCGCCGTTAAGTCGTCGATGGCCAGCCTGGCACCCACCGCGTCACTTCCCGTTCCAAACAGCCGGCTGGCAGACCCGACACGGCGAGCGCATTTTGTACACTGAGCAATAAATTATTGTGCAGGCATTGCGCCGTCGACAGATTCACGGCCTAGCGCCAGGCATGGCCCGCATCGTGCCAGGCGCGCGCGCCGGCAGGCTTCCTGCCACCCGGTTCGGCAAGTCGGTGAGGACATCGTGCGAGGCCAGGTGGCGCGCGTGCTCCCCGTTTTTCTTGCGCTCACTGAAATCGTTGAGTATGGCCAGGTCATTGCTCAATTGCCCCTGGCTGTCGCGGATGGCCGTCAGCGACAGCCAGGCCGGATAGCCCGGCATCCATGCCGCAGTGGTCTTTGGTCGCCGTTTTTTGCATTCCAGCCCCGATTTTGTGCAATCTGTCGCACGGCGATGGCGGCCGGAGCTGATTCTTCCTAAAGTGGCAACATGCGCATCGCCGTGAACGGCCGCAGCGGCAGGCGTGCTGCCTGCGGCCGCCACGGTGATGCGCTACCCGAATTCCCCCCGGCCAGCGACAGGCCGGGTCCGTACCGAGACCTGGCGCCGAGCCCCTGCGCCGCTCCTGAAAAAAATCTATGAAAAACGAGACCCTGCCCCCCGCCTCTCCCCTTGCCGCCACGCGCCGCCGGCGCTGGCGCACCCCCGTGCTGATCCTCGTCGTACTGGGCCTGGCCGGCGGCGGCTGGACGGTGATGCAGTCGAAGCAGCAGGCCGCCAAGGCTGCCGAATTGCAAGCGAGCAAAAAGAAGGAACAGGCCAAGACGCCCGTGCATGAACTGGCGCAGGGCGACGTAGCCGCCATCGATGCGCGCGCGCTGGCCATCAGCCTGCCTCTGTCCGGTTCGCTGGCGCCCGTGACCCAGGCCACCATCAAGGCCAAGGTTTCCGGCGTCATCGAGGAAACGACCTTGCAGGAAGGCCAGCCCGTGGCCAATGGGCAAATCCTCGTGCGCCTGGATGCGGCCGACCTGCGCGCCCGCCTGACGCAGCAGCAAGCCATGCTGGACGAAGCGCAGGCGCGCCTGTCCATGGCAGCCAAGAATGAAGCGAACAGCCAGGCGTTGCTGAAGCAAAAATACATTTCGCAGACGGCTTATGACACCACGCAAAACTCGGTCGACCTGGCGCGCGCCAACGTCAAGGCCGCCGCCGCCATGGTCGACATCGCCCGCATCGCGCTGGCCGACACGGTGATCCGCGCACCGATGGCCGGCATCGTCAGCAAACGCCACCTGCAGGCCGGCGAAAAAGTCTCGCCCGACATGCCCGTCTACACCATCGTCAACCTGGCGCAGCTGACCCTGGAAGCGCCCGTGCCCAGCGCGGAAATCCCCCGCATCAAACTGGGCCAGGACGTGCACTTCAAGGTCGACGGCTTCGGCGCGCGCGACTTTGCCGGCAAGGTCACGCGCATCAACCCCACCACCGAGAGCGGCTCGCGCGCCATGCTGGTCTACATCGCCGTCGACAATGGCGATGGCGCGCTGCGCGGCGGCATGTTCGCCAAGGGCAGCATCGTTACCGAACGATCAATCGTGGCGCCGCTGGTGCCCCTGACGGCCGTGCGCAATGAAAAGCAGGGCCACGTGGTGTATGCGCTGGTGAACAACAAGGTGGTCGCCCAGCCCGTCACGCTGGGACTGCGCAACGAGGATGAAGGCTATGCGGAAGTGACGTCCGGCCTGGTGCCGGGCGCGAAAGTCATCATCGCCAAACTCGATGGCGTCAAGCCGGGCCACAGCGTGACCTTCGCCGCGCCAGCCACCGCGCCCGCCGCGCCGGCAGCCGTGCTGGCACGGAAGGATTAAGCCATGTGGATGACCAAAGTCAGTATTCAAAACCCCGTCTTCGCCACCATGGTCATGGTGGCGCTGGTGGTGCTGGGCATCTTCTCCTACCGGGGCCTGGGCGTGGAAAGCATGCCCAGCGTGCAGTTCCCGTTCGCCGCCATTGAAGTGAACTACCCGGGCGCCTCGCCCGAAGCGGTGGAAAACGACATCACGCGCCCTATCGAGGACGCCGTCAACACCGTCAGCGGCATCAAGACCATTCGCGCCAACTCGTGGGAAGGACGCGCCGGCGTCTACCTGGAATTCGAGCTGTCGACCAACATGGACAAGGCCATGCAGGACTTGCGCGACAAGGTGGCCCTGGTGCGACCGCGCTTCCCGAAGGAAGCCAAGGACCCGTTCATCGCGCGCGCCGAAGGCGACAACGAGCGCCCCATCGCCACCATCGTGCTGACCTCGACCGGGCATGACCTGCGCTCGCTGTCGACCATGACGGAGCAGATCATCAGCAAGCGCTTCCAGGGCGTGGCCGGCGTGGGGCAGGTCAAGCTGCGCGGCCTGCGCGCGCGCCAGATCCTCATCAGCATGAAGCCCATCGAACTCAATGCCCAGGGCATCGGCGTCGATGAAGTCATCCGCGCCATCCAGGCGACGAATACCAACCTGCCGGCCGGCTCCATCAGCCATGGCGCGGCCGAACAGCTTGTGCGCGTGGAAGGCAAGATCAAGGATGCGCGCGAATTCGGCAAGATCATCGTCGCGCGCCGCGCCGTCGGCCCCGTCTACCTCGACCAGGTGGCCACCGTCGTCGACGGCGAGCAGGAAGAGCTGTCAATCTCGCGCATGAACGGCCAGCAAGCCGTGACCATGGAAATCACCAAGGTGCAGGACGCCAACGTGGTCGAAGTGGGCACAGGCATTCTGAAAGTGGCGGCCGACCTGCAAAAGACCCTGCCGCCCGATATCAAGCTGCGCGTGCTGGACGACGAATCGGAGCGCGTGCAAAGCCAGCTCAATAACGTCAAGCGCACCATCATCGAAGGCGCCGTGCTGACCATGGTGATCGTCTTCCTGTTCCTGCACTCGTGGCGCTCGACCATCATCACGGGCCTGACCCTGCCGATCTCCGTGCTGGCCAGCTTCATCGCCATGAAGGCGTTTGGTTTCACGCTGAATTTCCTGACCCTGATGGCGCTGTCCTTGTGCATCGGCCTCTTGATCGATGACGCCATCGTGGTGCGCGAAAACATCGTGCGTCACCTGGGCATGGGGAAAAATCACTACAAGGCGGCCAACGACGGCACCAATGAAATCGGCCTGGCCGTGATGGCTACCACGTTCGCCATCGTCGCCGTGTTCGTGCCCGTCGCCTTCATGGACGGCATCATCGGCCGCTTCTTCCTGCAGTTCGGCATCACCGTCGCCGTCGCCGTTCTCGTCTCCCTGTTCGTTAGCTTCACGCTCGACCCCATGCTGTCGTCCGTCTGGCGCGATCCCGTCAAGGACCGCTTCAAGTATGCGCCGTGGCTGGGCCGCTTCATGGCCTGGTTAGAGACGGGCATCGACCGCCTGCACGTCTGGTACGGCAAGGTGTTGAAAGTGGCCCTGCGCTGGCGCAAGACGACGCTGGCCACCGCCGTGGCCCTGTTCGTGGGCAGCCTGATGCTCGTGCCGATGATCGGCGGCGAGATGTTCCCGGAAACGGATCAGGGCTGGGTCAATCTGCGCTTCAAGACGCCCGTCGGCTCCAGCCTTGAATATACGGATTCCAAAGTGCGCCAGGTGGAAGCAGCCTTGAAGGAATTCCCCGAAATCGACAGCCTGGTGGCCAATATCGGCACGCCCGATGGACGCAACGCAGCCGAAGTGAACCTGAAGCTGACAGATATCAAGACGCACAAGCGCCGCTCGCAGCAGGAACTGGAAAAGCTGATCCGCGAACGCCTGGCGCCGATTGCCGGCATCACCCTGTCGGTCGGCAACCGCCCCATTTTCATCGCCATCCTGGGCACCGACGAAGGCAAGCTCGATGCAGTGGCGCACCGCCTGATGGACAAGATGCGCACCATCAAGGGCCTGGCCGACATGGAATACAGCCAGGAAGGCGCCAACCCGTCGACCACGGTGAAGATCAACAACGAACTGGCCAGCGACCTGGGCTTGTCGGTGCAGCAGATCGGCAATGCCCTGCGTCCGTTCGTGGCGGGCGACACGGTCAGCCACTGGCTGGCGTCCGACGGGCAAAACTACGACGTCAACGTGCAGCTGCCAAAGTCGGGCCGGCAAAAGGTGGCCGACCTGGCCGACCTGTCGCTGGCGTCGAGCAAGCTTGACGCGAACGGCAAGCCCGTCATGATTCCGCTGCGCCAGGTGGTCGATTTCGTGCCGTCGTCCAGCCCGCAGGTGCTGAAACGCCAGGCCTTGCAGCGCAGGGTGGCCATCTATGCGGGCGTGCAGGGCCGCCCTGCCGGAGACGTCGACGCCGACGTGCAGAAAGCCATCAAGTCCATCGACCTGCCGCCGGGCGTGCGCTTCGATGTGGCCGGCAATGCGCAGCAGATGGCTGAAACAATGGGCGGCGCGATGATGGCGCTGGGTATCGCCGTGATCTTTATCTACCTGGTGCTGGCCTCGCAATTCGGCAGCTTTTTGCAGCCGATCGCCATCATGGTGTCCCTTCCGCTGTCCCTGATCGGCGTGCTGCTGGCCCTTCTCATTACGGGCAGCACCCTGAACATCTTCTCCGTGATCGGCTTCATCATGCTGATGGGCCTGGTCACCAAGAACGCGATTCTGCTGGTGGACTTCACCAACCAGCGCCAGCGCGAAGGCCTGGGACAGTTCGAAGCGCTGATGGAAGCGGGGCAAGTGCGTTTGCGCCCCATCCTGATGACGACACTGGCGATGGTCTTCGGCATGCTGCCGATGGCCATCGGCATGGGCGACGGCGGTGAATCGCAGGCGCCGATGGGCCGCGCCGTCATTGGCGGCGTCATCACCTCGACTCTGTTGACCCTGGTGGTGGTGCCCGTCGCCTACACCTACCTCGACAGCCTGGGCAAGCGCGCCGCGCGCTTTTTCGGCGGCAGCGGCGGCGGCGAGCATGCCCACGCGGATGCCACCGACGACGGCAAAGCACACGCCCACTGATTGACCGGTCGCCTTCACCGTCCCCGCATTGGCGGGGACGACGCGGCGGCTTCCTGAAGAGAGCTTCAGTTGACCAAAGCGGCACCACTGGCTAGACTGTCCCCCGTTATCAATGATATGGAGTGACTCGTGGGTGCTTGTTCCAGTGACAGTAGTCGATTGACCATCGGCGATCGGCCTTAGGCAAGACGCGCGCATTCCGCCCGCCTTGCCCATGGCAAGGTGCGGTTTTACCAGCGGCGATGTACATTCGCCGCCACTTCCCTCCTCATCGTTCCACCGTTATCGTCTGCTGCCCCCTTTCGGGGCGAATTGTCTTCGCCCTTGCACTCGCCTGTTCCTCCCCAGCCGGGAGAAACTGATGGTGGTATTTGACTTTGCGCTGCGCGTTGCCGCAGCATTGACACTGGGGGCCATGATCGGCGCCGAACGCCAGCTGCGCCAGCGCATGGCGGGCCTGCGCACGAACGCGCTGGTGTCCGTCGGCGCCTCGCTGTTCGTGATGGTCTCCGTGCTCGAAGGCGATCCCGACGGCCATCTGCGCATCGCCGCGCAGGTAGTGTCGGGCATAGGCTTTCTTGGCGCAGGCGTCATCATGCGCGAAGGCATGACGGTGCGCGGCCTGAACACGGCAGCCACCCTGTGGTGCTCGGCCGCCATCGGCGTGCTGTGCGGACTCGGTTTCGCGCTGGAAGCGGCCATCGGCACGGGCTTCGTGCTGGTCGCCAACCTGGTGCTGCGCCACCTGGCGCAACGCATCAACGCCCACGGCAGCGAAGCGGGCATCGAGACGGAAAGCATCTACCGCGTCACGGCCGTGTGCGAGGCGGAGCAGGAAGTGCAGGTGCGCAAGCTGATGCTGCGCTTAATCAGCGGCATGCCGGCGCTGATGCTGCAATCCTTGCACAGCGAAGACGCCGCGCAGGCGGGACGCATCGAAGTGCGCGCCGACCTGCTCACACCCTTGTCCAGCCTGGGATTGCTGGAGCAGATCGTCAGCCAGGTCAGCCTGGAAGGCAGCGTCTCGGCCGTGCGCTGGGCGCTGGTCAACAATGCGGAATTTGTCGCCGAGCGGGGAGTGTGATGATGAAAAAATTCTTCCATTGGTTTGCCCGGCGCGGTCCTGTCGTGGCAACCTACCGCCTGACCGTCACCTGCCCTGCGGCGCAAGCCGACCACGTGGTGCGCCTGCTGCTGGCAGAACTCAAGGGAGCGGGCCTGGCGCCGTCGCAGATGCTGCGCAGCTGGGACGAAGCCCGCCAGGTGGTGCGCCTGATCGCCACGGTGCTGTGCCAGGCCGTGCAGCGCGCCGTGCTGGTGCGCTTCGTCAACCGCGCGGGCGCCTGGCCGCAAGTGCGGCAGGTGCGCTGGGAAGGCGTGGCGCCGTCAGCTTGAAGCGGGCAGGCGCATGATGAACAGCGCGCCGCCCTCCGGGCGGTTCTGCGCCTCGATACTGCCGCCGTATGCGTGCACGATAGCTTGCGACAGGGCCAGGCCCAGGCCGAAGCCGGGCGCCTCGCCCGCGCGCGCCTGGGCGCCCCGGTAAAAACGTTCAAACAGATGCGGCAAGTCTTCCACGCCTATGCCCGGTCCCGCATCAGCCACGCCCACCAGCGCATGCTCGCCATCGCGCGACACCTGTACGCTGATAACGCTGTCGGGCGGCGAAAACTTCACGGCGTTATCCAGCAGATTGGCCAGCACCAGGTCCACCGGGCCGGCAGCCACCCGCGCGTGCACGGCCACGCCTTCATCGAAGACAATGCGGATGCCGCGCTGCGCTGCCGCCTTTTCAAGGCGCTGCGCGGCCGCGCGCACGAGCGGATTGAGTGCGATGGTTTCCACGGCATTGCGCTCCTGGCCCGCATCGAGGCGCGTGAGCATCAGCAATTCTTCCACCAGCGTCGTCAGGCGCTGCACTTCATCAAGGCAGGACGCCAGCGCATCGACATACTCGGGCGCCTCGCGCGGGCGGCGCAGGGTGATTTCGATTTCCGTGCGCAGGCGCGACAGGGGCGAGCGCAGTTCGTGCGAGGCGTCGGCCGTAAAGCGGCGCTGCGCATCGTAGCCGTGCTCCAGGCGGTCCAGCATGGCGTTCAAGGTATCGACCAGGCGGCCGATCTCGTCTTGCGTGCCGGAATGCGGCAGCCGCTGGTGCAGGCTGGCCTCGCCGATCGAATGCGCCTGCCGCACCACGTCGTCGATGGCGCCCAGCACGCGGCGCGTCAGCATTTCGCCTGCCAGGCCCACGGCCGCCAGCAAGGCCAGCGCCATGGCGCCAAACAGCACGGTGGCCGCGGCCAGCACGTGGTTGACGTCGTCGAGCGAACCTGCGACCTGCACCGCCAGGCGCGAACCGGGTGTGAGTACGGGGATGGAAACCATGCGCAGCGGCTCCTCGCCAAACTTGGGCAAGGTTTCAAAGACGGTGTCGCCAGCCGCAAGGCGCGCCAGCAGGGCCGGTGGCGCCGGCAGCTGCGCCGCCTCCAGATTGCGGCTGCGCGCCAGCACGCGGCCTTCGCCATCGATGATCTGCACCAGGCGGTCTAGCCGCATCAACGACGGCGGCGCCAGGCCCGACGCCACCTCGTGCACCTGCACGGGCTGGCGCGGCGCGGCCGGCAGCATGGCCATTTCCGTTTCGGCCAGCGCCAGCAGGGCCGCATCCAGCTGGCCATGCACGGCGCGCGACAGCCCCCAGTAGCCGGCCAGCGCGGTACAGGCAACGATGGCGACGATGACGGCCAGGTGCACCCGCAGCAGGCGCTTGCGAAAGCTAGCCACCGCTGTTTTCCGCCAGGCGGAAACCACGTCCGCGCACCGTATGGATCAATGGCGGCAGGCCAGGCGCATCCACTTTTCCCCGCAAGTTGCGCACGTGGACATCGATCAGGTTGTCGATGCCGATCAGGTCCGCCTGCCATATCTGCTCGGCCAGGCGCGCGCGGCTGACCACCTCGCCCGCCTGGCGCAGCAGGATCAATAGAATCGCATATTCCTTGGGGGTCAGCACCAGCGGCGCGCCGGCGCGCATCACCTGGTGGCTGACAGGATCGAGCGTCAGGTCGGCCAGCGCCAGCACCAGCGGGCGGCTGATGTCGGAGCGGCGCAGCAGCGCGCGGATGCGCGCCAGCAGTTCCTCGAATTCGAACGGTTTGGTGAGGTAATCGTCGGCGCCCGTGTTCAGGCCCGCCACCCGGTCAGCCGTGGCGTCGCGCGCCGTGAGCATCAGCACGGGCGTCTGGATGGCGCGTGCGCGCAAGTCGCGGCAAAAATCGATGCCCTGCTTGCCTGGCAACATCCAGTCCAGCACGATCAGGTCGTAATCGACGGCGTAGCTTTCATCCTCGCCTTCCTCGGCGCTGTGCGCCACGTCGACCACAAAGCCTTCTTCCTGCAAGCCACGCGCCAGCAGGCGCGCCGCCTTGCGGTCGTCTTCCACCAGAAGAATTCTCATGCCCGCCTTTCCCATTGCACCGTGTTTTCCATGCTGGCATTTTACCGCGCCGTACCGTACGCGCACCGAACCTGAAGAATGATTCAGGCGAACTTGGGCGCTTCTTCAGGACGGCATTGCTATGCTTTCCCGGCGCTGTAGTGACCCCGTTCTTGTGACGCTAGCTGCGCCCCCCTCTGACCGCCCCCTGGGCACGGCATCCACGCATGCCCCTCACCATCAATAACAAGGAAACACGGGATGAACACGACCACCCGCAACGCCCTGGGCGCCAGCTGCGCGCTCGCTCTCGCCTGCTCGGCCCTGGCCGGCTGCGCCAAACCGACGCCAGCGGCCATACCGCAGACCCAAGCGACGCATCTGGACGATGGCAGTATCGCCGTCGACAAGATGTCGCCGCTGCGCCAGCGCCTGCAGATCGCGCCCGTACTGGAACAGGACATCGCCACGCAGACGGATGCGCCGGGCAGCATCGAAGCCATGCCGGAAAAAATGGTGAAAATCACGCCGCCATTGGCCGGCCGCATCACGCGGCTGCAACGCGCCCTGGGCGACAGCGTCAAGGCGGGCGACCCGCTGTTCACCCTGGACTCGGCGGAACTGAGCGCCGCCTACGCGGACGACAGCAAGGCGAAGTCCGCCCTGCTGCAGGCGCGCCAGGAACTGCAGCGCCAGAAGACCCTGTTCGAGGCGGAGATCACTGCACGCAAGGAGTACGAATCGGCCCAGGCGACCTACGACCAGGCCGCCAGCGACGCACAGGCCAGCGCCGACAAGCTGGCCCAGTACGGTGCCGGCGCACGCGGTTCGCGCCGCGACTACGTCCTGCGTTCGCCCATTGCCGGCAGCGTGATCGCCATGGACGGTGCCCAGGGCGGCTACTGGAACGATATCAACGCCCCCGTCATGACGGTGGCCGACCTGTCCACCGTGTGGCTGTCGGCCAACGTGGCTGAAAGGGACCTGGCGCAGGTGGCCGTGGGCCAGACAGCCCGCATCACCGTCGATGCCTGGCCCGGCAAGGCTTTCGAAGGCAAGGTCGCGTATGTGGGCGCCGTGCTCGATCCCGAGACGCGCACGGTGAAAGTGCGCGTAGCCATCGATAACCGTGCCGCCACCTTCAAGCCGGGCATGTTCGCCCACGCGCTGTTTTCCGGCGCCAGCCGCCGCGCCATCCTGGTGCCAGCGTCCGCCGTGCTGCAAAGCGGGCCGTCGACGCGCGTGATGGTCGAACGCGGCCCGCTGCGCTTCTCGCCTCGCACGGTAGAAGTGGGCGCCAGCCATGGCGGGCAGGTGGAAATCCTCGCTGGCCTGAAGGCGGGCGAGCGCATCGTCGTCAAGGAAGGAGTGCTGCTCAATGATTGACCGTTTCATCGCCACCTGCTGCCAGCGGCGCGGCATCGTCTGGCTGGTACTGCTGTTCGTCGCCGCCTACGGCGTCTACTGCTGGAAGCAGCTGCCCATCGAAGCCTATCCCGACATCGCCGACGTCACCTCGCAAATCGTCACGCAGGTGCCGGGCCTGGGCGCCGAGGAAATCGAGCAACAGATCACGATACCGCTGGAGCGCGCCCTGATGGGCACACCGGGCATGCATGTGCTGCGCACGCGCAGCCTGTTCGCGCTGTCGCTGATCACGGTAGTGTTCGAGGATGGCAGCGATGGCTACTTCACGCGCGAACGGCTGCAGGAACGGCTCGCCAGCGTGAACCTGCCGTACGATGCCAAGCCAGGGCTCGATCCCTACACTTCACCCACGGGCGAGATCTACCGCTACACCCTGGAATCGAAAACGCGGTCCTTGCGCGAACTGTCCGAGCTGCAGTTCTGGAGCGTAATCCCGCGCCTGCAGCAGGTACGCGGCGTGGCGGACGTCAGCAATTTCGGTGGCCTGACGACACAGTTCATGCTGGAACTCGATCCTGCAAAACTGGACAGCTACGGCTTCTCGCTGGCGCAGGTCAAGGACGCCATCAACGCCAACAACATCAGCGGCGGCGGCAGCGTCATCGACCGCGGCCAGCAATCGTACGTCGTGCGCGGCGTGGGCTTGCTGCACTCGCTCGACGACATGGGCAATGTCGTCGTCAGCAGCAAGAACGGCGTACCCGTGCTGGTGAAAGACCTGGGCAAGCTCGCCTACGGCAACGTGGAGCGACGCGGCATCCTTGGCAAGGATGACAATCCCGACACCATCGAAGGCATCACCCTGCTGCTGAAGGACTTCAATCCGTCCGAGGCGCTGGCAGGCATCCATGCGGCGGTGGACGATTTGAATGACAATCTGCTGCCGAAGGACGTCAAGGTCGTGCCCTACCTGGACCGCAGCTCGCTGATCGACGCCACCCTGCACACGGTCAGCTATACCTTGGGCGAAGGCATGCTGCTGGTCGCGCTGGTGCTGCTGCTGTTCCTGGGCAGTCCGCGCGCGGCCGCCATCGTCGCGCTGACGATACCGCTGGCACTGCTGATCGCCTTCATCTTCATGCACCATTTTAAAATTCCCGCCAATTTGCTATCCCTGGGGGCGATCGACTTCGGCATCCTCGTCGATGGTTCCGTGGTGGTACTGGAGAACATGCTGCGCCGCCGCGAGCGCGAGCAGGATCGGCCCCTCACCCTGCAGGACGCCATCGAGGCGACCCTGCAGGTGGCGCGCCCCATCATGTTCGGCATGGCCGTCATCATCGCCGCCTACTTGCCCCTGTTCGCCTTCCAGCGCATCGAATACAAGCTGTTCTCGCCGATGGCGTATGCGGTGGGCGCGGCGCTGGTGGGCGCGCTGGTGGTGGCGCTGGTGCTGATTCCGGGCCTGGCCTGGCTGGCCCTGCGCAAGCCGCGCCGCACCTTCCATCACCGCGTGCTGGAACAGCTGGCGGCCGCCTATGGCCGCTTCCTCGAGCGCATGGTGGGCAAGAAGCGCTGGGTGGCGATGGTGTGCGCCGCCTCGCTGGCGGGCCTGGCCGTCCTGGGCGGGGGCATAGGGCGCGACTTCCTGCCCTATCTCGATGAGGGTTCCCTATGGCTGCAGGTACAGATGCCGCCCGGGATCACCCTGGACAAGGCATCCGAGATGGCCAGTGAACTGCGCCGCGCCGCGCTGGAGTTCCCTGAAGTGTCGACCATCGTCACGCAGACGGGGCGCAACGACGACGGCACCGATTACTGGACGCCGTCGCACATCGAGGCCAGCGTGGGCCTGCATCCGTACAAGAGCTGGAAATCGGGCCTGAGCAAGCAGCAGCTGATCGCAAAAATGAACGAGCGCTTCACCCGCATGCCAGGCGTCACGGTGGCCTTCATGCAGCCGATGATCGATGGCGTGCAGGATAAATTATCGGGCGCGCACAGCGACCTGACGGTGAAAATCTTCGGCAATGACCTCGATGAAGTCCGCGCCATCGCCAGCAAGGTGGCCAATGTCCTGAAGACTGTCCATGGCGCCTCCGACGTGGCTGTGGACGTGGAGCCGCCGCTGCCGAACCTGAAAGTGGAACTGGACAGGGCAAAGGCGGCCCGCTACGGCATCAACGCGGCCGACGTGGCCGACCTGATTTCCACAGGCATCGGCGGCGCGCCCATCGGCCAGGTCTACGTGGGCGAGAAAAGCTATGACATCGCCGTACGCTTCCCGCCCGCCGCGCGCTCCGACCCGGACGCCGTCGCCAAACTGATGCTCACCGCCGCCAATGGCGCCAGGATTCCGCTGGCGCAGGTGGCAAGCATCAGCACCACCTCGGGCGAAAGCGTCATCGTGCGCGAAATGGGACGGCGCCACATCATCGTGCGCCTGAATGCCCGTGGACGCGACCTGGCCGGCTTCCTGGCCGAAGCGCGTCCCCTGGTGGCGCAAGCCGTGGCCAACGAGCACCAGCGCATCAGCGTCGAATGGGGCGGCCAGTTCGAAAACCTGCAGCGCGCGCAAAGCCGATTGGCCCTGATCTTGCCGATGACCCTGGGCGCCATGTTCTTGCTGCTGTTTGGCCAGTTCCGCAACCTGCGCCAGCCCGCGCTGGTCTTGCTGGCCGTGCCGCTGGCCATGCTGGGCGGCCTTGCCGCGCTGCACCTGCGCGGCATGACCTTGAATGTGTCGAGCGCGGTGGGCTTCATCGCCCTGTTCGGCGTGGCGGTATTGAATGCCGTCCTGATGCTGGCGCAGATCAACCGATTGCGCACCGACGAAGGCCGCAGCCTGCGCGAGGCCGTGCTGGAAGGCGCGCGCGACCGCATGCGCCCTGTGTTGATGACGGCTACCGTGGCCGCCCTGGGCCTGACGCCCGCCATGCTGGCGACGGGCCTGGGCAGCGACGTGCAGCGCCCGCTGGCCACCGTGGTGGTGGGCGGGCTGGTGACGGCGACGGCACTGACCCTGCTGCTGTTGCCGTCCCTGTATTACCTGATCGAGGCGCACCTGCAAAAACGCCTGACAGACAAAGGAGTGAACCATGACACGTTTTAATGTACTGCTGGCGGCCTGGCTGATCGCGCCCGGCGCCATTGCCGCCCCCTTGAGCTTCGAGACCTATCTGGCCGCAGTGGAAAGCCACAGCCTGGAACTGCAGGCGCAGCAGACCAGCATCACCTCGGCCAAGGCGGGCATCGGCATCGCCGGCCTGCGTCCCGATCCCGAATTCACCCTGGGCGCCACGCGCGAAACCGTGCGCAGCGTCGAGCACCGCCCCATCACATGGAACCCAGCCATCAGCATGGCCATCGAGACGGGCGGCAAGCGCGCTGCGCGGTTGAAAGCGGCGCACAGCAATGTCGCGCTGGCCGAGGAGACGGTGGCTGGCTTCAGGAGCGAACTGTATGGCACCGCCGCCGCCGCGTTCACGGAAGCGTGCCGCACGCGCGAAGTCGCCGCGCGCAAGCGACAGACCATGGCGGCCCTGTCGACGGTGGTGGAAGCGAACGCCGTGCGGCGCAAGGCAGGCGACGTGGGCGGCATCGAGCTGCTGCAGTCGCGCGTGGAGCGCGACCAGTTCCAGGCCGAGCTGGCACAGGCGCGCAGCGAGGCGGACAGTGCCATGTTGGCCCTGTCGCCGCCGCTGGGGCGCCAGTTCGATGCGCTGTTTCCGGACGCGCAGCTGGCATGCGACTTCGCCGCGTATGAGAACAAGGATGCCAGCGTACTGGTGGCGCAGGCGCTCGACGCGCGCAGCGACGTGCGCATTGCCCGCGCCACCTTGGACAATCTGCGCGACGGCGCGGCGCTGGTGCGCGCCAACCGGTCCGTCGATCCCACCGTCACGCTGGGCCTTGCCGCCGCGCGCGGCTACCATGACGGCATCGATGGCAGCGGCAATCCCGTCGATGGGTCACCCCGCTCACGCGCATTGAGCCTGTCGCTGGCCATCCCCATTCCCCTGTCGCGGCGCGACAAGGGCGACGTGGTGCAGGCGGAGGCGGGCGTCACGCAAGCGATGCTGGCCTTGCGCCAGGCGGAACTGCAAGCGGAGACGCAAGTGCGCACGGCGCAGCGCCAGCTGCGTGCGGCGCAGGACAGGCTGGCGCGCTACCGTGACGGCGTACTGGTCGATGCGCAAAAGGTGGTGGACGGCATGCGCCTGTCCTACGTCAAAGGCAATGCGTCGCTGCTGGAATGGCTGGCGGCACAGCGTTCAGCCGATGACGCTTATCAGGGCTATGTAGAGGCGCGCGCCGATGCCGCCATCGCCAGCACGCAGCTGCAACTGGCGATCGGCCAGCGGCCGAGCTTATAGCGGGTAGAAGGTAGGACGAGGAGATGCCGGCGCGGCGATGCCGCACCGGTCATCAGGAACGGGGAATTACTGCGGCTGAGCTGGCGCGTCGTTAGCGTCATCGGCGTCGTCCGCTTCCGGCTCATCGCCCTCGCTGCCATCGGCCGGCTTGGGATTGTTCTTCGCTTCCAGCTTGCGCCTGGCTTTTTCCTCGGCTTTCTTCTTCTTTTCCAGCTCTTTTTGCCGTTTTTCGTATTGGAAATTTGTCTTGGCCATTTACTACCTCTTTAGTTTTTAGATGTTACAGATAAGCACATAAGGCACATTATGACGTAATTGGACCAAACACCAAATGTTTAGCCTCGCGGATGATGCTGCGCATGCAGCAGTTTCAGCCGTTCGCGGGCCACATGTGTGTAAATCTGCGTGGTGGAAATATCGGAGTGCCCCAGTAACAATTGCACAACACGCAAGTCCGCTCCATGGTTCAGCAAATGGGTGGCGAACGCGTGGCGCAGGGTGTGCGGCGACAGCGGTGCCGTGATGCCGGCGTTCAGCGCGTGTTTCTTGATGATGACCCAGAACATTTGCCGCGTCATGGCGCCCCCGCGCCGCGTGACGAACAGCGCATCGTCCATCTGGCCATCGAGGATGACGCCGCGCGCCTCCTTCAGGTAGCGCTCGATCCACAGCCGCGCCTGCTCACCGAAGGGCACCAGGCGCGTCTTGCTGCCCTTGCCCGTGATGCGCAGCACGCCATCATTCAGGCTCAGCTCCACGGATTTCAAGTCCACCAGTTCCGACACGCGCAAGCCGCTCGCGTACATGAGCTCCAACATCGTGCGCTCGCGCAGGCCCAGCGGCGTGCTCACGTCCGGCGCCGCCAGCAGCGCTTCCACCTGCGCTTCGCTCAAGGTATGCACGAAGCGCGCGGGCTGCTTGGCCGAAACCATCTTCAGGCACGGGTCGGCAGCGATATGCTTTTGCCGCAAGGCCAGCTGGTAGAAGCGCTTGAGCACGGACAGGCGCCGGTTCGACGACGTGGCCTTGCTCTCCTCGTGGCGGGCGGCGAAATACGCTTCGATATCGGCCGTGGACACCTCATACAGGCCCTCGCGTCCGGGGCGCGCCACTTCCAGCCAGCGCGAAAACAGACGCATGTCGCGCCGGTAGGCATCCAGCGAGTTTTTCGACAGGCCGTCTTCCAGCCAGAGGCTGTCGCAGAATTCATCGATCAGGGTGGCGTTGTCCGGCGCCAGCAAGCTGTTCATCATGCGTAACCCTCGACGCCTTCATGTGCCAGCAGCCAGCGCTTTACGCCCAGATGAAAACCGCTGGCATCGTCATGGTGGGCAAAGCCGCCCAGGCCGCCAGCGGCCGTGATCCGGTGACACGGAATCACCACGGGATACCAGTTGGCGCCGCATGCCTGGCCCACGGCCCGCGGCGCGGAGCCGATCAGGCGCGCCACGTCGCCATACGTGCGCACCTGGCCGCGCGGGATGCCGGCGATCGCCGCCCATACGCCTTGCTGGTAGGCGCTGCCCAGCGCGGCCAGCGGCAAGTCAAAGACATGATCGGGATCGCGGAAGTAACGCGCCAGTTGCTGGCACGCCCGCTCGGAGACGGCATCCTGCGGCGCCTTCTCGTCGAAGTGCGGCGGCAGGTAGACCAGTTCGCGCAACTGGCCGTCCTGCGCACGCACACCCATGGCGCCAAACGGGGCTGCCACGATGGCACTGAACAGCTCACTGCCCTGTTGTTTTTTCATCTGCTGATCATTATTCAAGTGTGGCATATATACAACCCGCCGGCGCTGGGTACAGCGCCACGGGAATTATGCACCGACTTTGGGCGTGCCGGCGGACGTTTCCCGCGCACGAAAAAAAAGCGCACCAGTCGGTGCGCTTCAAATATTGCTTCACGTTCCCGGTCGTTTGGGTCCGCCGGTGCCGGCTTGTTGCGGCAGACAGCGATGACTCAACAACTTCTGTGAAACGTGTGTCTCCTCAATATATCCCCGGTATCAATACCGTTTTTATAGACCACTCCCCCACCAACCTTGTTGCCAATTCTGTATTTCAGCCTTGCTACCAGGGCGTATATGCATATACGTGTTTCCCCTTAAGGCTGCCCATCATAGCGCATTTATTCGGCAGGATCGACTTTTTTTGCACCATGACGGGGACAACTGTTTTAGTTGTAAATTAAATTTGGCAGCCACAGCGAGATTTGTGGTACGTAGGTAATCAAGCCCAGGAAGGCGAGCATCGTCAGCAACCATGGCATCACGGCCACGGTCAGCTCCGAAATGCCCATCTTGGTGATGCCGGACGCCACGTACAGGTTCAGTCCCACGGGCGGATGGCACATGCCCACCTCCATATTGACCACGATCAAGATGCCGAAGTGCACAGGGTCGATGCCCAGCTTCATGGCGACCGGGAACAGAATCGGCGCCATGATCAGCACGATCGACGATGGTTCCATGACGTTACCAGCCAACAACAGCAGCACGTTGACTACCAGCAGGAAGCTGATCACGCCCAGGCCTTTGCCCGTGATCCACTCGGCCATCGCTTGCGGGATGTTTTCGCTGGTCATCAGGAACGAGAACAGCACGGCATTGGTGATGATGTACAACAACATCGCCGACATGGCGGCCGAGTCGAGCAAGACCTTGCCCACTTGCTTGATCTTCAAGTCCTTGTAGACGAAGACGGCAATGATGAAAGCGTACACGGCAGCCATGGCGGCCGCTTCCGTGGGCGTAAACGCGCCCGAGTAGATGCCGCCCATGACGATGACGATCAGGAGCAGGCCCCAGGCGCTCTTCTTGAAGGTCACGAAGCGTTCCGTCCAGCTGGCTTTTTTCATGCGCGGATAGTTGTTCTTGCGCGCCAAAAACCAGGTGGTCAAGCCCAGCAGCATCGCCAGCATCATGCCGGGAATCACGCCCGCCATGAACAGCTTGCCCACGGAGGTGTTGGTGCTGACGGAATACATCACCATCACGATCGACGGAGGAATCAGGATGCCCAGCGCGCCCGAGGTGGTGATGACGCCGGCACCGAAGCCCCGTGGATAGCCCTGCTTGACCATGGCCGGCAGGATGATGGAACCAATCGCCACGACGGTGGCGGGGCTGGAGCCGGAGACGGCGGCAAACAGCGCGCACGCCATCACGCCAGCCAGCGCCAGGCCGCCATGCCAGTGGCCCACCATGGAGCTGGCGAAGTTGATCATGCGCCGCGCCACCCCGCCATGCGTGAGGAAATTACCCGCCAGGATGAAGAAGGGGATGGCCATGATCTCGAATTTCTCGATACCCGTGAAAATCTTCAGGGCCACCGATTCGATGGGCACGCTGGTCATGGTAAACAGGAACGTGAGCACCGTCAGGCCCAGCGAAATGGAAATCGGCATGCCGGTCAGCATCAGCGCCAGCAGCAACACAAAAATGATCAGCGCGTTCATGCCTTGGCTCCTTTTTCTTCAGCCGTCAATTCTTCTTCCAGGCCTTCGACATGCGAATGGTCGTGTTTGGGCAAGGCGCCCGTCTTGATGAAATGCACCATGACTTGCAGGAAACGGAAGCACATCAGGTAGGAACCGAGCGGCACGGCCAGGTAGACCAGCCACATCGGCACTTCCATGTCGGCCGAAGTCTGGTCCGTGTGGCCAATCGACCACACGAAGCTGGCGCCCAGGGTCCCGACGATGCCCGTAAACAGGGCGCCGGCGCCCAGGCCGAAGACGATGAAACGGTCGCGCCAGCGGGGGTTCATGCGGTTGATCAAGACGTCGACGCCCACGTGGATGCCCGTGCGCACGCCATACGCGGCGCCGAACTTGGCCATCCAGACGAACATGTAGATGCACAGTTCCTGGGCCCAGCTGGTATTGATTTGTATCAGGAAGTCCTGCACGACCGGTATCGGCAAGCCTGCCAGGTAGCGGTGCACGACCGCGACGAAAATGATGAAGGTGGCGGCGCCCATCAGGGACGCGATCAGCCACTCTTCCAGGTGATCCAGAAATTTCATAGTGGACTTTCAAAGAATGCGGGTACGCAGGCACCCGCGCAGGACGCGCAGGTGCCGGTGATACGGAACGACAGGGGATGCCCTGCCAGCCGCGCCAAGAGGCGCAGCAAACGCTTACTTCGCGCTTTCCTTGTTGATGGCCGAGATCAGATCCTTGCCAATGCGCCCTTCCATGGCCTTCTGCACGGGCGCCAGCGCCTTGCGCCATTCGGCCTGTTCCTGCACCGTCAGGGTATAGATCTGCGTCTTGCCCGCTTTCTTGATGGCGTCGAGGGCCTGGTCATTGTCGCGCTGGGCGATGGCTTTTTCAAACGTGGTCGCTTCGCGCATGGCTTTTTCCAGCTGGCCACGGATATCGGGCGGCAAGCCATCCCAGAATTTCTTGTTGACGATGACGGCATAGCCCAGGTAACCATGGTTCGATACGGTCACGTGCTTTTGCACTTCATGCATCTTTTGCGTGTACATATTCGATGGCGGATTTTCCGTGCCGTCGACCACGCCCGTCTGCAGCGCCTGATACACTTCCGAGAAGGCCAGCACTTGCGGATTGGCGCCCAGCGCGCGCATTTGCGCGTCGAGTACCTTGGACGACTGGATGCGCATTTTCAGGCCCTTGAAGTCGGCCGGGTTGTGCAGCGGCTTGTTGGCTGACATCACCTTGAAGCCATTGTCCCAGTAGGCCAGGCCCGTGATACCCTTGGGTTCCAGTTTTTTCAGCAGGCTCTTGCCGATTTCGCCTTCGGTGACGTTGTACAGCGCCGTCTTGGTGGGGAAAATGTAGGGCAGGTCGAACGCTTCGAATTCCTTCACGCCCAGCGGGCCGAACTTGGCCAGCGATGGCGCCAGCATTTGCACGGCGCCCAGCTGCAGCGCTTCGAGTTCTTCCTTGTCCTTGTACAGCTGGCTGTTCGGGTACAGTTCGACCTTGACCTTGCCATTCGTGGCTTTTTCAGCCAGTTGCTTGAAGCGCTCGGCGGCCTGGCCTTTTGGCGTATCGGTCGCCACGACGTGGCTGAACTTGATGACGATGGGGGCTTGCGCGTAGGCGTGTACGCCGGCAGTGGCGCCGATGGCTGCGCACAGCGCGACGAACAGGGTTTTCATTTGTGGCAGTTGCATTTTTGTCTCCTGAGTGGTTTTTTAAAAAACTTTATTATTTGTCTACTTGGATATTGTGCCAAAGAAACAGCCCCGGCTATTGTGGTTAACCACAATAGCCGGCTCCCGATAAGCCGCTACCCTGCCAGCCATGCCGACTCCCCCCACCCTTGCGCGCCGCTTCAAGCTATCGAGCCCGATGCGCTGGCTGCTGCCCGTCATCCTGCTGCTGCTGTTCCTGTCCATCCTGTTCTGGCTACCCTGGCAGGCGCGCCAGATGGAAAGCAACGAGCGCCAGGAGCAATTGATCGCCGATACCCTGTGGGTGGAGCAAACCATCCGCTTCCAGTTAGCGCGCAACGAGGAAAGCCTGTTCAACCTGGGCGTGGATATCGCCAGCGCCTCGCTGGGCGCGGAAAAAGTGCACGAACGGCTGCAGCAGATGCTGCGCAATGGCCGCGAATTGCAGCGTGTGCTGTGGCTCGACACCAGCGGCAAGGTACTGGCCACCAGCGACAACAGCCTGCCGCATGCCCTGGCGTTTTCCCCGGCCTCGCTGACGGCAGCCGACAATGCGCGCCGCCTGCACCGGGGCCAATATGCCCAGCCTTCGCAGCAAAGCGGTTTTCCCGACGCGCCGCCAGGCGCCATGCTGATGGATTACCACCAGCCCCTGTTCGATGGCCAGCGCTATGTGGGCAGCCTGGTGGCAACCTACCAGATCAGCAGCCTGCTCGATGAAATGGTGCCGTGGTGGTTCGCCCAGGATAACCAGATTTCGCTGATCGACCGCGACGACAAGGTGCTGGCGCGGCGCGCCGCCGCCGGTCCCGGTCACGGCGTGTACACGCACAAGCGCGCGCTCGACGTGCCCGGTGCCACCATCATCCTGTTTACAGACAGCGTGAAAAGCCAGCCCAAGCTGCTGCCCAATTTACTGGTCGGCTCCGTCATCGCCCTGTCGCTGGGTTTGCTGTGGAGCTTGCTTGCCCTGTGGCGGCATATTTCGCGCCGCCTGGTGGCCGAAGGGGCGCTGCGCCAGCAGATGCTGTTCCGCACGGCGATGGAAAACTCGCTGGTGACAGGCATGCGCGCGCGCGACCTGGAAGGCCGCGTCACGTATGTGAATCCAGCGTTCTGCCAGATCGTCGGTTATCCGGCCGAGGAAATCCTGGGCCGCCTGCCGCCCATGCCCTACTGGGTGCCGGAAGCACTGGAGGAATACCAGCAGCGCTTCGTCAAGGCGCTGGCCGGCAATCCCACGCCGCAGTTCGAAACCTATTTTCAGCGCCCGGACGGCACGCGCGTGCCCGTGCTGATCTTCGAAGCGCCGCTGGTGGACAAGAACGGCCAGCAGACAGGCTGGATGGGCTCCGTGCTCGACATCTCGGACCGCAAGCGGGTCGAGGAACTCAATCGCCAGCAGCAGGAAAAGCTGCAAACGAGTTCGCGCCTGGCGACCATGGGCGAACTGGCTTCGATGCTGGCGCATGAACTGAACCAACCGCTGGCGGCCATCTCCAGCTACACCACGGGCGCGCTGAACCTGATCCGCCGCGCGATCGAGCATGGCGCGCCCGTCGATCCGAACACCCTGAAGCCGGCGCTGGAGCAGGCCGGCGCACAAGCGCAGCGGGCCGGCCAGATCATCCGCAGCGTGCATGATTTCGTGCGCAAGAGCGAACCGCAGCGCCAGGATATCGCCATCCGCACGCTGATCGACGGCATCCGCGCGCTGATCGACCTGCAGGCGCGCAAATACTATGTCACCATCCAGGAAGAAATCCCTGCCGACCTGCCGCTGCTGCGCGCCGATCCCGTGATGATCGAGCAAGTGCTGCTGAACCTGACGCGCAACGCCATCGAGGCCATGCAGGATGCGGCGCCCGGACGGCGTATCATGCGCCTGCGGGCCAGCCACGATGCGCAGCAAGGCATGGTGACGGTGGACGTAATCGACCATGGCCACGGCATCCCGCAGGACGTGGCCGAGCGGTTATTCTCACCGTTTTTCTCGACCAAGTCCGAAGGCATGGGCATGGGCCTGAACATCTGCCGCACCGCCATCGAATTTCACGGCGGCGCGCTGACCTTCAGCGCCAACCCCGCTGGCGGTACTATCTTTACATTCAGCGTGCCGGCTGCGCCGCGCGCGCCGCACTAAGCGACAACAACGACAAGCCGGAGACACCATGCTACATATCATTGACGACGAAGAGGTCGTACGCGACTCCCTGTCCTGGCTGGCCGCCTCGCGCAGCATCGACGCGCGCATCTACGCCAGCGCCCAGCAATTCCTCGATAGCCTTGACGGCAGCTTCGACGCCGCCGGCGACTGCGTGCTGCTCGACGTGCGCATGCCCGACATGAACGGCATCGCCCTGTTCGACCAGCTGGTCAAGCGCGACCTGACGGCACGCCTGCCC
This sequence comes from Janthinobacterium darwini, assembly GCF_051380905.1. Taxonomy (NCBI): domain Bacteria; kingdom Pseudomonadati; phylum Pseudomonadota; class Betaproteobacteria; order Burkholderiales; family Oxalobacteraceae; genus Janthinobacterium; species Janthinobacterium darwini. The sequence continues at coordinate 59,858 of NZ_JBNYXX010000002.1, forward strand.
GTGATTTTCCTCACCGGGCACGGCGACGTGCCGATGGCCGTCGACAGCCTGAAACGGGGCGCCTTCGATTTCTTTGAAAAACCGTTCAACGACAACGACCTGATGGACCGCGTGCAGCAGGGCCTGGCCAACTCGCGCCAGGCAGGCGAGATGGCCGCCGTGCACGCACGCCTGGCCACACTGTCGACGCGCGAACGCGAAGTGCTGGACCTGATTTTGGCGGGCAAGATGAACAAAGTGGTGGCCGACAAGCTGGGCATCAGCATGCGTACCGTGGAAGTCCACCGCGCGCATATCTTCGACAAGATGCAGGTCAAGACGGCGGTGGAGCTGGCGGGATTGTTGAAGTAATGCAGCAATGTTGGATTACGCGGCGCTTGCGCGCCGCTAATCCAACCTACATTGCAATGTAGGTCGGGTAGGTCGGGTTAGCGCAACGCGCGTAAGCCGACACCACCACCATCACTCATCATGATGCTCATGGTGCTCTTCCACCCCATGCTTCCAGTAGCTGGCCACATGCAGATGCTGCTTCGGCACGCCGGCGTCGATGAAATGCCCGCGCAGGCCCTGCACCTGCGCATGCTCGCACGCCACCCACACATAACCGTCGCCATCCTGCGGCAAGGCGACTTGCGCCAACGCTTGCAGTAGCAGCGGCCCCTTGCGGCCATTGCGCGCCACCCAGCGCACGTCCGGCTGCGCCGCGCAATCGAGCGCGATCTGTTCGCCGTCTTCGACGATTTCGATCACGGCAATCGCCCGCGCCGTGGCCGGCAGCTGTTCCAGGCGGCGGGCGATGGCCGGCAGGGCCGTCTGGTCTCCCACCAGCACATACCAGTCGAAGTCGAACGGTACCAGCATCGAGCCGCGCGGGCCGCCCACGCCCAGGGTCTGGCCGGGCGCGGCTTGCGCCGCCCACAGCGATGCAGGCCCGTCGCCATGCAGCACGAAGTCGATTTCCAGCTCACGCCGTTCGGCGTCGTAGCGGCGCGGCGTGTAGTTGCGGGCGATGGGACGCGCGCCTTGCGCGTACTGGATCGGGTTAACGCCGTTGCCCAGCACGGGAAGCACGGGGGTAGCCTCGCCCGGAGCGGGGAAGAACAGTTTCACGTGATCATCGTGCGCGGGCGAGACAAATCCTTCCAGGTCGTCGCCGGCCAGGGTGATGCGGCGCATGTGCGGCGTCAGCTGCTCGGTGCGCACGACGGTCAATACGCGCAGTTTCAAGTCGTGGCGCACGCGCTCGATGGCATGCGGGCGTGGTGTTGCTGGTGATGCGGTAGTCATTGCTTATCCTTGTAAAGTAGGCTCAGTGGCCGTCGACGATGGCGTTCGCCGCCTGTTCCAGCACGGCGGAAACGCGCTCGGCTTCCGCTTCGCTCCAGTTGGACTTGTTCAGCAACAGCGCATGCTTGAGGGTGTGCATGGCCTGGTGCACGCGCTCGGGCAAGGCGTTTTTCGCCTGGACGCGGGCAAACATGTCGAGGCGGGCCAGGATGCCATCCACCTGGGCGCGGTTCTCGTCGAGATAGGCGCGTCCCAGCTCCGTGATCGTGTAGAGCTTCTTGCCGCTGGCGCTTTCGCCCGACGTGACATAGTCCTGCTCTTCCAGCAGGGTCAAGGTCGGATACACGGCGCCGGGGCTTGGGGCGTAGGCGCCGCCGCAACGCTCTTCGATGGCCTTGATGATTTCATAGCCGTGGCGGGGACTGATTTCGATCAGCGCCAGTACGATCAGCGGCAGGTCGCCGCGGCCAAAAACGCGCTCGGCCCGTTCGCCGCGTCCGCCCCGGCCACCGGGGCCACCGGGGCCGCCATGCCCCATGCCGTCGCCGCGCTCGTCGAAGCCGCGCGGGCCGCGACCGTGCATGAAGTGCTCATGGCGATGTTCGTGGCGATGTTCGCCGGAATGGTGATGCTGGCCGCCATGGGCGTGATGATGGTGATGGCCGCCGTGGCCCTGTTCTGCGTGGTGTGAGTTTCTCATGTTTTCTCTTTAAAGATATATCGTTAGTAGGTATCTCTATTTTATAACGATATATCGATAAGTCAAGGAGGAATTTGTTATGCTCGTCTTCTCCCAATCCACATGCCCATGCCATGCCCGACAAAACCATCGCTGAAAAAATGTTTGTGAAAAATGCCAAGACCCTGGACGTGCTCAATGACGGTGGCGAGCATGCGGCCTTGCTGGCGCAGCTGCCGGCGGAGCGACGGGTGAATGAAGGAGAGCGGGCCGACTGGCTATTGCTGTTCGCGCGCAGCCGCGCGGAACTGGAGCAGCATCTGCCAGTGGCGCAGGCGCGCCTGGCGCCCGGCGGCGCACTGTGGGTAGCATACCGCAAGGGCGGCGTGAAGGCAGGCAGCGACATCCACCGCGACGATCTGCGCGCTTTTGCGCAAACGGTGGGACTCGACAGCGTGGCGATGGTCGCCATCGATAGTGAGTGGTCGGCGCTGCGCCTGAAACAGGTTTAAGCGCAGTGATAACCGCGGGTCAAGCGATGCCGTGCAGCGCCAGTGCCCATTCGACGTGCTCGCGCACGATGGCCGACGGGTGCTCGCGGCGCGACAGCAGGGCCGCGACGATATCGGCCTGGCCCCGGGCCTTGGCGGCCGCGTTGCCCATGCCGACGGCCAGGTTGCGCAGCCAGCGTTCGTGGCCAATGCGGCGAATCGCGCTGCCTTCCATGCGCCGGTTGAATTCCTCTTCCGTCCAGGCGAACAGTTCCACCATGCCCGCGCTGCCCAGGCTGTGGCGCTCGTCGAAATCGGGCACCACGGCGCGCTGGGCGAACTTGTTCCACGGGCAGACGGTCTGGCAATCGTCGCAGCCGTACACCTTGTTGCCGATCAAAGGCCGCATCTCGACGGGAATGGCGCCCTTCAACTCGATCGTCAGGTAGGAAATGCAGCGGCGCGCGTCGAGCTGGTACGGCCCCAGGATGGCTTGCGTCGGGCACACCGTGATGCACGCCGAGCACTGGCCGCAACGCGGCGTTTCAGGCGGGTCCACGGGCAGCGGCACGTCGACGAGGATCTCGCCAAGGAAAAAGAAGGAACCGCCCTGGCGGTTGATCAGCAAGGTATGCTTGCCGCGCCAGCCCAAGCCTCCCTTTTGCGCCAGTTCGACTTCCATCACGGGCGCCGAATCGCTGAAGACGCGGTAACCGAAGTCGCCGATCTCGCCCTTGATGCGCTCGGCCAGCTGCTGCAGGCGCGAACGCATGACCTTGTGATAGTCGCGGCCCCGCGCATACACGGAAATCACGGCTGCCGCAGGATCGGCGTCGCGCGCCGCCTCGTGCTCACGCCAGTCGGGCCCCAGCGCCGGCGGCAGATAATTCATGCGCGCGCTGATGGCGCGCACCGTGCCCGGCACCAGTTCGGCAGGGCGCGCACGCTTCATGCCGTGGCGGGCCATGTAGTCCATTTCGCCGTGGTACCCTGCATCGATCCAGGCCTGCAAGGGCGCTTCCATGTGCGACAGATCCACGTCGGCGATGCGCACCTCGGCAAAACCCAGCTCGCGCCCCCACTCTTTAATGGTGCGCGCCAGGACGGCGAGATCGGTGACGGTGGCGGACATAGGGGACTTTACGGAAAACGGCAGGCGCGCGGGCGGTTACAATGACAGCAGCCTCCATTTTATGCGATACCGAAGATAATGACCGAACACTTCAAAGCCCACCTCCACGACGAAGCCGGCACCGCCGCGCTGGGCGCCGCGCTGGCGCGCGCGCTGGCGCCCGGACTGGCGATCTACCTGCACGGCGACCTGGGTGCCGGCAAAACGGCGCTCACGCGCGCCCTGCTGCACGCTGCCGGCCATGCGGGCCACGTCAAGAGCCCCACCTATACGCTGTCCGAACCCTACACGGTGCGGCTCGATGGCCAGCCCATTAACGTCATCCACTTCGACCTGTACCGCATGGGCAGTGCCGAGGAATTTCTCGACGCGGGATTTCGCGAAGACTTCGACGGCCGCAATATCTGCATCGTCGAATGGCCGGAGAAAGCCGAACCGGTGTTGCCGCCGGCTGACCTGAATGTTTATTTGAGCGTTGCGGGTACAGGACGTGATGTAGAATTGCAAGCGTCTTCTGAATTGGGTCTGTCATGCCTTCACCGTCTCAAATTCGCCCCGAACCTTTGATCTCCTCGCCCATCACCCGGCGCACGGTACTCAAGGCCGGCGGCACCCTGCTATTGTCCGTGTTCGCGCCCATGTCGGCGATGGCGGCGCAAATTCTCGCCGTACGCGTCTGGCCGGCCGAGGACTACACGCGCGTCACCCTGGAAAACGACAGCATCCTGAAGGCGACCCACTTCATCGTCAAGGACCCGGAACGGCTGGTGGTCGACATCGAAGGACTGGAACTCAATCCCACCTTGAAAGGCCTGGTGGCGAAGATCCAGTCGAACGATCCGTACATCAAGCAGGTGCGCGTGGGCCAGAACCGGCCCAACGTCGTGCGCCTGGTGTTCGACCTGAAGGAAGAAGTCACGCCGCAGCTGTTTACCCTGCCGCCGGCCGGCTCCTACAATCACCGCCTGATCTTCGACCTGTATCCCGTGCGCGAGCCGGACCTGATCGCCCAGATGATCGAAAAGGGCGACTGGTCGAGCGACCCTGCCAAACCGCCAATGGCCGGCACGCATACGCCGCCCCCCGCGCTGCCCCTGCCCGACAGCGGCAAGCCGCCCGTGGCCGCAGTGGTGCCACCGGTCGCGCCCATCGTGCCGCCGGTAGCCGATATCCGCCCCGAACAGCGCCCCGAGGCACGCCCATTGCCAGGCCAGAAAGTGGTGCGCATGATTACCATCGCGCTCGACCCAGGCCATGGTGGAGAAGACCCGGGCGCCATGGGTAGCAGGGGCAGCCGCGAAAAAGACGTGGTGCTGGCCATTGCCAAGCGCCTGAAAACCAAGCTGGAGCTGCAGCCGAACATGCGCGTCATGCTCACGCGCGACGCCGATTTCTTTGTCCCGCTGGGCATGCGCGTGGAAAAGGCACGCAAGGTTCAGGCCGACCTGTTCGTCTCGATCCACGCCGATGCGTTCATCCAGCCGACGGCGCGCGGCTCGTCCGTCTTCGTACTGTCCGAAAAGGGCGCCACCTCGACTGCCGCGCGCTGGCTGGCCAACAAGGAAAACCAGGCCGATCTGATCGGCGGCGTGAACGTGAAGAACCACGACAAGCAGCTGGCCAGCGTGCTGCTCGACCTGTCGACGACGGCGCAGATCAATGACAGCATGAAGCTGGGCAAGGCCGTGCTGCGCGAAATCGGCGGCATCAACCGCCTGCACAAGGGCTCCGTCGAACAGGCCGGCTTCGCCGTGCTGAAAGCACCCGACATCCCCTCCATCCTGATCGAGACGGCTTTCATCTCGAATCCGGAAGAAGAAGCCAAGCTGACCGACAATGGCTACCAGGACCAGATGGCCGACGCCATCGTCACGGGCATCAAGAATTACTTTGCCAAGAATCCGCCGCTGGCGAAAAGCCGTTTGACCTGACATGGACACCCGCATGAGCAAGAGTACTTTTGGCCAGTTGCCGGCCGTGACCATCCGCGCCGCCGATGGCGCGCAGGCCACCGTCACCCTGTATGGCGGCCACCTGGTCTCGTGGCAGACCAGCGATGGCCAGGAGCGCCTGTTCTGCAGCCGCGCATCCAGCCTTGATGGCAGCCGCGCCATCCGTGGCGGCGTACCCGTGATCTTTCCCCAGTTCGGCGCGCGCGGCACGGGCATGCGCCACGGCTTTGCCCGCGTGGCGACCTGGCAGCTCGCGTCCAGCGGCGAAACCGATGGCGCCGCCCATGCGGAATTTATCTTGCAGCACACGGACCTGCCGGACGCAATCGGCGCCACCTGGCCCTGCGCCTTCACCCTGCGCCTGCGCGTGGCGGTACAAGGCCAATCGCTGGAACTGAATCTGTCCGTGCACAACACGGGCGAGCAGGCGTTCCCGTTCTCGGCCGCCCTGCACAGCTATTTTGCGATTGATCAATTGAGCGAGGCGCGCGTTGGCGGCTTGCAGCGCGTGCGCTATTCGGACGAGACGCCGCAAGATGCCTTGCAGGCGGAAGAGTGGCTGCAATTCGCCGACAAGCTGGACCGCATCTACTACCAGCTGCCGGGCGCCTTGACCCTGCAGTCTGGCAGCCACACGCTGCGCCTGGAGCAGCAGGGCTTCACGGATGCCGTCGTGTGGAACCCCGGCGCGCAAGACGCAGCCGCCCTGCCCGACCTGGCCGACGACGAATACCCGCGCTTCATCTGCATCGAGCCGGCACTGATCCAGCCCGATACGCTGGCTGCCGGCGCCGAGTGGACCGGCCGCCAGCGCCTCGCATTTATTTAATTCGATTCCTTGATGATGCGGCCATTGCCCGCTTGGATGGGCCGCGCATTCAAGGGATACAAGCGGCTGAACAGCGCCATCTGCGCCGGCGAGGCCTGTACCGGCTGCTTCATCACCAGCCACAGCACGCCTTCGCTGCAAGGCGGCTCCGTCATCGATCCCATGTAGGTGTAGTAATCGCGCCGCGTCGGCAGCATCTCGGCCGGGTCGAGCAGGATGGTCGGCTGCATGGTCTCGAATTTTTCCAGCGGCAGGTTGTTCCACACCGTCTGGATGGTCGCTTGCGCAGCGCCGCGTTCCAGCAGCAGGGCCAGCACAGCTTGCCGGCCTTCGGCGTCGCGGTGCACCAGGTGCACCACCATTTCAAACGCCTTGCCATTGATGCGCTCTTCGGAAGGGCGATGGAAATGGAACTGCTGCAGCTCGAACATGCGGTTCTGCACCGTGATGTAATTGCCGCCGCTCACGCCCACCTGCACCGTGTGGCCATTGTCGACCACATTGAACGACGACGGGTGGTAGTCAAAGCTGATACGTTCGAGTTCCACTTTCATGCCATCGCGGATATCGATCGGCGACTGGCGGCTGCCATTGCCACACTTGGCCCAGTCGACATTGATCTTGCTCCAGTTGGCCGGGCCGCTGTCGCCCTCGTACGACCAGTGCGTGCCGCGCGGCACGGGTGGCGGTGGCGGCGGCGCGGCCTTCACCACGGCGGCGCGCCTGGCGCGGGCGGCGGCGCGGGCCGCCTGGGTGGCGCGCATTTCCGCCAGGCGCGCCGCGATGCGCTCGGACAGGTCGACTTCGGCCGCTTCCTCCTTCTCGCGCACTGTGGGCGCGACGACGACAGGCGATTTGGCCTCCTTGCCCTTCACCGATTCGGTCAGGGTTTTCATGGCAGCCGCGCGCGCCGACGCCGACATGGGCGCGGATGCGGCGGCGGTCGCCGACGCGGGGGCATCTTTGGCGCTTGCCATGGACGCCATGGCGGCAAGGCTGCAAGCTAACAGGGCGCTCAAATGTCGCATGGAAATCCAGAAAGTGAGAATACCCTCTGGTTTACGGCTGGAAAGCAGCAAAACTTGAATCAGCGTGGGAGCAAAACAAAAACAACGAAGAGAAAAACGGGATCCGGGGCCTGCTGCGGGCTGTGCCGCAACGCGCTTGCCCCGGATCCATGCGGCCTTAGGCCGACTTGCCGACCATGCGCTTGTAGAGCTTCCACATGCCGCCTAGTACCACTGGCACGACGGCGGCGCCAACACCGATCAGCACGATCAAGGTCAGGTGGTCGCGTATCCACGGGATATTGCCGAAGAAGTAACCCGCCGTCACCAGGCCGACCACCCACAACAGGGCGCCCGTCACGTTGTACATCTGGAAGCGCGCATGCGTCATGTCGGAAATGCCGGCGACGAAAGGGGCGAAGGTGCGTACCACCGGCACGAAACGGGCCAGGATGATGGTCTTGCCGCCATGCTTTTCAAAGAATTCATGCGTGCGGCGCATGGCATCCTTGTTGATCCAGCGGTAATCGTGGGTAAACACCCTTTGCCCGATGGCCTCGCCTATCCAGTAATTGAGCGTGTTCCCCGTGACGGCGGCCGTCACCAGCAAGGCAATCAGCAAGCCCAGGTGCATCTGTCCCGTCGCGCAAAACGCGCCGGCGATAAACAATAAGGTATCCCCAGGGAAGAAGAACAGCACCACGAGGCCTGTCTCACAAAAAATAATGGCAAACAGCACTGCATACACGAGGGTACCGTACTGCTCGATCAAGAGACCCAGCGTCTTGTCGACATGTACGATCATGTCGAGGAATTGCACAAAATCCATATATTTTTCCCTAAAGGTAGCGGCGGAATCATACACCACCCGGCCAGCGCAACGGCAGTCCCCGGGCCGATAATTCAGGATTAATTATGTGCCGCCCTTGCGCGTGTGGCAATTTAAGTAAAGGTTAAGGAAATACCCTCGCCAACTTGCGCAGGCCAGCCTTCCTTCGCGCATGCCATGTTCGGCCCGTACAATGTTTTTTCAGCGAAATATTGCCATTCCGGTATACACTTTCTGACCGGTGCAATTCGCGCCGACCAGGAGAGAATATGTATCTGCATCCACTGAGCAGCCTGACCATGGCCACCGTGCTGGGCCTTGTCCAACTGTCCGCCCACGCGGCACCTGTCCAGATCAAGGCGCCCGCCGAGCTGCCCGCCAAGGCGACGCTCGCCGACGTGATCAAGGCCTCCAAACCGTCCGACTGGCGTCCGCTGGACCCTGACAACACCCTGTACATGGACATTCCCGCCGGTCGCGTGGTGATCGAGCTGGCGCCCGACTTCGCGCCGAAGCACGTGGCCAATATCAAGGGCCTGGTAGCCGAACAGTATTACGACGGTCTGGCCATCACGCGGGCGCAGGACAACTGGGTGGCGCAGTGGGGCGATCCGAACGAGAAAAATCCCAAGCCCATTTTGCATGCCCAGCGCACCCTGCCCGGCGAATTCACCGTGCCCTTGAAAAACGTCAAGAGCTTCACGCGCTTGCCGGACCTTGACGGCTATGCGCCGCAGGTGGGCCATTCGAACGGCTTCCCGTCCGCGCGCGATCCGAAAACCGGCACGGCCTGGCTCGCGCATTGCTACGCCACCGTGGGCGTGGGCCGCGACAGCGCCAGCGACAGCGGCGGTGGCACGGAACTGTACGCCGTCATCGGCCAGTCGCCGCGCCACCTGGACCGCGACATCACTGTCGTCGGCCGAGTGGTCTCCGGCATGCCATTGCTGTCGACCCTGCCACGGGGCGCTGGCCCCATGGGCTTTTATGACAGCCCCGAGAAAAACGTGCCGATCAAGACCATCCGCCTGGCCGCCAGCGTACCGCCAGAGCAGCGCGCAAACCTGGAAGTGATGCGCACCGACAGCGCCGCCTACCAGGCCGTGCTGGAAGCCCAGCGCCACCGAGGCGGCCCCTGGAGCAAAGTCACGGCCGGCCACGTCGACCTGTGCAACGCGCCGATACCGGTGCGGGAGGTGGCGAAGTAGGCCAACTTTTAGCCCAAGAACAAGGGCTGGGGTCAGACCCGACGGGTCTGACCCCGGTATAATTACCGCATGAACGCTCCCATCACGCCCCACCGCCCGATCCAGGCCCTGCCTGACCAGTTGATTTCGCAAATCGCCGCTGGCGAGGTGGTCGAGCGGCCATCGGCCGTGGTCAAGGAATTGCTGGAAAACGCACTGGACTCGGGTGCCACGCAGATCACGGTACGGCTGGAAGAAGGGGGCGTGAAACGCATCGCGATTACGGACAATGGCTGCGGCATCGACAAGGAACAGCTGCCGCTGGCCCTGGCGCGCCACGCCACTTCAAAAATCGCCTCCCTGCACGACCTGGAAAACGTGGGCACGCTGGGCTTTCGCGGCGAGGCGCTGGCATCCATCGCCTCGGTGGCCGCCGTCACCCTGACCTCGCGCACGGCGGACGCTGCCCATGCGTGGGAAATCGTCGGCTCGCACAATGGCAGCGTCTCGCCGTCGTCCGGCGCGCACGGCACCACGGTCGACGTGCAAGACCTGTATTTCAACACGCCCGCGCGGCGCAAGTTCCTCAAATCCGAACAGACGGAATACGGCCACTGCGCCGAAGTGGTGCGCCGCATCGCCCTGGCGCGGCCGGACGTATCGTTCTCGCTGTCGCACAACGGGCGCACCATCGACCAGTGGAATATTAGCGAACTGGCCAAGCGCAGCGCCCACATCCTGGGCAATGACTTCGCCGAAGCGCGCCTGGCGCTGGACGAGTCGGCCGGCACCCTGCGCATTCACGGCTTTGCCGGCTTGCCGACGGCGTCCAAGGCGCGCGCCGACGGCCAGTTCTTTTATGTCAACGGCCGCTTCGTGCGCGACAAGCTGCTGGTGCACGCCGTGCGCATGGCCTACCAGGACGTGCTGCATGGCGACCGCTTCCCATCGTACGTGCTGGCGCTCGACCTCGATCCGGCCCTGGTCGACGTCAACGTGCACCCGTCGAAGATCGAAGTGCGATTCCGCGACAGCCGCTCCGTGCACCAGTTTGTCTTCCACGCCGTGCAGCGCGCGCTGGCGCAGACCTCGGCGACGGCCTTCGGCAGCGTGCCGGCTCCCTTGCCGGCCGCTTCCAGCCTGGGTGCTGGCGACGCTGGCGCCGCCGGCGGTGGCCCCGGCATCTGGCGCCGCGAGCAGACGCAAACCTCGTTCGGCGCGCAATTTACGAACACCTTTGCGCCCGCCTCGCCCGGTGCGGCCCATCCCTTCTTTGCCGAGGTGCCAGGCATCGCCCAGGACACGGCGGCCTATGGTGCCCTGTTCGGCGGCGGCACCGCAACGTCGCCGATCACGCAGGTCGAGCCCTACATCGCCTCGCCCGAAGCGATGGCGCGCGAAGAATACCCGCTGGGCTTTGCCCTGGCCCAGCTGCATGGCATCTACATCCTGGCGCAAAACACCAAGGGCCTGGTGCTGGTCGACATGCACGCAGCGCATGAGCGCATTCTGTACGAACAGCTGAAAAACGCGCTGCAGGCGCAAGTCTCGGGCCAGGATATGCAGGTGCAATCGCTGCTGATCCCCGTGACGTTTTACGCGGATGCCATCGAAGTGTCGACGGCAAATGAAAACCAGGAGACGTTAAAGGCGCTGGGCTTCGACATCGCCGCCCTGTCGCCCACCACCCTGGCCGTGCGTTCCGTACCGACCCTGCTGAAGAACGCCGACGCACAAACCCTGGCGCGCGACGTGCTGCGCGATGTGCGCGAATACGGCGGCTCGCGCGTGCTGATCGAGCGCCAGAACGAGTTGCTGGGTACCCTGGCCTGCCACACGGCCGTGCGCGCCAACCGGATCTTGTCGGTGCAGGAAATGAACGCCCTGCTGCGCCAGATGGAGAGCACGGAACGCGCCGACCAGTGCAACCATGGCAGGCCCACGTGGGTGCAGGTCGAAATTAACGCCCTCGATAAACTGTTCCTGCGCGGCCAGTAGGTCGGATTAGCGCAGCGTAATCCGACACTGCAGCGGCGGCATCACGTCGGCTTACGCTTGCGCTAAGCCGACCTACGCACCACCTTACAAGAGTCAACATGCAAAACACTCAACACCTCCCCCTGGCCGTCGCCATCATGGGCCCCACGGCCAGCGGCAAGACGGCCAGTGCGCTGACCATCGCGCAAGCCATCCCGTCCGAGATCATTTCCGTCGATTCCGCCCTCGTCTACCGGGGCATGGATATCGGCACGGCCAAGCCGTCGAAAGAGGAACTGGCCCAGGTACCGCATCATTTGATCGACATCATCGACCCGCTGGACGCCTATTCGGTGGCGCAGTTCCGCAACGATACCCTGCGCCTGGTGAGCGAAATCACGGCGCGCGGCAAGCTGCCGCTACTGGTCGGCGGCACCATGCTGTACTTCAAGGGTCTGGCCGATGGCCTCGACGACTTGCCCGGTGCCGATCCTGTTCTGCGCGCGCAGCTGGAAGAGGACGCGGCCGCCATCGGCTGGCCCGCCATGCATGCGCGCCTGGCGCAGCAAGACCCCATCACTGCCGCGCGCCTGGCGCCGCAGGACGCGCAGCGCATCGGCCGCGCGCTGGAAATCATCGCCCTGTCCGGCCAGCCCATGTCGGCCTTGCTGGCCCTGCGCGAAAAGACCGTGCTTCCGTTCCAGTTGCAGTCGTTCGCGCTGGAACCGTCTGACCGCGCCGTGCTGCACGCACGCATCGCCACGCGCTTCGACATCATGCTGAAAAACGATGCCTTGCTCGATGAAGTGGAGCAGCTGCGCCGGCGCGGCGACCTGCATCCCGGCTTGCCCTCGATGCGCTGCGTGGGCTACCGCCAGGCCTGGGAGTACCTCGATGGCCGCATCGACCGCGCCACCTTGCGCGAGACGGGCATCATCGCCACGCGCCAGCTGGCCAAACGCCAGCTAACCTGGCTGCGCTCGATGCCGGAACGTATCGTCATCGATTGCCTGGGCTTAGACCCGGCCAGCGCCATGCTGGCACAAATCGTCCCTTTGCTAAAATAAGCGTCGCCACACAAGCACCGGCCAGGCGCTAGGCTCGACTTAGGCTGCGCGCCATGCCGGAACGTATCGTCATCGATTGCCTGGGCTTAGACCCGGCCAGCGCCATGCTGGCACAAATCGTCCCTTTGCTAAAATAAGCGTCGCCACACAACCACCGGCCAGGCGCTAGGCTCGACTTAGGCTACGCGCCATGCCGGAACGTATCGTCATCGATTGCTTGGGCTTAGGCCCGGCCTCGTCCATGCTGGCGCAAATCCAGCCCTTGCTGACGCCGTTACAAAAATAATCACGCCGGCAAGCCGCCACGAAAAATCCACAGATTTTTCATGGCCGGCATTGACAAGGAAATGGGAAGACTGGATAATGCTCGGCTGTTGGGTGATATAGCTCAGTTGGTTAGAGCACAGCATTCATAATGCTGGGGTCGGTGGTTCAAGTCCACCTATCACCACCAAAGAACAAGGATCATGGTTCGCATGGTCACAACCAGCATCCGGTCTGACCGGTCTGTTTGGTGATATAGCTCAGTTGGTTAGAGCACAGCATTCATAATGCTGGGGTCGGTGGTTCAAGTCCACCTATCACCACCAAGAATTTGCAGTCTTGATAAACCCGCCCCTGCCTCGCGCAGCGGCGGGTTTTTTCATTGCTGGGCAGCCTCGCGTGCGGCCTGTAAGCAACACCCGCCTCATCCGCAAGCATTGGGGATTGTGGCAAGCCGCCACTGGCGCTTACAATGAGAATAATTCTCATTCATAATCTTTCGCAACCTTATGTCCATCGCCCAGCCCAGCCTGCAACAGCAAGTGCAGTCGCTCTACAGCGAGCATCACGGCTGGCTGCTCGGCTGGCTGCGCAGAAAACTCAGTTGCCCGCATGGTGCAGCCGACGTGGCGCAAGACACGTTCGTGCGCATCATCGCCTCGCGCGACGCCCTCTTCGGCATGCGCGAGCCGCGCGCCTACTTGTCTACCACGGCGAAGCGATTGCTGCTCGACCGCGCGCGCCGCCAGATACTCGAGCGCAGCTACCTGGCGGAACTGGCCCTGCTGGCCGACAGCCTGCCCGGCGCACCCTCGCCGGACGAGATACTGATGGCCGTGCAGGCACTCGAGCAGATCGCCACGGCGCTGGGCGGCTTATCGACCAAGGCACGCGACGCCTTTTTGCTGCACTACCTGGAAGAACAGCCGCAGGCCGCCGTCGCGGCGCAACTGAACGTCTCCACGCGCATGGTGCAAAAATACCTGGTGCAAGCCTTGCTGGCGTGCCGCCACGCCTGCCCGGCCATGGCGGCATGAATAGCCCCCGCACCGATGTGGCAGCCGAGCAGGCCGCGCACTGGATTGTGCGCCTGAGCGCCGACGACCCGGCCGAGCGCGACATGGCGCAGGCCGGCTTCGCCGCATGGAAGGCAGCCGACCCGCTGCACGCGACAGTGGCCGCCGGCATGGAAAACCTGCTGCGTCAATTGAACGCCGTGCGCGAGCCGGCCGGCGGCGACCATAGGCCCGCGCGCGCCGCCCTGGCCGCCATCGCCCAAAAGCGTCCCCGCCAGCGTCTGCGCCAGCTGGCCGCGGCCAGCGCCGTGGCCGTGCTGGTGCTGACAGGTGCGCTGGTCATCAGCGAGCGCCCCGCCTACCTGCTGGCCGACCTGCGCAGCCCCACGGGACAATGGCAGACGCACACCCTGGCCGATGGCAGCCGCCTCACACTGGGCAGCGACAGCGCCGTCAACGTGCGTTTCAATGCGGGCGAACGGCATGTGGAGCTGGTGCGTGGCGACATCCTCGTCGATGTGGCCAAGGATGCGCAGCGCCCCTTCATCGTCGATAGCAAGCAGGCGGCGATCCGCGCGCTGGGCACGCGCTTTGCCGTGCGCAGGGAAGACGGCGCCACCATCCTGAGCATGCTGGAGTCCAAAGTCCTGGCGCAGGTTCCGCAACATCCGGCCGTCGTGGTGCAGGCGGGCCAGCGCACGCGCATCACGGAAGATGGCGTGGGCCCGATGCAAGCCATCGATGCGGCCAGCGTGCAGGAGGCGTGGCGCGCGCGCCAGCTGGTGGTCGACGACTTGCCGCTGGCCGAGGTGCTCGACGAGCTGGCCCGCCACCGACCCGGCCAGCTGCATTACGACGGGGCGCAGATAGCGGGTATTCGCGTGGCCGCCGTGCTGCCTCTGGACGACACGGACAAGGCACTGCAACTGCTGATCGACAATTTCCCGCAGCTGCGCATCCGCATGCTGACGCGCTACCTGGTGATGGTCGACGCCCCCGCCAGCGGTCCGGCCAAAAAATAAATCAGAAAATTGTGCGTTCGCGGTTCCAATTTGCGCCTCTCGTGCGTCAAGGCAGCTGAGATCATTCAAAAAAGGCTGTCACCATGTCCGTTCAAGTCCTTGCCGTTTCCCCGAACACCCTGCGCACGCGGCTGCACCCCCTGGCCCTGGCTGCCATGCTGCTGGCTGGCGCCGGCCTGCAGGCCCAGGCAATCGCCCAGGCCGTGCCGGCAGTCGCCAGCTATGCCATCCCCGCCGGTCCGCTGGCCGGTGCCTTGAACCGCTATGCCCAGCAGTCAGGGGTATCCATCGTCATCGACGCGGCCAAGGTGCAGGGTTTGACCAGCGCAGGCCTGCAAGGCAGCTACGCCATCGAGGACGGTTTCGCCGTGCTGCTGCGCGGCAGCGGCTACGCCATCGGCAAGACGGCCACCGGCTATGTGCTGGTGGCCGCGCCGGCGTCCGCACCCACGGCGGCGGCAAGTACCGCCTCGGCGGCCGAGCGCACCATGCCCTCGATTACCATCGTTGGCCAGGCCGAACAAGGCGCCACCACGGAAGGCAGCGGCTCCTACACGGCGCGCAGAATCACCCTCGGCAAGGGCGAGCAATCGATGAAGGACATGCCGCAATCGGTCAGCGTGCTGACGCGCCAGCGCCTGGACGACCAGGGCATCACGGACTTGCGTGTAGCCGTCAACAACGTCACCGGCGTGGTGGGCGTGCATGGCGTGGGCCCGGGCGTGGTGATCACGGCGCGCGGCTTCCAGATCGATCAATGGCAGTACGATGGCGTGCCAATCGACCGCAACACCTATGCGCTGGGTAACTGGGGTCAGGAAAACATGGTCATCTACGACCGCCTGGAAGTGCTGCGCGGCGCCTCCGGCATGCTGGTCGGCACGGGCAGCCCCGGTGGTTCCGTCAGCCTGGTACGCAAGCGTCCGACCGCCGCGCGCAGTGTCAGCATGACGGCGCGCGCCGGCTCGTGGGACCATTATGGCGCCCAGCTCGACGTCAGCAGCCCCTTGAACGCGGACGCCAGCCTGCGCGGGCGCGTTATTGTCGATGAAGACGATACCCATTCCTTCGTCGACCAGGTGTGGAGCAAGAACCGCACCCTGTATGCGGCACTCGACTATGACCTGGGACCGGCCACCACCCTGGGCCTGGCCATCAGCAACGTCAATGACCACGGCCGCCCCACCTTCATCGGCCTGCCCCGCTATGCGGACGGCAGCGCGCTGAACCTGCCCCGCTCCACCTTCACGGGTGCCGACTGGAACCGCAGCGAGGCCAGGCAAACCAACGTTTACCTCGACCTGGAACACCACTTCAACAGCCAGTGGAGCCTGAAGGCATCGGCCGTGAACATGAAGGAAAACACCAGTTCCGTGCACCAGCGTGTGGCCATGCCCATCAATCCCGACGGCAGCGGCGCGCGCTATGGCGACTTTGGCATGGATTTCGACAACCGCAAGCGCGGCATCGATGCTTTCGTACGCGGAAAATTCGACAGCCTGGGCGTGGCGCAGGAAGTCCTCGTGGGCGCCAGCTATGTCACGCTGGCGTCGGACGACGTCTATGCCCGCGCCTGGGAATCCGGTGCGGACGTCTTCAACATCAGACACAACCGCCCATGGCAAGATATCGACAGCATCGACAGCATCGCCGCGCGCGGCGTGCGTCCCGTCAGCACTTACGAAGTACGCCAGAAAGGTCTGTATGGCAGCTGGAACGGCCAGTTGACCGGCAAGCTGAAAACCGTGCTGGGTGGACGCTTCAGCTGGTACGACTTCCTGTATGCGACGCCCGAAGGTCCCGAAGAACAACTCAACGCCACCGCCAAGTTCACGCCGTCGGCGGCACTGATCTACGCGCTCGATCCGCAATGGTCGGCCTACGCCAGCTATGCCGACATCTTCACGCCGCAAAGTATCCGCGATGCGCAAGACAAGGTTCTCAAGCCCATCACGGGCAGCAACTACGAGGCGGGCATCAAGGGTGAGCTGATGGATGGCAAGGTCAACACCTCGCTGGCCGTGTTCCGCTACGACCACAAGAACCGTGCCGTCACCGACTATGATGGGGGCATGGTGTGCCCCGACGGGTACTGCTCGCGTGCCTCGGGCAAGGTGCGCAGCCAGGGCCTGGAAGCGGAAGTGTCGGGCGAAGTGGCGCGCGGCTTGCAGCTGTCGGCCGGCTACGCCTATACGACGACGACCTATCTGAACGACCCGGACAATCAGGGCAAGGTCTTTTCCACCTGGACGCCGAAACACATGCTGCGTGTTTGGTCCAGCTATACCCTGCCCGGCGCCTGGGACAAGTTCAGCGTGGGCGCTGGCGCCAACCTGCAAAGCCATACGGTCGATACCGGGTACAAGTTCAAGGTTGCCGGCTTCTCGATCTGGAATGCACGCCTGGCCTGGCAAGCCACGCCGCAGGTGGCCCTGTCGGTCAACGTCAACAACGCCTTCGACAAGCGCTACATCATCCCGGCCTACAACACCACCGGGTCGAATAACTACTATGGCGACCCGCGCAACGTGCAGTTCACGCTGAAGTACACACCGAAGTGGTAGGCTGACACCTTGCGGTGACGGAACAGGCGGGCCGGCATTCAGCCGTGCCCGCCTTTTTTTCGTTTTTTTTCGTTCAGTGCTAGGCTTGCATTCAAGAAACCATTCACAAAAAACCATGCCCCTATCGCTTCCCCTGTCCAGCGTGCCGCTGGCCCTGGCCCTGTACGCCAGTCCCGCCCTGGCCTTCGACGGCGACTATCAAACCAAGACGCCGTATGCGCCGCAGCAGGACCCGGCCACGTATGCCGCGCCCCCGGCCGGCTTCCAGCCCATCTACACGCAACTGGTGGCGCGCCACGGTGCGCGCGGGCTGACGGGCATGAAGGGCGACGCGGCCTTGTACGCGATGTGGCAGCAGGCCGCCGCGCAGGATGCCTTGACGCCCCTGGGGCGCGAACTGGGCCCCGATATCCTGGCCCTGATGCAGGCCAACGCCCTGCTTGGCTATGGCGTGACCGGCATTGAGCGGCCTGGCTACGGCAATCTGTCGCAGACGGGCATCGAGGAACACCGGCAACTGGCCGTACGCATGCTGGCGCGCCTGCCCATCCTGTTTGCGCAAGTGGGGCAAGACGCCGCGACGGCGCCACGCCAGCTCGTCACCATCCATTCCGGCGTGGACCGCGCGCGCGATAGCGCACGCTTTTTCACGCAGTCGCTGCTCGAACACGCGCCCGCGCTGGCGCCCTTGTTGTACCTGCCGCCAGCGCCGGCGCCGTATCCGCAGGGACGCGCGCCCGTGCTGCAGCCTGATGGCGTCAACCGCTTCCTGCTGTACGCGCACAAGCTGGCGCCGCAGACGGATTTTGTCGCCGATCGCGCCACCACGTATTTCGCCGCCTACGGCACCAGCCAGGCTTACCAGCACTACATCAGGACCAAGCGGCTGGACACCCTGATAGCCCCCCCCGCCAGGCAGCCGGCAGCCGCCAAGCATGCGCGCCAGGTGCTGGAGCGCTTGTTCACGCCCGCCTTCCTCGCGCAGTTTAACGGCGGTGCCACCAGCTATGCAGATACGGGCAGCTACACGTTCACCAGCGCGGACGGCAAACTCACGCGCACCCTGAAGGGCAGCGGCAAGACGGCCATCCGCAGCGTGAATGCGGCCGCCACGACGCTGTATGAGCTGTACGCCATCGCCGCCGGCATGCGCCACGAGGTGAAGGCCGATTTCAGCCGCTACATGCCGGCCGACGATGCGCGCTATTACGCCTCGGTGGCCGACCACGAGGATTTTTACAAGAAGGGGCCGTCCACCACGGACAGTGCCGGCGTCACCTGGCGCTTCGCCGTGGCGCTGCGCGAGGATTTTTTCCGGGAAGTCGATGCGCTGGCCGCAGGCGACCTGCGCCACGCGGCCAAGCTGCGCTTCACGCATGCCGAGATGATCATCCCGCTCGCTTCGGCCATGGGCTTGCAGCAGCCGCTGCCGGCTTCGGCCAGCTATGGTTATGACAATCATCCATGGCGCGGCCAGACCGTCTCGCCGCTGGCGGCCAACATGCAATGGGACGTGTACCGCAATGGCGATGGTCAACTCATCGTGCGCCTGCTGTACAACGAAAAGGAAACGCCCTTCCAGGCATCGTGCGACAGCGCCCGCATCGCGCCGGGCAGCGTCTTCTATGACTACACGGAGCTGAAAGCCTGTTACGGCCACGCGGCGGCGCAATAAAAAAGCCGCCAGCTGGACAGCTGGCGGCTTGTGGGGCACTCACACGGGGAGCGCGTTTACTCGTTTATTGCCAGGCTTCCTTGCCTGCCCTCGGCTTGCCCACCATCAACAGCGCGCCCAGGGTCAGCACGGCTGCCAGCGACAGGTAATAGCCCACGTATTGCAAGCCATGATTGGTGGCCAGCCAGGTGGCGATGTACGGCGCCAGCGAGGCGCCCAGAATGCCCGCCAGGTTGAAGGTCAGCGAGGCGCCCGTGTAACGCACTTCGGGCGGGAACAGCTCGGACAACATGGTGCCCAGCGGTCCGTAGGTCATGCCCATCAGGCCCAGGCCGACAGCCATGAAGAGCGTCACTTCCCACGTCACGCCGGAACCGAACATCGGGGCCAGCACCAGGCCGAAGATGGCGATGGCGACGGAAACCCAGATCATGGTGGCACGGCGGCCGCGGCGGTCGGCCAGCACGGCCGAAAACGGAATCGTCAGGGCAAAGAACAGCACGGCGAACAGCTGCACGATGAGGAATTCCTTGCGCGTGAAGCCCAGCTTGGTCGTACCCCAGCTCAGCGCGAACACCGTCATCAGGTAGAACAGCACGAAGGTGGCCAGGGCGATGATGGTGCCCAGGAACAGCATGCGGCCATGCTGACGGAACACGGTGGCGACGGGCAGTTTGACGACCTCGTTCTTGTCGATGACTTTCTGGAAGTCCGGCGTTTCCGTGATCTTCAGACGCACGTACAGGCCGACGATGACCAGCAGCGCGCTGGCCAGGAAGGGGATGCGCCAGCCATAGCTGAAGAATTGCTCATCGGTCATGGTTTCGCTCAGCAGCAGGAAGATGCCGCCCGACAGGAAGAAACCGATTGGCGCCCCCAGCTGCGGGAACATACCGTACCAGGCGCGTTTGCCCGGTGGCGCGTTTTCCGTGGCCAGCAGCACCGCGCCGCCCCACTCGCCGCCCAAACCCAGGCCCTGGCCGAAACGGCACAGCGCCAGCAGTAATGGTGCCAGCGTGCCGATGGCGGCGTAGGTCGGCAGCAAGCCGATGATGACGGTGGAAATGCCCATGGTCAGCAAGGCTGCGACGAGGGTGGCCTTGCGGCCGATGCGGTCGCCGAAATGGCCGAACACGGCCGAACCGATGGGGCGGGCGAAGAAGGCGATGGCGAACGTGGCCAGCGACTGCAGCACGGCGGCCGACGGATCGCCGGCAGGGAAGAACAGTTTCGGGAACACCAGCACGGCGGCGGTGGCGTAGATATAAAAGTCAAAGAACTCGATGGTGGTGCCGATCAGGCTGGCGAACAGCACCGTGCCGGGGGAATTTTTCTTGGGGGGGGTGCTCATTTACTGCGCTCCTTGGGGAGGGTGTCTAAAGGCCATTCTCTGGATGTTTTTTCAGGCAGCAGCACAGCACGTTGTCTAGGCGCGTTGTTGGCATATCATAGCCGTGCGCGCCAGCGTTTGCCGCGCATTTGCTATTAAATTTGCAAACAAAAAACAACGGTTTTTGTTGCCGTAGCGAACTACCGGCAACGCGCGCTAACGCGCTGTGATCAGTACTGATGTAGAGAAACAACGGTCGTGCGCCATCCGGTTACCCGGGGCACGGCAGGAAAGGCGTCAGGGGATGGGCGACGTGTATCAGGCCCGGCGTATCGCCAGGCATTCCGTACCAGACCCGCGCGTCGGCATCGCGGCATCGGTCATTTGTGGTGAATCCTTGCCTGCGGCCCCTCCGGGTGGAGCAGGCCGGCGATCATCGCGCTGCATCACTAAGGATGCGGTTGATCTTGCTGTAAGCGGCTTATCATACGCGCAGTGGTGCAGTGCGGCAAGATAATGTAAGCCCGTTAGGCCTCGATCAGGGCAAACGCCTTGCCGATCTCCGCGCTGTCGAGCGGGCGTACGAGGCGCACCACTTCCTGGCCGTCCTTGAGAAAGATCAAGGTCGGCCACAGTTTCACCCGGAATGAACGCCCCAGCGCGCGGCCGGGCCCGTCTTCCACGCGCAGGTGCAGCACCTCGGGGTGTTGCGCAAATGCGGCGGCCAGCGGCGCCTGGGTGGCGCGGCAGTGGCCGCACCAGCCCGTGCCAAATTCCAGCAGGGCCGGCCCCGCCAAGGCGTCGATCTCGGCACGCGTGGGTTGCGCTACAGAATAAGTGTCGCTCAGCATGGTATCTCCTTGAGTCAAAATAAAAGCCCGCAAGGCGATTGTGCGCCATGCGGGCTTGCTGTGCTGTGCGCCAGGGCGCTTTACACGATCTTGACCCGCAGTTCGCCCAGGCCGTCGATGGCGCCCACCAGCGCGTCGCCGCGCTGCACGGCCGCCACGCCGGCCGGCGTGCCCGTGTAGATCAGGTCGCCTGGCTGCAGGGTGAAGTAGGTCGACAGGTCGGCGATGGTTTCGGCCACGTTCCAGATCAGCATGTCGATGCTGCTGCCTTGACGCAGTTCACCATTCACGTGCAGGGTGATGGCGGCATGGCTGACGTCGCCCGCCTGCGCGGCCGGGGTGATAGAACCGATGGGTGCCGAGTGCTCGAACGCCTTGCCCGTCTCCCAAGGACGGCCCTGCTTTTTCGCTGCGCCCTGCACATCGCGGCGCGTCATGTCCAGGCCTATCGCATAACCCCATACATGGCTCAGTGCATCGGCCACGCCGATATCGCTGCCGCCCTTGCCGATGGCCACCACCAGTTCCATCTCGTGCTGGAAATCCTGCGTTTGCGCCGGGTACGGCAGCTCGCCCGTCGTGCCCGCTGGCACGGGCAGCACGGCGTCGTTTGGTTTCATGAAGAAAAACGGCGCCTCGCGGCCCGTGTGGCCCATTTCCTTGGCGTGGTCGACATAGTTGCGGCCCACGCAATAGATGCGGTGGACAGGGAAAGTATCGACGCTGCCGGTGACGGGAACGCTGGGCTGGATGGCTGCGGGAATAACATACGGCATGAGGACTCCTGATCGGCACGATAAAAAGGCGGTGATGAAAAAGGGGACACCGCAGTGTCCCCCATTTTACGGCAACGTTACTTCAGCAGGCCAGAGCGGCTCGGGTCAGGCATGCGGATGGCAACGATGAAGGAAATCAGGCACATGATGGTCACGTACCAATAGAAATACTCTTCCACGTGCCAGGCCTTGAACTGCAGCGCCACGTATTCGGCCGAACCGCCGAACATGGCGTTGGCAACCGCATACGAGAGGCCCACGCCCAGCGCGCGCACTTCGACAGGGAACATCTCCGCCTTGATCAAGCCGCTGATCGACGTGTAGAAACTGATGATGGCCAGCGCGATGATGATCAGGCCGAACGCCGCGTACGGGCTGCTGATGTCTTTCAAGGCATGCATGATGGGCAACACGCACAGGGTGGCCAGGCCGCCGAAGAACAGCATCGAGGTGCGGCGGCCGATGCGATCGGACAGGGCGCCGAACACCGGTTGCAGAATCATGTACACCAGCAAGGCGCAGGTCATGACGGCGCTGGCCGTCTTGGTATCCATGCCGGCCGTGTTGACCAGGTATTTCTGCATGTAGGTGGTAAATGTGTAGAACACCAGCGAGCCGCCGGCCGTAAAGCCCAGCACGGTGATGAAGGCGCGCTTGTGCTTGAGCAAGCCGCGCAGGCTGCCCGCGTCTTTATCCTTGCGCTCGCTGGCGGTGGTCGTTTCCGTCAGGGATTTACGCAGGTTCAGCGACACCAGGGCCGCCAGGGCGCCGAAGACGAACGGGATGCGCCAGCCCCAGGCACGCAATTCTTCCAGGGTCAGCAATTGCTGCAAGACCACCAGCACCAGCAGCGCCAGCAGCTGCCCGCCGATCAGGGTCACGTACTGGAACGAGGCGAAGAAGCCGCGCTTGCCCGACTCCGACACTTCACTCATGTAAGTGGCGCTGGTACCGTATTCGCCGCCCACGGACAGGCCCTGGAACAGCCGCGCCACGAGCAGCAGGAACGGGGCGAAGGCGCCGATGGTGTCATAGGTCGGCATGACGGCGATCATCAGCGAGCCGCCGCACATCATCAGCACGGAAATCATCATCGACTGGCGGCGGCCGTATTTGTCGGCGATGCGGCCGAACAGCCAGCCGCCCACGGGACGCATGAGGAAGCCGGCGGCAAAGATGCCGGCCGTCTGCAGCAGCTGCGTGGTGGGGTTACCGGAAGGGAAGAAGGCGTGCGAGAAATACAGCGCGCAGAACGAGTAAATGTAGAAGTCGAACCATTCGACCAGGTTACCGGAGGAAGCGCCAATGATGGCCTTGATGCGCTGCTGGGAAGTCAGCTGCGCAACGTCATGCGGAGTATCGTGGGATGTCATATCAATCTTCTTGTTCGTGTAAAAAAGCCAACGCCAGCCTGGTTGCCCGGACTGGTTTTGCATCATACGCCCTTGATCAGGGTCAAAAAGGTGCCCGGCATACGCGTTAATACGTACTGCCGGCAAATTTTTTCGCCGGCGGACGCACAGGATCTAGACGCGTTCCAGCACCAGCGCAATACCCTGCCCTACGCCGATGCACATGGTGCAAAGCGCATAGCGTCCACCCGTGCGGTGTAGCTGGTTGACGGCCGTCATCGCCAGGCGCGCACCGGACGCGCCCAGCGGATGGCCCAGGGCAATGGCGCCGCCGTTCGGGTTGACGCGTGGGTCGTCGTCGCGCAAGCCCAGCTGGCGCAGCACGGCCAGGCCCTGCGCGGCAAACGCTTCGTTCAGTTCGATGACGTCGAAGTCGGCCAGGCTCAAGCCCGTCATGGCCAGCACTTTCAGGGTGGCGGGCGCGGGGCCGATGCCCATGATGCGCGGCGCCACGCCGGCCGTCGCCATGGCCACGACGCGCGCGCGCGGCGTCAAGCCAAAGCGGGCCGCGTTCGCCTCGTCGGCCAGCAGCAGCGCCGCCGCGCCATCGTTGACGCCGGACGCGTTGCCGGCAGTAATCGTGCCGTCCGCGCGCACGACGGGTTTCAATTTGGCCAGGGTATCGACGGTGGTGGCGCGCGGATGCTCGTCGCGGGAGACAACGATGGGGTCGCCCTTCTTTTGCGCGATGCTGACGGGGCAGATTTCGCTGTCGAACACGCCCGCCTGCTGCGCCGCCAGCGCTTTCACCTGGCTGGCCAGGGCGAACGCATCCTGGTCAGCGCGGCTGATGCCAAACTCGACGGCCACGTTTTCCGCCGTTTCCGGCATCGAATCGACGCCATACTGGGCCTTCATCAAGGGGTTGATGAAGCGCCAGCCGATGGTCGTGTCTTCCATTTTCATGCCGCGCGAAAAAGCGCTGTCCGCCTTGCCCATGACAAACGGTGCGCGGCTCATGCTTTCCACGCCGCCGGCGATCAGCAAGCCCGCTTCGCCGCTCTTGATGAAGCGTGCCGCGCTGCCGATGGCGTCCAGGCCCGAACCGCACAAACGGTTCAGGGTGGCGCCCGGCACGCTGTCGGGCAAGCCGGCCAGCAAGGCGGCCATGCGCGCCACGTTGCGGTTGTCCTCGCCAGCCTGGTTGGCGCAGCCGTACAGCACGTCGGTGACGGCCGTCCAGTCCACGTTCGGGTTGCGCGCCATCAAGGCACGGATGGGCACGGCGCCCAGGTCGTCGGCGCGCACGCCGGCGAGTCCACCGCCATAGCGGCCGAATGGGGTGCGCTGCGCGTCGCAGATATAAGCGTGGGTCATGTTCTTTCCTCCAAGAAAGTGTATCGAGTGTAGATGGTGAATTAGCGGGCGTCCCTCAGCGGCACGGCCGTCAAGGCTTGCAGCTGCGCAAAGCTCAAGCCATCGACCAGCTCGACGACGGCGGCGCCGGCGTGGGACAGGTCAATCACGGCCAGGTCGCTGTAGATGCGGCTGACGCAGGCTATGCCCGTCAGCGGATACGAGCACGCCTGCACCAGCTTGCTTTCACCCGTCTTGGTCAGCAAATCCATCATGACCCAGGTCTTTTTCGCGCCGATGGCCAGGTCCATGGCCCCGCCCACGGCGGGAATGGCATCTCGGTCACCCGTGTGCCAGTTGGCCAGGTCGCCCGCGGCAGAGACTTGAAAAGCGCCCAGTACGCAGATGTCCAAGTGGCCACCGCGCATCATGGCGAAGCTGTCGGCATGGTGGAAATAACTGCCGCCCGCCAGCAGGGTGACAGGCTGTTTGCCCGCGTTGATCAGGTCATAGTCTTCCTCTCCCGGCGCGGGTGCCGGGCCCATGCCGATCACGCCGTTTTCGCTGTGCAGGATGATGTCCGCGCCAGCCGGCAAGTGATTCGCCACCAGGGTCGGCAAGCCGATGCCCAGGTTCACCACGGCACCCTCATGGATGTCGGCCGCCACGCGGGCCGCCATTTGATCTCGATTCCATTTATTCATTGTGATATTCCTCAGGCAGCTTTGAAGCCGGCAGGGCCGGTGGCCGTGCGCGGCACTTGCACGATGCGCTGCACGAACAGGCCCGGCGTGATGACGTGCTCGGGATCGATGCTGCCCAGTTCGGCAACCTCGTGCACGGAGGCAATGCTCACTTTCGCGGCCATGGCCATGACGGGGCCGAAGTTGCGCGCCGTCTTGCGGTAGGTCAGATTGCCCCAGCGGTCGCCCTGCTCCGCCTTGATCAGCGCGAAATCGGCGTGGATGGGCGACTCGAATACATACATGCGCCCGTCGATCTCGCGCGTTTCCTTGCCCTTGGCCAGATCCGTGCCATAGCCCGTGGGGGTGAAGAAGCCGCCAATGCCGGCGCCGGCGGCGCGGATACGCTCGGCAAGGTTGCCCTGGGGCACCAGTTCCAGTTCCAGCTTGCCCGCGCGGTACAGCGCGTCAAAGACGTGGGAATCGGCCTGGCGGGGGAAGGAGCAGATGATCTTGCGCACCTGCCCGTTTTTCAGCAGGGCGGCCAGGCCCGTATCGCCATTGCCCGCGTTGTTGTTGACGATGACGAGGTCGCGCGCGCCCTGGGCGATCAAGCCGTCGATCAGCTCGGCCGGCTGGCCAGCGCCGCCGAAGCCGCCAATCATGACGGTGGCGCCATCGTGGATATCGGCCAGCGCCTCAAGGACGCTGGAACGCAGTTTGTCGATCATTGCTGTCTCCTACAAATCAAACACATCATCAATTTGTTCGTATAGAGAACAAATATTCGTATTTAGAACTTATTCGTGAGAATATGCCTGATCGGTGCGCTTGTCAATTTGCCGTTTTCACCAGCGCCATGGCTATAATTGCCACCTTGACCCATTGGAATTGCCATGACCGCACGCAGCAGCACGCCCGTTTCAGCCGAAGAACTCCCCGATGCCGACGGCGCGCCGCGTCCCGGCGACAGCTATGTGCAATCGTTTGCGCGGGGCCTGGCCGTGCTGCGCAGCTTTGGCGCCGACGCGCCGCGACAGACCCTGAGCGAAGTGGCGGAGCGGGCGCAGCTGACGCGCGCGGGCGCGCGGCGCATCCTGCACACCTTGCTGCATCTCGGTTATGTGGAAGCGGATGGACGGCTGTTCCGCCTGACGCCCAAGGTGCTCGACCTCGGCTACGCCTATCTGTCGTCCTTGCCCGTCTGGACACAGGCGCAGCCGCTGCTGGAAGAGCTGATGCACACCGTGCGCCAGTCGTGCTCGGCCACCGTGCTCGACGGCGACGACATCGTCTATGTCGTGCGCCTGTCCGCGCACCGCACCATGTCGATCAACCTGGGCATCGGCAGCCGATTGCCCGCGTACTGCACCTCGATGGGCAGGGTGTTGCTGTCGGGCTTGCCGCCCGAGGTGTTGCGCGAACGGCTGTCGACAATGGCGCTGCTGAAGATCGCGCCGGCGACCAAGGTCGATATCGACGTCCTGATGGAGGAAATTGCGCAAGTGCGGCGCCAGGGCTGGTGCCTGGTGCAGGAAGAACTGGAGCAGGGCTTGATCGCCCTGGCCGCGCCCGTGTTCGACCGGGCCGGCAAGGTGGTGGCGGCGATCAACGTCAGCGGCCAGACGGCGGGGCCGTCCGTGGCGCATCTGCTGGAACACAGCTTGCCGAAACTGCTCGATACGGCAAGCCGGGTCAGCGCCCTGGTGCGGGTGCAGCAGTAAGTATTGCTGCTTGAACCTTATTTTTTAAACTTCGCGCACGGGTCCGGGCGCGGTTGCGCCGGCATCGTTTGCGTCAAGTCGAACGTGCCCTTGTAGCCGCTGCCGCCCTGCTCCAGGTAGCCGATGCTGCGCATGTTCAGTTGCGGGTCAGCCAGCTTCAGCCAGCGGGGCACGCCGATGTCCTTGCGCACGTGCTCATTGCCGGCGATCAGCACCACGTCGCGCGGCGCCTGGTCGCGGATCAGCTTGGCCATCCAGATATCGCGCGCCACCTGGGCGTTGACGACACCTTTGATCATCATGTCGGGCAGCATATTGCAGCGGGCCGCCTGGACTTCCTTCTGTTGCCCTTCCAGAATATCGGTCGGTACGGGCGCGGCCAGGTAAGTGGCGACCATGGCCGGCGGCATGGCCCATTGGATGCCGTCGCGCACGATGCGCGAGGCATCGGCCGGCGACAAATTGCCTGCGACCAGGGTCAGCTGGTAGCTGATGACGAGGTCCAGCACGGGCCGGTACAAGCTCCAGTCCCAGCGCGGCTGTTCCATCACGCGGATGATGCAATCGGGGTCGGCGCAATCGCGCGCAGCGCGCGTCAGCAAGGCCTGGTTTTCGCGATCGAATTGCTCCATGACAATCACGGGACGCCAGCCAGCCGCCAGGCGGCGCTGCAACTCTGCGACGCGCAAGCGCTGGCCTTGTGCATTGTCATGCACTTCCCCCAGCAGCAACACTTGTGGATTGGGCAAGGTGTCAGCCACGGGCGCGGGAGCGGGCGGCGCTTCCTTCTTCAGCAAGCTGCCGCAGGCGGCCAATGCCAGCACGCTGCACAGTAGGGCGGCGCGCGCGCCGGCGCGGAAAATCACGGTCTTCATGTAAGCGGGTATCCGAAGTGGCGATGCGCCAGATTGTACCGTCTCAGGCCGGCGCGGGTAGCTTGCGGCGCTCCAGCACTTCAAACAGGGCCATGCCGGCCAGCATGGCGGCGACAAAAATCCAGGCCTTCGGCTGGCCCGCCAGCAGGGAGACGAGGGCGGGGCCGGGACAAAAACCGGCGATGCCCCAGCCCGCGCCAAAGGCCAGGCTGCCCAGCAGCAAGCGCCGGTCGATGCGCCGCGACGCCGGCAATTGCATGGGTTCGCCCAGCAGCGCCGTGCTGCGCCGGCGCGCCAGCCAGAAGGCAGGCATGGCCACGCCGATGGCGCCGCCCATCACCAGCGCCAGCGATGGATCCCAGGCGCCGGCCAGGTCGAGGAAACCGAGCACCTTGGCCGGGTTGCCCATGCCGGAAACGATCAGGCCCAGTCCAAAGACTAGGCCGCTCAACAGGGAAAGGATCAGCTTGCTCATAAGCTTGCTCACAGATGGCGCAACAGATAGACGGTGAGGAAACCGGCCGCCATGAAGGCACAAGTGGCTGCCAGCGAACGGGGTGACAGGCGTGACAGGCCGCATACGCCGTGGCCGCTGGTACAGCCGGCGCCATAGCGCACACCCACGCCCACCAGCAAGCCCGCCACGATCAGCCCCGTCGTGCCCGCCTCGATCTGCACGGGCGGCAAGGCTTGCCACAGCGAATACAGTACGGGCGTGCCGATCAGACCGGCAAGAAAAGCGATACGCCAGCCCAGGTCGCCACTGCGCGGGCGCAGCAAGCCGCCGAGGATGCCGCTGATGCCGGCGATGCGGCCGTTAAACAGGATCAATAGCGCAGCCGCCAGGCCGATCAGCATGCCGCCCGCCAGCGACGCCCACGGCGTAAAATTCTGCCAAGCAATATTCATGACGAGCCTCAGTCTGCTTCGTCGTTGAACGGGGGGCGCGGCGCGCAAAATTGCGCATACAGCACTTGCAGCACGGCCAGCACGGGTGCGCTGGCAACGCGGTAATAAATCTGTTTGCCGTCGCGCCGCGTGGCCACCAGCATCTCTTCGCGCAGCACGCCCAGTTGCTGCGACAGGGTCGGCTGGCCTATGCCCACTTTTTGCTCGAGGTCGCTGACGCAATGCTCGCCCTGAGATAGCTGGCACAGCAGCATCAGGCGATCGGCATTGCCCATGGCCTTGAGCAGCGAGCTGGCCTTATAGGCCGAGCCACGCATGGCATCGAGGTTGTACTCGGCGTGTTGTGTTGCGACTGTCTCCATCTTGCCCTCCCACAGGCGGTCATGTTGTGCATCATGCGATAAACAATATACTAATCAATATATTGTTTTTCTGCTGGCGATTCGCACAAAAAAACAACAGTGTTTTTTCAGCGATAGCGTGCTCATGCAAAGTGTGAGGCAACGATAGTTTTCGCGCTATCAAAATGATAAATATTCGTAATTTAAAGCAAATATACGTAGCAAAATTGCCACGATTTGTGATGTAATAATATCTCGTCAGAAAAATCGTGATACGCCCCCGTACAGGCGCATTGTCCGTCCAAGCGCATGCCGGTTTCGGCCGCGCCGCACGGTGAACCAGGGAGTCAAAGATGAAGATACTTCAGTCGCTATGCATGACCATGCTGACGCTGTCGGCCAGTGCAGGGAATGCGGTGGCAATCGGAGCTGACACGCCAGGCAACCCGCACACAGTAAACGCCCAGGTCGTGAGCGACGACAGTTTCGGCTTCAATAACACTGCGGACAATCCCGGCTGGGAAACACCGGACTTGCCGTATGCGCGCCTGCTGGCGCAGAGCACGACGCTCAATGCGCCCCCGCGCTGGCGCAGCGCCGGTGCGCGCCAGGGCGCACTGCCGCCGCCCACCGCCACCAACACCCCTGCCGTACAGCACGCGAACGTGCCGCCGCCCGTACCCGAAGCGAGCATGGTCTCGATGTTACTGGTGGGACTGGGTTTACTGGCCTTCAGCATACACGGTGAAAAACAGGAAAAATTCGATGGCTGACCCATTCCGGCGGCCAATACCGCTGCCATAAAAAAATTCCGCCTTGTGCGGAATTTTTTTTGGCTGCTTCACCTGCAAGATCTCACTTGTTGAGCAAGCGGCAAACCCTTTCGATATTGCCCACAGGAATACCAGACTTCAGGGCGCGCGCGATGCAGCCCGCCTTGTCAGGTCCAGAGGCAGACATGAGCACGAAGGCCGTGCCCACTGCGCTGACGGCGACCAGCAGGATCAGCACGCCCTTGACGATATCCCAGTTCATGGCGCCTCAGCAATGTCATACGTAAAATCATAATAATGCTTGCCATCTTCGATGCGGATGGCCAGGCTGCCCGACAGCCCTTGCAACTGGCCAGTGCCCGTGTCGGGCACCACGCTGACGGACAAGCTGGGCGTGCCACGCGCCATGCTGCCACTGTGCTGCAGGTAAAAACTGCCGTGACGCCCGTCCAGGGTGCCTTCCAGCCGTTCCAGCGCCACATAGCCGGCTGAACCTGCCACGGCGGCGCGCACGCTGAGCATCTCGCCCTGCGCGCTGGCCTCGAGAGCGCCGTAGTAGCGCTTGGCTAGCGACAAGCGTCCCAGCCCCGACTGCGCAGCAGTGTCCGACAGGGTTTCCGGGGTGATGGTGACGTCGAACGCACCTGAAATGGTAGGCATCATTACTCCTTGGAAAATGACGATGTGGCGGTCGGATCGGGCCCGTTCAGCAGCGCAAGCAATTTTTGCATGGTGGCCCAGTTGCGCGAGGTGACGCCATCGCCCAACACGACACCCAGTGCCGCCACCACCTTGCTGGCCAGCACGCCCTCGGGGCACCAGGCATACGCGGCCCATCGCCCCAGCGCCAGCGCTTCCGGCTGCCACGGCCGCTGCAAGAGCGGCGCCAGGCGCTGGACATCGGCCGGATTGTTCAGCACCAAGGTCAGCAAGCGGGCCGCATCGGCCGCGGGCGCCAGGGTATTTTGTTCGATCAGTTCGGCAAACTGGGTGGCCGACAGCACCGTCACCCTGGCCGCCACGCCCAGTTTCAGGACCAGCGCTTCCTCGATGCGGGCGGCGGCCTCGGCCGGCGCCACCGCCCCCCCATCATATATGGCGTTGCCGCTGTTGAGTACCGTGCGTACCTGCGTAAAACCCAGGTCGCCCAGCAACTTGCGCAGGTCGGCCATGGCCACGCGCTTGGCGCGGCCCACATTGATCCCGCGCAGGAGCGCCACTTGCTGAGTGTTTTCTAGCTGTGCCATGTCTCTTCTCCTTGCCTACGCAGGGCTGCTGCTTTCCGGCAACGGCGTCACCATGGGCAGGCGCAGCAGGAATGTCGCGCCCTGTCCCAGCGTGCTGCTGACGGTGATGGTGCCGCCAAACTGCTTGGCAATCAAGTTGAATACGATATTCAAGCCCAGGCCCGTACCGCCCTGTCCCCGCCGCGTAGTGACAAACGGGTCAAACACACGGTCGAGCATGTCGGGCGCGATGCCGCAGCCGTTATCGCGCACCTGCATGGAGATCCACTCGCCGTCGCGACGCACGTCGATATGGATGTTGCCGGCCGTGTCCGCGTCGAAGGCGTGCTCGACACAGTTCAAGACCAGGTTCGTCAGCACCTGCGCCAGCGCACCCGGATAGCTGTCGAGCATGATGTCAGCCGGGCAATCAATATCGATGCTGATGCGCGTCTTTTTCAAGGTCGGCTGCAGGCTCGAGATCACTTCACCGATATAGTCGCGCAATTCGAACAAACGGCGCGCCTCGCTGACCTGGTCGACGGCAATCTGCTTGAAGCTGTGGATCAGGTGCGCGGCGCGATAGGCATTGTTCATGATCAGCCGCGCGCTCTCGCCGGCCGTTTCCAGGTAGCGCACGATATCGGTTTTCTTCACGCTGCCGCCGGCCACCGCTGCGCTGAGGTGATCGGTGGCCTCCTTCAGCACCGAGGCGCTGGTCAGCGCGATGCCGACCGGGGTGTTGATTTCATGCGCCACGCCCGCCACCAGGCTGCCCAGCGAAGCCAGGCGTTCCGACTGCAGCAACGATTCCTGCGCGCGGCGCAGCTCGTCCATCGCCTGCGCCGTTTCCTGCTGCGAGCGGCGCGCCATGTCTTCCGCCTCGCGGCTGCCCTCGATGATGGACTTGAGCTTGCGCTGCACGCCATTGAAGCCGCGGATCACGTCGCCCAGTTCATCGCGCCGGTTTTCCGGCAGCTCTTCGACCTCGTCGCTGCCGCGCGTGGCCAGGTCGAACAAGCCGTCGCGCAACTGCTTCAAGGGCCCGAAGACGATGCGCAGGCTCAGCGCCAGGGCGCCCACCAGGATGATGTCAAGCAGCAACACTTCCAGGACCTTGCGCCGCACTTCGCCGCGCAGGGCCGCATCGATCTGCGCGCGGCTGAAATTGACGATGACCTTGCCGACGATTACCGGTTTACCGCCCGTGGCCGCCGCCACGGCATCGCGGAACACCAGCGGCGCCTCGACGGGCGTGCCGCCCATGGCCACATCGGAGGTCAAAGGCACCAGGGTGCCGGCCGCATCGCGTACTTCGCCCGCGAACAGGCCCACGGAGGCGTCGTAGACACGGATGCCGACCAGTTCCGGCGGCAGCATTTCAGCCGCGACAATACTGTCGACCTTGGATTTATCGAGATCCCACAGGGCCGAAGGCAAGCTCGTCTGCAAGCGCGTGAGCACGCCGCTGCGCAAGCGCGCGCTGCCCGATTCGAGTTCCTGACTCAGTGTATATTGGGTGTAGCTGCCAGAAATGCCGAGCACCAAGGTGACGATCACGACAAAAAGCAGGGTCAGCCGGACTTGGATACTCACCATCGATCAACACTCCCCGGGCCAGGCCTGCCGCCGGCCCGCGGCGCGGGCGCAGATACGTCAACGGACTTCAGCCTGAATCAAATGTACGGTATGACCTGCTTATTGGCAAGATTTACAGCATCCCCGTTTTAACAGGGCTTTGATACAGCTTGAGACATTGCGTCATGGCAATGGTAATATCCCGCAATCATCTAAGGAGTCGTCATGGCGGTCTTGCATCAACATCTACCCCTTGAACAAGTGCGTCCTGGCATGGTCTTGTCGGATGTCTTGCTCGACGCGCATGGACAAGTGCTGTTACCACAAGGGGCGGTACTGACGGAAAACATGCTGTCCCTGATGCCGCGCCACGGCATCGACATGCTGCCGATTCAGGCGCCGCCGCCCTCGCCGGAAGAAGTCGCAGCACAGCAAGCGCTCCACAGCGCGCGGCTAGCCCATCTGTTCCGCAAGCATGATCCGGACGATCCCGAGGACGTGGCCACCGCATTGCTGCGCAGCTATGTCACGCAATACCGCCTGGGCACGGGAGGCGCGGCATGAGCAAGCAGCTGACACTCGACGATATCGTCGCCCACCTCGATGACCTGCCTTCGCTGCCCGCCGTCGTCATGGAGTTACTCAACAGCATAGACCAGGAAGACGTCGATATTTCCGTGCTGGCGAAAAAAGTCTCATACGATCAGGCGCTGACGGCAAAAACCTTGCGCCTGGCCAATTCCTCGCAATATGGCTTGCAGGTGAAGGCCACCACCATTCAGCAGGCGATCACTTACCTGGGCTTCCAGACCACGCGCAGCCTGATCACGTCGGCCGCCATCACGGGCTGCTTCCCGGAAGGTCGCTGCCCCGGCTTCGACGACAAGGCCTTCTGGCGCCATTCGGTAGCGACTGCCGCTTGCGCCAAGGCGCTGGCGCGGCAGATCCGCTTCAACCAGGATTACGCCTTCACGGCCGGCTTGCTGCATAACATCGGTCGCCTGGTGCTGGTCAGCAGCTTTCCCGCACAATACGCGCAAGTTATCGTGCACCAGGCGGCGCACGATTGCAGCCTGCTTGAAGCGGAGCAGGCCGTGCTGGGCGTAGACCACGTGCAAGCAGGCGTGGCACTGGCCGAGCACTGGAATTTTTCCGACACCATGCGCCTGGCGCTGGCCAACTACCTGCAGCCGGAAACGCCGGGGGCAGGCTTCCTGGCAGCGCTGATCCACGTGGCCAATGCCATCGTCTGCGCGCTCGACCTGGCGCAGGCGGGCGACGACATGGTGCCGCGGGTCTCGACGGTGGCCTGGGATGCGCTGGGCCTGGGCGAAGAAACCTATCTGCAGCTATTCCGCGAAACGGAGTTGCGCTACGACGAAATCACCTCGGCACTGCTGAGCTAAACGCCGCGCCAAATGCCAACGGCTCTCGCCGCGAAGCGAAAGCCGTTATGGGTACTGCGGTGTGTCCATGCCGCCCGGTCCACGCCAGCCTGTTGCCGCCAGCAATGACGCAAGCAGCACAGTCAGCGTGCAACCGCCACATCAGTGCGCGTAATTCGATTCTTGCGCATCGCCGCGGTCTTCCGCTTTTGGACGGCCCTGGGCGTCGGACAGACGATACTTGGTGCGGCGGTCGCCCATCAAGTCGCGCAGGTCACGGATGCTCATGCCCGTCACTTCGTGCATGCGGATCAGCAGCGAGGCGCCGACCGGCAAGCGGTGGTGACGGATCTTGCTGATGACGGGTGGCGCCACTTCGAGCAGGCGCGACAGGGCTGCGTCGTTCTTCAGCTGCATCTTGCTCAGCAGAATATCCAGCAGGTGATTCGGGTTGTAACTCTCTTGCGATGCTAATGCATGATGTGTCATGATTTTTCCTCGTCTAGTGAATGTTGAAAGAATGCCGATATGAACTTAAGGCTGGCTTAGAGTGTTTAAAGAAACGTCTTTCCATCGGATTCAGCCCTCCCATCTTGTTGCACTGCCCGCACAGGACTCGCACAGCCACGTCCAGCCAACGTGCACAGCTTGCCGCGTGAGTAAAAGCACTGCAATCCACCAAAATGAATTGCATATAAAACAATATACCAGTCCAAACACGCCGCATCCGCGCCTCGCGCAAACTTCCTGATTGTTAAATATCAATCAAGCTGCTGGTTGGCTAGCCAACGATGCTATTTCAACACATTAGGATGCCAGCGGGCGCACACAAGGCTTTGCAGCAACTTGTTACAAATCAATGGTGTCCCACAGCAATAAATGCTTTACGGCATCGCCGTGCCGGGCGCCGTATTCACGCTGCAATCTTGTCGGCAAGGTCAGTGCGGCATGGCCCGTCCCGGCGATTTACGCTAAACTATGGCCTGAACTTGCAGCGAGCCTGCCACCGGGCAGCCAGAGGTGCCCGGCCGGTCATCCAGCGCCTCCCGCCCAGAGCGGCGCACGGCGCAAGCCCCCTGCCCAGCTTATTTGCCGCCACACTTATTTGCCCCACTTATTTGCCGCCACATTTACCGATAAGCACCCGACTCCATGCAGAAAAAAGTATTCATTAAAACCTTCGGCTGCCAGATGAACGAGTACGACTCGGACAAGATGGCCGACGTGCTGGGCGCCTCCGATGGCCTGGTGCGCACCGACACGCCGGAAGATGCCGATGTGATCTTGCTCAACACCTGCTCCGTGCGCGAAAAAGCGCAGGAAAAAGTGTTTTCCGACCTGGGCCGTCTGCGCGAGCTGAAACTGGCCAAGCCGCACCTCTTGATCGGCGTGGGCGGCTGTGTGGCCTCGCAGGAAGGCGACGCCATCGTCAAGCGCGCGCCGTATGTCGACATGGTCTTCGGCCCGCAAACCCTGCACCGTCTGCCGCAAATGATAGCCCTGCGCCGCACCAGCGGCGCCTCGCAGGTGGACATCAGCTTCCCGGAAATCGAAAAGTTCGACCACATGCCGCCGGCCAAGGTGGACGGCGCTTCGGCGTTTGTTTCCATCATGGAAGGCTGCAGCAAGTATTGCAGCTATTGCGTCGTGCCCTACACGCGCGGCGAGGAAGTGTCGCGCCGCTTCGAAGACGTACTGACGGAAGTGGCGGGCCTGGCCGCCCAGGGCGTCAAGGAAATCACCCTGCTGGGGCAGAACGTGAACGCCTACCGTGGCGTGATGGAAGGCGGAGACATTGCCGACTTCGCCCTGCTGCTCGAATACGTGGCCGACATTCCCGGCATCGCGCGCATGCGTTTCATCACCAGCCACCCGAAGGAATTCACGCAACGCCTGATCGACGCCTATGCGAAGATCCCGCAACTGGTCGACCATTTGTACCTGCCGGCCCAGCACGGTTCCGACAAGATCCTCGGCGCCATGAAGCGCGGCTACACGGCCCTGGAATACAAGTCCATCATCCGCCGCATCCGCGCCGTGCGCCCGAACATGGCCATTTCGTCTGACTTCATCGTCGGTTTCCCTGGCGAGACGCAAACCGATTTCGACGCCATGATGAAGCTGATCGCCGACGTGGGGTTTGACAACAGCTACAGCTTCATCTTCAGCAAGCGCCCCGGCACGCCGGCCGCCAGCCTGGAAGACGACACGCCGCACGAAGTTAAACTTGC
This sequence comes from Janthinobacterium darwini, assembly GCF_051380905.1. Lineage (NCBI taxonomy): Bacteria > Pseudomonadati > Pseudomonadota > Betaproteobacteria > Burkholderiales > Oxalobacteraceae > Janthinobacterium > Janthinobacterium darwini. The sequence continues at coordinate 96,229 of NZ_JBNYXX010000002.1, forward strand.
TCGGTTACAACAACTGCAAGCTGCCATCGACGCCAACACGCGCAAATACAGCCTGGCCATGGTGGGCAGCGTGCAAACCATCCTCGTCGAAGGCCTCTCGAAGAAGGACACGATAGCGCGCGAGCTGCAAGGCCGCACGGAAAACAACCGCGTGGTTAATTTCGACGCCGGCCCGGACGCGCTGCAACTGCTCGGCCAGCTGGTCGACGTGCGCATCACAGAAAGCCATTCCTACACCCTGCGCGGCGAACTCGTCGCCAGCGCCCCCGCATTGAAAAGAGCCAGTTGAAAACCAAAGCCCCGATACAGCCGCATTACTTCATCCCCGAGCCGCTGGACAACACGCGCCTGGCGCACTTGTGCGGACCGCTCGATGAAAACCTGCGCCAGATTTCCGCCGCCCTCGACGTGACGATCTTCCGCCGCGGCGAGAAATTCATCGTCGGCGGCAGCAATGCCGAGCGGGCCGTGGAAATCCTCGATCAGTTCTACGCCATCGCCAACAAGGTCGTGCCGCTGGAAGAAGTGCAGCTGGCCCTGGTGGAGCAGCGCGCGGGTCTGTCCGCCGCCTCGGAACACCACGCCAACGCGCCCATCAGCACCTTCGTGGAGCCGGACATCGCCAGCCCCGTGCTGAAAACCCGCCGCAGCGACCTGCGCGGGCGCACGCCGCACCAGATCGCCTACCTGCGCGACATCCTCGAACACGACATCAGCTTCGGCGTGGGCCCGGCTGGCACGGGTAAAACCTATTTGGCCGTTGCCTGCGCCGTCGACGCGCTCGAACGCGACGCCGTCAAGCGCATCATCCTGACGCGCCCCGCCGTCGAAGCGGGCGAGCGTCTGGGCTTCCTGCCAGGCGACCTGGCGCAAAAGGTCGACCCCTACCTGCGCCCCCTGTACGATGCGCTGTACGATTTGCTGGGCTTTGACCGCACGCAAAAGCTGTTTGAAAAACAGGTGATCGAGATCGCCCCGCTGGCCTACATGCGCGGACGCACCCTGAACCACGCCTTCGTCATCCTCGATGAAGCGCAAAATACCACCGTCGAACAGATGAAGATGTTCCTGACGCGCATCGGTTTTGGCAGCAAGGCCGTGGTGACGGGCGACGTGACGCAAGTCGACCTGCACAAGAGCCAGACGAGTGGCCTCATCGACGCCGTGCACGTGCTCAAGGACGTACGCGGTATCGGCTTCACCCAATTTAACAGCACCGACGTGGTGCGCCATCCGCTGGTCGCGCGCATCGTCGATGCCTATGAAACGGCGCAGGCGGCCGGCGCCAACGCCGCCCAGTTACTCCCCCTGATCAAACCAGCAGCCGCCAAAAATGTCCGAAAAAAATAAACTGTCCTTGTCCGTACAATACCCGGACGCCCGCCTGGAAAGCCTGATCACGCGCCCCAAAGTGCGCCGCTGGGTCAAGGCGGCCCTGTTCGCGCCTGCCGAATTCACCATCCGCTTCGTCGATGCCGAAGAAGGCCGCAGCCTGAACCGCGACTACCGCGAAAAGGACTACGCCACCAATGTGCTGACCTTCGCCTACAACGAAGGCGAAGAGTTGGCTGACGACGAGCCGACGCGCGCCGACATCATCCTGTGCACGGACGTGCTGGAAAAGGAAGCGGCCGAGCAAAAGAAGAGCGTGGAAGAACACACGGCCCATTTGATCGTGCACGGCGTGCTGCATGCGCAGGGCTACGACCACATGGATGACGAGGAAGCCACCGAGATGGAGGGCCTGGAGACGGAAATCCTCGCGAAACTCGGCATCACCGACCCGTACAAGGAATAAGACCATGGGAACCTGGGCCACCGACGCCTTCGGCAACGACTACGCCATGGATTGGGCGCAGGATCTGCACGAATACAAAACCCTGGAATTGGTCGAGACCACGCTCGACAATGTCATCGACAGCACGGAAGCGGAGCTGGAAGCGCCGTTCGCCGCCGAGGCGCTGGCCGCGCTGGAAGTGATCGCGCGTCTTCTGGGCAAACCGGGCGAGGACGACCCGGCCACCGCGGAAGTGGACGAATGGGTAGCCGCCTGCAAGAAGAAAGTCACGCCGCTTCTGCAGGAAAAAGCGCGCCTGGCGTTCGACAAGATCGTGGCCGAGTCGTCGGAACTGCGCCAGCTATGGCAGGACAGCGAGCATTTCGCCGACTGGCAGGCCGACGTGCTGGATTTGCGCACGCGCGTGCTGGGCCAGGACGCCTGAAACGTCGGGCAACGGTACACTTCAGCGTATTAAATTTGCATCAAAAGCGGGGAAATCCGGTATTCCCCCACTTTTGGTGTATCCTATATCCCTTCGCAACAACGGCTCACGCCTCCTATGCCCGAGCACCCTAGTGGCGTCAGAACTGACGTCAAGCCCCACCGGTCACTGTTTGAACGCCTGACCGCACTCATTTCCCCCGAGCCAGAGAACCGTGCAGAATTGCTCGATGTTCTACACGATGCGCATGAACGCAAGCTGATCGACGCCGACGCACTGTCGATGATCGAAGGCGTGTTCCAGGTATCGGATCTCTGTGCGCGCGACATCATGATTCCCCGCTCGCAAATGGATGTCATCGACATCAGCAAGCCGATCGAGGAATGGATGCCGGAAGTCCTGTCCACTGCCCACTCGCGCTTCCCCGCGATTGAAGGCGAGCGCGACAAGGTCATCGGCATCCTGCTGGCGAAAGATTTGCTGCGTTATTACGCAGAAGAAACTTTCGACGTCCGCGACATGCTGCGCCCCGCCATCTTCATCCCCGAATCGAAACGCCTGAATGTGCTGCTGCGCGATTTCCGCGCCAACCACAATCACATGGCCATCGTCGTCGATGAATACAGCGGCGTCGCCGGCCTGATCACCATCGAAGACGTGCTGGAACAGATCGTCGGCGATATCGAGGACGAATACGACTTTGACGAAGCCGAGGACAATATCCTCTCGCTCAAGGAAGGCCAGTTCGGCCCCCGCTGGCGGGTCAAGGCGCTGACCGAGATCGAACAGTTCAACGAAGAAGTGGGCAGCCACCTGGTGGACGACGACGTCGACACCATCGGCGGCCTGGTGTCAAAGTACCTGGGCCGCATGGCGCACAAGGGCGACATCTTCGACCTGGGCAATCTGCGCTTCGAGGTGCTGCGCGCCGATGCGCGCCAGGTGCACGTGCTGCTCGTCGAACGCCTGCCCAACGTACCGGAACTGGAACTCTGACATGCGCGTGCTGTAAATGCGTTTCAGACGCCTGGATCCCAACGCCCCCGCCAAACCGCCCCGCAGTACGTGGGCGCGCATGCTGACTGCCGCCATCGCCGGCGCCGTCGCCGTGCTGGCGTTCGCCCCTTTCGGCTACTGGCCATTGCAAATCCTCAGCCTGGGCGTGCTGTTCTACCAGGTGCTGCGCGCCTCGGACGTCAAGGCAAGCGCGCTGATCGGCTGGGCCTATGGCTTCGGCTGGTGCGCGGCCGGCACGCACTGGCTGTACATCTCCATGCACCGCTATGGCGACATGGCCGCGCCGCTGGCCGTCATCGCCGTGGGCCTGCTGGCCCTCTTGATGGCCATTTACGTGGCCCTGGCCATGGGCGCGGCCGCCTGGCTGCGCAAGCGCTGGGTACTCTCGCTGCCGACAATGACGCTGTTGATCTTGCCTTCCCTGTGGACCCTGTTCGAATGGACGCGCGGCTGGCTGTTTACAGGTTTTCCGTGGCTGGCCACGGGCTACGCCCACAACACGAGCCCGCTGGGCGGCTTTGCCCCCGTCATCGGGTCGTATGGCCTGGGCTGGCTGGCGGCCCTGTCGGCCGGCTCCCTGCTCTTGCTAGTCCACCCCCTGCGCCGCACGCGCTGGAGCGCGCTGGCCGGCCTGGTCTCGCTGTACGCGGCCGGCGTTGGCCTGCAGTACGTGAACTGGACCCATCCTGTCGGACGCCCGATTACGGTGCGCCTGTTGCAGGGCAATGTGCCGCAGCAGCAGAAATTCGACCCCGGCTTCGTCCTCGGCGCCCTGCAGATGTACCAGAGTGCCATCACCAGCGCGCCGGCCGACCTGATCGCCACGCCGGAAACGGCCGTCACTGTGCTGCCGCACCAGCTTCCGCCCGGCTATCTGGATAGCTTGGCGACTTATTCACAGCAGACGGGCAGCACGATTTTGCTCGGCCTGCCGGTGCTCGACGAGCAGCAGCGCTTCTACAATGCGGCGCTGGGGATCACGCCCAACGGCACGCCAGGTCCTTACTATCAGTACCGCAAGCACCATCTGGTCCCGTTCGGCGAGTTCGTGCCGCCCGGCCTGCACTGGTTTGTCGCCATGATGGCCATCCCGCTGGGCGACATGGGCCGTGGCGCCGACGTGCAGGCGCCGCTCCAGGTGCGCGACCAGCTGGTGCTGCCGAATATCTGCTACGAAGACTTGTTTGGCGAAGAAATCGCGGGACAGCTGGCCAGCGCCCACCACAATGGCAAGCAGTCAGCCTCGGTGCTGCTCAATATGTCGAACCTGGCCTGGTTTGGTGACTCAATCGCCATTCCGCAGCATCTGCAGATTTCGCAGATGCGCAGCCTGGAAACGGGCCGTCCGATGCTGCGCTCGACGAACACGGGCGCCACCGCCGTCATCGACGGCAAGGGCGTGGTGCAAAGCCTGCTGCCGCCGGAACAGCAAGCCACCCTGGCGGCCAAGGTGCAAGGCATGGGCGGCATGACGCCATACATTCTGTATGGCAATAAACTGGTGCTGGCCCTGGCCGCACTGGCCTTGCTGACGGCCTTCCTGCTGTCGCGCGCCGCCCGCCGTGGCAGCGCCGCGCAGCAATAAGCGGCCGATATTGCCCGAAGAGTCACAGTGGGCCCGTAAAAACCGCTAAAATTAGCAAAACTCCGGCCCGGACGCGCTTTCCAAGCAGGCGTCCGGCCTTCAAGCAACCCCTTACAGCGCGCAGCCTCCCGCGCGGCGAACTCATACGATGCTCACATTTCAACAAATTATCCTGACCTTGCAAACCTATTGGGACAAGCAAGGTTGCGCCCTGCTCCAGCCTTACGACATGGAAGTCGGCGCCGGCACCTTCCACACCGGTACCTTCCTGCGCGCAATCGGCCCGGAACCCTGGCGCGCCGCGTATGTGCAGCCGTCGCGCCGCCCGAAAGATGGCCGCTATGGCGAAAACCCGAACCGCATGCAGCACTACTACCAGTACCAGGTGGTCTTGAAGCCCGCGCCGGAAAATATCCTCGACCTGTATCTGGGTTCGCTGGCCGCCTTGGGCCTGGACTTGAAGCAGAATGACGTCCGCTTCGTCGAAGACGACTGGGAAAGCCCGACCCTGGGCGCCTGGGGCCTGGGCTGGGAAGTCTGGCTGAACGGCATGGAAGTGACGCAATTTACCTACTTCCAGCAAGTTGGCGGCCTCGATTGCAAGCCTGTGCTGGGCGAAATCACCTACGGCATCGAACGCCTGGCCATGTATCTGCAAGGCGTGGAAAACGTGTATGACCTGGTATGGACGGAGTGGGAAGAAAACGGTATTACGAAAAAACTGACCTACGGCGACGTTTTCCACCAGAACGAAGTGGAACAGTCGACCTACAACTTCGAGCACGCGAATACGGACCTGCTGTTCGAACAGTTCGGCAACTACGAAGCGGAAGCGAAGCGTCTGATCGAGCTGCAACTGACCCTGCCCGCCTACGAAAAAATCATGAAGGCCTCGCACAGCTTCAATATGCTGGACGCGCGTGGCGCCATCTCGGTGACGGAACGCGCCGCCTACATCGGCCGCGTGCGCACCCTGTCGCGCCTGGTGGCGCAAGCGTATTACGACTCGCGCGAGCGCCTCGGTTTCCCGATGCTGCCCGCCGCAGACCAACCCGCCGCCGCTTGAATTCGAGCCTTTACATCGCCGTACCAGACAAGAACACCATGAACCAAACACTGCTCATCGAACTGCTGACCGAAGAACTGCCGCCGAAAGCGCTGGCCAAACTGGGCGCCGCCTTCACTGCCGGCATCGTCAACGGCCTGAAGGCGCGCGACTTCCTGGAAGCCGACAGCGTCGCCACCAGCTACGCCTCGCCGCGCCGCCTGGCCGTCTCCATCACCAACGTGCGCGAAGTCTCGCCCGACAAATCCATCCGTGAAAAAGTCCTGCCTGTCTCCGTGGCGCTGGACGCGAACGGCAATGGCACGCCGCCGCTGGCCAAGAAACTGGCCGCGCTGGGCTTTCCCGATCTGACGGTGGCCGAGCTGGAACGCGCCGTCGACGGCAAGGCTGAAAGCTTCTTCTACACCTACACGGCGCCAGGCAGCCAGCTCGCCACCGGCGCGCAGGCGGCATTGATGGAGTCGGCCGCCAAGCTGCCGATTCCAAAACTGATGAGCTATCAGCGCCCGGACGGCACGACCGTGCAATTCGTGCGCCCGGCCCACAGCCTGATCGCCCTGCATGGCATCAACGTTCTGCCTTTGACCCTGCTGGGATTGACAGCCGGCCGCAGCACCCTGGGCCACCGCTTCCTCACCGACGGCAAGTCTATCACCATCGCGCACGCGGAAAACTATGCGCCTTCCCTGATCCTCAACGCCAGCGTCATCGCCAGCAACGAGGAGCGCAAGGAGCGCATCCGCGCCCAGTTGCTGGACAAGGCCGGTGCCGACCAGGTGCTCATGCCCGAAGCGCTGCTCGACGAAGTGACTGCACTGGTCGAATGGCCGGTCGTGTATGAGTGCCACTTCGAGGAAGAATTCCTGGCCGTGCCGCAGGAATGCCTGATCCTCACCATGCAGACGAATCAGAAATATTTTGCGCTGACCGACAGCGAAGGTAAGCTGCGCTCGCGCTTTTTGATCGTCTCGAACATCGAGACGGACACGCCGGAACACATCATCGGCGGCAACGAGCGCGTCGTACGCCCGCGCCTGTCCGACGCCAAGTTCTTCTTCGAGCAAGACAAGAAAAAAACGCTGGCATCGCGTTTGCCACTGCTGGCCAACGTGGTATACCACAACAAGCTGGGCACGCAGGCGGCCCGTACAGAAAGAGTAAAATCATTAGCCGGCGCCATTGCGACCAAGCTGGGCTACGACGTGGCCCTGGCCGAACGCGGCGCCCTGCTGGCCAAGACCGATTTGCTGACCGACATGGTGGGCGAGTTCCCAGAACTGCAAGGCATCATGGGGACGTACTACGCGCGCCATGACGGTGAACCGGAAGAAGTAGCGCTGGCCGCCTCCGAACACTACCAACCGCGCTTTGCCGGCGACAGCCTGCCGTCCACCGCCACCGGCATCGCCGTGGCCCTGGCCGACAAGCTCGAAACCCTGGTCGGCATCTGGTCGATTGGCCTGGCGCCTACGGGCGACAAGGACCCGTTCGCGCTGCGCCGCCACGCCCTGGGCGTGCTGCGCATGCTGCTGGAAAAACGTTTGCCCCTGTCGATCCAGAGCCTGCTGGGCGACGCCGCCGCGCAATTCGCAGCCATTCCCGGCTTCAAGGACCCGGTGGCGGATGTCACCACCTTCATGCTCGACCGCCTGCGCGGCATCCTGCGCGAACGCGGCTTCTCGCCGAATGAAATCGAAGCAGTCGTGGCGCAAAATCCCGACCGCCTGGACGACATCGTGCAGCGCCTCGAAGCCGTGCAAGCGTTTGCCGCACTGCCGGAAAGCGCCTCGCTGGCCGCCGCGAACAAGCGCATCACCAACATCCTGAAAAAGAACGAGGAAGCAGTCAACCAGGTCGCCGCCGGTGGCGTCAACGTGGCGCTGCTGCAGGACGAAGCGGAGAAAAAACTGGCCGCTGCCGTCTCGCGCGTGCAGCCGGAAGTCGACGCAGCCTTCGCCAAGGGCGACTTCACCAGCACCCTGCAAACGCTGGCGCAGCTGCGCGACGACGTCGACGGCTTCTTCAACGACGTGATGGTGATGGCAGAGGATGTCGCCCTGCGCAACAACCGCCTGGCCTTGCTGTCGTCGCTGCACGGCATGATGAACCGCGTGGCCGACATTTCCAAGCTGGCGGCATAATGGGCACTCCGGCGCTGAAACTGATTATTCTCGACCGCGACGGCGTCATTAATCATGACTCGCCGGACTTCATCAAATCGCCGGCCGAATGGTTGCCGATTCCCGGTTCGCTCGAAGCGATAGCCCGCCTGAACCAGGCCGGCTATCGTGTCATCGTGGCCTCGAACCAGTCGGGTATCGCGCGCGAGTACTTCGACATGACGGTGCTGAACGCGATCCACCAGAAGATGCATACCCTGGCACAGCAAGTGGGCGCCGATATCGACGCCATCTTCTTTTGCCCGCACGCAGGCGCGGACAATTGCGACTGCCGCAAGCCGAAACCGGGCATGTTCCATGAAATCTCGCAGCGCTACAACACCAGCCTGAAAGGCGTGCCCACCGTCGGCGATTCGCTGCGTGACCTGCAGGCCGGTTTCATCAGCGGTTGCGTGCCCTACCTGGTCCTGACGGGCAAGGGCGAAAAAACCAACGAAACGGGTGGCCTGCCGCCTGGTACCCAGGTATTCCCCGACCTGGCCGCCGTAGTCAGCCACCTGCTCAAGGCGCCAGCGGCGCCAGCGCCCACCGTGGCATTCAGTATCTAATTTTCGGAGAACCGCATTGCGTAATATTTCCCTGTTCCTGCGATCCCTGCTGTTCATGACCATCATGATCGTGGCCACCATCGTCTGGGCCTGCGTGTGTTTTTTTGCCGCGCCATTGAGCTACAACAAGCGCTATTGGGTCACCTCGCGCTGGAACGTGTTTATCCTGTGGTGTGCCAAGGTCATTTGCGGCATCCGCTATGAAGTCAAGGGCGCCGAGAACTTCCCGGATGCGCCAGCCATCGTGCTGTCTAAGCACCAGTCAGCATGGGAAACCATCTTCTTGCTGCCCAGCCTGCCCCGTCCGCTGGTGTATGTGTTCAAGAAAGAGATCCTGTACATCCCCTTCTTCGGCTGGGCCATGGCGCTGCTGCGCATGATCCCCATCGACCGCAAGCAGGGCAAGCATGCCTTCAAGAGCGTCGTCGCGCATGGCAAGCGCCGCCTGGCCGATGGCCAATGGATTATCATGTTCCCCGAAGGTACCCGCATTCCCGTGGGTCAGGCGGGCAAGTACAAGAGCGGCGGCACGCGCCTGGCCATCGCCACGGGCGCCGTGGTGGTACCGATTGCGCATAATTCAGGCGAATGCTGGCCCAAGCAGTCATTCCTCAAACGCCCGGGATTGATCACCGTCTCGATAGGCAAACCGATTTCGCCGGAAGGGCAAACCCCGGACAGCATGATGCAACAGGTGGAAAATTGGATAGAATCAGAAATGCGCGTCATTTCGCCTCACGCCTACAACGCTGGCTAGACGGCATCAGCGCGGTCATCCAGGAGCCGACCCTGCGCCAGCAGATGAAGACCATCAAGGTCGGCGATCAACAACTGGATCTGTTCGCGCACGACGTCTCGACCAGCACGCCCCCGGCGGTGCGCCCCACGGCACCGCCAGCGCCGCCCGTGGCGCCACCGCAAGTGGCGCCCGCGCCACCCATCGTTCCCCCTGCCCCATCTCCCCTGCCTTCCCCGCCGCGCACCGCTGATGGCCCGCCACTGCGCCAGCTGCAGCTGGGCAGCCACCTGATCGAATTCGCCCTGCGCCGCTCCACGCGCCGCTCCATCGGTTTCATGATCGACGATAACGGCTTGCGCGTGACCGCGCCCAAGCGCGTCACCCTGGCCGAAATTGACAATGCCATCCGCGCCAAGCAGGGCTGGATTGTGTCGAAGCTGCTGGAACGGGGCGAGCGCAAGGTGCAGCGCCAACAACGCCCACCCGTGGCATGGGTCGATGGCGCCGTGCTACCCTACCTCGGTGGCGAGATCACATTGCGATTGCACCAGGCGCCGCGCCACCGCGCCAGCTTCCAGCGCGAGACGAATGAATTGCACGTCTGGGTCACGCCCACGGGCAGCGAACAACAATTGAAGGAAAAAGTGAAGGGCTGGTTCCAGCATGAAGCGCGCCAGCTGTTTGAAGCGCGCCTGGACCTGTATGCGGACAAGCTGGGCGTGCGCTACGACTCATTATCGCTATCCTCGGCCGGCACGCGCTGGGGCAGCTGCACCATCGAGCGCAAGATCCGTCTGAACTGGCGCCTGATCCACTTCGCCCTGCCCCTCATCGACTACGTGGTGGCGCACGAACTGTCGCACCTGCTGGAAATGAACCACAGCGCCCGCTTCTGGGCCACCGTGGAATCGATTTATCCCGATTACGATGGCGCCAAGCAGGCGCTCAGAAAGCGCTCGCAGGAGCTTCCAGTCCTGTTTAATTAAGCTGCCAGTAAAGGCTTGATGGCCGCAATAGTGCGCGGCGTGGCACCCCGGTGCTGGTTGGCAAACGCCAGCGCTTTTTCTCCCATCAACGATAACCGCGCCGGATCCTGCAGCAATGCCGCCGCTTGCGCCATCAGCGCGTCCGCATCCGCCACTCGCGCGGCGCCGCCGGCGGCAATCGCCTGCTCGGTCACCAGCGCAAAGTTGAAGGTGTGGGGGCCGATCAGCACGGGTTTCCCCAAGGCCGCCGGTTCAATCAGGTTTTGCCCGCCCAGCGGTGGCAGGCTGCCGCCGACAAAGGCGCAATCGCAGGCCGCGTAATACGCAAACATCTCGCCCATCGAATCGCCCAGCAGCACCTGCGTGCCCGCCGCGACGACACCATCCGGGCCCAGACCGGACCTGCGCTGCACGGCCAGGCCGTGGGCAGCAATCATTTTTTCCACCTCGTCGAAGCGCTGCGGATGACGCGGCACGATCAGCAGCAGCGCATTAGCGGGCAAACTGGCGCGGGTATAGGCATCAAGGATCAGCTGCTCTTCGCCTTCACGCGTGCTGGCGCACAGCAGCACGGGACGCTGGCCGATGGCTGCGCGCAGCGCGGCCCCCGTCGCCAGGGCCGCCTCGGGCACGACGACGTCGAACTTGATACTTCCCGTGACGACCACGCCCTGCACACCCAACTGGCGCACGCGCTCGGCATCGTCCTGCGTTTGCGCCGCCACCAGGGTGATGCCGCGCGCCGCATCGGTGATGAGCTTACCCAGGCGCTGCGCCTTGCCCAAGGAACGCTGCGACAATCGCGCATTGGCCAGCACCACCGGCACACCGTGGCGATTGCATTGGTGTATCAAATTCGGCCACACTTCCGTCTCCATCAGGATGCAGATGCGCGGCGCGAAATGGCGGATGAAACGGGCCGGCATGGCGCCCGTGTCATACGGCAGATAGCTTTGCACGAGGCGCACACCATGTTTGGCGAACAGGGTTTTACCGGTCGCGCGCCCCGTGGGCGTCATGTGCGTGAGGACGATGCGGCAATCGGGCCATGCGGCCAGCAACGCATCGATCAGCGGCTCGGCCGCGCGCGTCTCACCGACGGAGACGGCGTGCAGCCAGAGCGTAGGAATCAGTGGTTTGGCCTGGCGACCGTAGCAGCCCAGGCGCTCGCCCCAATGCTGGCGGTAGCCGGGCTCCTGGCGTCCGCGCAGCCACAGCCGCGCCAGCACCAGGGGCAAGGCCAGCCACCAGGCGAGGGTATAAAAAAGTCGCATGATTGTTTAACGTTGAAGTCAGGCGGGAGGATGCTCGGCCAGCAGGCGCTGCGCCGCGGCCAGCACTTCCGGCACGCTGGGAGGCGTACTCTTGTCGCCCAGGTTGATGATGTTCGGCGACCAGTTGCCTTCCGTTTTCCATAGCGGCGAATCGGCATAGATTTCCACCGTTGGGCGCAGGAAAGCGGCGGCGATATGCGTCAGGCCCGTATCGACGCCGATCACCAGCGCCGCGTGGCGCGCCAGCAGCGTGGCCTCGTCCATCGACAGCTTCGGCAGCACGCGCGCATTCGGCAGGCCGGCCGCCAGCACTTCTGCTTCTGCCTTTTCCTTGGGCGAACCCCAGGGCAGCAGAATGGCCATGGGCGAGAGCGCATGGCCGAGGGCGATCCAGTTTTCCGGCGCCCATTTCTTGGCGTCGCGCGCCGTGCCGTGGAAATACACGCAATATGGCGCAGCACCCATCCAGTCCGGGCGTGGTTCCTTGCCTGACACTGCCGGCAAGCCGAAATCAGCCGTCGTGTCGACCGTGTAGCCGAGTGCGGCGGCGGCTACCAGGCGGCCGCGCGCAACCGCGTGCGTACGCGGGTCGAGCGGAATGCTTTTGGTATGGAACAGACGCGAAATACCTTCGTAGCCGGAGCCTTCGCTGCCATTCGCCAGGCCAACCTTCTGTCCGCCTGGCGCCAGGCGCGCAGCACCCATGATGATGCCCGTCTTGAGCAAGCCCTGAGTATCGAACACGTAATCGTAGCGCGTCTGGCGCAGGTTACGGAAAAAGGCAGCGATTTCCGCGCGTGTCTCCTTCTTGCCCAGGCTCTTGCGCCAGCGCCGCAGCGCGAAAGGGAAAATGGTATTCACGCGGGGGTTCAGGCGCACCAGGCTGGTGTAGCCTTCCTCGACCACCCAGTCGATGGTCGCATCCGGATAATGGCAGGCGATGTCCGCCACCATCGGCAGGTTATGCAGCACGTCGCCCAGCGAAGATACCCGCACCAGCAGGATTTTCAAGGGCGCCTGTGCGCCAGATTGACCGGCCATGCTGTCAGAACGGCAGAACGGCGTCAGGCTTGGCGGCCAGGATCACGCTCTTGAACTGGCCCTGGATGCGTGCCAGGGCTTGCGGCGTTTCCGCTTCAAAGCGCATGACGATCACTGGCGTGGTGTTCGACGAACGGGCCAGGCCGAAGCCGTCCGCGTATTCCACGCGCAAGCCGTCGATGGTGATGATCTGTTCATTACCGGGGAAGACTGCGTCGCGGCGCAGCATGTCCATCAACGCGACGTTCTCGCCTTCCTTCAGTTCCAGGTGCAGCTCCGGCGTACTGTCGGACTGCGGCAGGGAGTTCAACAGAGCGGAAGGATTGGCTTCGCGCGTGAGGATTTCCAGCAGGCGCGCAGCCGAATACAGGCCATCGTCGAAACCATACCAGCGGTCCTTGAAGAAGATATGGCCGCTCATTTCGCCGCCCAGCGGCGCACCCGTCTCGCGCAGCTTGGCTTTCACCAGCGAGTGGCCCGTCTTGTACATCAGCGGCACGCCGCCATGCTTGCTGATCCACGGCGCCAGATGGCGCGTGCATTTCACGTCATACAAAATCTGCGCGCCGGGGTGGCGGGTCAGCACGTCGGCGGCAAACAGCATCATCTGGCGGTCAGGGTAGATGATCTGGCCATCCTTGGTGACCACGCCCAGGCGGTCGCCGTCGCCGTCGAAGGCGATACCGATTTCGGCATCCGTCTCGGCCAGGCAGCGGATCAGGTCTTGAAGGTTTTCCGGATGCGCAGGGTCCGGGTGGTGGTTCGGGAAATTGCCATCGACATCGCAGAACAATTCGATGACCTCGCAGCCCATGCCGCGGAACAGGTCGCCCGCGAATGCGCCGGCCACGCCATTGCCGCAATCGACGGCGATCTTGATCGGGCGCGCCAGCTTGACGTCGCCCAGGATGCGCTCCAGGTAGGCGGCGCGGATATCGTGCGTGGCATATGTTCCCAGGTTGGCAACGTCCTTGGCGCTGGCGCTGCCTTCGTGGGCGACGATGCTGTGATACAGCGCCTGGATCGCTTCGCCGTGGATCGCTTCGCCCGCCAGCACCATCTTGAAGCCGTTGTAATCGGGTGGATTGTGGCTGCCAGTGACCATGATGCCGGAGCGGGTGTCGAGCACGTTCGTGCCAAAGTAGACCATCGGCGTGGCTACCACGCCCAGGTCGATCACGTCGACGCCAGCGGCCTGCAGGCCCTGCGCCAGCGCCGCCGTCAGTTCAGGCCCAGACAGGCGGCCATCGCGGCCGATCACGACCCGCTGCTCCCCCTTGGCCAGGGCGGCCTGGCCAAATGCCTGACCGATCTTGTAGGCCACGCTGGCATCGAGGGTTTTAGCGATGATGCCGCGAATATCGTAGGCCTTGAAGATCGTTCTGGACAATGGAAGCATGGTGTGGGCGGTATAAGTAAGGGTATCGATAGGGTGCCTGGCAAGGTACAGCACGTGGCTGGCAGCTTGCCACTGCGCCAAGAGTATACCGAATTATACGCGCAGCAGATCGATGGACTTGCCCGATTCTACCCACTGCCTGACCCACAGCGGCTGGCGGCCACGTCCTGTCCACTGTTCAGCGGCATTGTCAGGATGGCGGTAACGTACCGCGACTTTGCCCGTACGCGGATGCAAGCCGTCGAGTATCAGCTGTTTCAGCGGAATGCCCGCTTGCTGCGCGATGGCCATGATCTGTTCGCGCGCCTTGTTCAAGTCTTCACGCTCGCGGCTATTCAATTCCTGCGTCACATTATTTTCCAGCTTGCGTAATTCCTGCATCGTCATCGTTGACAGATCCATTGCTACATCCTTTATATTAATTCAAATAATAAAATCACTTGGAATATACTACATTGCATAATCCATCGCCGTTTGAATCACGGCTATCGACTTATTGATCTACCCAACATCAAGATTAAATGAGGACTATGCCGATAGCGCGCGTGGAAAATGAATAAACATGGATGAAATGGCATTCCGGCACGTGTGAACGGCGTGCCGGCGGATTACTTTTCGGTATATGGCAGCGGGATATAAAGCAAAATTACATCCTCATGCAGCATAATCGGCATCCGCTTTTTTCATCCCGCTGGCCATGTAAGCAATCGCGCACCTGCCAGGAATACATCTAACGCCAAAAAGCAGCCATGCTTATAATGCATGCGCGTAATTCACTTCACCTCGGCACCTATGAAAACTTACTTTATCGGCGATCTGCAAGGCTGCCATGCACAAACCGTCGAATTGATCGAACGGATCCAGGCAGCGGCAGATGGCCCGTACCGGCTCCTGTTCGCGGGCGACCTGATCAATCGCGGTCCGGCATCGCTGGCCACCCTGCGCCACGTGCATGCGCTGGCGCAGCAGGGCCTGGCCGACAGCGTCCTGGGCAACCACGACTTGCACTTGCTGGCGGTGGCCAACGGCATCCGCCCGGAGCATGCGTCCGACACGCTGGCCGAGATCCTCGATGCGCCCGACCGCGAGCAATTGCTCGCCTGGCTGCGCCACCGTCCGCTCGCCTTGCAGCACCAGGGTCATGTACTCGTGCATGCAGGCCTGCTGCCACAATGGAGCGCAACCCAGGCTTTGTCCCTGAGCGAGGAAGTGTCGACCATGCTGCGCAGCGACGGTTGGGTGGCGTTCCTGCGCACCATGTACGGCAACGAACCGGCCGCCTGGCGCGACGACCTGCAGGGCGCCGACCGGCTGCGCTGCATCGTCAACGCCATGACGCGTTTGCGCTTTTGCACGCCGGACGGCGTGATGGACTTCAAAATGAAGGAGAGCGGCAGCGCGCCGCCGGGTTCCGGCCTGCTGCCGTGGTTCGACGTGCCTGGCCGGCGCAGCGCTGGCGACACCGTCGTCTTCGGCCACTGGTCGGCGCTGGGACTGCAGCTGCACCCCCACCTGATCGGCCTCGATAGCGGCTGCGTCTGGGGCGGAAAACTGTCGGCAGTGTGCCTGGAGGACCGCTCGCTGCTGCAAGTGGACTGTCCCGCCTTCCTGCAGCACAGTGGCAAACAGTAAGCTGCATCGCGCGCATATGCTTAGTCGAAATCGGTCGTTTGCCTTGCCGCGCGTGGCCCGTATGATGCAGCTTTTGCCTGTCCCATCCCATGCATCCTGATACCGACAGACTGGCACGCTGGCTGCTGGGCAGCCTGGAACTTGACACCGCCGTCCTGCATGTGGGCCAGTACTGCGGCCGCTGGCGCGCCTCCACGGCGGGCCGGGAACTGGGCAGCTTTCACCTGGTGCTCGATGGCCATTGCTATTTGCACCTCGATGGGGCGGCACCGATTGCGCTCGGCGCGCGCGATGGCGTCTTCCTGCTGCGCGACTTGCCCCACTTCCTCAGTCCCCACAGCGATCCGCTGCAGGCTGTGAGCGCACAAGCCATGCTGCCGCTGCAGGCGTCCACGGACCAGCCGGCGACGGCGCTGGCGTGCGGCTTCTTTCAATTTCGCGGCGCCCTCTCCGCACTGATCGTCGACTCCTTCCCGCCGTACCTGCTGATACGCGGCGACGCGCCCGCCTTCAGTGCCGCCGCCGCGCTGTTCGACCTGATCCTGGCAGAGGCCGGCGGTGACCCGGAACAGCCATCGCCACTCATCGCGCGCCTGGTCGAACTGCTGTTCTTCTACCTGATCCGCCATGTGGCGCAGGGTGAGCAAGTGGCGGCCGGCCTGCTGTCGCTCTTGCACCAGCCCGCATTTTCGCCGCTGCTCGAACGCATGCTCGACGCCCCCGCCGCCGACTGGTCGATTGAAAACATGGCCAAAGCCGCCTGCATGTCGCGCGCCAGCTTCTGCAAGCATTTCGCCAGCGCCAGCGGCCACTCGCCGGCCCAGTTCCTGCTCCTGCTGCGCATGAAGATCGCCGCGCGGCGCCTGCACGATGGCGTCTCCGTCGAACGCGCAGCCGAACTGGTAGGCTACCGCTCGCACGCCGCCTTTACGCGCGCCTTCAAGCGGGTCACGGGCGAGCAACCGGGCGCCTACCGGCGCGACCAGCGCCAGCGTCAACTGGCCAGCTAAGGTTCAGCTGAGGTTCATCTTGACCTCAAGGTTTGCGCAATCAAAGACGAACGAGCACAAAAGGACGACGCTGACGTCTGTTGCACGCACGGCATGGCCGATATAATGCCGGGGTGACTTACTAACTTAGCAAGGTACCCCATGTCCCGTCTGACGCTGCACACTCTCGATACCGCCCCGGCCGATAGCCGCCCCTTCGTGGAAAAGGCCATCGCCAACAATGGCTACCTGCCCAACCTGATCGGCGTGCTGGCCAATGCCCCATTGGCGCTGGAAACCTATCTGACCGTATCGGGCATCAATGCGCGCGCCAGCCTGAGTTTGATGGAACGCGAAGTGGTGCAAATCACCGCCGCGCGCATCCACGGCTGCGATTTCTGCATCGCCGGCCATAGCGCCATCTCGCTGAAAAAAGCGGCACAGACGCCTGATACGGTGCGCGCCCTGCAGCATGGCCAGCCGACCGGCGACGCCAAGCTGGACGCCGTCGCCGCCTTCACCACGGCCGTCATCGCCACGCGTGGCGCCGTCAGCGACGCCGAATATCAAACCTTCCTGGCAGCAGGCTACAACGAGCAACAGGCGCTGGAAGTCGTGCTGGGCATCAGCCTGGCCACCCTGTGCAATTTC
Source organism: Janthinobacterium darwini (assembly GCF_051380905.1). Taxonomy (NCBI): domain Bacteria; kingdom Pseudomonadati; phylum Pseudomonadota; class Betaproteobacteria; order Burkholderiales; family Oxalobacteraceae; genus Janthinobacterium; species Janthinobacterium darwini. The sequence goes on from NZ_JBNYXX010000002.1 coordinate 113,558, forward strand.
TCCAACAGCCTGGCCGGCACGCCCGTCAATCCGCAATTGACGCCCTACCTGCCTGGCGCCGTCTGAGATGGCGAACCTCAATCATTGGCTGCACATGCATGCCGACCAGCTCGACCAGTCATCGGCACTGGCTGACACCGTCTTGCCGGCATTGGCCGGCGACCAACTGCTGGCCATCGGCGTGCCACAAGAGCACGGCGGCGCGGGCGGCGACGTACGTGACGCCATCGACGCCATCGCCAACGTGGCCGAGCAATCGGTAACGGCGGCCTTTGTCTTCTGGGGCCAGCGCTGCTTCATCGAGTTCCTGCTGCAAAGCGAGAACCGCGCGCTGGCAGAACGCCGCTTGCCAGGCCTGCTGGCGGGCACGCAGGCGGGAGCCAGCGGTTTGTCGAACGCCATGAAATTCTTGTCCGGCATAGAGCAGCTGCAAATTACGGGCGCACGCCAGGATGACGGCTTGCTGGTCGATGGCGGCCTGGCGTGGGTGACAAATTTACGCAAAGCGGGCTTTGTCGCGGCGGCCGCCGTGGCGCCCAACGATGGCGCGCCCCCCGTCATCGTCGCCTTTGACAGCAGCACGGCAGGCGTCAAGCGCAGCGACGATCTGGACTTGATCGCCCTGCGCGGCAGCAATACCGCCTCCGTCAAGCTGACGCAGGTGCATATTCCCGCAGCGGACATCATCAGCGACAATGCGCCAGCCTGGCTGCCGCAAGTGCGCCCATCGTTCCTCGGCATGCAGTGCGGCCTGTCCATCGGCCTGGCGCGCGCCAGCCTGGCGCAGGCGGCGCAGATCTCGGCCGGCTCGCGCAACCAGCTCACGCCGCGCATCGAAGCGCTGCAAGCGACCCTGGAGGCGGCTGTTGCCACCCTGCTGGCCGGCGTGCACGATGGCCGCTTCAAGACGCAGGCGCCGGCCATGTTCCGCCTGCGCATACAGCTGGCTGAATTGCTGCAGCAAGCCCTGATGCTGGAACTGCAGGCCATGGGCGGACGCGCCTACCTGAACGCGGAGCAGCAGGGCTTTGCGCGCCGCTGGCGCGAGTCGTCATTCATCCCCATCGTCACCCCCAGCCTGACGCAATTGCAGGCAGCCTTGCAGCTGTTCGACAGCCAGCAGGCGGCAACAGCGGCGGGAGCGCCCGCATGACGGCAGCAGTGGAAGCACAAGACTGGGCGCTGCAGGCGCAGGACCTCAGCTACGCCTACCCGGGTACGGCGCCCGTTTTCCAGCACGTCTCGCTGGGCGTGCGCAAGCGCGAAATTGTCTGCCTGCTGGGCGGCAGCGGCTGCGGCAAATCAAGCCTGCTGCGCGTGCTGGCCGGCTTGCAGCCACCATCGACGGGCGCGATCCAGTTTCTCGACGCACCGATGCGCGAACCGGACCCGCGCAGCGCCCTGGTGTTCCAGCAGGCGAGCCTCTTGCCCTGGCTGAACGTCACGGGCAATGCCGGCTTTGGCCTGGACTTCAAGCACCAGCCGCAGCTGACGCGCGAAGCGCACCAGGCGCGCGTGGCGCAAGCCATCGAAGCGGTGGGCCTGAAGGGCCGCGAAAAGCTGTATCCGTCCGCCCTGTCGGGCGGCATGGCGCAGCGCGTGGCCTTGGCCCGCGCACTTGCGCGCGAACCGGAACTGCTGTTCGCCGATGAGCCGTTTTCCGCGCTCGACGCCATCACCCGCGCCGAGATGCAGTCGCTACTGGTCGACGTGGTGCACCGCTGGCACACGGCCGTTCTGCTGGTCACGCATGATATCGACGAAGCCATTCTGGTGGCCGACCGTATTTTGCTCATGGGTGGCAAACCGGGCAACATCGTGCGCGAATGGCCCGTTGCCATCGCCCAGCCCCGCATCGGCCACAGCGCCGACGTCATCGCCCTCAAGATGGACATCCTCGACGCGCTGCAAGCGCTGCAAAAGCAGGACCAGCAGCCCGCCGTCGCCCCCTTTAATTGACCGGAGTACTTCCATGTCCTTCCAAGAAAATAACAAACCCCTGCACATCTGCGCCTCCTCCGATTGCGACTGCGGCCTGACGCGGCGCGACTTCCTGCGCATGTCGGCCCTGGCCACGGCCAGCGTCGCTTCGCCCCTGCTGTTCGCCGGCGACGCCATGGCCCAGCAAGGCCCGAAAGGCGACGACCAGCCCGTGAAAATCGGCTACCTGCCGATCACTGACGCCACCCCGCTGCTCGTCGCCCACGCCCGCAAGCTGTTCGAGGCGGAAGGCTTGCAGGCGGAAACGCCGCGCCTGTTCCGCAGCTGGGCGCAGATCATCGAAGCTTTCGTGGCTGGCCAGGTCAACGTCATCCATTTACTGTCGCCCGCCACCCTGTGGGTGCGCTACGGCGCCAAGTTCCCGGCGAAAGTCGTCGCGTGGAACCACGTCAACGGCTCCGCGCTGACGGTGGCCAACGAGATCAACAAGGTCTCCGACCTGGGCGGACGCACGGTCGCCATCCCGTTCTGGTACTCGATCCACAACATCCTGCTGCAGCAAATCCTGTCCTCGAATGGTTTGACGCCGGTCACCCGCGCGCGCAACGCAGCCATCAAATCGAATGAAGTCAACCTGATCGTGCTGGCACCGGCCGAAATGGTCTCCGCCCTGGCCAGCAAATCCATCGCCGGCTACATCGTGGCCGAACCGTTCAATGCGGCGGCGGAAAACGCCGGCATCGGCAAGATACTGCGCTTCTCGGGCGACGTGTGGAAAAACCATGCATGCTGCGTCACTTTCCTGTCCGAGCGCGACATCAACACGCGTCCCGAATGGGCGCAAAAAGTCACTAACGCCATCGTCAAGGCGCAGCTGTGGACGCGCTCGAACCAGGTCGACACGGCCAAGCTGCTGTCGAACGTGGGCGAACACCGCTACACGCCGCATCCGCTGCAGGTGCTGACCAAGGTGCTGGCCACGACCGATTACGCCGGCTATGAAAAGCAGGGCCTGATCGTGCACAAGAACTGGCAGCAGCGCCGCATCGACTTCCAGCCGTATCCGTTTGCCTCGTACACGGAAGAACTGGTGCGCGCCATCGGCCGCACCAAGGTCGAAGGCGATACGCGCTTCCTGGCCAACCTCGATCCGAAGTTCGCCGCGCGCGACCTGGTCGATGACCGCTTCGTGCGCAAGGCCATCACGGCAGTCGGCGGCCCGGCCGCCTTCGGCTTGCCGGCCAACCTGCTGCGCAGCGAAACCGTGGCGGTCTGACGATGGCAAGCAAGTTGTTCACGAAGTTTGGCCTGCCCCTGGTGGGGCTGGCCTGTGCCTTGCTGCTGTGGTCCATGGGCGTGACGGCACTGGAGAAATCCACGCCCATCGCGACCGCCTTTGCGCCGCTGCCCACAGCGCTGGCGTTCAAGGAAATGCTGGGCGGTTCGGATATCTGGCTGCACGTGGTACTGAGCCTGCAAAGGGTGGCCGTGGGCCTGGGGCTGGCCATCGTCATTGGTGTGCCGCTGGGCGTGCTGGTGGCCATGTCGAAAAGCTTTTCCGGCGCGGCCATGCCGCTGTTCCAGCTGCTGCGCATGATTTCGCCGCTGTCGTGGATGCCGATTGCCGTGATGGTGCTGGGCGTCGGTGACGCGCCCGTGTATTTCCTGCTGGCGTTTGCGGCCGTCTGGCCGATTCTGCTCAATACGGCGGCCGGCGTGGCGCGCCTCGATCCGAACTGGCTGCTGCTGGCGCGCAGCCTGTCTGCCACGCGCAGCGAAATCGTCTTCAAGGTGATTTTGCCGGGCATCACGGCCGATATTCTGACGGGCGTGCGCCTGGCCATCGGCATCATCTGGATCGTGCTGGTGCCAGCGGAAATGCTGGGCGTGTCGGCCGGCCTCGGCTACTTCATCCTCGACACGCGCGACCGCCTGGCGTATTCGGAGCTGATGGCTGCCATCGTGCTGATCGGGATTCTGGGTTTTATCCTCGACTATCTGGCCCGCGCCGCGCACGCGCGCTGGCTGCATGTGAAGAACTAAGCGGCCTTTTCCAGCGGCAGCGCGGCGGCAACCGCCGCCTGCGTTGCCGCAGCCAGCTCACGCCGGTGTGCACCGGCCGTGGCTTCCGGCGCCAGGCAGGTCAGGCGCGCCGTGATCGGCGGGCCGCTCAAAATCGCCACCATGCTTTGCGCAAAGCTCATCTCGCCAATGAAGTCGACGGCGTGATGCAAAGCCCCCTTGTCATCCACATACACGAGCGCGAACGGCTGCACCGGCACTTGCGCATCGATGGCCGCCTCGAACAAGTTAGCGTGAAACGGCAAAATCTGCCCTTGCGCGGCGGTCGTGCCTTCGGGGAAGAACGCAATGCGCTCGCCCGCCGTCAATTTATCGACCAGGCCCTGAAAGATCAGACGCAGGTCCCGCTTGCTGCCGCGTGAAATGAAGATGGTGCCGGCGCGCCCCGCCAGCCAGCCAAGAATCGGCCAGGTGCGGATTTCCGCCTTGGCGACGAAACGGCAGGGATGGACGGCATTGATGACGAAGATGTCGAGCCACGAAACGTGGTTCGCCACCACCATCGCATGGTCGAGTGCCGGCACGCTGTCGGCCGGAAGCACCACGTGCACGCCGCAGATATCGAGCAACTGCGTCGACCAGCGGCGGATGCGCCGGTTGCGCCCTTCCAGGTCCAGCCAGGGAAACAGCACGGCGCTCTTGGCCATGCCGCAGCTCAGGTGAATGGCGATGCGCGCGAGGCGGTAAGTAAACAGAAGTTTCAAATGACACCAAGGTTGGAAGCAAATCCATACAGCCGCGTAGGTCGGCTTAGCTGCGCCGGTGAGGCGCTGCGTAAGCCGACAGAAGCCGCCATGGACTGGTCGGATTACGCGTACCGCTCATCCGACCTACGGCTCCGATACAAATAATTAACGCTGAAACGCCACCTGTCCAGCCACGATGGTCGCCTTCACGATACCACTCAGCTCATAGCCGAGGAAAGGCGTGTGCTTGCCCTGACTGGCCAGCGACGCCGACGACACCGTCCAGCGCGCGTGCGGATCGAAGACGCAGATGTCGGCCTCTTCGCCCACGGCCAGGCTGCCGGCCGGAATGCCGGCGACACGTGCCGCGTCGGACGTGACCTTGGCCACGGCGCGCGCCAGTGGACGCGCACCGGCCTGCGGCTGCGCCAGCGCATAGTCGTCAGCCCATTTCAGGGCCAGCGACAACAGCAGTTCCAGGCCCGTGGCGCCCGGCGAGGCTTCGCCGAAGGGCAGCAGTTTTTCATCGTCATCGACTGGCGTGTGGTCCGAGCACATGGCGTCCACCGTGCCATCGAGCAGGCCGGCACGGATCGCATCGCGGTCGCGCTGGCTGCGGAACGGCGGCGTGACGCGCGCGTTCGGATCGAAAAAGCCGATGTCGGCGTCCGTCAGATGCACATGGTGCACGCCCACGTCGCAGGTGACTGGCAATCCTTCGGCCTTGGCGGCGCGGATCAGCTCCAGCCCCGCCGCCGACGAGATGCGGCACAGGTGCACGCGCGCGCGGCTGGCGCGCATCAATTCAAAGATCGTATGCAGGGCGATGGTTTCGGACATCACGGGCACGCCCGACAAACCCAGGCGCGACGCCAGCGGACCGCTGTGGGCGATGCCGCCACGACCGATGTGCGGATCCTGCGGGCGCAGCCAGACCGTGTAGCCGAATGTGTTCGCGTACTGCATCGCGCGCAGCAGCACGGTGGTGTCTTCAATTGGCTCTTCCGCCTGCGCGAAGCCGATGCAGCCCGCTTCCGTCAGCTCCGCCATTTCCGTCAGCGACTTGCCTTTCAAGCCCATGGTCAGCGCGCCCAGCGGGTGCACGTGGGCCTTGTTCTGCGTCTTGGCGCGGTATTTCAGCATCTCCACCAGGCCAGGCTCGTCGAGCACGGGATCGGTATCGGGCGGGCAGACCAGGCTCGTGACGCCGCCCTGCAGGGCCGCCTGCAATTCCGATTCCAGCGTCGCCTTGTATTCGTAGCCCGGCTCGCGCAGGCGCGCGGACAGGTCGACCAGGCCGGGGGAAACCACCAGGCCGGCCGCATCAAAGGTGGTATCAGCCTTGAAACCGGCCGGAGCGCTGCCCACGGCAAGCACTTTGCCATCGGCGATAAACAGGTCTTGCAAGCCATCGATGCCGTTGGCAGGGTCGATCAGGTGGCCGTTCTTGATATGTAGTGTCGTCATGCTCGCTTACTCGTCCTTGGGCTATCAGCCCTGATTACCAGCCAAAATACTCATCACCGCCATGCGCACGGCGATACCGAACGTCACCTGCGGCAGAATCACCGCCTGCGGGCCATCGGCCACGGCCGAATCGATTTCAACGCCGCGGTTCATCGGGCCCGGATGCATGACGATGGCGTCCGGTTTCGCCAGCGCCAGGCGCTCGGGCGTCAGGCCGTAGCTCTTGAAATATTCCTGCGCCGATGGCAGCAGCGCGCCGCTCATGCGTTCATTCTGCAGGCGCAGCATGATGATCACGTCCACGCCTTTCAAGCCTTCATCCATGTTGGTGAAGGTGCGCACGCCCATTTGTTCCAGGCCGCCCGGCAGCAGGGTATGCGGGCCGATGGCGCGCACTTCCGGCACGCCCAGTGTGGTCAGCGCATGGATGTCGGAACGGGCCACGCGGCTATGCAGGATGTCGCCCACGATGGCCACCGTCAGATTGGTGAAATCCTTCTTGTAGTGGCGGATCGTGTACATGTCGAGCAAGCCCTGGGTCGGGTGCGCGTGACGTCCGTCGCCCGCGTTGACGACGTGGACGTGCGGCTGCTTGGTGTCGATCAGGTGCTTGGCGATCAGGTAGGGCGCGCCCGACTGCGCGTGGCGCACGACGAACATGTCGGCATGCATGGCCGACAGGTTGTCGATGGTGTCGAGCAGGGACTCGCCCTTGCTGGCCGACGAAGCCTGGATGTTCAGGTTGATGACATCGGCCGACAGGCGCTTCGAGGCGATCTCGAAGGTGGTGCGGGTGCGCGTGGAGTTTTCAAAGAAAAGATTGAAAACGCTCTTGCCGCGCATCAGCGGCACCTTTTTCACGTCGCGGTCGGAAATGCCGACGAACGAAGATGCGGTGTCGAGGATGTGGTTGACGATAGACTTCGGCAAGCCTTCAATCGTCAGCAGATGTTGCAGTTCGCCGTGTTTATTCAGTTGCGGATTAAGCATGGTGGGTATCTAGGGTGAGCGTGAATTTTCCATCGTCGGCTTGCTTCAGGACCAGGGCCTGGCCCGCCGGCACGGCAGTGAAGGCGGCCACAAAATCTGCGGCCACCGGCAGTTGGCGCTCGCCGCGATCGACCAGGGCGGCCAGCATGATCTTGGCCGGACGGCCATAGTCGAACAATTCATTGATGGCCGCGCGCGTGGTGCGGCCCGTGTACAGCACGTCGTCGACCAGCAGGATGGTGGCGCCGGCGACGTCAAAGCTGATTTTCGTCGGCTTGACGTCGGCATGCAGGCCTTTCTGGGCAAAGTCGTCGCGGTAGAACGAGACGTCGAGCACGCCCAGGCGATCCACCAGGTTCAGGTCGCGCGCCAGGCGCTCGGCCAGCCAGGCGCCACCCGAATGGATGCCGACGATGGCCACGTTGGGGATGCCCGCCAGGCCGCTCTGCACCTGCTGCAGCAAGACCGCGTACAGGGCCTCGGCGTCGAGTTGGGAAGGATTCGTAGGATGCGGCATAGAGTTCTTAATCATTCAGGATGGGAGGCTAAGGTCAGATTAATAATTCGCGTCGAAATACTGTTGCAGGATAATGGCGGCGGCGCGGTCGTCGATGACTTCACCGCGCTTGGCGGCGATAACGGCCGAGGAATAACGCTCATCGACCAGTTCCACCGGCAGGTTGAAGCGGCCATGCACCTGGTTGGCGAAACGGCGGCAACGCGCGCTCATCTCGTGCTCGGTGCCATCCGGATGACTGGGCAGGCCTACCACGATGCGGCTCGCGCCCCACTCCCTGATCAGGCTATCGATGGCGGCAAACTTCGGCTCATTCGCCGTGGCCGTGATCACGCTGAGCGGCTTGGCCTGGCAAATCATGGTATTGCCGATGGCCACGCCGATGCGTTTCAAGCCGAAATCGAAGGCGAGGATGGTGTCGATGGCGTCACTCGTCACAGCATTTTTCCATAATAAAGATCAACATAGGTGGTGCCATAAACCGTGGCGAGCAAGCTCAAAGTCGGGTTGAATAGCGGAGCTGCTCGAAGGTACAGCGAGCAACGGATGCCCGAAAGTGGGCTGCGCAATAGGTTTATGGCATCCACCTCATGCGTGTCCGGCCTCGCTCGCCAACATGAGGGGATCGATGCCCAGCAATTTGATGGCCGCGACGTAACGCTGCTCGATGGGGAAGTCGAACAGGATATCGGCCGAGGCGCCCACCGTCAGCCAGCCATTGCGGCCGATCTCGTCTTCCAGCTGGCCCGGGCTCCAGCCTGAATAGCCGATCGAAACGAGCATGCGCTCGGGACCATCGCCCTTGGCGACGGCTTCGAGCACGTCGATCGAGGTGGTAAACGCGATTTCATCGGTCACCGTCAGCGACGAGGAATAGTGCGCACCCGGCGTATGCAGCACAAAGCCGCGGTCGTCCTGCACGGGGCCGCCGAACATGATAGGTTCATTGATGATGGGCGTGTCGCTGCCGGCCGCCAGTTTCAGATCGATGCGGTCAAACAGCACTTCCATGGTCATGTCGGTGGGTTTGTTGATGACAACACCCAGCACGCCGTTTTCATTGTGCTCGCAGACGTACACGACCGTGCCGCCGAAGATCGGATCTTGCATGGCCGGCATCGCGATCAGGAAATGGTTGGCCAGATTCAAGGTGGAGGAACCGGTCGCCGCCGGCTCTCCCACACCCTGCATCAAACGATGCCCTGGTAGAGTCTGGTCAATTTTATTTTTCATACGCGATGCTCTCTCTGTGGGCTTGCTGGCAAGTCTCGCTTACCCCGCTATCGTACGCCTGGCGCAAGCTGCCGCGAATGCTGGGCGGCGCGCACCGTGATGCCAGGCGCTATTCTTGTTATGTTGTAAATTTATTATAAATTAGCTATCAATTCGCTTGGCCTTGCGGCTACGCCACGCACGCTTTGCGATTTGCGCAAAATTAAACATCACCCTGCTTGCGGGCGCATGGCCATGCCAAATGTAAAATTGATTGCACAATCGCTGTCGCACATAAACCACCACGAACATACACACTAGTTTACACTGAATTGCCGCTGCAGCGACGCCAAAGGCACGACGCGAGCGGCCATAAAGCCCTGTTGGCGGCAAAAAATGACCTATCTTTGACCCTGAACACGCAAATAATGACTATCAAGACTTCCCTGGTGTGGTTCCGGCGCGATCTGCGCGCGTTTGACCATGCTGCACTGCATCACGCCCTGCGCCAGAGCCAGGCCGTGCATTGCGTCTTCGTGTACGACACCGCCATCCTGGCAGCGCTGCCGCGCCGCGACCGGCGGGTCGATTTCATCCATGCCAGCGTGGCCGAGCTGGCCGGCGAGTTGCGCCAGCTGGGCGGCGACCTGATCGTGCTGCACGCGGACGCCGCCGAGGCCATCCCGCGCCTGGCCGCCGAATTGAAGGCCGACGCCGTGTTTGCCAACCACGACTACGAACCGCAAGCCATCGCGCGCGACGCCACCGTGGCCGCCGCGCTCACGCAAGAGGCGCGCCTGTGGTTCAGCTTCAAGGACCAGGTCATCTTTGAAAAGGACGAGGTGCTGACGCTCTCGGCCAAGCCGTACACCGTCTACACGCCGTACAAGAATGCCTGGCTGAAGAAAATGCGCGCCGAACCCGGCTGCCTGGCGCCGTTCGCTGTCGAACCGCACGCCGCCAGCCTGGCGCCGCCGCGCACCGGAACGCCTGCGCCTCTGCCCACCTTGGGCGAGCTGGGTTTCGAAGCCAGCAACCTTGCCGAACTGGCGATTCCGACTGGCATGTCGGGCGCCAGCACACTGTTCGAAGATTTCCTGCCGCGCGTGGCCCGCTATGACGTGGCGCGCGATTTTCCCGCCTTGAAGGGACCGTCCTACCTGTCCATGCATCTGCGCTTCGGCACCGTGTCGCTGCGCTATCTGGTGCGCACCATTGTCGACCTGATGGACCGGGGCGGCGGCGGCGATGGCGCGCCCGTGTGGCTGGCCGAACTGATTTGGCGCGATTTCTACGCCATGATTCTGTACCAGAACCCGCATGTGGAAGGCGGCGCCTTCAAACCGGCCTACGACGCCATCGCCTGGGAAACGGGGCCCGAAGCCGATGCCGCGTTTGCCGCCTGGTGCGAGGGGCGCACCGGCTACCCGCTGGTGGACGCGGCCATGGCGCAGCTGAATCAGACTGGCTATATGCACAACCGCCTGCGCATGGTCACGGCCTGCTTCCTGATCAAGGATCTGGGCATCGACTGGCGCCGCGGCGAAGCGTATTTCGCGCTGCACCTGAATGACTTCGACCTGGCTTCGAACAACGGCGGCTGGCAATGGGCCTCCTCGTCCGGCTGCGACGCGCAGCCCTATTTCCGCATCTTCAATCCCATCACGCAGTCGGAAAAATTCGATGCGAGCGGGCGCTTCATCCGCCGCTACCTGCCACAGCTGAAGGCGCTGGGCGACAAGGAAATCCATGCGCCCTGGCTGGTGCCGCGCATGCTGCTCGAACAAAAAAACATCGTGCTGGGGCGCGACTATCCGGAACCGCTGGTGCAGCACGATGAGGCGCGCAAGGAAACGTTGGCGCGCTATGCGGTGGTGAAGGTGGTCGCGTAGGTCGGATTAGCGGGGCAAGGCCCCGCGTAATCCGACGATATTGTTGCCTAGGCCGGTGGTGGTGTCGGGTTACGCGCTGCGCGCTAACCCGACCTACGCCACCTCACCGCCCAGCAAGCGCCCTACTTCCGCCAGCAATTCCTCTTCCTGGAACGGCTTGCCGAAATACGCATCCACGCCCAGTTCAAACGCGTGCGCGCGGTGCTTGTCGGCGCTGCGCGAGGTGATCATGATGACGGGGATGGCGCGAGTCTTGTCATCGCTGCGCACATTGCGCGTCAAGTCAAAACCGTCCATGCGCGGCATCTCCACGTCGACCAGCAGCAGGGCCGGCATGGCAGCCGGTTCCATTGCATGCAACTGCTCCAGCGCATCGAGGCCATCCTTGGCCAGCAACACCTGGTAGCCTTCGCGCTCGAACAGACGCTGCATCACGCGGCGCACCGTCAGCGAATCATCGACCACCATCACGCGGATGGCAGGCACGGCCAGTGCGCTGGAGGCGGCATGCTGTTCGCTGCTGGCCAGCGCATACTGCGACAGCAGTTCCGGGTGATGCTCCAGGTGCTGCGCCAGCGCCACCGGATTGAGGATCAGCACGATATCGCCCGTGCCCAGTACCGTGGCGCCGGCGATGCCCGGCATGCGCGCCAGCTGCGGCCCCACATGCTTGACCACGACCTCTCGGTTGCCCACCACGTCATCGACCTGCAGCGCCAGCCTGTCATTGCCATTCCTGAGCAGGAGCACGGGCGCATAGCGCAGCGTGGCCTGCGCCACCGGCGTTTCGCCCAGCATGGCCGACAGGTGATGCAGTGCCAGCGACTGCCCGTGCGACGCGATGCACCCGGCTGCCCGCACCTGCTCCAGCTGTTCGCCTTTCAGGTGCAGCACCTGCTCCACCAGCACCGATGGCAAGGCATACGTCTTGCCGTTCGCCGCCAGCAGCACCACTTGCGTGACGGCCAGGGTCAGCGGCAGGTGAATGGTGAAGCGCATGCCCAGGCCGGCTTGCGTCAGCGTCTCCACGCGGCCGCCCAGGGCCAGCGCTTCAGAGCGCACGATATCCATGCCAAAACCGCGGCCTGCCAGTTCCGTCAGGCTGTCGGCGGTGGAAAAACCCGGCGTGAAAATCAGCTCGGCCGCCTGCACGTCGCTCAGAGGCGCATCCGTCGCCACCAGGCCGGTGCCGTGTGCCTTGGCGCGAATGCGTTCCAGGTCGAGCCCAGCGCCATCGTCGGAAAATGCAATCGCCACTTCATTGCCCTGCTGGCTGACCTGCACCAGCAGCTCGCCCGTCTCGCTCTTGCCCGCCACCAGGCGCGCTTCGCGCGGCTCGATGCCGTGCACGATGGCGTTGCGCAGCAGGTGCTCGAACGGCGCGGCCATGCGTTCGAGCACGCTGCGGTCGATTTCCACGCCACCGCCGCGGATGTCGAGGTTGACGCGCTTGTCAACTTCCTTGGCGCTTTGCCGCGCCACACGGAACAGCCGTTCGGCGATGCTGGCAAACGGCACCATGCGTATCTGCATCAGGTCGCGCTGCAGCTCGCGCGTCAGCCGCGCCTGCAGCACCAGATCGTCCGTCACCGCATCGACGCTGTGGCTGAGATTTTCGTGGAACGAGGCCACGTCGTTGACGCTTTCGGCCATCATGCGCGTGAGTTCCTGCAGGCGCGTAAAGCGGTCGAATTCGAGCGGGTCGAATTCGCGCTCGCTGCCGACGGCCATGCGCGAGGCGATCTGCGATTCGGCCTGCATTTCCACTTCGCGCAACTGGCGCCGCAGACGCGCCAGGTTGTCGGAAAACTCGGACAGCGAAGCGCCCAGCACGCCGACCTCATTTTCCATTTTAGAACGCGTGATCGACACTTCGCCGGCCTGGTTCACCAGGCGGTCGAGAATATCGGCGCGCACGCGCACCAGCGCCGCCTTCGGTTCGGCGGCCGGCGTGTCTTCCATGCCCGGCAAGGGCAGCAACGGTTGCTGCAACTGCTCGAACAGGTGCAGCGCATGGTCGTAATGGGCCAGCAACTCCTCGAAGGCCTGTGGCGTGGCGGTGCCCGCGTGCAGCATGTTTTCGATATGCGTCTCGATTTCATGCGCATGCTGGCCCAGGCGCATGGCGCCGGCCATGCGCGCGCTGCCTTTGACGGTATGCAGGGTGCGCAGCAGCATCTGCGCCTGGCTGCTGTCGTGCGGCTGCTGCTGCCAGCTGCGCAGCGCCTCGCCGATCTGCGGCAGCAGGTCGGCGCCCTCTTCCAGGAAGACAGACAATAGATCGAGATCGAGTTCATCGCTGATGCCGGCGCTCGCTGCCAGCAGCGCGGCCGCATCTGGCGGCATGATGGCCGGCGCCGGCGCTTCCGGCACGGCGTGCTCCAACGGCGGCGCGTGTTCGAAGCCGGCGTCGAACAGGTCGTCGCTGGCGCCGCGGTCGTGTGCCTGCGCCTGTGCCGGCGCCGGCGCCGGCGCATCAGCCGGCCGCAGTGCATCGGCGACGATGCTCGCATACGCCGCCTCGAACAGGGTCTCGAGCTGCGCCGCAGGGATCTCGGCCAACGCGTCGTCCTGCGCTTCGGCCGGCAGCACCGGCGTGCCGACGATGCTGGCGTAAGCGGCCGCAAACAGGGCGTCGAGCCGGTCTTCCTGGCTCTCGCCGGGCGGCGCCGTCAAGGTGCGCCACAGGGTGTTGAGCGCTTCGATCATGTCCGGCTGCGATGGTGCCAGGTCGCCCAAGGCAAACGCCTGCAGCATCTGCGCGATGCGCTGCGTGGCCTGTTCCAGCACGTCATGCTGCCCGGCGCGCAGGCCGGCCAGCGGCACCACCACCGTTTCGATCACTGTCTCTAGCGCGTGCGCCAGGTCGCGCAGGGACTGGAAACCGACCGTGCCGGAAGTTCCCGCCAGGGTATGCACAGCTTGCAGCGCCTCCGCGCTGACGGCGCGCTGTTCATGGCGCCATTCGCCGAAATCGCGCGTGAGCACGCGCAGCAATTCATCCGTCTCGGCCAGGTAGATGTTGTACAAGGGGAGGCTGATGCGCAGTTCGCCGACGTGCTTGAGGTTATCGTCAGGCGCGTCGTGGGCGGCGGGCGCCGTGGCGGATGGAAAGCCGATCACATTGCCGCTGCTGGCCACGGGCGTCGCCGCGCGCGGCTTGCGCAGTTCAAACGGACCGCCTTCGCGCACGCGCTCAGCCGCCGCCAGCAGCATGCCGGCCTCGCGCTCGCGCCCTGCGCCGCCTTCCAGTTCGGCCAGCCATTCGCTGAGCTGGTACCAGCCGTAATTGAGCAAGGTGAACAGATCATCGCTGACGGGGCGCGCTTCAGCCAGCCAGGTATTCATGACACGCTCGATGGCGCCGGCTGCTTCGGCAAACTGCGCCAGGCCGATCATGCGGCTGCTGCCTTTCAGGGTGTGGAACGAGCGGCGCAGCATGGCCAGGTGGTCGCCGCTGGCGGCCTGCTCGCGCGGCAAGGCCAGGGTGGTGTCAATGAAGGCCAGTACTTCGCGCGCTTCGGCGATAAAGATGTCGAGCATCTCGGCGTCGACACCGGTCACTTCTGGCGCAGCATCCATGCCAGCAGGCGCGGCGGGCGCCAGCGCCTGGTCGAGCAAAGGCACCGGCACGGCGCCGGCGGCGGCGACTTTTTCAAATGGCAGGGCGCGGAAGGTGCCGGCGACGGCATCGAAATGGAAACGCCCGCTGGCCGCTTGCGCGTTGCGGCCCAGCATATCGACAAAAAAGCCCAGTGCGCTGACATTTTGCGCGATCTCGTCGAGCGCCTCGGCATGCGCCTTCGCATTGGCATCCGCATTTGCGTCACCACCAGCCAGCTGCCGCACGGCCGCGTCAACCTGCAGCACGGCGGCGCGCGCATCTTCCTGTCCCAGCCCGGCCAGCTGCTGCTGCAACTGCCCCAGCACAAGCGCGACGCCATCGAGGCCCCCCGCCCTCGCCCCCGCTGCATCCGCGTAATAGGCGTTAAGCACCTTTTCCACCTGGCGCAGGCCCGTCTTCATTTCCTCGGCCAGCGCGGCGACGGTCTGCCCCTGTTCGATCTGGCGCGACAGCTCGCCCGCCGTGACGGGTGGCGGCGCTTCGCCGGCCAGCAGCGCCTGCAGGCGTGCGGCGATGGTTTCCGCATTGCCGGCAAAATCGTCGGGCAGGCGGCGCACCTGCTCCAGGCCCGTATCGGCAAACAGCAGCGCCATGCCGATTTCATTCTCCAGGGCCGCGCTACGCCCGGTGGCCACGGCTTGCCGCGCCACCGCCGCGCATTCGCGCAGCAGGCTGGCCAGGGCCGGCTGCTTCAGGGACTCCACATGTGCCGCCACCTCTTGCAGCGACGCGTCAAAATCCGTGCCCAGAACGGGATCGAGGTCGGCTTGCGCCAGGCGGCTCCAGCTGGCGCGCGCCTGCGCCAGGGCCGTGCGGGCCCCTTGCAAGGCATCCTGGTCGACCTGGCCATAGCGCCGTGTTTCCACGTCGGCGGGCACCTGCCCTTCCAGCGCAAAAGCGGCACGCAGCTGGCGTGCCTCCGGCGTCGGCTCAGTGGCGGCCGCGATGAAGAACAGGGCGTCGCGCAGCATCGGTTCGGGCAGGCTGGCCGTGCCCTGCGCCAGGCGGCGCAATTGCAGGTTGATCAGGCCGAACAGCTGTTTGACGTTGAGCGTGCCCATGCCCTCGCCGCTGGCCGCCAGTCCGGCAAACGCCTGCATGGCGAACCAGAAGGTGCGCGCCGGCGCTTCTTGCTGGGCGTCCGCCACCAAGGTCAGGGTGGCATGCAATTCGCTTGCGTGCTGGCGCCGCGCCGCATCATCCTGCGCCTTCAGGAAGGGCAGCAATGACTTTTCAAAGCGCCCGCGCCAGGCCGGATAATCGGCCAGCGGGGGCGCGTCCGCCAGCGCGATGGCATGCCCTTCCAGCATCGATGAAGGTGGAAAAAACAGGTCCGCCGGGTGTATGCGCTCGGCGCCCAGCATGGTTTGCAGGGCGCGATAGTAGGGGAACAAACGCGTCGGCTGCGGTGGCGTGCCGGCCACCAGGTCTTCCAGGTATTCGATCAGGGCCTGATACAAGTCGGCGACAATCTGCGCATGGTCCAGCGTGTATTCCAGGCTGCCGTCGCGAAAGCGCGCCAGTGCCTGTTCCGCGCCGTCCGTCAGCAGGCTGGCGCCGGCTACGTCCACCATCACCAGCGCGCCATGCGCCTGGTGCAGGTGCGAGCGGGCATGCTGCAGGGCCGTGGCGCGTTCCTCGCGCTCGCGGCCACCCGCTTCGAACAGCGCCGTTTTCGAGCGGCCCAGCGCTTCGCGGATTTCCACCATCACCCACGACAACGGCTCACTGTCAAACGGCTTGGACTGCTGTGGACTAACAGGTGTGCTCATGCATGCCTCGGTAAAGAAATCGCCTGGACTGGCGCGGCGTTCAGGCGGCGACGCGGAAGCGCGACACCGAATTTTTCAGTTCCTGCGCCAGCATCGACAGTTTATGGATCGATTGCGCCGTTTGCTGCGTGCCATCCTGGGTCTGCTCCGTCACGCTCAGGATATGCTGGATATTCAAGGCTACGCCGCTGGCCGAACCGGCCTGCGTGCCCGTGGCGAACGAGATGCCCTGAATCAGTTCGGCCAGGTGTTTCGACACCTGGCTGATGTCGTTCAAGGCAGCGCCGGCCGCGTCGGACAGGTGTGCGCCCTCGACCACGCCCTGCGTGGATTTTTCCATCGCGCGGGTAGCATCCTGGGTATCGGCCTGGATGGTGCGCACCAGCGCGCCGATCTGCTTGGCGGCAGCTGCCGAGCGTTCTGCCAGGCGCTGCACCTCCTCGGCGACAACCGAGAAGCCGCGCCCCGCTTCGCCAGCCGATGCAGCCTGGATGGCGGCGTTCAGCGCCAGCACGTTGGTCTGTTCGGTGATGTCGGAAATGAGCTCGGTGATTTCGCCGATTTCCTGCGACGATTCGCCCAGGCGCTTGATGCGCTTGGAGGTATCCTGGATCTGCTCGCGGATTTCATGCATGCCCTTGATGGCATTTTCCACCGCCGTCGCCCCCTGCTGCGCCGCCGCCACCGACTGGCGAGCCACGTCGGCCGAGACACTGGCCGACTTCGACACGTCGGTAATCGCATTGGCCATTTTGACCACGGTGGCGCTCACGCCCTGGATTTCGCGCGACTGCTGCTGCGAAGCGATCAACAGCTTGCTGGAGATACTTTGCGCCTGCGTCGAGGCGCGGTTGACCTGTTCGGCCGTCGCCGTCACGCGCCCCACCAGGCCGCGCAATTCCTCCACCGTGTAATTGACGGAATCGGCGATAGCGCCCGTGATGTCCTCCGACACGGTGGCCTGTACCGTCAGGTCGCCGTCGGCGACCTTCTGCAATTCGTTCATCAGGCGCAGGATGGCCGCCTGGTTCTGGTCATTCTTGGCCTTGGCCTGCTCTTCCTTTTCCTGCGACAGCAGGCGCAGGATTTCCGCTTCCTGACGCCGCCGCTCGGCGTCGCGCGTACGGTTGACGGAGTCCTGCAGCAGCACGCGGCCGATGCCGGCCGCCGCGATCAGGGTCAGCAATACGCCGCCAACCATCATCCAGAAGGCCATGCCCAGGGTTTCCTGGTTCACGTGGTACATCTGCTGCAGCAGGGTCAAACGCTGGCGCAGGTCTTCGTTCTCGTTGAAAATCAGCTGTTCGGCGCTCTTGGCCGAACTGAATTTATCCAGCCGGTCGAGTATCGACGAAACCAGCTTCTGGTAAGTGTCGAAACTGGCTTTCAGCGCCACCAGCCGGTCGCGCAGTTCGGCGTCGCGCGTGGGCGCCAATTGCAGCGACATGCTGCCGTTGAGCAAGCCTTCGACGGCGGTACGGAAATACGTCGTGTCGCGCCCCAGCGAAAATGCCGTTTCCGAGCTGATGCTGCCCGACGACAGAAACTCGCTGGCACTGCGACTCATGCGCTGGCTCAGCATCATCAGGCGGCCGATGACGGCCAGGTCGCGCGCGTTGCCGCCGCGCTGCACCTTGAGCGCCGCTATTTCCTCGGTCTGCGCCAGCAGCGCCGGCGACAGTGCGTTCAATTGCTGCAAGGTCTTGTCGAATTCACCCAGCTCCGTTTTCAGGCGCAAGATGGTGCTGGCCGCGCGGTCGCTGCTGGCCCACTTCTTGCGCGCGTCGGCCACCGCCGCCAGCAGGCCGGAACGCGACTCGCCGATATCGCGGCCGTGATACGTCCCGCCGCGCAGCATCAGGCGGAAATCCTGGTTCAGCTCATTGCGACTTTCCTCGAGCTGGCGGAAGGCTTCCGGATTACCCTGCACGGCATTCGGCGCAGCCTTGCCGATGCGCTGCGAATGCATTAACGCGTCGCTGGCCAGCTGCGTCTGCGCCGAGGCGATATTGCCGCTGCGCGTATTGAGGCCGACGAACAGCAGGCTGGCGGCCAGACTCAGGGCCATCACCGTCGACAGGATGCTCAATTGCCTTTGCAGCGGCAAATGGCCGATCAGCGGCAGCTTCAAGTCGCTGACCGGTGCCTTGGCCAGCGACTTGCGCCGTCCCAGCGCGTCGCGCAAGCGCAGCGGCAGGTCGGCCGCCGCGGTCGGCCCGTCAGCAACGTGGTCCGTCTCGGGCATGCCGGTAGTCAGGATAGGAGAATTGGCGCCCATCAGCGTATGTCCTCGTGGTCGGCGAATCCGCCAAAACCGGCATCAAGGAAGCGTTCCGATTGCGCCAGCTGCGCCAGGTCCAGGCGCAGCCACTGCTGCCCTGCGCTGTCGCACAGCGTCTGCGCCGCCCAGGAAGGCACCTCGCGAGCCGCCTCCGGCATGGGCATGGATTGCATCGTGCGCAGCTGGCGCAAGCCCAGCACGCGCTCGACCAGCAGTGCGCAATTGAGGCCCAGGCGGGGAGAAAACGTGATGATGCGGCAGTGGCTGCCGGGCGCGCAGGCCGGTTCGCCCATGTAGCGGGCCAGGTCGACAACCCCCGTCAGGCGTCCGCGCATGGCCGCCAGGCCCAAATACCAGTCCTGCGCCAGCGGCACGCCCTGGATCTGCACCCCGGCGGCAATGACGATTTCACCGAGCTGCGTCAGATCGAGCAGGCACGGCCGGCCACCGAGCATCACGCCCAGTTCCTTGCGCGCTGCCAGCGCGCCGCTGCGCGCGGCCTGTATCCGCTCGATCAATTGCAGCTGATACTGGCGCAAGCGCCCCTGCCGCGCCCCCATATCGAAAGATGACATGGCGGCAGCGGCAGGCGGGAAGGCCGCTGTGGACACGCCGTGACCTGGCATCGTTTGCATTCTCAGGAAATCGCGGCAATCTTGGCCAGCAGCTCGGCTTCGACCACCGGCTTGACCAGGTAATCGCGCGCGCCCTGGCGCAAGCCCCAGATACGGTCCGTTTCCTGGCTCTTGCTGGAACAGATAATCACCGGCACGTCCTGCAGTTCGGGATCGCGCGCAATCGCGCGCGTGATCTGGAAGCCATTCGCACCGGGCATCACCACGTCCATCAGGATCAGGTCGGGCCTGGCCTGCTTCAGTTGCGCCAACGCGTCGGCACCGTCCTGCGCCGTGACGACGGCATAACCGGCACGCACCAGCATCTCGCTCAGGTAATAGCGTTCTGTCGGCGAGTCATCGACGATCAGAATTGTGTGTATGGCCATCTGCTTCCTTGCTGCGTTGTCAATCAATAAACCACTTACTCAAATTGCCTGGCCAGGTGCAGCCGCACGGCTTCCAGCAGCGCCTCGCGCGCCAGCGGCTTGACCAGGCAGGCGCTGGCGCCTGCCATGGCACCGCGCGCGCGGTCAAACAAGCCCTCCTTCGACGACAGCATCAGCACCGGCGTGGCATGAAAGGCCGCACTGGCCTTGATCAGCGCACACGTGCGGTAGCCGTCCAGGCGAGGCATCACAATGTCGCACACGATCAGCGCCGGCTGGCAGTCGGCGATCTTGGCCAAGGCCTCGAAGCCGTTTTCCGCCACCACCACGCGATAACCTGCCTCGCGCAAGACCTTTTCGGCCGCGCTGCGGCTGGTGGCGCTGTCGTCGATGACCAGTATCGTGGCGCTGGCGCACACGGCATCGGACGGTGCCTCGGGCAGAATTGGACGCGACATGTAATTATTCGACAATCTTTCATACCATAGCACAGGCTGCCGCGATACCAGCGTGCGGCAGCACCATCCCAGGGTTCTGGATTAGTTAAAGCGCCACCATCTCGAAATCATCCTTGCGCGCACCGCATTCAGGACAGGTCCAGTTCATCGGAACATCGGCCCAACGCGTGCCGGGAGCGATGTCTTCGTCGGGCAGGCCGGCCGCTTCATCATAAACCCAGCCGCAAATAAGACACATCCACGTTTGGAATTGCTGCGTTGTTTCGTTGCTACTCACGTTCTGCCACCCTTCAATCAAGTAAAATGCTGAATTAGGTATCTTAATCTACCCGCCGTGCAAAACCAAACTTCTCCCCTCATATTAAGCTTCGGCGTGTCCGATCCGGTCGGCGCGATCGGCATCCAGGCCGACCTGGCCACGTTTTCAGCCTTCGGCTGCCATGGCCTGTCGGTCACCACGGGCCTGTTGATCAGCGATACCGCGCGCGTGGAAGACGTGCAAGCGGTCGACCCGGACTGGGTTTCCGACCAGGCGCGCGTGCTGCTGGAAGACATGTCCGTCTCGGCCATCAAGATCGGCGCCCTGGGCAGCGTGGAAAACGTCACGGCCATCGCCGAAATCGTCTCCGACTATCCGAACGTGCCGCTGATCCTCGATCCCTTCATTTCGGCGCTGCCGGAACAGGGCATGGACGACGAAGACATCCTCACCGCCGTGCGCCAGCTATTGATCCCGCAAACGACTTTGCTGGTGCTCTCGCCGGTGGAACTGGAGCGCCTGGCAGAAACCTGGCGCGACGCCGACCCGGACGACACCCTGCAAAACGATGTCGATTACCTGGTAGCTCTGGGCTGCGAGTACGTGCTCGTCACCGGCATGCCCGCCGACGCCAGCAAATCCGGCACGGCCGAAGGCAAGTTGCGCGCCAATACCCTGTTCGGCGAGGACGGCGTGGTGCGCCACGACGAATGGCAGCACCTGCCGGGCATCTTCAACGGCGCCGGCAGCACCCTGTCGGCGGCGGCCACCGCCCTGCTGGCCCTGGCTGAAAACGAAGACGATGTACCGCAGGTGGTCGTGGCGGCGCAGGAATTTACCACCGGCGCGCTGGCCCACGCGCAGCGCCACGGCATGGGCAAGCTGGTGCCAAACCGGCAGTTCCAGCAGCAGCGCCAGCGCGGCGTCCAATAAGCACAGACCAGACGACACAGACAACGATCCACTTTCAAGGCACGATTATCATGACGACGACTTCACAGAACGACATCCTGTTTGCCCGCGCACAAAAAACCACGCCAGGCGGTGTCAATTCGCCCGTGCGCGCCTTCCGCTCCGTCGGTGGCACGCCGCGCTTCATCACGCGCGCCGAAGGCCCGTACTTCTGGGATGCGGACGGCAAGCGCTATATCGATTACATCGGTTCGTGGGGCCCGGCCATCGTCGGCCACGCCCATCCGGAAGTGGTGAAAGCGGTGCAGGATGCGGCCGCGCTGGGCCTGTCGTTCGGCGCGCCGACCGAAGGCGAAGTGCTGATGGCCGAGGAAATCACGCGTCTGGTGCCGTCGATCGAGCAGGTGCGACTGGTCTCGTCGGGCACGGAAGCGACCATGAGCGCCCTGCGCCTGGCGCGTGGCGCCACGGGGCGTGACAAGATCGTCAAGTTCGAAGGCTGCTACCACGGCCACGCCGACTCACTGCTGGTGAAGGCAGGCAGCGGCCTGCTCACCTTCGGCAACCCGACCTCGGCCGGCGTGCCGGAAGATTTTGTGAAGCACACCCTGGTACTTGACTATAACAACGTGGAACAGCTGAAGGACGCCTTCGACAGTTTCGGCGCGGAGATCGCCTGCGTGATCGTCGAGCCCGTGGCCGGCAACATGAACCTGGTGAAAGCCACGCCGCAATTCCTGCAGGCGATGCGCGATCTGTGCACGCAGCACGGTGCTCTGCTCATTTTCGATGAAGTCATGTGCGGCTTGCGCGTGGCCCTGGGCGGCGCGCAGGCGCTGTACGGCATCAAGCCCGACCTCACCGCGCTGGGCAAGGTCATCGGCGGCGGCATGCCGGTGGCGGCCTTCGGCGGCAGCGCGGCGCTGATGCACCACATGGCGCCCCTGGGCGCCGTCTACCAGGCCGGCACCCTGTCGGGCAACCCGGTCGCCGTGGCGGCCGGCATGGCCACCTTGAAACTGATCCAGCAGCCTGGCTTCTACGAGCAGCTGGGCGCCACGGCCAAGCGCCTGGCCGAAGGCCTGACCGCCGCAGCCAAAGAGGCGGGCGTGGTCTTCTGCGCCGACTACATCGGCGGCATGTTCGGCATTTATTTCAGCGCCACGCCACCGAGCAGCTACGCGGAAATGATGGCGGGCGACCGCAGCAAGTTCAACGCCTTCTTCCACGCCATGCTGGACGAAGGCGTGTACTTTGCGCCCGCTGCCTTCGAGGCAGGCTTCGTCTCGGCGCAGCACGATGATGCCGTCATCGACGCCACCATCGCTGCCGCGCGCAAAGTGTTTGCCAAGCTCGTGTAAGTTATACCACCGCGGTGTCCATTACCGCCGCCACCAGCGCCGGCAGCTTGGCCATGTCGCTGAACACGACATGCGCGCCGGCCGCCTTCAGGCGCGCTTCCTGGCCGGCGGCGATATGCCCGCCGCCGATGAATCCCAATACCGTCATGCCCGCCGCCACGGCGGCCGTCACGCCCGTGACGCTGTCTTCCAGCACCAGGCACTGGCCTGGCCGCACGCCAAACGCGGCAGCCGCCGCCAGGTAGACGCCCGGGTGCGGCTTGGCGTGGCCCACCAGGTCAGGCGTAAAGACGCGTTGATCGAACAGCGGCGCCATGCTAGTGCGCTCGAGCGCCGACAGCACGCGTGCGCTGACGCTGTTCGAGGCCACGGCCTTGGGCAGGGGAATGGCGGCCAGCGCCTGCGCCACGCCGGGCACGGCGCGCAATTGCGCGTCGCAGGCCGCATCGACGGCGTTGCCGATAGCCATGATTTCGTCGGCCGGCAATTGTGGCAAGCCCAGTTCCTTGTAAATATCCTGCATCAGCGGCACCAGGCGCTGGCCCAGGCGCGGCTCGATCAAGCCTTGCAGGGTAACACCCTCGGGCAGGTTCGGCAGGCGCGGCGCCAGCAATTCCAGCAGCGCTTGCAGGGCCACGGCTTCGCTGTCGATCAGCACGCCATCGCAGTCGCTGATCAGATGGGTGAAACGCGGTGGGGTAGTGGCGGTATCAGGCATGGACTCTCCAGAAAGCAACGGTGACGGGAAATGCGGCGGCCGGCCGGCCAAGGCTGGCATCGCACGATCATAGGTGGAACAGGCGGACGCTACTACGCAGAAAACGTCTCAATGACGATACTTTTCTGCAAAAAGCAGACTACGGGGGGAAGAATCGGGCGCCAGGCAAGCGTTGACGGACAAACACCAATTCAATACCACGCAATACCAATGATTATCGCTGATTTTTGAATTTGCTGCGTTCGCCTTGGAATCCGGGACGCAGCCCGGTGGCGTATCCGGAACGCGGACGCGTCCCGGCGAAGAATGCTTATTTCAGCCAGCCGCGATGGCGGAAGTACAGGAAGGGCGCGATGGCGCTGGTGATCATCAGGCCCCAGGCCCACGGATAGCCAAACGACCATTCCAGTTCCGGCATCAGCTTGAAGTTCATGCCGTACACGCTGGCGATCAGGGTAGGCGGCAGGAAAGCCACGCTGGCCACCGAGAAGATCTTGATGATCTTGTTCTGGTTGATGTTGATGAAACCGACGGTGGCATCCATCAGGAAGTTGATCTTATCAAACAGGAACGAGGTATGGCCATCGAGCGATTCGATGTCGCGCAAAATCTGCCGCGCTTCCTCGAACTGCTCGGAATTGAGCAAGCGGCCGCGCATCAGGAAACTCACGGCGCGGCGCGTATCCATCATGTTGCGGCGGATACGGCCATTCAAATCTTCTTCGTGGGCAATGGCATTCAGCGCTTCGGCTGCGTGCGCATCGGTAAATTCCTTTTGCAGCACGCGCGTGCTGACTTCTTCCAGGTTCTGGTAGATGCCTTCGAGCACGTCAGCCGAATATTCGGCATCGGTGGCGTACAGGTCGAGCAGCACATCCATGTAGTCGGCAATCGAACCGGGCCGCGAACGGGCGCGCATGCGCACCAGTCGGAACACGGGCAGATCGTCCGTATGCATGGAAAACAGAATCTTGCGGGCCAGAATGAAGGCCACGGTGATGACGCGCGAGGGACCATCGTCCTCTTCGCGCAAGAAGTCCGTGCGCAGATGCAAATCGCCGTTTTCCGCTTCGTAATAGCGCGCCGACGCTTCAATATCCTTGACTTCGTCTTCGCCCGGCAGGGTAACGTTGTAAATGGCCTTGACCCAGCCCCGTTCATCGTCGGTGGGATCGGTCAGGTCGACCCACACCGGTTCGGCATTTTCGAGGTCTGCGCGGCTGTCGATCGGCACCTGGTTGAGCCGGCCATTCTGTAATACAAAGACATTGATCATGCGCGCTCTCAGCCGGATGTTGGGTTATCGTGATGTGCTGGCGCTTGCGCCAAAAATGAAAACAGCGCAAGTGTACCCGCAAAGGCCTTTTCACGACCACCCCCCGGCACCGCTTTTTCACGGAAAAAGTGCGGCGTTGCACCAAGCGGGGTGATTAAGATGCTGCGCCGCAATAGTACAGATTAAGCATTCTTAATTTTATGAAAAGAAAGCCGGCGGCCATCAAGGCAATTCAGCCGCCCCCATGCGGCGCAGGATGACACCCGTGCGCCGGTTCAGGTAGCCAGTATCGCGGTGGCGGTCGTAAAAGCGGGGATTCGGCAGCATCACGGCCAGTTTCGCCGCCTGCGCCGCGCTCAGGCCCGCCGCGCTGACGTGATAATAGTGGCGCGCGGCCGCTTCGGCGCCGAAGATGCCCGTGCCGAATTCCACCACGTTCAAATAAATTTCAAAGATGCGCTGCTTATCCATCAGACTTTCTAGCATGTAGGTGATGATCAGTTCCTGGCCCTTGCGCACATAGCTGCGCGAACCGGACAGGAACAGATTCTTTGCCAGTTGCTGCGTGATGGTGGAGCCGCCCGCCACGACCTTCTGCTTTTTATTATTTTTTTCGTACGCCTTTTGCAAGGCTTCCCAGTCCACCCCTTCATGCTCGGAAAAATTCGCATCTTCCGAGGCGATGATGGCCCGTTTTAAATTGTTCGAGATGCGGTTGTACGGCACCCACGTCTGCTGGATGGTGGCATTGGGATTCTTGTCCTGCAAGACAGACAACTGTTCGCGCATGAAGGCCGTGCTGGACGGGTTGTGGTCGACCCACCACCAGATTTGCAGGAAGAAATACAGTTGCACGACGATAAAGGCCAGCACGGGCACGATAAACAGCCACTTGATCCAGCCATAGCGGCTGCCGCGACCAGCTTTGTGCGCGCCTTTCTTGCCGCCGCTCACGAACTGCCCCGCATGTGCGCCAGCAAGTCCTGCGTCTGCGGCCGCACGCCGCGCCATACGTAAAACGCTTCCGCCGCCTGCTCCACCAGCATGCCCAAGCCGTCGCGCACCTGCGCGCCATGCTGGGCGGCAAAGTCCATGAAGACGGTGGGCTGGGCGCCATACATCATGTCCAGCGCCAGCGTGTGGCTGCCGAAGACACTTGCGGGCACGGGCGGTAAATCGCCCGCCAGGCTGGCCGAGGTGGCATTGATGACGATATCGAAGACGCCTTCGGGCTGCGTGTAGCCGCAGGCATGCAGTTGACCGGGATGACTGAGCGCATCGGCAAACTGGGCCACCAGCGCCTCGGCCGTGGCCACGGTGCGGTTGGCAATAAGAATTTCCTTCGGCCCCTGTTCCAGCAAGGGCAGCACCACGCCGCGCGCCGCACCGCCCGCGCCCAGCAGCAGGACGCGTTTGCCGGCGATGTCCACGCCCGCGTTGCGCACGATGTCCGCCACCAGGCCCGCGCCGTCGGTATTGTCACCAAGAATGGCGTCGCCATCGAAACGCAAGGTATTGACGGCGCCGGCCGCTTGCGCGCGTGGCGTCAGGACAGTGGCCAGCGCACACGCATCGAGCTTGAATGGCACCGTGACATTCGCGCCCTTGCCCCCTTCGGCGGCGAAGCTGCGGGCCGCCAAAGCAAAGCCGTCCAGCGGCGCCAGCCGGCGTTCATAGGCCATGGCTTGTCCTGTCTGCAGCGCAAACGCGGCGTGGATCAAGGGAGACTTGCTGTGGGCGATGGGATTACCAAAGACGCAATATTGATCAGAATGTACTTCGCTTGTATTTAGTTCGTGTGTACTCAATTGCTGCCGCCAGTCAGGTTAGCTTCCATTTTTTCTTCGCGCGTAAATTTGAAACGGGTGATGACGACCCACAGGTCATCCTTGTCACTCGACAACATATTCGGTGGGAAACGGCCGAAAGGCGCCGCGCGGCGCACGATGGCCAGGGCCGCCGCATCCAGCGCCGGGTTGCCCGAGCTTTTCTCCACGCGGGCGCCGCCCTCCTTCTGGTAAATCGTGCCGTCCTGGAAGATGGGGATGTAGACGACCAGTTCGCCATATATCTTGCGGCCATTCTTTTGCGGGAAATTCAGGGTGCCTATTTCCTCGATGCGCTTTTGCAGGGTCTTGTAATACATGGCATAGCCGACCTCTTGCGTGCTGGGCGTAATGAAAGTCTTGCGGGGACGCTTGTTCTGGTCTTCCACGGTCTGGCTGATCTCGGCCGCCATGCGCGCGATGGCCTTGCTGCTTTCCATCAAGTCCGAACCGCTGGCCAGGGGATTGGGCTTGTCTTTTTCCGTGACGGGCGCGGCGCTGTAGGGCGTGGTCTTGGCCGCCTGCGTCAGCAGTTCCTGCTGCTTTTGCTCCAGTTCGGCAATGCGTCGGGCGCTGGCCTTGGCGCTATCGCCCTCTTCTACCTTGCGCATGTCGGGCAAGGGCGACTTGGCGCGGCCCTTGTCGGCCTGGCCACCGCCGTCGAGATTGGCTTGCGCCAGGGCCTCGGCCTTCAGCGGCTTGTTCGCATGCTTGGCGTTGACCAGGATCACTTCCAGGCCGGGATCGGTGGCCACGGCCCGCTGCGGGGCCGGGGCGACAAAATGCATCGCCAGCAAGGCGCCGTGCGCCAGCAGCGACACCGCCACGGCGATCATCAGGAAACGATACTCTCGGAAATACTTCACGCGCAACCCAGTTCGCAACAAGCACAAGATGTGCTGAATTCTACGTCAAAGGGCGGTGCCGGCAACAGTTATCAGCACCGCCTTGTGGCTTGGCGGCGGCCTTACTTGACCTCGGGCTCGCTGACCACGTCCTCGCTGGCCAGTTCCGCCACTTCCGCATCGGCGTCGCTGACCTGGTTCGCCGCTTCCGGAGAAGCTTCCGGCGCCACTTCGACCTCCTCGGCGCCTTCGTCGCCCGCATCTTCCTCGTAGTCGAGCTCGGCGTCGGCCGCCGCATCCGGCACGGCGGCAATTTCCAGCAGGCGCGCTTCGATGCTCAGGTCGACTTCATCCCAGCGCAGCAAGTCCAGTTTCACCTGGGCGCCGCGCGCCACCGATGGCATGCCTGGCAGCTTGATGACCAGCGGGATATCGACCAGGCGCAGGATTTCATCTTTCAAGACGACGGCATCGACCTGGCGTGCATTTTCCTGGTGCAGCCAGCGCAAGCACCAGTAGCGTTCCATGTTCGACTGGAAATCGCCATACGCGGCATACGCCGCGTCAAACGCCGAGACGATGGCGAACAAATTCGCATCGCGCGGCTTGAACGGGGCCACCAGCGGTGCCGTCACGCCATGCTCGGCGCAGGCGATAATTTGCCATTGGTTCACCAGGTCCGTGTAGCGGCGCAAGGGCGAGGTGCTCCACGCGTATTGATCCACACCAAGACCCTGATGCGGCGCCGCATGGGTGACCATGCGCACCTGCATTTTTGCCGCCCAGCTATTGCCGCTGCCGCCGCCCTGGCTGCGGTAAATGCCTGGCACACCATGGTCGTGCAGCATCTTGCCCCAGGTACTGTTGGCAAAAATCATCAGTTCAGCGACGATCTTGTCCAGCGGCGCGCCACGCTTGCGGCGCGCCACGGTGACGATGTCGTTTTCCACATAAAAGTTGAAATCGACGCGGTTATTCTGTTCCGGCTTCAGGCCAAACGCTTCGCGCTTCTTCATGCGGCCCTGTTCCAGCTGCTGCGCCCATTGCCACAACACGGCGAAATCGGCCTTGTGCGGGTACTCGCCTTCGCCGCTGGCCAGGGTTTCTTCGTTGACCAGGTCGTCCAGCTGGTTATGGCGCAAATTGCTGGCGATGGGCACCAGCTCGGCGCGCGTCTGCGTGCTGATTACCGCCCACTCCGCTTTCGGGTCCAGGGTCGCGTACAGCGACAGGGCCGGGCACGTCGTGCCTTCTGCGAGCGTGAAAGCATTCACGATTTCGTCCGGCAGCATGGTGATCTTGTCGCCCGGCATGTAGACGGTGGACATGCGCTGGCGCGCCATCTTGTCGATCACGTCTTCCGGGCGGATGCCCAGGCCCGGCGCGGCGATGTGGATACCCACCTTGATCGTGCCATCCGGCAATGGCTGCACGGAGAAGGCATCGTCGATCTCGGTGGTAGTCACGTCGTCGATCGAGAAGGCGGCCACGTCGGCCAGCGGCAGCTTGGCCGTCACGGACGGCACGGGCACGCTCGGGAAACCGGCGCCCTTGGGGAAGTTCTCGAACAGGAATTTCGACAGGTGCAAATCTTTTGCCGAAGCAATACCACCAACGGCCAGCATCAGGCGCGGCGGCGTCGTGTGCAATTCCGTGCAAGCCGCTTCCAGCGCCTTGTATTCAATCGTATTCTTGTCGGGCTTGAACAACAGTTGCAGCACCATGGGCTGCATGGACGCAGGCAAACGGTTCTGTTTCAGCTCTTCCACATACGCGGCTTGCACCAGCGCCTGCTGTTTTTTCTTTTCGATGCCGGCCAATGCCGCCTTCAAGGACGCTTCCGGCGCCGCCTTGTAGCGACCACGGCCCTTCTTGTAGAAATACACGGGCGCCGAATGCAGGGCCAGGATCAGGCCGGCCGCTTCCGGCGGCAGCGGGGCATGGCCGAAATACTCGGCGCCCAGCTCGGCAAAGCCGAACTCGTCTTCGCCCGCCACTTCCCACAGGAAATCGAGGTCGATTTCGGCGGCCACGGCCTTGGCTTGCTCCAGCAGCTCGGCCGGGGCCGGTTTTTCATACTGCAGCAGCACGTCCTTGGTCTTGACCTTGGTGCGCTTGCCGCTGGCCATTTCGACCTGGTAAGCCTCACCTGCTTGCGACAGGACCGTGCCGACCTTGAAATCGCCGGATTCTTCAAAAAATAGATTCATTGTTATGCTTTGTTCATTAATGTGTCGGTTGCAACGGTGCGAGTGACGGGCTTCAACTCAAACACCGCCGGCAAAAATACTTCGGTTACCAGTAGCAAGCCCTGGTGGCGCTGATACAGGCAGCGGCGGGCAAAAAACAGCGCCTTTTCATCGACGCGCTGCCCTTCCCGTGCCAGCGCCGCCTGCGCCCGCTGTACCAGCGGGTGACCTGCGCGCAAGCGGGCAAATTCAAGAGTGCCGCGTCGCACCATGCGGTCGCCAAACAGGGTCGTGCCCAGCGAGCGCTCGCCCAGCGCGGAAAACAAAGGCCAGTCCGTGGCCGTCGCCTGCATGGGCACGACGGTATGGCCAAACACGGCCGGCCTGTTATCACACCGCAGCAGCACTTCGCGTTCCCACACGCGGCCCGAACGGTGCAGGCCGATGCTGGCCGCCTCGTCGCTCAGGCAGCGTGCAGTTTCCTGATGCAAACATTGCACGCGGAACGCGCTGCTATGCGCTTTCAGCTTGGCCGTCAAGGAACCGCCACCCTTGAGCCAGTGGCGCAAGGCCGGCGGCGCATTGACGGCGTTCACGTGCGCATGCCATTGCGCCTGCCGCAGCGAACCAGGCCTCACCGGGCGGCGTCCGTATGGATGCCACAAAAGGCCAGCACGGGCACCAGGTATGCGGCAAATTCGCTGATGCCATGGTCACTGCCGTCGATGACGCACTGCTGCGCCCCCTGATAATGCGCCAGCATGTCGCGGTAGTCGAGTACTTCATCGCCAGTGGCGGCAATCAGGAAATAGCGTTGCGGCTGCGTAATTTTCTGTACGGCAAACGCGCGCAGCTCAGCTATGTATTCGCGCTTGAACTCGAATGGCTTGTCCGAATGGAACTCAGTCGTCACGCCCACATGCTGCTCCAGGTCGATCAGCGGCACGATGGCGGGGTTGAGCAGCACGGCGCGGCAACCGAGTTGCTCTGCCAGCCAGGTGGCGTAATAGCCGCCCAGCGAAGAGCCGATGATCGTCAGGTCGCCCGGCGCCACGTCCTTGACCAGCGACAGAGCCAGTGCGATGGCCAGCTTGGGCGAGGCCGGCAATTGCGGGCACAGCCACTCTGCTTCGCGGCCCAGCGCCTGCATCTGCGCGGCCAGCAGGCGCGACTTCATCGACAGGGGCGACGAGCGAAATCCATGCAGGTACAGAATCATCGGCCCAGCGCCTCCAGCAATTTCTGGTGCACCCCGCCAAAGCCGCCATTGCTCATGACGACGACCTGGTCGCCGGGACGGGCGCTAGCGACCACGGCCGCCACCAGCATATCAATGTCTTCATAGGCGCTGGCAATCTTGCCCAGCGGCGCCAGCGCGTCGCCCAGGCTCCAGCCCAGCGCAGCATGGCTGCCGAAACCGAAGACCAGGTCGGCATCCTTCAGGCTGCCCGGCAGCGCATCTTTCATGGCGCCCAGCTTCATGGTGTTCGAACGTGGTTCCAGCACGGCCAGGATGCGGCCGCTGTCGCCGACGGTTTGGCGCATTTTTTGGCGCAACCCGCCCACGGTGGTGGCAATGGCCGTCGGGTGATGCGCGAAATCGTCGTACACGGTGATATCGTTGACCACGCCGCGCACTTCCATGCGCCGCTTGACACTCTCGAATGTGGCCAGCGACGCGCAGGCCTGGGCAATAGGCACGCCCACGTGGCGCGCGGCGGCGATGGCCGCCAGCGCATTGCTGCGGTTGTGCTTGCCCGTGAGCGCCCACGCCACATGGCCTTCCTGCTGGCCATTGAAAACCACGTCGAAGCTGCCATCGGCCTGCTCTTGCAGTTGCCAGTTGGCATCTTGGCCAAAACATTCCTTTTCACTCCAGCAACCGCGCGCCAGCACGCGCTGCAGCGACGCTTCGTCGCCATTGAACACAAGGCGGCCGATGCCGGGCACCGTGCGCACCAAGTGGTGGAATTGCGTCTCGATCGCGTGCAGATCGGGGAAGATGTCGGCGTGATCATATTCCAGGTTATTCATGATCGCCGTCTTCGCATGGTAATGCACGAACTTGCTGCGCTTGTCGAAGAAGGCCGTGTCGTATTCATCGGCTTCGATGACGAAGAAGTCCGAATCTACGCTCTTGCCATCGATCTTGCCGCTGAGGCGGGCAGAAATGCCAAAGTTCATCGGCACGCCGCCGATCAGGAAGCCGGGCGCGTAGCCCGCGTCTTCGAGTATCCATGCCAGCATGGCCGAAGTTGTCGTCTTGCCATGCGTGCCGGCCACGGCCAGCACCCATCGATTGCGCAAGATGTGTTCGCCGATCCACTGCGGTCCGGAGACATATGGCAGGCTGCGGTTGAGGATTTCTTCCACCAGAGGGTTGCCGCGCGAAACCACATTGCCAATCACATACAAATCCGGATTCAACTGGGTTTGTTCCGGATCAAAGCCTTGGATCAGTTCGATTCCCTGCGATTCCAGCTGAGTGCTCATCGGCGGATAGACGTTGGCATCGCAACCGGTGACTTTATGGCCGGCTTCCTTGGCCAGGACGGCCAGACCGCCCATGAAGGTACCGCAAATACCGAGAATATGAATATGCATGTGATCAGTGCGAAAGGTGCACGCTAAAGTAAGTAAGACGGTGAGCTAAAAAAGGGCAAGTGTAGGATTTTACCTGACGCCATGACTTTTTCCGCTTCGGAGTATCATCTCGCTCATGACGAACGATGCATTTGACGATAGCGCGCAGTTGCGCCTGGAAATCGCCGCCGCTGCCGCGCGCCTGGTGGCGCAGGATGGCGCCGACTATGGCAGCGCCAAGCGCAAGGCCGCGCGGCAGGTACTCGGCGACGCGCCGAACCGGCCCAATGTACTGCCTGACAACGACATGATCGAAGAGCAGGTGCGGCAATACAATGCCCTGTTCCTGGCCGACAGCCAGCCGGCGCGCCTGTTTCAGCTGCGCACGATTGCGCTGCAGGTCATGGAAGCGTTGCAACAATTTCATCCCCTGCTCAGCGGCCCCGTGCTGAACGGCACGGCAGGCCCCCACGACGAGATCTATTTGCAGCTGTTTGCCGAGAGCGCCAAAGATATCCATATCTTCCTGCTCAATAAAAATGTCGTGCTCGACATGTCGGAAAGCCCGCATTTCAAGGGAGCGCGTTATGATGCGGTCGAGACGGCCAGTTTCTTATGGAAAAACGAAGGCGTGCATGCAGCCATGTATGAGCTCGACGACATGCGCGGCGCGCTGAAAGCCAAGGCAGATGGAAAAGTGCTGCGCACCGATATCGCGGGTCTGCGCAGCCTGCTGGCCGCCAGCCTCGCCGATGGCGTGCCGGCTGCCGACTAACATTGATATAGATAAAGTTATGACAAAAAAGAATTGGATCGCCTGCGCCATCGTGGCACTGATGTTTGGCGGCATGGGCGCCTACGTGGGCATGCATAAAGAGAAGGAAAAAGCGGGGCCTCTGACGACGACCATCGCGCCGGGCGCGACGGGTCCCGTCAACGAACTGTATGCACTGTCCCTGCCGGACGCGGCTGGCGCCACGCAAGCCTTGTCGCAATGGAAAGGCAAGAATTTGCTGGTCAATTTCTGGGCGCCTTGGTGTCCGCCTTGCGTGGAAGAAATGCCGGAGTTATCCGAAGTACAAGGGCACTATGCGGCGAAAAATCTGCAGGTCATCGGTATTGGTATCGATTCGGCCAGCAATATTGCTACTTTTGCCAGCAAGGTAAAGATCGCTTATCCCGTGTATGTTTCCGGCCTGAGCGGTACCGACCTGTCGCGTCATTTTGGCAATGCCACGGGCGGTTTGCCCTTTACGGTGCTGATCGGCGCCGATGGCGAAGTCAAAAAGACCTATCTGGGCCGCTTGAAATTTGATCAGTTGCGCGCCGATCTGGATAAATTGTAAATTCGGAGCGTGCTTTTTTCTCTTGCCAATGCGTATCTTTGGCGGCAAAATGCGGAACTTTCGCTAAAACGGTCTTCCATACATGGCAAAAAACCTCCTTCTGCTCAACGGTCCCAACCTGAATTTGCTGGGAACGCGCGAGCCTGAGGTCTACGGCGCCAGCACCTTGGCCGATATCGAGCAGGCAGCAATGGCGCAAGCCATGGCGGCCGGTGCCGACCTGGTCTGCTTTCAAAGCAACCATGAAGGCGCGCTGATCGACCGCATCCATGCCGCGCGAGCGGAAGGGATCGATGCCATCGTCATCAATCCTGGCGGCCTGACACATACCAGTGTTGCCTTACGCGATGCGCTGGCCGGGGTCGCCATTCCGTTCGTGGAAGTCCATATCTCGAATATTTATCAACGCGAAACGTTTCGACATCACTCATTTCTCAGCGCGATCGCGCAGGGGACGATCTGCGGGCTAGGTATCGATGGATATCGGCTTGCCATCGACTTCGCGCTTAAAAAACGTTAATCTACGCGATCTGCACGCATTTAGCGCGGCGATAGGTTCTGGACATCACCGCATCACTCATAAAACAAACTACATTCCTAGGGGTTTTACATGGATCTACGAAAACTCAAGACCTTGATCGACCTGGTCGCCGAATCGGATATCGCAGAGCTGGAAGTTACCGAAGGCGAAAGCAAGGTTCGCATCGTCAAATCGTCGGCCATGCCGCAAAACCAGATGGTCATGATGCAGCCGCAAGGCATGCAAGCCCACTACCAGCCCGCCGCGCCAGCCGCCGCTCCCGCTGCGGCAGCTGCCGTCGTGGTAGCCGCCGAGCCAACGGGCTATGTGGTCAAGTCGCCCATGGTTGGCACCTTCTACCGTTCCTCCGCTCCTGGCAGCGCCGCCTATGTTGAAGTGGGCGCTACCGTCAAGGAAGGTGATACCCTGTGCATCATCGAAGCGATGAAGCTTCTGAATGAAATCGACTCCGATAAAGCCGGTGTCGTGACCCAGATCCTGGTCGAAAACGGCCAGCCGGTCGAATTCGGTCAACCCTTGTTTGTGATCGGCTAAAACCCAGTCCACACGGCCGGCAACGGCCGTTTGCAGTTTTAGTCCCTCACACTTGTTGTTTCGCCGGCTCGCCGGCTCTCACAGACATACGCGAACCTACCATGTTTGAAAAAATCCTGATTGCCAACCGTGGTGAAATTGCCCTCCGTATTCAGCGCGCCTGCCGCGAAATGGGCATTAAAACGGTTGTAGTCCACTCCGAAGCCGACAAGGACGCGAAATACGTCAAGCTGGCCGACGAATCCGTTTGTATCGGCCCGGCACAGTCGTCCCTGAGCTACCTGAACATGCCCGCCATCATCAGCGCCGCTGAAGTGACGGATGCACAAGCAATTCACCCAGGCTATGGCTTCCTGTCGGAAAATGCCGACTTTGCCGAACGCGTCGAGAAATCGGGCTTCGTCTTCATCGGCCCCCGCTCCGAATCGATCCGTTTGATGGGCGACAAAGTGTCGGCCAAGCAAACCATGATCAAGGCTGGCGTACCCTGCGTCCCAGGCTCGGAAGGCGCGTTGCCGGATGATCCGAAAGCGATCGTGCAAATTGCCCGCAAGGTCGGCTACCCGGTCATCATCAAGGCTGCCGGCGGCGGTGGCGGACGCGGCATGCGCGTGGTACACACGGAAGCCGCCCTGATCAACGCCGTGGCGATGACCAAGACGGAAGCCGGCACGGCTTTCGGCAACCCTGAAGTGTATATGGAGAAGTACCTGGAAAATCCGCGCCACGTGGAAATCCAGATTCTTGCCGATGAACACAAGAATGCCGTCTGGCTGGGCGAGCGCGACTGCTCCATGCAGCGCCGCCACCAGAAAGTCATCGAAGAAGCACCAGCGCCGGGCATCCCGCGCAAACTCATCGAAAAAATTGGCGACCGTTGCGCCGAAGCCTGCCGCAAGATCGGCTACCGCGGCGCCGGCACGTTTGAATTCCTGTACGAAAACGGCGAGTTCTATTTCATTGAAATGAATACCCGCGTGCAAGTTGAACATCCGGTCACCGAGATGATCACCGGCATCGACATCGTACAAGAGCAGATCCGCATCGCCGCCGGCGAAAAATTGCGTTTCCGCCAACGCGACGTCTTGCTGTCGGGCCACGCCATCGAGTGCCGCATCAATGCCGAAGATCCATTCAAGTTCACGCCATCGCCAGGCAAGATCGTGTCCTGGCATGCGCCGGGCGGCCCTGGTATCCGCGTCGACTCGCACGCCTACGCCGGCTACTACGTGCCACCGCACTACGACTCGATGATCGGCAAAGTGATCGCTTACGGCGCCACGCGCGAGCAAGCGATCCGCCGCATGCAGATCGCCCTGTCCGAAATGGTGGTCGAAGGTATCAACACGAATATCGCCCTGCACCGCGAACTGATGATCGATGCGCGCTTCATCGAAGGCGGCACCAACATTCACTATCTGGAACAGAAACTGGCCGACATGCCGGACCTGGGCAAGAACCTGAATGGCGGCAGCCCCAGCATCGCCAAGAAATCCGAAATCAAGGCGGGCGCATGAGCTGGACGGAAATCGTCATCGAAATCGCCCGTGACAACGCCGAGGCCATGTCCGACGCGTTGATGGAAGCGGGCGCCCTGTCGGTATCGGTGGAAGACGCCGATGAAGGCACGGATGCCGAGCAGCCCCTGTTTGGCGAGCCAGGCATGGAACCGAAGGAAGCGGCGTGGGAACGCAGCCGCGTGGTGGCGCTGACCGACGTCGACGCCGACCAGGCCGCCATCGTGGCCGCCGCAGCCGAAGCTGTCGGCATGGCAACGGTACCGGTGTTTACCATGCGCCCCGTGGAAGAGCAGGACTGGGTACGCCTGACCCAGTCGCAATTCGCACCGATTCACATCGGCAAGAATATCTGGGTCGTGCCCAGCTGGCACGAGGCACCGGATCCTGCTGGCCTGATCCTGGAACTGGACCCGGGCCTGGCATTCGGCACGGGCAGCCATCCGACCACCCGCCTGTGCATGGAGTGGCTGGAAGCCAATCCCGCCCCTGGCAAGACCGTGCTCGACTACGGTTGCGGCTCCGGCATCCTGGCCATGGTGGCAAAGAAGCTGGGCGCGCAAACAGTGGTCGGCGTCGATATCGACCCGCAAGCGATCGAATCGGCTGGCGACAATGCCGAACGCAACCAGTGCGAGATCGAATATTTCTTGCCAGATACTTTTGCCACTTCGGCGCACGCCACGGCGAAATTTGACATCGTCGTTGCCAACATCCTGTCGAGCCCATTGAAGCTGATGGCGCCGATGCTGTCGGGCAGAGTCGCCGACGGCGGCGCCCTGATCCTGTCCGGCGTGCTGGCACGCCAGGCGGAAGAAGTCGCTGCTGCCTACGCACCGTTCATCCAGCTGGGTGTCTGGGCCGAGCAAGACGGCTGGGTAGCCCTGCATGGCCGCCTGGGCAGCACGCAAGCGCCTGCGCCCCGCGCGGAAGGTGCATAAGCACTGTAATGGCCCTCGCCACCAAATGCCCCCATTGCAACACGATATTTCGGGTCGCTGCTGACCAGTTGAAGTTACGTGGGGGCATCGTACGCTGTGGCACGTGCAGGGAAGTGTTTGACGGCAATGCCGCGCTGGTCGATCCAGCTGCCGCATCGCCGTTTTTAACGTCTCGCCCCGGCGCTGCCGCCCCGCTGTCGACCAGTTACCCTGCCGACAACAGCCTGCCGTCCGCCACGGACGACGAACCCATCTATTCTCTCGATTTCGACACCTCGTTCGACCCGTTCGGCATCTTGCCGGAAACGGCGCAGCTCAAGGAAGACGATGGCGAACACATCGAGCTGAACCTGGACATCGGCCTGCCCGACGAGGCGCTGGCCGACGCGCCTGTCGCCGCCCCTGTCATTGCACCGGTCGAACCGCCCGAAGCGCCGCTGCCCCAGCCGATGGCGCCCTTCAAGCGCCGCCAGGTCGATGACGCACCCGCCTTCGCCACGTATTTGCGCGACAGCCGCCGCGAACCGAACCTGGAAGCGGGCCCGGCGCCAATATTGCCTGCGACCGAAAAAATCAGCCTGGACAAACCATTGCCTGTCGCGCCTGCACCAACGCGCTTGGAACCGACCTTGGCCGACCACTCATTTGAAGCAATGCCCGCCCCTGTTGCGCCCGAGCCAGTGATGGAAGCCGAGGCCGGGAAAACGGCAGTGGTGCCGGCCGACGACGAACCGGCCTTTGTGATCCAGGGCCGGCGCCGCGAACAGAGCGGCAGAGCCTTGCGCGTGGCGATGGCCATCGGCTCGGTGGTGCTGCTGCTATTATTATTGCTGCAGGTGATGACCACCTTCCGCAATCCGCTGGCGGCGCAGTTTCCGCAGTGGAAGCCGACCCTGGTCGCGCTGTGCAAGGTCAGTGGCTGCCAGGTCGACTTGCCGGCGCAGATCGAGGCGCTGTCCATTGAACAGGGTGAATTGCAAACCCTCAGGGAACAAACCTTTTCCTACGTCTCGCTGCTGCGCAACCAGAGCCGCAGCGTGCAAGCCTGGCCCAGCATCGAACTGATACTCAACGATGCCAACGACAAGCCGCTCTTGCGCCGTGTGATCGCGCCGCGCGACTACCTGCCGGCCAATATCGACGTGAGCAAGGGTTTTGCGCCTCGCTCCGAACAAACCATCAAACTGTACTTTGCATTAGACCAGCTCACGGCGTCTGGCTACCATATCGCCATCTTTTACCCTTAACCGACACTATCATGACCAAAACATCGCTGATCTGCGGCTCGCTTGCCACCGACACCATCATGCAATTCCCTGGCCGCTTCGGCGAATCCCTGCTGGCCGACCAGTTGCACAAGGTGAACGTGTCCTTCCTCGTGCCCACCATGCGCACGGAGTTCGGCGGCTGTTCGGGCAACATCGCCTACAGCCTGAAAATGCTGGGCGGCGACCCGCGCATCGTCGGCGTCATGGGGCAAGATAGCGCCGCCTACCTGGAACGCCTGCAAAAGCTGGGCATTTCCACCGCCAATATCCTGATCAAGGCCGACAGCTATAACGCGCAGTGCTTCGTCACGGCCGATGCGGACAATAACCAAATCAATGCCTTCCACCCGGGTGCCATGTCGTTTGCACATGAAAACCCGATCGCCAATGCGGGCCCAGCCAAGGTTGCCATCATTTCGCCGGACGGCGACCTTGGCATGCTCAAGCACGCCGCCGACCTGGCCGAGCTGGGCATCCCCTTCATGTTCGACCCAGGTCAACAGCTGCCACGCTTCAATGGCGAACAGTTGATCGACTTCATCAACAAAGCCACGTATGTGTCGGCCAACGACTATGAAATGGAAATGTTGATGGAACGCACGGGCTTGACCCTGCCGGACATCGCCAGCCGCCTGGATGCGCTGATCGTCACGCGTGGCGAAAAAGGTTCGGAAATCTATACGGACGGCAAGCGCATCGACATTCCTGTCGTGGCCGCCAAGGAAGTGCTGGACCCGACCGGATGCGGCGACGCCTACCGTGCTGGCTTGCTGTTCGGCATCACCAATGACCTGGGCTGGGAAACCAGTGGCCGCCTGGCCAGCCTGCTGGGCGCCATCAAGATCGCCACGCAGGGCGCGCAAAACCATGTATTTACGCCAGCCGGTATCGCAGACCAGTTTGAAGCGGCGTTCGGCTACCGCTATTAATGAGCTGGGGTCAGATCCGCCGGTTCTGACCCCATATGCACGTCGGCTTGTGCCAAAGTGCTGATGTCGGGTTACGCTACGCTAACCCGACCTACGCCACCATCACCGTCATCGCAGCACGATAATCATCCCCACCAGCACTTGCGCGACCTGCAACAGAATCAGCGCCACCAGCAGGGACAAGTCCAGACTGCCGACCAGCGGCACGACCTTGCGGATCGGACGCAGCAGCGGCTCGTTCAGGGCCCGTACAAACGGTGCCAGCGGCGCATGCGGGTTGACCCAGCTAAAGATGGCTTCGATGATCAGCAAGGCCATGAAACCGTAGAGTATCCATTGCAGGAAGCGTTGCAGCGACTTGAGCAGCACCACTTCGACGGGAGCGCCGGAAATAAACAGGAGCGAGCTGGCCAGCAGCACGATCAGGAAGGCGCCGATCAGGCTGGCCCAGTCATACCCGCCCACGCCCGGCACCACGCGGC
Organism: Janthinobacterium darwini; assembly: GCF_051380905.1. Taxonomy (NCBI): domain Bacteria; kingdom Pseudomonadati; phylum Pseudomonadota; class Betaproteobacteria; order Burkholderiales; family Oxalobacteraceae; genus Janthinobacterium; species Janthinobacterium darwini. The sequence continues at coordinate 153,011 of NZ_JBNYXX010000002.1, forward strand.
GCAGGGGGCGCACCAGCCAGTCGGACAATTGAAACGTGAATTGCGCCACCGATGAAGGGGGCCGCACGCGTACCGCCTGCATCCAGAAGCGCAGCAGCAGCACGCCGCCCAGCAAGGTGGCAATGGTATCAACGATCAATGTAAGGATAACGATCAGCACGACTAATTCTCCAAAAAAAAACCGCTGTGTGATTGAGTCACACAGCGGCGTGTTGCCTCATCCAGGCACCCGTATCGTAGGAATTACGATGGGCGAGTGCTGGTTGGGAATGGCCAGGCTGCAGCCGGTGCCAACACGGTTTTTGCTACAGGTGCGATAGGCGCCGATGGCTTGGCGACAGGCGCTGCCTTCTTCGGTGCGGCCTTCTTAGGCGCGGCCTTTTTGGCTGCTGGCTTGGCGGCCACGGCGGCTGGTGCCGCTGGCGCCGCTGCTGGCACTGCTGCCACGACTGGCGCTGCGGCTGGCTTGGCGGCAGGTTTCGCTGCTGCTTTCGCTGCCGGCTTGGCTGCTGGCTTGGCTGCAGCTTTCACTGCTGGCTTCGCTGCTACCTTGGCCGCTGGCTTGGCTGCCGGTTTCGCTGCGACCTTGGCGGCAGGTTTCGCTGCTACTTTGGCTGCCGGCTTGGCGGCCACTTTGGCGGCTGGCTTGGCGGCAACTTTTGCTACCGGCTTCGCTGCTACCTTGGCCGCTGGCTTGGCTGCAGCTTTTGCTGCTGGCTTCGCTGCTGCCTTGGCTGCTGGCTTGGCTGCAGCTTTTGCTGCTGGCTTCGCTGCTGCCTTGACCGCTGGCTTGGCTGCGGCTTTTGCTGCTGGCTTGGCTGCTGCCTTGGCGGCCGGTTTCGCTGCTGCCTTGGCGACGACTTTTTTCGCTGCTGGCTTGGCTGCCGCTTTGGCGGCCGGTTTCGCTGCTGCCTTGGCTGCAGGTTTCGCTGCTGCTTTTTTCACTGCGGGCTTGGCTGCTGCCTTGGCCGCTGGCTTGGCTGCTGCTTTTGCTGCTGGCTTCGCTGCTGCCTTGGCGACGACTTTTTTCGCTGCTGGCTTGGCTGCTGCCTTGGCTGCCGGTTTCGCTGCTGCCTTGGCTGCAGGTTTCGCCGCGGCTTTTTTCACTGCTGGCTTGGCTGCTGCCTTGGCGACAGGCTTGGCTGCGACTTTTGCTGCTGGCTTCGCGGCCGGTTTTGCTGCAGCTTTTTTCGCTACAGGCTTGGCTGCTGCCTTGGCGGCAGGTTTCGCTGCTGGCTTGGCTGCCGGTTTTGCTGCAGCCTTGGCCGCTGGCTTGGCTGCGGCTTTCGCTACTGGCTTGGCAGCCACTTTTGCTGCAGGCTTGGCTGCGGCTTTGGCGACGGGTTTGGCGGCTGGTTTCGCTGCTGCTTTGGCAGCTGGTTTAGCGGCAACCGTCTTCGCTGCGGCTGCCGGCTTCTTCGCGGCAGGAGCAGCCTTGGCGGCTGGTTTCTTTACTTCTGATTTCTTAGCGGCTGTTGCCATTTGTCTCTCCTTCATCTGAGATGAGAAATTTAAGCTACAAGATTTAAACCCGTCCGACCCACCACAGGGATAGGCCAGGCGAATTATTCATCGGCACAAACGGTCGTTTGCGCTAATGAATTCGGCACCAGCTGAACTGCTGCAACTCCTCACGTTTGCAGCACTTCAGCCATCGTCGGTGCCACCCTGCTTTATCTCGCAGCTGGTGGCAAAGTCTGAATTCGGTCATTCGTTTTCGATGCCGTGCGTTTTTTCGCTCCTCGCATCGCGCTCGCTACAACACCCATGCGTCAAATAAAAAACCGCCATGCCTGAAAAAATTCGGGCACGGCGGCAGACGAAAACGGTGTGGTTTTGTGCATATCCGTGTAAATCTGTATCCCTGTTTTGCGAGGTTTTTTCGCTACCGCGCTGGTTAAAAAACCCCGCATTCTAACGCTCGCATTTGCAATCTCATAAAGTACACGAAAACCTTGTCAATGCGCAACCGGCACGACACGTTTTCGCCCGCTTTTTTGCACGTTACGCGTGCTATCGCACAATCGCGCGGCAAATGCCGCCACCAGCGTCTCCGGAAACGCTTTTTTACACCCGCGATGCGGCCGTTCGCGGCATCCGAAAAACCTGGCACAAGGCGCTTCACATTGCTGAATGATGCCCGCATTTTTCCGCCGTGACGGCGGCGCTTTTAACCTCGCGCGGCGGCCGCATTTTTCGCCGCCAGCACGCGAAAAAAAAGCGCCGTCACGATGACGGCGCTTTTGGCATTGGCAGGAAAACGCTTATTCCCAGTTCAGCGCACCACCGGTCTGGTACTCGGTCACGCGCGTTTCGAAGAAGTTGCGTTCCTTCTTCATATCGATCATTTCGCTCATCCACGGGAACGGGTTTTCTTCCTGCGCGAACAGCGGCTCGATGCCGATCTGCTGCGCGCGGCGATTGGCGATGAAGCGCAGATAGCCCTTGAACATCGGCGCGTTCAGACCCAGCACGCCGCGCGGCATGGTGTCTTCCGCATACGCATATTCCAGCTCTACGGCCTTCATGAACAGCACTTTGATCTCTTCGCGGAATTCGGCCGTCCACAGCTGCGGGTTTTCCATCTTGATCGTGTTGATCAAGTCGATGCCGAAGTTGCAGTGCATCGATTCGTCGCGCAGGATGTACTGGTACTGCTCGGCAGCGCCCATCATCTTGTTCTGACGGCCCAGCGCCAGGATTTGCGTGAAGCCCACGTAGAAGAACAGGCCTTCCATCAGGCAAGCGAAGACGATCAGGGATTTCAGCAGCTTCTGGTCGTTTTCCACCGTGCCGGTGACAAACGCAGGATCGGTCAGCGTGTTGATGAACGGGATCAGGAATTCATCCTTGTCGCGGATCGACTTGACTTCGTTGTAGGCGTTGAAGATCTCGCCTTCATCCAGGCCCAGCGACTCGACGATGTACTGGTAGGCGTGCGTATGGATCGCTTCCTCGAACGCCTGGCGCAGCAGGTACTGGCGGCATTCCGGCGCCGTGATGTGGCGATAGGTGCCCAGCACGATGTTGTTGGCGGCCAGCGAGTCGGCCGTCACGAAGAAGCCCAGGTTACGCTTGACCAGGCGACGCTCGTCGTCCGTCAGGCCGTTCGGGTTCTTCCACAGCTCGATATCGCGCTGCATGTTCACTTCCTGCGGCATCCAGTGGTTGGCGCAACCGGCCAGGTATTTGTCCCACGCCCACTTGTACTTGAACGGCACCAGCTGGTTGACGTCCGTCTTGCCGTTGATGATGCGCTTGTCGTCGGCATTCACGCGGCGCGCCACTTGCTCGGCGTTCGCTTCGGACGGCTCGGCACCGGCCGGCAGGTTCAATTCGGTATTCCCCAATGGCGCTTGCTGCGCCGGACGCGGCACAGCTGCCGACGTGGTTTCATCATCCCATGACAACGACATAATCTTCTTCCTTTCCATGCCGGCAAGCCGGCGATCCGCAACAGGTCCGTTGTATCGGACAATGCGGACATTAACAACATTGAATCAGCCCGACCGTGCCGGGCTGACAACTTTAAATTTTTTAAAAACCGTCGCGAGCAAGCCCGATATCGGGTCGAGTAGCGGAGCCGTACTTTAGTACGGTGAGCAACACAGAACCCGAGAGGGGGCTGCGCAGCAGGTTTTTACTGGCAAGCTTCGCATTCTTCGAAACCGTCATCACCCGGACGCAGGTAGCAGGCTTCGCCATCGGCGTCGTCCGCTGCCGCAGCCACCACGGGTGCCACCACGGCGGCAGCGGCTGCCGCCACGACCGCTGCCTGGGCGCTCTGCGCGCTGGCCGACATGCCGCCATCGACGGCCACGGCGTTCAGGGCACCCGTCTTGGAGGTCGATTTCTCCATGTGGGTAGCGGCGATGGTACGCAGGTAGTAGGTGGTTTTCAGGCCACGCAGCCATGCCAGCTTGTAGGTCTCGTCCAGTTTCTTGCCCGATGCGCCAGCCATGTAGATGTTCAGCGACTGAGCCTGGTCGATCCACTTCTGGCGACGCGAAGCCGCTTCCACCAACCAGCTTGGCGACACTTCAAAGGCGGTGGCGTAGATGTCACGCAGGTCTTGCGGGATGCGGTCGATCTTCACCAGCGAACCGTCGAAGTACTTCAAGTCGGAGATCATGACTTCATCCCACAGGTCGCGCGCCTTCAGGTCGCGCACCAGGTAGCCGTTGATCTCGGTGAATTCGCCCGACAGGTTCGATTTCACATACAGGTTCTGGAACGTTGGCTCGATACAGGCCGACACGCCGATGATGTTCGAAATCGTCGCCGTCGGGGCGATTGCCACGCAGTTCGAGTTGCGCATGCCGAACTTGGCGATGCGTTCGCGCACCGGGGTCCAGTCCATGGCCGACGAGGAATCGACTTCCAGGTAGCCGCCGCGCTCTTCGGCCAGCAGTTTCACCGAGTCTTGCGGCAGGATGCCACGGTCCCACAGCGAACCGGCGTAGGATTCATAGCGGCCGCGCTCTTCGGCCAGTTCCGTCGACGCTAGGTAGGCGTAGTAGCAGACCGCTTCCATCGAGGTGTCGGCAAACGATACGGCAGCGTCCGAGGCGAACGGGATGCGCATCATGTGGAGGCAATCCTGGAAGCCCATCACGCCCATGCCGACCGGACGATGGCGCATGTTCGAATTGCGCGCCTTTTCGACGGCGTAGTAATTGATGTCGATGACGTTGTCGAGCATGCGCATGGCGGTGCGGATGGTCTTGGCCAGCTTGACGTGATCGAGCTTGCCTTCCTTCATGTGCGCCGGCATGTTCACTGAACCGAGGTTGCAGACGGCGATTTCGTCAGGGCCCGTGTTCAGCGTGATTTCGGTGCACAGGTTCGAACTGTGGACGACGCCGACGTGCGACTGCGGGCTGCGGATGTTGCAAGGATCCTTGAACGTGATCCATGGGTGGCCCGTTTCAAACAGCATCGACAGCATCTTGCGCCACAGGTCCAGCGCCTGGACCTTCTTGAACGAGCGGATTTCGCCGGCGGCGGCCTTGGCTTCGTAGCCCAGATAAGCCTTTTCAAAGGCTTTGCCGACCAGGTCGTGCAAGTCTGGCGTTTCGGATGGCGAGAACAGGGTCCACTCGCCTTTTTCCATGACGCGCTTCATGAACATGTCGGGAATCCAGTTCGCCGTGTTCATGTCATGCGTGCGGCGGCGGTCGTCGCCCGTGTTCTTGCGCAGGTCGAGGAATTCCTCAATGTCCATGTGCCAGGTTTCAAGGTAAGCGCAGACGGCGCCCTTGCGCTTGCCGCCCTGGTTGACTGCCACGGCCGTGTCGTTGACCACTTTCAGGAATGGCACCACGCCTTGCGACTTGCCGTTGGTGCCCTTGATATGGGCGCCCAGGGCGCGCACTGGCGTCCAGTCGTTACCCAGGCCGCCAGCGTACTTGGCCAGCAGCGCGTTGTCCTTGATGGCGTCGTAGATGCCTTCCAGGTCGTCCGAGACGGTGCTCAGGTAGCACGACGACAGCTGCGAGCGCAGGGTGCCCGAGTTGAACAGGGTCGGGGTCGAGCTCATGAAGTCGAACGAGGACAGCAGGCTGTAGAACTCGATGGCGCGTGCTTCGCGGTCCGCTTCGTTCAGCGACAGGCCCATGGCCACGCGCATGTAGAACGCTTGTGGCATTTCGATGCGCACGTCCTGGATGTGCAGGAAGTAGCGGTCATACAGGGTTTGCAGGCCGATGTAGCCGAATTGCAAGTCGCGATCGGCAACGATGGCCTTGGCCAGGCGCTCCAGGTCGAAACTGGCAAGTACCGGGTTCAGCAGGTCATTGGCGATGCCCTTGGCGATATATTGCGGGAAATACGTCAGGTACTCGGCAGCAGCGGCCGCTTGCGGCACTTCCTTGCCGAACACTTCCTTGCGCACCGTGTGCAGCAGGATGCGGGCCGTGACCTGGCTGTAGGCCGGATCTTTTTCCATCAGCGCGCGCGCCGCCAGGATGGCAGACTTGTGCAGCTCTTCGACGGGCACGCCGTCGTACAGGTTCTTCACCGTTTCAGCCAGGATGGCGTCGGCATCGACGTGCTTTTCCAGGCCGGCGCAAGCGGCGTTGATCAGGTCGCGCACTTCCTGCATGTCCAGCAAGCGGCGCACGCCGTTATCAAGCACGTTCAGCTGGGGCGCTGCGACTTGCGCGGAGGCGCCTTGCGCCTCCTTCTGCAAACGGCGCTCTTCCATGTGCTTGGCACGGTACAGCACGTAGGCACGCGCCACGTCGTGCTCGCCCGAGCGCATCAGCGACAGTTCCACCTGGTCTTGCACGTCTTCGATATGGAAGGTGCCGCCACCCGGATGGCGGCGCACCAGCGCGGCGACGACGCCGTCGGTCAGTTGTTCCACCAGTTCGCGGATGCGTGCCGAAGCGGCGCCCTGGCCGCCGTTAACGGCCAAAAATGCCTTGGTCATGGCGATGGCGATCTTCGACGGCTCAAATGCCACCACCGCGCCGTTGCGGCGGATGATGCGATAGTCGCCCAATGCCGCGCCCGTGCTCGCCACGCTATTGGCCGCGCCTGGCGCTGGCGATACTGGCGTTGAATGGATGGAAATATCTTGTGGTGATTGCATTGAAGCTCCCGTTGTCAGCTAAAGTCAGCCTGCAGTTTTGCTGCCGCGTGTGTTGTTGAATAGAACGCCCGATGGTCAGGGTTTCTTCAGGTATTTGTTGCTAAATAGTAAATAATATACAGCCAGAAATCATACGGCCAACCTGTACAGCCGGGCTGGCGCGAAACACGATCAAGGGTGATGAAACGCCAGTTCCCGTTGCTATATCAACAAACAGGGTAGCTTTGGTAATAATTCTGAAAACGTCTGTGATGGCACTACATATAGTCTTTAAATCCAAGTTGTGCACTAATTGTAGTGCCCATCGAAAGGCGATGCAATAGTTTTCCGGCATCCTCCAGCGTAATTTTTTGTATTTTCATATACGATTTCGGTTGACTTTTCAGGGCATGGATGGAAAGCCCAATGCCCGCGTAGTAAGCGCTAACGCAGCTTGCCCGCGCACAGTTTCCAGCCAGCATTCTTGATAAAAATGCCAGTCAAAAAACGGCCCCGGATCCGTCTTCCTCCCCGGCGCAATATGCTCGTGGCCGCGCACCTGGGACAGCCCGTAGCGCGCCACCAGTGCCGCCGTCAGCGCCGCCAGGACATGGTATTGCCGCTGCTGGAAGGGCACATCGTCCGCGCCTTCCATTTCGATACCGATAGAATAGCCATTGCAGTGCGGGCGTCCTTCGAACATGGACACGCCGGCATGCCAGGCACGTTGATCAGTAGAAACATATTGCAACAGCGCACCATCGCGCCGCACAAAAAAGTGCGCCGACACCTGCAAGCCACGCAGGTCGGCGAAAGAAGGATCGGCATTATAGTCTACCCGGCCGGTAAACAAGTCCGACACATGCGGTCCGCCAAAGTGGCCTCCCGGCAAGCTGATGTTATGGATCACCAGCAAGTCGACTTGCGCACCGTCCGGGCGCGCATCCTGGTACGGCGAGTCATAGCGCCGCGCGCCGTCGCACCAGCCGTCTTCATCTATCGTCCATACTGTCATCAAGGTAGCGGTTCCTGTATCGTCAATTTCTGCATGCGGTAGCGTAACTGGCGCACGCTGAGTCCCAGCTGGCGCGCCGCCCGTGCGCGGTGATAGCGCGCCTGCACCAGCGCCTGCATGATCATGTCACGCTCGGCCTGGCGCAAATACATGTCCAGCGGCAAGGCCGGGGCAAGGCCGGACAGCGCCATGCCGGGCAGGCACAGTTGCCGCTCCGGCACTGCCGATGACTGCGCCGCCCGCTGCCCGGTGACGCTCGCCGCCGACGGCAAGCCCAGCCCATCGAGCGCGATCACGCCGCCATCGGCAAAAGCCAGTGCCCGTTCCAGCACGTTTTCCAGTTCGCGCACATTGCCGGGAAACGCATACGCGGCCAGGGCCGCCAGCACCGGCGGCGCCAGGCTCACGGCCTGGCCCGGTGCCAGACGCGCCAGGATTACCTCACATAATACCTGCAGATCGCCGCACCGCTCACGCAGCGGCGGCAGCGCCAGTTCGATGACATTGAGGCGGTAAAACAGATCCTGGCGAAACGTGCCGGCATCCACGCCGCGCGCCAAGCCATGCTGGCTGGCGCACAAAATGCGTACGTCGATGGCCTCGTCCGTACTACCGCCCAGCTTGCGCACGCGTCGCTCCTGCAGGACGCGCAACAGCTTTACCTGCATGGCCAGCGGCAGATCGTCGACTTCATCGAGCAGCAAACTGCCGCCATGGGCCGCCTGGAACAATCCTTCACGCTCGTGCAGCGCGCCCGTATAGGCGCCCTGACGGCAGCCGAAGAATTCAGCCTCCATCAACGCTTCGGGAATCGCGCCGCAGTTGACGGCAATAAAAGGGAAGCTGGCGCGCGCACCCTGCGCATGGATGGCGCGCGCCGCCAGTTCCTTGCCCGTGCCCGATTCGCCCCGGATGGCCACCGGCGCGCCACTGCGAGCGATGCGGCCAATCTGCGCGCGCAGCGCCTGCATGGGCAGGGAGTTGCCGCTCAGTTGCGGCGCGGGCGGCATGCGGCCAGCCCCCAGCTTGCCGGTGGCGGTCAAGGAATGCGGGCTGAGACTGGACATAGGAGAACGCGCCTCTCTGCAGGGACGGTGGCGAACCGCTTCGCTGCAGATGCTACGCCGGACGGATGCCGGGGGACGTTACGATACGGATGAGCAACGCGGCGCTAGCCTGTCCTTACAGCGTGGCGTGCGCCTGGCTGCAGTAATCGTGGCCCTTGGCCTGCACGTTTTCGGAGGCCGGGTAGTACACACCGCAATGGGCGCAACACAGCATCAGCTCCGCATCCGGCAATTCCTGTGGCCGGCCCGGTGGCGCAAATGGATTCGGCTGCTGTTGCTGTTGCTGCGCGCGGGCCCGTTGCTGCATGCCCCGGATCTTGCTGCGGATGGCAAACAGCACCAGGAACACCAGCGCCAGCCAGAATAAAACACGTGTCATGCGAATCCTCGGTGTAAAACCACTTCCAGTACAAAACGGCTGCCGACATAGGCCAGCAGCAAGGTGGCGAAACCGGCCAGTGTAAAACTCAGGGCCGTCTTGCCGCGCCAGCCGCGAAAGCGGCGGCCTGCCAGCAGGGCGGCAAACAACAGCCACGACAGCATGGTAAACACGGATTTATGATCCCAGTTGAGCGCCTTGCCAAATAATTGCTCGGAAAACACGATGCCCGACAGCACGGTCAGGCTCAGCAGGATGAAGCCCAGGCCGATCATGCGGAACAGCAGCTTTTCCATGGTCAGCAGGGCTGGCAGCTGGTCCAGCGCGCTGCCGATGAAGCCGCGGCTTTCGCTGCGCGTATGCAAGCGCGATTCCTGCAGCGCCATGAGCACGGCGTGAAAGGCGGCAATCGTCAAGGTGCTGTAGGCCAGCACGGCCACGGCAATATGCCAGCCGAAGACGGCAGACTTGCCCTCCATGCTGACCTGGCTGCCAGGAAAGGCCCAGGCCAGGCCGATGGCGATGACGGCGCTGGGCATGACCATGCGGCGCAGTCCATCCAGGCTGAAATTGCGGTTCTCTATCCAGTAGGCGCCCACCGATACCCACAGCGCGGCCGACAGCATGGCGGAGAAACCGAAACGCAAGGTGCCAGGCGCCATCAGGTCGAACCACAGGGTGGCGGCATGCGCCAGCCAGGCGACGCCGGTCAGGCCGGCAATGAGTCGGGCACGGGATGAGGGAAGCACCGCGCACGCCGCGTACAACAGGGCGGCGATGAAAAAGAAATAGATCTGCATAGTTTAAGTTTACACCATAGCCGACAAGCGCGATTCAAGCGACAGCCCGGGTGACAGGCATTCCGCCGCCAGCCAATGCTGCAAGCCTGCCATGATATCGCGCCTGAGGCGCAACGGGGTAGCGCACCCTCAAGATTTCGACAATCTTTCCTGCTGCGCACTGCCGTAGCGCGGCGGCCACATTGCCATCCTGTTGGGCCAGTCCTATAATTATGTCCATAAAGCAATATTCATCCACCCTTACGCCCTCCCTCCCTCGCCATGTCTTTTCGAAAATTTTCCTGGACCTGCCTCCTGCTGGCCGCCTGCACTGTATTAAGCGGTTGCATGAAAGATGCGCCGTCCCAATCCACGTACGAGGAATATTTCCGTACCTCGATTCAAAGCTATGACCTGTACACGGACTACTTCGAGATCGCGAAACTGGAAAAGCTCAATGGCTGGAAAGAGAACGAACAGTACGAAATCAAGGGCTCGGCCATCCTGCGCGCCAAGGTAGGCTACCTGGAACTGCTGGCCGACGTGGTCGACAAGCTCGAGACGCAGGCGAAGACCGATGGTTCCGTGGGTATGACCATGGGTCTGGGCCTGATGGCGCGCGGCATGAGCGGCGAAAACAAGGTTTTCCGCGACTTCTGGGCGCAGCAGCAGGAAAAGAAAGCGATTCCCGCGCCGCTGCTGGCCCGCCAGGCGGCGATGACGGCCGAGCGCTTCGACAACCTGCTGCAATGGTCGGACCAGATCGTGCAAGACAATTACGGCGCGATCATCAACCGCCAGCTCAAGAAAGGCGATGAACTGACGCGCATCTATACGCTGAGCTTCCGGCAGACGGAAAAAGGCTGGATGGGCTTTAACGCCCGCTAAGGGCGCTGCACATAAAAAAACCTCCGGACCATCGCTGGCGCGGAGGTTTTTTGATGGTTTTACTGATTTACTTCACATTCAAGCTCTTTTTCGCCTGCTCCAGCAAGTCCGTCTTGACCCAGTCCTTGGCCACGGGCGGCTTCGTCATGCGGCCCACGCCCGTTTTCACCATGACATCGGTGGTCACCTGGATATGCTCGGGCGAGATATCGTACGAATATGGCGAGTTGCTGATCGCGTCGTCGAAGTCATCCTTCGTGATCTGGCCGCGGAACACGACTTCGCGCACATACTTTTCCGCCGTCGCCTTATTGTCGATAAAGGTTTTCGTCGCTTCGACGAAGCAGCGCATGAATTTCTCCGCCACGGGGCGGCGTTCCTTGTAGAACTTTTCCGTCATCACCATGGTGCGCACGGGCTCGCCGATCGGCGTGTCGTACGGTTTGATGACTTCGGTGCCAAAGCCCTTGTTGATCGCCTGCGACGATTGCGGTTCCGACTGCATCATGGCATCGATATTCTTGCCCATCAGTGCCTGGTTCAGGTCGGCGTAAGCAAGGAACACCAGTTGCACATCCTTGCCCTTGGTTTCGGAATACGTCAGGCCCGCTTGCGACAGCTCGGCCAGCAGCAGCACTTCCTGAATGCCGCCGCGCGTCACGCCCACGCGCTTGCCCTTCAAATCCTTGACGCTGGCGATCTTTTGTCCCATGCCCCCCACCAGGCGCGCACCGCCCTTGGCAAAGCCGGCCACCACATAGATGGGCGCGCCGCCGGCGCGGCCGGAAATGGCAGCTTCGGACGCCGTCGCACCCACGTCCAGCTCGCCCGCGATAATCGCCTGCATCACATCGAGGCCCTTGGCGAAGATATGCTCTTCGACCTTGATGCCACACTTGGGCGCGATTTCCTTGATGTACGACACGGCGCCGTAATGGGCAAACTTCAAATTACCCAGGCGCACGACTTCCTGCGCCTGGGCCGACCCCACGCTGAACGCCAGCATGAGGGCGGCGGCAATACCGGTCGTCAAGGTTGATTTTTTCTGCATCGGGTTCTCCTGTGGTGGTTGGTATGTGCCCGCAAGGGCATAAAACGCGAAACACTGCTTCTTATTATGAGGAGATAGTACCGCGTGTTGGAACCAGGGCAACATTTTTTTGCCGGCAGCCGCGCTGCCGGCCTCGTTGGCATACCTACTGTCCGGCCAGCGCCACCACCGGATCGAGTCCCGACGCCTTGCGTGCCGGCATGAAGCCAAACACCAGCCCCGTCACCACGGCGCAGGCAAAGGCGCCGGCGATGGCGCTCAGTGAAAAGATCACCGGCACGTCCCATACCAGCAGCAAGCCGGCCACCGTCACGCCGACCACGATACCGGCCACGCCGCCCACCACCGACACCAGCACGGCTTCGGTAAGGAACTGGCGCAGGATATCGCGCCGGCGCGCGCCCGTCGCCATGCGGATGCCGATTTCGCGCGTGCGCTCGCGCACCGTCATCAGCATCACATTCATGACGCCGATGCCGCCCACCACCAGCGAGACGGCCGCGATCAGGCTGAGCATCATGGTCATGTTGTCCTGCGTCCTGGCTTCGGCGGCGATCGACGCGGCCGCGTTGCTGATGCCATAGTCGCGGATGCGGTGGCGCTCGAACATGGTGGCGTCGACTGCCGCCTCCACCTCGGTCACGCGCTTGACGTCGCTTACCGCCATCACCGTGTACGTCGGCTCGCGCTGGCCGAAGACGCGGATGCCGGCCGTGGAAAACGGCAGCAGCAGCACGTCGTCTTCATCCTTCTCGCCCGTCAGCGCGCCCTTCGCGCTCATCACGCCGATCACCTGGAACGGCACATTGCCGATCAGGATGCTCTGCCCCACGGGATTGGGCACGTCGGGCATCAGCTTTTCGGCCAGGTGCGCGCCCAGCACGGCCACGGTGGCCATCTCGCGCTCGTCTTCCTCGGTAAAGAAGCCGCCCTTGGCCACCGGCCAGGTCTGGATCTGCGGCAGGGCCGGCCCCGTGCCGCGCACATAGGTCTGCACGTCGAGGTTGCCGTGGCGTATCACCTTGTTGCCGGTGACATTCGGCAGCACGTGGGAAATACCTGGCACATCTTTCAGCGCATCGAGGTCGGCCAGGGTGATGCTGCGCCCGGGGATGCGCGAGCTTTCGCCGCGCGACGCCATGTACAGCAGATTCGAGCCGAACGCCCCCAGCTGCGCCATCACCTGCTGGCGCGTGCCCAGGCCAATGGCCAGCATGACGATCACGGAAGCGACGCCGATGACGATGCCCAGCAGGGTCAAGCCCGTGCGGAAGCGGTTGATCCACAGCACGCGCCAGGCCGCGCGCGCCGCGTCGAGCAATTCCGTGCCCAGCGACGCGCCCGTATCGTGGGCGGCGCGCGACATGTCCAGCGGCGGCAGGGCCGTCGACGTGGCGGGGATGGCGACGGCGCCCGAGTCCGCGATGATTTCGCCATCGCTGATCTCGATCACGCGGCGCGCCTGGGCCGCCACCTTGCGGTCATGCGTAATCAGGATGATGGTGTGGCCCGCGTCGGCCAGTTCGCCCAGCAGCGCCATGACTTCGGCGCCGCTGCTGCTGTCGAGCGCTCCCGTCGGTTCATCGGCGAGGATGATGCGCCCGCCATTCATCAGGGCGCGCGCGATCGACACGCGCTGTTGCTGCCCGCCCGACAATTGATTCGGCCGGTGATCGAGCCGTTCACCCAGGCCCAGGCGCTTGAGCAGCGCTTCCGAGCGGGCGTGGCGGGCGGCGGCCGGCATGCCCGCGTACAGGGCCGGCACTTCCACGTTTTCGCGCGCCGACTCGGTGGCGATCAAATGGTAGCCCTGGAAGACGAAGCCGAAAGCTTCGCGCCGCAGCCACGCCAGTTCATCGGGATTCAGGCTGGCCACGTCCTGGCCGGCGAAGCGGTAGGTGCCGTCGCTGGGACGGTCTAGGCACCCGAGCAAATGCATCAGAGTCGATTTGCCGGAACCGGACGCCCCCACGATGGCGACGAATTCGCCGGCGCCGATAGTCAAGGTCAGGCCGCGCAGCACTTCCACGGCCGGCGCGCCCTCATGGCCGCCGTAGCGCTTGCGGATGCCGGCAAGTTCAATCAGTGGCGCCGGCTGGCCAGGTTCTCCGGCTTGCCCCAGCGACGCGGCCTCGCTCATGGCACTCATAACTGGAACCTGCTGGCGCCGCTGCTGGCCGGCTGCTCGCCCGTGACCAGTAATTCACCTTCGCGCAAGCCTTGCAGCACTTCCGCGCTAAGGCGGTTGCGCACGCCCACGGTGACGGAGCGCGTATTGACCTTGCCGTCCGCATCCATCACACGGGCCGTGAACTGCCCCGGCTTGGCGCCTTCCTCGGTCGATGGTTTCAGCGCCGGCAAGGGCACGGCCAGCACATTCTTCGCCGCGGCCGTGACAAACACCACTTGCGCCGTCATCTGCGGCATCAGTTCGCCATCGGCGTTATCCACGTCGAACAGCACTGTATACAGGATCACCTTGCTGGTCGACGGCGCCAGGGCCGTGCCAGCGGCGGAACCACCGGGCACCGGCGGGGCCGGCAGCACTTGCCGCACCTTGCCGCTCCAGCGCCGCTGGTCGCCGCCCAGGGTGGTGAAGTACACGGGCATATCCGGGCGCACGCGACGCACGTCCGCTTCCGACACTTCCGTCCATACCGTCATGGCCGACAAATCAGCAATGCGCAGGATGTTCGGCGTCTGGTACGTGGCGTTCAGGGTTTGCCCTTCTTTCGCGTCCAGGCCCACGACCTTGCCGGCCATCGGCGCGTAGATGCGCGTATAGCCGAGGCGCGCCTCGTCCGCCTTCAGGCTGGCCTGGGTCTGGTCGATCTGCGCCTTCAGGTGGTCGATCTTGGCACCGGCCGAGGCCAGGGTGGCTTCGGCCGTTTCCAGGTCGGCCAAAGGCGTCGAGTCGAACTTGGCCATCTGCTTCTGGCGCACGTGCTGCTGGCCTGCCAGGCGGTGCTGCGCCTGCTGGTCGGCCAGCTGCGCGCGCAAGCCCGCCAGGGCGGCGCGGCCCGCGTCGACCGTGGCTTGCTGCACGCTGGGGTCGATCTCGGCCAGCAACTGGCCTTTTTCCACGGCGCTGCCAGGCTGCACGTGCAGGCGCGTGATCTGGCCCGACACCTGCGCGCCCACGTCGACATAGGTTTGCGGCTGCAGGGTGCCGATGGCCGTCACGCTGGCCTCGATGTTGCCGCGCTTGACGGGCGCCGTGTCGAACACGGTTGCAGGGCCCCGCGTGGCCCACAGTGCACCGGCGCCCAACAGCGCCAGCAAGACCGCACCGCCCAGGATGCGGGCGCGGCGGGTAGGCAGGCGGGCCGCCATCAGGAAGCCGCCTTCAATACATTAAAAAAATCAAACGGTGTCGCCTGGCGTGAAAAGTACATCGGTCTATCCTTGAAAATGGCGGTGAACATCACCGCAGGAACGTTACAAGACCTGCCAGCGCGGCGACGGCTGCCAGCAGGGAACTACGCAACAGCAATCGGGGGGCATACGGCAGCAGCAGGGCCACCAGCAGCGCTCCCGCGCCGATGAATCCCAGCCAGGCGACGACGCCGACGGTGGCGCTCCAGCCGGCCACGCAAGGCCAGATGGCCAGCGCCAGCAACAGCGCGCCGGCCAGTTGCAGCGCGCGCCGCACGTTCGGCGCCGCGTCCCTGCCCCAGATCTGGCCATGATGGCGGTCCATCGCCAGCGAGAGGCTGGCCATGCCCGCATACGACAGGCCCAGCGCACACAGGATGGTATTGATCATGACTGTCCTTCCGTAGTGACTTGCAGGCTGGCCGATGGTGCCGGGCCTTCCTTGGCCGCAGCCTTTCCGGCCGGTTTTTCCTTGCGCGTGTGGACTTTCCACGCGCCCCATCCAGCCAGCAGGCCGAAGGCCATGCTGCCCAGTTCCACGCCCGCGCTTTCCCAGTCGCCGCGCACGACCTGCGCCACCAGGTTGTCGCCCGTGCTCAGTACATTCAGGACGGGCAGCAGCAGGCACAGGGCGGCCAGCAGGCACAGTTGCTCGATCCACGCGCGCTTTTCCGCGCGCAGGCAGGCATGCACCAGCATCAGGAACCATACGCCGAAGAAGGCGCGCACTTCCCAGCCGGCGCGCTGCTCGAGGCCGACGGGGATCAAACGGTTGGCCCACAGGAAGCCCACGCAGGCGATCGCCAGGCCGGCAATTGCCGCCACGTTCAGGCATGCGATGACGCGGTACACGCGCTGCGTATAGGCGCCGAACTCGCCGCCGGACTTCTGACGCCGCTTGACCAGGAACAGGATCGCGCCCGTGCCCATCATGGCCGTGCCGGCCAGGCCGCAGAGGAAATACAGCCAGCGCATCGGCGTGCCGCCGAAACCGACCATATGCAGGTTCGACATGACGGAGCGCGTCAGGCCGGCGCCGCCCGTGTCCGACTCGCCCGGCCGGCGCACGGCGACCTGCTCGCCCGTGGCCAGCGCATAGCAAGCCCGGCCCGTGTTGGCGCTGAGGCGTTCCATCGTGTCCGTATCTTCGTTCCAGCCATACATGCAGACGCGCATAGAGGCATCGTTCGGATTGTCCAGCACCACGGCGCGGATTTCCTGGCCGATGGCCTGCTCGGCGCGCAGCGCGAACGATTCCAGCGCGGGAATCGCCAGCGGCTGGCCCGACCGTGCAGGCTTGCCCGCATCGTTCCAGTCGGCCAGGAAGGCCTTCTTGGGATTGTCCATGCCGTATTGCGCCACCACGGGGGCCGGCACATAGTCATCGCTGAAAAATGCCAGGCCTGTGTAGGCGATCATGAACTGGAACGGCAACGTCAGCACGGCCACCGCGTTGTGCGCGTCGAGCCACGAACGCTGGCCCTTGGCCGGGCGGAAGGTAAAGAAATCCTTGAAGATGCGCTTGTGCGTGATGACGCCGCTCACCAGCGCCACCAGCATGATCATGGTGGTGATGGCGACGATCCATACGCCGATGCGTCCCGCGTGCAGCTCGTAGTGAAAATCGACGAAATGGTGGCCGCCGATGGTTTCCCGTTCCGTTGCCTCGCGCGCATGCTCGATGACGGCGCCCGTCAGCGGATCGAGGTCCGCCGAGCCATAGCCGCCGCTGGGCTGGAACCAGTAGGCGGACAAGCCGTGGCCGGGACGCTGCACGGGCCAGATTTCCCACATGTCCGCCTTCGGGTGCTCCTTCGCCATGAAATCGAGCGCCAGCTCCAGGCGGTGCGCGCGGTCCGTGACCTTTGGCAGCGGCGGATCGTTTGCGTGCGCCGCCTCTTCCAGGGCGTGTTCGGGCGTCATCCAGTGGCCGATCGGGTCGTCGAAGACAGCCAGGGTGCCGGTCAGGAAAATGGCGAACAACAGCCAGGAAATCCACAGGCCGCTCCACGTATGCAGCCAGGCCATGGCCTGGCGCAAGCCGCCCTGCTGTGGCGTCTTGACCACTTTATCTACCTTGACGGCGTTCATGCGGCACCTCGCGACAGCAGCATGCCCATGCCGCCGCAGACGATGGCCGGCAGCAGCATGCCTAGCCAGGCGCGGCGCAGGTCTTGCACGGCAAAGACCCAGATCACGGCGCAGGTGTAGACGACGAAGGCGCTCAGGGTCGCCGTCAGCACGGCTTCGGCGCGCGACAGCGGCAGCACGGCAGACAGCAGCACGGCTACGCCGGACGTGAGGGCATAGCCGCCAAAGACGGCGGCAAGCACGCGCGAGAACAACATCATGTTGGCCGATTTCATCATCGCGGCGCTCCCTGCGGCATACGCGGCTTCACGCCATCGCGGGCCAGATTCAACTGCACATCCATAAGCCATGCATCCTTCATCAAGATAGATCATTCAAAAGTGATTATTTACAGTTTGTAGTTCAAGGTCAGCATCAGGTTGCGCGGCGCCCCCGCCAGATTGCCGAAGACATCGGAGTAGATGCTCTGGTAATAATGCTTGTCGAGCGCATTGTTCACGTTCAGGCGCAACTCGGCGCGGCTGTCGATCTGCCACGCTGCGTTCAGGCCCAGGATCGCGTAGCGGCCCTGGCGCAGATGGTAGGTGCCGTCGCTCGACTCGGTCGCGCCCTGCCCGTACACCGAGGCGCCGATGCGCCAGCCCTGCGCCGCGCCGGACAGGCGGTAGCTGGTGGCCAGCTTGAGCTGCTGGCGCGGATAGCGGCTGTTGAAATCCTTGCCGATGTTGGCCGGATCGCTGTCGCGCGTAAATTGCGCCTTCACATAAGTAAAACCGGCCGACAGCTGCCAGTCGGGCGTCAGCGCGCCCGCCACGTCCAGCTCCACGCCTTCGCTACGCACTTCGCCCGACGCGCGCTGGCAATAGCCCCAGGTACTGCCCGGGCAAGGATTCGGGCCAGCCAGGTCGTCCACGCCCCGGTTTTGCTGGCGGATCTGGAACACGGCCGCGCTGGCATTGAGCGCGCCGCCAAAGTATTCGCCTTTCACGCCCGCTTCATAGTTGGTGCCGCTGATCGGCTTCAAGGGTTGCGCATAGACGTCGGTGGCTGCCTGCGGCTGGAAGATCTCGGTCCAGCTGGCGTAAACGGAATGCTGCTTGTCGAGGTCATACACAACACCGGCGTAGGGCGTGAATTCGCGCGCCACCGAGTAGCCGGCGTCGTCCTTGTACCAGCTCACACGCCCGCCCAGCACCAGCGACAACGGATCGGCCAGGCGCAGGCGCGTACCCGCATACACACCGCTTTGCTCGGTAACGCTGGCCGTGCCCCACTGCGCATAGTTGATGACGGGGCGCGCCACGCTGCCCGCATCCCAGTGGTATGGGTCGATCACCGGCGCGGCCGCGCCCCAGCTGTACGGCGCCCAGCCGCCATAGCTGTTTTTCGACGAACGGCGGTGGCTGGCGCCGACGGTCAGCTCGTGCTGGCGGCCAAACAGGCTGTAACTGCCGCTGGCATAGGCGTCGTAGCTGGTGTTCGCCAACTCGGCGCGGTAGCTTTGCGAATTGAAGCGCAAGGTGTCGCCGCGGCGGTTGATGCCGGAAAAGGTCGTGTCAATCTCAGGCGTCTTGCGCGTGGCTGCCAGCTTGACCTTCCAGCCGTTGCCGAAGCGGTGCTCCAGTTCGGCGAAGAGGGTCTTGTCCGTCTGGCGCCAGTCATCGAAGTCGGTACCCAGATAAGTCGAGCGGGGCAAATTCAAAAAGCTGCCATCGGCAGCCGTCACCACGCCCGTGGTAACGCCGTCGTTATCGGTCTTGCGGTAGTGGGCGCCCACGGTCAATGTCGTGTCGGGGCGTAAATCAGCCTCGATGATGCCGTACAGCTGGTGATTGCGGCCATGCAGCACGTCGACAAAATCCTGCTTGTCCTGCAGCGTCACGACGATGCGCCCGCGCAGGGTCTTCGCTTCGTTGAGCGCATTGGCCGCATCGGCTTCCAGGCGATAATTGCTCCAGCTGCCGATGCTGGCCGAAAACGACGCTTGCGGCGTGACCGTGGGGCGCTTGCGCACCAGGTTGATGGCCGCGCTGGGCGTGCCGCTGCCCGTCATCAAGCCCGTGGCGCCGCGCACCACTTCGATGCGGTCATAGATGGCCAGGTCGTCATTATCGCCATTGAAAGTGCCATTCGCGCCCAGGCTGGTGGGCAAGCCATCGAACAGGATGTTATCCACGGGAAATCCCCGAGCGCTGAAACTGCCCGAATCACCCGTAAAGTTGCCTTTTTGCGTGACCAGGCCCGTGATCGACTGGACAGCGTCGTCCAGGGTCGTGATGCCCAGGTCATCGATCTGCTGGCGCGTCAGCACGCTGACCGACTGCGGCGTCTCGCGCAGCGACAGATTCAGTTTGGTTGCCGTATTGCTCACGCCCGTCGTATAGGAACCGCTGCCTTCCGTTGTCGCATCGCGCCCTGCCGTGACGGACACGCCGAGCATGGTTTGCTCGGTGGCGGGAGCAGCAGGCGTGGCCTGCTGCGCCAGCGCCGGCAGGCTGGCGGCCAGGCACAAGGCGGCCGCCGCTTGCGCCAGCGGGCGCAGTGCGGAGTGAGACGATGGCAAACTGACAAAATGCAAAGCGTACAACATGAAAATTCCTGATGGTGGCGTCATGAGACGGTGAAAAACAGGCGCCCTACTCTGTAGGTGCCGCGAAAACGAAAAACGGGCAGCCGGATGGCTAAATATTTTTGCGCAGCGTGCTATGGCGCCGGTTCGACGCTGACCCAATACCGCGTGCGGCTGCGCACCTGCACCGGCAGCGAGTTGGGCAGCATGTTCAAAATGCGCTGCGTGTCGGCCAGCGGGAATACCCCTGACAGGCGCAGCTGGGACACTGCCGGCGCGCAGTCGATCACGCCAGGGCGGTAGCGGGCCAGGTCGGCCAGGAAATCGCCCAGGGTCACGTCATCGACGATCAGTTGCCCGCGCGACCAGGCGGCCGCATACGCACCGATGGCGTGCGGCGCGTCAAGCGCGTGGCGGGAAAATGCCACGCCCCGCCCTGCCGCCAGCAGCAAGGGTGCGCCGCCGCTGCGCAGGCGGACTTCAACGGCACTTTCAAACACCTCCACCCTGCTGTAGTCATCCTGCTGGCGCACGGCAAAGCGCGTCCCCAGCGCACGCACCTGGCCTTCGCGCGTAGCCACCACCAAAGGCGCGCCGCTGCCGGTGCCGTGACCGCTGGTGATGAGGATCTCTCCGGCCAGCAGCTCGATCAGGCGGCGGCTGGCGTCGAAACGCACGTTGACGGCCGATCCCGTATTCAGGCTGAGCACACTGCCATCGCCCAGCACCACCTCGCGCCGCTCGCCCGTGGCCGTGCGATAGTCGGCACGCAAGGCGCGCACGCCATCCCAGGCACCCGCTTTCGCGGCCAGCATGCCGCCGCCAGCCACCACGCCCAGCCACGCCAGCAACTGGCGCCGCTTGCCGTTGACGGCTTTCTGCTGCGTGCCTGCCAACGCCTGCGCGGCCGCACTGCGGTGCAAGCCGTTGAAGCGCTGCGACACCGCTTCGATATGCTGCCAGGCCCGTTCATGTTCCGGGTCTGCCCCGCGCCAGCGCTGCCAGGCGGCGTGTTCCGCTTCGCTTGCCTCGTCCGACATCAGCACGGTCAGCCACTCGGCCGCCTGCTGCTGCACGTCCTCGCCGATGGCCATCGGGCCTGCTGCCTCTGTCACCGCGCTCATGCTGGCAGTGAGAAAAACACCTGGCGGTTGGCACGCGTCAGGTATTGCTTGACCGAGCTGGCAGACACGTTCAGGCGCGCAGCGATCTCGGCATAGCTGAGGCCTTCGAGCTGCGCCAGCAAAAACGCCGTGCGCACGGGCGCCGGCAAGCCATCGAGGGCGGCATCGATTTCCTGCAAGGCTTCCAGCGCCAGCAAGCGATCTTCGGGCGCGGGCGCCACTTCGGGCGGCAAACAGGCCAGCGCCTCCAGGTAGGCGTCTTCCAGCACTTGCCGGCGGTAGCGGTGCGCCACCAGGCGCCGCGCGATGGTGGCGAGAAAAGGCCGCGCTTCGCGGATCTGCGGCGCCGCGCCGTTGGCCAGCACGCTGAAAAAGGTGTCTTGCGCCAGGTCCGCCGCTTCGCCCGCATTGCCCAGCTTATGCCGCAGCCAGCCCTGCAGCCAGCCGTGATGGCTGCTGTAGAGCGCGTGCAGGTCTTGTTGCTGGGCAAAATCGGCGGCCGACATGGCATCCTTTCCGGTCAAGCGCAGTGCGCCTGCAAATGTAAATAAGAATTATTCTCATTTTAACCGTGTTTTTGGCTTTCATGCAATCGTGGCATTGGCAGAAATACCAACTAATTCAAAAGTAGGCGAACCGCCAGGCAGCGCAGCGCAAGACCGCCAGGGCCGCGCGATGGGGTAAAATGGCGCCCATCGTCCGGCTTGCGCCGCCCACTCCCAAGCTTTTCATTGCAGGTTCATCATGCTAGATAATCTCACCCAACGGCTTGCCAAAGTCGTCAAGACCATGCGCGGCGAGGCGCGCCTGACCGAAGCGAACACCGCCGACATGCTGCGCGAAGTGCGCCTGGCGCTGCTCGAAGCCGACGTCGCCCTGCCCGCCGTGCGCGAATTCATCGCCAAAGTCAAAGAAAAAGCCATGGGCGAGGATGTCATTTCCTCGCTCACGCCAGGCCAGGCCCTGGTCGGCGTGGTGCAGCGCGAGCTGGCCGCCCTGATGGGCGCCGATCTGGGACCAGAAGCGTCGCAGATCAGCTTTGCGCAGCAGCCGCCCGCCATCATCCTGATGGCCGGTCTGCAGGGTGTGGGTAAGACCACCACCGTCGGCAAGCTGGCGAAATACCTGAAGGAAGAAAAGAAGAAGAAAGTGCTGACCGTCTCGGCCGACGTGTATCGTCCTGCCGCGATCGCCCAGCTGCAATCGGTCACCGCCCAGGTGGGCGCCGACTTCTTCCCGTCTTCCAGCACCGACAAGCCGGTCGATATCGCCCTGGCCGCGCTGGACTGGGCGAAAAAGCATTACCACGATGTGCTGATCATCGATACGGCAGGCCGCCTGGGTATCGACGAAGAGATGATGCGCGAAATTGCCGCCGTCCACAGCGCAGTGAAACCGATCGAAACCCTGTTTGTCGTCGACGCCATGTTGGGCCAGGACGCCATCAACACGGCGAAAGCCTTCAACGATGCGCTGCCGCTGACCGGTATCGTGCTGACCAAGCTCGATGGCGATGCACGCGGTGGTGCCGCCCTGTCAGTGCGCCACATCACGGGCAAACCGATCAAGTTTGCCGGTGTCTCGGAAAAACTCGACGGCCTGGAAGCGTTCGACCCGACCCGCATGGCCAACCGCATCCTGGGCATGGGCGACATCCTCGCGCTGGTGGAAGAAGCGCGCAAGGGCGTCGACAGCAAGGCGGCGGCGGACCTGGCGCAAAAGATCAAGGTCGGCGGCAAGTTCGACATGAACGACTTCAAGGCGCAACTGGGGCAAATGAAAAAGATGGGCGGCATGGCCAACCTGATGGACAAACTGCCGGCGCAGTTCCAGCAGGCGGCTGGCGGCAAGAACATGGATCAAGCCGACAAACAGGTGCGCCGCATGTGCGGCATCATCGATTCGATGACGCCGCAGGAGCGCGCCAAGCCTGAACTGATCAAGGCCACGCGCAAGCGCCGCATCGCTGCCGGCGCCGGCGTGCAAGTGCAGGAAGTAAACCGCATGCTGACGCAATTCGAGCAAATGCAGACGATGATGAAGAAATTGTCGGGCGGCGGCATGATGAAGATGATGCGCTCCATGAAGGGCATGATGCCTGGGATGAGGTAGTAGAAGGCTTCAAAATCCGCTGCGCGGTGGTCCTTGCGGCCGGCGATGCTCACCGTACTAAAGTACGCTTGCGCTTCCCGGCCACAAATCATCCCCGCTCGCTGTGGTTTTGAAGGCCTTTTTGACGCTCCGTATCTAAACTCGACAGGTCAGAAAACATCGTTCCACATAGCGCCGGATTGCATTTTCATGTATCCGGCATCACTCTTCCCTCCCCCCGCAGCCCCCCTCCCCGCATAGCCAGCAAGCATGCCATTTACGGGCAAAAACGCCGTTCTGCGTCCCCAAGCGGTGCGCCCGGGCGACAGCATGGCCATTTCCCTGCTTTTTCCTCGTAAAAACGTGAAAAACACTTGCATACAAGGTAAATCCACACCAATATTAGCCGTGCGATTAATTGCGCAATTTCCCATGTGTTTGTTAAGGAGGCTCGAAGATGGCAACAGCCAAAAAAACCCCAGTAGCAGCGCCAGCCAAAGCAGCAGCAGCCAAGCCTGCAGCAGCCAAAAAAGCAGCACCCGCAGCCAAAGCAGCAGCTAAACCGGCAGCGGCGAAGAAAGCGGCAGCACCGGCAACACCACGCAAGCCAAACGCAGCATTCATGAAAGCAATGACGCCATCGAAAGAGCTGGCCGCCGTTGTTGGCGCAGCACCATTGCCGCGCACGGAAGTGACCAAAAAGGTATGGGATTACATCAAAAAACTCGATCTGCAAGATCCGGCCAACCGCCGCATGATCAATGCGGACGACAAGCTGAAAGCTGTTTTCGGCGGCAAAGCCCAAGTCTCCATGTTTGAAATGACGAAACTGATCTCCGATCATTTGAAATAATCAGATACGCGCCGGCCCAACACCGAGCGAGTGCCCCGCAGCTGAATCAGCGAGCGGGGCATTTTTTTTGGGGGTCAGACCCTCAACACCGTTAACACAGAGCTCTGCGCCAACGCTCCCGGAGGTCTGACCCCAGCCTTCATCTGAACTCCCACTGCCTCCACGCCGCCCGCACGGCATTCGGATACTCGGCTCGCCCCCGGCTGCCGTTATACCGCCCCAGCGCCAGGTACAAGTCCCCTCGCTCCATGTCCAGGTACATGCGCAAAATCGCGCAGCCATAACGCAAATTCGTTTGCATGTGGAACAGTTTGCTGCGGTCGCTATCGCCGATGACGCCCGTCCAGAAGGGCATCACCTGCATGTAGCCGCGCGCGCCGGCCAGCGAGACGGCGTATTTTCGGTAGGCCGACTCCACCTGGATCAGGCCCAGCACCAGGGCTGGCTCCAGACCCGCGCGGCGCGCTTCGTACCATACCGTCTCCAGAAACTCCGTGCGCAACTGCGCGTCCGGCAGCTTGCGCTGCAGGCGTTGCGACATTTGCGCCAGCCATTGCTGGTAGCGCTGCAGTTCGATGGGGGTGGCAAATTTGGGTTGCGGCGGGCGTTCGTCGCGGATCGCGTGCGACAGGGCCAGGCGGACGGAGTCGGCCAGCGCCTCCTCTTTCTGATTACCGGCCTGCGCCGGGAAAGCGCAGGCCAGACTGGCGGCAAGCGCGAGCGCGCCAGCCACCTTGCTTACGGATAAACGCTTCACTGCGCCATTTTGCCCTGGATGAAGGCGACGATCTCGTCCGGCGCTACGCCGGTGGCTTCCGCGTCGCGGCGGCCCTGGTATTCCAGCTTGCCTTCTTTCAGGCCGCGCTCGCCGATGACGATGCGGTGCGGCACGCCGATCAGTTCCCAGTCGGCAAACATGGCGCCAGGACGCAGGCCGCGGTCATCGACGATGACATCGACGCCAGCGCCTTGCAGGGCCGCGTACAGCTTCTCCGTCTCTTCCTTGACCAATTCGCTGCGGTCCATGCCCATCGGGCACAGCACAACTTCAAACGGCGCGATCGACGCTGGCCAGATGATGCCCTTGTCGTCGAAGTTCTGTTCGATGGCGGCGCCCAGGATGCGCGTCACACCGATACCATAGCAACCCATCTGCAGCGGCGCAGGCTTGCCATTTTCGTCGAGGAAGGTGGCTTTCATGCTTTCCGAGTACGCCGTACCCAGCTGGAACACGTGGCCCACTTCGATGCCGCGCTCGATGGCGAGCAAGCCCTGGCCGTCCGGCGAAGCGTCGCCGGCGACGACATTGCGCAAGTCGGCCACAATGGCAGGCTCGGCCACGTCACGGCCCCAGTTGGCGCCCGTGTAATGGTAACCGGCGTCATTCGCGCCGCAAACGAAGTCGCTCATATGGGCGACCGTGCGGTCCGCCACCACGGTGACGGGTGCTTGCGTGCCGATCGGGCCCAGATAGCCGGGAATCGTGCCATAGACTTCCAGAATTTCCGCTTCGGTCGAGAAACGATGGCCGGCCAGACCGGCAACCTTGCCTACCTTGATCTCGTTCAATTCATGGTCGCCGCGCAGCAGCAGCATGAAATGCTGTTTCGTGACTTTCTCGTCCTTGCCCGTCGTTTCCACCGTCAGTGCGATGGTTTTCACGGTTTGCGACAGATCAATACCCAGCAAGGCGGCTACGGTTTCGCACTTGACGGTGTCCGGCGTGGCCGTTTTTGTCAGCGCCTGGGCAGCAGCTGGGCGCTCGCCCGCTGGCGGCAGCGCTTCGGCCGCTTCCATGTTGGCGGCATAATCGGAGGTCGGGCAGTACACGAGCGCGTCTTCACCCGTGTGGGCGATGACGTGGAATTCATGCGAACCGGAACCGCCGATGGCGCCGTTGTCGGCTGCGACAGCGCGGAATTTCAGGCCAAAGCGCGTGAAGATGCGCGTGTAGGCGTCAAACATGACCTTGTACGATGCCTGCATGCCGGCCAGGTCGCGGTCGAAGGAATAGGCGTCCTTCATGGTGAATTCGCGGCCGCGCATCAGGCCGAAGCGGGGACGGCGCTCGTCGCGGAATTTGGTCTGGATGTGATAAAAGTTCAGCGGCAACTGGCGGTAGGACTTGATTTCCGTACGCACGACGTCCGTGATGACCTCTTCCGATGTCGGCTGGATCGCGTACTCGCGGCCGTGGCGATCTTTCACGCGCATCAGTTCGTCGCCCATCTTGGTCCAGCGGCCCGTCTCCTGCCACAGTTCGGCCGGCTGCACGAGCGGCATCAGCAGTTCGATGCCGGCGGCTTTGTTCATCTCGTCACGGATGATGGCTTCCACCTTGCGGATCACGCGCAGGCCCATCGGCATGTAGGTATAGATGCCGGAACCGAGGCGTTTGATCATGCCTGCACGCATCATCAATTGGTGGCTGACGATTTCCGCGTCAGAAGGTGCATCTTTAAGTGTGGAAATAAAAAAACGGGAGGCGCGCATAACGGTGAATTCTTTTTAAAAAGAGAGGGTTATAATCAACCTAATTTTAAAGGATTAGCTGGCTGATGCGTCCATACTTTACACAAATGCGCTCAATTGGTGCGATTCCGGCGCTTTTCGCACCCCGAAAAGGTCACCGGCTTGCGAAGTTGTGGGTAATTATGTAAAAAAGGACGCACTGTCGCAGAAAGTTTGAGGTGCATTATGCTCGACCGTGAAGGGTTTCGGCCCAACGTCGGCATCATCCTGCTAAACGCCCAGAACGAGGTGTGGTGGGGCAAGCGGGTGCGCGAGCACTCATGGCAGTTTCCGCAAGGCGGTATCAAATATGGCGAAACACCGGAACAAGCCATGTTTCGCGAACTTGAAGAGGAAATCGGACTCAGACAGGAACACGTCAAAATTGTCGGCCGCACCCGCGACTGGCTGCGCTATGAAGTGCCAGACCACTTCATCAAGCGCGAGATTCGCGGCCATTACCGTGGCCAGAAGCAGATTTGGTTTCTGCTGAGAATGTGCGCGCGCGATAACGACGTCAATCTGCGCCTGACCGACCATCCCGAGTTCGACGCCTGGCGCTGGCATGAATATTGGGTCCCGCTCGATGTCGTCATTGAATTTAAACGCGATGTCTACCAGCGTGCCTTGCAGGAGCTGTCCCGCTTCCTGACCTGGCCCGTGCATGGCAACGCGCAGCAAGCGCACCGCCACACGTCGCGCTATCTGCGCCAGCCCCATGCGCCACGGGCGCAGGATGGTACGGCACTGGCCAAACCTTGCGACGGCGTTGCCGCCGAAGGGTGTACGCCGGAGCTGATTCTGCCAGGCAAGGGGTAGTCCACCGCAATGAACGCACTCTCCCACGCAAAAGGGGCAGCCTGAACAGGCTGCCCCTTTTTTCATGCCGGCAGGAAACTTCCCTGCCGGTCAGACAGACTTAGTTTGCTGCCGGCGCTGGTGCAGCGGCGGGAACGTCCAGCGTAATCGCTTTCAAGCCCAGGATATTGCTGCTGTACTGGCGGATCTTGTTGGCCAGGGCTGGGTCATTGTTCAGCTTTTGGCCGTACGACGGCACCATTTCCACCATCTTCGCCTGCCATTCCGGCGTTGCCAGGCGGCTCTTGAATGCCGTTTGCAGCACCTTGATCATGATCGGCGGCGCGGTCGAGGCGCCTGGCGATGCACCCAGCAGGGCAACGATGCTGCCATCGGCGGCGCCGACGACTTCCGTACCGAACTGCAACAAACCACCTTTGACAGGGTCATCCTTGACGATCTGCACGCGCTGGCCCGCGTTTTGCAGCGTCCAGTCTTCCATCTTGGCGTTCGGCAAGTATTCGCGCAAGGTCTTCAAACGGTCTTCCGGCGTGTTCATGACTTGCTCGACCAGGTACTTCGTCAACGGAATATTGTCGTAGCCGGCTTGCAGCATGGGCTTTACATTGCCCGTGCCGATCGAGGCCGGCAAGTCGATCCAGGAACCGTTTTTCAGGAACTTGGTCGAGAAGGTGGCAAACGGGCCAAACAGCAGGGCTTTCTTGCCATCGATGATGCGCGTATCGAGATGCGGCACGGACATCGGCGGCGAACCCACGGATGCCTTGCCGTAGACCTTGGCCGCATGCGCCGCCACCAGTTCCGGATTGGTGGTGACCAGCCATTGGCCGCCCACCGGCACACCGCCGTAGCCCTTGGCTTCAGGAATACCCGATTTTTCCAGCAGCGGCAGCGAACCGCCGCCCGCGCCGATGAAGACGAACTTGGCACGCACGGTCTTTTCCTTGCCGGCGGCCAGGTCTTTCACCGTCACGTTCCACACGCCATCGGCGCCGCGCTGGATATCTTCCACCTGGTGGCGCAGGTGCAGGACCATGCCGTGGCTGTCCGTCAGGTATTTCACCAGACCGCGCGTGAGGTTGCCGAAATTGACGTCAGTACCGATTTCCATGCGCGTCGCGGCCACTTTCTGGCCCTTGTCGCGGCCTTGCATGACCAGCGGCGCCCATTGCTCAATCTGCGCCTGGTCTTCCGAGTACAGCATGCCCTTGAACAGGTTTTCCTTTTGCAGCGCGGCATAGCGCTTCTTCAGAAAGGCAATATTGTCATCGCCCCAGACAAAGGCCATGTGCGGCACATTGTTGATGAAGGTTTGCGGCGCGCCCAGGTGCTTGTTGGCTACCTGATAGGCCCAGAATTGCTTGGATATTTCGAATTGCTCGTTGATGGCAACGGCTTTTTTCGTCTCGATGCTGCCATCGGCCGCTTCCGGCGTGTAGTTCAGTTCGGCAAAGGCCGAGTGGCCCGTGCCCGCGTTGTTCATCGCGTCCGAGCTTTCGGCGGCCACGGAATCGAGGCGCTCGACCATTTCCATCGTCAGCGATGGATCGAGTTCCTTGAGCATGCTGCCCAGGGTGGCGCTCATGGTGCCGGCGCCGATCAGCAGCACGTCGACCGGTTTTTCGGACGAGGCCGGAGGGGTCTTGTTACATGCCGCCAGGATCAGGCACGACATCAAAAGTAATAGCGATTTACGCATTCGTAACTCCATTTTTGGATACTGAAGGATGATTCTTGCGCGCCACCGTGGCGACACCATCGCGGCTATCGACGGATCCGACGAAAAACAGCCCAGCCTCCGGCACGCCAAGGCGGCAGGACAGGTCAATGTCGATGGTGATAGGCATGCTGCCGTGCTCCGGAATATCCCGAGAGCAAGATCTGGTGGCAAAGGTGCGGGCAAAGGACAGCGCGGACTGCGTTGTCGGCTGAAAAACCGGCAATGAAATCGCCGTCATGTCCAGTGCAAATATCAAGAGCGGCGATTTTATCACCGTTATTTGACACCGCCGGGCCGCGGCGGTAGTGGATAATACTTACTGCAGGGTATTAAATTGCAGTGACTATAGGGTCCCGCAAACTGGTGCCAGACGACAAAAAGGGCATCCTCGATGCCCTGAATTGACGTACGCGGTACAATGCCGGCTGCCCTTTAGCCATAGTCAGTCAGCCATGTTCAACCCCTCTTCCGACGACGTGCGCCGTTTCTTTTGTGAAACATTGCGCAAGCACCGCGCCCATGAAATCCTTACGCCGATGGAAGCCATCGCGCTCGACTGGATTCTGGAACACCCCGAGTACGAAAACGAACTCTCCGACGTCGAAGCGGCACTGGCGCGCGACTACTCCGTCGAAGGTGGTCAGGCGAATCCGTTCTTGCACCTGTCCATGCACCTGTCGATCACGGAGCAGGTGCAGGTGGACCAACCGCGCGGCATCCGCCCGGCCGTCCAGCAACTGACCCAGCGCCTCGATTCGGCCCATGCGGCCCAGCATGAAGTGATGGAATGCCTGGGCCAGATGATCTGGGCTTCGCAGCGCTCGGGCTTGCCGCCGGACACGGACGCCTATATAGACTGCGTGCGCCGCCGGTAGGGACACAGGTGCTGTACCAGTACTACCTCACATCGGTTTTACTGCCGCTTTCATACGCTGAGGCAATACCTGTGCTGGCCCTTTTTCCAGCAAGCCCAGCACCACTTGCAGCGCCATGGCGACGGCGCCGACGATGAAGACCACGTCACCGAAGGTGCGTATCCAGCGCAGGTTCTGCAACAGCGGCTGCTGCATGAATTCCTCACTGCGCGCATACCACAGGCCTTCCGTCACGCTGGCGTGGAACTGGATGACGCCAATCGGCAACAAGCTGGTAAAGATCATCAACACCAGGCCCGCGTTCAAGCCCCAGAAAGCCGTCTTCATCAACGCAGTGCTGAAGCGGTAGTCGGGCCGTAAATAACGTAGCACCAGCAAGGTAAAACCCAGCGCCAGGAAGCCATACACGCCGAACAGCGCCGCATGCGCATGCACGGGAGTCGTGTTGAGGCCCTGGATGTAGTACAGCGCCACGGGCGGATTGATCATGAAGCCCAGCACGCCCGCGCCCAGCATATTCCAGAAGGCGACGGCGACAAAGCACATCATGGGCCAGCGCAACTGCTCCATCCACGGCGCACGCTCCTTCAGGCGCCAGTTTTCCCACGCTTCATGCCCCAGCACGATCAGCGGCACCACTTCGAGCGCGCTGAAACTGGCGCCGATGGCCATCACCGGCGTGGTGGTGCCGGCAAAGTACAGGTGATGGAAAGTGCCGGGTATGCCGCCCAGCATGAACAGCGAGGCCGACGCCAGGCTGGCCGCCGTGGCCATGCGCACCGACACCAGCCCCAGGGTCGAGAAGATGAAGGCCAGCGCCGTGGTGGCGAAGACTTCGAAGAACCCTTCCACCCACAGGTGCACCACCCACCAGCGCCAGTATTCCATCACGGACAGGTGCGTGCGTTCGCCGTAGAACAGGCCGGCACCATAGAACAGGCCGATAGCGCCCACGGACGCGGTCAGCAGCGCCAGCAGATTCTTGTCACCGCCTGGCTGGCGCAAGGCCGGCACGACGCCGCGCAGCATCAACACCAGCCACAGCAGGATGCCCACGTACTTGCCGATCTGCCACAAGCGTCCGAGGTCCACATATTCATAGCCCTGGTGACCGAGCCAGAAGTTCCACTCGGGCGGCATGATTTGCGCAATCGCCAGGTAATTGCCGATGAAGGAGCCGACAACTACAAGCACCAGTGCCCAGAACAGCACGTCGACGCCCAGGCGCTGCCACCTGGGATCCTTGCCGCCATTGATCAAGGGCGCGAGGAACAAGCCAGCGGCCAGGAAGCCCGTGGCGATCCAGAACAGCGCGGCCTGGATATGCCAGGTGCGCGTGAGCGCATACGGGAACCAGCGCGACACATCGATGCCGTAGAACTGCTGTCCTTCCACCGTGTAATGCGCCGTAAAGCCACCGATGAAGACCTGGAAGATGAACAGCGCCACCACCAGGAACAGGTACTTGCCCAGTCCCCGCTGCGAGGGCGTGAGGGCGAACGTCGTCAACGGGTCGCGCGGGCCGGGCGCGGGAAGCGCTTCGTCGTGGTCGCGCAAAAAGGCCCAGCCCCACACGAGGAAGCCGACACCGGCCAGCAGCACCACCACGCTGGCGACCGACCAGACGAGGTTTTCGCCGCTGGGCTGGTTGCCGATCAGCGGTTCATGTGGCCAGTTGTTCGTGTACGTAACTTTCTGGCCCGGACGCTCGGTGGCGGCGGCCCATGCCGTCCAGAAGAAAAACTGCGTCATCTGTGCGCGCCGCTCGGCACTGGGCAGGGTATTTTCCTTCATGGCGAAATGTTCGCGGCTGGCGTGCAGCGCTGGCGCGTCGGAAAACAGCTGGTCGTAATAGTGCGCCGTGTTGGCGATGGCTTGCACGCGGCGCGGCGACAGGTGCAGTACTTGTTCTTCATCGACCCGGTTGCCGCGGTATTCCAGCTTGAGCGCTTCGCGCAACGCCGCCTGCGCGGGGCCGTCAAGCGCCGCGTACGTCTTGCCATGCTGCTCTTGCGCGGCCAGTTCCAGCCAGGCCGTCAGTTCGCGGTGCAGCCAATCGGCCGTCCAGTCGGGCGCCTGGTAAGCGCCGTGGCCCCAGATGGAACCCAGCTGCATGCCGCCGACGGATTGCCAGGCTGTCTGCCCATCGAGGATGCCCTCGCGGTCGAACAGTTGCCGGCCATCTTGCGCCAGCACTTGCGCGGGGATGGGCGGTGCCTGCCGGTAAACTTCGACACCGTAGTAGCCGAGCAGCGAAAACGTCACGATCAGCACACCGATCAGTGTAAACCAGAGTTTTTTGTAGGGACCCATGGGTCTTTCCTTTGTCAGTGCACCACGGCCGGCGCAAAGCGCTCGAACAGGATATTGTTTTCGGTATGAATGTGCGCCATCAAGTCTGCACGGAAGGTACGCAGGCCCGTGTACAGCGCGCGCCAGGTGGTGCAGGCGCCGGCCGGCGCGGTGATATCGTTCGTCATTGCCTCCATGGCGCGCAAGGCCACGCCATGGTCGTCATGCTCCATGCGCATCACGTTGATGGGCGCGCCGGCCCGGGGGCCATGGCCGCGCACGATCATGGGGAACAGCACGTCTTCTTCCTTGCGCATATGGCTTTCCAGCTCCTGCGCCATGGCCGACAGATGTTCTGCCAGCCCGTGCGGACAGTCGGCGCGGTCGCCATGCACCTGCTCGACCTTGCGTGCCAGGCGTATCAGCTCTGGCAGCTGCTCGCGGTGCACGGCGTGGTAGCGCGCCAGGATATGCTCCACCAGCTCGGTGGCCGGGGCTTCCTGCCAGTCACGCTCGCCACTGGTATCGGCGCGTGCTGCCAGCACTTGCAGTTCCTCGACGATGGGCGCCGCGTCCACGCCGGCCGCTTCGGCCGCCGCGCGCAGGGTCTTGTTGCCGCCGCAGCAAAAATCCAGGCGGTGGGCATCGAACAGGCGCGTGGCGCCAGGGATGCGGCGGGCCAGCTGGCCCAGGGATAGGTCGATCATTTCCATAACAGTTCCTTGATGATGAATGGGGGTGGTTTATTGCACGGCGCCCGCGTGGTAGACGCCCGGTACGGGCTCGCCCGTCACTTCCAGCACGCCAACGGCGCCCTTGCCGGCGCGCGACAGCGCATGGTCGACCAGCAGATAGCTGCCCGGGTGCTGTACCTTGAGTTCGACGATGGTCGCGCCGCCCGGTGCCACGAGGGTGGTTTGCACGTCGTGTTTCGGGCTGCTGATGGAGCCTTCGCTATATACCTTGTCGAAGATCTCGCCGATGATGTGGAAGGATGAAATCTTGTTCGGGCCGCCCACGCCGAAATAGATGCGCACCGTCTCGCCGACCTTCGCCTGCAATTTGTGCGTCTTGCTCAGGGCGCCTACTTCGCCATTGAAGACGTAATAGTCGGGCAGTTCATTGGCCATTTTTTCCAGGTTAGGTTCCTGGTGCACGGGCGCGCCGTGCGGACGGCCCGTGTACATTTCGCCCTGCATCACGTAATACTCGCGGTCCACTTTGGACAGGCCGCCTTCCGGTTCGACCAGGATCATGCCGTACATGCCGGCCGCGATATGCTGCGGCACCAGGGGCGTAGCGCAGTGGTACACATACAGGCCTGGATTGAGCGCCTTGAAGGTGACCGTTTTTTCCTGCCCTGGCGCCACCTGCGTATGCTGTCCGCCGCCATGGCCGCCCGTCACCGCGTGCAGGTCGATCGAGTGGATCATCTTGCTGTCCTTCGCATTGAACAGGGTCAGTTCCACCGTGTCGCCCACCTTGGCGCGCAGCATCGGACCGGGCACTTGCCGGTTGAAGGTCCAGTAAGTAAAACTGGTGCCGTCATCGAGCTTGCCCGGCAGCTCCACCGTCTCCATGCGGTACTTGAGCAACTGCGGCGCGCGCGCGCCGATGGCGGCCGGCACGGAGGCCGGGTTGGCCGCCACGCTGACAGCCGAGGGATCGGGACCGCGCATCGGCGACGGCGCGGGCGTGTACAGGGCCAGCGCGGCGGCCTGGCTGGACTCGTTGGCCGCGCTGCCGGTGCCAGCAGCCTTCGGTGCTCCGGCTTCGGCCTGCGACGTCCCGCTCACTTCCAGCTTGCCTTCCATGCCGATCTGGCGGTGGCCGGGGATCGAGCAGTA
Source organism: Janthinobacterium darwini (assembly GCF_051380905.1). Taxonomy (NCBI): domain Bacteria; kingdom Pseudomonadati; phylum Pseudomonadota; class Betaproteobacteria; order Burkholderiales; family Oxalobacteraceae; genus Janthinobacterium; species Janthinobacterium darwini. Next base: position 186,931 of record NZ_JBNYXX010000002.1, read on the forward strand.
ATAGGTGAACGTGCCGGCGCGCGTGACCTTGAAGCGCACGCTGGTGCTGCCGCTACTGGCGCTGAATTTGGCGGATGCCACGTTGAGTTCCGGGATCAGCAGATCGTGCTCGGCACCTTCGCCGCTTTTCAGCACCAGTTCGACCGTGTCGCCCACGTTCGCCGCCAGCACGGGATTGACCTGGCCCTTGGCATCGATGAATACCATCTTGCCGTCGACGATATTGGTTTGCAGTTCATAGCGCTTGAGCGCGGCGGCGGCAGAAGGTTTGGCCGCAGTAGCGGCAGCGCTGGCCGGCAGGCTCGCCTGTGCTTGCACGGACAGGGGCATGGCCAGGACGCAGACGGCGGCGGCAATGGCGCGGAGGGAGGGAGTCGTTTTCATCAAGCTTTCCTTGGTCTTGTATGCCGGTTCGGCACTCTTATCTAGGCAAACCGTGTGCCAGGAAAAACTTGTTTTAAATCAACGATTTGAAAAATGCAGGGTCGTAATGACCCATGTTTGCCGTGGTTCCTTGTACCCTGCATGGTACTTATGACCACCACCGCCGTCCACCTGCTGCTACTCACCGATCTGGTCGCCGACCTGCCCGTGGCCGTGCGCCTGCAGCGCCTGGTAGGCAGCCTGCGCGCGCACTTCGGCTGCGAGGCCGTGGCCTTGCTCAAGCTCGATGGCGAGCACCTGCGCCCCGTGGCGATGGCCGGCCTGGCCAGCGACGCGCTGGGACGCCGCTTCGCCGTCGCCGACCACCCGCGCCTGGCCTCCATCCTGCAGCGGCGCGGCGTGCTGTGCTTTCATCACGACAGCTCCCTGCCCGATCCCTACGATGGCCTGATCGCCGAGCGGGCGGGCGAGCCGCTGCCCGTGCACGACTGCATGGGCATGGCGCTGGACCTGGAAGGCGAACGCTGGGGCGTAATTACGCTCGACGCGTTACAGGTGGGCACCTTCGACGCGCGCGCGCAGCGCGACCTGGGCGAGCTGGCCTGCGCCATCGAAGCGGCCGTGCGCGTGACCCGCCTGGAGACGGAAATCCGCGCCCTGCGCCTGTCGGGCGGCACCATGCTGGCCGACGCGCAAGCGCCGCGCGAGGAACACGACTTCGTGGGCCAGAGCAGCGCCATCATGCAGCTGCTGCACGAGCTGCAGGTGGTCGCCGAATCGGACCTGCCCGTGCTGCTGCTGGGCGAGACGGGCGTCGGCAAGGAACTGTGTGCGCACCGCCTGCACCGGCTGTCGCGCCGCGCCGGCAAGCCCCTGATCCACGTCAATTGCGCGGCCTTGCCCGAATCCCTGGCAGAAAGCGAATTGTTCGGCCATGTGCGGGGCGCGTTTTCCGGTGCCGTCAGCGATCGGCCCGGGCGTTTCGAGGCGGCCGAAGGGGGCACCCTGTTTCTCGATGAAGTGGGAGAGTTGCCGCTGTCGATACAGGCCAAGCTGCTGCGCACCTTGCAAAATGGCGAAATCCAGCGCCTGGGCGCGGACCGGCCGCGCCGGGTCAACGTGCGGGTGATCGCCGCCACCAACCGCAGCCTGCGCGAGCATGTGCGCGACGGTTCGTTCCGCGCCGACCTGTATCACCGTTTGTCCGTGTATCCGGTGCAGATTCCGCCGCTGCGCGAGCGGGGCAATGACGTGCTGCTGCTGGCCGGCGGTTTCCTTGAGCTCAACCGCGCGCGCCTTGGCCTGCGCAGCCTGCGCCTGTCCGCCGCAGCGGAAAACGCCTTATGCCATTACCGCTGGCCGGGCAATGTGCGCGAACTCGAACATGTGATCAGCCGGGCCGCGCTGAAAGCGGTGATCCGCGGCGCGGACCGCAAGGACATCGTGACCCTGGAAACGGATATGCTCGACCTCGATGCGCTGGAGACGCCAGCCGGTACGGAGACGCTGCCCCCAGTGCCAGGCGCGTGCGGCACGCCGGCGGCGCCGCTGCTGTCCATGCATCAGATCGTGGAAGCGAGCCAGCGCCAGGCCATCCGGCAAGCGCTGCTCCTGCATCAGGATAACTGGGCCGCCGCCGCGCGCCAGCTGGGACTGGACTCCAGCAACTTGCACAAGCTGGCGCGCCGGGTGGGACTGAAGAACAACTAGGAAAACCTACTGCGCGTCGTGATTTGCGGCCGCCGATGCTCACTGCCTCGGCGTCACCGTACATTCACACAGCCACGCGTTTCGACCATAACTCAGCGCCGCTCGCTACGGTTTTGTCAGGTGTGAGAAAAACGAATGGATCCGGCGATACCGCTCAGCGGTGAATGACCAGGGTGGTCGGCAAGCTGTGCAGATAGGCGGCCAAGTCCTTGATGTCCTGGTTGCTCAGCGGTTTCACCTGGCCCGTCATGATGGCGTTATTGCGGCCATTGGCCTTGTCGCCCCGTTTATACGCCGTCAAGGCGTGTTCCAGGTAATCCTTGTGCTGGCCCGCCAGTTTTGGGTACGACGGATCGATGGGCGAGCCGTAATCCTTGCCGTGGCAGGTGGCGCAGCTGTATTTTTCGGCCAAAGCCTTGCCCGTGTTGATATTGCCGGCGGCGCTGGCGCCGAACGAGACAGTGGCGCATACGAGGGCGGCGAGTAGTGTTTTCATCATCTGGCTGATCCTCAGTTCGGCTTGGCTTGTTGCGCATAATACGCGGCGACATCGGCGATATCCTGGTCGGACAGGCTGCTGGCGATGCCCTTCATGCTCGGGTGCTTGCGGTCGCCCTTCTTGTAGGCTTGCAGCGCATTCTCGATATATTTTGCCGGCTGGCCACCGATCATCGGCACCTGGAACACTTCGGGGAAGGTCGCCTTGTAACCGGGAATGCCGTGGCAGCCGATACACATTTCCACCTTGGCAGGGGCTGCCTTGGCGTTTCCTACAATGTCAGCCGCTGTGACGGCATTTGCTATGCCGGCAAGCACGAGAAGTGCAAATATTTTTTTCATAGTGGCAATGTGAACAAAGGTAATCGGAGAAACGCCAGAGCTGGTTTTTATTGATCTTATGTGTTGACAATTAAGGTTGACAATTAATCTGCTGCTTGCCGATTCTAGCCAAGATATTCTTGCAAGTCCACCTATAAAACCCGCATTGTAGGCAGGCAGGCACAGCCCGTCCGCGTGGCGGTGCGCCACAGTTCTGTTTATACTCTCCATTTCCCTACTTTGGCAGACCGCTCATGCAAGCACAGCACACCCAGCAAGGCCAACGCTTCGAAGGTTCCGACAGCTATGTTGCCACCGCCGACCTGAAACTGGCCGTGAACGCGGCGCTGACCCTGCAGCGCCCGCTGCTGATCAAGGGCGAACCGGGTACGGGAAAGACCATGCTGGCAGAAGAAGTGGCCGCCGCGCTGAACATGCCGCTGATGCAATGGCATATCAAATCGACTACCAAGGCGCAGCAGGGCCTGTACGAATACGACGCCGTTTCGCGCCTGCGCGATTCCCAGTTGGGCGACGAGCGCGTGCGCGACATCCAGAACTACATCGTCAAGGGCGTGCTGTGGCAGGCATTCACGGCGCCCGAACCGGTGGTGTTGCTGATCGACGAGATCGACAAGGCCGACATCGAATTCCCGAACGACCTGCTGCGCGAACTGGACCGGATGGAATTCTATGTCTACGAGACGCGCGAAATGGTCACGGCGCGCCACCGCCCGCTGGTCATCATCACCTCGAACAATGAAAAGGAATTGCCGGACGCCTTCTTGCGCCGCTGTTTCTTCCATTACATCAAATTCCCGGACAAGGACACGATGGAGCAGATCGTCGCCGTCCACTACCCACACCTGAAACAGGAATTGCTGGCCCAGGCGCTGCAAACCTTCTATGAAGTGCGCGACGTGCCAGGCCTGAAGAAAAAACCCTCGACGTCGGAATTCCTCGACTGGCTCAAGCTCCTGCTGGCCGAGGACATCCCCGTCGAAGCGCTGCGCAGCAAGGACAACAAGGCGGTCGTGCCGCCCCTGCATGGCGCGCTGCTGAAAAACGAGCAGGACGTGCATCTGTTCGAGCGCCTGATGTTCATGTCGCGCACCAACCGCTAAGGAGCTCCGGTGAACGACATCAGTCCGGACAAAGTCTTCGTGCCCCTGGAACTGCACGGCATCCGCCTCGAAGCGCTGGCGCCGCACCACGCGCCCGGCCTGCGCGCGGCGGCTAGGGATGGCGAACTGTGGAATCTGCGCGTTACCTCCGTGCCCGAACCGGACCAGGTGGACCAGTACATTTTCAAGGGAATCGAGATGCGCCCCGCGCGCTTCGCCTTTGCCGTCATCGACGTGGCCAGCGGCGAGGTGCTCGGCACCACCAGCTACCACGACGTGGTGCCAAGTATTGGACGCCTGGAAATCGGCTACACCTGGTATGCGAAGCGCTGCCAGCGCAGCCACGTCAACACCACCTGCAAATTGCTGCTGCTGGCGCACGCCTTCGAGGCCCTCGGCTGCGCGCTGGTGGGTTTTCGCACCGATAATTTCAACCATGCCTCGCAGGCGGCCATCGAGCGCCTGGGCGCGAAAAAGGATGGCGTGCTGCGCCACCATGCGCTGCGCCGCGACGGCACCGTGCGCGACACGGTCATGTACAGTATCACGCGCGGCGAGTGGCCCGAGATCGCCGCCCACCTGCGTTACAAGCTGGCGCAGCGCCCTGTCGCCGCGCTGCCTTGCGCAGGAGGCGAAGGGACCGCGGCAGGGACAGAGGAAGCGCCATGCTGATCGATTTCTTCTTCACGCTCAAGGATGCGAAGATTCCCGTCTCGATCAAGGAATTTTTGACCCTGCTCGAAGCGCTGCAAAAGAACGTCATCGACGCCTCCATGGACGATTTCTACTATCTGGCGCGCCTGACCCTGGTCAAGGACGAAGCCCATTTCGACAAGTTCGACCGCGCGTTTGCCCAGTACTTCAAGGGCGTCAACGCGGCCTTTGACACGAACGCGGCGATTCCACTCGACTGGCTGCTCAAGCGCATGCAGCGCGAGCTGTCCGAGGAGCAGAAGGCGCAGCTGGAGAAATTCGGCTACGACAAGCTGATGGACCGCCTGAACGAGCTGCTGAAGGAACAGAAGGAACGCCACGAGGGCGGCAGCAAGTGGATCGGCACGGGCGGTACTTCGCCGTTCGGCAATGGCGGCACAAATCCGGAAGGTATCCGCATCGGCGGCAAGGGCGGCAACCGCACGGCGGTGAAAGTGTGGGAAGCGCGCAGCTACAAGGATTACGACGGCGAGCGGGAACTGGGCACGCGCAACATCAAGGTGGCACTGCGCCGCCTGCGCAAATTCGCGCGCGAAGGCGCGGAAGACGAACTGGCCCTGGACGCCACCATCGCCGCCACGGCCAACAACGCGGGCTACCTCGACATCCGGATGCGGCCCGAACGCAAGAACCGCATCAAGGTACTGATGCTGTTTGATGTGGGCGGCAGCATGGACGACCATATCGAGCGCACCGAGGAACTGTTTTCGGCGGCGAAGACGGAATTCAAGAACATGGAGTTCTTTTACTTCCATAACTGCGTCTACGACACCCTGTGGAAGAACAACCGGCGCCGCAATGCCGAGCGCTTTCCCACCTGGGACGTGCTACGCAAGTATCCGCCCGATACCAAGCTGATTTTTGTCGGCGACGCCACCATGAGCCCCTATGAAATCCTGCAGCCGGGCGGTTCGGTCGAATACAACAACGAAGAAGCGGGATCGACCTGGCTGGCACGCTTTACCCAGGCGTTCCCGAAATTCATCTGGCTCAATCCCGAGTCGGAGGGATTGTGGCAGTACCGCCAGTCGATTGGCGTGATGCGGCAATTGATGAACAACCGCATGTTCCCCCTGTCGATCGACGGGCTGGAACGGGGCATGCGTCTGCTCAGTAAATAAAAGCACGCAACAAAAAGTCCATGGCGGCAGGGGGCCGCCATGCCGTACACTGCGACACGAAACTACCGTGCGGAGCATCTCCGCTGCGGGCGGGTACCATACGCTGATACCAGCCCTGCCCTAACCTGCTGCATCCTGTGCGCGGCCGCCATGGCTGCGACACTGTTCGATTGCGCACATCGTGCGCGCCTTCTGCTCCGGTAGAATCGGCGCATCGCTCTGCGCAAACTATGCACCATCGCTGCACCACGACCTTGCCGCGCCAGCCCCGTGCTGCCGGCAGGTGCCAGCGCCATTTTCAAAGGAATGAGCATGCAAAGTCTGATCTCGATCGCCGCCGACCTGTCCTGGCCGTTCGCCATTACCCTGGCCTGGGTGGTGGGCGAATTCGGCCACCGCTGGACTGGCCTGCCACGCATCAGTTTTTATGGCGTGATCGGTTTCGTCCTCGCGCAGACGCAGGTAGGCGTACTGCCGCAGACGGACGCCGGCCCCATGCTGGTGCTGGCCGACGTGGCCTTCGGCCTGATCCTGTTCGAGGTGGGCTACCGCATCAACCTGCGCTGGCTGAAGAACAATCCGTGGATCGCCGTCACGGGCCTGGTCGAATCCTTGCTGACCTTTGCCGTTGTCTACTTCATCGGCATCGAATTCGGCAGCACCTCGATGACGGCGCTGCTGCTGGCCTCTCTGGCCATGTCCACCTCGCCGGCCACCATCATGCGCGTCATCAACGAGGAACGCAGCTCAGGCCAGGTCACGGAGCGCATCGTCCACCTGACGGCGCTCAACTGCGTGCTGGCCGTCTTTACGTTCAACATCATCGTCGGCTTCTGGATGTTCCAGAGCTCCACCGACCTGATCGAAGCGAGCAGCAGCAGCGCCGCCGTGCTGGCCGCCTCCGTGGCCGCTGGCACCGTCTTCGGCATCGTCGTGCCGGCCATGCTGCGCCGCCTGGGCAATATGGCGCAGGATGCCACCGTGGCGTTTGCCCTGTCAGTGATGCTGCTCGTCGCCCTCACCTATACCACCAGCCTGTCACCGCTTTTGGCCACCCTCACTTTTGGCCTGGTGGCGCGCCACCGCCGCGTCGCCTTCAGCCAGGCGCAGCGCAATTTCGGCGCATTGGGCGAACTGCTGACGGTGCTGCTGTTCGTCTATGCCGCCTCGACCCTGGAATGGGCCAGCGTGACGGCCGGCGCGGGCCTGGCCCTGGCCGTCGTCGGCGGGCGCCTGCTGACGAAAGTCGTCGGCGTGGCCGCGTTCTCGCATGTGAGCGGCATTTCCTGGCGCAAGGGCGTGCTGACGGGCGTGGCCCTGACGCCCGTCTCCGTTTTCATCATCCTGCTGCTGGAACACGCGCGCCAGCACGGCGTGAACTTCGGCGACGAATTGAACGCCTTGGCCGCTGTCACCCTGGGCCTGGAACTGGTCGGGCCCGTGCTGGTGCAGCGCGTGCTGATGCTGGCTAAAGAAACCCATGAAATCAAGGAGCGCTAAATGCCGCTGGAACCCTTTGGCCAATCGGCCGCGCTGACCTTCGGCGTCGAACTCGAACTGCAACTGGTGAACCTGTCGGACTATGATTTGACGGCTGCCAGCCCCGATCTGCTGCACCTGCTGAATAAAAAACCGTTCCCGGGCAACGTCACGCCGGAAATCACCGAGAGCATGATCGAGATTAACTCGAGCGTGCACACGCATCACGGCCCCCTGCTGGAGCAGTTGCAGGAAATCCGCGACACGCTGATCACGGCCGGCGACAAGCTCAATATAGGCATTGCGGGCGGAGGCACGCACCCGTTCCAGCAATGGTCGTCGCAAAAGATCTTTTCTAAGCCCCGCTTCCAGGAGATTTCGGAACTGTACGGCTACCTGGCCAAGCAGTTCACCATCTTTGGCCAACACGTGCACATCGGCTGCGCCTCGGGCGATGACGCCATGTTCCTGCTGCATTCTCTGAACCGCTACATCCCCCACTTCATCGCCCTGTCAGCGTCTTCGCCCTACGTGCAGGGGCGCGACACCCTGTTCGATTCGGCCCGCCTGAACTCCGTGTTCGCGTTTCCCATGAGCGGGCGTGCGCCTTTTACACTGAGCTGGGACCAGTTCTCCAACGAGTACTTCGCCAAGATGGAGAACACGGGCATCATCAAGAGCATGAAGGATTTTTACTGGGATATCCGCCCCAAGCCGGAGTTCGGCACCATTGAACTGCGCGTATGCGACACGCCGCTGACAGTGGAGCGGGCCGCCGCGCTGGCCGCCTACCTGCAAGCGCTGTGCCGCTACCTGCTCGAACGCAAGGAAGCGCCGCCTGTGGAAGACGATTACCTCGTATACAACTACAACCGCTTCCAGGCTTGCCGCTTTGGCCTCGATGGCGCCATCACGCATCCGAAAACCTATGAGACGATGTCGCTGCGCGAAGACATCATGACCACCCTGCGCAAGATGGAGCCGCATGCCGAGGCGCTGGGCAGCACACCGGCCTTGAAACACCTGTCGGACGTGGCCAAGCAATGGAGTGACGCGCAATACCTGCGCAAACAGCACAGCCTTCAGGGCAGCGCCGAGGGCATGGTCGACTCGGCAATCCGATGTTTTCGCGGTGAGCCGATGAATTATTGACGCTGTCCAGTCCAGCCAACGTCGCGTCCATGGGGTCTGACCCGCCGGGTCAGACCCCAGCATTCAACAACGTCAACCAAAAAACCACACCCCGCCTCCCCGTCATTTACAGCCCCCACCCCCGCTTGTTACAATAAGTGAGAATGATTCTTATTATTGTTTAAAAACACCAGTCCACCCGGACCGGCCATGCAAGGGGAACGCGATGCCGCTGGCAGAGCCGCTACGACGCCAGGACATCGCGACACTGTATGCCAACCACCACGGCTGGCTGCAGGGCTGGCTGCGTAAAAAACTCGGCAGTACGGCCTGCGCGGCCGATGTGGCGCAAGACACCTTCATGCGCCTGCTCGACCGCGAAGACGCCGTCGCCGCGCGCGAACCGCGCGCCTTGCTCGCCACTGTCGCGCAACGCGTGCTGTTCAACCATTACCGTCGCCAGAAGCTGGAACAGGCCTACCTGGACGTGCTGGCGCAACTGCCGCCCCTGCACACACCGTCGCCGGAAGATCGGGCAATGCTGCTGGCCACCGTGTTTGAACTCGACTGCATGCTCGACGGCTTGCCGCCCCCCGTGAAACGGGCTTTCTTGCTACGCCAGCTCGACGAGCTGCCGCAGGAAGACATCGCGCGCCAACTCGGCATCTCGCTGGCCACAGTGAAACGCCATCTGCAGCGGGCCGGCAGCGCCACCCAGGCGTGGCAGCAGCTGCAAACGCAGCACGAGCATCTGCCGCCCGCCATGCACGCGACCCTGCTGCGCGCCTGCGTGCAAGCGAATGCGCCGCGCCGCCATGCCGTCAAGACCCTGGCCCTGCTGCTGACCTGCGGCGCCTCGCTGTATGCGTTCGAACGCCGCAGCCCCTGGCGCGACTGGACAGCCGATTACCGCACGGGCGTCAACCAGCACCGCGTCGTGACCCTCGATGATGGCACGCAGCTCACGCTCAACACCAGCAGCGCCGTGAATTTCGATTACAGCGGCGCGCAGCGCCGTATTGAACTGCTGGCCGGTGAAATTTTCATCGCCACCGGCAAAGATGCAGTACAACGCCCCTTCTTCGTCGACACACGGCATGGCAGCCTGCAGGCGCTGGGCACGCGTTTCACCGTGCGCCTGCACCAGCAATACGCCAGCGCCGGCGTGCTCGAAGGCGCCGTCGCCGTGCTGGCCGGCGATGGCGCACAGCGCCTGGTGCTACATCCAGGAGAAGGCGCCCATTTCGACGGCACGAGCTGCCACCGCCAGGCGCTGGCACCGTATGGCGGCGCATGGCTGGACGGCATGCTGGTGGCGCGCGACATGCGCCTGGCCGATTTCCTCGCCGAGCTGTCGCGCTACAGCGACCATCCACTGCGTTGTACGCCCGCCGTCGCCAACCTGCGCGTGTCCGGTTCCTACCCACTGGCCGATGTGGGCGCCATCCTCGACGCCGTCAGCGCCAGCCTGCAACTGCGGCGCAATACGGTCACGCGCTTCTGGGGCAATCAGGTGGTGCGCATCGAATTGGCGGCCCACTGAAGAATATTTTCAGCAAAGTGAGCTGTTTCGCCGTGCTCGCGTGACTTGGTAGATAGGCAGTCTCCATCTTGCGCATCCACGAAAGGCTTTATTCCATGTACCACGCTTCGCGTTCCCTCCTTACCCGCACCGTCCTGGCCTGCGCCCTGTCGCAGATCGGCATGGCCCTGGCCCTGCCGGCGCCAGCCCTGGCACAAAGCCAGCAAGTACGCGTCTATGGCATCCCCGCCGGCCCGCTCGGTGACGTGCTGACGCGCTTCGGCAGCGACAGCGCCATTTTATTGTCGTTCTCCAGCGAGGCTACGCAAGGCTTGCGCAGCGCCGGCCTGCAAGGCAGCTATGACGTACAAGACGGTTTCCGCGTGCTGCTGGCCGGCAGCGGCCTGCAAGCCGTGCCGCAATCGAATGGCGGCTACCTGCTGCAAAAGATCCCCGCCAGCGCCAGCGCACCCACGGCGGACAGCCGTGGCGTGACCGTCATGAGCGGCGTCACCGTGGTGGCGGCGGCCGAGCGCAGCGCCGCCACCAGCGGCACGGGCAACTACACTGGCGGCCCCGCCAGCGGAGCCACGGGCCTGGCCTTGACGCAGCGTGAAACGCCGCAATCGCTGACCATCGTCACGCGCCAGCAGATGGAAGACCAGAACAGCAATGCCGTTTCCGACGTCATGAAAAACGTCAATGGCGTGAGCGTGCAAAACTATGACAGTGACCGCTGGAGTTTCCAGGCCCGCGGCTTTTCTGTTACCAATTTCCAGTACGATGGCGTGTCGGCCATCTATGACGGCGTCTACGACTGGGGCACGACGAATAGCGACATGGCCATCTATGACCGCATCGAAGTGCTGAAGGGCGCTACGGGGCTGATGAGCGGCTCGGGCGACCCATCGGCCACCGTCAACATGGTGCGCAAGCGCCCCACCGCCCACTTCGAGGGCTCGGCCACCCTGGGCGCCGGCTCGTGGGACAACTACCGCGGCGAAGCCGATATCTCCGCCCCCCTGAATGACAGCCGCACGCTGCGCGGCCGCCTGGTGGGCGCCTACCAGGACAAGCACTCCTACCTGGACCGCTACACGCAGCAGAAATCCGTCGCCTACGGCATCATCGAGGCGGACCTGACACCAGTCACCTTGCTGACGGCCGGCTTCACGCACCAGGATTACAAGCCACGCGGCTCCACCTGGACGGGCTTCCCCTTGCTGCTTTCCGATGGTTCGCGCACCGATTTCCCCACCGCGTGGAACCCGGCTACGGACTGGAGCCGCCGCGACATGCAGAACACCACTCTGTTCACGTCGCTGGAACATAGCTTCGCCAACGAGTGGAAAATGAAATTGAGCGCCAACCAGTTGCGCAGCAAGCATGACAGCGTTCTCGGGTCGGCCAGCGGCGGCAACCCACGCCCCGACACAGGCGAAGGTAGCTATTTCTTCATGGGAAAATACAAGGGCGACCGCCGCCAGAGCACAGTCAACGTCGACGCCAGCGGCCCGTTTACCCTGTTCGGTCGCCAGCATGAAGCAATGATCGGCTATTCCACCTCGACGGCCAAGCAGGATGGCCCCGTCTACGAATCGATCTATCCACCCCTCGATGGCAGCTATTTCCACTGGCGCGGCCAGTATGCGGAACCGGCCTTCAAGCGCCTGGGTAACGACAACGACCGCACGCGCCAGAGCGGCCTGTATGGCGCCGCGCGCCTGCATCCCGTCGATGCGCTGTCCGTCATCGTCGGCGCGCGCGTCAGCAACTACAAGCAGGAACAGGACCGCACTTTCTTCGACGCCGGCACCGCACGCATCACCTCGCGCATCGAAGAAAACAACGTCATCACGCCGTATGCGGGCGTCGTGTATGACCTCGACAAGACATACTCCGTGTTCGGCAGCTACACGAGCATCTTCGCACCGCAGAGCAATCGCGACATCAACCGGCGGTTTCTATCGCCCGTGCGCGGCAAGGGGTTTGAAGCGGGTGTGAAAGCGGAGTACCTCGACGGCAAGGTCAATGCCAGCGCGTCCCTGTTCCAGATCCGTCAAAGCAACGTGGCCAGCTCTGTGGGCGAAGTCAACGGCGAAGAAGCGTATAAAGCCATCGACGGCGTCACCAGCCGCGGCGTGGAAATGGAGGTGACGGGCGAAGTGGCCAGGGATGTGAAGCTGAGCGCCGGCTATACCTACACCCACGTGCGCGACGCGGATGGCAAGGACGTGTTTTCCACCATGCTGCAAACCACGCAGCCTGCCCACCTGCTGCGCGTGCAAGGCACGTGGCGCCTGCCGGCCAGCCTGGACAAGCTGACCGTCGGTGGCGGCATCAACTGGCAAAGCAGCTACTACGGCAATATCTGGAATCCCGCCATCGAGGACTATTCACGCATCAAGCAGGGCAGCTACGCGCTGGTCAACTTGATGGCGCGCTACGAGATCAGCAAGAACGTCACGGCCAGCGTCAACGTGAACAACCTGCTGGACAAGAAGTACTTCACGGGACTGGGCCTGTTCCAGACGGGCTTCTACGGCGAACCGCGCAATGTGATGTTCACCGTGCGCACGAAGTTCTAACGCGAAGTTCTCACTAAGCACCGTACAGCGCCAGCGCCCAGGCTGGCGGGCGCAATTCCAGCGCCAACGGCAGGTAAGCGGGATCGAAGCGCGCCGCCAGCAGGTACACATTGGCGGCGCCCTTCGGCTCCCATTTCCCCGTAAAGCCCTTTTCACCGGCCGCCACGCGCTTGCGGTCGAAGGGCACAGCGCTCTTCGCGAATTCCTCGTGCGTCTTTCTGCCCTGCGCATACGGCGCCAGCCAGGCCAGCGCCTCGGCCAGGCGCCGCGCTTCCGGCGCGTCATACCAGTCATCGCCATGCGCCTGCGCCATCAGAGCTGTCGTCAGCAGCGGCTCCAGGCTGTAGGTGGTGTAATGCAGGGCGTCGCGCTGCTCGAAGTCGAAGGGCACGCCGCCTGCGCCGATATTGCGCGGCACGTGCGCCAGGAAGCGCTCCTTCGCGCGCGCAATCAGCAAGGCCTCGCCCGTGACATACGCGGCGGCCGTGCCGATCTTGATGCGGTGGCTATGCCAGTTGTTGCGCGCCGTGGACGGACCGCCCACCTTGATGGGATCACTCAGATACCCCTGCGCCAGGGTGCGGCAGAACACGTGCACCTGCTCGCGCTCGACGCCGCTCAAACGCTCCTGTACCAGGTCAAAGCCCATCAACAGGCTGGCCAGCTCCGTCTCATCGACAGGGCTGAACGATGGCTGATAAGAACCGCTCCAGGTCAGCAACAGCTGGCGCGCTGCCTCGAAATGCGCCATCTCGCCCGACAGTCTCCAGGCCAGCGCCTGCAAGCGTGCCTGACGCCAGTCTTCCTGCGCCTGCTGGCTGGTCTCGCGCCCGCCCTCGCCCTTCAGCAAGCCGCCCGTGCGCACTTCGGCCATCAGGTGCACGGGCCGTGCTGCATCCTTGCGCGCCGCCTTGAGCACCTGTTCGGCAACGGCCGGCGCCACCCGCGCCTTGAGCGTGCGGGTGCGCGCCGCGGACATCAGCGCAAACGGCGGCGCGCTATCACGCGGGTGCGGCGCGGCGCGCAAGCCGGCCAGGGGCAGCGCCAGCAGGCCGCCCAGCAAGGTGCGCCGGCGCGTAAAGTGCGCGCTCAAAACCGCGTTTCCCGCGCCGCGCGCAAGAAGTTATCGAGGATGGGCGTGCAGTCGAGCAACTCGACGCCGCCCGCCGAATGAAATTCCGGGTGCCACTGCAAGCCCATGACGAAGCGCGCCCGCTGGTAGCGGATGGCTTCGACGATATTGTCCCCTTGCGAATACGCTTCCACGGTGATATCGCGCCCCAGGTCCTTGACCGACTGGTGGTGAATGGAATTGACGAGCGCCTCGCCCGTCTTCGGGAACAGGCCCGCCAGGGACGAGCCTTTCGGGAAGACGATGGTGTGGCGGTGGCGGTCATACAGGTCGTTGACGTGGGAGGTCGCGCCATCCACGTCCGAGGCGATATCCTGGTACAGGGTGCCGCCAAAGCCCACATTGATGAGTTGGCAGCCGCGGCATATGCCCAGCACGGGCTTGCCGGCATCGACGAATTCGTGCAGCAGTTCCAGTTCGTACAGGTCGCGCGCGCGGTCGCCGCTCCATTCGGGCCGTGTGGCCGCCTCGGAATAGGTCTGCGGCGAGACGTCGGCGCCGCCCTGCAGCACCAGGCCGTCAAGGTGACGCGCATAGTGGCGCAAGGTGATATTGCTCGGGTGTAGCTGGCCACTGGTATTGACCGTCGGGATCATGAACACCAGCACGTCGCGCGACATGACCCATTGGGCGATCGACTCTTCCAGGTATTGCAGGTTCTTGCTGCGCAGGCCAGTGGCGCCCGGCTCCGGGTGGAAAATGCGTGCCGAGATGCCGATGCGCAGAGTACGCCGCATGAAATCGCGGCTGGCCTTGTCGCGCATCGAGCGGTAGCGCGACGAGATCACCCGCCAAGCCAGCGCCAGCGGCGTGTCGTTATCCTTCAGGTAGCGGGGCGCCGCATCGCGCGCACGGTGCTCATCATCGGGTGCCCTGCCGACCCGGTCGGGTCGCGCCGGCGGCGCTGGATCGGGGGAAGGGGAATGCTGGGGATCTTTTTCGTCTGACATGGCAAGGCTGACTGAAAGCGGAGACGTTTTCAATATAAACCCCTGCCTCCCAAAGCACGATTCAATTTTGTAACAAAAGCACATGTGCGGCGCATCCACGCAACAATTCCGCGGCCCAGCGCATACAGCCCGTTTACGCGGGCGGCCTCGCTTTTTAGAGAATCTTTACGCCCCCGCTGCTAATCTTGAACGTACCTCAACCACCGCTGCAAAGCCACCATGGAACCCCATTCACGCCTGCAAACGCATCAAGCACATCAAGCACTGCCCCACCGCCACCCCCGCCTGCCCACTTTCCTCATGCATATCACGGTCGACAAGTCCTGCCTGGCCGAGCTGCGCCAGCTGGTCGTCAAGACGTGCGGCGGCATGCTGTCGTTCATGCGCGTCGAGGCGGTCGACCACGCCGAACGCATGAAGGTATGGCTGTGCGTGACGGAGCCGGCCCTGCGCCTGACCATGGATGCCGTCATGCGCCTGCTGCCGGCGGCGGAATTTGGCCGCATCAGCCAGGGGAAATCGTCATGAACCAGTACTCCTGCGAGCAGGCGATGTCTTCATCGCGCATTACCGCGCATTTCCAGGGCATCTGGGTGCCGATGGTCACGCCATTCCGTGATGGCGATGGCGAAATCGACTTCGACGCCGCCCAGCAGCTGGCCAGCGAACTGGCCGCCAGCGGCATAGATGGCCTGGTGGTGTGCGGCACCACGGGCGAAGCGGCCATGCTGAGCGCCACGGAGCAAACCATGCTGCTCGAAAGCGTACTCGAAGCCATCGGTCCCCGCTTCCCCGTCGTAATGGGCGTGGGTGGCAGCGATACGCGCGGCGTCGTCGCCACGGTGCAGCGCTATCACGACCATCCGCTGGCCGGTCTGCTGGTCTCGGCACCGTCCTATGTACGCCCTTCGCAAGACGGCATCGTGCGCCACTTCCAGGCCATCGCCGCCGCCACCGACCAGTCCATCGTGCTGTACAACGTTCCTGCCCGCACGGGGGTCAATATCGAACCGCAGACGGCGGCGCTGCTGGCGTGCGACTCGCACTTCGTCGCCATCAAGGAAGCGGGTGGCAAGCTGCAGCAACTGGGCGAACTGCTGCTCGACACGCGCCTGGACGTGCTGTGCGGCGACGATGCGCTGCTGCTGGCCAGCCTCTCCATGGGCGGCCATGGCGCCATGTCGGCCGCCGCCCAGATACGCCCCGACCTGTATGCGCAGCTGTACCACCTGGTCAAGCAGGGCCGCCACGGCGCCGCCGGCGCCCTGTTCAAGGTCATGCTGCCCGTCATCCGCCTGCTGTTTGCCGAACCCAATCCTGGCCCAGTGAAGGCGGCGTTGGCCATGCAGGGCAAGGTGCGCGACGAGCTGCGACTGCCGATGACGCCGATGTCTTCGGCCGGCAAGCACAAGCTGGCCGAAGCACTCGAACCACTGATGGCACTGCCCGTATGGACAGCCGGCGACAGGGACGCGCCACGCGAAGGCTGTTTGCTGCAACTGATCTCCGCCGCCAACCTGATGCCAGCCGTGCGCCAAGATGATCATCGCCATCACGGATGAACGCGGGGGGATGGAGAAATCCATCCTGGCCGGGCGGCTGGCCGCCTCGCGCGCGCTGGCCGGACGCAAGGTACTGCTGCTCGATGCCGATCCACGCCAGGGAGCCATGGAGCAGGCCAGGAATATGCACGACGGGGCCAAGCACGGCAGCATGACGCGGCCAAGCCTGATGGCGCGTGCCATCAGCGCCAAGGGCCTGCAGCCGGAGCTGGAACACCTGGTGAACTGCTACCATGACATCGTCATTGACAGCGAAGGCCGCGACTCCATGGGCAGCCGCTCGGCCCTGATCGCCGCGCGCGTGCTGGTGGTGCCGCTGGACGGTGTCGTGGACGGCGCCGCGCAGGCTTGCCTGGCGCGCCGCATCGCGCACGCGCGCAGCGTCAATCCTGACCTGCGCGTCCTGCTGGCGACGGACACGCAAGCGGCCCCCGCCCATGCCCTGGCCGCACAGATTCCCGCCTCCCGCGTGGTCAGCCTGGGACAGCTGTATTGCGCCGTCTTTAACCTGCCAGCCTAGCTCGGCATGCAAAAAAAAAAGGCGGCGCATGCGCCGCCTCTCCTTTTATCTCCGTCAATTAAAACGTTTTGCTGACCGTCAGTTGCAGCGCTGTCTTGCCCATGAATTTGCCATTCACCGGCGACGCATAGGCCGACTTGCCCGCGTTCGTGCCGATCACGGCCAGCGCGCCTGTCACGATGCCGAAATCGCGCGTGACGCCCACTTTCCAGTCCGTGTAGCTCGACGCATCATTGTTTTTGACCTTCTGGTGGCCAGCGTGCAGGGTGCCGGTCCAGCCGTTCGTCAGGTCGATATTCGCGCCAATGTCCAGGTAGCCGCTGTTCTTGCTGTTGACGATACCGAACAGGTTGGAGACGGCGTGCGAATACTTGATATAGGCGGGACCATACGACAGCTGGCCGTAGACTTCCTGCGTATCCGCGTCGGCCAGGCCGGCGATACCCTTCAAGCCATTGTCCGCATACACATACGCGAGCACGCCCACGTCATAGCCGATATCGGCCGTCAACTGGCCGCGCTTGCCCGCATACAGATCCACTTCCACGTCGCCACTGCCGCCCGCATCCTTGGTCCACTTGATGGTGGAGGCCCAGGCGCCCGCATACAGGCCGGTGGGGTTGTTGACGTAATCGACGCCGCCCTGCAGCGCGGGTTTCAAGCGCGTCTGCGAAATGCCGCGATAACGGTAGTCGGACACGCCGGCCACGTTGAAGCTGACTTCATTATCGGGCTTGGCCTCTTCCGCATGGGCCAGGCTGCCCGTAAAGGCGGTGGCGACGGCAAGTGCAAGTAGCATTTTATTCATGGTTTTTTCTTCTTCATGGGTGGTATGGGCCTTTGCCAACATGGCGCAGCTGGCCCGCCGCTGCAAAACAATGGGTAAAGCGTCCCCCCGGCGCGCGCGGCGCCCGTTTTCCAACAGGGGATTAACAGTTGTTAGAGCGGCAGCAGCAAGCGGTAGCCGACAGCCGTTTCCGTCAGCAGGTACTGCGGCTGGGCCGGGTCGGCTTCCAGCTTCTGGCGCAGATGCCCCATGTAGATACGCAGGTAGTGGCCGTTTTCGCTATTCGATGGCCCCCACACTTCACGCAGCAGTTGCGGATTGGTGACCACCCTGCCTGCGTTCTTCACGAGTACCGACAGCAAGCGGAATTCCGTTGGCGTCATGTGCACCAGTTGCTTGTTGCGCGTCACCAGCCGGTCCTTCAAGTCGACCCGCACGTCGCCGAACTGCACCACACCATCGTCGCTGGCGGCAGGCTGGCGCTGACGGCGCAAGGTGGCGCGCACGCGGGCCAGCAGCTCGCCAACGCCGAACGGCTTGGTCAGGTAATCGTCGGCGCCCGCGTCCAGCGCGCGTATCTTGTCCTCTTCGTCGACACGCGCCGAAAGCACGATGATGGGCACGGCCGACCATTTGCGGATGTCAGCGATGAAGTCGATGCCGTCGCCGTCGGGCAGGCCCAGGTCCAGCACGATCATGTCGGGCCGGCGAGTGCCGGCATCGATCAGACCCCGCTGCATGGTGGCGGACTCGAAAATCTGCCAGCCCTCGTCCTCCAGCGCGGCACGCACGAAGCGGCGGATTTGCGGCTCATCCTCAACCAGCAAGGCGGTGGCGGAAGGTTCGTTCATGATGGTTTTCCTGTTTCATAGTCGTTGGCGTCATCGAGTTCTATCTCTGGCGGCGCAGGGGGCGTGCCCAGCGGCAGGCTGAACACGATGGCAGCGCCCTGTCCCGGCGCGTGCGGCTGCGCGTGGATGGTGCCACCGTGGGCTTCGACGATGGCGCGGCAGATGGCCAGCCCCAGTCCGACGCCCGGCTTGTTCGATTCGCGCTCGCCGCGCGTGAATTTTTCAAAGATGGCTTCTTCGCGGCCAGGCGGCAGGCCCGGGCCATCGTCAAACAACCTCACCTGCAGGAACTGGCCGTGCACCCCGGCCGCGACCGTGATGGTGCTGCCGGGCGGCGTGTACTTGGCCGCGTTTTCCAGCAGGTTGCACAGCACGCGCTCGATCAGCACGGCGTCGTAGCGCACCAGCGGCAAATCCGGCGCCAGCTGCGTCTGCACGGCATGTTGCAGCAATTGCGGGCCGCTGGCGCGCAGCGCGCTGCCCACCACTTCTTCCAGCGCCTGCCATTGCAGGTTCAGGCGCACCTGTCCGCTTTCGATGCGCGCCATGTCCAGCAAGTTCGCCACCAGGGCGCTCATGCGCACGGTTTCGGACTGCAGCGAGCGCGCCATGTCCAGCTGCGCAGGTGACAACGCCGGCCTGGACAGGGCCAGCGATTCGGCCAGCCCCACCAGCGACGTCAATGGCGTGCGCAAGTCGTGCGAGAGTGCCGCCAGCAGAGAGTTGCGCAGGCGCTCGGACTCCATCTGCAGCAGCGCACCCTGGGCCACGTCGATGTAATGCACGCGCTCGAGGGCGATGGCCGCCAGGGCGGCAAAGGTATCGAGGTGCTGGCGCTGCTCCGGTACCAGCAGCCAGCGCCCGTGCTGGGCAGCCTCCAGCGGCAACAGCGCCAGCACGCCCCGCGTGCGCATCGGCGCGATCAGCGGCAGGTAGAAAATGGGGGAAGCAGGCAAGGTATCGGTACCCGTGCCAGCTGCCTGCGCATGGTCGAAGGCCCACTGCGCGATGCCCATGTCCAGCGCCTCGCTTCCGTTCGGGGTCTGCAGGCTGCCCTCGTCATCAGGCAGGAGCAAGGAGGCGCGTGCGCGGAAAGCCCGCTCGATGGCGCTTTTCGTGATATCGAAAATCTGCTCCGTCTGCAGCACGCCGGACAATTCCCGCGAAAACTCGTACAGGGCGCGGGCGCGCGCTTCGCGGTGCGATGCAACGCGTGCCTGGAAGCGCAGGCCGGCCGTCAGGTGGCCTGTGATCAGGCCCACGGCCAGCATCACCCCAAAGGTGATCACATACTGAAAATCGCCCACGGCAAACGAGAAGCGGGGCGGCACGAAAATGAAATCGAAGCAGGCCACGCCCACCAGGCTGGCCAGCGCCGCCGGCCCGCGCCCCAGGCGCACGGCCACCAGCACCACCGTCAGCAGCGACAGCATGGCGATATTGGCCAGGTCCAGGTAGGGTTGCAGGGGGACCGAGGCCAGGGCCGTGCCCAGGCTGGCGCCGGCGGCCAGTATGTAGCGCCAATGGCGCGATGGCCTGCGCGTCGCCTCCGCATCCTCGCCCGGCGCGCGCCGGGGCGCCGCATCCGCTGGCGGCAAGCCTACTTCGATCAAATCGATATCGGGTGCCAAAGTGGCCATGCGCACGGCGGGCGGCGCATGCCACAAGCGCGCCAGCGCACCGGCGCGGCCACGGCCTACGATGACTTTCGATATATTCGCGCTGCGCGCATACTCGACCACGGCGCCGGCGATGTCGGCGGACGGCACAATGGCCGTGCGTGCGCCCAGGTCCTGCGCCAGTTTCAGCGTTTTCAGGATGCGTTCGCGTTCGCGCGCCGGCAGACGCTGCAGGCGCGGCGTTTCCACGTACAGCGCGTGCCATTCGGCATTCAGCTGGCTGGCCAGGCGCGCCGTGCTGCGGATAACGTGTTCGCCACCCGCGTGCGGCCCCACGCAGGCGAGCAGCGCGGCGCCCGTCTTCCAAACGGAATTGATGGATTTCTCGACGCGGTAAGCCTGCACGTCGTCCTGCACCCGGTCCGCCGTGCGGCGCAAGGCCAGTTCGCGCAGGGCGATCAGGTTACCCTTGCGGAAAAAATGCTGGGATGCCCGCTCGGCCTGCTGCGGCTGGTATACCTTGCCCTGCTTCAGGCGGCGCAGCAATTCATCAGCCGGAATATCGACCAGCACCACTTCATCGGCGCGGTCGAACACTGTGTCAGGCAGGGTTTCTGCCACGCGCACGCCCGTGATCCCGCCCACCACATCGTTGAGGCTTTCCAGGTGCTGCACATTCACGGTCGACAGCACGTCGATGCCGGCCGCAAGCAACTCCTCGACATCCTGCCAGCGCTTCGGATGACGCGAACCGGCCACGTTCGAATGGGCCAGTTCATCCATCAATATCAGCGACGGCGCGCGGCGCAGGGCCTCGTCCAGGTCGAACTCGAAAAGGGTCTTGCCCCGGTATTCGATCGCCTTCAAGGGGAGTACGGGCAAACCGTCAAGCTGGGCGGCCGTATCCTGGCGCCCATGCGTCTCCACCACGCCCACCAGCAGATCCTGGCCATCGGCCAGCAGTTTGCGGGCGGCGGCCAGCATCGCATAGGTCTTGCCGACGCCGGCCGATGCGCCGAAGTAAATGCGCAGCCGGCCGCGCGCGGCTTTCTTTTCCTGTGCCTGCACTTGCGCCAGCAGGGCATCAGGGTCGGGGCGTTGGCTGTCGTTGGGGAGCATGGGTATCTTTTAATTGTCGATTAGCCCAAGAACAAGGGCTGGGGTCAGACCCGACGGGTCTGACCCCGATATCATCTTACTTCGCGGCCGCATCGAGCGCCAGATTCAGTTCCAGCACATTCACCCGTGGTTCGCCGAAAAAGCCGATATACGCGGTTTTCTGTACCTTGGCGATGGCGTTTTCCACCTGCGCCAGCGGCACTGCGCGTACGCGGGCCACACGCGGCGCCTGGTACAAGGCTGCCGCCAGGCTGATTTCCGGGTCCAGGCCGCTGCTCGATGCCGTCACCAGGTCGACGGGAATGGCGCGCGTGTTGCCTGGATCAGCTTCCTTCAGCGCGGCGATGCGCGCCTTGACGGCGTCCACCAGGGCCGGATTGGTCGGTCCCTGGTTCGAGCCGCTCGAACCGGCACCGTTGTTGGCCATCGGCGCGGTGGCCGATGGACGGCCCCAGAAATACTTGGGCGAGGTGAAGGACTGGCCGATCAGCATCGAACCGACGGGCTTGCCACCACGCTCGACGATGCTGCCATTGACTTCATCGTTGAAGGCCAGCTGCCCGATGCCGGCCGTGGCAAACGGATAGACGACACCGCAAATCACGGTCAGTGCGGCAAACAGGACCAGGGCGGGACGTACGATAGTGCTCATGATGGTTCCTTTAGACTAAATTGAGTGCGGACAGCAGCATGTCGATCAACTTGATCCCGATGAAGGGCAGGATGATGCCGCCCAGGCCGTAGATCAGCAGATTGCGACGCAACAGGCTGGCCGCGCCGATGGCCCGGTATTGCACGCCCTTCAGGGCCAGCGGGATCAGCACGACGATGATCAGTGCATTGAAGATCACAGCCGACATGATGGCCGAGGCGGGGCTGGCCAGGTGCATGATGTCGAGCGCCTTCAACTGCGGATAGGTGCCTACGAAGGCGGCCGGGATGATGGCGAAGTACTTGGCGATGTCGTTCGAAATCGAGAACGTCGTCAGCGAACCGCGCGTCATCAGCATCTGCTTGCCGATTTCAACGATTTCCAGCAGCTTGGTCGGGTTCGAATCCAGGTCGACCATATTGCCAGCCTCTTTTGCCGCCTGCGTGCCCGAGTTCATGGCTACGGCCACGTCGGCCTGGGCCAGCGCCGGGGCATCATTGGTGCCGTCGCCCGTCATGGCCACCAGGCGGCCTTCGGACTGGTAGCTGCGAATCAGCTTGAGCTTGTCTTCCGGTGTCGCTTCGGCGAGAAAATCGTCCACGCCAGCCTCGGCTGCGATGGCCGCAGCCGTCAGCTTGTTGTCGCCCGTGATCATGACGGTCTTGATGCCCATGCGGCGCAGTTCCGCAAAACGCTCCTTGATGCCACCCTTGACGATGTCCTTCAGTTCCACGACGCCCATGACGCGGCCATCGTCGACCACGACCAGCGGCGTGCTGCCGCGGCGCGCGATATCGTCGACGGCGCGCGCCACCTCGGCCGGATACGGCTCGCCCAGCGCTTCCACATACTTTTTCATGGAATCGGCCGCACCCTTGCGCAGCTGGCGCACCTGCTGTTCGCCAGGGATATCCACACCGCTCATGCGCGTTTGCGCCGTGAAGGGCACGAAGGTGGCGTGCAGGCTGGCCATCTCGCGTTCGCGGATGTTGAACTTCTGCTTGGCCAGCACGACGATGCTGCGCCCTTCCGGCGTTTCATCGGCCAGCGATGCCAATTGCGCCGCGTCGGCCAGCTGCTGCTCCGTCACGCCGGGAGCAGGCACAAAGCTTGACGCCTGGCGGTTGCCCAGGGTGATGGTGCCCGTTTTATCGAGCAGCAGCACGTCCACGTCGCCCGCCGCTTCCACTGCGCGGCCCGAGGTGGCAATCACATTGGCTTGCATCATGCGGCTCATGCCAGCCACGCCGATGGCCGACAGCAGGCCGCCGATGGTGGTCGGAATCAGGCACACCAGCAGCGCGATCAGCACGGTGATGGTAACGGGCGTGCCACTGCCGGCTGCCGCCACGGAAAACAGCGAATACGGCAGCAAGGTCACAGTGACGATCAGGAAGACGATCGACAGAGCCACAAGCAGGATCGTCAGGGCGATTTCATTCGGCGTCTTCTGGCGCTTGGCGCCTTCGACCATGGCGATCATGCGGTCGATGAAAGCTTCGCCCGGGTTGACGGAAACGCGCACCAGCAGCCAGTCCGACAGCACGCGGGTGCCGCCCGTGACGGCGGAGAAATCGCCGCCCGATTCGCGGATCACAGGTGCCGATTCGCCCGTGATGGCGCTCTCGTCGACGGAGGCCACGCCGGCCGTCACTTCGCCGTCGGCGGGAATGACGTCACCCGCCTCGACCAGCACCGTCATGCCCTTGCGCAGGTCGGTTGCCGGCGTGGGCAGCCAGGAGGTGCCGTACTTCGGCGTTTGCATTTTCTTTGCCATCACCGTTTGCTTCAGGGCGCGCAACGAGGCCGCCTGGGCCTTGCTGCGGCCTTCGGCGAGCGCTTCGGCGAAGTTCGCGAACAGCACGGTAAACCACAGCCACACGGCGACGGCGACAATGAAGCCGAACGGCGCTTCACCCTGGCCGTTCAGGGCCTGGATGGCCAGCAGGGTCGTGATGATGCTGCCCACGTAGACGACGAACATCACGGGGCTGCGCCACTGCGTGCGGGGGTCAAGTTTTTTGAACGCATCGACGATGGCAGGGCCAATCAATGCGGAATCGAACAAGGTCAGGCTTGTGCGTGACATGGTAGCCTCTTATTTTGTAAAAAGTTGCAGGTGTTCGACGATCGGGCCCAGGGCCAGCGCGGGAACGTAATTGAGCACGCCGACCAGCACCACCACGCCGATCAGCAGGCCGATGAACATGGGGCCGTGCGTAGGCATGGTGCCGGCATTGGCCGACAGGCGCTGCTTGGCCGCCAGCGAACCGGCCACTGCCAGCACAGGTACGATCACGCCGAAACGGCCGAACCACATGGCGATCGCCAGCATCACGTTGTAGAACGGCGTGTTGGCGGACAGCCCGGCAAACGCGCTGCCGTTATTGTTTGCCGCCGACGTGAAGGCGTACAGAATCTCCGAGAAGCCGTGCGCGCCGGGATTGGCCACGCCGATCTTGCCCGGTTCGACCATCACGGCGATCGCCGTGCCCGTCAACACCAGGGCTGGCGTGACCAGGATGGCCAGCGACACCATCTTCATTTCATAGGCCTGGATTTTCTTGCCCAGGTATTCAGGCGTGCGGCCTATCATCAGACCGGCGATGAAGACGGCCAGGATGGCAAACATCAGCATGCCGTACAGGCCCGTGCCCACGCCGCCGAAAATCACTTCGCCGAATTGCATCAGCAGCAGCGGCACCATGCCGCCCAGGGGCATGTAGGAGTCGTGCATGGAATTGACTGCGCCGCACGATGCCGCCGTCGTCACCGCCGCGAACAGAGTCGAGGAGCTGATGCCGAAGCGCGTTTCCTTGCCTTCCATATTGCCGCCCGATTGCAGGCTGCTGGCCTGCTGGTCCACGCCCAAGACCTGCAAAGCGGGATTGGCTTGCTGCTCGGCGCTCATCACGCCGGCTGTCATGACGACAAAGATCAGGGTCATGGCGGCCAGCACGGCCCAGCCCTGGCGCAGGTCGCCCACCATGCTGCCGAACGTGAAGCA
Source organism: Janthinobacterium darwini (assembly GCF_051380905.1). Taxonomy (NCBI): domain Bacteria; kingdom Pseudomonadati; phylum Pseudomonadota; class Betaproteobacteria; order Burkholderiales; family Oxalobacteraceae; genus Janthinobacterium; species Janthinobacterium darwini. The sequence goes on from NZ_JBNYXX010000002.1 coordinate 211,722, forward strand.
CAGGCCGGCGGGAATGATGAAGATGGCCAGCATCTGCAGGAAGTTCGACAGCACGGTCGGATTTTCATACGGATGCGAGGAATTGGCATTGAAGAAGCCGCCGCCATTCGTGCCCAGCAGCTTGATCGATTCCTGCGACGCGACGGGGCCCATGGCGATCGTCTGCGTGGTCGCCACTTGTGCTTCCATTACGGGCTTACCGGCGGCATCCACCACGGGCTGACCATCGGCCGTCATTTTCGGCGTTTCATACGCCACCTGGTCGAGCAGCGTCACTTCCTTGTAGGCGGAAAAGTTCTGGATCATGCCTTCGCCCATGAAGACGACGGACAAGGCCAGCGACAGCGGCAGCAGGATGTACAGGGTGGAGCGCACCAGGTCGACCCAGAAGTTGCCGATCGATTTACCCGAGCGCGAGGCGAAACCGCGCACCAGCGCGAAGATCACGGCGATACCGGTGGCCGCCGAAAAGAAGTTCTGGCATGCCATGCCCAGCATCTGGGTCAGGTAGCTCATGGTCTGTTCGCCGCCGTAGCCCTGCCAGTTGGTATTGGCGACGAAGCTGACGGTGGTATTGAACGAGGAGTCGGGGCTGACGGCACCCAGGCCCTGTGGATTAAGTGGCAAGAAGCCCTGCAGGCGCTGCAGGCCGTAGACGAAGACGGCGCCCACGGTATTGAAGACGATCAGGGCGATGGCATAGCTTTTCCAGCCCATGGCCTTATCGGCAGGCAGGCCGGACCAGCGGTACAGCAGGTTTTCCAGCTTTTGCAGCCAGCCCAGGCCACGCACGGGGCCATCGCCGGCCACCTTGGCCATGTAGAGGCCCAGCGGATAGCCGGCGGCCAGCAGTACAACCAGGAAGGCCACCAATAACAGTATCGATTGCGTCGTCATCACAGTTCCTCCGCCTTCAACAGTGCCACCAGCAGGTACACGAGCAGGCCAGCCGACACGACGGCGCCCAGCACATAAAACGCGTTCATTTGACGCTCCCTAATTTGTCGCAGGCGACGGCAAAGCCGACCACCACGACGAAAAAAACGGCAATCAAGCCGAGATACACGATATCCATTCCCACCCTCATTCAGGTTTGTTTTGATAGTGAGCAGATTAGCCAAAAGGGTCTAAAAAATTCGTAAAGACTGGAGAGTCAGCTGTAAACAAGATGTAAAAACGGGGGCTTTAGGGCATAAAATCGTCCACAATGGGCGCAAAACCGCGCGCGCAGCGCACTGTTGTTGCCCTGGAGTAGCGCTATTGCTCGCTGGACAAGATAGAATGCGCGAGCGTCCGCACAAGGACGCCATGCCTGCCGCACTGCCCTCTCCCAGTGACGCTGGACGGGATATACTGTATATTCATACAGTTATCGCCGCCGTTGTCACTGCGCCCTGCAGTGCCCTGGCCTGGCGTTCCAACCACTGTCTTTACTTAGCTTGAACACGTATGGCCACTAAAAAACCAGCATCCGACTACAGCGAATCATCCATCCGTGTCCTGAAGGGACTGGAACCCGTCAAGCAGCGCCCGGGGATGTACACCCGCACTGAAAATCCGCTGCACATCATTCAGGAAGTGATCGACAATGCCTCCGACGAGGCGCTGGGCGGTCACTGCACGCATATCGCCGTCACGCAAAACACGGATGGCAGCATCACCGTAGAAGACAATGGCCGCGGTATTCCCGTCGGACTGCACCCGGAAGAAGGCGTGCCGACGGTGGAAATCGTGTTTACAAGGCTGCACGCGGGCGGCAAGTTCGACAAGGGTTCGGGCGGCGCCTACGCGTTTTCGGGCGGCTTGCACGGCGTTGGCGTGTCCGTCACCAATGCGCTGTCGACGCGCCTGGAAATCACCGTCTGGCGCAAGGAAAGCGACGGCAACGGCTTGCACCACATGGTGTTCGCAAATGGCGACGTGATCGAACCCTTGAGTTCCCGCCCCGCTCCGCGTGACGGCAAGAAGTCGGGCACGCGCGTGACGGCCTGGCCCGATGCGAAGTATTTTGATTCGCCCAACATCTCGCAAACCGAGCTGCAGCGCTTGCTGCGCTCGAAAGCCGTGCTGCTGCCGGGCGTGACCGTCACCCTGACCAACGCGAAAACCGGCGACACGCAGACCTGGCTGTACGCGGAAGGCTTGCGCGGCTACCTGACCGAATCGCTGGCGCAGGTGTCGAATGGCGAAACCCTGATTCCCCTGTTCGAAGGCGCGCAGTACGCGGGCCCGGACTCGGAAGGCTTTGCCGAAGGCGAAGGCGCGGCCTGGGTGGTGGCGTGGACGGAAGAAGGCGCCATCGTGCGCGAATCGTATGTCAACCTGATTCCCACCTCGAATGGCGGCACGCACGAATCGGGCTTGCGCGACGGCCTGTTCGGCGCCGTGAAAAATTTCGTCGAGATGCACTCGCTGCTGCCGAAAGGCGTGAAACTGCTGCCGGAAGACGTGTTTGCGCGCGCTTCCTTCGTGCTGTCGGCGAAAGTGCTGGACCCGCAATTTCAGGGCCAGATCAAGGAACGCCTGAATTCGCGCGACGCCGTGCGCCTGGTCTCGACCTTCACCAAACCACCACTGGAACTGTGGCTGAACCAGCACGTCGACTACGGCAAGAAGCTGGCCGATCTCGTGATCAAGCAGGCGCAGTCGCGCCAGCGTTCACTGCAAAAAGTAGAAAAGAAAAAATCCTCGGGCGTCGCCGTCCTGCCGGGCAAGCTGACGGACTGCGAATCGTCGGACATCACGCGCAATGAACTGTTCCTCGTCGAGGGTGACTCGGCGGGCGGTTCGGCCAAGATGGGCCGCGACAAGGAATTCCAGGCGATTTTGCCCCTGCGCGGCAAGGTCCTGAACTCGTGGGAGACGGACCGCGACCGCCTGTTTGCCAATAACGAAATCCACGACATTGCGGTGGCCATCGGCGTCGATCCGCACAGCGTGGGCGACACGCCCGATCTGTCCGGCCTGCGCTATGGCAAGATCTGCATCCTGTCGGATGCGGACGTGGACGGCTCGCACATCCAGGTACTGCTGCTGACCCTGTTCTTCAAGCACTTCCCGGCCCTGATCAACAAGGGCCATATTTGCATCGCCCGCCCGCCCCTGTACCGGGTCGATGCGCCAGCGCGCGGCAAGAAGCCGATGCAGAAAATCTATGCGCTCGATGACGGCGAACTGGTCGCCATCGAGGACAAGCTGCGCAAGGAGGGCGTGAAACAGGGCGCCTGGTCGATCTCGCGCTTCAAGGGCCTGGGCGAGATGAACGCCGAGCAACTGTGGGAAACGACGATGAACCCGGACACGCGCCGCCTGCTCCCCGTGACTCTGGGCGAAATCGACCACATGACTTCCGCCGCGCGCTTCAACATGTTGATGGGCAAAGGCGAAGCGGCAGGACGGCGCGCCTGGATCGAGGAACACGGCAATGAGGCGGAGGCCGATATCTGATGATCATCGGCATCGACCTGGGCACCACCAACAGCCTGGTCGCCATCTGGCGCGACGGCAAGGCTTCCATCATCCCGAATGCGCTGGGTGAACACCTGACGCCGTCGTGCGTGAGCATCGATGACGACGGCACCGTGCTGGTTGGCCGCGCCGCGCGCGAGCGCCTGCAGACGCACCCGCAGCTGACGGCCGCCGTCTTCAAGCGCTACATGGGCAGTGAAAAGAAGATCACCCTCGGCACGCAGCAATTCCGTCCGGAAGAGCTGTCGTCGATGGTGCTGCGCGCGCTGAAGGAAGATGCCGAAGCCTTCCTGGGCCACAAGGTCGAGGAAGCCATCATCACCGTGCCCGCGTACTTCAGCGATGCGCAGCGCAAGGCCACGCGCATCGCCGGCCAGCTGGCGGGCTTGCGCGTGGAGCGTCTGCTGAACGAGCCGACAGCCGCCGCGCTGGCCTACGGCATCCGCGACAAGGAACAGGAAAGCAAATTCCTCGTCTTCGACCTGGGCGGCGGCACGTTTGACGTGTCGATCCTGGAGCTGTTCGAAGGCGTGATGGAAGTACGCGCCTCTGCCGGCGACAATTTTCTGGGCGGCGAAGACTTCGTCACGGTGCTGGTCGACGCCTTTTTGGACGGCAGCGGCTTGCGCGACGCGGCCGGCAGCCGCCTGTTCGACCCGCGCCAGCAGCAGTTGCTGCGCGATGAAGCCGAGCGCGTCAAGCGCCTGTTGTCGGAGCAGCCATCCGTGCGCATGGCCACGCGCTACGAGGACAAGGAATACAGCTGGGAAATCAGCGAAGACAGGCTGGCGCAGTTGTGCGAACCGCTGCTGGCGCGTTTGCGCCTGCCCGTGGAACGGGCGCTGCGCGACGCCACCATCCGCGCTGCGGAATTGAATGAAGTGGTGCTGGCCGGCGGCGCCACGCGCATGCCGCTGGTGCGCAAGCTCGTATCACGCATGTTCGGGCGCTTTCCCGCCATCCACCTGGACCCGGACGAAGCCGTGGCACTGGGTGCCGCCGTGCAGGCTGGCCTCAAGATGCGCGATGCGGCCCTGGACGAAGTGGTCATGACGGATGTGGCACCGTATTCGCTGGGCATTTCGATTTCGCGCCAGGTCGGCGCAAACCAGTATGAAGGCGGGCATTACCTGCCCATCATCGAGCGCAACTCCGTGGTGCCCGTCTCGCGCACGGAAAACATCACCACCATCTACGACAATCAGAAGGAAATCAACGTGGCGATCTTCCAGGGCGAGTCGCGCCTGGTGGCTGACAACGTCTTTCTCGGCAAGATCAGCTTCCCGATACCCGCAAAAAAGGCGGGCGAGATCGGCATCGACGTGCGCTTCACCTACGACGTCAGCGGCGTACTGGAAGCGGAAGTAACGGTGCTGGCCACGCAGGAACGCCACAAGATGATCATCAGCGACAACGCGGGCGTGATGACGCCGGAACAGATCGAGCAGCGCTTCCTTGAACTGGCCGACCTGAAGATCCACCCACGCGAACAGATGGAAAACCGCACCCTGGTCACGCGCGCCGACCGCCTGTACGAACAGTCACTGGGCGACGTGCGCCAGTATCTGGCGGCGCACACGGCCAATTTCCAGGCCGCGCTGGAAACGCAGGACCCGAACACCATCCGCAAGGCCCGCCAGGCGCTCGACGAGGTGTTGCGCCAGGTCGAGAGCGAAAGTTTCCTGTAAATGGACGGTGGCATGCACAACGGACAGCGCAGCCTGTGGGATATCCTGGGCACGGAGCCGACCGGCGACGAACGCGCCCTCAAGCGTGCGTATGCGAAGCGCCTGAAGGTGACGCGCCCCGAAGACGATCCGGCCGCCTTCCAGGAACTGCGCGAAGCGTATGAATACGCGCTGCGCAATGCGCACCTGTTTGCTGCGGAGTTGCCGGAACCGCAATCGGCTGGGGCCGAAGCGGAAGCGGCGGAAGTGCCAGAAGCGGCGCCCATGGAACCGGCCGACCTGTGGGGCGTGATCGACGATGCGGCGCAGGAGCCGCCCGCAGAACTGTGGGGCATCATTGCCCGGGAGCCCGCACCGCCGCCAGAACAATGGGGTGTGGTCGCCATCGATCCGACGCAGGAAGCGGCCAATCTGTGGCAAGGCTGCCTGGCGCAGACGCGCCACGCCGATACCAGCGACGTGCTGGCCCGCATGCTGCAGGACGACGCCATGCTGAACCTCGACGTGCGCGAGGAGTTCGACCTGTGCGCGCTGCGCTATTGCGCCAGCGCCGGCTATGACCTGGCGCTGCGCCAGGCCCTGTTCGAGCAGCTGGGCTGGGACCGCGATTTTTCCTACCTGGCGCGCAGCCATGCGGACCTGGTGCGCAGCGCCGTGCAGCGCTACCGGGCGGACCGCTCGTTCGCCCATTTCAGCGACAACCGCGACAGCTACCCCGGCCTGGACTGCCTCATGTCGCAGCAGCCGCCATCGGCCTACGCGCGCCAATTGTTCGACCGAAAATTCACGCTGCAGCTGCGCGAACTGCTGCACGCGATACGCTGGCAGCACGCCGAGATGCTGGCCTGCAAGCTCGATACGGACCTGTTCGAGCAGTGGGAACACGCCGTCCATGCCAAGCGCTACTTCAAGCAGACGGCGCTGGCCTCGGGCGGCCTGGGTTTCGTGCTGCACTTCATGCTCGCCGGTGTGCTCGATGCGGCCGGCTTCAAGCTCGGCGATACGGCCGCCTATGCCAGCCTGCTGGGCTTCCAGGCGCTGGCCTTTGCCCTGCTGGCCATGCATGCTTTGCGCTGGCCCTCGCCGCTGTTCGCGCGGCTCGACACGCTGCAGGAAGCGCTGCAGGAACGCCTGCCCGTGCTGTGGGCGCGGCCCGGCTTGCGGCAACTGGGCTGGATCGTGCCCTATCTCGTGCTGGCGCTGCTGCTGTTCCTGCCCGAGCGCAGCGAGACCATGCACCTGGTGACTGCGGCCGGTTTGTGCGCGTCGGCCCTGCTCGCGTATGCGCTCAATCGCCAGCTGCTGCATGGCATGCTGCTGCTCCTGTGCCTGGGCCTGTCGCTGTTCGTCGCCATGTTCATGAGCGGCAAAGGTTCCACCGCGCTGGCCATCGGCGATGCCATGCCATTGATGTTTTGCCTGGCGGCGCTGGCCCTGCGCAGCGCTACCGGCCTGTATGGCGATTGCGGCTGGCCCGAGGCGCTCTTGCCCCGCCTGCGCGCGGCATGGCTGGTCGGCTGTGCGGGCTTGCTGTCGCTACTGTATGCGCAGCAGTTGCCAGCCCCCCTCGTCGGCGCCACGCTGTATGCCTGGTCGTGCGCCGGCTTGCTGTTTTCCCCCAGCGATTTCAAATGGAAGACGATGTGGCCGCTGGTGCTGGTGCCCTCCATTGCCAGCTTCGTGCTGGCCGGTCAGGCTCTTTCCATCCGCGCCATGCCAATGATGCATAACAGCGTCGCACTGGCCGTGGCCGTGCTGTATCTGACCTTGCGCTACATGTATCTGACGTACGGCAAGTCCTTTTCCAAATCCAGGCTGTCATAATCAGCCCCACGAATTCAACCGCAACCACTAACACCGAAACAAGCGCCATGTCCACACAAACCAATTTATTTGACGATGCCCAGCCTGAGCCGATCGAGCCGGATGAACCGGTATTCGACGGCGAAGCGCTGACCCTATCCACCTTTGCCGAGCGCGCCTATCTCGATTACGCCATCTCCGTCGTCAAGGGTCGCGCCCTGCCCGACGTGTGCGACGGCCAGAAACCCGTGCAGCGCCGCATTCTGTATGCGATGAATGAACTGGGGCTCAATTCCACGGCCAAGCCGCGCAAATCGGCGGCAGTGGTCGGCGACGTGCTCGGTAAATTGCATCCGCACGGCGACCAGTCCGTGTATGACGCGCTGGTGCGCATGGCGCAGGATTTCTCGCTGCGCTACCCCTTGATCGATGGCCAGGGCAACTTCGGCTCGCGCGATGGCGATGGCGCCGCGGCGATGCGCTACACGGAAGCGCGTTTGACGCCCATCGCCAAGCTGCTGATGGATGAAATCGGCATGGGCACGGTGGACTTCCAGCCCAACTACGACGGTTCGACGGAAGAACCGAAGCTGCTGCCGGCGCGCCTGCCGATGGTGCTGCTGAACGGCGCCTCCGGCATCGCCGTGGGCCTGGCGACAGAAATCCCGTCGCACAACCTGGCGGAAGTGGCGAAAGCGGCCGTGGCCATGATCCGCGATCCGAAGATGACGCACGCCGAACTGATGGCCATCATTCCCGGCCCGGACTTCCCCGGCGGCGGCCAGATCATCACACCGTCCTCGCAAATCCAGGACATGTATGCGAGCGGCCGTGGCAGCATGAAAGTGCGCGCGCGCTGGAAGATCGAAGAGCTGGCGCGCGGCCAGTGGCAAGCCGTGGTAACGGAACTGCCGCCCGGAACCTCGTCGCAAAAGGTGCTGGAAGAAATCGAGGAACTGACGAATCCGAAGATCAAGCTGGGCAAGAAGGCGCTGTCGCCGGACCAGGTGGCCCTGAAGGCGCTGATCCTCAATTCGCTCGACACCATCCGCGACGAATCGGGCCGCGCCGCGCCCGTGCGCCTGGTGTTCGAGCCGAAGTCGAAGAACCAGGACCAGACGGAATTCATGCTGATGCTGCTGGCGCACACCTCGCTGGAATCGTCGACCTCGATCAACCTGGTGATGATAGGCGGCGATGGCCGCCCACGCCAAAAAGGACTGGGCGACATCCTGCGCGAGTGGATCGACTTCCGCTTCGAGACCGTCACGCGCCGCACCGGCTACAAACTGGGCAAGGTCAAGGACCGCATCCATATCCTGGAAGGCCGCGAAGCGATCCTGCTCAATATCGACAAGGTGATCCAGATCATCCGCAATTCGGACGAACCGAAAGCGGCCCTGATCGAAGCGTTCAATCTGTCCGAACGCCAGGCCGACGACATCCTGGAAATCCGCTTGCGCCAGCTGGCGCGCCTGGAAACGATCAAGATCCAGCAAGAGCTGGCCGAGCTGCGCAAGGAAGAAAAGTCGCTGCAAGACCTGCTCGACAACCCGGGCTCGATGAAGCGCGCCATCATCCGCGAAATCGAGGCGGACGCCAAGCAGTTCGGCGACGCGCGCCGCACCGTGATCGAGGAAGCGCAAAAAGCCGTAGCGGAACAGAAGGTCGTCGACGAGGCGGTCACCGTCATCATTTCGGAAAAAGGCTGGGTGCGTGCGCGCACCGGCATCGGCCACGATGCGGCGCAGTTCACCTTCAAGGCGGGCGACACGCTGCATGGCGCATTCGAATGCCGCACGGTCGACACCCTGCTGGGCTTTGGCAACAACGGCAGGATTTACTCGGTTCCCGTCTCGGCGCTACCCAACGCGCGCGGAGATGGAGTGCCGATCACGACCTTGTGCGACCTGAGCGGGGGCACGCCGGGCAACGCCGTGCGCATCCTGCATTACTTTGCGGGCAATGGCGCCACCAACTTGCTGCTGGCATCGAGCGCCGGCTACGGCTTTATCGCCAAGGCGGGCGACATGAGCAGCCGCCTGAAAGGCGGCAAGGCCTTCATCACCCTGGACGACGGCGACGTGCCCCTGGCGCCGAAGGTCATCCCCGATGCAGCCAGCGCCCTGGCCTGCCTGACGGAAGGCGCACGCCTGCTGGTGTTTGGCCTGGATGAAATGAAAACCCTGTCCAAGGGCGGCACCGGCGTCAAGCTGATCGACCTCGATGCCAAGGACAAGCTGCTGGCCGTGCAGCCGATCACCCAGCGCGGCGTGGTGGTCTCGGGCATCGGCAGGGGATCGAAACCGCAGGATGCGTCGCTCGGTGCCACGGCCCTGGCCGAGCACTTCGGCAAGCGCGCCAAGAAAGGCAAGGCGCTGGCGGCCAAGCTGAAACCGGTGTCCATGGCGGCCATCGGCTGAGCGCCACCCGTCCATACGAAAAGACAGGTTCGCCTGTCTTTTTTTTCGTCCATCGCCGCGTACCGGCAACAGGAGAAAATAGTTTTATAGATACGCGCCGCGTTCCCGTTATCCCTGCAGGCATTGCCACCGGCATGCAGCACATGGACAGGAGAACAGGGATGAGAAGTCAGTTTTCAGGCACAGCGACATGCAGCGCCTGACCCCGGCCGAGCGGCTGGTCGCGGCCATGGCGGCCGAAGGCTTGCCGTACAAAAGTATCGCCAGGGAGCTGGGCAAGTCGCCGGCCACCGTACGCAACCAGCTACATGCGATTTATCAGAAACTCGGCGTGGGCAACCGCACGGCGCTCGCCTACAAGCTGCGAGGCGCGCTTTAAGGCCGCGACAGGCGCAGCACCTCGGGCGTCGCTTCAACGATATCGATCACGTCCTGCGCCCCGCTTGCATCGCCCAGCGCGTAACGCCCCATGCCCAAAGGCCGCAGCCGGGTAACGGAGCCGGCACGGGGACGGTCATCGGGGCCGGGTGCCACGGACGTCAATGTCGCCTCCTCCTGCGCCATGGCGGCGGGCGCGCCGAACTCCAGCACCTTGCGCCCCTTGCGGCTGGGAGGAAAGGTGAACGTGGCCGTGGGCCGGTACACCTCGATACCATCGGCATCCTCCTCGAAGGAATGCGTCCAGCTACCGCTGGGCAATGCCGTTGTCATGCCGTGCATGCTGCCTCCCGTTTACACATTGACGTCAGAAACACGATACCACGCCGCCCAGGCTTTCATAGCCGCTCACGGAGGGCGACCAGGCCGTCCCGTTCCACGCCTTGTGGAACAGGGCGCCATTCGTGCCCGTGACAAACACATCGAGGCGATTCGGCGCCCAGGCCGTGGCGCGTGGCCGCGAGGTGCACACGCCGCCCAGGTTGTCAAAGCCCGTCAAGAAAGGCGACCAGGCAGATCCATTCCACGCCTTGTGGTACAGGGCGCTGTCCGTGCCGATGACGAACAGGTCGAGTCGCTTGGCCGCCCACGACACGGCTTCCACTTCGCCCACGCAGATGCCACCGAGGCGCTCGAAGCCATCGTTGGACGGCCACCATTGCGCGCCATCCCACCACTTGTGGTACAGGGCGCCATCGGTGCCCGTGACAAACACATCGAGGCGGTTCGGCCCCCACGCCACCGCCTTCGGCAACGAGGTGCAGATGCCGCCCAGGCGCTCATAACCCGTCAGCGACGGCTCCCAGGCCGTGCCATTCCAACACTTGTGGTACAGCGCATGGTCGGAACCGATCACGAAGACGTCGAGGCGGTTCGGTCCCCAGGCTACCGCTTCCGGCCGCCCCAGGCAGATGCCGCCCATGGCTTCGTAGCCCGTCAAGGATGGCCCCCAGGCGGCGCCATTCCACCACTTGTGATACAGGCCGCGGTCCGTACCGACGACAAACACGTCAAGGCGGTTTGGCCCCCAGGCCACGGCGCTGGGGTCGCCCACGCACAGCCCGCCCAAGGATTCATAAGCTGTCAGCGACGGTCCCCAGGCCGTGCCATTCCACCATTTGTGGAACAAGCCGCTGTCGGTGCCCGTCACAAATACGTCAAGCCGGTTCGGCGCCCACGAGACCACCTGCGGCGCACTGGTACAGATGCCGCCCTGCCCTTCATATCCGGTGACGGACGGCGCCCAGGCCGTGCCATTCCAGGCCTTGTGGTTAAGCGCGCGGTCCGTGCCCAGCACAAAGACGTCGAGGCGGTTCGCGCCCCAGGCCACGACGGGAGATGAGCTCTGGCGCGGCGTGGCGCCGGTGCCGCCCGACCCCGTGCCGATGCTGGCGCGCGGGCCATCGAGACAAGCCTGCATGCGCGCAACCTGGCCTGCCGTGAACATGAACATGGCCGGATCATCGACATAATCCATATAGTTCATGAACATGTCGCCATTCGGCCCGTTGCTGCAGGACACCTGGGGAAACGAGGGCTGGCCCGTGTTCGGCCCGCCCTGGTTCGGCGTGTCGGCCACGTTGTCGGTGCCCGAGCATCCGGTGCCGTCGTCGCCCCAGATATGATTCAGGTTCAGCCAGTGACCGATTTCATGCGTGGCCGTACGCCCCAGGTGGAACGGTGGCGCCGCCGTGCCGCTCGTGCCAAAGGCCGATTGCAGGATCACCACGCCGTCGGTGGCGGCCGGGCCGCCGGGGAACTGCGCGTAGCCAAGCAAGCCGCCGCCCAGCTGGCACACCCAAATATTCAGGTAACTGTCGGCTGGCCAGGCATCCATGCCGCCCGTCGCCTGCGACTTGACGGCATCGTCCGCACCAAAGGACGTCACCGTCGTCTGGCGCCGCTCGATGCCGCTGGTGGCCACGCCATGCGGATCGATCGTGGCCAGCACAAACTCCACGCGCGCATCGGCCGTCAGCGGCAGGAAGGGCGCCGGCGTGCCGTTCACATCCGGATTGACGCGGCGGAAATCGCGGTTCAGTACGTCGATCTGGCTGGCAATCTGCGCAACCGAAATATTCTGCGCGGCCGTATTCCACACCACGTGCACGACCACCGGTATCTGCGTCGCGCCGGAACGTCCGGCAATGCCGCTGTCGCCCTCGTACAATCCGGCCTGATTTTCGATATCGGCGCGCACACTGGCATAGGAAGGATCTTCGCTCAGCAGGCGGCGATGCACGTCCATCGTGGCGCAGGTACGCGTCTGCGGCGTGCCCCCTCCCTGGCCGCCGCCGTCGCCGCCCATGCCACCTCCGCCGCCCCCACTATCGCGGTCGTCCCCCATGCCGCCGCCACCGCCCACGTGCATGCAACTGGTGCCAGCCGTGCCATGCGATGCGTGCAGCATGCCGCCGCCTGGCATGGCATCGCCGCCGGCCGCATCAGCGTCGGCCTGCATGTCACCTTCGACCGGCATGGATTGCATGGCGGACATGGCTGGCGTGCCTTCAGCCGTACTGGTAGCCGGTGATTTTTTCGTTTTAGCGATGCTCATGATGTCCCCCTTGGTCTGTTTGCCAATTCACTATGGCACGGCGAAAAGAGGAGCATTTGCGCCAGATCAAGACTGGCAAGCGGTGCAAAAGAAAAGCGGCAGGCGAAAAAAAAGACAGCCGAAGCTGTCTTTTGGGCTTGCAGGCCGTGGCCCGCAAACGGGAAATTACTTGGCGGCGGCGGCCTTGACTTCAGCGTCGGCCTTGGCCTTGGCTTCTTCCGTCTTGGTGGCGGCGATGGCTTTATCGGCGTTCGCTTCCACTTTTTCCTTGGCGACTTTGGCATCCGCTTTCACGGAGGTTTTGCCCGCTTTAGCATCGGCCTTGGCAGCAGCCTTGTCAGCCTTGGCTTGCGCCTTCATTTTGTCTTCCGGATCGGCATCGACTACTTTGTCGTGGGCCTTGGCCTTGGTTTTGTTCGCCTTGTGCTGGGCGTCGGCTTTCTTTTCGTCAGCCTTCATTTCAGCCTTGGCGACATTGGCGTCAGCCTTGGCATCGACTTTGGCTTCCTTGTTGGCAGCCTTGTTGACGTCATGCTGCGCAGACGCTTGGGCGCTGGCAACGGCTGGGGTAACTGGCGACGTTTGCGCGATGGCAGCGGTGGCAAACAGGGTAGCGATCAGGGCGGCGAGTAATTTGTTCATGATGAGACCTTTCAATATGGTTTAATTTTATTCTTACTAAAGGCGGGCAAAATGTTCAAAATTTGCCAGGCATCGCGCTGTTTCTTGATGTAGCGCAATGGCATGACTTCATAGTAAAGATAACTGGCAAACCACACAGTGCGTTAGCGCACTCAACGGAAAATATGTGCAATTCGGCAAATTTCCGCTGAGTGCGATGGCACTGTCAAATCCTCAAGCGCTCACTGCCAGCGCCGCGTGGCGTGCCGCCACCCACTCTTCATTGGCCGGCTCCACGCCCACCACGATGCGGCTGGCATCGCTGGAAATGCGGCTGGCGTTGCGCGCATTGGCCTCCGCGTCAAGCACCGGGCCGATGAAACCCAGTTCGGCGCAGATACGCTGGCGCAGTTCGGCGCTATGCTCGCCGATACCGGCCGTAAATACCAGCATGTCCAGCCCACCCAGCACGGCCGTCAGGGCGCCGATCTCGCGCACGATGCGGCGGATATACAGGGCCAGCGCAGCGCGGATCCGTTCGCCCGTGGCATCCTGCCGGTCCTGCTGCGCCAGCAAGACTGGTGGGTCGGCCGACACGCCCGACACGCCCAGCAAGCCCGATTCGTGGTACAGCACATGCGCCACCTTTTCCAGCGACAGTTTTTCGATTTCCATCAGGTAGATGACGGCACCCGGATCGAGCGAACCGCAGCGCGTGCCCATCATCAGGCCATCGAGCGCGGAAAAACCCATGGTGGTGGCAACGCTGTGCAAATTGTCCATGGCGCACAGGCTGGCGCCGCTGCCCAGGTGGGCCACGATGACCTTGCCGCGCGCGACAGCACCAAAACGCTGCTCCAGCACCAGCGACTGATATTCATACGACAGGCCGTGGAAGCCATAGCGGCGCAAGCCCCGCTCCCATGCATCGTAAGGCAGGGCCAGCATCTGTTCGACCTGCGGCACCGTGTGGTGAAAGGCCGTGTCGAAGCACGCCACCTGGGCGATATCGGGACGCGATTCCAGCAGCACCTCGATCGCCTCCAGTGCGAAAGGCTGGTGCAGCGGCGCCAATGGAACGAAACTTTTCAGGTCCGACAACACGGCAAAATCGATGCGCACGGGGGAGAAATACTTGCTGCCGCCATGCACCACGCGGTGCGCCACGGCGCGCAGCGGGCGCCCGGCCAGCTGCGCCACGACCTGCGCACGGATGGTTTCGAGGGCTGCGTGATGGGGCTGCTCCGGATCGAGCTGCAGGGATACGGCCGGCAGGCCGCCGGCGCGGTAAGTGGCGTTCTCGCGGCCGATGCCTTCGACCTTGCCGCTCCATTGCGCCTGCTGCGGCAGCACGCCACCCGCTTGCTCGAACAGGGCGAACTTGATGCTCGACGAGCCGCAATTGAGCACCAGGATCAGGGCGCCATCGGCGGCATGTTGGACTGCTGCGCTCATGGTGGCGTGCTCCGGTAATGATTGGCCAGCATCACGGCGATGGCGCACGAAGCGATGCGGCTGGCACGCGAATCGGCGCGACTGGTGAGAATAACGGGAACCTTCGCCCCCAGAACGATGCCGGCGCTGTCCGCGTCGCCCATGTATTCAAGCTGCTTGGCCAGCATGTTGCCGCTTTCCAGGTCGGGCACCAGCAAAATATCGGCACGGCCCGCCACTTCCGAGACGATGCCCTTGACAGTGGCGGCAGCAATTGAGACGGCATTATCGAAGGCCAGCGGGCCATCGAGGATGGCGCCCGTGATCTGCCCGCGGTCGGCCATCTTGCACAGGGCGGCCGCATCCAGGGTGGCAGGCATGTCCGCATTCACCGTTTCCACGGCGGCCAGGATGGCCACGCGCGGCCTGGCCACGCCGATTACGTGCGCCAGGTCGATGGCGTTGCGCACGATGTCGGCCTTCATGGCCAGGTTCGGCGCGATATTGATGGCCGCGTCCGTGATGATGAAGGGGCGCGGATACGCAGGTGTCTGCATCAGGAAGCAGTGGCTGATGCGGCGCTTGGTGCGCAAGCCGGCGCTGGCAGACAGCACGGCCGACATCAATTCATCAGTGTGCAGGCTGCCCTTCATCAGCGCCTCGACTTCGCCCTTGCCTGCCAGCTCGGCGCCACGCGCGGCGGCGGCATGGCTATGTTCGACGTCCTCGATGGCGATGCCGGCCAGACTCAGACCAGCCTCCAGCGCCACCGCTTCCAGGCGCGCGCGCGGCGCCACCAGCACGGGCGTGATCAGGCCGGCCGCATGGGCGTCCAGCGCGCCCGACAGGCTCAGTTCATCGCAAGGATGGATCACGGCCACCTTGATCGGCCCCAGCGTGCGCGCATGCTCGAGCAGGCGCCGCGTGCCGTCGCCGTTATGCAGGCGAACTTCAGGCAAGGTAGCGCGCACTCTTTCGATCTGTTCGGCGGGCGCGATTACCTGCGCTTCGCCGTCGAGCACCACGGCGCCATGCTGGTTAACACAGCGGCAGGCCAGAGTCACGTGGCGGTTGCGCGGTTCGAGCGCGGTGACGGTGACGCTGATGGCCAGCGTATCGCCCACGCGCACGGGCTGCAGGAAGCGCAGGGTCTGACCCGTGTAGACAGTGCCGGCGCCGGGCAGGCGCGTGCCCAGCACAGCGGAAATGAGGGCGGCGCCCCACATGCCGTGAGCGATGACGCCCTCGTAGCGGCTGGAGGCTGCAAATTCGGCATCCAGGTGCTGCGGGTTGTCATCGCCCGACATCACCGCAAACAGGGCGATATCGTCCATGCTCAGGGTGCGCGTGATGCTGGCGCTGTCGCCGATGGCGATCTGGTCGAAGGTGCGGTTACGCACGATATGCAAATCATCGTCTTGGGTAGTAGTCATCATGGTCTTTTATGCAGAGATAATGTTTTTGGCAGGTTTTCCTTTGGCCTTGGCCGGGGGAGCAAGCTGAGATGCAGGCTGGGATGCGCGTGCGGCCGCCGGCAGCGCCTTCGCGTGCGCCTTGATCGCACGATCGAATACCGCCAGCATCTGCTGCAGGCTTGCTTCCTCATCCGGCGTGGGCGCTTCGGGCACTTGCAGCACTTGCTGCAGCCATTCGCCCAGCGCGCCGATGGCATCCGGTTCTGCACGCGACAGCAAAGTTGGCAAGGTGGAGATGGCGGCATCGAAATCATGCAGCATCAAACGTGCCTGCTGACGCACGATGCCGCGGAATTCTTCCATGTTGAAGCCTTGCGTGTATTGCGGCTTGACCAGTTTGAGGGCCAGGTTGACGCGGCGCTCGTCGGCGATCATGCGGAAGCGGTAGATGTAGAACAGTGCGCGTACGGCCGCTTCCACCAGGCCGCCGTGCTGCATGTCCTCGTCCATCTTGCGCGTTTCGCAGCGCACGTATTCGCAGTGCTCGGGCGAGATGCCAGGGTGGGGGCGCGGCGGCGTAGCGTCGCCGATGGCTTGTCCCGTCAGCGCCTGTACCAGGGGCGAACCGTACACCAGGTCGAAGGTCGTTTCCTGCACGGTATCGCGCCAGTCGCGCCAACTGTTCAAGCTGGCCGTGATGGCGCCGGAGATGGCCTCCTGCATGGCCAGCAGCGGGTTGTCCGGCGCCACCGGTTGGCGGTGAGCACGCACTTTCTCCGCCTCCTTGGCTACCAGCCTGGCCAAAGGATTGTGGTCCGTCCAGCGCTCGTACGACACGCGCAGCGGATGCGTGAGCTGCAGGAAGCGTGCCGACTGCGGCGTGACCATGGCGCGTACCCACGGTTGCGCGAAGGTACGGTACAGTGCCAGGTTCACCTCGGACACGCGCGCGGCAGCGGCGAACTTGCGGTCGTTTTCCACGCTTGGCTGCACGATGGCGCGCACGTCCTCTATGCCGCGGTGCTCGACCTGCAGCACATAGTCGCCACTGGCCAGGTCGGCGTTCGGCGTATCAGGCGTCTTGTCGACGATCCTCGCTTCGTAAATGCCGGCCGGCAGCAGGTTGATCAGGTCGATATTGCTGGCGAATTTCTGGTGTTCCTTGTGTCCCACCTTGGACGACACGAAAATACCCAGGTGGCCGATGCTGTCATGTACTGCATACACGATGGTCTGGTCGTGCAGCAGCACATCGTTGTCGTCGCGGTACAGGTCCGTGATCCAGCCCAGGGCCTGCGGCGGCGGCGTGATGTTGTCGCCGTTCGAACAGAACACGACGATGGGCGAACGGATATTGCGCAAGTCCAGGCGCACGCCGTCGGAAGTGATCAACTCCGCCGTGGCAAGGCGGTTGCCGATGAACAGGTTGTCGACGATATACTGCATCTCGACATCGTTGAGGAACACGTGGCCGCCCCAGTATTTTTCAAATTCCAGGTAACGGGGCGCTTCCGTATCGATGTGCGCGTACAGGTTGTACTGCTTGCTCCACAGGGTATTGGCCGGATTCAGCTTCTCGAAATTCTGCACCAGGCTGGCGCCGTCGAAACGGCCGTTGCCCAGGTCGCCCGCCAGCGCCGTAGCCCAGCTGCCGCCCATCAGCCCACCCGCGTAGCGCATCGGGTTGCGGCCATGCCAGCCGGCCCAGTACGACACGGGTGCGCCGGCAACGATGATGGGGCCGAACAGCTCCGGTCGCATGGCCGCGGTCATGAGGATTTGCCAGCCCGCCTGGCAATTGCCGATGACGACAGGCTTGCCCTCGCTCAGAGGATGCAGGGCGATGACTTTTTCCAGGAAGGCCGCCTCGGCGTGCATCACGTCTTCCACCGTCTGTCCCGGCACGGGATCGGGCAAGAAGCCGATGAAGTAGCACGGATGTCCGGCGCGCAGGGCCACGCCGATTTCGCTCTCGGCCTTGAAGCCGCCGATGCCGGGACCGTGGCCGGCGCGCGGATCAACGACGACGAACGGCCGCTTGGCTTGATCGGGCTCCGGTGCATCGGGCGTCAATATGCGCGCCAGGCCGTAGTTGACGGGACGCGCAAGCTCCAGGCCGGACATCACCAGTTCGGCGGGAAAATCCAGCACGTTCGGCACGTCCTCGGCCAGATGTTCCTGGTACTGGTTGCCGCGCCGGCGCATCACATCGGCGTACAGCACGATGCGCTGCCACGAGTCGCGTGCATAGTCGCCCAGCATGCCCAGGGACGGCAAGCCGCCGGTGGAGAAAAATGGAGCAGTTTCGATCTTCATGGCTATCCTTTTCATGCAAACAAACGCCGGAACATTCCGGCACGGGGGCTACGCCATCTGGCTGATGGTCTTGCGAAAGCGCGCCAGCGCGAAGGTAAACAAGGCCGTACCAATGGCCAGCAGTGCCAGGAACGGTTTCCACACCACGTCGATGCCGGCGCCCCGGTACAGGATCGCCTGGCTCAATTCGACGAAATGCGTGGTAGGCGCGATCAGCATGATGTTCTGCACCAGCTCGGGCATGCTTTCGCGCGGCGTGCTGCCGCCCGAGAGCATCTGCAGCGGCAGCAGCACGAGGATCAGGAGCATGCCGAACTGCGGCATGCTGCGCGCCACGGTGGCCAGGAAAATACCCATCGAGGTGGTGGCAAACAGGTGCAGGGCCGCGCCGCACAGGAACAGCGCGATCGAGCCTTCGATGGGCACATGCAGCATGCCGCGCACCACCAGGTTCAGCGACAGGGCGGCGGCCAGCAGCACCACCAGGCCCATCGACCATACCTTGCCCAGCATGATTTCGGCCGGCGTCACGGGCATCACCAGCAAGTGCTCGATGGTGCCGTGTTCGCGCTCGCGGATCAGGGCCGCGCCAGTCAGGATAATTGACAGCATCGTCACCTGGTTGATGATTTCCATCAGCGAGCCAAACCATGCCTGGCTCAGCGAAGGATTGAAGCGCGCGCGCATCACCAGTTCCACCGGCGAGACCGTTGCGCCGCGATAGCGCTTGGCGAATTCGGCCACTTCGCCGGCGACGATCTGCTGGATGTAGCCGCTGCCGCTGAAAGCCTGGCTCATGCGCGTGGCATCCACGTTCAGCTGCAACTCCGCCTGGCGCCCACCCAGCACGTCCGACTGCAGCTTGGGCGGTATCGTCAGCACGAAGGTGTACTGCCCCGCGTCCAGGCCCGCATCGACCTGGCTCTGGTTGATCATGGCCGGCGGCGTGAACTGCGGCGGGAAAAAGGCCGAGGCGATGCGCCCGGACAGCGGCGATCCGTCCTCGTCGACGATGGCGATCGAGGCCATGTGCAAGGTTTCCGGCTTGGCCGTGGCGGCCACGTAGATCGCCAGCGTAAAGGTGTACAAAATCAGGACCAGCATCATCGGATCGCGGATCAGGCTCCAGATTTCCTTCACTCCCAGGCGGTAGATATTTTCAAGATGGCGCATACGTTTACGACTCCTGTTTCTTCAGCAGCGCCACCGTCACGCCGAGGATCACGGGGATCGCCACGATCAGAGGCCAGAACGAGGCGTGCAGGTCGCCGAATCCCAGCGCCTTGTTGAATACGCCGCGGCTGATATTGAGCATGTGCGTGGCCGGGTACATCAGGCCGATCGCCTTGCCCACGCCTTCCATCGAGGAGACAGGATTGAGCAGGCCGGAAAACTGGATGGCCGGGATCATGGTGCCGATCATGGTCACGAACAAGGCCGCGATCTGGCTGCGCGTAAACGTCGAGGCGAACAGGCCGATGCCGGTGGCGCAGATGTTGAAGATGAAAGTAGCGCCGATCAAGGTCGGCAAGCTTCCCTTTATCGGCACACCGAAGGCTGTCACCGCCAGCAGGGCCATGAGCACGAAGTTGAGCATGGCCAGCAGCACGTAAGGCACCTGCTTGCCGAGCAAGAATTCCAGGCGCGTGACGGGGGTCACGTACAGATTGATGATGGAACCCAGTTCCTTTTCGCGCACCACGGATAGCGCAGCGAGCATGGCCGGCAGCATCAGCAGCAACAAAGGAATCACGGCCGGCACCATGGCTGGCAGGCTTTTCACGTCCGGGTTGTAGCGGTAGCGCGTCTGGATGGCGACGGGATTGTTCATCTTGATGCCATAGCGGTGCAAGGCCTGGTCGGCCAGCCACAGTTGATGCATGCCCTGCACGTAGCCCTGCACGGTTTCGGCGCGCATCGGCATCGCGCCGTCGATCCACGCTCCCACCTGCGCAGGCGCGCCGCGCTGCACGTCGCGCGCAAAGCCAGGGGGAATCTCGATGGCCAGCGACAATTCGCCGCTGCGCATGCGCTTGTCGATATCGGCGTAGTCGCGCAGCGGCGGGCGCTCGACAAAGTAGCGCGAGCCAGCCAGGTTGTTTGTGTAATTCTGGCTCAGGGTCGTCTGGTCGTGATCGAGCACCGCATAACTGAGGTCTTCGACGTCCAGGCTGATGCCGAAGCCGATGACGAACAGCAGCAGCACGGAGCCCCCCAGCGCGAGCGTCAGGCGCACGGGATCGCGGCGCAATTCCAGCGTTTCGCGCCACATGTAGCTGAGCATGCGCCCAAGACTGAAGCGGCTTCGCTGCTGCTTTTGCTGCGGCGCCTGCGCTACCGCTTCCTGCACGGGTGCCGCCGTTTCCGCCACTGTCGCCGCTGCCGTGCCACCACCCGCTTCTTCCAGGTAGGCGATGAAGGCCGCTTCCAGCGATGGTGCACCCTTCTTGCGCACCAGTTCTGCCGGTGCATCGCTGACCAGCACTTTACCCGCATGCATCAGCGAGATGCGGTCGCAGCGCTCGGCCTCGTTCATGAAGTGGGTGGAGATGAAGATGGTAACGCGGTCGCGCCGCGCCAGCTCGATCATCAGGCGCCAGAAATTGTCGCGCGCGATCGGGTCGACGCCGGACGTGGGTTCGTCGAGGATCAGCATCTCCGGCTTGTGCACCATGGCCACGGCCAGCGACAAGCGCTGGCGTATGCCCAGCGGCAGGCTGTCGGGCAAGTCGTCCATCACTGCGCGCAAGTCGAAGCGCTGCGCCATTTCATCGATGCGGGCAGCGATTTCGGCTTCCGGCACGTGGAACAGGCGCGCATGCAGCACCAGGTTCTGGCGCACCGTCAATTCACTGTACAGTGAAAACGCCTGCGACATGTAGCCGACTCTTCGGCGCGTGTCGATATCGTTGGAATCGACTTCCTTGCCGAACAGCCAGGCCTTGCCTTCCGTCGCCGGCAGCAGGCCCGTGAGCATCTTCATGGTGGTCGACTTGCCGCAACCGTTCGAGCCGAGAAAGCCGAAGATCTCGCCGCGGCCAATGCGGAAATTCACATGATCGACGGCCGTAAAATCGCCGAAGCGCATGGTCAGGTCCTGCGCCTCGATGGCGACATCCTGCGCACTGGCGGCATCGAGCGGCGTGATCACCACTGGCTGATGGCCCGCCCGCTTGGCTTCGGGCAGCAGCTTGATGAAGGCGGCCTCCAGGTTATCGCTTTGCGTACGCGCCAGCAGTTCGGCCGGAGTGCCCGTATCAAGCACCTTGCCGTCATCCATGGCGACCAGCCAGTCGAAGCGCTGCGCTTCGTCCATGTAGGCGGTGGCGACCATCACGCTCATCTGCGGGCGCTGCACGCGGATGCCGGCGATCAAGTCCCAGAACTGGGCGCGCGCCAGCGGGTCGACGCCGGTGGTCGGTTCATCCAGAATGAGCAGGTCGGGATCGTGGATCAGGGCGCAGCACAGGCCCAGTTTCTGCTTCATGCCACCCGACAGTTTGCCCGCCGGGCGTGCCAGGAAGGGATGCAAGCCCGTGCTGCGGGTCAGCTGGTCGATGCGGCGGCGGCGTTCGGCGGCATCGTGGCCGAACAGGCGTGCGAAGAACTGCAGGTTTTCCTCGACCGACAGGGTCGGATACAGATTCTTGCCCAGGCCTTGCGGCATGTAGGCGATGCGTGGGCAGACATCGTCGCGATGGCGCGCATCGCGCATGTCGCCGCCCAGCGCCATCACGCTGCCTTGCTGCACGACGCGCGCGCCGGCCACCAGCGACAGCAGGCTTGATTTGCCCACGCCATCGGGCCCGATCAAGCCCACCATGCGGCCGGCCGGCACATCAAGGTCGATGCCGTCGAGCGCCACCGTCTTGCCGTAATGCTGGCTGACGCCCTTGATGCTGACGACAAATGGGGTCACGTCCATGGTCACTGCGGAACCTTGGCCGTCAGTTCAGCCGGCCATGCCTGCTTTGTATCGAGACGCACCCAGGCTACGCCGGGCAAGCCCACTTTCACCAGCGCCAAATGCTTTTGCAGCAGCTCGCGGCTGATCTGGGCTTTCACGCGGAACATCAGCTTCTGACGCTCGCTGGCCGTTTCCACCGTCTTCGGCGTGAACTGCGCGCTGGCAGCGACAAACGAGATCGTTGCCGGAATCACGTAGTTGGGCGCTGCGTCGAGGATGATGCGCACTTCGCCGCCCATCGCCACCTTGCCAGCCGCCGTCTCGGGCAGGAAGAAAGTCATGTAGACGTCCGACAGGTCGACCAGGTTGAGGACCTTGCCGCCACCGGCAAGTACTTCACCCTGCTGCGCCACCAGGTATTGCACGCGGCCGTCGCGCGGCGCGGCCAGCTGGCCATCGGCCAGGTCGGCGTCGATGCGCGCGGTGGTCGCTTCGGCGGCCGTCACTGCTGAACGCGAACCGACCACCTGTGCCTTGGCCGCATCGATGGCCGCCTGCGCCGCCGTGACCTGTGCCTTGGCCGCATTCAGGGCTGCGGCCACGCTGCGCACGCGGGCGCGGTCATCGTCAAGTTCCTGCACCGAGGAAGCGCCCTCTTTCGACAAGGTTTCCGAGCGGGCCAGGCGGCGCCGGGCCGCATCGAGTTCGCTTTCACGCTGCGCAACCAGCGCCAGTGCGGCCGCCTTGTCGCTCTCGCGCACGGCCACCTGGGCCTGCGCACCGACCACCGCGTCGGACGCCTGCTGCTGGCGCGCGCGCGCCTCGTCACGCTGCGCCGTCAGCGAGTCCACCTGCATGGTGGCCAGCGGCTGGCCCGCCTTCACGAAGTCGCCCTCGCGCACGAGGATGTCCTTGACGCGGCCGGACAGCTTGGTGGCGACGTCGATTTCGGTTGCTTCGATGCGGCCATTGCCGCTGACGAAACCTTCACCGGGTCCGGTGGGGCGCATTTTTTGCCAGGCCACAAAGCCCAGTATGAGAACGGCGGCGACCAGCGCGGCGGGGATGAGTTTTTTCTTCAGTTGTGGAGTCATGGTGTCGGCAATCGCAATTAATTGGAGAACGTGGTGGCGGCAGCGGGTGCGCCGCCGCCCAGGGCGGCATACAGGCTGACCTGGCTGGAGAGCAGCGCGCGGCGCGTCTGCACCAGTTGCTGCTCGACCGTCAGCAGGTCGCGCTGCGCATCAAGCACTTCCAGGTAGGGCGCGGCGCCATTGTCGTAGCGCAGCTTGGCCAGGCGCGCACGTTCGCTCTGCGCGGCCAGGGTAGTCTTGCCGATGTCCACCTGCAGCGCCAGCCAGCGCCGGTTCGACAACGCGTCGGCCACTTCGCGAAACGCGCCCTGAACGCTCTTTTCATAATTGGCCACGGCCACGTCGCGGCGTACCTCGGCCAGGTCCATGTTGGAGCGGATGCGGCCCGCGTCAAAGATCGGCAGCACCAGGCGCGGCGCGAAATTCCAGGCGCCGCTACCCGAATCGAACAGGCCGCTCAATTCAGCGCTGGCCGTACCGTAGGCCGCCGTCAGCGAAATGGTGGGAAAGAAGGCGGCGCGCGCGGCGCCGATATTGGCGTGCGCGGCGCGCAGCTGATGTTCGGCCGCCACCAGGTCGGGGCGCTGCGCCAGCAAGGCAGATGGCAAGCCCGCATGCAAGGGCTGCAGCACGCTGGCGTCATCGAAGCGGCGCACCTCACCAGCCACCGGCGTCAGGTCGACGGGGCCGCCCACCAGCTGGGCCAGCGCGTGCGCCTGGACGGCACGCGCCTGCTCCAGCTGCGCCGACAGCGACAAAGCCTGGCTAAGCAGGGTTTCCACCTGCGTCAGATCCAGCTTGGAAATCGAACCGACCTCGAAGCGACGCGTAAAGATGCGCAGCGACTCGGCGCGGCTGTCGACCGTGGCGCGCGCCAGCGCCACCCGTTCATCCAGTTCGCGCAAGCCCAGGTAGCCATTGGCCACCTGCGCTACCAGGGCCACGCCGACGGCGCGGCGCGCCTCGTCGCTGGCCAGCAAGGTTTGCAGCGCGCTGTCCTTCAGGCTGCGCACGCGGCCCCAGAAATCGAGCTCCCAGGCGCTCACGTTCAAGCCCGCCTGGTACTGCGCGCTTGTCATGGGGCGGCCCGTCACGCTCAGGTCACCGGGCACGCGCGCACGGCTGCCGGAAGCGCCCAGCGCGATGGTGGGGAACTGCTCCGCGCGCTGTATCCCATACGCGGCGCGCGCCTCTTCCACGCGCAGGGCGGCGATGCGGATATCGCGGTTGCTGGCCAGCGCCTGCGTAATCAGCGCCTGCAGGCGCGCATCGGCAAAGTAGGCTTGCCAGGCGATATCGGCCGCGTGCGCGCCGGCGGAATCGGTTTCCGGATACTGCTCCGCCACGGGGAGCGGCGGTGGCGCGTACGGCGGCGCCATCGAGGCGCAGCCGGCCAGGGCCAGCGTGGTGGCCAGCGCGGCCATCCTGGCGCACGCGGATAATGCGGGAACAGGCATGATCATCTTCTTCCAGTCAATTCAGAATGTTGTAGCCGCCATCGACATACAGGGTGCCACCCGTGATGGCGCGCGCGCCGTCGCCGGCGAGGAAGGCGCACAACGCGCCCACGTCCTCGATAGTGGCCAGGCGCCGCATGGGCGAGCGTTCGATGGCGTCGGCCATCAGGCGGTCGAAATGGGCAATGCCGGAAGCGGCCCGGGTCTCCAGAGGACCCGGCGAGATGGCATTGACGCGGATGCCTTGCGGGCCCAGTTCGGCGGCTAGGTAGCGCACCGATGCTTCCAGCGCCGCCTTCACGGGTCCCATCAAGCCATAATCGGCGATGACTTCCTCGGCGCCCAGGTAACTCATGGTCATCAGGCTGCCGCCGTCCGGCATCAGGGGTTCGGCCAGCTTCGCCATGCGCATGAGGGAGTGGCAGGAGATATCCATCGCCTGCGCGAAGCCGTCAGCCGAACTGTCCGTCACGCGGCCATGCAAGTCTTGTTTGGGCGCGTAAGCGATGGAATGGACCACGAAATCGAGCCCCCCCCACTGCTGCGCGATCTGCGCAAACAGCGCTTCGAGCTGGCCCGGCACGGCCACGTCGAGTGGCGCCATGATGGCCGCCTGCACTTGCTGCGCCAACGGTTCCACATGTGGACGGGCCTTGTCATTGAGCCAGGTGACTGCCAGTTCGGCACCGGCTGCGCGCAATGCGCTGGCGCAGCCCCAGGCGATGCTTTGCGCGTTGGCGATACCGACCACCAGCCCCCGCTTGCCCTGCAAAGGCAAGTACTGCTGCAAGGCGGCCGTCATGCCTGAACAGGACGCAGTGCGGGCCAGGGAGTGGCCGCATGCACGCAACGCACTGCGCCGGCACGCATGGCGGCGGCGCAAATGGCCAGGGTAACGCCGCCGGCACGCGCATACGGCAAGGCAATGGGAGTGTGGGGGTGTAAGGTACTGCACGCGTCAGGCGCGGGGATCTGCATCTTCATGAATCGGGCTTCCGTCACTGAAATTCGAGGCCAGCACCAGTGCATTCTCGGGGAACTGGTACGGGGCGAAATTACTCTACAGCATTTAGAAGCGTGATTCGTGATAAGTCCGATCCGCATTTCATGACGCTTTGAGCTAGGTCAACTATAAGTGCGATTGCGGCAATGCAACATTGATGTAAATCAAATTTTACCTCAATATTATCTAAATGAAATATTTTTCAAGCAAGCGTGCGGGGATGCTCATTTGATAATTTCACTGGGCTGGCGGGAAGAAAAGTGACTTTGCCAGCGAAGGCAGGAGTTGCCAGGAAAACAAGCAACACTGGGCAGTGGCGGGCGGTGGGTGGTGAAGGATGGACAGAATGGGGGCCATGCTATTGCGTTGCAACATGGCCCGCCATGCCTTGCGGGGTTAAGCTGAACGACCTTATTTGCGCGGCGCCGTGGCGGGACGCGAATACAGGTCGATGATAGTGCTGATGCCATCCTGGCATACGGAGCAGAACGTCTCGCTGCGGTCGAACATGATGCACTGCATCTCCGGCCGGTAGTAGCCGGACGATTCGTAGTTGGCGCCTTCAAAGGCGCCCACCGCATGGCGCTGCGGCGCCTTCGAGAACAGCTGTTGCGTGTACGCCAGGTCGGCCTTGAACAAGTCGCTCATCTCGCTTTCCGGGCGGTTGGCCGAACGCAGGGCGGCGCGCTGTTTCTGGTACTCGCGCGCATGGATGTCGTACGCCTCCTTCGGCCATGGCGTGGGCAGCGGCGTGCCCGCCTTGACATGGTTCTTCCATTTCAGCCTGGCCGGATCGCGCAGCGCCGTGGCATTCGGCTCCCACGGTTCCTGCCGCTCGCCATTCGACTGATAGGCCACGGGCGAGGTGTAGTACTCGTCGGCCAGGCCGGCGAAATGGTGGCCGAATTCATGCACGAACAGGTAATTGGCCCAGTCGTTGTTCGCTGCGGCCGTGCTGAACTGGCCAAAGATGCCACCGCCGCCGTAGGTGTCGTTGTTGACGAGGATTTCAATGAATTCATACGGCGCATATTGCGCCAGGTCGCGCAGGGCGCGGTTATCCGTCGTCAGCACATAGCGCTCGCTGCCGAAGATATCGTAGCGCGTGCCCAACGGCGACGCATGGTGCACGCCCGTCGATGGACGCGACACACCCGACTCCTGCGTCGGCGCGGCCATGGCCCACACATTGAAATCATTGGCCCGTTCGCGGAACGGCGACACAGTAAACAGGTGCTCGGCCAATTTCCGCGCCGTCGCTTCGAACTTGCCCATTTCCGCGGCCGTGTAGCCATCTCCCATGATCAGCAGGTCGACCTTGCCGGACGACGGACCGCTGACACGGATCGGGATCGGTTTGACGGGCGCCGGCGGCTGCTTGCGGATCACATCCTGCGCCGCCGGGTCGACATCGGTGCTCCATACAATGGAAAACAGGCCACGCTCGTCGCGCTTCAGGATGCGTACGCGCACGGGCTGCTCCGGCTGCGGGAAACGCACGGATTCCTGGAAGGCGCGCGTGGTGGTTTTCGCTTCATCGGTGCTGGCCCACTCGCCGAAGATGGTGGAAAAGCCGCGCGAATACAGCACCTTGCCCGACTTGATATCGACCACTTCCAGCAGGTTGTTGCCGCGGTTGCTGTCGTCGATAGGGCGCGCCGGATTGCCAGGCCATGGCAAGGGCTCGACCAGCACGCGTTCAACCGCATAATGTTCGCCCAGCGCATTGCCGCTGTGCTGGTAATCGAGGCGCATGGTGGCCTGCTGGGCGGCAATGGTCGCCGCCGCGACAGGGAGCGTGCCGGCGGCCAGCGCCAGAGCGCAGAGGAAGGAGCGAATCGGAGTCTGCTGCATGTCATTCCTAAAACGGTAGAAAAACAGGTGAAGGGAACGGTTTTCCAAACAATCAGCGGGCTCGCCGGCAGGCGCGGGGAAAACCGCTGCGGCACATTGTAGCGACAGGAAGGGGGCATGCAAAGCGCCCATTTCACCCGATACGCTTGACCATGCCACCCTATCGGTTTATATTAGATTGACTAGTCGATTAAAGAATTAATACGGAAAACGGACAGACACCATGCGCACCATCGATCCTGATAAACACGCGGCCCGCCGTGACGCCATCGTCGCCGCAGCGCGCCACTGCTTTGCCCGCAAAGGCTTCCATCAGACCAGCACGGCCTCCATCTGCGCGCAAGCGGGCATGAGTCCCGGCAACCTGTTTCATTACTTCCCCACCAAGCAAGCCATCATCGCCGCCATCGTCGACCAGGAAGGCAACGAGACGGCCGCCTATTTCGCCGGCGTGCAAGGCGGCGCCGATGCGTACGGCGCCCTGCTCGATTTCATGGACCTGGTGCTGGCGCTGGCGGCCGACGGGGATTTTGCGGGACTGGCGCTGGAAATTTCTGCCGAAGCGATGCGCGATCCAGATATCGCGGCCAGGGTGGCGCGCAACGATGTCGTGCTGCGCGCCGGCGTGCAGGCGCTGCTGGAAAGCGCTGCTGCGCAAGGCCAGGTCGACACCGCGCTGGATGCTGCGCAAACGGCCAGCTGGATCGCCGCGCTGATCGACGGTATCTTCAATCGGGTCGCCGTCGATCCCCAATACGCACCGCTGGCGCAGCGCGCCAGCTTGCACCTGCTGCTGGCGCGCTTCCTGCGCCCTGCCCGCTCATGAGCGGCGCCATGACGGCAACACCGGCGCGCATCGCTGACGTCGACGCCCTGCGCGGCTGCGCGTTATTCGGCATTTTGGCCGTCAATATCGGCGCCTTCGCCACGCCCTGGTTCGGCTTGGGCTTGACCGATCCCGCCTTTCACGGCGGCGTGGACCGCGCCACGCATTTTCTCGTCGCCCTGCTGTTCGAGACCAAGTTCTATCTGCTGTTTTCCTTCCTGTTCGGCTACAGCTTCACCTTGCAGATGCAGGCTGCCGCGCGCGCCGATGCGCCGTTCGTGCCGCGCATGCTGCGGCGGCAAGCTGGCCTATGGCTGATCGGCGCCCTGCATGCAGTGGTCCTGTTTCATGGCGACATACTCACCACCTACGCCCTGCTGGGCATCGTGCTGCTGGCGCTGCATCGTTGCGGCGAACGCCAGGCACTGTCCCTGGCCCTGATTCTCGTCACCGTCTGCGTGGGGTTCTGGGGATGGATGGCCTGGCTGCAAAGTCTGCAGCCGGCGGGCGACGCCGCCCAGCAGGCCGTGGCCATGGCGCAGAAAGCGGCAACCGCGCTGGCCGCCTACCGCGCCACTCCGGCCACCGTCATCCTGCAGCATCTGCGCGAACTGAGTGACATCTGGATCGTCCTGCTGCTGGTACAGGCGCCGTGCGCGCTGGCCATGTTCCTGTGCGGCCTGGCTGCCGGCAAGCGCGAGATGCTGCTGCACGCAAGCGATTACCTGCCTCTGCGCCGCCGCCTGCTGTGGGCCGGCACGCTGGCGGGATTACCCGGCGCCGCCTTCTATGTATGGACGTCCGTGTATGTGCAAAGCCAGGCATGGCAGCTGGCGGGACTGGCCGTGGGACTGGCGAGCGCGCCGCTGCTGGCCGGCACCTACCTGGCGCTGGCGCTGGCCCTGTTCGAGCGCCTGCGCGGCGGAACGCTGTTCCCCCTGCTGGCCGATATGGGCCGCATGGCCCTGTCGAACTACCTGCTGCAGTCGGCCATCTGTGCCTGGCTGTTTCTCGCGTACGGCGCGCGGCTGATGGGCAGCGTCTCGCCGCTCGGGGCACTGGCGCTTGCCGTCATCCTCTTTTGCGTGCAGCTGCCACTGAGCCGCTGGTGGCTGCGCGGCCACGCGTATGGCCCTGTCGAGTGGCTGCTCAGGGCATTGACGATCGCCGCCTGGCCACGCTGGCGGCGCGCCAACGCCGCTTATTTGTAGCGGTACAGCGGCTGGCGCAACTGGATCGGGCGGATATCGAGGCGCAGCTTCAGCACCGAATACGCTTCCGCCTCGGTCGAGCTGTAGCCGACGCTGTTGACGGTCTTGCTGAACCTGAATTCAAAACCCAGGTCCGGATACGGATCGCGCGGGTTGCCAAAGGCGATGCCGATGGCTTCCTGCTGCGCGTTGTCGATCAGGTTGCCCATCAGGTCGAGCACAGCGTTATTGCCGAGGATATCGTTGGTAAACACGGGCTCGCGCATATCCGGCTGGTTCGGATCGAGCTTGTTGTCGGCCTTGTCCGGCGACGGCGTAAACACGCGCGTGACGAGGTTGAATTTGTCGCCCCGGTCCAGGTAGCTGATGGCGGCGTTGCTGATATTGAAATTTTTCACGCCACGGTCGCTGATGGCGCCCGACAGGTCGATCAGCAAGGCGCCGCTGTAGCCGATGACTTCCACGTCGCGCATGGCGTCGACCACCATGGCGCTGTTTTCATCGATGCCCAGTCCCAGGTGATAGCCTTTTTTCAGCATCACGGGAATCATGCGCGCAAAGCGCCCGCGCACCAGCAGATGCTGGTCCACGAAGACATCGCTGCCGATGAAGCCCAGTCCCGGCGCAATCTCGCGGCCATCCGTCACGCCCATCTTGAGCATGTCGAGCACGGGTTTGGCGTCATAAAACATGGTGGTGCTCATGATGGCCGCACCGGCGCTGGAACCGGCGATCACGCCGCCGCTGCGGTAAACCGACCAGATGGCTTCCAGCGCGGCCGTGCGGCTGCCGTCCGGGCGCAGCAAGGCTTGCGTGATGCGCCCCTGGTCGCCACCGGCAAAATAAATGCCGGTGGCCGACTTGATCTGCGTGACGATGGCCGGATCTTCGGCGGCCTTGCGGTAATCACGATTGGCCAGTTTGACGGCCAGTGGCACGAAAAAAGCATCGGCGCCATATTGATTGAGTTTCTTAATGATGCTTTCACCCGATTTTTCCGGATTCATCGCGGCCGAGGCCAGCACGGCAATACGCGCGCCCGGCCCGCCCGACAACTTGACGATGCGCTGCCAGACTTCGGCATTGTCGGCGCGCAGGCCGCCACCGATGATGACGAGGGTGCCCTGCGGGGCGCTGCCGATGGCACTTCCGCCAGGCGCCGCCACGGCATGGAAGCTGCACAATGCCAGCGCGAACAGCAGCGCGGCGCGGAAGGTGTGATACAGGCTTGAAGATGATTTCATGGTACCTCTCGAATACACGGAAAGGGGCACGCGCCTGGCGCGCGCCCTTGCTGCCCAAACCACTGCTTGCAACCCAACTCCATCGAACTACGATATTACTTGCTGCATATGACAGCGTTGTTGCGGTATCTCCACGCTTCAATGTAAAACTGCTTACTTGAAGCTGTAATTGGCGCTGGCATAGAAGCGCCGGCCACGCGGATCCGAATAGCTGGGATCATAGCCGGACAGGAAGAAGTACGCCTGGTTCGAGTACGGCGGGCTGGTATTGAACAGATTCTGTATGCCCGCGCGCAGCTTGAACTGCTTGCTGACCGCATACGCGCCCGACATGTCCCACAGCGTGTACGCCTTTACCCGGTTCGACTTGACCACGCTGCCATCGTCCGTGTTGATGGCCGAGTTCTGGTCATCGTAGCCGCTCGAATAGGTGTTCGACAGGCTGGCCGAATACGGGCCGTTGTCCCAGTCGAGGGTGATCGTATGGCGCCAGCGCTGCACCACGCCGTCCGTGACGAATTTATTCAAGTTGCTGATGAAATCGTCTCCGGGGCTGGTCTGGATTTTCGAATCGAGCACATAGGTGCCGCTCAGGTGGCCGCCAAAACGTCCCCAGGCCGTTTTTACGCCATGCAGGTCGGCCGTGATATCGATGCCCGCAGCCTTCTGCGCGCCACGGTTTTCCTTGCGCAGCTCGATATAGTCGATTTCATTGTCCTTGTTGCGGTGCACCAGATCGCCGTATTTGGCCAGGTTGCCCAGGATGATGTCGTCGCCGATTTCGCTGATCAGATCCGTGCGCTTGATGTTCCAGTAGTCGGCACTGAAGGTCCAGTGGTGGCTCGGTTCCAGCACCAGGCCGACCGTGAACTGGCGGCTGCGCTCCGGTTTCAGCTTATCGTTGCTGTAGCGGCGCGTATCCCAATTATCGGCGCAGACGGAGTAATCATTGTTCTCGCTCGCGCAATACACGGGATCCGGTAGCGTCGCCGTACTGCTGTAGGCGGTGGGCCGGTGCAGGTCCGACATCGACGGCGCGCGGAAGCCCTTGCCAGCCGACGCGCGCAGCAGCACCTGCTTGCTGGGCATGTAGGTCAGGCCGATCTTCGGACTAAGGGCACCGCCCACCTGCTGGTAATGGTCGTAACGACCAGACAACTGCGCCTGCCACTGCTTGGTAAACGGCAGCAGCAATTCGCTGTAGATGGCTTGCACCTTGCGGCTGTCGCTGGTGGCCACGCCGCCTTCGGGCGCCGCGTCGTTGTTGATGTTGTCGCTCATCAGCAATGCCGATGGACGGAACTCGGTGCGCTCGCGGCGCACTTCGCCGCCCACAGCCAGCGCCATGTCGCCGCCACCCAACGCCATCAGCGCGCGCGATGCCTTGAAGTCGAGTGCATCCATGGTGCCGCGCGCATGCCGTACTTCGTCATTGACCTGGATGCTGTCGAGCAGCGCCCTGCCCTTCGCGTTCGATGGGCCAAACGGGTTGATGTCGCCGGAGGCGATGCCTTCCAATAGCTTGTCGTACAGGACATAACCATGCGTATCGCGGTCCTTCACGATGTTGACGCTGTGATTGAAGCCCACGTCGTAATCCCAGCCGGCGAGCGTGCCGCTGGCGCCCACCACGAAACGCTGGCTCTCGCTGGTCAACTGGCTGGTGCGCATGCCCGCCTCATTAAGGCGCATGCGCAGTTCCAATTCGCGCGCAGTCGGATTGCCGTCTTCGTCGATGATGCTATCGAGGCCGGTATTGGCCAGTTGCGGTACCTTGCTGTAATCGAGATAGCCGATCACGCGCGCCGACGAACCCACGTAATAGCTGCGCGAGCGGCTCAGCGCCACTTCCGCGTACAGCTGGTGATCATTATTCAGCTTCAGTACGCCGCGCGTGAGCAAGTTCTGCTTGTCCGTCTTCGGGTACAGCTCCGTGTCGCCCATGTAATCGTAGGTACAGGCATCGACGCCGCCCGTTCCGGCCGGCAGGTACAGATTGGCCGGAGGCGAACAGTTCGGTATCGACAGATTGATCTGTCGGTTGGTAATCGGCTTGCCATTGAGCAGAAAGCCATTGTCCTGCAAATAGTCACGCTGCTCTCCCGACAGGCGGATATTCGCCGGGCTTGTAAAACTTGACAGCAAATGCCCCAGGCGCTGCGGAACCTGCAGGTTAGGAATGAACTTGCGCTGCGAGGAGCTGAGGCGGTCTGTTTTTTGCAGGTCGACCACAGCAAAGATATTGTAGCCATCCGTGGCCAGGTCGCCCGTGCCGGCCGTGATACTGGCCGTGCGCTTGCCGGCGCCCCCTTCATCGGTGCGGCTGCCGTAGACATTCAGCTCCACGCCCTGGTAATCCTTACGCGTAATAAAGTTGATGACGCCACCGATGGCGTCCGTACCGTACAGGGCCGAGGCGCCGTCGAGCAGCACTTCCACGCGCTGCAGGGCGGCGGCGGGAATGTTGTTCAAGTCCACGCCGGCATCGTCGCCCGGCGAGGCAAAGTTCGCCATGCGCCGGCCATTGAGCAGCACCAGGGTCGATGAGGTTCCCACTCCGCGCAGGTTGGCGCTGTTGAAGCCGCGCTGGTCGCCGCCCACATTGATGCTGGCGCCGTCGGTCAGGCCGCCCACGTTGGCTGACACGCGCGCCATCAGCTCGGCCGCCGTCGTAACGCCCGCCTTTTCGATCTCGGCGCGCGTGATGACCTGCACCGGCAGCGCCGTCTCCGATTCCAGGCGCTTGATGGCCGACCCCGTGATCTCCACGCGCTGCATTTTTTTCGGCGCAGGCTCTCCATCCTGTTCCTGCGCCTGCGCGGCGCTGGCCAGCATGCCCAGCGCAGCCGACACGCTCAAGGCGCCCAGCGCGAGACGCACGCCTTGCGCCAACGCCGATTCGCGTGGAAATATGGAACGGTCGTCCTGTCTTTTCATGTGCATTGCATCTCTCCCCGATGGTGTATGTCTGATTTTTGTCATGATTTTTATACTGCCTTGCGCTGCCTGGATACTGCTTTCCGGGGCCCCGGCACGCCATGCTCGCCGCCATACAGATAGGCGGCAATGACTTCGCTCAGGCGGGCCGCTTTTTCAACGTTCTTCTTGTTCGATACCATCAGCGCCACGGCCAGCGCCTCGATCATGGCCAGCGCGGTGCTGGCGCTGCTGGGCAGGACAGGATGCGTGCTTTGCGCATACAGCGCGTGATCGGCCAGTTCGGCGAGGGGGGATGCTGGAGAGTCGGTGAGCGCCACGATGCAGGCGCCGCGGTCGCGCGCGAAGCTGGCCAGGCCGATGCAGTCGAGCGTGTAGCGGGGGAACGAGATCACCACCAGCACGTCTTGCCCCGTCAGGTTGACCAGGTGTCCGGCCGCCACTTCCGAACCGCCGATGCCCACCACTTCCACCACATGCGGGCAAAACGGCTGCAGATGCTGCACCAGCATGCCCGCCAGGTTGGCCGACAAGCCAAAACCCATCACATACACTACCTTGGCGCGCGTCAGGCGCCGCACCACGGCCTGCATGGCCGGCGGCGACAGGGCATCGGACGTGGCCGCGATGTTCGCGGCCGCATACTCCAGGCTTTCCGTGATGGGTGATGTGGCGCGCGCACGCCGTTCTATCGTGCGGCGCAATTTGTCGACTGGCTGCAACAGCGATTGCAGGGTTTCGGCCATGGCGCTGCGCATAGCCGAATAATTCTTCTGGCCGATGTCGCGCGCAAAGCGGCTGATGGTCGCCGTCGATACCTGGCAGCTATCGGCCAGTTCCTCGATGCCCAGCGCCGTCACGCGCATTTGGTTGCGCAGCAGGTAATCGGCGATCTGCCGCTGCGAGGCCGAGCCGCTGGCCAGCACGTACATCAGCGCTTGCCCCAGCGGCGATTGCGCGAAGGCGGCATCGGGCGACGACAGGACGGCGGCCACTGGCGTGCGGGAGCTGTTACGGGCAGGACTGGCGGATGATTTCATATCACTGGCGGCCTGTGTTCTTGTGCATGGCGGATGAAGGATAAAAAGGCGAAAACGGGTCGTTGGAACTTACTCTACTCATATCAAAAAGAAAACTCAACAAATATTTGTAAAAGGATTTTCATTGATTTACTTCGTGAAAATAATGCTACATAATCGACCGAAATCCATCAACCGCGCCCCGTTTTGGGGCGAATTCACCATGCAAGTACAACAGCATCCCATCTCCAGCGCGCACGCCAGCGTATCTTGCCAGTTGAGCAGCTTTCACTTTGGTACGGCGGCGGCCGGCAGCCGCAGCGGCAAGAAGGTGTATATCCAGGCAGCGCTGCACGCGGACGAAGTGCCGGGCATGCTGGTATCGCAATTCCTGCGCCGCGAACTTCTGGCGCTGGAGGCGGCGGGCAAGATCCACGGCGAAGTGATCCTGGTGCCGGCCGCCAATCCCATCGGCCTGGCGCAAGCCATCCATGGCGCGCCGTTTGGCCGCTTCGACCTGACCACGGGCATCAACTTCAACCGCGCCTACCGCCACGTGGCAGATGAATTGAAAACCACGCTCGATGGCCTGCTGGGACAGGATGCGCAAGCCAACGTAGCGCTGATACGCGAGCATGCGCGCGCCGCCGTCGCCGCCTGGCGGCCGGGCACGGACGCGGAAACACTGAAAAAAACCTTGCTGGGCATGGCAATCGATGCCGACATCGTGCTCGACCTGCATTGCGATAACGAAGCGGCACTGCACATCTATACAGGCACGCCGCTGGCGGCGCAGATCGCGCCCCTGTCCGCACTGCTGGGCGCGCGCGCCGTGCTGCTGGAACTGGCTGCCGGGGAAGAGCCTTTCGACGAAGCCTGCAGCCGCCTGTGGTGGGATCTGGACGCGCACTTCCAGGGACGCTATCCAATCCCCGCCGCCTGCCTGTCGACCACCGTCGAATTGCGCGGCGAAGTGGAAGTGAGCTACGCCCTGGCAGAGCGCGATGCCACTGCCTTGCTGCGCTTTCTTGCCATCGAGGGCGTGCTGGAGATAGCCGGCGCCGGCGACGACCTGCCCGCACCGCAATGCGAACCAACGCCGCTGGCCGGCGTGGAGCCGATCCTCGCGCCGCACCACGGCGTACTGGTGTATCTGCGCGAAATGGGCGATGTGCTGGCCGCCGGCGATGCAATAGCCGACTTGATCGATCCCGTCAGCGGCGAGACGACGACCTTGCGTTGCACGGTCGCCGGTGTCTTCTTTGCGCGCAGCGCCCACCGCCACGTCCTGCGCGGCATGAACGTCGGCAAGGTCGCCGGCGCCATCGCCTTCCGCGGCGGCAGCCTGCTGAGCCAATGACGCCATGAGAAAATTCAAGCTCCCCAACACCTTCGTCCTGCTGTGCGGCATCCTGGCCATGATCGCCCTGGCGACATGGCTGGTGCCGGGCGGGAAATTCGATACGCAACTGGTCAACGGCAAGCAGCTGATCATCCCCGGCACGTTTCACTACGTGGACAACAAGCCGCAGGGACTGGCTGCGCTGATGATGGCGCCCATCAAGGGCTTCGTCGACGCCAGCCTGATCATCGGCTTCGTGCTGATCGTCGGCGGCGCCTTCGCCGTGCTGCAAAAGACGGAAGCCTTCGATTCGCTGATCAAGGCCATCGCCAAGGCGCATACCAGTTCGCGCTTCGTGCGCGCGGCCATCATTCCCGTCTTCTTCACCATGTTTTCACTGGGTGGCGCCACCTTCGGCATGAACGAGGAAGCGATTCCCTTCATCCTGATCTTCGTGCCGCTTGCCCTGGCCCTGGGCTATGACACCATCACGGGCGTATCGATTCCCTTCATCGGCTCGCAGGTGGGCTTTTCCGCCGCCTTCCTGAACCCGTTCAATGTCGGCATCGCGCAGGGTATCGCCGGCGTGCCGATCTTTTCCGGCATCGGCTACCGCCTGATCGTGTGGGCCATCGCCACGGCGGTCAGCATCGTGTTTTTGATGTGGTACGCGGCGCGCATCAAGCGCCATCCGGAAAAAAGCCCGACCTATCTGCTCGACATCGAAAAGCGCAGCGAACACTCGATGGACCTGGACAGCTTTGCCGGCATGACGCGCACGCACCGTGCCGTGCTGTGGATTTTCATGGCGACCTTGCTGACGATGGTCGTCGGCGTCGTCAAGTACGACTGGTTCATCGATGAAATCGCCGCCCTGTTCCTGGTGATGGCCATCGTCGTCGGTCTGGTCGGCCGGCTCGACATGGACAGCCTGGTGGCGTCTTTCGTGCAGGGCGCGCGCGACATGGTGAGCGTGGCGCTGGTCATCGCGCTGGCGCGCGGCACCATGATCCTGGCGCGCGATGCGCAGATCATCGACACCATGCTGCATGCGCTCACGCCCCTGGTGGCGTCGTCAAGCCCAGTCTTTGCAGCGCAAAAGATGTTCTTCATGCAGTCGGTAATCAATTTCTTCATCCATTCCGGCAGCGGCCAGGCCGCGCTGACCATGCCCATCATGGCGCCGCTGGCCGACCTGGTGGGCGTGACGCGCCAGACGGCCATTCTTGCCTTCCAGTTCGGCGAATTCACCACGCCGATGATTCCCACCTCAGGCATCACCGTCGGCGTGCTGGCGCTGGCGCGCGTGCCGTGGATTACCTGGGCCAAGTGGATGATCCCGTTGCAGCTGATCTATCTGGTGCTCGCGCTGCTGCTATTGATTCCCCCCTGCCTGATGCACTGGCAGTAAAGAAAGCCACGGCGATGCACAGTCGCCGTGGCTTTTTTGCGCCCGACGCTCAAGGTAATCAATCAACGCTGGTAGATGTCCGGCACATAGCGTTCCATCAGCGTTTCCGGGCGCAGCGGCGCCGTAAAACCGTAACGCGCGTACAGCGTATGCGCCGTGCTGGTGGCCAGCATGAAACGGCGCAAGCCCTGCAAGTCGGGATGTGCCATCACGGCGTCCATCAGGCGCTTGCTGTAGCCGCGGCCGCGGTACTCTTCCAGTACATACACGTCGACCAGATAGGCAAACGTGGCGTAGTCGCTGACCACGCGGGCAAACGCCACCTGGCGGCCGTCAAGCGTGCCGCCGAAACACAGCGAACGGTCGATGGCGCGCTGTACGGTAGCCAGCGGGATGCCGATGGCCCATGTCGATTGCGTGCTGAGAAAATGGTGGATGGCCGGAACGTCAAGTTCCGCCTTGTCGGTACTGATCA
Source organism: Janthinobacterium darwini (assembly GCF_051380905.1). Lineage (NCBI taxonomy): Bacteria > Pseudomonadati > Pseudomonadota > Betaproteobacteria > Burkholderiales > Oxalobacteraceae > Janthinobacterium > Janthinobacterium darwini. Next base: position 249,665 of record NZ_JBNYXX010000002.1, read on the forward strand.
TCAAAGCTGACATTGTGCAGGCCTTGCTATCGTTGAAAACACGATCATCGGTCTTTTTTCTGCTGCTGTCACCTGGGCTGGAAAGAACCGGGGGGGCGACGCCCGTTCTGACTGTCCATGTACGGTACTGCTGTGTGCTACTGATATTTTTCGTACTAGCTGCATTGCATCGCCACTCTTACAGGGCGGCTTTTTCTTCTGCGCTCAGGCGCTTGGCGCTGACATACACGGTGTGCATGGTGGCTTGATCGGCGCTGGCGTGGATGGTGGCTGGCGCAGCGCGGAACTTCGGCACGGCGGCGGTGGCCAGACTGGTGGCGGCGGCGATGGCGACGATGGCAACGAAGATGGCTTCCATGTTTTTAGCGATGTTCACGATATTTTCCTTGAGGTTGAGGGGTGTTGCTGTTTGTCCTGCGATGATTGAACTGTAGGCCGATCACCGCTGAACTGCCATCGGATTGCGACAAAACGCACGATTTGCGGGACAGAATACAAAAAGCCCGGATGGAACGCGCAACAGCGCCCGTACCGTGGCATTTGATGCTTGCCAGCCCCATTACTGGCCATTTCAGCGCCCTGCAAGCCCCTAAAAGCACTACCGCAGGCCAACCTTGTTTATAATCGCCCTACACTAAAGGACTTCTTTCATGACTGATCAATTCTCCAAAAAGGGCGAAGCCTGGTCGGCCCGGTTTTCCGAACCGGTCTCGGACCTCGTCAAGCGCTACACAGCTTCTGTATTTTTTGATAAGCGCCTGGCGCTGTTCGACATCGAAGGTTCGCTGGCCCATGCGGAAATGCTGCATGCGCAAGCCATCATCAGCGCGGCCGACTACGCGGAAATCCAGCGCGGCATGGCGCAAATCTCGCAGGAAATCGCCGCTGGCCAGTTCGAATGGCTGCTGGACCTGGAAGATGTCCACCTGAATATTGAAAAGCGCCTGACCGAACTGGTAGGCGATGCGGGCAAGCGATTGCACACGGGCCGTTCGCGCAACGACCAGGTGGCCACCGATATCCGCCTGTACGTACGTTCTGCCATCGACGACATCACCACCCTGTTGGCGACGTTCCGCAGCGCACTGACGGACCTGGCAGAGCAGCATGCCGACACCATCATGCCGGGCTTTACCCACATGCAGGTGGCCCAGCCGATTACCTTCGGCCACCACATGCTGGCGTATGTCGAGATGTTCGGCCGCGATGCCGAACGCATGGCCGATTGCCGCAAGCGCGTCAACCGCCTGCCGCTGGGCGCAGCCGCCCTGGCCGGCACCACCTTCCCCATCGACCGCCTTCGCGTCGCCAAGACGCTGGGCTTCGACGACGTCTGCCACAATTCGCTCGACGCAGTGTCGGACCGTGATTTCGCCATCGAATTCTGCGCCGCTGCCTCCGTGCTGATGATGCACGTGTCGCGCATGGCCGAGGAACTGGTGATCTGGATGAGTCCACGCATCGGCTTCATCGACATCGCCGACCGCTTCTGCACCGGCTCGTCGATCATGCCGCAAAAGAAGAACCCGGACGTGCCGGAACTGGCGCGTGGCAAGACAGGCCGTGTGTATGGCCACCTGATCGGCTTGCTGACCCTGATGAAAGGCCAGCCGCTGGCCTATAACAAGGATAACCAGGAAGACAAGGAACCGCTGTTCGATACCGTCGATACCGTCATCGACACGCTGCGCATCTTCGCCGACATGGCCGGTGGCATCACGGTGAAACCGGAAGCGATGCGCGCGGCAGCCCTGCAGGGTTATGCCACTGCGACCGACCTGGCCGACTACCTGGTCAAGAAGGGCCTGCCGTTCCGCGACGCCCATGAAGCGGTTGCCCTGGCCGTGCGCGCCTGCGTCGATGCCGGTTGCGACCTGGCCGACCTGTCGCTGGAGCAGCTGCGTGCGTTTTCCCCGCTGACGGGTGAAGACGTGTTTGAAGTGCTGACCCTGGAAGGCTCCGTCGCCGCGCGCGACCACGTGGGCGGCACTGCGCCGCGCCAGGTGCGCGCCGCGATCGCCCGCGTGCGCACGCAGCTGGAAAAATAAACCGCGCTTGCGCGCACAAGCGCCCCGCTGCATCGCTGCAGCGGGGCGTTTTTCATTGCGCGAGGATTGTCGACAACACGGAAAAGGCGGCGTCCGTCTGCGACGCTTCCAGCAGCAAGGTCAGCTGGGCGGATACACACCCACGGTAGCCGTGCCGATGGCACAGCTGACACGCCAAAGGGCGAAGGAGCAGGAATTACGCAGCGCCCTGATCGAGATACCTGTAGCCGTCGATGCCTACAAGCGCGCTTGGGACAATAGACGCATCAAGCTGTCGCTGGGCGCGTCCGGCTATCCGAAAAATCTCGATGAACTGGTCGAGGGTGTGCCCGACCAGTTCAGCGCCGCAAACAGCACTATGCGGACTGGCATTTCATTATCCGCACGACCTCGTGCTGCCCCCGCCCGATGCCGCCGGCGGCGCGCCCTGGCTCCAGCAGAAAGGCGCGAACTGATATCATGCCCGCATTCCAAATCAGCATCGAGCAAAGGAGCAGGCATGAGCATAGGTGGCACTTCCATCGAACAGGCATTGGCATCGCTGTCGGACATGACGGGCGGCATGGTTGCCATCGGCAAGGACGAACACGCGCAACGCATCGCCAAGGCGCAAGCATTCATGCGCGAGCAGGGCATCGCCGCGATCTACCTGAACGCGGGCGCCAACCTCACCTACTTCACGGGCACCAAATGGTATGCCAGCGAACGCATGGTGGGCGCCATCCTGCCGGCCAGCGGCGAGATCGAATACATCGCTCCCGCCTTCGAGGAAAGCACCTTGCAAGGCTTCATGCTCATCGAGGGCATGGTCAATTGCTGGGAAGAGCACGAGAGCCCGTACCAGCTGTTCGTCGACGTACTGGCGCGCATGGGGATTGCCCAGGATGCGGACGCGCCGCCGCGCGTGGGCATCTGCGAAAGCGCCGCCTTCTTCATCTATGACGGCATCCGGCCGCTGGCACCCGGCTACGCGCTGGAAAATGCGCGTGCCGTCACCGCGTACTGCCGCAGCCGCAAGTCACAGGCCGAAATCGCCCTGATGCAGCGCGTGATGGACATGACCCTGGCCGTGCACGTGGCCACGGCCAGCATGCTGTACGAAGGCATCACGACGGTGGAAGTGGAAGAATTCATCCAGCGCGCGCACCGCAAGGTGGGAGCACCCCGCTCGTATTTTTGCATCGTGCTGTTCGGCGAAGCGACGGCCTATCCGCATGGCGTAAACTACGTGCAGACACTGAAGGCAGGCGACACGGTACTGATCGACACGGGTTGCCAGGTAATGAATTACATCTCCGACATCACGCGCACCTATGTGTTTGGCGCCATCAGCGAACGCCAGCGCAGCGTGTGGAACAGCGAAAAGGCGGCGCAGGCAGCGGCATTCGCCGCCGCCCGGCTGGGCGTGCCCTGCGGCGACGTGGACCGCGCCGCGCGCGTCTCGCTGGAGGCCGACGGCTTTGGCCCAGGCTACAAGCTGCCGGGACTGCCGCACCGCACGGGCCACGGCATCGGCCTCGATATCCACGAATGGCCTTACCTGGTGGGCAATGACACGACGCCGCTCGACGTGGGCATGTGCTTCTCGAACGAGCCGATGATCTGCATCCCCGGCGAATTCGGCATCCGCCACGAAGACCATTTCTACATGACGGAAAACGGTCCGCGCTGGTTCACCGAACCGGCACACAGCATCGACGATCCGTTCGGCTTGCGGACTTAAGCCGCCTTCGTCAACGCCAGCCGCCGTGCCGCCGGCACGGTAGCGATCGGCGCCAGGCTGCCCTGTGTCAGCTTGAACACGGCCAGCGCCGTGCCCAGTTGCACGGCCTGTTCCTGCAGCGATTCGGCGGCCGCCGACGCTTCTTCCACCAGCGCGGAATTTTGCTGCGTCATCTGATCCATGCTGCCGATGGCCACGCCGATGTCGCCGATGCCGGCGCTTTGCGCCTGGCTGGCGGCACTGATCTCGGCCATGATGTCGGCCACTTTTTTCACGGAATCGACGATCTGCCCCATGGTCAGCCCAGCCTCGTCGACCAGTTTCGAACCGACATTCACCTTTGCCACCGAATCGCCGATCAATTGCTTGATCTCGCGCGCTGCTGCCGCACTGCGCTGCGCCAGGTTGCGCACCTCAGATGCCACCACGGCAAAGCCGCGCCCCTGCTCTCCCGCGCGAGCCGCTTCCACGGCCGCATTCAAGGCCAGGATATTCGTCTGGAAGGCGATGCCGTCGATGACGCCGATGATGTCGACGATGCGCCTGGATGAATCGTTGATCTCACCCATGGTGGTAACCACCTGGCTGACTACCTGCCCGCCTTTGACCGCCACCACGGATGCCGACACGACCAGTTCATGCGCCTGCCCCGCATTGGCGGCGTTGTCGCGCACAGTACTTGTGAGGCTGTCCATGCTGCGCGCCGTCTGGTCCAGGCTGCCCGCCTGCGACTCCGTACGCGCGGCCAGATCCGCGTTGCCCTGGGCGATTTCCGCGCTGGCCACCTGGATGGTTTCGGCCGATGCCTTGATACCGGACACCATGCCGGCCAGCCGGCCGCGCATCTCCTTCAGCGCCGCCAGCAGGCTGGCCTGGTCGCCCGCCTCGGTCACGATCTGCATCGAGAGGTCGCCGTCGGCCACGGCGCGTGCGATCTGGCGCGCATATTCAGGCTCGCCGCCGAGCTGCTGCCAGATGGCACGCACGACGAAATGTGACACGGCCACCAGGCAGACGATGACGGCCAGCGCCACGGCAATGCTGGTATTGAGGGCATTGCGCACATTGGCCGCGCTGCGTTCGATGCCCTGTTTGAACTGCGTCTGCGCCTGCTCATTGGTCTTCGCCAGGTCCGTATTGAGCACGGCCAGCGCACCCTGCATGCGCGCCACGGTCGCTTGCGGGTCACCCTCTTCCATTTCCAGCATGATGCGCGCCGCGCTCAGTGCCGGCGCATAATAGGCATCGAATTCCTTTGCCAGGCGCTGGCCCTGCTCGCGCTGCCCGGGGATCGCCGCAAAGTCGGCCAGCTTGGCACGCAGCTTGACCGCCTGGCCGCCGACTTGCCCGATACGCTCCTTGTCGCCTTCGCTGACGGCATCGCGCAGGGCGTCGCCGACGGCAGCCACGTCCAGGGTCAGCGACTTGGCCATGTCGAGCACGGGATAGTCGGCGCTCTCGGTGGCGTGGATGGAATTGAGCGTGGCCGTGGACAGATAGGCGCTGACAGCCAGCCCCAGCCCGAAAATCACGGCCGAGATGACAGGCAGCGCCCATATCTTGCGTTTGATGCTCATTGCTGTCTCCTGATTTTTGATGAATTATCGGGCCGCCGCATGGCGTGCGGCCCGAGCGGGCTTTATGGCGCCGTCAGCACAACTTTCACGGTGCCGTCGACGGCACTCTTTTCGATATAGCCGATAGCTTTCGGATCGGCCGCCACGGCCTTCTTCACGTCAGCGCTATTGGCCACTTCCTTTGGCAAAGTCGCCTTGCCCGTGAACACCAGCTTGGACCAAAGGGCCTTCGCCTGCGACGGCTCCTTGTCCGTCACCTTCTTGTAGAACTCGGCGCGCACAGGGGCGCTTTCCGGCTGATCGATCGGCGTCATGGCTGTCGATTTTCCGAGAAAGAATTGTGCCACCTGTTCATTCGTCATCGCACCGGCAGCACTCTTCGAATTGACCACAACGACTACTTCAGCCATGGCAGGAACGGCAACCGACAGCGCCAGCAAGGCAGCCACATTCACAATAAATGGTTTCATGCGGCGCTCCTTAAAAAACGAAATCGATGGCGGCGGCAGCCACCGTGACTGGGCCATGGAAGCCAGGCTTGGCTTGCACGAAGAGACCTGGGCCATTCTTCGGCTTGATGCGGTCGATCTGCACTTTCAGCGCAGCCGAACGGTGGAAGTCCCAGCGCACACCGATGCTGTCCGTCGATTGCTCCAGCTGATTGCGCATAGTGGCCAGCGCGTCGACGCCTGCCGACAGGGCGCGCAAGGTCGGCGTGCAGGCGGCAGGATAACCGGCAGGGCAGGCGGCCGGCACGGTGTTGCTCACGCGGCCATCGGCCTTCAGGCTGGCGTGGCTGTAATACGGAAGGAAGGCACCGATGCGGTAGCCTCCCATCACGTACCACGAGGTGCTGTCGCTGACATAGCTGTCCGTCTTGCGCTTCGCATATTCGGACTGCACCAGGACATTGTTCCAGTCCAGGCCCAGGCCCACGGAGGTAAATGACGCCTTCTTGTCCTTGACTTCCAGCGCATCGGCCAGGGCGCCCAACTGGGAGATCCGATAACCACGACCGGCCGCGCGCAAGCTGCCCATCAAGGTATTCAGGCTGGGCGAATCGTTGATCGTCAGCTTGGTCTCGGCACGGCCGAAACGCACAGTAACGGGGCCATGTTCGGCCACTACGTTGAGGGCGACGATGGACTTGCCTTCCACCTGCACGGTCGAATCGGGCCCTGTCGCCAGGGTCGCCTTGGTACGGCCCAGCGCCAACTGCGTAGTGATGCTGGTGTCGCCCGCGCTGAACTGGTAGGTGCCGTCGATGCCGTCGATGCTGTTCAGGGGCACCTGCGAATACATTTCGCCCGGTGGGCGCAGCATGGTGTTGGTATAGCCCACGTTACGGTAATCGGAAATCATGAAGACGGGCAGACCCATGCGGCCAACGCGCACACTGAAGCTGTCCGACACCTTGGCCTTGGCGAAGGCCCACGCCAGTTCAGCGCCGAAATCATCCTCGCCATCCTTGCGCGCCAGTCCCTGCACGGTGGCCGAGAGCCAAGGATTGACGGTGACATTGGCCTGCAGACCCAGGTTGGAATCGACGCCCGTGCGGGCAGTGCGGCCCGCGCCGGCAGCCTGGTTCGGACGCGCAAACTGCGCCTTGTCCGTATCGGCCATGGTCAGCGCGGCCGTGCCGTAACCGCTGATCTTGACGGTGGGACCACTGGCCTCGTCGGCGTAGGCGTGGCTGATGGCCAGGGGCATGGCCAACAGGAAAATCAGGACGTGTTTATTCATAGTAATCAAATACCCGTAGCGGTGAACATTAATCGTGGAGTGGACTCGAGATCGACGGCTCACCGGCCGTAAAAGGCCGGGTCCGTTTTTTCGCGCCGCCATCGCCTAGGGCGTGCATGGCAGCGTGACCAGTGAGTAAAACCATGCTACAGAGAAAAGGTTTTACGTTGGAAAGTTTTCTTGAGGCAATGAGCGAATTCGCCCGTTTTCATGAAAAAAGCACGCCTTCTAGAGGGGTTTATCTAAATAGCACGCCGTGCAAAACCACACTTTCGCCAGACTTTTCATACACTTATGGATAGTTCAGCCGGTACAAAGTCCTGGCGCCCTGCCAAGCGTGCCAGTGTGCTTCTCAGGCCGTCAAGCGCACGCCGGCGGCGCCGGCAAGGGGCCGAACAGCGCCTCCAATGACAGGCCGATGGCCAGCAAACGGCTGTCGCTGGCCAGCGGTCCGTCGACCTCCATCCCCACCGGTAAACCTGCAGCCGTCACACCCGCAGGCAGGGACAAACCGGGAAGGCCCGCGTTGCTGGCCGGGTCCGTATTGCGGATCAGGGTAGTAAACGCGTCGCCAGGCGCACCGTCCGCCACCGCGATGACCGACGAACCCTGCACGCCATCAATGGCCACGGCGCACACGGGCGTTGTCGGAAAAAAAATGGCATCCAGGCGGTGGCGCGCAAAATAGTCGCGGTACAGCGCCTGCAAACGGGGCCGCTGCACCTGCACGGCATCGGGATACGCGGCACCAAACGCGTCGCCCAGGATGGCGCCAAACGCGTGCCGCACATCGGGGCTGGCCACTTGCGCGGCGATATCGTCCAGCGTGATTTGCGCGCCGCTGGCGGCCAGGTAGGCGGGAATCGCCTGGCGCGGCTCATGCAGCGCCAGCGGGAACGACACCTTGCCGTTCACCGCCATCACGTCTTCCATGCCGATATCGACCAGCACCACGCCCGCCTGCGCCAGCGTCTCCCTGGCTTGCGCCATCACGGCCGCCACGTCGGCGTCCAGCGGCTGCCAGAAAGCGGCCGGCACGCCGAAACGCAAACCGGCCAGCGGCTCCGGCGATGGCACGGGAAGGCCGGACAGCACGCTGTCGAGCAGAGCCACGTCGGCCACCGTGCGCGCCATCGGGCCCACCGTGTCGCGCGTGTGGCTGATGGGGACCGTGCCGCTGGAATCGTAGCGGCGCTGTATGCCGCCATCGCCCACGGACGGGCGCAAGCCAACGATGCCGCACAAGGCGGCCGGCACCCGCGTGGAGCCGCCCGTATCCGTGCCCAGGCCTGCCGGCGCGATGCGCGCGGCGATCGCCGCCGCCGTGCCGCCGGAAGAGCCACCGGGGATGCGCGCGGTGTCATACGGGTTTTTCACGTGGCCGGCGAAACTGGAAAAATTCGTGCTGGTGGCGCCAAACGCCAGTTCATGCATGTTCGCCTTGCCCAGGATAATGGCGCCAGCGTCCAGCAGGCGCTGCACGCTGGGCGCGTTCACGGCCGGATGCCAGTCGCGCAAGGCCGGCGTGCCGGCGGTCGTCGGCATGCCGCGCGCGTCGATATTGTCTTTTACAACGATGGGCAAGCCGGCCAGCGGCGGCAAGGCATGGCCCGCCGCGCGCGCCGCATCGACCTGCGCGGCGGCGTCCAGCGCGGACGCCGCATTGACCGTGATCAGGCTGTTCAAGCCGGCTTGCGCACGGGCCTGCGCCAGCAGGGTATGCATGTAGTCGACGGCGCCCAGGCTGCCATTGGCGATGGCGGCAACGGCATCGCTGGCGCTCAGGGCCAATTGCGCCTGCACGGCGATGGAAGGTTGATCGTCTGCCTTGCTCATGATGTATCTCCAAAAAAAATGCGCCGCCCTAGCGTACATCGCAGGCGGCGCCGGTCAAACCTGTCCTGCCAACGTGGCTTACTCGCGCTTGGAGACCAGGGTCAAGATGTCGTAGCTGGCCACCAGTTCCTCATTCTGGTTGGTCACCTGCACGTCCCAAGCGACCACGCCCTGGCCCACGCCAAACACGTCCTTGCGGTTACGGTCGACCTTGCGCTTGCAGGTCAGGCGGGCGCGGATGGTGTCGCCGATGGCGACGGGCGCGACAAAACGCAAATTATCCAGGCCATAATTGGCCAGCACGGGGCCGACGCCAGGCGAGACGAACAGGCCAGCGGCGGCCGACAGCACGAAGTAGCCGTGGGCGATACGCTTGCCGAACTGCGATTCCTTTGCAGCGATTTCGTCGAAGTGCATGTAGAAGAAATCGCCCGAGATGCCGCCGAAGGCGACGATGTCCGCTTCGCTGACGGTGCGGCGGTGCGTGAGCAGCGAGTCGCCCGTCTTCAGGTCCTCGAAGTGCTTGCGGAACGGGTGGATCGGGCTTTCGTTGACATCCGCGCCGCGCACGTATTCACCGGTGATCGCCGCCAGCATGGTCGGCGAGCCTTGCACGGCCGCCCGTTGCAGGTAATGGCGCACGGCGCGCACGCCGCCCAGTTCCTCGCCGCCGCCCGCGCGGCCTGGGCCGCCGTGCTTCAGTTGCGGCAAGGGCGAGCCATGGCCCGTCGAATCGACGGAGGCCACGCGCTCGAGCACATGCACGCGGCCATGCGTGGCCGCCACGTGCGGCACCACGCGCGCAGCGATCTTCGGATCGCGCGTCACCAGGGTACTCACCAGGCTGCCCTTGCCGCGCGCGGCCAGGGCCAGCGCCTCGTCGATATCCTTGTAGCCCATCATGGTGCTCACGGGGCCGAACGCTTCCACGTCATGCACGGCATCGTTGCCGAAAGCGTCGCGGCACAGCAGCAGGGTCGGCGAGAAGAAGCTGCCATCCTGTGCCCCATCACCCAGGGGACTGAAGCCGTCGGCCGCGCCGAACACCACTTCGTTCCCTTGCGACAGCGTGGCGACCCGTTCCGCCACGTCGTTCTGCTGTTCTTTCGATGCCAGCGCGCCCATGCGCACGCCTTCGATGGACGGGTCGCCCACCACCACCTTGGCCAGGCGCTCGCGCAGGCGCGTGCCGACGGCGTCCATCAGGTGCTCGGGCACGATGATGCGGCGAATCGCCGTGCACTTCTGGCCCGACTTGCCCGTCATTTCGCGTACGACTTCCTTGACGAACAGGTCGAATTCCACGTCGTCGGGCGTGACGTCTGGCGCCAGGATGGCGCAGTTGAGCGAATCGGCTTCGCCGTTGAAGGGCACGGACTGGGCGATCAGGTTAGGATTGGTGCGCAGCTTGGCGGCCGTGGCGGCCGATCCCGTAAACGTGACGAAGTCCTGTCCATTCAGGCGGTCCAGCAAGTCGCCCGTGGAGCCGATCACCAGTTGCAGGCTGCCAGCCGGCAGCAAGCCAGATTCATGCATCATGCGCACGACGGCTTGCGTCAGATAGCTCGTCGCCGTGGCCGGCTTGGCGATGCAGGGCATGGCGGCGAGAAAACTCGGCGCAAATTTTTCCAGCAGACCCCAGATGGGGAAGTTGAAGGCGTTGATGTGCACGGCCAGGCCGCCGCGCGGCACCAGGATGTGCGTGCCGGCGAAACCGCCCTTCTTGCCCAGCGCGATGGCCGGGCCTTCATGCAGCACGTTCGACGACGGCAGCTCGTTGCTGCCCATGCTGGCGTAGGCGAACAGCGTGCCCGTGCCGCCTTCGATATCGACCCAGCTATCTGCGCGCGTGGCGCCCGACAGGTGCGAGATCGCATACAGCTCTTCCTTGCGCTCGACCAGGTACAGGGCCAGCGCCTTCAGGCGCGCGGCGCGCTGCTGGAAGTCCAGCGCCATCAGGCCCGGCACGCCCGTCTTGCGGGCATACGTGACGGCTTCGTCGAAGTCGATCTTCTCGGCATGCGTGTGATAGATGACGCGGTTGTTCAAGGCGCTGTGCAGGGGCACGGCGGCGCTTTCGCCCAGCCAGCGGCCGGCGATCAGGCTTTGCAGGGTGGATATTTGAGCCATGTGGTTTCTCCGTAAAACGAGGGTGTTGGTGACGTTGGTGTGGTGTCGGATTACGCTGGGCGCTGCCCCGCTAATCCGACCTACGCCCATATTGTTTATTGCGCTGCGGCGTTCTTGTGCAAGTGCAGCGGCAATGCGGATTCGAAATTGAGACGCTGGCGGTTCGCCTCGACTTCCGTCAGGGCTTCCACTTCGCGCATCGTCTGCATCGAGCGTACGGCCAGTTCGTGGTACTGGCCCGTGCCCGAACTCTTCCATTTGATTTCATCGTCGGTGAGCGACCGTATCACCTTGGCTGGCGTGCCGACCACCATGCTGCGCGGCGCAACGATCATGCCCGCCTTGACGAAACTCATGGCGGCGACGATGGATTCCTCGCCAATGATGGCGTTATCCATCACCACGGCGTTCATGCCGACCAGCGCGTTGCGGCCGATGCGGCAGCCGTGCAGCACGGCGCCGTGACCGATATGTCCGTCGACTTCGACTACCGTGTCGCAGCCGGGGAAGCCGTGCATGACGCAGGTGTCCTGCAGATTCGCGCCCTCTTCCAGGATCAGGCGACCGAAGTCGCCGCGGATCGAGGCCAGCGGGCCGATGTAGCAGCGCGGCCCGACGATCACGTCGCCAATCAGTACAGCCGACGGGTGCACATAGGCGCTGGGGTGGACGACGGGGGTGACGCCGTTGATTTCGTAGACTTTGACCATGTTGCTCTCCAAAACATTATTGCCGGCCGTAGCGGCTGATGTCGGATTACGCGCAAGCGGCTCGGCGCCCCCGCTAATCCGACCTACGTCTTCACATACCCAAGTAGGCGCTTTGTACCTGCTCGTTAAGCAGTAACTCGGGACCGGGACCGGACAGCGTGATGGCGCCCGTCTCGATCACATAGCCCACGTCGGCGATCGACAGGGCGGCGTGCGCGTTCTGCTCGACGAGGAAGATGGTGATGCCCTGGTCGCGCAGTTCGGCCACGATGCGGAAGATTTCCGCGATCAGCAAGGGTGCCAGGCCCATGCTCGGTTCGTCGAGCAACAGCAGTTGTGGACGGCCCATCAGTGCGCGCGCCATGGCCAGCATCTGCTGCTGCCCGCCCGATAAGGTCCCGGCCAGCAGCAGCCGCTTTTCCTTCAAAATCGGGAACAGGCCATACATGCGCTCCATGTCACCCGCCACGTCCTGTGCGGGGCGTGTAAAAGCGCCCAGGCGCAGATTGTCTTCCACCGTCATGGGGCCGAACACTTGCCGCCCTTCCGGCACTTGGCAAATGCCGGCGCGCACGCGCCTGTCGGCGCTCATGCGGCTGACGTCCTGACCGGCGAAGGCGATGCTGCCGGCGCTGATCGGCTGCACGCCGGAAATCGCCCGCAGCAGGGTCGTCTTGCCGGCGCCATTCGCGCCCACCAGCGCCACCAGTTGCCCTTGGCGCACCTGCAGGTCGATGCCGTGCAGGGCCTGAATGCGGCCATAGTGGCTGGTCAAGCCCTTGATATCGAGCACCAGCGGCGTCTGATGTTTTTCCTGATTTTTTTCGTACTTCATGCAGCCACTCCCAGATACGCCGCCACCACATCGGGATTGGCGCGCACTTCGGCGGCGGTCCCTTCGGCCAGCTTCTTGCCATAGTCGAGCACCAGGATATGGTCCGACAGGTTCATCACCAGTTTCATGTCATGCTCGACCAGCACCACCGTCACGCCCGATTGCGCCACCTTGCGTATCAAGGCTTCGATCTCGCCCGTCTCCGTATGGTTCAGGCCAGCGGCCGGTTCATCGAGCAGCAGCACCTTCGGCTTGGCCGCCAGTGCGCGGGCGATTTCCAGGCGCTTTAATGCGCCATACGACATCTGACCCGCCTCGTCGTCAATATGCCGGCCCACGCCGACAAACTCCATCAGGCCCGCCGCCTCGTCGCGGCATACCGCATCGGCACGGCGTACGGACGGCAAACGCAGCATGGAAGCGAACAGGTTCTGGTTCAAGCGCAGGTGCGCGCCCACCATCACATTGGCTATGGCCGTCATGTTCATGCACACCTGCAGATTCTGGAAGGTGCGGCTCATGCCGCGCCGCGCCAGCGCATCGGGCGGCATGGCAGCCACGTTCTCGCCATTCAGCAAAATCTCGCCCTTGGTCGGCGTGTACACGCCCGTAATCAAATTGAACAAGGTCGTCTTGCCGGCGCCATTCGGCCCGATCACGGAGTGGATATTGCCTTCCTTGACGGTGAAGCTCACGTCCTGCACCGCGTGCACGCCGCCAAAGCTCTTGCTCAGACTATTAATCGTCAGCATTTCACACCTCCTGTGCCGATGGTTTTGCCGTGCCTTCGTCGGCTTTGGGTGCCTGCGGCACCCCTGCCCGCTTGCGCGAACGGCTGGCCAGGCTGGGTACGAGACCTTTCGGCATGAAAATCATGGTCGCCATCAGGATCACGCCGAACACCACCGTTTCCCAGCCTTCAAAACTGGATAGCAGTTGCGGCAGGATCGTCAGCAGGGCCGCACCGATGATGGAACCGAAGATCGATGCCATGCCGCCCACCACCACCATCGTCACCAGCTCGATCGAGTGGAAGAAGCCGGCCAGGTTGGGGGTGATAAAACCGATGTAGTGGGCGCTGATGCTGCCTGCAATACTGGCAATGACTGCCGACAGCACGAACACGCGCACCTTGAAGCGGGTCGTGTCGACACCGACCACGCGTGCCGCCACTTCCGAGCCGTGAATCGCCTGCAGCGCGCGCCCGACGGGCGAATCGATCAGGTTCAGTGCCAGCCACGTGACCAGCAACAGCAGCACGGCGCACACCAGGTACCACGATTTTTCACCGGCGATTTCCAGGCCGGCGACACTGAAGGCGGAGACGCCGATGCCGTCCGGGCCGCCCGTCCACTGCGTTTCGTTGTTGATGACGATGGAAATGATGATGCCCAGGCCCAGGGTCGCCATGGCCAGGGTATGGCCCTTGAGCTTCAGGACGGGACGCGCCAGCAGCAGGGCCAGCAGACCCGTGGCGACGGCACCCGCCGCCAGGGCAGCTAACGGGGGCCAGCTGTAGTGCGTGGTCAGCACGGCCGACGCGTACGCACCCAGGCCATAGAAACCCGCGTGGCCCAGGCTGATCTGGCCTGTGTAGCCCATCAGGAGATTCAGGCCGATGACGACGATGGCGTTGAGCGCAATGCGGATCGCCACGTCATAGTAGAACGCGTTGGTGAGGAACAGCGGCAAGATGGCCAGCACCAGAGCCAGCACCAGCAAGCCACCGTGACGCGAGCGGGTAAAGAATGTTGGCAACCGCGTCTTCATACACGCTCCGAATTTTTAGCACCAAACAAGCCTTGCGGCAGGAAGAACAGAATCAACAGGATCAGCACGAAAGGCACGGCGTCCTTGTAGGCCGAGGAGATGTAGCCGGCCGTCATGGCTTCAGCGATGCCGAGAATGAGGCCACCGGCAATTGCACCCACGCCACCGCCAAGGCCACCAAGTACGGCGGCGACAAAACCTTTCAGACCCAGCATGATGCCCGCGTCATACGAGGTGTAGGTGATCGGTGCGACCAGAATACCGCCAGCCGCGCCCAGCAAGGCTGACAAGCCGAACGAAAACAGCAGTACCTTGCGCGTGTTGATGCCCACCAGTTGCGCGGCCAGCTTGTTGTGCGATGTGGCCAGCATGGCCTTGCCCATCAGCGTGCGGCCAAAGAACCAGCCCAGCACCAGCACGATGACGACGGTGACACCCAGCACCCACAGGCTTTGCGGCAGCAGGCTGGCGCCCAGGAATTCGATCGGCGCGTCGCCGGAAAAGGCTGGCAATGTATGCGTATCCTTGCCCAGCCAGATTTGCACCAGGCCACGCAGCACCAGCGAGGCGCCGATGGTAATGATCAGCAGGGTGATGACCTGCGCATTTTGCGCCGGTTCGATCACGGCTTTTTCCATCAACAGGCCAACCAGGCCCGTGGCGATGACGGCCAGGATGATGGCCAGCGGCAGCGGCACGCCAGCGGCGGACATCACGGCGGCCAGCATCCCGCCCAGCATGATGAATTCGCCTTGCGCGAAGTTGATCACGCCGCTGGTGTTGTAGATGATGGTGAAGCCCAGCGCCGCCAGCGCGTAGGCGGAACCGACCGTCATCCCGGAATACAGAAATTGTAAAAATTGAGCGACTTCCATGGTGTCTCCATTATGTTCGGCTATGCGCGGGCCGCCTTCGAGGACGGCCTCGCGCAGGTACTTCCGGCTTACATTATTTCGACAATTGCCATTCGCCGTTCTTCACTTCCACCATGCGGAACGCCGACAGGTCCAGGCCCATGTGGTCTTTGGCCGACATGTTGAAGACACCGGTGGTGCCCACAAAACCCTTGGTCTGTTCCAGCGCCGTGCGCACTTTTTCGCGGTCCGTTCCCCCTGCGCGCTTGATGGCATCCACCGACAGGTTCAGGGCATCGAGCGCATAGCCGCCAAAGGTCGACGGATCGATCTTGTAGCGCTCTTTATACGTCTTGTCGTAGCCAACCACGATGGCCTTTTGCGCGTCGCTGTCCGGCAGCATGGCGCCGATCAGCAGGGCCGGCGTTGGCAGACGCACGCCTTCGGCAGCCTTGCCCGACAGTTTCAGATACTCGTCCGATGCCACGCCGTGCGACTGATACAGCGGCAGTGCGGCCATGCCCAGCTGGCCATAGTTCTTGGTCACGACCGCAGGGCCCTGGCCCAGTCCAAAGACGAATACGGCTTGCACGCCAGCCGTGTTCTTGATGCGCGTGAGCTGCGCCGTGATGTCCGTATCTTTCGGTCCATAGGTTTCATCGGCCACCAGCGTGATGCCATATTTCGAGGCGACGATCTGCGATTCCTTGCGGCCCGAGGCGCCGAAGCCGCTCGTTTCCGACAGCAGGCCTACCTTGCTGATGCCGCGCTTTTTCATGTCTTCGAACACCTTCTCGGCAGCCATGCGGTCCGTATGCGGCGTCTTGAACACCCATTTCTTGACCGGATCGATAATGACTACAGCGCCCGCCAGCGAGATGAACGGCATGCTGGCGCGCTCCACCAGTGGCGCCATCGCCATCGTCGCACCCGTGGTGGTGCCACCAATCAGCACATCGACCTTGTCCGACTCGATCAGGCGCTTGGTAAAACCGTTGGCCTTGGCCGCGTCGCTGCCATCATCGTAGTGCACCAGTTCCAGCTTGCGTCCCAGCACACCGCCTGCCGCATTGATCTTCTCGATATACAGCTGCAGGGTTTTCAGCTCCGGATCGCCCAGGAAGGCGGCAGGTCCCGTGACGGACAGCACGGAACCGATCTTGATGTTATCGGCCGCATACGCGCCCGCAGCGGACATCGCCAGCACACCGGCGATCAGGGTTTTCTTGAAAATATTGGCAATCATTGTGGTCTCCACCAGGTTGGCACTACGGTCAATGTATTGTTGGCGCTTTTTTACAAGCCTGCGCCTTTTTTGTTTTTACTTTGTTATACGCGTTCAATTACTACAGCAATACCCTGCCCCACGCCGATGCACATGGTGCACAACGCATAGCGCCCGCCCGTGCGTTCCAGCTGGTTCAGGGCCGCCATCACCAGCCGCGCGCCCGATGCGCCCAGCGGATGGCCGATGGCAATCGCGCCGCCATTCGGGTTCACGTGGGCCGCGTCGTCAGCCAGGCCCAGGTCGCGCGTGACGGCCAGTGCCTGCGCCGCAAACGCTTCATTGAGCTCGATGACATCCATCTGCTCGATGGTCAATCCTGTCTGCGCCAGCACCTTGCGCGAGGCTGGCGAGGGTCCAAAGCCCATGATGCGCGGCGCCAGACCGGCCGTGGCCATGCCCAGCACTTTTGCGCGCGGCGTCAATTTGTATTTATCCACGGCAGCGGCGGACGCCAGCAGGATGGCGCAGGCGCCGTCGTTCAGGCCCGAGGCATTGCCGGCAGTGACCGTGCCATCCGGCTTGACCACGCCCTTGAGCTTTGCCAGCATGTCCAGCGAAGTATCGGGACGCGGATGTTCATCCATTGTCACCATCTTCGGCTCGCCTTTTTTCTGCGGCACGGCAACAGGCACGATTTCGCGCTCGAAGACGCCAGCCGCGTTAGCGGCGGCCCAGCGCTGCTGGCTGCGCAAGGCCAGCGCATCCTGGTCGGTGCGGCTGATGCCAAATTCCACGGCCACGTTTTCCGCCGTTTCCGGCATGGTATCGATGCCGTACTGCGCCTTCATCTTGCCGTTGACGAAGCGCCAGCCCAGGGTCGTGTCTTCAATTTTCGCAGCGCGCGAGAATGCGCTGTCAGCCTTGCCCATCACGAAAGGCGCGCGCGTCATGCTTTCCACGCCGCCGGCGATGATCAGTTCCGCCTCGCCCGCCTTGATGGAGCGAGCGGCCATGCCGACGGCGTCCAGGCTGGAGCCGCACAGGCGATTGATGGTATTGGCGGGTACGGAGGCAGGCAAGCCAGCCAGCAGCGCGGCCATGCGGCCGACGTTGCGGTTGTCCTCGCCCGCCTGGTTGGCGCAGCCGTAGAACACATCGTCGATGGCGGACCAGTCGACGGACGGGTTGCGGGCGATCAGCGCGGCGATCGGCAGCGCGCCCAGGTCGTCCGCGCGCACGCCGGCCAGGGCACCGCCATAGCGGCCAAATGGGGTGCGTACGGCGTCACAGATAAAAGCGTCGTTCATGTGTGTTTCCTTGTTCGGGCTATCAGGAGAAAATCTTCGGGCGCTGGTCGACCACGCGGCGGGCCTTGCCCGTCAGGGTGCGTTCGATGCCGGCGGCGGCCACCAGGCGCACGCGCGTGCTCACGCCCACATGCGTCTTGATGCGGTGTTCCAGCTCGCGCGCCAGACCTTCGGTCTCGCTGGCCGAGATGGTGGCAGTGAGATCGATACGCAGCTCGGCGATCACTTCAAGCTTGTCGAGGTGGCCGTCGCGCGTGACCACCAGCTGGTATTGCGGCGCCAGCTTCGGCATCTTCAAAATCAGCTCTTCGATCTGCGTGGGAAAGACGTTCACGCCGCGGATAATCAGCATGTCATCCGAGCGGCCCGTGATCTTGCCAATGCGGCGCATCGAGCGTGAGGTGGGCGGCAGCAAGCGGGTAAGGTCGCGGGTGCGGTAGCGGATAACGGGCAGCGCCTCCTTCGACAGCGAGGTGAAGACCAGTTCGCCCTCTTCGCCATCCGGCAGCACTTCGCCCGTTTCCGGATCGATGATCTCGGGATAAAAATGGTCTTCCCAGATGACGGGACCGTCCTTGCTTTCGATGCATTCGGAAGCCACGCCAGGCCCCATTACTTCGGACAGGCCATAGATGTCGACGGCGTCGATGCCGGCGCGCGCTTCGATTTCCGAACGCATGGCGTCGGTCCACGGCTCGGCACCGAAGATGCCCACCTTCAGTGACGATTCAGCCGGATCGAGACCCTGGCGCGTGAATTCCTCGATGATGTTGAGCATGTACGACGGCGTGACCATGATAATCGATGGCTTGAAATCCTGGATCAGTTGTACCTGCTTTTCCGTCTGGCCACCCGACATCGGGATGACGGTGCAGCCCAGGCGCTCGGCGCCATAGTGCGCACCCAGGCCGCCCGTGAACAGGCCGTAGCCGTAGGAGATATGCACCATGTCGCCCGCGCGGCCACCGCCGGCGCGGATCGAGCGCGCCACCACGTTGGCCCAGGTATCGATGTCGTTCTGCGTGTAGCCAACCACCGTTGCCTTGCCCGTGGTGCCGCTCGACGCGTGGATGCGCACAACTTGCTCGCGCGGCACGGCGAACAGGCCAAACGGGTAATTGTCACGCAAGACTTTTTTATCGGTGAACGGGAATTTCGACAAGTCGGACAGCGACTTCAGGTCGTCCGGATGCACGCCCGCTTCGTCAAAAGCGGCACGGTAATGGGGCACGTTGTCATACGCGTGCTTGAGCGTCCATTTCATGCGTTCAAGCTGCAGCGCCTGCAATTCATCCTTGCTGGCGCGCTCGATCGGCTCGAGGTCATTTGGGGAAGGCGTACGTTGGACCATCATTGTCTCCTAATTGGTTCTTTAACTTTTCAAATCAGCTGCGGCAGTTCGAAGCTGCTCTTGTAACCTCACTTGTCACCTCAGCCGCTAATGACTTCACCCGCCACACGGATCGACTTGCCGCGAAAGAGCGCGATGGCGCGCCCTTCCTGGTTGCTGACCTTGACGTCGTAGACGCCGCTCTTGCCGGCCAGCGCCTGTTCGACCGCGTGCGCCGTCAGCACGTCGCCCTCGCGGCCCGGCGCCAGGTAATCGATGGTGCAGCCGGCGCCCACGGTATTCATGTTGTAGCTGTTGCAGGCAAACGCGAAGGCGCTGTCGGCCAGGGCGAAGATGAAACCGCCGTGGCAGGTCTGGTGTCCGTTGAGCATGTCGGCGCGCACCGTCATCGTCATGCGCGCATGGCCGGGGCCCACCTCGGCCAGGGCGATGCCCATGGCAGCGGTGGCGTTGTCGCGCGACAGCATGGAAGCGGCCGCCGCTTCGGCCAATGCCTGTGCAGTCATGTTGTGATCTTCATTCGGCATGAAACGTCGCTCCAGTGGCAAGTTTGCGGCGCAGCAGCGGCGAAACACGGTAGCGGTCTTCGCCATAGCCATGCGCCAGGTGGTGCAGCACGGTCACGATGTGTTGTATGCCCACCGCATCGGCCCAGGCCAGCGGTCCGCGCGGATAGTTGACGCCCTTCTGCATGGCGATATCGGCGGCAGCCACCGTGCACACGCCCTGGTTGACAGCATCGGCTGCCTCGTTGGCCAGCATGGCGACCGTGCGCATGACAGCTAGGCCAGGCACGTCGTCCAGGCGCGTGACGATGAAACCGGCCGCCTGGAACAGGCCGACGACGGCCGCATAGGCGGCATCGCTGCACTGGTCGGCACGCGCCACGGCGATGCGTTTTGCCCCGGCGTAATCGAGCGCCAGGTCGAACAGCACCGTGTCCGGATGCTGGTTATCGTGCGCGCGCTGGGTGGCGCTGCGCCCATCGGTCAGATAAATCGCGGCGCCATGGCAATGCAGGGCGGGCGCCTCGTCGTGTGTCTGGCCTTCCTGCATCACGCGGCGGCTCACGGTGATGCCCGCCTGCTCCAGGCGCTGCACCAGGCTGCGAATGACGCCGCTGTGGCCACGGCCATCGCCGCCGATGGCCGCCGACAGGGCAACAAATTCCGGCTTCGGCTGCGCGCTTTCCGCCTGCGCCACGGGGGCCGGCGCGCCTTCGTGATACTGGTAAAAGCCACGGCCCGATTTGCGACCCAGGAAACCGGCGCTGACCATTTCCTGCTGCAGCACGGACGGCGTGAAGCGCGGGTCGTTGAAATAGGCGCCGAACACGGATTGGGTAACGGAAAAATTGACGTCGTGGCCGATCAGGTCCATCAACTCGAATGGGCCCATGCGGAAACCGCCCGCTTCGCGCAGAACCGCGTCGATGGTGGCGGGATCGCCTGCCTGCTCGCTCAGCAAACGCCAGCCTTCTGCGTAAAACGGACGGGCGACACGGTTGACGATGAAGCCGGGCGTCGATTTCGCATGCACGGGATTCTTGCCCCAGGCAATCGACGTGTCATACACGGTGGCGGCGACTTGCTCGCTGGTAGCCAGGCCACTGATCACTTCCACCAGCGCCATCAAGGGAACCGGGTTGAAGAAGTGCATGCCGACCAGGCGTTCCGGGCGGCGCAGCTTGGCGGCGATGGCCGTCACGGAAATCGACGAGGTGTTCGTCGCCAGGATGCAGTCGTCGCTGACCACAGCTTCCAGTTCGGCGAACAGGCCGCGCTTGACGTCGAGGTTTTCCACGATGGCTTCCACCACCAGCGCGGCATCTGCAACGTCGGCCAGGCTGCCGGCCGCCTGCAGGCGCGCCGTGGCGGCGGCCGCTTCGTCCACCGTCATGCGGCCCTTTTCCGCCAGCTTTGCGTACATCTTGCCAATATCGAGCAATGCCTTGCTCACAGCTTCCGCGCGCGTGTCGTACAGTTTTATCCGGTAACCGGCAGCCGCCGCCACCTGTGCGATACCGGCGCCCATGGCGCCGCTGCCGATGACGGCAACGATACTGTTGTTTGCCAATGCGGTCATATCAGTGTCCCTTGAATTGCGGTGCGCGCTTTTCCATGAAGGCGGCCACGCCTTCGCGGTAATCGTCGCTGTTACCGAGTTCGCTCATCATGCGCGCTTCCAGCGCCAGCTGCTGCGGCAGGGTATTGGCGCCGCTGGCGGCCAGCGCCTGCTTGGTGAACGCCAGGCCCTTGGTCGGCGCCGTGGAAAAGTGCACGGCCAGCTTGCGCGTTTCCTCCACCAGTTGGGCATCCTCTACGCATTTCCAGATCAGGCCCCAGTCTTCCGCTTTTTCCGCCGTCAGTTTTTCACCGAGCATGGCCAGGCCGATGGCACGCGCGGAACCGATCAAGCGTGGCAGGAAGAAAGTGCCGCCCGTATCGGGAATCAGGCCCAGCTTGCAGAACACTTCCACGAAACTGGCCGACTTGCCAGCGATGACGATGTCGCAGGCCAGCGCCAGGTTGGCGCCCGCGCCGGCGGCGACGCCATTGACGGCGCAAATCACGGGCATCGGCAGTGCTTTCAAGGCCAGCACCAGCGGCGCATAGTTCTTTTCCACCGACTCGCCCAGGTCCACGCCCTTCGAACCTGGTTCGACGGCGCGGTCGGACAAATCCTGGCCTGCGCAAAATCCGCGCCCCGCGCCCGTCAGCACGAAGACACGCACGGAGCCGTCGGCGTTTACTTTCGCAATCGCATCGCGTACTTCCTCGTGCATGGCCTGGGTAAAGCTGTTGAGCTTGTCGGGACGATTCAGGGTCAGCGTGGCGATGCCCTGCTCGATGGTGAAGAGGATATTCTGGTAGCTCATGGCGTCTCGTTTTTTTTAATGGGTACGGCGGGGCGCGTGCCCTGCGCCGGCTTTACTCTGCCTGGTCGAAGTCGACCACGACCTTGTCGGTGAGCGGGAAACTCTGACAGCTGAGGACGAAGCCGCGCGCTACTTCATAGTCTTCCAGCGCGTAGTTGACGTCCATTTCGACCTTGCCATCGAGGATCTTGCAGCGGCAGGTCGAGCATACGCCGCCCTTGCACGAGTAGCGCATGTCGATGCCATGGCGCAGGCCCGCATCGAGGATGGATTCCTTGTCCTTGTCCATCGTGAAGGAGGTGTGGTTGCCATCCATGATGACGGTCACTTCCGTTTCCTGCACGGCGCCCGCGTCGAGCTGGGCGCGCGGCTTGTGGGCGTTTTTCGGGATGCTGGCGGCGAACAGTTCAATCTTGATGTTCTGCTTCGGCATGCCGGCCGCCTGCAGGGCGGCGGAGACGCCCAGCATCATGTCTTCCGGGCCGCAGATGAAGGCGTTGTCGTAATCTTCGACCTTGATCCAGTGCTGCAGGAATTGTTCGCATTTTTCCTGCGTGATGCGGCCATTGAACAATTCGATGTCCTGCTGCTCGCGGCTCATCACGTACACCAGGTTCAAACGCTCCAGGTACACATCCTTCAAATCCGTCAATTCTTCCTTGAAGATGACGGACGACGAAGCGCGGTTGCCGTAGAACAGGGTGAAGCGGCTCAATGGTTCCGTCAGCAGGGTCGTCTTGATGATGGAGAGAATGGGCGTGATGCCGCTGCCGGCCGCGAACGCCAGGTAGTGCTTGCGGTTGACGCAGTCGAGCGGCACGTTGAAGTGCCCCATGGGCGGCATCACCTCGATGGTGGCGCCAGCCTTCAAGGTGTCGTTCGCCCAGGTGGAAAAAGCGCCGCCCGGCGTGCGCTTGATGGCCACACGCAGAGTGCCATCCTGCACCGCAGAACAGATGGAATACGAGCGGCGCACGTCTTCCGCATTGATATTGGCGCGCAGGGTCAGGTGCTGCCCCTGCTGGAAGCGGAACTGCTGCTGCAGGTCGGCTGGCACGTCGAAAGTGACGGCGATGGTGTCGCGCGTTTCATTGCGTACGTTCGCCACGGACAGCGGATAAAATTTACTCATGCTTCATCTCCAGTTTCTTCGGAACGTGTGCCTGTTTTTTTTAGTGGCACTTGAAGTAGTCAAACGGTTCGCGGCAAGCCAGGCATTTGTACAGGGCCTTGCAGGGCGTGGAGCCGAACTGGCTGGTCAGCTGCGTGTGCGCGGAACCGCAATTCGGGCAGATCACCTCCAGCGTCGGCATGGGCTGACGCTTGACACCACCCTTCAAGCCGCTGATGTCGATCACCTGCTGCTGCGGCGGGGCGATGCCATAGCCTTTCAGCTTGGCCTTGCCCGCCTCGCTCATCCAGTCCGTGGTCCAGGCGGGCGCCAGCTGGTTCACCAGTGTCACCTTGGCCACGCCATGGCTGCGCAAGGCATCCGTGACGGCATCGGCGATTACCTGCATGGCCGGGCAGCCCGAATAGGTGGGCGTGATCGTCACGATGCACTCGTCGCTGCTGACCACGTCGACGGCGCGTACGATGCCCAGGTCCACCACCGAAATGACGGGAATTTCCGGGTCCGGCACGTCGCCCAGCCAGGCCCAGACCTGGGCGGCGTCCAGCGCAGCCGCGGGCGCGTTCATTACCACTCCGCCCCGGGATAGGCGCGCTGCAGGAATTGCATCTCGGCCAGGATGAATCCCAGGTGTTCCGTGTGCGTGCCCTGCTTGCCGCCCTTTTGCATCCAGGCGTCGGGCGCCGGCATGGTCAAGGTGGCTTCGGCGAAAATCTCGGCCACGTGTTCGAGGAAGGCCTGGCGCAACACGTCCGATGGCGGCGCGATGCCGGTGGCAAGCATGGCCTGGTCGACGGCGTCGTACTTGAACATCTCGCCCGTGTACATCCACAGTTTGTCGGCCGCCGCCTGCGTCTTGGCATGGCTGTCCGCCGTACCGTCGCCGAGACGCACGATCAGGTCACCGCTGCGGCGCAGGTGATAGGTCACTTCCTTGATCGACTTCTGCGCCACTTCGACGATGCGTGGATCACTGCATTTCGCCAGTTCCAGCAGCTGGAAGTAGTGCCAGGTATCGAAGAAGAACTGGCGCATCATGGTGTCGGCGTAATTGCCGTTCGGCTGCTCCAGCAGCAAACAATTCTTGAAGTCGTGGGCATCGCGCAAAAAGGCGATGTCATCTTCGTCGCGGCCTGCGTTTTCCAGTTCGGCCGCATAGCTGAACCACAAACGCGTCTGGCCCAGGAGGTCGAGCGCCACATTGGTCAGCGCCATGTCCTCTTCCAGCGCGGGCCCCTTGCCGCACAGCTGCGACAACTGCTGGCTGAGAATCAGGGCATTGTCGCCCAGGCGCAAGAGGTAATTGACTTTGTCATCCATTGCAAGCGCTCCCATCACAGGTTCTTGACTTCTTCCGGCATCGGGAAGAAGGTGGGATGGCGGTACACCTTGCTGTTCGACGGCTCGAACAGGGCACCCTTGTCACCGGGGCTGCTGGCCACGATGTCGGCCGCGCGCACCACCCAGATGCTCACGCCTTCATTGCGGCGCGTGTAGACGTCGCGCGCATGGTTGACCGCCATGGTGGCGTCGGAGGCGTGCAGGCTGCCCACATGCTTGTGCGCCAGGCCGTGCTGGCTGCGGATGAAAACTTCCCACAATGGCCATTCTTTGCTCATGTTGCTCTCCCCTATCTGTCTTATGTATTTACGCTGCCGCTTTGACTGCGGCTTGTTTGTCTGCATACGCGAGCAAGGCATCGCGGAACCATGCACCGTCTTCATACGCCTTGACCCGCGTTTGCAGGCGCTCGCGGTTGCACGGGCCATTGCCCTTCAGGACATTGTTGAACTCGGACCAGTCGATTTCGCCAAATTCATAGTGGCCCGTCTCCGCATTGAACTTCAGGTCGGGATCGGGCACGGTCAAGCCCAGGTACTCGATTTGCGGCACGGTCTGGTCGACCATGCGCTGGCGCAATTCATCATTCGAGAACAGCTTGATGCGCCATTGCGCCGATTGGGCGCTGTTGACGGAGGCGGCGTCGGACGGACCGAACATCATCAAGGACGGCCACCACCAGCGGTTCAGCGCATCCTGTGCCATGGCTTTCTGTTCTGGCGTGCCCTTGCACAGTGACATCATGATGTCGTAGCCCTGGCGGGCATGGAATGATTCTTCCTTGCAGACGCGGATCATGGCACGGGCATACGGGCCATACGAGCAGCGGCAGAGGGGAATCTGGTTGATGATGGCAGAGCCGTCGACCAGCCAGCCGATGGCGCCCATGTCGGCCCACGACAGGGTGGGATAGTTAAAGATGCTGGAATACTTGGCTTTGCCCGAGTGCAAGGCAGCGAGCAGATCGTCGCGCGACACGCCAAGGGTTTCGGCAGCGCTGTACAGGTACAGGCCGTGACCCGCTTCATCCTGAATCTTCGCCAGCAGGATGGACTTGCGTTTCAAGGTCGGTGCGCGCGTGACCCAGTTACCTTCGGGCAATTGACCGACGATTTCCGAATGCGCATGCTGTGAAATCTGGCGGATCAGGGTCTTGCGGTAAGCGTCCGGCATCCAGTCTTTGGCTTCGATCTTGATGCCTTCGTCGATACGCGCCTGAAAAGCGCGCTCTTCCGCCCCCATGTCATCGATGGAACGGACGTTCTTGAGGCCGGTTTCAACCATTTGTGCGTACATGATCTGTCTCCCATGTCTTGATTTTGCGCAGCAATGCGGTGCGATGAACAGATAATACGATACAAAAAACGATTTGCATACACTTGATGTGAGTCATTTTAAAAATTCGTATCTTGTGCGGCTTTTTTGTGCGTATGATATTGCTGATGAGAAAACACTGCGAAGTGCCACCAGCGCTTCCTGCAAATTATTGACGCGCTACCCGCGCAGCCAAGTAAACTGCTGCTTTTATTGAATCGACCGCAACACGGCCAGACCGGAACCACATGAAGAACACCCGCTGCACGGCATGGATAGCCGATTTCCTGGAAAGCGACCCACCGCGCTCGAAGTCCCTGGTGATGACCATTTTTGGCGACGCCATCGTGCCGCGCGGCGGCGCCATCTGGCTGGGCAGTCTGATCGACCTGCTGGCACCATTTGGCGTAAATGACCGCCTGCTGCGCACCAGCGTGTTCCGCCTTGCGCAGGAGGGCTGGCTCAGCTCGCAGCGCGACGGCCGCCGTAGCGCCTATACGATACGCCCGGAGGCGCTGTTCCGCTTTGAGCGCGCTTATCGCCGCATCTATGCGCCACTGGTCGTGCACTGGGATGGCAGCTGGACCCTGGTGATCGGGCCGGCCGGAAGCATCGGCGCCGCCGAGCGGGGGGCGCTGCGCAAGGAATTATTGTGGGCTGGCTATGGATTGATCTCTCCCGGCATCTTTGGCCATCCGGCCAGCAACTCGGAGGCGCTGGAAGACATCCTCGTGCGCAACGACGTACAAGGCAAGCTGTATGTCTGCCACACTACGGAGTTGCCGGATGTCAGCACACGGCCCCTGCGCGACATGGTGGGAGAATGCTGGGACTTGTCGGAAGTGATGGCCGGCTACGAAAAATTCATCGCCAGCTTCCAGCCGCTACTGACCCTGCTACAAGAAGAGCCCGTGTTCGATGCCGAGCAAGCCTTCGTCATCCGCTCGCTGCTGACGCACGCCTACCGCCGCGTGCAGTTACACGATCCGCAACTGCCCGTCGAACTGCTGCCCGAACCGTGGCCCGGCACGCAAGCCTATGCGCTGGCGCGCGACCTGTACCGCCTCACCTATGCGGCGGCCGAAGAACATATCCTGGCCACATTACGGCGCGAGGATGAGCACGCGCCAGACGTGGAGCCCTGGTTCTACGAACGTTTCGGCGGCCTGAACACCTGACAAAACGTCCATGGCGGCGTTGCAGGGCCTGGGCGTACGTTCGTTCTGCCTGCGGCCCCGCGCCTTGCCCTGAACATTTTTCAGGCGTTCAGCAAGCGTCGTTATCAAACTTTCATTACTTGGCGACGACCTGCTTGGCCCCCGCCAACAAATCCTGCCCCAGCTTTTCCAGCGCATTGGCCTGCACCAGCATGGTGTCGAGAATGGCGGCATTGAAGGTGAATTCGGCCGGTGTCGTATAGCCGGGAAAACGCAGGATGCGCAGCAATTCCTGCAAGGTCGTTCCCTTGCCCAGGTGCGCCAGGGCGTCGCTGAGGGCGCTGACTTTCTTTTCCAGTTCGCGTAAATGTTTGCCGTTGTCATCCATGATGCTCTCCCCGTGTTGGAGCTTCCACCTTAGCAAAGTACATCCGTCATCGTTTGCGCCAGCACAAAGGCCACCGCAAAACAGGTATCATCGCGCCATTGCACACGATGCAAAACCCATACGTTTTTATCAGGAACACTCATGACCATTAAAATCAGCCAGCAATTCGACGCCGGCGCGATCGAGGTGCTGCGCGCCGACGATGCCCAATCCATCGAGCTGAACATCCGCAAGGATTCCCACGCCGACATCACGCAGTGGTTTTATTTCCGCCTGCAAGGCGCGCAAGGCGAAGCGTGCACGATCCGCTTCATGAATGCAGGCAAGTCGGCTTACCCGGACGGCTGGAAAGACTACCAGGCCGTGGCCAGCTATGACCGCGAAACCTGGTTCCGCGTGCCAACCAGCTTTGACGGCACGGTGATGACCATCGAACACACGCCGGAAGAAGAAAGCGTGTATTACGCCTACTTCGAACCGTACCCATGGGACCGCCACCTGGCCCTGATCGACAGCGCGCAAGCATCGCCGCTGGTACGCTTGATCGACCTGGGCAGCACCGTGGAAGGCCGTGACATGAATCTGCTGGTGGTCGGCGACGCCGATGCCGAGAAAAAAGTCTGGGTCATCGCGCGCCAGCATCCAGGTGAAACGATGGCAGAATGGTTTGTCGAAGGCATGCTTGAAGCATTGCTGGACCAGGCCAATCCCTTTGCCCGCCAGTGCCTGCAAGATGCCGTCTTCTACGTGGTGCCGAACATGAACCCGGACGGTTCCGTGCATGGCAACCTGCGCACCAACGCGGCCGGCGCCAACCTGAACCGCGAATGGATGACGCCGACGATGGAACGCAGCCCGGAAGTGTTCCTGGTGAAACAGAAAATGCATGAAATCGGCTGCGATCTGTTCCTCGACGTGCATGGCGACGAAGGCTTGCCTTACGTCTTCGTCGCCGGCAGCGATGCGCTGGAGAATTTCACGCCGGCACAAAAAGCCGAGCAAGACCGCTTCATCGCCGACTTCAAGGTGGCCAGTCCCGACTTCCAGGATGAGCACGGCTATGAAGACGGCCCGTTCACGCCGGAAGTGCTGACCATGGGTTCGCCCCACATCACGCACGCCTTCGGTTGCCTGTCGCTGACCCTGGAATTGCCGTTCAAGGACAATGCCAACGATCCCGACGCGCAAACGGGTTGGAGCGGCGCGCGCAGCGCCGCCCTGGGCGCCGCCGTCTTGCAGCCTATTCTGGCCAGCCTGCGCGCCTGAGCGCTTGCAGCGAACCGGCCCGCAAGGGCTGGCGTCCTGCCTGTTTGACACCATGCCCCGCACGCCGGGGTATTTTTATGCCAGCGCGCAACGCGCGGCTTGCGTTGCGGATAAAACGTATTTTTATACGAACGTCTTGCCTGTTGGAAATTATCGTTCTACACTCAATCATCGAATCGGAGCATGCCGGCATGCGTGCTCCTGCAACAATAATATGCCGGATGACAAGGCACCCTCTCCTCCCCGGCATGCACGCCCACGGCATCTGCGTGGCATCACGGCCCCATACCTGCCGAGCTAGCTTTCAGTACCACAACGTTTCCGTATCAGCAGCACCTCCCATGAGGCCGGCGCTGACCTGACCACACGATGTTTGTCTTTAGCTCAGGATGGATTGCATATGTCGAATCTCAAGATCAGTACCCGCCTGGGCCTCAGTTTCGGCTTGATCATCGTCCTGCTTGCCATGGTGGCTTTTGTTTCCGTCAACCGCATCCACAACATCAATGCATCGACGGATAAAATCCTCAATGACCGCTATGTCAAGGTCATGCTGTCAAATACGATCCAGTCCGAGATCAATATCCAGGCCCGCCTGCTAAGCAATGCCATCATCGGCGCCAACGATGCCGACGAAGTCAGCAGTGCCCTGGGCAAGATTCAGGCGTCGGCAAAAAAGAACGTGGAACTGCTGGCGCGCCTGAAAACCCTGATCAACACGCCCAAGGGCCAGGAACTGTTCCAGGCCGTGATGACCAGCCGCGAAAGCTATGCCAGGACGCGCGATGCGAATATCAAACTGCTGCAAGAGGGCAAAACCGAAACGGCAGGCATCTTCCTGCTGACGCAGCTGCGCTATCCACAAGAGAAATTCCTGACGGCGCTGGCGGCCATGGCCGGCTTCCAGGAGTCGCTGATGGCAGCCGAAGGCAAGCAAGCCCTCGTCGACGGGCGCCTGGCCATCATCCTGACCCTGTCCCTGTCCCTTGCCGCGACGGCGATCGCCATCGCGCTGGCCATCCTGATCAGCCGCTCCATCAGCCGGCCCATCGGCGAAGCCGTCAAGGTGGCCCAACGGGTCGCGTCCGGCGACTTGTCGGGCAGCATCGACGCGCGCGGCACCGATGAAACAGGCATGCTGCTGCGCGCCCTGAAAGAGATGAACGACAATTTGCAAGGCATCGTGGCCCGCGTGCGCCATGGCACGGATGCCATCGCCCATGGCTCGCGTGAAATCGCCTCCGGCAATATGGACTTGTCTTCGCGCACGGAGCAGCAAGCCAGTTCGCTGGAAGAAACGGCATCGTCGATGGAAGAATTGACGTCGACCGTCAAGCAGAATGGCGAAAACGCACGCCAGGCCAACCAGATGGCGCAATCGGCCTCAAGCGTGGCCAGCAAAGGCGGCCAGGTGGTGGCGAAAGTGATCACGACCATGGAGTCGATCAATGCCTCGTCGAAGAAAATCGTCGACATCATCAGCGTCATCGACGGCATTGCCTTCCAGACCAATATCCTGGCCCTGAACGCGGCAGTGGAAGCGGCCAGGGCGGGAGAGCAGGGCCGTGGCTTTGCCGTGGTGGCCACGGAAGTGCGCAACCTGGCTCACCGCTCAGCCTCCGCCGCCAAGGAAATCAAGATCCTCATCGACGATTCCGTACACCAGGTCAATCTGGGCAGCACCCTGGTGAACCAGGCGGGCAGCACCATGGAAGAGATCGTAAGCAGCGTGCGGCGCGTCACGGACATCATGGCCGAGATCACGTCCGCCAGCAACGAGCAGGAAGCGGGCATCGAGCAGATCAACCAAGCCATCACGGAAATGGACGCCGTGACACAGCAAAATGCCGCCCTCGTGGAAGAAGCGGCGGCCGCGTCCGAAGCGCTGCAGGATCAAGCCGGCATCCTGGCCGAAGCCGTCAGCGTGTTCAAGCTCGACGGCATGCAAGCGCTGCCGCCGGTTCAGGTTCCAGCCATCCGCGCGCCAGCCAAGCCTGCCGCCGCACCACGCGTCACGGCCACTGCCGCACCCGCCAGGAAATCAGGCAAGGCGGTCGCACTGGCCGCGGTCGCCGAGACCGAGTGGGAAGAGTATTGAGACCATCTCAAACCAAACTCAGCCCTTGGCCAGCTTGCGCAGGGCATCGACCAAGCTGTCCAGATGCGACTCGGGCGTAAAGATGCCCGGCGTGACGCGCACGCACGCGCCGCTGGCCAGACCGTCGCGCGGCACGGCAAAGATGCCGTGGTCCTGTACCAGCTTTTTCGACAGGGCATAACTGTCGGCCACGCTGGTCTTGCCTTGTAACCGGAACGAGGCGATGGCGCTCGTCAGGCGCAGATCGGATGACGCCAGCACGTCGATGCCATCGATGCCACGTGCCGCTTCGACCCAGCGGTTGCGCAGCAGCCGTAGCCGCGCCTGCTTGTTGGCCACACCTATGTGCGCGTGCAAGTCCAGCGCCGTCGGCAGACTCAGGTAGGCGGCGAAATTCACCGTGCCCGTATGCACGCGGGTGCGGATATCGTCGCCCGCCTTTCCCCCCCGCGGTTCCCCCATGTACGGATCGATATCGGCCAACCTGCCCCGCTTGATGTAGGCAGCGCCCACACCCACGGGCGCGCCTATCCATTTGTGCAAGTTGATGCCGGCAAAGTCCGCCTGCAAATCGGGGATCGTCATGTCCAGCTGGCCAAAGCCATGCGCCGTGTCGACGATCACATCAATGCCCCGTGCGCGCGCCAGGTGGCTGATCTCGGCCACGGGCATGACCATGCCGTTGCGGTGATTGACATGCGTGAGCAGCATCAATTTCAGCTTCGGATGACGTTCCATGGCGGCAACATAGACAGCAACGACATTGTCATGCGTAAATGGTTCCGGAATGGCAATCGATACCACCTGGGCGCCGCGCCGTTGCTGCAGCCAGCGCGTGACGGTGATCATATTGTCGTAATCGATATCCGCGAATAGCACCGCATCGCCCGGCTGCAAGCGGTTGTAGCCGGCGATCAAGACTTGCAGCGCTTCCGTGGCGCCCCGCGTCAACACGATTTCATCGATGCCCACGCCCAGCGCCATGGCTGCCGCCGCGCGGGCCGCCTCAAAATCGGCCGGAAAGCGCATGCGCGCATACCAGGCGTTGTCGCGGTTGACCATGCTCAATTGCTGCTCGTAATGACGCAGCACGGGCCTGGCCATCGAGCCCCAGAAGGCATTGTCCAGTTGCACGATGGCATCGGTGGTGTCGTATTGCGCGGCCACGGCCTGCCAGTAAGCCTGGTTGCCGGCCAGGGATTCCGGCGTGGTGCCGGCTGGCACCGCTGGCAATGGCGGCAAGGGTGGAGACAGGGCGGCGGACGCTGCCGCAGCCGATCCGGCGCCCGCCGTCAAGGGCAGCGCCACCGCCAGCGAACCGGCGCGCAACAAGGCGCGGCGTTGTGGATTCATCATCATCCCCCCTTAAAATTTCACTTTGTACTCGACGTACAGATTACGGCCGTCCGTGTCGTACGGCGCATTGCGCGAATAGATCAGACCGCGGCTGGCCTGGAAGCTTGCTTCATCAGGATACTTGTCCAGCACGTTGTCGATACCCAAGCGCACCGACTGCTTGTCGCTGATCTTGTAGCTGGCCGCCAGGTCGAGAAATTGCATGGCGCCAAAACGCTGGAAGATATCGCCCGTCGCGTTGCCGGAATTGTCCGTCCACGCACCGTAGTAGCGTACGCGGGCCAGGGTATTCCAGTTGCCCAGGTCATAGTTGCCGCTGATGGTGGCTTTCTGGCGCGGCAGGCGCTCTTCAAACACTTGCCGCTGGGCCGGATTAGTCACCAGGCTGGACTTGCCGCCATCGACCTTGGTGGTGTTGTAGTTGTAGGCCAAAGTCAGGTTCAGCTTGCCGTCGCCGATACGGCTCAGGTGGCTGCCGACGATATCGATGCCGCGCGTGGTGGTGTCGAAGTCGTTCGTGAAATAGCTGACCGAAGTGTAACGCAAGGGGTTGGCCACGCCAGCGGGAACGGCAAACGAAGCGGACGTGCTGAAGCGGTCGCTGACCTTGATGTCATACACGTCGACGGAACCGGAAAAGCCGGCCGGCGTCTTCCACGTAAAGCCCAGCGACAGGTTTTTCGATTTTTCCGGCTTCAGCGCCTGCGCACCGAGCAGGATGGCCAGCGGGTCGTTGTTGGCCAGGCGGCCGCTGGTAAACAACAACAGGGTCTTGGTGTCGAGGCCTTGGTTCGTGCTGTTGGTGTTCGACTGGCCGGGCGTTGGCGCGCGGAAACCCGTCGAGTAGGAGCCGCGCAGGGCCAGGTCTTCACTCAGTGCATAGCGGGCCGATAACTTGCCATTGACGGTGCTGCCGAATTCAGAGAAATGTTCGTAGCGGGCTGCACCGCCCAGGCTCAGGGCCTTGGTGAGGGGCACTTCCACGTCCAGGTAGGCTGCATAGCTGTCCTGGCCCCAGCTGCCAGCCTGGCGGTCGCTGAAACCCGGTGCGCCGTTGGCGTTTGCGTCCAGGCCGATGGCGGCGCCCGGCCCGACCGTCCAGGACGCCGCATCGCCCGCCTTCACCCCATACGTTTCATTACGCGCTTCGGCGCCGAATGCGATATTGACCGGCTGCGGCAAGGACGCCACCGGCAATTCATAGTTGAAGTTGGCGTTGAGAATCTTTTCCGCCTGCGACAACTGGCCCAGGTAGAACGACGTCGGGCTGCCCGGCCCCATTGAGGCGTTGATGGAATTGGCCAAGTTATAGTCGATGCGGTTGCGGCCGTAGGAAGCACTCACATCCCAGCCGAAGCGCTCGTTGAAGTGACCGCGCACGCCGGCCACCAGCTGTAAGTCATCCTGGTCGTTCGAATAGCTGGGGCTGAAGCCGAGCGCATACACACTACGCAAATCCCAGCCGGGGAACAGGCTGCTGGTTTTATACGCGCCCGTGCTGGTGTCGGGATTCCTCCAATTAAAGTCCGAGGTGCCGTCGCTGCGGCTGAACAGGCCGAAACCGTACAGTTCCATCGTGTCGGACAGCGCCATGCTCGCATTGAAGCCGATGCGCTTGCTATCGAGCTCAGGCTGGCCCCAACGCTGCACGGGATTGGGGACCTTCAGTTCCGGATGGGCATTCTGGAAAGCGATGGCGTCGGCTCGCTGGCGCGTGCGCGAGGTGGGGTCGGACTGGGCCAGCGCGCCGAAAATCGTCGCCTTGCCCGTCTCGCCAAACGCAAAGCCCGTCTTCAGGTTGAGCTCATTACCTTTGCCATCGCCTTCCGAATATTGAGAATGGTGCACGGACATCTCCGTACCGGGCGTGTCGTCAAGAATGATGTTGATCACGCCGGCAATCGCGTCGGAGCCGTACTGGGCCGAGGCGCCGTCGCGCAGTACTTCGATGCGCTTGATAGCGGACACGGGAATCTGCGCCAGATCCGGCGCCTGCGCGCCGCGCGCGCCCAGCAGAGCGCTGCGGTGGAAGCGCTTGCCGTTAATCAGCACCAGAGTCTGGTCCGGCGACAGGCCGCGCAAGGTAGCGGGACGCACGAACACTTGCCCATCGGCCATCGGCAAGCGCTGCACCACGTACGAGGGTACGAGTTGCGCCAGTACATCGTTCAAGTCCGACGATTCGACGGCGCCGATATCTTCGCGGTTGAACACATCCACGGGCGCCATGGTATCGAACTGCGTGCGATTGCTGCCGCGCGTGCCGGTGACGATCACGGCTTGCGGTACCTCAAGGGTATCGCTGGCAGCAGCTGGTGCGGCGGACGCATCGCCAAGGGCTTGCGCCTGGTTGACGAACAGGGTGTTCATGGCACACAACAGGGCCACCGCGCGGGCGATGCGGGTACGGGAGTAGGTCATGGAGAGTTCACTATGCAGGTTGGATCAACAACGACGCGTTACTGCAAGACTCGCATCTTGCATGAAATATCACGAAGTTCGGCTTACTTACATTAAAAGCATCTAAATTGCGCAAATAACGTCAGATGGCGCCATCATACGAAGCGAATATTTCCGCCGTATGACGATCAAACCGCTGCAAAAAAAACACAGGGACAAGAAAAAAGGCGCCAGCGGCGCCTTTTGATCAAGAAAAATACATCCGTTCAACCGCCCGCCACCACCATGCTCTCGATGAGGATGGAACCCGTCTCCTTGGTGCCGCGGCGCAGCACATCGGCGCCTACGGCAACGATGTTGCGCAGCATGTCCTTCATGTTGCCGGCGATGGTGATTTCTTCCACCGGGTACTGAATCACGCCATTTTCCACCCAGAAACCGGACGCGCCGCGCGAATAGTCGCCCGTCACGTAATTGGTTCCTTGTCCCATCAGTTCCGTCACCAGCAAACCCGTGCCCAGCTTTTTCAGCATGGCACTAAGATCGTCTGTGGCGGCCGTCTGGCTGGACGTCAGGTACAGATTGTGCGAGCCGCCCGCGTTACCCGTGGTCTGCATGCCCAGCTTGCGGGCCGTATAAGTCGACAGGAAATAGCCTTGCACCACGCCATTCTTGACGACATCGCGGCTGACGGTTTTCACGCCCTCTTCGTCGAACGGGGCCGAACCGACGCCGCCGATCACATGCGGGTCTTCAAAGATCTGCACATGATCAGGCAATACTTGCGTACCCAGGCAATCGTTGAGGAACGTGGATTTGCGGTACAGGGCGCCGCCCGAGGTCGCTTGCACATAGGTACCCAGCAAGCCGGCCGCCAACGGCGCCTCGAACAGGACGGCACAGGTGCGCGTGCCCAGTTTGCGCGCGTTCAGGCGCGACAGGGCGCGCTCGGCGGCGTAGCGGCCGATGGCTTCCGGACTCGACATTTTGGAGGCGTCGCGCACGGACGAATACCAGTCGTCGCGCTGCATCTTCGCCCCCTTGCCGGCGATGGGCGCCACGGACAGGGTGTGGCGAGAGAATGGGTAGCCGCCGATGAAGCCGCGCGAATTGGCAGAGACAAAGTGCGATTGCTGCACGTGCACGCCCGCGCCTTCGCTATTCGTGATGCGCGGGTCGACGGCAAACGCGGCCGCCTCGGCCCGCTGGGCCAGCACGACGGCTTCCTCGGCGGAAATCAACCAGGGATAAAACAGTTGCAAGTCGCGTGGGGACATTTCCAGCATGTCGGCGTCGGCCAGGCCGGCGCAATCGTCTTCGGCCGTGAAACGGGCGATGTTGTAGGCGGCGTCCACCGTGGCGCGCAAGGCGGACGGCGAAAAATCGGAGGTGCTGGCATTGCCGCGCTTCTTGCCGACAAACACGGTCACGCCCATGCCCTTGTCCTTGTTTTGCTCGATCGTCTCGATCTTGCCTTTTCGGACAGAAACGGACAAGCCGCCGCCTTCGCTGACTTCGACGGCTGCGTCGGTGCCGCCCGCTTCCCGCGCAAAAGACAACACATCACGGGCTAGTTGCTGCAATTGCTCTTGACTATGGGTAAATACGGAGTCGTTCATGCGCTGTTTTCTTCGGAAAGCCGCTAAAAAGGTTATCATAGCAGTCGTTTACAGTTTACAGGTGCGGCCTACGCGGCCAATCCCGCCTTATCATGCCAAATCCAAACCGGGGAGCTTGCGGCTTCCAATCTACCGAATTCGAACAGGAATATGAACGTCCTTCGAAGTCGGAACTCAAGCGCCAGATGACCGTCCTGCAAAAGCTGGGCGAAGAACTCGTCAATGAAGCACGTGATCGCGTCAAGCGCGTCCCGATGCCGGAAGACGTGCGCGACGCCATTCTCGAATGCCAGCAGATCAAGGATCACGAAGGCCGCCGCCGCCAGCTGCAATACGTGGGCAAGAAGATGCGCACCCTGGATGAAGAAGAAGTTGCCGCCATCCAACGCACCATCGATAGCTGGAAAGGCTTGTCGAAAGCAGACACGGCCAATATGCACGCGATGGAACGCCGCCGCGACAAACTCTTGACGGATGACAAGGCGCTGACCGTCTTGCTGTCGGAAAACCCGGAACTGGACGTGCAACACCTGCGCACCCTGATCCGCAATGCCCGCAAGGAGCAAGCCGAGAACAAGCCGCCTAAAGCCTACCGTGAAATCTTCCAGATCTTGAAAGAGATCGCCAAGAAGAAAAACAGCGGCAAGAAAGATGCCGACGAAGATGACGTTGAAGGCGAAGACGACGAGTAAAAAACTGGGGTCAGACCCGGCGGGTCTGACCCCGAAAGTAGCTAAAAACCGGGATCAGCCCGGTTTTTTTACGACATAGACAGGTGCCGCATGACCACGATAGAAGACGAATTGATTATCGGCCTCGTGTCGATCTCGGACCGCGCCAGCGGCGGCGTGTATGAAGACCAGGGCATCCCGGCCCTGGAAAGCTGGCTGTCCGCCGCCATCCGCACGCCTTTCCGCCTGGAAAAACGGCTGATCCCGGACGAGCGCTCGCAGATTGAAAACAGCCTGATCGACATGGTCGACCTGAGCCACTGCCACCTGATCCTGACGACGGGCGGCACGGGTCCTGCGCGGCGCGACGTGACGCCGGACGCCACGCTCAGCGTCGGGACCAAGGAAATGCCCGGTTTCGGCGAACAGATGCGCCAGATCAGCCTGCAATTCGTGCCGACGGCGATTTTGTCGCGCCAGGTGGCCGTGATCCGCGAGACGCCCGAGCGCGCCGCCCTGATCATGAACTTGCCGGGCCAGCCGAAGGCCATCAAGGAAACCCTGGAGGGACTGAAAGACGCTGACGGAAATCAATTGGTCAACGGCATCTTTGCCGCCGTGCCGTATTGCATAGACCTCATCGGTGGTCCCTACATGGAAACCGACCCGGCCATCTGCAAGGCCTTCCGTCCCAAATCGGCGCTGCGTCCGGCGCAACCTTTACCTGAGGAAAATACATGAGCACCTTGCTGGAAACCATACAACTCGACAGCGCACCGAACCCCACCGTCTCCATCATCTGGATGCACGGCCTGGGCGCCGACGGCAACGACTTCGTGCCACTGGTGAAGGAACTCGATTTGCGCGGCTGTCCTGCCATCCGCTTCATTTTTCCCAGCGCCGGCACCATGCCCGTCACCATCAACAACGGTTATGTGATGCGCGCCTGGTACGACATCCTCGTGAACGACCTCGTGCGCCGCGAAGATGAGAACGGCTTGCGCGCCTCGCAGGCACAGATCGAAGCGCTGATCGCGCGCGAAAAGGCGCGCGGCATTCCTGCCAGCCGCATCATCCTGGCCGGCTTCTCGCAAGGCTGCGCCATGACCTTGCAAACGGGCTTGCGCCATACGGAAGCGCTGGCCGGCCTGATGTGCCTGTCCGGCTATCTGCCGCTGGCCGACAAAACGGCTCTTGAGCGCACGCCGGCAAGCCTGCAGACGCCCATCTTCATGGCGCACGGCACGGCCGACCCCGTGGTGCCGATCGCCCGCGCACAGCAGTCGCGCGACTTGCTCACCGGCATGGGTTACAAGGTGGAGTGGCACGAGTACATGATGCAGCATTCGCTGTGCCAGGAAGAGATCGACGCGATTGGCGCGTGGCTGAAAAAAGTATTGGCTTGAAGCAAAACAGGCGCGGTGTGCGCCGCGCCTGTTGTTGTTCGGAACGCCGGGAGCTTAGTTGCTCGCCGGCGTTTTTTCATTCCATATTTTCAACATATCAGGTGACGCTTCCGAGCGGATGCCGTTGTCCGTCAGCACCGATTCCGTCGCTGCCAGCATCTCCTTGCGGGGCACGACGACCATTTCCGCATCGCGCTGCTGGAAGCGGAACGTCAGCAGCTCATCCGTCTGGTCGCGCAGCAAGGCCACCAGGTGCGCCAGGCTGCGCACGCGCACGCCATTGACGGAATCGACGACCGAGAAGAAACGGGTACTGTAGCCATTCATCAGCTTGTGCGGAAAGAACGGCGCGGCAATCACCACCAGTTCTTCGCGCTCGCTATCGGGCGCATCGCCGCGCCGCGTGACCAGCGGATTACCGGCAAACGCCATGCCGCCCAGCATCGCTGGATTGCCATTCGGCGCGGCCATGAATTCCGTGGTGGCTCGCGAAAACACCATGGGTCCGAAAATGAAATAGGACGGATAATTGCCCTGCAGGCTGGCAATGAGCATCGGGTGTGCAGCCGAGACGGGCACCTTGATTTTCAGGGGCGCGCCCTGGCGCACCACCGTCAACGGCAACTGGCCGTCTTTCGCCAGTTGCTGCACCCGGTACTGGAAGCGCACGCGGCTGTTGACATTCAGCTTGACCATGCCCTGGTTGTCGATAGGAAAATCGCCGATATGCGTGATGACATCCCACTCCTTGAGCGGATAAGCGGCGTCCTTGCTGGCCGGCGTCATCACGACGGCCCCCTCGACACCCTTGGCCAGTTTCAGGTAGGTGCGCAGGGCAGGATTTTCCAGCGTTTGCGTCACGTCGCGCATGGCCGGCTTGCCCCGGGGCGCGCCACTTTCCTGGTCGCGCAGGAACAGCTCGATTTCCTCGTTGGGGATAATGTAACCGATGTTTTGCGCATTGAGCATGCCGGCAAAGGCCAGGCCGATCATCTTGTCGCCCGCAATCACGGGGCCGCCGCTATTGCCCGGGTTGATGGCCGCATCAATCTGGATGCGCAAGCCGGAAACGGGGAAGTTATAGCGCACGAATTCGATGCGCGAGACAATGCCCTTGGTAATCGACAACGACGTGCCGCCCGTCGGATAGCCATACGCCAGCACGGCATCGCGCACGTCCGGCAAGACATTGGCGCGCGGCACCGCTTTGTGGCTGGCGAAAAAACTGTCGTCGTCGATCTTCAGCAAGGCCAGGTCCATGCCACGCGAAATGGCCAGCACGGTCGCCGGTATCTTGTCGCCCGCGCCGTTGGCCTGGATCTGTACCTGGCTGGCATAGCCGACCACGTGCGCATTGGTGAGAATGCGGCGGCCTTCGATGACGACGCCGGAACCCGTCACCTCTTGCGGCGCGGCCTTGCTCCACGGCCTGTACGGATCGGGACCGCGCAGGGTGGAAAACACCTTGACGACGGAATTTTCCAGTGCGGAAGCGCTGGCGGCAGCACCGGTTTCGGCGGCAAGCACACGCACCGTCAACAATGGGCCAAGGACCAACACCAGAAAGGCGCGGCCCATCAGGGTGGAGCACGGACGAGTTTTCATTGAGCTTATTGGCAATGGAAGGGAAGTAAAATTATATATTGAATAATTTCAACTTCATTACACTTTGTCCATCTTTGCCCGAAGAACTCTTCCAATCAGGCGGGCAGGGGCGGCACGCCCAAGGCCGGCACCGCCGTCTGCGCCCCGTTCATGACCATGGCCAGGAAAGTGTAGTAGCCATTGATACCCATCAAGTCCACCACGCCGTGCTCGCCAAACAGGGACAGCGCGCGCGCATACGTGGCATCGCTGACGCGCTTGTTCTGCTGCAACTCGATGCAGAAGTCGTGCACGGCTTGCTCATCTTCTTTCAGGGCAAGCGGTGTGCGCCGCGCGGCGATGGCGTCCACGGCCGCTTGCGCGATGCCGTTCTGCACGGCCAGCGGCGCGTGGATGGCCCACTCGACTTGCTGGTCCCACTGGCGCGCCGTGACCAGGATCGCCAGTTCCGACAGCCGCGTGCCGATGGCGCTGCGGTAGCGCAAATATTCTCCCATGCGCTGCGCCGTTTCCATCAGCTCGGGGCTGCGGATCAGCGGCACGAAGGGGCCGTACAGCGCCCCGCGCGGACCGTCGATGATGGCTTGCGCGGCCGCGCGCTGCTGCGGGTCCAGCTGGTTCAGCGGCAGCGGCGGCAAACGGTCGATATCGCTACCGGCCATCAGGCAGTCCAGGCGACCACGTCCTGCTGCTGTTCGCCGAGGCCGGCGATACCCAGGCGCATGCTGTCGCCCTTTTTCAGGAAACGCTGCGGCTTGCGGCCCTGGCCCACGCCCGGTGGCGTGCCCGTGGCGATGACGTCGCCCGGTTCCAGGGTCATGAATTGCGACAAATA
The DNA here is from genome assembly GCF_051380905.1 of Janthinobacterium darwini. Classification (NCBI taxonomy): domain Bacteria; kingdom Pseudomonadati; phylum Pseudomonadota; class Betaproteobacteria; order Burkholderiales; family Oxalobacteraceae; genus Janthinobacterium; species Janthinobacterium darwini. The sequence goes on from NZ_JBNYXX010000002.1 coordinate 290,243, forward strand.
GCTGACGATCTGCGCCACCGTGAAAATCATGGTTTGCGTATTTCCCGTCTGCATGCGCTTGCCATTGACTTCCAGGTACAGGTCCAGGTCCTGCTCGTCGATGACTTCATCGCGCGTCACCAGCCACGGACCGACGGGACCGAAGGTGTCGCAGCCTTTGCCTTTATCCCACTGGCCGCCCCGCTCCAGCTGGAAAGAGCGCTCGGAAATGTCGTTGACGACGCAATAGCCGGCCACGTATTTCAGGGCATCCTCTTCGCTCACATATTGCGCGCGCGTGCCGATGATCACGCCCAGCTCCACTTCCCAGTCTGTCTTCTTGGAACCTTTGGGCAACACGACATTGTCGTCCGGGCCATTCAGGCAAGTAATCGCCTTCATGAAGACGATGGGTTCGGCGGGAATCGGCATGCCGGACTCGGCCGCGTGATCCGCGTAATTGAGGCCGATGCCGATGAACTTGCCCACTTTCGCCAGCGGCACGCCGAAGCGTGGGTTGCCGCGCACCAGGGGCAAGGTCTTTTCGTCGAGTTTGGCCAGCTTGCGCAGGGCCTTGTCGGACAGTTGTGCGCCGTCAATATCGGCAATCACGCCGGACAGGTCGCGCAGTTTGCCTTCTTCATCGATCAGGCCCGGTTTTTCCTTGCCTGGACGTCCATAACGAACGAGTTTCATAGTCTTCCTTGGAGTTGATCATTGCCGCTGTGCAGGCCGCCATTTTACCGGATGGCCCGGCACGCCTGTAACGTCGAATGAAAAACATCGCAAGTCCCGGCAATTGCAAGGCTGCCAGCACGCCAAACGCCACCTGGTAGGCTTGCGGCGGATACTGCTGCAAGCTGTTCAGGGGCCAGCAGCCGAGGATCAGGCCAAAGCCCGCCTGTACCAGGAAGGCGCCCGTAAAAATGAGTAAATTGAGGCAGGTGGCCGCCCTGCCCGTCAAGCTGGACGGCATGCTTTGCGCGACGATCGCATATTCGAGGCCCGTCACCGTGCCCAACAAGGTAAACAGCACGGATAGCAAAGGCAGGCTGGGCACCACATTGCATGCCATCGCCAATTGCACGGCAACAAACAGGACGAGGCCGGCGCCCGCCACTTGCATCGGTTCAATCGCCCGCCGCCCTGCCCATTCCGTCAGCATGCCCATGCCGATGGCGCCAAAGATGACGGACGCCATGCCCAGGTACAACAGATACGCCACGCTGTCATCGGACAGGCCACCCACATCGGCCAGCCAGCGCCCGATCCATAAGCCCTGCACGCCAAAGAACACCGCGTGCGGCAGCAGGATCAGCGCGATGGTGCGGCGAAAGGCCACGTCGCGGTACACATTCCAGGCACTGACCTTGCTCACCGTGTGCGTGGGGGCGCGGCCGGGCATGGCCGGCGACAGCAGGCGGATCAGCACGCCGATGGCCAGCGCCGCCAGCGCCAGGCCCAGGAATACGCCGCGCCAGTCCGTGTAATGCAAGGCCAGCTTGACGGGCATGGTGGCCGTGGCCGCGCCCAGGCCGCCTACGGCGATCAGGTAGCCGTGCACGGAAGGCAGGCGAGATGGCGCGATGGCGCATGAGATCGCTTTCACGGCGGCCATGAAACAGCCGCCCAGGCCCGCCCCCATAACAGCCCGTGCCAAAATCAGCTCGGCAAAGCTGTGGCCCCGGCTGAACAGCCACACGCCCAGGGCCGCCAGCGCCAGCAGCCACAGTTGCACCGTGCGGGGGCCGTAACGGTCGAGCGCCATGCCGATCGGCAGTTGCACCAGCGCAAAGGCGAGAAAAAAGGCGCTGGTCAGCAGGCCCAGTTGCGCTGGCGTCAGGGCGACAGAGGCCAGCAATTCCGCCGTCAGAACGGCATTGACGCCGCGCAGCAGGCACGACAGGTAATGACCGAGCGCAAACGGCAGGAATACCAGACAAAACACGGCCACGCCGGAACGGGAAGACGCGTCGGCGCCGTGCATGCTCAGGCGGCCTGTGCCAGGCGGATGATTTTATGCGGCAACTGCGGCATAGGCTCATCCGTTTCAAAGAAAAACCTGGCGTGGCCGAACGCGGGCTTTAAATCGTCCATCCACGTCGCTTCCGCATCGAACTTGGCATAAAACGGCCGGCGCACCCAATCCGGATTGCGCGCCTGCAAGAATTGCAGGGCAAACAGTTTTTCGCCGTTGATGCTGACGATGCCATCGATGACGACCTTGCCGTGAAAGGCACTCATGGACGGGCCGCGCACCGTGCGCGACAGGCCCGACACCATCTGGTAAGCGGCCTGGAAAATTTCATGCGCCTTCGCCAAGGGCAACTCGAAATAGCCGCGCGGCCCCGTGTCCCGTTCGACAAACATGTAATACGGAATCGCTCCCAGGCGCGTGCCCGTCTGCCACAGCTCCGCCCAGCTAGCCGGGTCTTCATTGATGTGGCGGATCAGCGGCCCCTGCATGCGCAAGGTGGCGCCCGTGGAGACGATGCGTTTCACCGCTTGTTGCGCGATGTCCTGGCGCAATTCCACGGCATGGCTGTAATGGCCCATCACGGCCAGGTTCTTGCCCGCCTTGACGATGCGCTCGAACAGGCGCAGCAAATCGTCCGCATCGCGGTCGGAGACAAAGCGCTGCGGCCAATACGCCACTGCCTTGGTGCCGATGCGGATGTTCTGGATGTGCTCCAGGCCCGGCTCCAGCAGCGGCTCCAGGTAGGCTGCCAGTTGGCGCGTATTCATGATCATCGGGTCGCCGCCCGTGATCAGCACATCCGTCACTTCCGGATGCAGTTTCAGGTAGGCGGCCAGCTCATGCGATTCGCGCGCATCGAACTTCATGTCGTCCATGCCGACGAACTGGGGCCAGCGGAAGCAGAAGGTGCAATACGCGTGGCACGTCTGGCCCGCGCTGGGGAAAAACAGCACCGTTTGCGCATATTTATGCTGCAGGCCGCGCACGGGTGCATCGTTGATTTTCGGCACGTTATGCGTCATCTGCCCGGCCGGATGGGGATTCATGCCCAGGCGGATACCATGCACATAGGCATCGATGGCGGCCTTGTCACGCTGCACCAGCACCAGATCGCGCAAGTGGGCGTACTGCTCGGGTGGCAGCATGTCGCGGTGGGGGAAAACGAGGCGGTAGATGGGATCATCAGGAATATTGTTCCAGTCGATCAGCTGGTCGAGCACATAGGCATTGGTGCGAAACGGCAAGACGTGCGAGACCACTTGCACGGCGACACGCTGCTCTTCCGGCAGCCATTTCCACTGCCGCGCCTGATGTATGGTTTGCCGCGTGTACGGCTTGAACTTGGGTGGAAACGGCTCGGTAATGAGTGCGGACACGATAGTCTCCTTGCCTATAAATAGCGATAACTTTCATGAAATTGGCCCTATATCGGTCAATTGCAGCCCCCTCAGGCAACGCCTGCTCGGCATGCTGTGAAAGTCATGATAATTCTTGCCATACAGAACCAAATTGCCACATATCAACAAGCATGCCGATACCTGGCTCGCTGCCTACAAGCAACTCTTTAGTTTGTTCCATCGCAATTTGATGGGGCCCTCGACGACGTAAATTACGGCTTGGCAACACATCCCTCGACATCACAAGGAGCTGTCATGAAACGCTTATTCACGGGTAGCCTGCTGTGCCTGGCATTTGCCGGCGGCAGCGTCAATGCCGCAGTCGAAGCAACGGAAAAAGACGCCATCGCCATGGCCGAACGGGGCGCCGCCTTCATGAAGGCGCATGGCAAAGAAGAGATGATGAAGAAAATCACGGCGAAAGACCCCGACTTCGTGCAAGGCTCGCTGTATGTGGACATGCGCGACATCAAGACGGGCATCGTGCTCGCCCACCCCATCAATGCTTCCATCGTGGGCAAGGATTTGACGGACGTGCCTGACGCGAATGGGAAAAAATATCGCCGTGAAATCATCGAACTGGCGCAAAAGCAGGGCAAGGGCTGGGTCGACTACCAGTACAAGAACCCCGTCAGCGGCAAGATCGAGCCAAAGACCACATATATCCTGCGCGTCAACGATGTGGTGCTGGAAGCGGGCATCTACAAGAAATAGAACCGGGGTTGCGCGCACGAACGCCGTGCGCCGCCAGCGCTTGGAACAGCCATCGCCAGGAGTCAAGCATGCTCAATACATTACGCATCGGACCAAAATTATTGCTGGCGCCCGCCCTGGTCTTGCTGCTGCTGATACTCAGCTCGACCGGTGCCTGGTATGGCATGGTGCGGCAAAATACATCGCTGGAAAACATGGTGCGCGTGCGCATCACGCATTTGAAGGCGGCCGCCGACATACTAGGCGAGGCCAAGCAGGTGCACGGCAATATGTACCAGTTGCTGTCATGGACGAATGGCAGCTTCGCCAAAGCCCGCATCGACGCGCTGGAACAACAGATCAAGGCGCGCCACGCGGCCATCGGCACCCAGCTGGCCTCGCTGCGCGCCATGGCCACGGGCGCCGAGCGCACCCTGGTCGATGCCGCCATCACGGCCCTGGCCGGCTATCGCAAGGCTGTACTGGAAACCATGGAAATGGCGCAGATGGATCAGTCGATCGCCACCAATTCCATGCTCAAGGCGGAAACGCAATTCGGCCAGTTCAATACGCAGTTGGCGCAGCTGTCTGCCCTGGAAACGACGCTCAGCCGCCAGGCCCATGCGACGGCCAGCGCCGAGTTTCGCAGCCTGGGCTGGAGCCTGCTGCTGACCGTTCTGCTCTCCATCCTGGTCTCCATCGTGGTGACCATGCTGGTGCGGCGCGCCATGCTGGTGGAAATCCGCGGCATCGCCGACGCCGTGCAAGACTTGGCGGCGGGCAAGCTGATGTCCGGTGCGCCCAAGCAGGGCAATGACGAGATCGCCGCCACGTCGCGCGTGCTGGACCAGGCCATCGCCCACCTGAACCAGACCTTGCGTACCATCAGGGGCGCCGTGCAATCGATCGACGCGGCCTCGCGCGAAATTGCCGCCGGCAATCTGGATTTATCGGCGCGCACGGAACTGCAAGCCAGTGCGCTGGAAGAAACGTCAAGCGCCATGGAAGCGCTGACGCAAGCCGTCAATGACAACGCCGCCAACGCCCAGCTCGCTTGCGAGCTGGCGGGGCAAGCGTCCACCCTGGCCGTACACGGGGGAGTGCTGATGCAGCAAGCGGTGACGACGATGGCAACGATACGCGCCAATTCGCGCCAGATCGTGGATATTATCGGCGTGATCGACGGCATTTCTTTCCAGACCAACATCCTCGCGCTAAATGCGGCGGTGGAAGCGGCGCGCGCGGGCGAACAAGGCCGCGGCTTTGCCGTGGTGGCGTCCGAAGTGCGCACCCTGGCGCAACGCTCGGCGCTGGCCGCCAGGGAAATCAAGACACTGATCGCCACATCCGTCACGACCATCGATGGCGGCAGCGTGGCCGTGCAGCAAGCGGGCGACAGCATGGGCGCCATCGTCGCCTCGGTGCAGCAAGTCCATGACATCATCCAGCGCGTAAAACAGGCCAGCGCCGAGCAGGCGTCGGGCATCACGGAAGTCAACCAGGCCGTCACGCAAATGGATGACGTCACGCAGCACAATGCGGCCCTGGTGGAACAGGCGGCAGCGGCGGCAGCCAGCTTGCAGGACCAGGCCGTCAAATTGTCGGCGGCAGTCAGCGTCTTTACCCTGGATCACACCACGCCAACGACGCCCGCCAGCGTAGACGATGAAGTCTTCCTGAATCCGGCCAGGAAACCGGGCCAGGACAGACGCGCTGTGCACAGCCCGCTGCGAAGCATGCCCGGCCTGCGCGGCGCCAAGGATGCGCCGCAGCGCCAGCGTGGCCAGATGCGCGATTAACTGGCAGGTGTGCGCATGGGCTTGCTCAGGTAGCGCGAACCGGCCAGCACGAAGCGCCACGGCGTCTCCATCGCCCTGGAGATGCCGATGCGCGGCCCCGCCTGCACTGTCAGTTCATCCTCGCGGGCCAGCAGCATGAATGGTGGTGCATCGAGCGCCAGGCGATTCTGCAGGTGGCTCACACCGAGCGCCTGGCACACCTTGCCCGGCCCCGAACACAGCAGCCGCAGATCCTCGACGCCGCGCCGTTGACGCATGGCATCGAGTCCCGCCAGCGGCTCGATGGCGCGAATCAGCACGCCTGCCCCATGGCCCGCTTCGCGGCACACAAAATTCAAACACCAATGGATGCCGTAGGAGCGGTAGACATAGGCGTGCGCGGGCGGGCCGAACATGGCGGCGTTGCGCGGCGTCATGCCGCCATACGTGTGCGAAGCGGGGTCCAGCCGGTCATACGCTTCCGTTTCCACGATGCGCCCGCCCACGCCGTCAACCAGCACGGTCACGCCGATCAGCTGGCGCGCCACGCTGCTGGAATCGTCCGCAAAATCGATACCGGCAATGAGTTTTTTCATACGTTAATTGTACTGCCGCACTGTCCACCACACGCCGCCCCGCCGCCTTGAAAACAAATAAAACTTGATCTTTTAATCACAAATTCAGGGATGGACTTCGTCGTAAAATGAGGGAAATAGCGTATCGACACGATCAAAATGGGGATTTTTTCCAGAATATATTGTCGAGATGAACTATTGCCACGCATAAACAGCGATAATCGTCGGGCACTGCGCCGGACGCTCATGAAGCGGGCAGCGGCAGCGCGCCACAGAATAAGCACCGGGCACAAAAATGATGATGAAAGCGTGATGATGAGAGCGGCAGCGCAAAAGCAGGTAGTGCAGGAAGATCCGGTTGACGCCTTGATGCGTTCCATCCGCATTCCGCCACGTCCCAGCCTGCTGGTTGATTTGCAGCGCGAACTGGCCGAAGACGACCCGTCGCCGCGCCGCATCGCGCGCATCATCGCCGACGATGTCGGCATGTCCGGCGCCCTGCTGAAGCTGGCCAACTCGCCTTTCTACGGCGCCGCGCGCAAGGCCAAATCCGTCGAGCAAGGCATCAACTTTCTCGGCATTAACCAGTGCAGCGCCATGATGACGGGCTTGCTGGCGCGCCAGGCGCTGGAAGCGGAAGGCGTGGAACTGACCAACTTCTGGGATGTGTCGGCCAAGCGCGCGCGCGCCCTGGTATTTACCTCGCGCAAGCTGCGCATCGCCCCGCCCGACATCGCCCATACCTTCGGCCTGTTCTGCGATATCGGCGTGCCCCTGCTGATGAACCGCTTCCCCGACTACGTCAAGACCTACGCGGCGGCGGCCAACAATGCGCACAATTGCTTTACCAGCCTGGAAGACGCGCGCCACCAGACCAACCACGCAGCCATCGGCTGCTTGCTGGCGCGCAACTGGGGCCTGTCTTCCGATGTCTCCTGGGCCATCCTGCACCACCACGACTACACGGTGCTGGCGGACCCGTCCACGGACGACGCCATCCGCTCGCTCGTCGCCCTGTCGCTGCTGGCCGAAAAGGGCATTCAGCGCTACCATGGCAACAGTACCTCGCTGGAGTGGGACAAGGGCGGCGAACTCGCCTGCCAACATCTCGGCCTGTCGCAGGAAGAAGCCGCCGACCTGCTCGACGAGCTGCACGAGATGTTCGATACCGACCATTGAGGTATCAGGCGGCCGCGTCCGCCTGTATCATCTGTCCCGGCGCCTGGCAAAGCCTTGGCGCCTGTTTCCGTTTGCCTGACCCGTATTTCTTAACCTGTTGATCGCCATGCCCAAAAATAAGCGCCCTGTCCCCCGTAAATCCGCCAACACGCCTGAAGACAAGGATGAGTCCGTCACGCGCATGCTGTGCACGATGGCCCTGAACCTGGCGGAGCAGGAAGACAGCGAATCGCAGGGCACGGTCCTGGCCGAGCAAGCCGTCGAGTTCGGCCGCCTGATCCGCAAGGCCTTGAATCAAAAGAAGGATGAAATCCTGTACGACGCCATCGAACGGGCCAAGTACGAAGACGTGGGCGCCTACCAGTACCTGCGCAGCCATATCGAGGAAGCGGCGTCCATCTCCGTGATCCGCCGCGAAAATGCCCCTGCCATGGAAATCAACGCCTTTGTCGTGCCCCTGCTGGTGCAAAGCACGGGCGGCCTGAAGGAAGCGGACAGTTTCCAGGACCAGGACGCATTCGAAGCGCTGGTGAAGAGTTTTCAACAGTCTCAATTGGAAAGCGCCAAGGCCAAGGTCGTCTTGATGAGCCACGCCTACGACCTCGATGAAATCGACCGCATCACCTATAGCCACCTGCACGAGATGGTGCGTGATGCGTACTCGTCGATGACAGACAAGAAAATCGTCGCCACGCCGGGCCTGGAAAGCAGCATCATCGGCTGGAGCGAGACGGCTTTCGGCCCGCAGGATACGGCCGTCGAGCTGCGCTTCCTGCTGGGCTTTGCCTTGAAACGCGTGGACGACCCTTTCTATGCGGAACCGAAGGATGAAGCGGCGCTCGACGCCTGGTTCGATGCGCGCATGGCCCGCTATCAACAATGGACGACGGAAGTGGGCGAGCTCGTCAAGCGCTGCCTGGCGCCGGCCGGCAGCGCCCTGGAAGTGAGCTTCCTATACCAGGATCTATTCCATGGCGGCAAGGAACAAGGCATGAGCGAATATGCGATGCTGCAAATGATGTCGGGCATCAACCACGCGCTGGCGGAAAACAAAGTGGATGCTGCGGATGTCTCGGTGGTCGTCGGCCCTGCCGATGAGCACGGCGACATGCTGTTGCGCGTCAACGTCACCACGGCGGACGGCGCACTGCTGCACAGCGCCGACAAGCCGCTGGATCTGGCTGCCGACCTGCAGGACGAAGTCGACGACATCTGCGATGCGCTGGCTACCATTGGCGTGACGCAATTGTCCGTGGCCTTGAAATTCGATGCCAAGGGACAGCCGGTGGAAGCGCAGCCGTACGCACCGGCCTAAGGAACTGGCACGGCCCGCGTTCTGCATCAAAACGGCTGTAATGTTTTCCATTTCAGCAACTTGGCAGCATAGGCGAGCGTGTAGGCAGGACTGCTCGACGGCAAGCTGACGATGCGGTAACGCTGCGCGTGTTCGCCCAGCACCTTGATGCCCAGCTTCGCCGCCGTGCCGCCGTTGAAGGCGATCGTATGCAGCTGCGGCAAGCTGGCGGTCAGGGCCACCAGGTCGTTGTCGTCGCGGGCGCGGATGTTGCTGTCCAGGCTGCCTGTGCGCTGCGCCTGCGCCACCACGTCCCACAGGCCCACGCCCTGCGCCAGCAAGGTTGCCAGACGCACTTCATAGGGCAGGCTGGTCAAATGCACGCCCAGCACTTCGCCCAGCAGCATCCAGAACTTGTTTTGCGGATGCGCATAGTACTGACTGTGCGCCAGTGATTTTTCGCCGGGCAAGCTGCCCAGGATCAGCAAGCGCGTGCCGGCGTCGATGACGGGAGCAAAGCAGCGCTTGCGCGCATCTGCAGCATGGTCTGGCAAGAAGGCAGGGCTATTCAAATGAGATATCCGGAAGGGAAGGCGTAGGGCCATTTTACCCGGCCACGCGACGGTGTAGAATTCCCGGACAAGCTCCCAACACAAGAGACCGCCCATGCGCATCATCGATACCCTGCTGACCCAATATGGCGAAAGCCATCGCAACCACGTCAATGAATGGGTGCACATCGTGTGCGTACCGCTGATCGTTTTCAGCCTGCTGGGGCTGCTGTGGAGCGTGCATCCCAGCGTGGCGCTGCTCGGCAGTATTCTCGCTTTATACTATTATTACAAGCTGTCGCGCCCGTTTGCGGTGGGCATGCTGGCCATGCTGGCCGCCATGCTGGGCGTACTGCTGCTCATGCCGGCGATGACCATCCTGCCCGTGTCGCTGGGTGTTTTTGTGCTGGCCTGGATAGGCCAGTTCATCGGTCACCAGATCGAAGGCAAGAAACCGTCGTTCCTGGACGACTTGCGCTTTTTACTGGTGGGCCCCCTGTTCGTGCTGGGTTTTTTGTACCGGCGCCTGCGGCTGGCGTATTGAGAGGCATGCGGTCACGCGGGGGCCGTAACAGATTTTTACTATTCGCAACTAGTTATCTGCGACAAGTGTCCTTATGATAAGTCTGCATCTTTACTGCCGGTCTACGCAATCGGCAACTAACTTTTGTCCAAGGGAGTCCCACATGAAAGCACCAATCATTGCAGTGGCATTGCTCGCCACCCTGGCAGGCTGCGCCGTACAACCGAACTCGGCGAATGTCTATAATGCGCGCCAGGCGCAAAATGAACAATCGGTTCGCATGGGCACGGTTGAGTCCGTGCGCCAAGTGACCATCGACAAGGGCGAAACGGGTACCGGCGTGCTGGCTGGCGCGGCACTGGGCGGCGTGGCCGGCTCGACAGTCGGTGGCGGCAAGGGCGCCATCGCGGCCAGCATCCTCGGCGCGGTCGCCGGCGGCATCGCCGGCAAGAGCATCGAAGCGAATGCCTCGAACAAGGCCGGCCTGGAAATCACCGTGCGCCTGGACAATGGCGACATGCGCGCCATCGTGCAAGACGCCGATGAACTGTTCCGCCCGGGCGAACGTGTGCGCCTGCTGTCGGATGGCCGCAAGACCCGCGTCACGCATTGATCGGCAGGCTGGCGCCCAGGCATTAGCCGAAGGCGCCGGCAAGGAGCAAGGCAGAAGGGTGCAGCCTGATGGCAATCACGGTTGCCACGATGACGTAAACAAGCACGCTCCAGACTTTGATCTGCAGTGAAGCTGGCATGGCGGTCCCCTTTCAACGATACCATTCAAAAAATATTTACTTGATCATAAAGTAAATATTTTCATAAATTTAACATTTTCCAGAAGTACTGCGCTGGCTCAATGCCTGAGGGTATCTTGCCGCGCATTTCGCCCCTCCATTTGCCAAGCTCGACCGGAACGCGCGATGCCCGTATACTCGCGCGATGTCCTCTCCTCTCCTGTTCATCATTGCCTGCCTGATCTGGGGCTCCACCTTCTGGGCCATCACCTTGCAGCTGGGCGATGTCGCCCCTGCCGTTTCCGTGGTCTACCGCTTCGGTCTCGCATCCGCCACCTTGTTTGCCTGGTGCGCCTTGCGCGGCGACCGCTTGCGCCTGCCCTGGCGCGCGCAAAAATGGATGCTGCTGCAAGGCATGGCCTCGTTTGCCCTCAGCTATGTGTGCACCTACAGCTCGGAGCAATACCTGGTGTCGGCCCTCGTCAGCGTGCTGTTTGCGCTGATGGTGTTCTGGACACCCTTGCTGAACCGCATCGCCTTCGGCACGCCCATCACCTGGAGCACCTGCTGCGCGGCGTTTGTCGCCATCTGCGGCATCGTGCTGCTGTTTTACCAGTCCATCGGCGCGGCGCTGCAAGATATTCTGGGCGGTGGCAATGGCCATTTCCTGCTCGGTTTCATGCTGGCACTGGTGGCCACCATATCGAGCACGGTGGGCAATGCCCTCGTCATGAAAGTGCGAGAACATTCGGGCAACGTGATGCTGACCATGGCCTGGACCATGCTGTGGGGCACCTTGATGGTGGCCGCCTGGGCCATCGCCACGGGCCAGTCCTGGCAGCTGCCCACGCGCCCCAGTTACTGGATGGGACTGATCTATCTGGCCATCTTCGGCTCGGTGATCGCCTTCAGCGCGTATTTCACCTTGATCGCGCGCATCGGCACGCAAAAGACCGTGTACATCGGCGTCGTCACGCCCGTCATCTCCGTGCTGCTGTCAGTGCAATTCGAACACTATCGGCCCGCCGCCATCGAATGGGTGGGCATGCTGCTATGCCTGTCCAGCGTGGCCTGGGCCCTGACCTCGGGCGCGCGCAAGACGAGTACCATTGCTACCCTTTCCACCACTCCATCAACAAAGGCAACATGAGCACCTCTTCCTCCCTCGCCATCCGTCCCGCGACCGCATCCGACGTGGCAGCCATCTTTGGCATGATCCATGAACTGGCCGTGTTTGAAAAACTCGAACACATGATGATCGCCAAGGAATCCATGCTGCACGACAGCCTGTTCGGCGAGCACCCCGCGTGCGAAGCGCTGGTCGGCGAGGAAAATGGCGAGGTGGTGACGTTCGCCCTGTTCTTCCATAATTTTTCCACCTTCCTGTGCCGCAAGGGGCTGTACCTGGAAGACCTGTATGTGAAGCAATCGGTGCGCGGCAAGGGCTATGGCAAGCAGATGCTGGTGGCGCTGGCGCAACTGGCTGTCGAACGCGATTGCGGCCGCTTCGAATGGTCGGTGCTGGACTGGAATGAGAACGCGATCAACTTCTACAAGGGCATGGGCGCGGACGTGATGCCGGACTGGCGCATCTGCCGTGTCGCTGGCGATGCCTTGACGCAATTGTCGGCGGGCACGCCAAAAACCATCGCGTTGGAACGGTAAGCGTAAGTTCCAAAAAAAATCCCCGCGGGCTAGCGGCACCGCGGGGTGAACCCATTGTCAAGTGGGAGGGGGAGAATGCAATCAACGGTTATCAATATAAACGCTACGACTGGTCACCGCGCCGACCTTTACATTTGCTTACCGGGCCTTACATTTTCCTTAAGTCTGTCAGCTAACTGTCCATCCTTCACCACAGTTTATTTCCGTGCTTCAATCAATGTGCCGTGCAAACCGCTATGTTGTCGCGTAACCCCAATGGCACCCTGCGCATTTTTATAGATTTGCTACACTGTGAAGCAGGCGATGCCGCCAGCGACCACGGCAAAAATGACCATGCGACGATCCTTGGGGATGCTTGAAGGTATCTGGGGGATCAGAACCTGCGGCTGATGATGGCCAGGCAGGGAAGATCCAGTCTGGCATCTTCTGCTGGTGGGGCATTGCGGAATATCAAACGCGTCAACGTGACGGCGCGCTGGCGTTTGATGCGACGCAAAATGGCGGCAATGCGCTCACACACAATGAACGAATCGTTACGCCTATGGGAGCCACATCATGAATGTCTCTGCCAAACCGCTCGTCATGAAAATCTACCGCGCCTACCTGCGCTCGCGCCTGGAGCGCTACACACGCGACTTGCAAGCCATCGCCGAACAGCGCGAGAACGACTTCCAGGCCGAACGCATCCTGCACCAGGCCGTCGTCTCGGTGCGCTCGAAACTGCACTCGCTGTAACCGTGATGCCTTCAGCGCTGCCGGCCGGCCACGGCCCAGCGTTCCACCAGCTCGAACAAGCCTTGCGTCAGCAGGGCCAGCACGGCTGCGGGGATCGCGCCGGCCAGCAGCATGTCGTTGTCGTTCAACGCCAGGCCGATGGTAATGCGTTCGCCATAGCCGCCCGCGCCGATGAAAGCGGCGATGGTGGCCGTGCCCACGCTCATCACGGCCGCCGTTTTCACACCCGCCAGCATCACGGGCAAGGCCAGCGGCAAGTCCACGTGCAGCAGGCGGTCGCGCCGGCTCATGCCCAGCGCCAGCGCCGCCATGCGCAAGCCTTGCGGTACCTGCAAGATGCCCGTGCACGTATTGCGCACGATGGGCAGCAGGGCGTACACGAATAAGGCCACCAAAGCCGGCACGGTGCCGATCATGCCCAGCACGGGAATCAAAATCGCCAGCAAGGCCAAGGAGGGCACCGTCTGCAGCACGCCAACGAAGGCCAGCACCGTTTGCCGCAGCGGCGCCGAAAACGCCGCCAGCACGCCCAGCGGAATACCGATCAGGCACGCCAGGGCCACCGACAGCAGCACCAGGGTCAGGTGCTGGCGCGTCAGGGTCCACAAATCGTCGCCGATGATTTTATGCAGCAGCGTGCTGCGCGCCGCCGGTTTGTCCACCTGCGTCCCCGAGGTCAGCCACTGCCGCGCCACGCCGGCAAAGCTCTTGCCGTCGATTTCCACGGCCGCATTCATGGCGATCATGTCGCTCTCGCTGATGCGCCCCTGCAGCCCTTGCAAGGCTTGCCAGGCGGCGGGAAAGCGCGGCGGCAGGTCGAGCCGGAACAGAAGCATGGCATCGTAGCGGGGAAAGTACTGCTGCGTGTCGGCCAGCACGCGCAAGCCGTACTGGCGTATCTTCGCATCCGTCGAATAAATGTCGATCACATCCACCTGGCGCTGCGCCAGCGCTTCATAGGCGATGCCGTGATCGAGCCCGCGCGGGCGCTGCGGCAAGCCATAGCGCGCGGCCAGGCCCGGCCAGCCATCGACGCGGCCAATGAATTCATGCGACAAGCCAAACTTCAAGGCTGGGTGCTGTGCCAGCTGCGTCAAGTTCGTGATGGATTTTTCATCGCCGCGCATGGCCAGCGCATAAGTATTGTTAAAGCCCAAAGGCACGGCCACGCCCAGCCCCAGCGCCGCCAGCTCGCGCCGCATCTGATCCAGATCAATCGGTTTGTCGTGCTTGAGGATTTCGCTGGCGATCGTGCCCATGTATTCGGCATACACGTCGATGCTGCCCGCCTGCAGCGCGGCCAGCACGATGGCCGTATTGCCCAGGCCTTGGCGGTGCTCCGCCCTGACGTGCGGCGCGGCGCTCTGCCGGATGATTTCGCCGAGGATATAGGATTCCGTGAAACGCTTCGAACCCACCTTCAAGGTGCCGCCGTCCATGGCGTGCGCGGGCGCGGCGGCGAAAACAAGCATCAACAGCAGGTAGACAGCACGCACGCGGCGCTCCAGGACGAATGATCAGTCCGTCAAGCTTACCACCGGCGAACGCCAGACACCGCCATGCACCACGCCCGCGCACGGATTCAGGCCCAGCGCATACGCCAGGTCGGCCGGGCGCGCAATGCGCCACAAGGCGAAATCGGCGCGCTTGCCCACCACCAGGCTGCCCGTTTCCTGCTGCAGGCCCAGCGCGCGCGCCGCGTGGCACGTAGCACCGGCCAGCGCCTCCTGCGGCGTCAAACGCCACAGGGTGCACGCCATGTTCATCGCCAGCAGCAAGGACGTCATGGGCGACGTGCCCGGATTGCAATCGGTGGCTACGGCCATCGGCACGCCAGCCGCGCGCAAGGCCGCGACAGGCGGCGGCTGCGTCTCGCGCAAAAAGTAATACGCACCCGGCAGCAGCACGGCAACCGTGCCATGTTCCGCCATGGCGGCGATGCCCTCCGCCGACAAAAATTCCAGGTGGTCGGCCGACAGGCCAGCGTAGCTGGCAACAAGCGCCGCGCCGCCCAGGTCGGACAACTGCTCCGCATGCAGCTTCACGGGCAGGCCCAGGCCTCGCGCCGCTTCGAACACGCGCTGCGTTTGCGCCGGCGTAAAGCCGATGCGCTCGCAAAACGCGTCGACGGCGTCGACCAGGCCAGCGCCAGCGAGCCTGGGCAGCATCTGCGCGCACAGCAGGTCGATATAAGAGTCGGGCTGGCCCGCATATTCGGGTGGAAGCGCATGTGCGCCCAGGAACGTGGTACGCACAGTGACCGGCAGCTTTTCTGCGATCCTGCGCGCCACGCGCAGCATCTTCGCTTCGCTATCCGCATCGAGACCATAGCCGGACTTGATCTCCAGGGTGGTCACGCCCTCGGCCAGCAGCGCCAGCACGCGTGGCAGGCTTTGCTGCAGCAATGCGTCTTCGCTGGCCGCGCGCGTGGCGCGCACGGTGGACATGATGCCGCCGCCGGCGCGGCTGATGTCTTCATAGCTGGCGCCATTCAGGCGCGCCTCGAATTCGTCGCTGCGGTTGCCCGCGTAGACGATGTGCGTATGGCAGTCGATCAGTCCGGGCGTCAGCCAGCAGCCCTGGCCATCGACCAGCACCGCGCCGCTGGCCGGCAGCTCGTCGCCGGGGCCAAACCAGGCGATGCGGCCATCCTTGACGGCGATGGCCGCGTCGAGCAGTTCGCCATAGCCGTGCTCCATCGTGGCCAGGTGAACGTTGTGGATAACCAGGTCCCAGTCTTGCATGTCGTTTCCTTCCTAGATGAACAGGTCGACGCGGAACACGGCCGTGCGCTGCAAGGCGTCGAGCCGCCATTCCTGCGCATCGTCGGCGTCCAGCAGCAAGGCGTCATAGCGGGCCAGCGCGAACTGCTGCTCTCCACCGCGCGCCAGCACGGAGCCATCTCCAGCAACAAACAGCAAAGTCGCCGTGCTGCGCCGCGCCAGCTTGCCAGGCGCCGTGATCTTTTCCAGCTGGTGGCGGCAGCGGTCGCGCCGCGTCATCACATTGAAATCCGTCGTCGCCCCCTTGACTTGCGCAACAACGGCCGCTTCGCCGGGAAACCATAGCATGGGCTGCGCCGCGTTCAAGAGCACCTTGCGCGTGCCATCGAGCGTCAACTGCACGCTGTCGCCATCGACCAGCATCAGGCTGCGGTCGATGCCGGGAAAGCTGGAAAATGGTCCGCTGGCCGTGATCGTCGCCAGGCTGATACGCCAATCAAAATCGTCAAAGCCTGCCCCCAAGGGGGCAATGGCGATTTCCGTCGTGCTGCCGCCGCCATTTTTCCATGGCGCGGCGCGCAGGCATTCGTGAGGGATGAAGGTGGCCATCAGAGCGCTCTCAGTTGCGCCAGGGTGTGTTTGTAGGCGGTGGCGATGGCGTCCTGCGCCACGTGGCGCCCGCCGCGCACCTGCCACCGGCCGCCGCACAGCACGTGGCGCACCAGGTTGTCGTTGCCGCAGAAAATAAAACTGCCCAGCACATCGGTGATGGCCACGCCGCACAGGTTCACATGCGCGTCGTCGAGCACCAGCAGGTCGGCGCGGCAGCCCGGCGCCAGTGCGCCCAGCCTGCGTCCGGCTGCCTGCGCGCCGCCCCGCAAGGCCGCCTGCCACAGGTAGTCTCCAACATGGTGTTCATCAGGCGTGACGGCCACGTTGCGCTGCTGGCGCTGCAAGCGCTGGCCGTATTCAAGCCAGCGCAACTCCTCGACAGGCGACTGCGATACATGGCTGTCGCTGCCGACGCCGAAGCGCCCACCGGCGGCGATGAATTCGGTCAGCGGGAACAGGCCATCACCCAGGTTCGCCTCCGTCGTCGGACACAGGCCGGCCACGGCGCCGCTGGCGGCCATCAACGCCACTTCGTCAGGCTGCACATGCGTGGCGTGCACGAGGCACCAGCGCGCGTCGACATCGACGTGCTCATACAGATACTGCACCGGGCGCCGGCCGCTGTAATCAATACATTGGCGCACTTCGCCCTGCTGCTCGGCGATGTGAATGTGGATGGGCCGCTGCGCCGGCAACGCTTGCGCCACCTCGCGGATCTGCGCCACCCCGGCGGCGCGCAGCGAATGGGGCGCAAAACCCACCTCTACCTGTCCGCCGCGCTGCGGCGCCAGCGCCTCGACGATGCGCAGCACATCATTAGCATCGGTGCGAAAGCGCGCCTGCTCCGCTTTCAACGCTTGTTCGCCAAAGCCCGCATGGCTGTACAGCACGGGCAGCATGGTCATGCCGATGCCGCTGATGCGCGCCGCCGCCAGCACCCGTTCCGCCGTTTCGGCGGGGCGCGCATACAGCGCGCCAGCCGCATCGCGCTGCAGGTAGTGAAATTCGCAAACAGCCGTGTAGCCATGGCGCAGGCATTCGGCAAACAGCTGCGCGGCGATGGTTTCCATCTGTTCCGGCGTGATGTGGCGCGCAAAGCGGTACATCAGGTCGCGCCAGGTCCAGAAGCTGTCCGGCGCGCTGCCCGCTTCCTCGCCAGCGGCTTCCGTCATGCCCCCCAGCGCCCGCTGGAAGGCATGCGAATGCAGGTTGACCATGCCCGGCAAGACATATTCGGCCACTTCGACGCCGGCAGACGATGCTGTATTTTCCGTCACCACCGTCAAATCGCCAGCCGCATCCCATTCCAGCAGAACGTCGCGGCGCCAGCCCTGCGGCAGCAGCGCATGGCGCGCGAACAAACAGCCGCTCAACGCGCTACCCATGCCACGGCCGCTTCCATCATCTGGCGCAGCAGTGGCTGCACCTGTGCTGCCAGGTCGGGCCGGTAGCCGAACGGCATCGCTTCATCCATGTAAAGGCACTGACACATCTCCAGCTGGATCGCATGCACGCGGCTGGCCGGCTGGCCGTACTGGCGCGTGATATGTCCGCCCTTGAAGCGGCCATTCAGCGCCACGGTAAATGTATCCTGCGCGCGCGCGATATCGACCACGGCGGACGTCAGGCCGCTATCGCAGCTGGCGCCATCGGCCGTGCCGAAGTTCAGGTCGGGCAGCTTGCCGTCAAAGAAACGCGGCACGTGCGAGGCGATGGAATGGGCATCCCATAGCACCACGGCGCCATGCACGCGCAGCAGCCGGTCCAGCTCCGCGCGCAGCTGCCGGTGATAAGGCGCCCAGTAGCGCTGCAAGCGCTGCTGCACGTCGGCCGCGTCGGGTTCGCGGCCTGGCAGATACAGCGGCTCGCGGTGAAAGGTATCGTTGGGCAGCAAACCCGTCGTATCCTGGCCCGGATACAGATTCGTGTCTTCCTGCGGGCGGTTCAAGTCGATCGTGTAACGCGACCATCGCGCCGACAGCACCGACGCATCCATCTCCTGCAAAAATCCATACAGCTCGCGCAAATGCCAGTCCGTATCGGCCTTGATCAAGGCCTGCGGCGTCATGCGCGCGGCGATATCGTCCGGTATATCGGTGCCTACGTGGGGCATAGACACCAGCAGCGGGATGCTGCCTTCGTTGAAGCGGAAATCCATGCTTGTCTCCTAGCGCCCGCTCAAGCGTACAGCGGGGCGAACAAATTCTTGCAAGTGCTGCTCAATTCGCCGCGCAAGACCATCTGCTTGGCCGCTTCGATATCCGGCGCGAAGAAGCGGTCGGCGTCGAAGAACGGCACCTTCTGGCGCAACTGGTGATGCACGTGTTCCAGGTGCGGCGAGGTTTTCAGCGGACGGTGGAAATCGATACCCTGCGCAGCAGCCAGCAGCTCGATGCCGACGATGACGGCAGTGTTGTGCGCCATGTCGTCGAGGCGGCGCCCGGCGAACGTGGCCATGCTCACATGGTCTTCCTGGTTGGCCGAAGTGGGCAGGCTGTCGACGCTGGCCGGATGCGCGAGCGACTTGTTTTCCGACGCCAGCGCGGCGGCCGTCACGTGGGCGATCATGAAACCGGAATTGACGCCCGGGTCGCGCACGAGGAAGGGCGGCAGGCCGGACAGCGTGGCGTCGATCAGCAGCGCGATGCGGCGCTCGGCCAGCGCGCCGATTTCGGCAATCGCCAGCGCCAGGGTGTCGGCCGCAAAGGCCACCGGCTCGGCGTGGAAGTTCCCGCCCGAGACGATTTCCGCCTGTCCGCCGGGACCATCCTGGAAAATCAGCGGATTGTCCGTGACGGCATTGGCTTCGATCAGCAGGGTGCGGCCCACATTGCCGATCAAATCGAGGCAGGCGCCCATGACTTGCGGCTGGCAGCGCAGGCTGTACGGATCTTGCACGCGCTCGTCGCCTTCCAGGTGCGAAGCACGGATTGCGCTGTGCGCCACCAGTTGGCGGTACATCTGCGCGGCCAGGATCTGCCCCGGCTGTCCGCGCACGGCGTGCACGCGCGCGTCGAACGGCGCATCGCTGCCCTTGGCCGCATCGAGCGACAGCGCGCCCGTGACCATGGCAGCTTCCAGCAGGCGCTCGGCCATGAACAAGCCATGCAGCGTCAGTGCGTTCGACACTTGCGTGCCGTTGATCAGCGCCAGTCCCTCTTTTGCCGCCAGCACGACAGGCGCGATGCCCGCCTGCGCCAGCGCCTCGGGGGCCGGCATCAATTCGCCGTTGACGCGCACGTCGCCCACGCCCAGCATGGCCAGGGTCATGTGCGACAGCGGCGCCAGGTCGCCCGAGGCGCCCACGGAACCCTTGGCGGGAATGGCCGGCATGATGCCAGCGTTGTACAGGGCGATCAGGGTATCGACGATCAGCGGGCGCACGCCGGAATAGCCGCGCGCCAGGCTGCCGATCTTCATCAGCATGATCAGGCGCACGACGGCGTCCGACAGCAGCTCGCCCGTGCCGACGGAGTGCGACAGGATCAGGTTGCGCTGCAATTGCTCCAGCTTTTCATCGGGGATGCGCGTCTTGGCGAGCAGGCCGAAGCCCGTGTTGATGCCGTAGGCCGCATCGCCCTTGGCGACGATGGCTTGCACGGCGGCGGCCGACGCCTCGATGACGGGATACGCCTCGGCGGCGAGTATCAGTTTGGCGGGCGCGGCCCAGACGGCGCGCAGGTCGCCCAAGGTCATCGCGCCCGGTTTCAGGGTCCAACTTTTGGCATGCTGTGTCATAGTCATTCGGGTCCAGGTCTCAAGAAAGCATGGGAAGAATCAGGCCGTTGCGCTTGGCGCAGGCGGCCGCTGTTTCGTAGCCGGCATCGGCATGACGCATCACACCCGAGCCGCTGTCGTTGACCAGCACCCTGGCCAGGCGTTTCGCCGCGCTTTCCGTGCCGTCGGCTACGATGACCATGCCCGCATGCTGAGAATACCCCATTCCCACCCCGCCGCCATGGTGCAGCGAGACCCAGGTGGCGCCGCCGGCCGTATTCAGCATGGCATTGAGCAGCGGCCAGTCGGAGACGGCGTCGGTGCCATCCTTCATGCTTTCCGTCTCGCGGTTCGGGCTGGCCACGGAACCCGTGTCCAGGTGGTCGCGGCCGATGACGATGGGCGCCTTCAGTTCACCCGTGCGCACCATCTCGTTGAAGGCCAGGCCGGCGATGTGGCGCTCGCCCAGTCCCAGCCAGCAGATGCGCGCCGGCAGCCCCTGGAAGGCGATGCGGTCGCGCGCCATGTCGAGCCAATGGTGCACCTGTTTGTGGTGCGGGAATAGTTCCTTGATCTTCGCATCCGTCTTATAGATATCTTCCGGGTCGCCCGACAGTGCCACCCAGCGGAACGGCCCCCGTCCTTCGCAAAATTGCGGGCGGATGTAGGCGGGCACGAAGCCGGGGAAGTCGAAGGCATTCTGCACGCCCTGGTCGAACGCCACCTGGCGGATATTGTTGCCGTAATCGACGGTGTGCACGCCCATGGCGTGGAAATCGAGCATGGCTTGCACGTGGGCGGCGCAGGAATCGGCAGCCGCCACCGTCAGGCGCGCGTGGCGCTGCGGGTCCTGCTGCGCCGCCTTCCAGTCCGACACGCTCCAACCACGTGGCAGATAGCCGTTGACCAGGTCATGCGCGGACGTCTGGTCCGTCACCAGGTCGGGCACCAGGCCGCCCGCTTTAGCGCGGCGCACCAGTTCCGGCAGCACTTCGGCCGCGTTGCCCAGCAAGCCGATGGAAATGGCTTCCTTGCGCTGCGTATGGTATTTGACCAGCTCCAACGCTTCATCCAGGCTGGCCGCCTGCTTGTCCAGGTAGCGCGTGCGCAAACGGAAATCGATGCTGCTTTGCTGGCATTCGATATTGAGCGAGACGGCGCCCGCCATGGTGGCGGCCAGCGGCTGCGCGCCGCCCATGCCGCCCAGGCCCGCCGTCAGGATCCAGCGCCCGCCCCAGTCGCCGCCGAAATGCTGGCGGCCCGCCTCGGCGAAAGTTTCATACGTGCCCTGCACGATGCCCTGCGTGCCGATGTAGATCCAGCTGCCGGCCGTCATCTGGCCATACATGAAGAGGCCCTGGCGATCGAGTTCGTTGAAATGTTCCCAGTTGGCCCATTTCGGCACCAGGTTGGAGTTCGCGATCAGCACGCGCGGCGCATCCGCGTGGGTCTGGAACACGCCCACCGGCTTGCCTGACTGAATCAGCAAGGTCTGGTCGTCTTCCAGTTCGCGCAGCGAGGCGAGAATCTGGTCGAAACAAGCCCAGTTGCGGGCGGCGCGGCCGATGCCGCCATAGACGACCAGGTGCTGCGGATTTTCCGCCACTTCCGGGTCCAGGTTGTTTTGCAACATGCGGTAGGCCGCCTCGGCCTGCCAACTCTTGCAAGCCATGACCGTGCCGCGCGGGGCGCGGATGGTACGGCTGGCATCAAAGCGTGGATCGGTGTCCATTGTGCTGTTCATGCTGTCTCCTCGTAGGGTGCGAGCGGGCGTACCTGCCCCGGTACCTTGCCCGCTCCGGTACTCCCAGCATAGGTTGTCTATACAACCAAGTCAACAGATTTTCTTTGGGGTTCAGCCCCGGCGGGTCTGTCCCCTGCCTTTATTTTTTCTCGAACACGCGCTGGCCCGCCACCCACGTCTGCAGCACCTGCGTCTTGCCGATGGCGGTCGGTGCCACCTTGAACAGGTCCTGGTCGACGACGACGAAGTCTGCCCATTTGCCCGCTTCCAAGGTGCCGATGACCTTTTCCTGGTGTGCCGCCCAGGCCGCGTCGAGGGTGAAGCAGCGCAGCGCTTGCGTCACCGTCATGGCCTGCTGCGGATACCAGCCGCCGGCCGGGAATCCTTCGCTGTTTTGCCGCGTGACGGCCGCATGGATGCCCTCGAACGGATTCGGCGACTCGATGGGGAAATCGGAACCGCAGGCGATGCGCGAACCCTGCTTGAGGAAGGTGCGCCACGCATACGCGCCCTTGATGCGCTCGTGGCCCACGCGCTGCTCCGCCATATTCTGGTCCGAAGTGGCGTGCGTGGGCTGCATCGACGGCACGATGCCGAGGCTCTTGAAACGGGGGATGTCGCTCAATTGCACTACCTGCGCGTGCTCCATGCGGTGACGCAGGCCCACGCTGCGGTACTGCGCTATCAAGGCCTGATAGCCATCGAGAATTTGATGGTTGCCCGCGTCGCCGATGGCGTGCACGTTCACCTGGTAGCCGGCGCGCATGGCTTTTTCCATCTTCGCGCGCATGGCGGCGTCCGGGTAGAACAGCAGGCCGCTGGTCGTCGGATCGTCGCTATACGGCGCCAGCAGGGCCGCGCCGCGGCTGCCCAGGGCGCCGTCGGACAGCAGTTTGACGGCGCGCAAGGCGTACATGTCGCGCGCATAGCTATTCAGGGGGCCGTTTTTTGACAGCGCGTCGAAATCTTCCGTGGTGTCGGCAATCATGCCGTACACGCGCACCGTCAGCTTGCCGTGGTCCGCATAATCGCGGAACAATCGGTCCTGCATCTGGCCGATGCCCGCATCGTGCACGCTGGTCAGCCCCACTTGCGACAATTGCGCCAGCGCGCCATCGAGGGCGGCCCGGTTTTCCACGTCGCCGGGCTTGGGCAGCACGGCATCCATCAAGTCCATGGCGCTGTCGACCAGCACGCCGGTGGGGTTGCCACCCGCATCACGGTCGATTTTGCCGCCCGCCGGATCTTGTGTGGCATGCGTGATCCCGGCCAGCGCCAGCGCGCGGCTGTTGGCCCAGCCCGCGTGGCCATCGACGCGGCGCAGCCACACGGGCCGCGCGCTTTCGGCCGCATCGAGCTCCAAGGCTGTGGGAAAGCGCCCCAGCTTCCAGATTTCCTGGTTCCAGCCATTGCCGACGACCCAGCTGCGCTCAGGATGCGCTCTGGCGAAGTCGCCCACGGCCTGCACGGCGGCCGGCAGCGATGCGGAACCGTACAGCAACACGCCGCTGGCGATCGTCCCCAGGCCGAACACGTGGCCATGCGCGTCGATCAGGCCCGGCAACACGGTTTTTCCCTGCAGGTCGACGTGCAGGGCGTCCTTGGCGACCTTGCGTTTCACCTGCGCGGCACTGCCGACGGCGACGATCTTGCCCGCGTCGTCAAACGCCAGCGCCGTGAAGCGCACCACCTTGCCGGCCGCATTGAGCGTATAGCCGTTGGCGTTGTCGATGACGGTATCGGCACGGGCGTGGGCCAGGGTGCCCAGGCAGGCGAGAACAAGCAGGGTGCGGCGCAATTGCGAGGTCGGCATTTCCATCTCCAGGTCTTTTACGTCAATGAGCGAAAAGACGAGTGTATAGAAATTGGAAAAATGGTCAATCAGTCAGCGTGCGAGTTTCCTGCAGCGGGCCGTCGCATCAGCCAGTAATCGCAGCCCGTGACGGCTTCCGCGTAACGCCCCGCCACCAAGAAGCCAAGGCGGCCATAGAACGGCAGGCTGCGCTCGTTGTACGTCTCCAGGAAGCACGCGGCACGAGCAGCATCAACGGCCGCCAGTCCCGGCGCCAGCACGGACGCGCCCAGTCCCTGCCCTTGCCCGGCAGGATCGATGCCGGCGATCGACAAATACCAGGCATCCTGCAATTCGTATTGCGCCAGCGCGTGCTCCATGTTGTCGACGATGGCTGAAAAATGCGCAAAACCGCGCTCTCCCAGCAGCGCGCGCAAGGCGATCTCGCGCTGCGCATACGCGGCCTGGCGCAGTGCTGCCGGCGCATCCGTCGTCCAGATGGCGGCGCCACTGCCAGCGTCGTCAGCCAGGTCGACGCGGCCCGCCTGCCAGCCTTCGGCAAGGGCCAGCGAGAAGTAGTGCGTCAGCATGGCCAGCCGCGCCGCTTCGTCCTCGCCGCACGCCACAGTCACGGTGCGGTAAAACGGGTCGTCGATCAGGGCGGCGGCCAGGCTGCGGGCGGTTCGCGATGCTTCACTGTGTGGTGCGCTGGGCATGGGTTCTCTTTCTTCTCATCGTAACGTGGAAACGCCCGGCATGTTAACGCAAGCGCCCATGTCTTGCGGCCGCTCGATACATTCGATACGGCACTGAGATTTGCTGCAATTGTCATGTGGAGCGTGCCATGCCATCAGCATGTCGCTGCGGCCTTACTTCGCCCCCTGTTCCGGCTTGTGCGCCGGCGCCCTGAACCATTCACCGGGCGGCACCACGTGCGATTCTTTCGGGTCATCAATGTAATGCGGCGAAGTGATTTGCACGTCGAACTCGTTGAAGACATCGATGATGTTCTGGTGCAAGCGGTTCAGCACTTCGGCGCGCTGGCGGGGGACTTCGGCGCTGGCGTAGGCGACGAGGCGGTATTGCACGTAGTAATCCTGCAGCGCCAGCTGCATCACGTAGGGTTTCGGCGTGGCAGACAATTCCGTCGTGCGGGAGGCGGCCAGTTCCAGCATGGCGTGCACCTGCCGCCATGGTGTGGCATAGCCGATGGTGACGGTGGAATCGAGCACGAAGCCGCCGCCAGGCTGGGCGCGCGAATAGTTTTTAGTCGTTTGCGACATCACCCAGGCGTTCGGCAAGGCCACTTCTTCGCCCAGGCCCGTGCGCAAGCGTGTCTCGAACATGCCCACGTCGACCACCGTGCCTTCGCTATCGCCCACGCGCACATATTCCCCCTTGCGCAGGGCGCGCGTGTACATCAGGATCAAGCCGCTGGCGCCCTGGCCCACGATGCTCGAGGCGCCGATCGATACCATCAGGCCCACCAGCACGGACAGCCCCTGGAAAGCGGCCGTGTGCGAACCGGGCAAATACGGATACGCCATGGCCAGCGCGAACAGCCAGATCACCACGCTGGCGATGCGGCGCGTGGGCAGGGCCGTGTCCTTGTCGAGCCAGCCAATTTGCAGTTCTCCGCTTTCCACGCGCTTGAACAGCGAGGCGGCGGTGGCGGCGATCAGGCGCGCGATGGCGAAGATCACGCACACCAGCACCAGCCCCGGCAAGGCGCCAATGATGGCGTGGAAGACGTCGGCCGCCACGTCGAACAAATAACCGTTCAGGCTTTCTCCCCAGGAACGCGTGTAAGGCAAACGGCTCAGCACGAAGGCGGCCCACAGATAGGTGGCCATCAGGCGCAAGCCCCACAGCACGGCGCTCAGCAGCTGGTAGGCAAAGGCGATGTAGTGCTCGGCGTCGAGCACGCGCACGTTTTTCAGGCGCACGTCGCGCAGGCGCGAGGCCAGCAAAATGCCGCTGCGGCGCTTGGCCCAGCGATAAAAGCGTGTCAAGCCCATCCACACCAGCCAGAACACGAGCGTGGCGGCCGCGCACACGGCGGCGGCGATCGCCAGGTAGCGCCAGCTGCCCTGTTCGCGGTAATCGAGCACGGCTTTGCGCAATTCCCCGGCAGCCGTTTTCGCCACACTTTCCGTCGTGTCGCCGGCCAGCTGGTTGACGTCGCCGGGCACGACGACGAACAGCTGCACCCCGTCGAGCAGCACTTGCGTGCCTTCGGGAATCGTCCGCGTGCCCGTCTGCAGCGGGCCATTCTTTGCCAGTACGCCTTCCAGGCGGCGCTGCGCGCCGATGGCCCGTTCATCAGGCGGATAGCCGGCCAACCCGGCGCGGAAGACGAACACCTTGCGGTTGGCAAACATCAGCGGCGCCGTCCTGGCCGCAGCGCCTTGTGACGGCGCGATGGCGGACGCGGCCTCCGCAACGAGCGAGGATGCGCCCTCGTCCGCATGGGCAACGGGCAGCAGGAAGATCGTCAAGAGGCACAACAGGCGGAGCAACGCGGACATGGCAAAAATAGAAAGTGACAGGGAGTAGCCATCATGCCATGTAATCCTGGAAACTCAAGCGCCGCCGCTATTGTTCAGCTCGCATCGTGAAAAATGATGCCCAGGGTATGGCGCAAGCCCGTGCGCAGGCGCGACACGCCATGGCGCATGTTGACACGGTAGCTGCCACGCGTGCCATTCACGGGGCGCTGCGCGACCGGAAAGATGACGGCGTCGCCCTGCGCCAGGGGCACGACCGCCACGCGCGACTGCATGCGCGGGCGCTGCTCCGTCAGCACGAACTCGCCGCCCGTGAAATCGTCTTGCGGGCGCGACAGCAGCACGGCCAGTTGCAGCGGAAACACATGCTCGCCATACAGGTCCTGGTGCAGGCAGTTGTAATCGCCCTCGCGGTAGCGCAGCAGCAAGGGTGTGGGCCGCGCTTGCCCGGCCGCATGACAGCGCGCGAGGAAGTCCCCGTGTGCCAGCGGAAAGCGGCTCTCGAGGCCCATGCTGGCATGCCAGCGGTTGGCAATCGCCGCCAGCGGCGGATACAAGGTAGCGCGCAGCTCGGCGACCGGCTCCGGCAGCGGATACGCCCAATACTGGTACTCTCCCTGGCCAAAACCATGGCGCTGCATCACCACACGGCTGCGAAAACGCGATGCATCGTCATACTGCGCCGCCAGCGCCCCGCACTGCGCACGATTCAGCAAACCTGGTACGACGGCGCTACCGTATTGATTCAGATCATCCTCGATCTGCCGCCAGTCCAGCGCCCTCACCGTTCGCCCTCGCGCTCAAGCAGCGCCTGCTTGCGTTCCACGCCCCAGCGGTAGCCGGACAGCGCGCCATCGTTGCGCACCACACGGTGGCAGGGGATGGCGACGGCCAGCGCATTGGCGGCGCAGGCGCCCGCCACGGCGCGCGCGCCTTTCGGCGCACCAATGCGCCGCGCCAGCTCGGCATAGCTGACCGTGCTACCGGCGGGAATCTCGCGCAAGGCTTGCCATACGCGCTGCTGGAACACCGTGCCGCGCACGTCGAGCGGCAAGTCCAGGCCCAGGCCCGGCGCCTCGACCAGGCCGACGACTTGCGCCACCGTCTGCTCATAATCAGGCTCGGCGCCGCGCAGTTCGGCTTGCGGAAAGCGGTCCTGCAAGTCGCGCAGCAGCACTTCCGGGTCGTCATCGATCAGAATCGCGCAGATGCCCTTGTCCGTGCTGGCCACCAGGATGGCGCCCAGCGAACAGGCGCCGATAGCGAAGCGGATCACGGCGCCGCTGCCGCCATCGCGAAACGCGCCCGGCGTCATGCCCAGCAAGCCTGGCGTGGCGGCGTACAGGCGGCCGCTGGAATTGAAACCGGCCGCGTACAGTGTCTCGGTGACATTCGCCGCGCCTTGCAAGCCGGCCTTCAGCCGTTCGCCGCGCCGCGCCGCCGCATAGGCCTTGGGTGTGATGCCCGTGTGCGCCTTGAAGACGCGGTGAAAGTGAAAGCGGCTCATGCCGGCGGCCCGAGCAAGGCTGTCCAGTTCCAGCATCTCGTCGCTGGCGTCGATCAGGCGGCAGATGTCGGCCACGATGGCGGCCTGACGATGAGCCAGCGGCGGCAGGTTCGGCTTGCAGCGCAGGCAAGGGCGAAAGCCGGCCACCTCCGCCTGCTCGCAACTGTCGTGGAAGGCCACGTTGCGGCGCAAGGCGGGGCGCGCCGCGCAAGAGGGACGGCAATACACGCCCGTCGTGCGCACCGAGTAATAAAAAACGCCGTCGGCATCGGGCGCGCGCCGCTGCACGGCATCCCAGCGTTCATCGTCGGTCGAGTAAGAATGTTCCATGGCGAACTCCGTGCAGGTCAATGGTAAGTCGCCAGCATAGCCAGCACCGGCCAGCGCCACACTCCGGCGCTTGCTTTTGAATTCAAAAAAGGCTGGCGGCAGGCATCATGCTCGGTGCTAAAATCGGCCATCGCGCCTCCAGCCGGCGGCGCGCCCTGCCCGTGCCCCGGAGAAACCGCATTGGACGATCATACTACCCAGGAAAATACGCCGATTTTCCAGCGCATCAAGGATTTTCTGCTGGCCGGCATCGCCGCCGGACGCTGGAAGGAAGGCGACGTAATTCCCTCCGAGCAAGCATTGGTGAAACAATTCGGCGTCTCGCGCATGACGGTCAACCGCGCCGTGCGCGAACTGACCAGCGAACAGGTACTGACGCGGCGCCAGGGTTCCGGCACCTATGTGGCACAGCAAAAATACCAGGCGACCTTGTTGGAAATCAAGAGTATCGCCGATGAAGTGCGCGCACGCGGGCATATCCACCGCAGCAGCTTGCAATTGCTCGAACGCACCAAGGCCTCGGATTTGCTGGCCAAGCAATTCGGCCTGCCGCCGGAACACCCGCTGTTTCATTCGCTGATCGTGCATTTTGAAAACGGCGTACCGATCCAGGTGGAAGACCGCTGGGTCAATCCCGAGTGCGCGCCCGACTACATGACGCAGGATTTTTCCAGCATCACGCCGAACGAATATCTGATGGCCGCCGCCCCCTTGCAGGGTGCCACCTACAGTATCGAAGCGCTGTCGGCACCGCGCGATATCGCCGAAATGCTGGCCATCGACACGAAACAGGCGTGCCTGGTGCTGCGCCGCCAGACGCGCTCGGGCGGCAAGATCGCCTCGATCGCCACCATGTGGCATCCCGGAC
This sequence comes from Janthinobacterium darwini, assembly GCF_051380905.1. Lineage (NCBI taxonomy): Bacteria > Pseudomonadati > Pseudomonadota > Betaproteobacteria > Burkholderiales > Oxalobacteraceae > Janthinobacterium > Janthinobacterium darwini. Next base: position 319,121 of record NZ_JBNYXX010000002.1, read on the forward strand.
ACCGCTATCAGTTCGCCGGAAGCTTTACTTGAGGACACCTTGAAAAACCTGCTGCGCGTCGCGCTTTGCGGCCTGTGATGCTCACCGGCTCGCTACGGTTTTATCAGGCGTCTTCCGAGCTCGCCGTTTAGTAGCACGATTTTGCGCTGAATTTCTCTCAAATTCTCACAGAACAATGAATAAATCCGCCCTTTCGGGGCAAAAAAAATCCCGTTTTGGCCGTTTCTGAACTTAAATACTCCGACTAAATATTCGATGCTATAGTTGCCGCCAGAAAGCGCCGCAGGCGTTTATTTAAGCGCGCATCATGCACCGCCAGCCCAGCCCAATCACGCCCCAGAAAGGGATGCATTTGTCGTATTGCAGCCACACGAGTTTCAGCGCATCACGCCGTCGGCGCCCTGCGCTGCGCCGGCTCGCTCGTACGATGCTGGCGGCAGGCATGGCACTCTCGCTGCCGGTGCAGGCGGCGGCACAGGGCATGGCCCCGACACTGCTGTGGCCATATGCAGCCGCCAGCGCCACCGCCCTGGCGGGACTGGCTTGCTGGCAAGCCTGGCGGCTGCGGCAGCAGTTGCGCCGCCGGCTACTGCCCGCACATGCCCTGGCAGAACAGGATGCCGGGCAAGCCTTGCGCGGCGCGGCCCTGACTGGCTGGACCTGGCGGCGCCAGTCCGACCGCTTGCAGTTCGCGCCCCAGTACCAGGATGTGCTGGGCGACAAGAGTGCCAAACTCGACCATACACTGGCCGGCTGGCTGGCCGAAGTGCACCGGGACGACCGCGCGCGCCTGAGTCTTATATTTCGACAGCATCTGGATGGCCAGGCGCACGGCACCTTCAATTGCGAATTCCGTTTGCGCCACAGCGACGGCCACTGGCGCTGGCTGCTGGCGCGCGGCGCCGTGCTGGCACGCGCCTCTGATGGCACCGCCACGCAGGCCAGCGGTATCGTCTGCGATATCAGCGAACGCAAGCAGGACGAGCAATCGCGCATGCGTTCAATGCTGGAAGCGGCGCCCGAAGCCATGCTGGTGGCCGATGTCGAGGGCAAGGTGCATTACGCGAATCAGATCGGCGCGCGCTGCTTCGGCTATCCCCTGGCCGAATTGACGGGCATGTCACTGGAGCAACTGGTGCCGGAAAGCGCGGCCAGCCACTCCGTGGGCGACCCGCAATCGCGGCACAGCCTGCCGGGCCGGGTGATGATGGCGCGCCGCCGCGACGGTACGCACTTTCCCGCCAAGGTCAGCCTGTCGCCGCTGCGCATGGCTGGGCAAGTGTTTTCCATCGTCTCGCTGCGCGACATGACGCAGCGCCAGCGCGCCGAGGAAGCCTTGCACGCCAGTTCAGAGCGCTACCGCCTGATCGTGCAGACGGCGGCCGAAGGCATCTGGATGACGGATGCGGATGGCAAAACCACTTTCGTCAACCCGAAGATGGCGCAGATGCTGGGCTACACGGTGCAGGAAATGCTGCACCGTCCCATGCTTGACTTCATGGACCGCGACAGCCAGTTGCTGATGCAGCGCCGCCTGGCCAGCCATGGCAGCCTCGCCAGCCAGCCGGACCAGGTCGACTTCCGCTTCTTCCGCAAGGACTTGTCCAGCCTGTGGGGTTTGCTGTCGAGCACCAGTATTCAATCGGACAATGGCGAGCCGGGCGGCACGCTGGCGATGATTACCGACATCACGGAACGGCGCCAGGCGTCGATCGCCCTGTCGAATTCGAGCCAGCGCATGGCGTCCGTGTTTGGTGCCGTCACCAACGGCCTGGTGGTGCAGGACAGCCACGGCCATATCCTGGAAAGCAATGCCGCCGCCGAGCGCATGCTGGCGGCGAGCCCGGCCGGCAACAGCCTGTGGCAAGCCATCCGCGAAGACGGCTCCGCTTTCGACCAGCGCAGCCATCCCGTGCACATCACTCTGTCGACGGGTGTCGCCATGCGCGACGTGCTGATGGGCGTACAGCAGCCCGACGGCAGCCTGTCGTGGCTCTCCGTAAATACCGAGGCCATCCGCGATGAATACGGCAAGGTGGGCATGGTAGTGGCCAGCCTGACGGACATCACGTATCACAAGCGCAGCGAGAGCGCTTTGCGCGAACTCAATGAACATCTGGAAGAGCGCGTGGCGCAGCGCACCGAGCAGCTCGACCAGGCCAAGCAAGTGGCCGAAGAAGCGAGCCTGGCGAAGGGGCAATTCCTGGCCAATATGAGCCATGAAATCCGCACGCCGATGAATGGCGTGATCGGCATGGCCTATCTCGCCCTGAAAACGGACCTGGAGCCGCGCCAGCGCGATTACCTGGAAAAGATCCGCTTTGCCGGCGAGCACCTGCTGGGCATCATCGACGATATCCTCGACATCTCGAAAATCGAGGCGGGCAAGCTGGAAATCGAACGCGTCAACTTCAGTTTTGACCACGTGGTGCAAACCCTGATGACGGTGGTAGCGCCGCGCGCCGCCGGCAAGAACCTGGAACTGCTGTTCGAGATCGACCCGCAATTGCCGGCCGTGCTGGTGGGCGATCCGCTGCGCCTGGGGCAAGTGCTGATCAACTACGCCAATAACGCCATCAAGTTCAGCGAACAGGGCAGCATTACCGTGAAAGTGCGCAAGGTGGTGGCGGACGCCAAGCACTGTCTGGTGCGCTTTGAAGTATGCGACCACGGCATCGGCCTGTCGCAGGATGAAATGAGTAAACTCTTCCAGTCCTTCCAGCAAGCCGACACCTCCACCACGCGCGAATATGGCGGCACGGGCCTGGGCCTGGCCATCTGCAAGCAGCTGGCCCAGCTGATGGGTGGCGACGTGGGAGTCGACAGCCGTCCCGGCGCCGGCAGCACCTTCTGGTTCACGGCCAACCTGGGCATTTCCGACCAGGCGGCGCCGGCCATGCTCGACAGCATGGCGCAGACGGCAGCGGCCATGCGCGCCAGCGCCGACGCCGCCCTGGTCATGAGCACGCTCAAGCATGCGCGCATCCTTCTGGTGGAAGACAATACCTTCAATCAGCAAGTGGCGCTGGAATTGCTGGAAGAAGCGGGTGCCTCCGTCTGCCTGGCCAACAATGGCGAAGAGGCGCTCGACCTGTTGCGCCAGACGCAGTTCGACTGCGTGCTGATGGACGTGCAGATGCCGTTGATGGATGGCTTGCAAGCGACGCGCCACATCCGCACCGACCCGCAACTGGCGCATCTGCGCGTGCTGGCGATGACGGCTACGGCCACCAGCGAAGACCGCGTGCGCTGCCTGGAGGCGGGCATGGACGATTTCATTTCCAAACCGATCCAGCCGGCCATGATGTACCAGACCATCGCCAGCTGGCTGCCGGCGCGTGAAACGCCGCCGCCTCCCGCACGCAGCCGCGCCGCGCCCGCCTTCAAGACTACCCTGGCCGGCGACCCGCAAGTGATCGACCTGTCCATCCTGGCCAAGTTACTGGGCTACAACCCGGAGAAAGTGCGCAAATTCGCCTTCAAGTTCCTGCAGACGACGCAAGATGGCTTCGACGACATCGATGCGGCCCTGGCGCGCGGCGACGTGCGCCAGGTACGCGAACTGGGGCACCGCATCAAGTCGTCGGCGCGTACCGTGGGGGCCCTGGGGCTGGCCGAGCTGTGCCACAACCTGGAAACCCTGGCGCCAGGCGAGCCGGCCGACGAGGCTGAGCGGGCACAACGCATCGTGGCGCGCCTGTGGCCCCTGCTGGAACAGATTACCGAACAAATCATGAATAACACCAGCTTTGCCAATGACGATTAGCTACCGCCAGTGCGTTGAGGCAAGGTATCGGCATCGACAACGATGCAGCATATCAATAGGAAGACAGGACGATGAATACTGTATCAAACCAAGCAAGCCGGGAACAGAACGAAGCAGGCCTGGCGCCGCTGCGTGTGCTGCTGCTGGACGATGATGTCTTCATGCTCGACGTGCTCAGCGACATGCTCGAACATATGGGCTCGTTCGACATCCGCTGCGAGTCGCACAGCGAACAGGCGCTGGCTACCCTGAAGCAGCACCAGCCTGACCTGCTGATCTGCGACCTGTCCATGCCCGACATCGACGGCATCGAATTTTTGCGCATGGCGGCGGACAATGGCTTCCGCGGTGGCGTGGTTCTGCTGTCGGGCCTGCATTCGGCCGTGCGCCTGGCAGCCGAACGCCTGGCCGTGGCCAATGGCCTGCATATATTAGGCACCTTCCGCAAGCCGATGGAAAGCGCGGAATTGCAGCTCATGGTGAACTTGCAACTGCAGCACACGGCCCGCCAGGCCAGCGTACAGGCCTGAGCGCGGAGGATGGCCGGGAGGGCGGACGCGGCGCTGCGGGCCAGAAGGCATGCGGCTTTGCCGCCCTGCCGGCACGCACGGTGGCGATATGTTTCAAGTTTTTCCGCAATAATCGCCACGCTTTGAAAAAATGGGTTATTATTTCAGCCATCCCCGCCTGCATACCTCTGGTCGCACCTTCCAAGAATATTGAATTTGTGCCCATTGCCCCCATCTGCTAGCTGCATTCCAGGAAGCATGGATGGCGAACCAGCGTATGGTTAATCCCAGGCATTATTGATCCCACCCTCATTTGAGGAAAATATGAGCGAAAATATCAAACACATTAGCGATGCATCTTTTGAAGCAGACGTCCTGAAATCCGACTTGCCCGTCCTGGTGGACTTCTGGGCTGAGTGGTGCGGTCCCTGCAAGGCTATTGCCCCGATCCTGGAAGAAGTAGCCAAGGAATACGCAGGCCGCATCGTGATCGCCAAGATGGACGTGGACGCGAACCAGGCAGTGCCTGCCAAGTTCGGCATCCGCGGCATCCCGACCCTGATCCTGTTCAAGGATGGTGTCGCAGCTGCTCAAAAAGTGGGCGCCATGGCCAAGGGCCAGTTGACCGCTTTCGTCGACAGCAACATTTAATGTATGATAGGCAGCGCTGCGCCCGCAGCGCCGCCTGACTGGATAGACCGGGAAACGGCTTTGCCATCATTCGTGCACAGCCTACCCAATAATTAATCAACGCCACGCAGTCCCCTCCCCTACCTTTACATCCCGTCTCGGGACACTCAACACATATGCATTTATCCGAACTAAAGGCCCTACACGTATCCGCCCTGCTTGAGATGGCGATCGGTCTTGACATTGACAACGCAGCCCGCTTGCGCAAACAGGAGCTGATGTTCGCTATCCTGAAAAAACGCGCCAAGTCCGGCGAACAGATTTTCGGCGACGGCGCCCTGGAAGTGCTGCCAGACGGCTTCGGCTTCCTGCGCTCGCCTGACGCCAGCTACATGGCGTCCACCGACGACATTTACATCTCCCCTTCGCAAATCCGCCGCTTCAATCTGCACACCGGCGATTCGATCGAGGGCGAGGTACGGACCCCGAAAGATGGCGAACGCTATTTCGCATTGGTCAAAGTCGACAAGGTCAACGGCGAATCGCCGGAGATGTCGAAACACCGCATCCTGTTTGAAAACCTGACGCCGCTGCACCCGAATGAGCCGCTGCGCCTGGAACGTGAAATGAATGGCCAGGAAAACATCACCGGCCGCATCATCGACCTGATCGCACCGATCGGCAAAGGCCAGCGCGGCTTGCTGGTGGCATCGCCGAAATCCGGCAAATCCGTGATCCTGCAGCATATCGCCCATGCGATCACGGCAAATCACCCGGATATCACGCTGATCGTGCTGCTGATTGACGAACGCCCGGAAGAAGTTACCGAAATGCAACGTTCGGTACGCGGCGAAGTCGTCGCCTCGACCTTCGACGAGCCAGCCACGCGCCACGTGCAAGTGGCCGAAATGGTGCTGGAAAAAGCCAAGCGCCTGGTCGAAATGAAAAAAGACGTAGTGATCCTGCTCGACTCGATCACCCGTTTGGCGCGCGCCTACAACACCGTCATCCCTGCCTCGGGCAAGGTATTGACTGGTGGTGTCGACGCAAATGCGCTGCAACGTCCAAAACGCTTCTTCGGCGCCGCGCGCAATATCGAAGAAGGCGGCTCGCTGACCATCATCGCCACGGCGCTGATCGAAACGGGTTCGCGCATGGATGACGTGATCTTTGAAGAATTCAAGGGTACCGGCAACATGGAAGTGCATCTGGAACGCCGTCTGGCAGAAAAGCGTGTCTATCCGGCAATTAACCTGAACAAATCGGGTACCCGCCGCGAAGAACTGCTGATCAAGCCGAACGAACTGCAAAAAATCTGGATCCTGCGCAAGTTGCTGTACTCGATGGACGAGATCGAGGCGATGGAGTTCATTCTGGACAAGATGAAAGCCACGAAGAACAACGCAGAGTTTTTCGATATGATGAGACGCGGCGGCTGATTTTAGGGGTCAGACCCGTCGGGTCTGACCCCAGCCCTCCGTTGATCATCCCGCGAAAGCCGCTCATTGAGCGGCTTTTTTATTGCCGTCCGCCCGAAAGCGCTATATAATCGACGGTTGCATTATTTTAAACCCTGGCAAGTGATCGGCAATCGGGTCAAGAAGCTGGACGACCGACGAAGTGCTGTTTGGCTACCAAACTAGAGAGAAGACCATGAAAGTCGATACCCATCCAGAATACCGCGAAGTTGTTTTCCACGATCTGTCGTGCGATTTCAAATTCGTTACCCGCTCGACCATCCAAACCCGCGAAAAAATCACCCACGACGGTAAAGAATACCCACTGGTGAAGATCGAGGTTTCGGCTGAATCGCACCCATTCTTTACGGGCAAGCACAAAATCGTCGATACCGCTGGTCGCGTCGAGAAGTTCCGTCAGAAGTTCGGTACCGTTGGTTCGAAAACCGCAGTCGCAGCAGGCTGATTTTTGCCGCTTTGCGGCAAAAAAGGGCAGCTTCGGCTACCAGAGAAAAGGCAGCTACGGCTGCCTTTTTTGTCTTTGGCCGCTTTACTTTATACTCGCGCATACCCGACGCCATTCGTCGCGTCTTGCCATTTTTTTCTGATACCGACTATCGATGAAGCCAGTCCGCCTTCCCGCCGCTGCCACACTCGCGCTGCCACGATGGGCCTTGTTTGCGCTCGGCCTGCTGTACATCCTGCCTGGCCTGATCGGCCGCGAACCGTGGAAGAACGATGATGCCGCCAGTTTCGGCATCATGTGGACCATGGCACATGGCGGCCTGAGCGATTGGCTGTGGCCCAACGTGGCCGGCTTGTCCTCGCCAGAGGAAGGCCCGCTGGCCTTCTGGCTGGGCGCCATTTTCATCAAACTGTTCGGCTGGATCGACGGCGACGTCTTTGGCGCGCGCATGTCGACCATCGGCATCTTCGTCGTCAGCACCCTGTCCGTCTGGTACACCGCCTTCAACCTGGGCCGCCGCAACGATGCCCAGCCCCTGCGTCTGGCCTTCGGCGGCCAGCCCGAGCCGGACGATTTCGGCCGCACCCTGGCCGATGCCGCCGTGCTCATCTACCTTGGCTGCCTCGGCTTGCTACAGCACAGCCACGACATCACGGCCGAAGCGCTGCATGTGTCGCTGATGGCCTACCTGCTGTACCGCGCCGTGCGCTATGTGGAGGGTCCGTCCGTGCGCAATGCAGCGCTGCTGGGCCTGGCACTGGGCGGCCTGACACTCACGCGCGGCTGGATCACGCCGGCGGCGCTGAGCATCGCCATGCTGTTGTGCACCGTCTTCCTGCGCCTGCCGCTGCTGCGCAGCGTACGCCACCTGGCACTGGCCGTGCTCGTGGCCATCGCACTGGCCCTGGTCTGGCTGCTGCCGGGCGAACTGCTGCAGCCATACGGCCATTCGCCGCTGCAGGCATGGATGGAGTGGAATAGCCGCCAGTTCAGCGCCCCGAGCCTGAAAAGCCTGCAATATTTCTTCCGCGTCGGCATCTGGTTCTTCTGGCCCGCCTGGCCGTTCGCCGCCTGGGCCGTGTATGCCTGGCGCCGCCAGCACCATGTGCTGCACATCGTCGTGCCACTGACCTTTGTCGCCATGCTGGCCATCCTGGGCCTGTTCCACCCCGACCCGGAACCGAGCCAGTTGCTGCCCCTGCTGCCGCCACTGGCCGTGATGGCCGCGTTCGGCCTGCTGACCATGAAACGGGGCGCCATCAACGCCATCGACTGGTTCTCCGTGATGGTGCTGACCATCTGCGGCCTCGTCCTGTGGCTATTCTGGTTCGCCACCCTGACGGGATGGCCGCCGCGCCTGGCCTACAATGCATTGAAACTGGTGCCAGGATTCAAGCCTGAACTGGAACTGGTGGCCTTCTTCGTCGCCGCCAGCGCCAGCGCAGGCTGGGTGGCGCTGGTGCACTGGCGCATCTCGCGCCAGCCTGCCGTGCTGTGGCGCGCCGTGGTGCTGTCGTCCGGCGGCCTGATTTTGATCTGGGTGCTGATCATGACGCTGTTCTTGCCCGAGCTGAACTACAGCAAGAGCTACGCCAGCGTGGCGCACCAGATTTCCGTCCACCTGCCGCCAGGCAGCAAGTGCATCAACAGCAACGTCGGCGGCGCCCAGCGCGCCTCGTTCGCCTACTACGGCCACCTGCCGTTTGCCAGCGTGGGGCAGCAGCAATGCGATGTGTTCTTGTTACAAGACAGCATCAAGGTTCCTGACAGCAAGGAACAGCTGCCCGAGCACCACGGCGCGGACTGGATCAAGCTGTGGGAAGGACGCCGCCCCACCGATGATGTGGAACGTTTCCGCCTGTATCAGCGCGTCAGGTAACACACGAAAAAACCGGGCATGTCCCGGTTTTTTCTTGCCCGCCTGGCCAATGTCGATAATCGATAAAATGTTGCCTTTAAATATAGTCAATTACCTAAATTGAACTATAATTGCTTTTTATATTATAATGTCGGCCAGCGCGATGGCGGTGTACTTGCTTTCCCGCCCTTCCATCCCTATTACTACGAAAATATTTATGACATTTTTTGCCTCACGCACCTTGCCGCTCATCAGCGCCGCCCTGTTCGCCTTCTCCTTCAGCGCCTCGGCCCAAGCGACCGTGATTGACCTCGGCGTCGCCAACGGCTACTCGGCCTTCATCTTCGGCAACATCGGCAGCAGCGGTGCCAGCGGCTTCACCAGCGTCGGCGGCAGCATTGCCGCTGGCGGCAATATCTACCTGGACAACTACAACGTTGGCACGAATAAAAAGCCAGGCAGCGCGACCAACGCGATCGTTGCTGGCGGCGACCTGAACACGGGCTGGGGCACCATCGGTGGTTCCTCCGTGTATGGCGTCAGCAACCCCAACGCCACGTTGACAGCGCCACAATGGTTCCCACGCGACAATATCAGCAAGGGCAATGCCTCCACCCTGGACTTTGCAGCCGCCCAGCAACAGCTGACGACCCTGTCGGGCGACGTGGCCAAGCTGCAATCGAACGGCACCGTGCTTTCGCAATCGGGCGGCTACAAGCTGGTGGGCGACATCAACGCCGACGTGAATATTTTCAACATCGATGCGTCGAACCTGCATAACCTGACCCTGGACGTATCGTCGCTGAAAAGCACGGCCAGCATCATCATCAACGGCACGGCCACCGACATCACCATGAGTGGCGGCTTCGACAATTTCGGCAGCTTCGCCGACCGCACGCTGTTCAACTTTGCCAATGCCACCACCACCAGCCTGACCAATGCAGGCGTGAACGGCAGCATCCTGGCGCCGAACAGCGCGTTTTCCGGTTCGGGCAGCCTGAACGGCACCCTGATCGCCAATTCGGTCAGCTCGATCAATTATGGCCACGTCTCGATGAACGGCGCCGGCTTCAACACGGTGAACGTATCGGCCGTACCAGAGCCAGGCACCTACGCCATGCTGCTGGCCGGCCTGGGCTTGCTGGCATTCATGCGTCGCCGCACGCCAGCGCGCGCGCCGCAAGCACAACTGGCCTGAGCTTCACGCTGAATCCATGCAAAACACCGGGCCGCGCAAGCGTCCCGGTGTTTTTTTATGGACTGGCGAAACGATTATTCCGCGCTCAGACCCAGGTCCGTGGCGACTTGCTTGCGCAACAAATATTTCTGGATCTTGCCCGTCACCGTCATGGGAAATTCCTCGACGAAGCGCACATAGCGGGGAATCTTGTAATAGGCGATCTGCCCGTCGCAAAAGGCGCGGATATCCTCGCTGGTGGCCTGCGTGCCCGGACGCAGAATGATGCAGGCGCACAACTCCTCGCCATACTTGGCGTCCGGCACGCCAACGCATTGGACGTCGAGCACGCTCGGGTGGCGGTACAGGAATTCCTCGACCTCGCGCGGATAGATATTTTCGCCGCCACGGATGACCATGTCTTTCGAGCGGCCGACGATGCTGCAAAAGCCGTTCTCGTCGATGACGGCCAGGTCGCCCGTGTGCATCCAGCGCGCCGTATCGATGGCTTCGTTTGTTTTTTCCGGGTCGCCCCAGTAGCCCTGCATCACGGAATAACCGCGCGTAAGCAATTCGCCTTTCTCGCCACGTGGCACGATGCGCCCTTCCGCATCGATGATTTTCACTTCCAGGTGCGGGTGGACGCGGCCAATCGAGGACACGCGCATTTCGCGCGGGTCTTCGATCGATGTCTGGAAGCTGACGGGCGACGTTTCCGTCATGCCATACGCGATGGTAATTTCCGCCATGTGCATCAGTTCGATGACCCTCGTCATGACTTCCATCGGGCAGGGCGAGCCGGCCATGATGCCGGTGCGCAAGTTCGACAAATCGTATTGCTTGAAGTCAGGATGATCGAGGATGGCGATGAACATGGTCGGCACGCCATGTAAACCCGTGCAACGCTCGGCCTGCACGGTTTCCAGCACGGCCTTCGGGTCGAAGCCTTCACCCGGAAACACCATGGCAGCGCCATGCGTGACGCATGCGAGGTTGCCCAGCACCATGCCGAAACAGTGGTACAGGGGCACGGGGATGCACAGCCGGTCCTGTTGCGTGAGGCGCATGGCTTCACCGATGAAAAAACCGTTATTGAGGATATTGTGGTGCGTCAGGGTGGCGCCTTTCGGCGCGCCCGTAGTGCCGGACGTGAACTGAATGTTGACGGCGTCATCAAACTGCAAGGTAGCGCTGACTTCTTCCAGGTGCGCCAGGTCGGCGTCGGAGATGCCCTCCATCAAGGCATCGAAGTTATGCATGCCCGGTGTGGCGGCCGCGCCCAGGCGGATGACGTGGCGCAACTGGGGCAGGCGCGGCGACTGCAGGGCGCCCGCGCGCGAACGGGCGATCTCAGGCACTACGTCCTGCACGATGGCCAGGTAATCGCTGGACTTGAAGCTGGGCGACAGGATCAGCGCGCTGCACTGCACCTTGTCGAGCACGTATTCGAGTTCCGAACGCCGGTAGGCGGGGTTGATGTTGACCATGATCAAGCCGGCTTTCGCCGTGGCGAACTGGGTCAGCACCCATTCGGCGCAATTCTGCGACCAGATGCCGACCCGGTCGCCCGGCTGCAAGCCCAGCTTCAGCAAGCCGGCGGCCAGGCGGTGCACGCGCTGCTGGAATTCCAGATACGTCCAGCGCACGTTCTGGTGCGCCACGATCAGGGCATCGTGCTGGCCATAGCGGGCGGCGATGGCGTCCAGGTAAGCGCCTATCGTTTCGCCGATCAACGGTGTCTCGTGGGCGCCATGTACATAACTCATTGCTTGCATGCTGTCTCCAGGGTAATGGCGCGACGCGCTCTTGTTATCGTCTTCGATGCTGAAAATTATAGCCCCAACCACCCCCGCCCTGCACCGGCTTGCTGTAATGTGCAGGCCGGTGCCACATTATCCGGGCACGACACGGACACGAAGGCATGGACAGCACAGTACCCCCTCCCGCACAGGGCTTTATCCTGACCCGCCACTGGCGCGATACCAGCGCCGGCACCGAGGTCGATTTCTGGCTGGCAACGGATGCAGGCCCCCGCCACGTGCGCCTGCCCGTGCAGACGGCGGTCGCCTTTATTCCCATGGAGCAGCGCGAGCAGGCGGAACTGCTGCTGCGCGGCGAGCGCCATGCAGAGCTGCGGCCCCTGTCGCTGAGCGATTTCCACCACCGCCCCGTACTGGGCTTGTACTGCAAGCAATACCGGCATTTGCTGAAGCTGGAAAAGCAGTTGCGCGCCCACGGCATCGATGTGTACGAAGCCGACATCCGCCCGCCCGAGCGCTATCTGATGGAGCGCTTCATCACGGCGCCGGTATCGTTCAAGGGAGAAACACTGCAGGAAGTGCAGCTCAAGCCGGCGCCCGGCTACCGCCCCACCTTGAAACTGGTGTCGCTCGATATCGAGACGACGGCGCATGGCGAGCTGTATTCGCTGGCGCTGGAAGGCTGCGGCCAGCGCCAGGTCTACATGCTGGGGCCGCAAAACGGCGGCGACGAGACACTCGATTTCGACCTCGAATACTGCGACAGCCGCGCACAGATCCTCGAGCGCCTGAACACCTGGATGGAACGCCACGATCCGGACGCCATCATCGGCTGGAACCTGGTGCAGTTCGACTTGCGCGTGCTCAAGGTACATGCCGAGCGCTATCAAATTCCCTTGCGGCTGGGACGCGGCGGCGCCGTCATGGAATGGCGCGAGCATGGCGGCAAGCAGGAACACTATTTTGCCGCTGCGGCGGGACGGCTGATCATCGACGGCATCGAAGCCTTGAAGTCGGCGACGTGGAATTTCTCTTCGTTCAGCCTGGAAAACGTGGCGCAGACGCTCCTGGGCGAAGGCAAGTCCATCGACAATCCCTATCAGCGCATGGCCGAGATCGACCGGCGTTTCCGCGAGGATAAACCTGCGCTGGCGCGCTACAACCTCAAGGATTGCGAACTGGTCACGCGCATCTTCGCGAAAACCGAGTTGCTGACCTTTCTCCTGGAACGGGCCAGCGTGACGGGCCTGGCAGCCGACCGCAGCGGCGGCTCCGTGGCCGCCTTCGAGCACCTGTACCTGCCACTGATGCACCGGCAGGGCTACGTGGCGCCCAACCTGGGCGATGTGTCCGGCGAAAACAGCCCGGGCGGCTTCGTCATGGATTCCCAGTCGGGGCTGTACGACTCCGTGCTGGTGCTCGACTACAAAAGCCTGTACCCGTCCATCATCCGCACTTTTCTGATCGACCCCGTGGGCCTGGTGGTGGGCACGAGCGGCGACGAAGCCGATACCGTGCCGGGCTACCGGGGCGCGCAATTTTCGCGCGTGAAACATTGCCTGCCCGCCATCGTGCAACAGGTGTGGCAAGGGCGCGAGGCGGCCAAGCGCGAACGCAATGCGCCGCTGTCGCAAGCGCTAAAGATCATCATGAACGCGTTTTACGGCGTGCTGGGGTCCAGCGGCTGCCGCTTCTTCGACCCGCGCCTGGCCTCGTCGATCACCCTGCGCGGCCACGACATCATGCACCGCACGCGCGAGCTGATCACCGAACAGGGCTACCAGGTCATCTATGGCGACACGGATTCCACCTTTGTGTGGCTGAAAACGGCGCATAGCGACGAAGAGGCTGGCAAGATCGGCCGCGCGCTGGTGACGCACGTGAATGCCTGGTGGGAGCGGCACCTGCGCGAGGAATTCGGCCTGGACAATGCGCTGGAGCTGGAATTCGAGACGCATTACCGGCGTTTCCTGATGCCCACCATCCGCGGCTCGGAAGAAGGCAGCAAGAAGCGCTACGCGGGCCTGGTGGGCAAGCCCGACGGTAGCGAAGAGATGGTCTACAAGGGCCTGGAAACGGTGCGTAGCGACTGGACGCCGCTGGCGCAGCAATTCCAGCAAGAGTTATACCGGCGCATCTTCCAGCGCGCCGCCTACCAGGACTATGTGCGCGACTACGTGGCGCGCACCGTGCGCGGCGAATGCGACGCTTTATTGGTCTATCGCAAGCGCTTGCGCCGCCCCCTCGACGACTACCAGCGCAACGTGCCGCCCCATGTACGCGCGGCGCGCACGGCCGACGCCTACAACCTGGCGCAGGGCCGGCCGCTGCAATACCAGAATGGCGGATGGATCAGTTATGTGATCACGGTGGCCGGGCCGGAACCGCTGGAAACGCAGCGCTCGCCCATCGATTACCACCATTACCTGACGCGCCAGCTGCAGCCGGTGGCCGACGCGATACTGCCCTTCCTGGGCGACGACTTTTCGCGCCTCGTATCGGGCCAGCAGGATTTGTTTTAGGTCAATTTTACTGACCGGCACGGCCAAGCTGAGGTAATATCGGCGCCTGCCAGGCCAGTCCGCAGGCGCTGCGCGTCACGGCAGCGTAAAATACGCCATGGCGAAAGAATAAGAGCTCCACCGCAGAAGAAGATGCCGCTCCAGACGAGAATCGTTCGCAACATGATTTTCCCAGCTGAAATGGCGCATAATTTACAACCATGTTGAACCAGCGGGCAGCAGCACTAGCCATCTGCCCTGCTAATTTTTGAATGAATTGACACCATGACCGAGATTACGTCCTTAAGAGACATCCCGCAAAAAAATATCTTCCGCAAGGGCGACACCTTTGTGCTGTTCGGCGAGCTGTTCGGCCGCGGCTATGTGAATGGCTTGCTGGACGAAGCGCGCAAGGCGGGGATGAATATCGTCGGCATGACGGTCGGCCGCCGCGATGAAAACATGGCGCTGCGCCCACTGAACGCGGAAGAGCTGGCGGAAGCCGAAGCCAACCTGGGCGGCCGCATCATCAATGTGCCGCTGATGGCCGGTTTCGACCTCGACGCGCCAGCCGGCGAGCCGACGCCGACGGCCCTGCTGGCCGACATGACCCTGAAAAGCTGGCAAGAAGACAAGCTGGACTGGGCGCAGATCGAACGCTGCCGCGAAGCAGGCATCGCCCGCTTCAGCGCTTCCGTGGCGAAAGCCATGGCCGAGCTGGACAGCCTGATTCCTGACGGCAGCAATGTGTATTTCGCCCACACCATGGCTGGCGGCATTCCCAAAGTCAAAGTCTTCCTGGCGATCGCCAACCGCATCTACAAGGGCCGCGGCGAGCGCTTCATGTCCTCGCGCGCCCTGCTCGACAGCGACCTGGGCAAATTGATCCTGATGAACTTCGACGAAGTCACGGCCAACACCCTGCAGCACCTGATCGACGGCAGCGCCGCCATCCGCGCTCGCATCGAGCAAACGGGCGGCCAGGTGCGCTACAGCGCCTACGGCTACCACGGCACCGAGATCTTGATCGACGGCAAATACCAGTGGCAAACGTATAGCAACTATACGCAAGGCCTGGCCAAGATGCGCCTGGAAAACGTGGCCAAGGCCGCGTGGGAAAAAGGCATCAAGGCCACCGTCTTCAATTGCCCGGAAATCCGCACGAATTCGTCCGACATTTTTGTCGGCGTGGAACTGTCGCTGTTCCCCCTGCTCGACGCACTGAAAAAAGAAGGCGGCAGCGCCTGGGCCGAAGAGCAATGGAAAATCTGCCAGGGCTTGCTGGAAGACGGTGTCTCGCTGCAAGACTTGCTCGACCGTATCGCCACCTACAACGGCGACGCCACCAGCGTGCAGTTCCGCAACTTCGCCGCCTGGCCGATGGACAACACGCCAGAGCTGGCCGAAGTCATGATCGGCACCTCGGACGACATTACCAAGCTGCACAAGGACCGCAAGGAACTGATCACGGACCACCTGAGCTCGCTGGTGCTGGAAGGCACGGGCCCGCTGATGTTCCACGCCATGTCGGAGCCGCAAGCGCCCGTCGTCTGGCTTAACCACGACATCATCGCGCGTCAGCTGAACTCGGTTCACAACTGAGCTTGATGTAGCGCAAGCTGCAAGACACCGACGGCCCGGCTCATCCCCGGGCCGTCGGCGTTTCCGGCGCCGCATTACGTATCTCTTGCGCGCGCACGACGGATACCCCGCCATCGGCCAGCAGCGCCGTGCGGTGGTGAAGCTGGACGCATCGGAAGCCAGGTACAGCGCCGAGCGGGCGATTGCGTCCGGCGAGACCAGGCGCTTCAATGCATGCAAGCCCGCCCCCCTAGGGCGTGGCAGCCACCGCGCGCCCCGTCGGCGTATCTGCCCCTCCCGGCAACAAGGCATACACGCGGATGCTTTCCAGTTGTTGCATGGGATATCCATCCAGGTAATGAAGGGACACGACGAGACGGCTGGCCAGGCGCGGCACTCCGCTTCCTGTGCTGGAACCGGCACGTTCAAGGATGCTCAATGCTCATGTAAAACACACGCCAAGCATAAAACTTGCCAGATTGTGACAAATCAGTGATAATGCGTCTCGCGTTGCCGGGATGGCGGAATAGGTAGACGCACGGGACTCAAAATCCCGCGCTGGAAACAGCGTGCCGGTTCGATTCCGGCTCCCGGCACCACAGAACAAATCGAAGAAGTACCGACAAAGCCATTAAATCCAATAAAATCAAGGATTTAGTGGCTTTTTTCTTGCCTGTTCGTTCCGAACAATACCGATTATTCCCGATAGAAACAGCTGGTCATTACGCAATGATTAGCCACAGAAGCCGCTGCTTGAGCGGTCGAAGGGGAAGCGCTACTGTGCCGCAGCGACGTATACGTCTTGAATCGGTATGGGGGCCTACGGTCAGGGGCGACCTCAACTTGATCTCGCATGGTGTGTGGTGAAGATAGACCGCGCCAACCCAATGCCACCGAGCAGACCCGCTCAGAAAATACAACGCCAACGCATTCCAGCGGCAATTTGCCAATGCCCGGAGCAAGGGCCATGAAGCACCTCAATGCAAAGCCTCATGGCTTGCCGATGAATAGGCCCGCAGCGATGCTGATGGGCCGAGGCGAGCGCTGACCCGCCTGCCGATGCTGCCCGAGCCGCATCGGCGAATTGCTGCCGCATCACTGGATATCGGCCGACGATTCTTTACCCTCAGGGGAGGGTCATGTCCAAACCGACCATACTGACAACGACAAAGGTGACGATCCCCAGGGCCAGGAGCGATAGCACGAAGACTCCGACCACCTTGCTGCTTGCGCGCAGCACCGCGCGATTCTGCTTCGCCTTATCCTTATCCTTCTTGCCTTGATCGTAATGCCACTTGATGGCGAAGAACATGCCAATGCTGAGCACGAGAGCCTTGAACGTAACGAAGACTATAGGGGTCCAATCTATCATTTTGAGTATTTCCAGTCTATTACTTGACACTATCCATCGTGAGGAGCACTACCTCAAAACGCTGCTTCCGCAGCTTCTGTTCAAACCATCCCACAGGCATCCTGTTTGAATCTTTCATTATATCTAGCTATGAAATAACAATGGCATCGAGCGTAGTGATTTGCCGAATGCAGATGAGAGAGGAGAAAACGTCAGCAACTGCCATGCAAGGATGGTGTTACTGCACGCTCTGATGCATACTACTTAAAAACAATTTCCATACATTGAGACAAAATGTCCCAGTTGAAAACCATACAAGATGAACATTTACCTATCTGGATGCCGCGCTTGGCCGGGAACAGAGGGCCACGCTTTTTGCAGATTGCCGATGCGTTGCAGGCGGCGGTGGCAGACGGATCTTTGACACCGGGTGACCGCCTGCCTACGCAGCGCCAGTTGGCAGCACAGCTGGACGTCGACCTGACGACGATCACGCGCGCATATGACGAAGCCAGGCGCCGCAACTTGCTGGAAGGCCGCGGCGCGCGAGGCACTTATGTCGCGGCGCCGAAGGTCGAATTGACCGCTATCCTCGACCTGAGCATGAATACGCCGCCACCGCCGGATGGCGTGGACTTCGACGACATGTTGAAACAAGGTTTGTCCCAGGTCTTGATGAGGGCAGACAATGAATTGCTGATGACTTACCATTTGGGCGGGGGAAGCGACTCCGACCGCAAGGCTGGAGCCAAATGGCTGGCACCGATGTTTGGACATCTGGATTCTCAACAGGTTGTCGTCTGTCCGGGTGCGCAAGCGGCGATCGCCGCATTGATCCTTGCGCTGACGGAGCCTGGCGACGTTATCCTGGCAGAGCCAAGCAGTTATCCCGGCTTGCGTGCCGCAGCGACCCAATTCGGCCGGCACATCATTGCGGTGGAAGCGGACAGGCATGGGATGGTGCCTGAGAGGCTTGAGGAAGCGTGCCGCCAGCACAAGCCTGGGCTGGTCTACCTCAATCCGACATTACAGAACCCGACCGCCATCACCATGCCGGAAGGCCGGCGCAGTGAGCTCGCCAGCATCGCGAAGCGCTGCAATGTACGCATCGTCGAGGACGATCCCTACTGGCTCCTTGCCGATGCCCCGCCACCTCCTATTGCCACGTTTGCCCCGGAACAGGTGGTCTACATCTCAACCCTGTCGAAATGCCTGACGCCTGGCTTGCGTGTCGCCTTCGTGCTGATACGCGACCCGCACGAACGCGAACGCTTCCTGGTCGCGCTAAGATCATTTGCGCTGATGGTCGCTCCGCTGACTGCCGCACTGGCCACGCAGTGGATACTCGACGGTTCGGCCGACGGATTGATGGAGGGCGTACGCAAGGAGGCGCGCCTGCGCCACCGGATGGCTCGGGATATTCTGGCGGGGCGGTACAGCGGCTTTGGAGACGGCCTGCATGTCTGGCTCGAGTTGCCGGCGTATTGGAACTCCTTGCAGCTTGCGCGTGCAGCCGCTAGCTCCGGCATCGCAGTCACGCCGGCGGAGGCATTCGCAACTGGCAGCGTCTCCGTGAATGCAATTCGGATTTCTTTGGGGTGCATCAAGGACCGTGGACGCTTGCAGGCGGGCCTTCAACGGCTGTCTCACCTGCTGGCGCGACGACCCGAGTCATTCAGCGCCGCGGTGGTTTGACTGTCCTGGAAACACCGTGCTGCATCCGGGAGTGATGGCAATGCGGTCGCCCATTGGTTTGCTGTCTCCGTGTTTATTTATCGTGAGATCAGGCGCGACAGTGAACAGACTGGAAGAAAACTACCTTGGCCGTGCAGCACAATGTCCGCTTTGGGGTGCGGATTCAAGCGGACACCGCAGCAGGGAAGCTGCCGCATCCGGCTAGCCAAACGGCCGCACGCCAAACAGCACGCCATGCAACCAGAATGCCAGCAGCAGCCACAGCGCACAGCCCGCGACTATGGCGATCAGGGTGCCTGTCACGGTGCCGCCCTGGTATGCCACGCCGGTCGCGCGGTCGCGCCGCACGGCGGCATACAGATCAAGCAGCGACCAGGCGAGGAAGCCGCCGAACAGCAACACGTCGGCCAGGCTGCCGTTGGCCAGCAGATGCGCCACGGCCCAGAGTTGCGTGCCCAGCAGCATGGGATGGTGCACCCAGGTCTTGATGCGGTTGCGCGGTACATTGGCCGCCGCCAATAAAATCAGCGAGAACAGCATCAACAGGCCGCTGGCGTGACGCAAGCCCATGGGCGGCGCCCACAGGACCAACTGTTGCTGACGCGCCAGGCCGTAGCCCCAGATGATCAGGCCCAGCCCGGCAAACGCGACGAGCGAATATAGCCCCTTCCAGCGCTTTTCGCCGATGCGCGCCAGCTGGGCACTGCGCCAGCCGTCGGCGACAATGCGCACCGAGTGCAAGCCCAGGAACAGCAACAAACCGAGTATCAGCACCGTCATCGTCTTCTCCCGCAGTCAATACCAGCTATCGAGCATACGCGACACCATGACCGGTGCCGGCCACGCAGATCAACGTTCCTCGCGATAATAGTCGCAGCCCTCGAACGTGGTGCGCAACGCCTGTTGCAGCTGGGCGTAGCGCTCGGGCGTCAAATTAAAGCGCACGTCGATCTGGCCGTCGTCATCCATCTGCATGGCCGCCTCGGCATCCATCTGCACGGACAGGCGGTTCGGATGCAGGATCACGGCATGCATGTGGCCATACCAGGCAAATTCCTGGCCGCCATATTCAATATAGGGTTCGTCCATGCCCATGGCGACGTCCTGCTCGTCATACTTGTCGGCGCGCTGCAGCATCAGGTAGACGGGCTCGCCTTTGCCGGCTGGCGCGGCCAGGGTGGTGATCAGGGCGTCGTCTTCATTAATAACGGACAATTCGGTGGCGGTAAATCCTGCGGACATGGCGTGCTTTCAACAAATAGGGGGATGACGCCACCATAGCGCAAAAGCGCCCCGGACGACATAGGGGCCGGCGAATAAAGCGTGCCGCCCTGGAAACGCATCGCCGCCTATAATTACCGCTCCAACCAATTCACAGGAGAGCGTCTTGACCGCAGCATCGCCCTACACCACCCGCCTGGCCATTCCCCCGGTCGCCACCTACCAGCAGCTGCGCGTTGCCGCCGGCCTGAGCGCGAAAACCACGGAGGCAGCGGCCAAGGGCTTGCCACACTCCCTGTTTGCCGTGCAAGTGCTGCACGGCGACACCGTGGTGGGCATGGGCAGGGTCATCGGCGATGGCGGCTGCTTCTTCCAGGTGGTCGATATCGCCGTGCTGCCGGCCCACCAGGGCCAGGGCTTGGGCAAGCTGATCATGCGCGAAATCCGCCAGTTCATCGACAGCGACGTGCCGGAAAGCGCGTATGTCAGCCTGATCGCCGATGGCCAGGCGCAAGACCTGTATGCGCAGTTCGGTTTCAAGCACACAGCGCCCGCCTCGGTCGGCATGGCGCTGAAGCGTTAGGCGCCCGATGCCTGCCTGGCTGCTATGCAGCATGGCGCTGGCGCTGCTGCTGTCGGCCGGCGCCTGGCGCGCCGAGCGCCTGCTGCAGCGGCGCGGGCGCACGACGCGCTGGCTGTGGCTGGCGGCCATTGCCGCGTCCGTCATCGTACCCCTGGCATGGCTGCCGGGCGTGCTGGCGGCCATGCCGGCGGAACAGGCGCAGCTGAAACTGGGCTGGTTTGTCTTGTCGGTGGGCATGCTACTGCTGTTGGCGCTGCGCAGCGCCTGGCTGCTGTCGCACCAGCGCCGCTGGCAAAAGACCAGTCTGCTGGGTACACCCGTCTTCCTGAGCGGCGGCATCGGCCCCTGCGTGGCGGGGCTGCTGCGGCCCCGCATCGTGATGCCCGTCTGGCTGCAACTGATTCCACCCCGGCAGCAGGCGCTGCTGCTGGCGCACGCGCAATGCCGGCTGGCCGCGCGCGACCCGCAGCTGCTGGCCTTGGCCTACGCATTGCTCGTGCTCATGCCGTGGAACCTGCCCCTGTGGTGGCAGTTGCACCGGCTGCGCTTTGCCATCGAAGTCGATTGCGACGCACGCATGCTGGCGCACGGCCACGCGCTGCGCGACTATGCCATCGTCCTGCGCCAGCACGGCCAGTATTATTCGGGGCTGACGGGCGCCTCGCCTATCGTACTGAACGCCCCGCGCGCACTGCGCCGGCGCCGCCATCTGATGGCCAGATTTACCCGGAAGCAGGCGACGAACTTGCTATAGTAGCGGCAACGCCGCGCAGCCCGCCCGCGCCCCGGTTCCCACCTTAGAAATCAGAGAGATACCATGCTTTACCTGCTTGCCATCGTCATCGTCATCGCCCTGCTGTATTACGTCTTCAGCGGCCGCACACCCGTGAAACCGCTGCACAAGCCGCTCGTCTCGGTGCGCCAGTACGTGCCGGCGATTCCTCCCGGTGCCCCTGCACATCACTGGAACGACGAGGGGCGCTTTGCGTCGGAAGTGGAAAACGAATCGATGTACCAGCCCGCCATCGCCAAACTGGCCGGCGAGCACGGCCCTGGCAACGCGGAAGAAAAATGCCTGGCCCTGCTCGTCTGCGACGATGCCAATCCGTTCCAGGACAAGGCCATCGCCGTCTTCATCGATGGCCAGCTGGTGGGTTACCTGTCGCACAACGACGCCCTGCGCCTGCGCCGCAATCTGGGCCGCCAGGACCTGGTGGGCCAGCTGACCTCGTGCGATGCCGTCATTCGCGGCGGCGGGCTGTGGAATGGCAAGCGCCTGTCGTATGCCGTGTGGCTGGACTTGCAGCCCTACAATTAAGTGAACTCCCGCCACGGCCAGCGTTGTTGCGTCACACAAAGAAGTGCCGACACGATGCTGCCGACGCCGATGCAGACCACTGGAAGGGCAAGGAGTTCACGACCATTATCGCTGGCTGCGCCGCGAGCATATTGATGCATATCAAGTAGGTCGGCATTTTGTCGCGATGGGATTGCAAATGACCATGGTCTGTCTCTTTTTGACCCATATCAAGTCCCGCATAAGAAAAACGCCATCCGGCACGGCAATGCTGGACTTGCCCGTGTTGCCGTTCTAGCCTTGTTGCCATCCTGACTACCGAGTGACAACATGGCTTACAAATCCATCCTGGTCCACGCCGACCTGTCGCGTCATGCGCCGCAGCGCATCGCCATCGCGGCGCAGCTGGCGCACGCGCACCAGGCGCACCTGATCGGCGCGGCGATGACGGGCATGTCGCGCTTTACCCTGGAAAACAATCGCGGCATGCGCGGTGGCGCCGTGGCGGCGCAGATTTCAGCACTGCACGGCCAGGCGGAACGGGCACTCGACCAGTTTGAGACGCTGGCGCGCCAGGCCGGCGCCGTCTCGCTGGAAAGGCGCCTGATCGAAGACGATGAAGATGGCGGCATGGCCGTCAGCGCCCGTTACAGCGACTTGACAGTACTGAGCCAGCATGACGACAGCGAGGCATTGCCCGGCGCCATGAGCGACCTGGTGCCCTACGTGATGCTCAACGCGGCCCGCCCCGTGCTGATCGTGCCGCGCAGCGGCCAGTTTGCAGCGCCAAACAACACCGTGGTGGTGGCCTGGGATGGCAGCATGGAAGCGACGCGCGCCATCGGCCACGCCCTGCCCCTCTTGCGCGCGGCGCGCCTGGTAGTGCTGGCCCTGCTGCACCCGCCGGCCGGCCATGCGCAGCCGGCCCGCCATCCGGGCGCCGACATCGCCGCCTACCTGAGCCGCCATGGCGTGCCCGTGGAAGTGCGCCCGGCCGTCGCCACGGGCGACATCGGCGCGGCGCTGCTGGCCATGGCCGCCGAAGTGCATGCCAAGCTGCTGGTGATGGGCGGTTACGGCCACGCGCGCTTCCGCGAAATTTTATTGGGCGGCGTGACGGAAACGGTGCTGCGCCAGATGACCTTGCCCGTGCTGATGGCGCACTGACGTAAAAAAGCCGCGCCACCCTGGCGGATGGCGCGGCTTTCAGGAAGTGCTAATGATCAGACCTTGCGTTGTGCTACGGCATCAACGACACAGAGTGCCGTCATGTTGACGATGCGGCGCACGGTGGCCGATGGCGTCAGGATGTGCACGGGCTTGGCGCAGCCGAGCAGGATCGGGCCCACGGCGATGCCGTTGCCGGCTGCCGTCTTCACCAGGTTGTAAGCGATGTTGGCCGATTCGATGTTCGGCATGACCAGCAGGTTGGCGTCGTTCTTCAGTGCCGAGTTTGGCATGATTTTTTGACGCAGCTTGCTGTCCAGGGCCGTATCGCCGTGCATTTCGCCGTCGATTTCCAGGTCCGGCGCGCGTTCCTTGATGATGGCCAGCGCGGCGCGCATCTTTTGCGCCGAGGCACTGTCGCTGGAACCGAAGTTCGAATGCGACAGCAGGGCCGCGCGCGGCGACAGGCCAAAACGGGTCATCTCTTCGGCGGCCATGATGGTGATCTCGGCCAGCTGCTCGGCATCCGGGTTTTCGTTGACGTGCGTGTCGACCATCACCAGTTGGCGCTCCGGCATGATCAGTACGTTCATCGCCGCGTAGACATTGCTGCCGGCGCGCTTGCCCAGCACCTGGTCGATGTATTTCAGGTGCAGCTGGGTAGTGCCGAAGGTGCCGCAGATCATGCCGTCAGCATCGCCCTTGTGGATCATCATCGAGCCGATCAGGGTATGGCGGCGACGCATTTCCAGCTTCGCGTATTCCTCGGTGACGCCCTTGCGGCTGGTCATGGCGTAATACGTGTTCCAGTAATCGCGATAGCGCTCGTCGAAGTCCGGGTTGATGACGTCGAAGTCGACGCCTTGCTTGAGGCGCAGGCCGAACTTCTGGATGCGCGCTTCAAGCACG
Source organism: Janthinobacterium darwini (assembly GCF_051380905.1). Taxonomy (NCBI): domain Bacteria; kingdom Pseudomonadati; phylum Pseudomonadota; class Betaproteobacteria; order Burkholderiales; family Oxalobacteraceae; genus Janthinobacterium; species Janthinobacterium darwini. Next base: position 343,049 of record NZ_JBNYXX010000002.1, read on the forward strand.
GGTGGACGGCCGACCAGGATAGGACGCGCCAGTTTTTCATCGACCACCACTTGCACGGCGCGCAGCACGCGCTCTTCTTCGCCTTCGGCGTAGACGATGCGTTTGAGTTCGGCCGGAGTGGACTTGGCCATCAGGAACAGCGGCTTCATGAAGGTGCCGCTGCGGTAGACGAATTGCTGCAGGCTGTCCGCGTACGCTTGCAAGTCCTTGATCGGACGCGTGGCGACGCCCGATTCCTCGGCTGCCTTGGCGACGGCCGGGGCGATCTTGATCAAGAGGCGAGGGTCGAACGGCATCGGGATCAGGTATTCAGGACCGAACGACAGGTTGCTGATGCCATACGTCGTGGCCACGATGTCCGACTGCTCGGCATGCGCCAGGTCGGCGATCGCGTGCACGACGGCGATTTCCATCTCGCGCGTAATCGTCGTTGCGCCGCAATCGAGGGCGCCGCGGAAGATGTACGGGAAGCACAGCACGTTGTTGACCTGGTTCGGATAGTCCGAACGGCCCGTGGCGATGATGGCGTCGCTGCGCACGGCCTTGACTTCTTCCGGCAGGATTTCCGGATTCGGGTTGGCCAGCGCCAGGATCAGCGGGTTCGGCGCCATCTTGCGCACCATGTCTTGTTTCAGCACGCCACCGGCGGAAACGCCGAGGAAAATGTCGGCGTCCGGGATGATCTCGGCCAGGGTGCGCAGCGGCGTGTCTTGCGCGAAGCGTTCCTTGTCCGGGTCCATCAGTTCCGTGCGGCCCTTGTAGACCACGCCGGCCAGGTCGGTGACGTAGATGTTTTTGAGGGGGAAGCCCAGGTCAACGATCAGGTCCAGGCAGGCCAGCGCTGCGGCGCCCGCGCCCGACACGACCAGCTTGCAGTCCTCGATTTTCTTGCCGACGGCTTTCAGGCCGTTCAGGATGGCCGCGCCGACGATGATGGCGGTGCCGTGCTGGTCGTCATGGAAGACGGGGATCTTCATGCGGTCGCGCAGCTGGCGCTCGATGTAGAAGCACTCGGGCGCCTTGATGTCTTCCAGGTTCACGCCGCCGAAGGTCGGTTCCAGCGAAGCGATGATGTCGACCAGTTTATCCGGGTCCATCTCGTTGATTTCGATGTCGAAGACGTCGATGCCGGCGAATTTCTTGAACAGTACGCCCTTGCCTTCCATCACCGGCTTGGCGGCCAGCGGGCCGATATTGCCCAGTCCCAGCACGGCCGTGCCGTTGGTGATGACGGCCACCAGGTTGCCGCGCGCCGTATATTTATAGACATTGGCCGGATCGATGACGATTTCTTCGCAGGGTGCCGCCACGCCCGGCGAGTAGGCCAGCGCCAAGTCGCGCTGGTTGGTCAGTTGTTTGGTGGGCGTCACGCTGATTTTGCCGGGGCGCGGGCACTCGTGATATTCGAGTGCGGCCAAGCGCAATTGTTGACGCAATTCTTCTTTTTTATCAGATGACGAATCCATGCTGTGCTGCCTTCCTGTTTGGTCGATCGGGTGTTCCGGATTTTATCAGACCGATTCTTTCAATTAGCTAGGTATTTTCCGCTAGCCACAGTCTGATATCACGAAAACGCATAACCTAGCATTGTAAGGCCGTCCGGCGGCACAAACGTCCTTAGCAGGAAAAACTATCAAATTTTAAATTTCAATTAATTTTTACGATAGAGAACCAGGGGCACGCCACAGCGGCAATGCCTCGACGGCGCGCTCGATATCGTCCATCTCGTCGGCGCCCAGGGTGGTGTCGAAGGGCGCGGACAGGATGCTGCGCATCAGCGCCAGACGGGTCGTGGCTTGCTCCTCGTCAATGAAGCGTGTCGTCTCTGCGCAATACTGCGCGCGGCGCAGCGCATCGGCGCCGTCATCGGCGCCGTCGGGATAATAATGGCGGCCGATGTGATGCAGCGACTGCAGCAGGAATTCGATCTCGCACAGGATGCGCAACGCATCCTCGCCGGACAGCACGATGCGGCGGTTGGCGGGCAGCAGCGATGGCGGGGTGGCTGGGCTATTCAAAATTTTCCTCAATCAGGAAGCCGTAGCCGTCGTCGATCAGCATTTGCAGATAGGCGTCGAAGCTGTCGGCGATGACCTGGTAGTTGTCGGGGTCGTGCAGGAAGCGCACGATCTGCCCGACCTTGCCCGACGCCGCCGGCGTGAAATCGATATACAGCCGCGAGGAGCCGCCATTGTTCATGCAATGCGAAAAACACAGGCGCTGGCCCTGCTGAATAGCGGCGTCGATGCGGGCGTCGACGATGCCGGGATCGTCTTTCAGGTAATGGCCGTAAATATCGGCGATGCTGCGCTGGTTCGCCTGCCCATCCTCCAGGATCTGCTCGACCGAACTCAGATAATACGGATACTCGAACACGTCCGAGCCCAGCATATACACCAGCACCGTGCCGCCGGCATACTTCTGATAATAGGTGCCGTTGTACTTGCCCAGCAAGTGCAGCAAGCTGTCCGGGCACAACGGATAGGCCCGGCGCAAGCTGGCCAGTTGTGCCGTGCTGGCGCCGCTGGCCAGCGCCAGCTCCGCCAGCGGTTCCGGCGGCAAGGCCTTGCGCAAGCCTGCTAAATAATGGTCGACGATGTTCATGCGCGAAATATATCAGCTGCCAGCACACGCCATGCGCACGCTAGCGCGACTGAGCCAGCCTGCCTCCCGGCGCAAAGCGCACCGCGATCAGCAATAACACCACCACGCCACCGGCCATCACCATCCACGCCTGGGCCAGGCTGGACGAATGCTGGCGGATCAATCCGGCAATGAAGGGCATGCTGCTGGCGATGATGTAGCCGCCGCCCTGCACAAAGCCCAGCAGTGCGCCGGCGCCGGCCGGGTCACGCACGTGGTCCATGCTGACGATCAGCGACAGGGGAAACAGGGCGCCGATGCCACAGCCCAGCAGGATCACGGCGGGGATGGCCAGTTGCGCGGGCGCCACGATCAGGCAAGCCAGGCCCGCCAGCACGGACAGCAAGACGGACAGCAGCAGGATGCGGCGGTCGGGGAAGCGGTGGATGATGCTTGAAATCACCAGTCCCGCCAGCACCTCCACCAGGGTCAGGGCACCCAGCAGCAAGCCGCTGTCGGCCGCACTCCAGCCCAGTTCCGTGTAAAACGGCGGCAGCCAGGCCAGCACCAGCGTGTAGGCGCCCGTACCGATGCCGAAAAACACCATCAACAGCCAGGCGCGGCCGCTGCCCACGGGCAGGCTGGCGCCTGCGCCGCTGGCCACCTCCACGCGCGAAGCGGCAGCACGGCGCCACAGCAGCGCGGCGGCCACGGCGGGCAGCGCCCACAGGGCCAGCAGCGCCTGCCAGCCCAGCGACTGTGCCAGCGGCGAGGCGGACGCGGCGGCAATGGCCGCGCCGCCCATGATGCCCGTCGTGTAAAACCCCATCAACTGGCCCGCCCGAGCGGGAAAATGACGCTTGATGAAGGCTGGCAGCAAGGCTTGCACCAGCGCAATGCCCAGGCCGCCCAGGGCTGCCGTGGCGATCAGGCCGCCGCTGCCATGCAAGGGCCAGCGCAGCGCGCAGGCGCAAGCGATGATGGCGATGCCCAGCGAGATGCCGCGCGTCACGCCCAGACGGCGCTGCAGCTGCGCACCCGCCAGCGCACACACGCCCATGGCGAACACGGGCACGGTGGTCAGCAAGCCCGCGTCGGCGTTGCTGATGCCCGTACTGGCCTGGATGCTGTCAAGCAAGGGGCCGATGGCGGCCAGGATGGGGCGCAGGTTCAGGCCCAGCAGGATGATGGCGGCCACCAGCAGGGCGGACGAGAGAGGGGGGGCGGTGTCGGGGCGTAAGGATGGCATGGGATAGTAGTCCTTGCCTCGCAGGGAGGCACATGGTTTAATGCGTCATAGAATAACTCGATGAAAAGTATCTTAACATAGAGATAGAAATCTATCTTGATGTCGAGATAAATACCTAGCCATGACAACTACCCCGCAAGAACATACGCGCGCGCAATTTGCCGCAGCACAATGGCAGCGCGAGCTGCCGCAGATGGATACGGGCGCCATGCAGCTGGTGGGCCAGCTGGGCACGGTGGCGCAGCTGATGGCGCGCGATTGGCTCAATCCGCTGTTCGCCGAACATGGCTTGCAACCGGGCGAATTCGACGTGCTGGCGACCCTGCGACGCTCAGGCGCGCCGTACAGCCTGACGCCGACGGCACTGTACGAGGCGGCCATGCTGTCCTCGGGAGGCATGACCAACCGCATCGACCGGCTGGAAGCGGCAGGCCTGATCGAACGCCAGAAGCACCCGACGGACCGGCGCGGCGTGCTGGTGGCCCTGACGCCCCGGGGCCTGGCATTGATTGAACAGCTGGTGTTGCTGCACGTGGAGAACGAGCGCGCCATGCTGTCGGCGCTCAGCGCGGACGAGCAGCGCCAGCTCGACCAGTTGCTGGCCAAGCTGCTGCAGGGTATGGCCCAGGCGAAGAAAGGCTAAGCGAGCAGGCCCGCCAGTTCGCGCAGCGCCGCATTGCCGCGCCGTGCCAGGCGCTTCAGTTCAGCAGGGTCGCGGCTGTCGTACAGGGCCTGGACATGGCCCACGCTGGCCGCGCGCAAGTCGATATCGCTGTCGCGATCCGGAACATGGGCGTCGGCCACATGTCCCTCGACCAGGGTCAGGTAGTAATGACGGGGCTTGCCCCACAAGTTGGCGGAAAACTGCAGCACCAGGCCGCTGTCGAACAGCAGGGCGCCGCTGCGCCCCCCCTGCTCGAGCAGCACGCGAAACGCCGGCAAAGGCTGCCGCGCCGCGCGCAGAAAACCGGCCAGGTGCACCTGATCACCGAGGCCCAGGCTATTCGCGACCAGCTGGCCGCGCTGCAGAAACGCCTTGAACAATACATGCACCGGCCGCTTGCCCCTGCGGAACAGGCGCTCGTCCTCGTACAGGCACAGCTGGTCGACGTCGCTGACGGCATAGAAGCCGTGCGCCACCAGCTCCTGCGCCTCGAAGGTGGCCAGGCCGACGGCTTGCGGGTCGCGCAGCCAGCCATGGTCCAGCCAGGATTGCAACAGGACGTGAATATCGAGGATGGGCATAGTAAGCTGCTCGGCAGTGGCAAAGGCCTGTATTGTAGGCCAGCCTATAATAGCCGGGCCACACCATCATTCAACGCACAGACTACGCCATGGCCCCACACGACGCGCTTTCCGAATTCGACCTGATCAAACAATACTTCGTGCGCCAGCGCCCCGGCCGCGCCACTCTGGGCATTGGCGACGATTGCGCGCTGCTCACGCCAGGTGCAGGCAAGCAGATCGCCATTTCCTCGGACATGCTGGTCGAGGACCGGCACTTCTTTGCCGGCGCCGACGCCCGCATGCTGGGCCATAAAAGCCTGGCCGTGAACCTGTCCGACCTGGCCGCCATGGGCGCGCGTCCCGTAGCGTTCACGCTGGCCCTGTCGCTGCCGCAAGCCGAGCGCGCCTGGCTGGCCGGCTTCGCCGAAGGCCTGTTTGCGCTGGCCGACGCATTCGGCTGCGAATTGATCGGCGGCGACACCACCAAGGGCCCGCTGAACATCTGCATCACCGTGTTCGGCGAACTGGCGCCGGGCCAGGCCCTGCGCCGCAGCGCAGCCGTGGCGGGCGATGATATCTGGGTCAGCGGCACCGTGGGCGACGCGCGCCTGGCGCTGGCCGGCTACCGCATGGAACAGGAGCTGGCGCCAGCCGACCTGCTGGCAGCCGCCGCGCGCATGCACACGCCCACGCCGCGCGTGGCGCTGGGCTGCGCCCTGGCGGAAGCGGGCCTCGCGCATGCTGCCATCGACATTTCGGACGGCCTGGTGGGCGACCTGGGCCATATTCTGAAGGCTTCGCAAGTGGGCGCCACCCTGGACGTCGACGCCCTGCCGGCCGGCCCCGTGCTGGCGCAGCAGGAAACCGGCCTGCGCCGCCGCTACACGGCCGCCGGCGGCGACGATTATGAGCTGTGCTTCACGGCGCCCGCCTCGTCGCGCGATGCCATCGCCGCCCTGGCGGCAAGCTGCGGCACGCCTGTCACGCGCGTGGGCAGCATCGAGGCGCAATCAGGCTTGCGGCTGGTCGATGCAGCCGGGCAGCCGCTGGATCTGGCCTTGAGTTCTTTCGACCACTTCAGCGACTGAGCTAGCGCACCGCCAAGCGCGCCAGTCCCGGCTGGTTCACCATCCAGTAGTGCTGGAAGGCCAGGCGGATGTTGTCGCGCAGCTGGGTGTCATCCCACGGTTTCGTATAAAAACGGTAGATGGCGCCCCGGTTGATCGAGTCGAGCACGGCTTCCAGGCCCGTGTAGCCGGACAGGATGATGCGGATCGTTTCCGGGTACAGTTCCTTCACCTTGCTGAGGAACTCCGTGCCACTCATGCTGGGCATGCGCTGGTCGCAGACGATCACGTGCACGCGGTGCAGGGCGAGCATTTCAAACCCTTCGGCCGGCGTGCTGGCCGTGAGGATCTGGTAGCCTTCGGGACGGAACAGGCGGTGCAGCGACGACAGCACGTTGACGTCGTCGTCGACGATGAGCAGGGTCTGCGCCGGCTGGGCGGCCGGGTCGTGGCCGGGCGGCAGGCCGGCGCCGGCGACGATCATCTGCCCCAGTTCCAGCGCCGGCAGGGCGCGGCTGAAATAAAAGCCCTGGATCTCGTCGCAGCGGTTGCGCCGCAGGTATTCCAGCTGCGGGCGCGACTCCACGCCCTCGGCCACCACGCTCAGTTTCAGGCTGTGCGCCATGCTGACGATGGCCAGCGCGATGGCCGCATCGTTCGGATTGCTGGTGATGTTGCGCACGAAGGCAATGTCGATTTTCAGCTTGTCGATGGGGAAGCGCTGCAAATACGCAAGGCTGGAGTAACCGGTGCCGAAATCGTCGATGGCCACTTTCACGCCGATTTTCTTCAACTTGCCCAGCACGACGATGGTGCGCTCGGCGTTCGACATCAGCGCCGTTTCTGTCAGCTCCAGTTCCAGCAGTTCCGGCGCCACGTTGTGCTGCTCCAGCGCGCGCGTCACCTCGCCTTCCAGGTCGCCTTCGGCAAACTGGCGGCTCGACACGTTCACTGCCACATGCACGGGCCCCACTTCGCTGTCGCGCCACTCGGCGATCTGGCGGCAGGCAGCCTGAATCACCCAGGCGCCCACCCGCACGATCAGGCCCGTGTCTTCCAGCACGGGCACGAATTCGGCCGGCGCCACCAGGCCGTAGCCGGGGCGGCGCCAGCGCAGCAGCGCTTCCACGCCGCTGATGCGGCCCGTGCGCAAATCCACCTTGGGCTGGTAGTACAGGATGAATTGCTCGTGTTCCAGCGCATGGCGCAGCGCCAGTTCCAGGTCCAGGCGCGCCAGCACCTGCACGTTCATGCCAGCCGTGAAAAAGCGGTAACCGTCGCGCCCCGCCTGCTTGGCGCCGCCCATGGCCGTATTCGCGTACTTAATGAGCGTTTCCGGGTCGGTGGCGTCGTCCGGATACATGGCGATGCCGATGCTGGCCGTCAGGGTGGCCGCGTGGCCGCGCAAGTCGAACGGCGCGCGCAAGGCTTCGCGCACCTGGTTGGCCACCGCCACGGCTTCCTGCTGGTTGCGGCTCATGGTGAGTATCAGCGCGAATTCGTCGTTGCCCAGGCGCCCCACCGTGTCGCGCAGGCGCACGCATTCGACCAGGCGGTTGCTGAACTGGCGCAGCAATTCGTCGCCCAGCGCTGCGCCCAGGGTGTCGTTGATGCTTTTGAATCGGTCCAGCGCGATGAACAGCACCACGATGCGCCAGCTTTTTTCCTGCGCCAGTTCGACGGCCTGGGCCAGGGTCTGGTAAAACAGGCTGCGGTTCGGCAGCCCCGTCAAGCCATCATAGTGGGCCAGGTGCTTCAGGCGCTCCTGCGCCTGGCGCCGCTCGCTGATGTCGCGCGCCACGGCGATCAGCAGCAGGCCGCCCGCACCCTGCCCACCCGCCACGGGCGCTTGTGCATACCAGTGCCAGCCCAGTTCCACGGGCACCAGGCTCAGGTCGCGCCGCACCAGCTCGCACTCCGTCACTTCCGTGGCCAGGTGGGCCTGGCCGCCCGGCAGCGCGGCCAGGGGCGGGGCCGGCGGCGATGGCAGCAAGGTGCCGGGCGCCAGCGCCAGCAGCTCGGTGCGCGCATAGCCGAGCAGGCGGCACGCGCCGTCGTTGACGTCGACCAGGGTCATGCCCAGCACATCGACGAGGAAGATGGCGTCGGTGGTGGCGTCCATGGCGCCGCGAAAGCGCTGCAGTTCGGCCGTGCGCTGGCCCACCGTGCGTTCGAGCAGCGTGTTGTAGTGTCGCGCGGCGCGGTGCAGCAGCCGCACTTCAAGCATGTTGCGTATGCGCGTGAGCACTTCGAGCGCGTCGAAGGGCTTGCTGATGAAGTCGCGCGCGCCCGCTTCCAGCGCGGCCAGCTTGGCGTCCGGGTCGGCGGCGATCACCAGCACGGGTAAATAGCCTTCCAGCTCCAGCGGGCGCAGCGCGTCCATCACGGCATAGCCGCTCATGCCGGGCATCACCAGATCCAGGATGATCAGGTCAAACTGATGGCGCTGGTGCAGGCTGGCCACGGCACGCGCATCGAGAGTGCTGGAGATGGCCGTGTAGCCGCCGCCGCCCAGCAAATGCTCGAGCAGGCGCAAATTGACTTCCTGGTCGTCGACGATAAGAATTTTCGCCGCATAGATATCGGCCTGGCTGATCATGGCGCGCCTGTTCCCTTCTGCCGGCGCTGCTGCGCCACATAGGCCAGGGTACTGTTGATCGCCTCGGTAAATTCATCGAGGTTGATCGGCTTGGTCAGGTAGCGGTAAAAGCCCAGCGCCATGCTGCGCTCCACATCGCCCGGCATGGCATTGGCCGTCAGGGCGATGACGGGAATGTGCGCCGTGCGCGGATCGGCGCGCAAGAGTTTCAGCGCATCCGTGCCATTCACATGGGGCAGGTTGATGTCCATCAGGATCAACTGCGGCAAATGCGTGCGCGCCATCTCCACGCCCAGGCGGCCATCCGTTGCCGTCAGCAGCTGCAATTGGGGGCAGTAGCGCACGATTTCCTCGACCAGGGTCAGGTTGGCGGGATTGTCCTCCACATACAGCAAGGTGACGGGGGCGCTATTGTCGAGCAGCGCGCCGGCCAGGTCCGGCCGCGGCAAGGCCGGTGCGCTCGGGACGGGCACGGCATCGACCACGCGCAGTTCGATCCAGAACGTGCTGCCTTCGCCGGGCGCACTCGTCACGCCGATACTGCCATCCATCAATTCCACCAGGCGCTTGGTCACCACCAGGCCGATGCCGCTGCCTTCTTCCGTGCCGCCCTCCTGCCCCAGTCGGTTGAAGGGCTGGAACAGCAGCGCCACCTGTTCGGCATCGAGTCCCACGCCCGTATCGCGCACGCTGATGCGCACGCGTCCGCCGACCTGCGGTGCGCAATCGATGGCCACCTGCCCCTGTTCCCGGTTGTACTTGAGCGCATTCGACAGCAGGTTCAACAGAATTTGCTTGAGGCGCGTGCGGTCGGCCAGCACGTTGAGGGGACAGGCGTCGGGGAAAGCCATGCCGATGCCGCGCTGGCTGGCCAGCGGCGCGATCATGTCGCGGCATTCCTGCAAGATGGCGTCCAGTCCCACGGGTTCAAGCGACAGGCTGACCGTGCCCGACTCCACCTTTGCCAGGTCGAGGATTTCATTGATCAGGGTCAGCAAGTGGCGCCCCGATTTCAGGATATGGCCGGCGAACTCCTTTTTTTGTTCCAGGGTCGACGGCAGGCGGTCGGAACTGAGGATTTGCGCAAAACCCAGGATGGCGTTCAGTGGCGTGCGCAATTCATGGCTCATCGACGACAGGAACGCCGACTTCGCATAGTTGGCGCTGCGCGCCTCTTCCATCGCCATGGCCAGCTCGCCATTCGTCATTTCCAGCTGCATCGTGCGCTCGTGCACGCGCACTTCCAGTTCCTGGTTCAGGCGCATGACTTCCTGCTGCGCGTGGGTGCGCTGCTCTCCTTCGCGCGCCAGCTCGCCGTTCGAGCGCTCCAGCGCGTGCGTGCGCAGCTCGATCTCGGCCAGCATCTTGTTGAAGGAATCGACCAGCTGCGCCACTTCGTCGACGCTGAGCTTGCGCGCGCGGCGCGAGTAGTCGCCCGTCTCGATCACTTCGCGCGCCACGTCGGCGATATCGAGGATGGGCTGCGTGATGACGAAATCGAGGCGGCGCAGCAGCAGCAAGGCCACCAGCAGCGCCAGCACCGTCACGCCCAACGCGATGGCCAGGTAGTCGGCCGCGCGGCCGGCAAGCTCGTAATCGGCGCGCAGATACACGGTGCCCAGCAATTCGCCATTGTCGACGATGGGCTTGAACAGTTCCACCGAGCTGCCCTGGATGCTTACACCTTCCTTGCCCACCTTCGCCGGCAGCTCGCCCACATGCGCATTTGCGCGATAGCTGGCAAACAGGCTGCCATCGGCTTTGTACAGGGCGCCGGCCGTCACGCGCGGGCGGATGCGCATCAGGTTGAGGTTTTCCAGCGCCAGGCGTTCGTCGTCGAAGGCCAGCGCGGCCGAGCTCATGTGCCCCAGCAGCTCGGCCTGAGTACTGATATCGGCTACCAGGTTGCGGTGGTAGGCGCGCAAGTCGTAGACGACGATGGTGCCCAGCGAAATGACGAGCGCCACCAGGGCGGTCAGCAAGACCACCGACATCAGCTTGTGGCGGATGGAACGCAGTCTGATCATCTAGGCGCCCCCCGTCTGCACGCGATAGGCGGCCAGCAGCATGCGCGCGCTGATGCGGATATGCGCCTGCGCCACGGGCTTCAGGGCCACGTCGAAGCGCACCTTGTCCTCGGCCATCACAAAATTGATCATGCTGCCCATCGCGTAGACCTCATCCGAATCGGACACCGTCAACAACGCCAGGCCACGGCTGGCGGCCAGCATCTCCTGCAGCGCCGTTTTATCCAGCGCGCCCAGGTACAGCACGTGCAGCCCGGCCAGCGCTTCGCCGCGGCGCACTTTTTTCACCTGCACGGCGCGGCCGTTGACGCTGTGCCCGGCCACGCTCTGTTCGAGCTGCTCGGCCAGCGCATCGGCGCCAGCCACGCCGATCACCAGCGGAGAGTCTGGCCGGACAAAGCTGCCGTCTGGCCACTCGACATAGCCGGCAAACTTGTACAGATACCCGGCCTTGACCTGGCGTTCCAGCTCCCCCGGCACCTGCGCCCGCGCATCGGCGCACAGCACGCCCAGGAGCAGCAATAGCCAGCCCAAGCGGAGGGAGCGGCGGCCGGCGCCGCGCACGGGGCGGCGCAGGGGGCCAGGATGACGCCACCAGGACCAGTTCAAAATTGCCATGACAACCGAGTAAAGAGAATGCATACGAAGGCGCGGCACCATGCCGCTTGCCGGTTCGAGCGATGCGCACCAGGGTGGCGCAGCGACAGAGCGCCTGCCGGCCCGAAGTGGTAGCAAATGTATAAAAGAGTGTACGCATTTTCGCTGTTACCGGGGAAAGTTTCTTTTGCCGTTGACCATGCTACAGTCTTGCCACCATTTTCACCGCATGCAGGAGTCATCCATGAGCAAGGAACACATCCCCCTCTCCACCGCGGTCGGCCTGGCCTTGCAGGCAAAGGGCCTGCTGCTGGCCACGGCCGAATCGTGCACGGGCGGCGGCGTGGCGCAGGCCGTCACCGACATCAGCGGGTCGAGCGCCTGGTTCGAACGGGGCTTCGTCACCTATTCCAACGGGGCCAAAAGCAGCATGCTGGGCGTGCCCGCCGAGCTGATCGCCGCACATGGCGCCGTCAGCGAGGAAGTGGCCGCCGCCATGGCGCAAGGTACCCTGGCCCACAGCGAGGCCCAGGTGGCCGTCTCGACCACGGGCATTGCCGGCCCCACGGGCGGTGTGCCCGGCAAGCCCGTTGGCACCGTCTGCTTCGGCTGGGCCATGGACGGGCGTGTGCAGACGCAACGACTGGTGTTTGCGGGCGATCGCCAGGCCGTGCGCGAGCAGGCGGTGGCGCACGCCCTGCGCGAACTGCTGCGTTTTATCCAGTAGCGTCGGCGATGCAGGCACGGTCGCGGCCGGCCTGCTTGGCCGCGTACAGGGCGCTGTCGGCACGCATCAGCAATTCGTGGCGGCCGGCGCCGTGGCGCGGATATTCGGCGATGCCGGCCGAAAAGGTGCAGCCGGTCAGGCTGTGCGGCGCCTGCTGGATCAGCAACTGACGGTAGCGCGCAGCGATATCGTCGATCTTGTGCGCCGCGATGGTGCTGTCGGCTTCGCGCAACAGCAGGCAGAATTCCTCGCCGCCATAACGGCACAGCATGTCGCTGCCGCGCAGCTGGCTTTCCACCAGGCGCGCGAACTGGATCAGCACTTCATCGCCAAAATTATGCCCGTAGGTATCGTTGACGCGCTTGAAGAAATCCAGATCGATGATGGCGATGGCCACGGGCGCATCTGCATCGGCTTCGTGCAGGATGGCATTGAGGCAGGTTTCAAAATGGCGGCGGTTGTACAGGCCCGTCAGGTGGTCGCGCATGGCCTGCTCCTTCAGGCTGTCCTGCAGGGAATTGACATGCAGGATCTGGTGCGCCAGTTCGCGGTTCAGGTGCTCAAGCTTGGCGTTTTCCGTCTCGCGCGCCGCCTGCAGTTCCAGCGCCTTGTCGCGCTCGGCTTTCAGGCTGTGCATTTCCTTTTCCAGGTTGCGCATCAGGCTGCGCGAGGCGCGCGCCGACCTGCTGCCGGCCTCGTAGGCGGCCTGGTATTGCTGCAGGAAACCATACGCGGCTTCCCATTCGCCCAATTGGGCATTGATGTCGGCCAGTCCCCGCAAGATCTGCTGCTGGTGGAATGGGTTGCGCGTCCAGCTCAGCAGGCTGTGCGCCTGCGTCAGGGACGCCAAGGCATCTGCCGTCTGGCCCGCGTGCAGGTCCAGCTTGCCGCGCACCAGCCACGCATGCATCTGCTCTTCCAGGTCCTGGCCCCGGCGCGCGTATTCTTCGGCCCGCAACAGCAGTTGCAAGGCGCTATCGGGCTGTTGCAGCAGGATGGCAGCGTGGGCGGCGATGCAAAACAAGAAGGCGCGCACGGCCAGGTCTTCTTCCGGCCACTCGTAAAACGGTTCCACCAGCGCCAGCGCTTCGGTCGGTTTGCCCGTGGCCAGCAGGCACATGGCCAGGTTGGCCGAGACGATGGTTTGCTGGTATTTGAGCTTTTGCGTGCCGATGATGTCGAGCGCCTCGACCAGCAGGGGAATGGCATCTTCATCGTTGCCCAGGTCATGCTGCGACGACGCCAGGTTCGACAGGCTGTTGACCCGGTGCGCAGGGCTGCCGAAGCGCTCGGCGATGTCCAGTGCCAGCAAAAAATTGCGCGGGCCGTCCTGCGTATCGCCACGGTTCAGGGCATCGACGCCCAGGCGCGCGTAGAGCATGAACTTGTGCAGCGAGTCGGGTATCTGCGCGGCCAGGCTGCGCGCTTGCAGGAAATGCTGCTCGGCATCGGCAAAGTCGCCGCGCCGGCTCGCATACGCGCCCTGCAGGGCCGCCACTTCCATGCCCCCTTCCAGGTCGCCGCTATGCTGGAAATACCCGCCCAGGCGCTCGCACGACGGCTCAGCCTCGCCCGCGTAATACGCCAGCCAGCAATGATTGAGTTCCGCATACGCGCCGCCGCGCGCATACTGTTGCCGTTGCGCCGCCGTCAGCGCCATCTGCGCCAGCCGGCGTGCCTGGCGGCGGTTGCCAACCAGGCAAGACAGGGCTTGCTGATTCAGACGGTCAATATCGGCTTTATCGAGACTGGAGATCGGCACTGCGTCCTCGTTCACACTCTGGGGTGGATTTTTCACACAAAACTTGCTCTGTATCAATGGTATCCTGATTAACATCATAACCAGATTCGCTGTTCCGCATGGCATATTTGCAAAGGATTGTGGTAAAAATGCCATTCGTGGCCTCGCCGGGCGCGCGCGCCGCCGTCACGGATCTTTGATTGTCACTGACGCAACAACTTGGAGTAGTCGCAATGCAAAACACGGTACATTTCATCCTGCAGGGCAAGGGCGGCATCGGCAAGACCCTCGTTTCGACCCTGCTGGCCCAATGGATAGGCGGCAAGGACGACACGCCCTTGCGCTGCTATGACACTGATCAGGAAAACGCCACGTTCTCGCGCTACAAGGCAATGAACGTCAAGCATGTGCCCGTGATGACGGATGCGCGCAACATCGACCCGAAACGCTTTGACGCGCTGATGATCGATATCCTCGACACAGACGGCAACTGCGTGGTCGACAATGGCGCGAACACATTTTCGCCGCTGATGGGCTACCTGTTGGAAAACGACTGTTTTTCGCTGCTGGAAGAATCGGGCCGCAAGGTGTATATCCACACCATCGTCGGCGGCGGCGATACCCTGCACGACACGGCCACGGGTTTTGTCGCCACGGCGCAAGCGACGAAAGTGCCGCTGGTGCTGTGGCAAAACGAACACTTCGGCCTGCTGCAATCGGCGTCCGGCAAGCAGTTTGTCGAATCGCAGTCGTATGCCGACAACCGCGCTCGCGTCAAGGGCAGCATCACCTTGAGCCAACGCAATCCCGACACCTTCGGCGCGGATGTCAAGAAAATGAACACGGCACGCCTGACGATGCAGGAAGTGCTGCAGAACGACAAGTTCAACATCATGGAAAAACAGCGCATCAAGGTCGTCTACCGCGACATCTTCGAACAACTCGACAAGGTGCAATGGTAGATGGACCAGCACAAACTGCGCAGTCACGTGTTCGACAAGACGGGCATCAAGATCGACGTTGACGACCCGATATTCGCCCTGGTGGCGCTGAACGAAGCGGTGCTGGCGGAAACCGTCGAGCGCCAACTGGCCCTGCTGGACGCCGCCACGCAAGCGCTGGCGGCGCAGGCACGCGCGGCGGGCGGCTTGCCGGCACTGCCGGCGGCAGCCATGGCCCAGCCAGCGCCGAAAGCGCCCGTACCCGCGCCATCGCCGGCCGGCTTCACGCCGCGCGAATGGCGCCTGCTGGGCGCGGCCGCCATCGTCTCGCTCGCCTGCGCGCTGCTGGTGCTGGGCGGCGCGGCCCTGCTGTATAAACTGTAGCACCGACCGTTGCACCATCGCGCTGCGCCAGCCACGAGCGAGCCGCAGCATCTTCCCCCACCCTAGCCTGGAAGCATGCATGAAACCGATCAAACTGTTGGCCATTCCCGCCCTGATGCTGTCGCTGTACGGCGCCCCGCTCACCCTCGCCCACGCCGCCGGTGCGGCCGCCGCGACGGCAGCCACGGCCGTGCCAGATGTTACCTACGAAAAATACACGCTGCCGAATGGCCTCGACGTGATCCTGGTGGAAGACCATAAATTGCCCGTCACGGCCGTCAATGTCTGGTATCACGTGGGTCCCGCGAATGAAGCGCCGGGGCTGACGGGCTTTGCGCATCTGTTCGAGCACATGATGTTTGCCGCCACCAAGCACGTGCCGCGCGGCATGGCCGACCAGTTGCTGGAAGGCGCGGGCGCCACCGATTCGAACGGCAGCACGGATTTCGACCGTACCAATTATTTCGACACGGTGCCGTCGAACCAACTGGAACTGGCCCTGTGGGCCCATTCCGACCGCATGGGCTATCTGCTGGACGTACTCGACCAGACGGCGCTGACGAACCAGCAGGACGTGGTGCGCAACGAACGCCGACAGAGCGTGGAAAATGCGCCCTATGGCATCGTGCAGGAAGCCTTGTACCACCAGCTGTTCCCGAAAACCCACCCGTATTACGCCAGCGTCATCGGTTCGCATGCGGATATCCAGAATGCCAAACTGGCCGACATCAAGGAATTCTTTACCAAATACTATGGTCCCAACAACGCCAGCCTGGTGATCGCCGGCGACATCGACAAGGCGAAGACCAAGGAACTGGTCAACAAATACTTTGGCAGCTTCAAGAGCGGCCCCGCCGTGGCCAAGCCCGATGTCGTGACGCCGTCCATCACGCAGGAACGCAGAGTCGTGGTGCAGGACCGGGTCGAGTTGCCGCGCGTCTTCATGGCCTGGCTGACGCCGTCCGCCTACGCCAAGGATGACGCGGAACTGTCGATGGCCGCGCAAATCCTGGCCGGCGGCAAGTCCAGCCGCCTGTACAAATCCCTGGTGTACGACAAGCAGATAGCGCAGGACGTGGGCGCCAACCAGAGTTCGAACGCCCTCACCTCCGTGTTTACCATCGACGTGACGGCCCGTCCCGGCCACCAGCCCGAGGAAATCGAGCAAGCCATGCAGGCGGAGCTGGAGCAGTTGCGTGCCAAGGGCCCCACCGAGAAGGAAATCGAGCGGGCCCGCAACAGCATCGAGACCGCCATGCTGAGCCAGGTGGAAAAAGTGGGTGGCAACGCCAACATGATGAACCAGTACAACCAGTACCTGGGCGACCCCGGCTACCTGGGCAAGGATATCGAACGCTACCGCCAGGTGACGGCGGCCGGCGTACAGCGCGCCGTCGACACCTACCTGAAAAACCAGGCGCGCGTGGTCGTGTATGGCGTGCCGGGCACGCCGGACCTGGGCGCGGAAGTGGCGACACCGGCACCGGGCAAGGTCAAGGCGGCGCCAGGCACGGCCATCAATGCGGACGAGCCATGGCGCAGTACCGTGCCAAAAGCCGGTCCGGCGCCGAAGATCGTGCTGCCGCAAGCGACGTCCTTCACCCTGAGCAATGGCTTGACGGTGATCCACAATTACAACCCGGCCGTGCCGCTGGTGGCTAGCCAGCTGGTGGTGAAAAGCGGCTCGGGCGCCAATCCGCTGGCGCAGCCGGGCTTGTCGGGCTTTACGGCGCAAATGCTGCAGGAAGGCACTGCCACGCGCAGCGCGCCGCAGATCGCCGACGACGTGGCACAACTGGGCGCTTTCCTGGGCACGGGTTCCGGTGCGGATGCCTCGTTCGCCCAGCTGACTTCGCTGAAAACCACGTTCCCGCAAGCGCTCGACGTGCTGGCCGACGTGGTGCAGCACCCGCAATTCCCCTCGGCCGAGGTGGAGCGCCAGCGCGCCAGCCGCATCGGCGAACTGGCGCAGCAGCGCGAAAACGCGGGGGCCGTGGCGGCCCGCGTGGAAGCGGCGGCCCTGTATGGTCCGCAACATCCGTACGGCACCATCCAGCTGGGCACGGAAGCGGCGCTGAAGGCCACCAGCCGCGCCGACCTGCAGGCGTTCTGGCAGCAGCACTATGTACCCAACAATGCGGCCCTGATCGTCTCGGGCGATATCGGCGCTGCGGAATTGAAGGCCTTGGCCGAAGCCAAGTTCGGCAGCTGGAAGGCTGGCACGGTGGCGCCGTCCGTGACAGCGGCGCCGGCCACGACGAAAGCCAGGCTGATCCTGGTCGACAAGCCGGGCGCGCCGCAGACGGCCGTGCGCCTGTCGACCATCGCCGTGGCCCGCACGACGCCCGACTATGCGCCGCTGCAAGTAATGAATGCGGCGCTGGGCGGCTTGTTTACGAGCCGGCTGAGTAATAACTTGCGCGAAGAGAAGGGCTACACGTATGGCGTGCGCTCGCAATTCCAGTACCGTAGCCAGCCGGGACCGTTCTCCATCGCGGCAGGGGTACGCACCGACGTGACGGGTCCGGCCGTGTCGGAAACCTTCAAGGAAATCCGCGCCATGATCGCCAAGCCGTTAACGGCCAAGGAATTGTCGAATGCGCGCAATTCGCAGGTGCTGTCGCTGCCGGGCCAGTTCGAGACGAATGCCAGCATCAGTGCCAGCATGGCCAATGTGTATATCTACGGCCTGGGCCTGGACTACTACGCGACCCTGCCGCAGCGCTTTGCGGGCGTGACGGACAAGCAGGTGCAGCAGATGGCGAAGAAATACCTGCAGCCGGAAAAGCTGATCGTCATCGGCGTGGGCGACAAGGCGAAGATCGCCCCGCAATTGAGCAAACTCAAACTGGCACCCGTGGAATTGCGCGACGCGGAGGGTAACGTCAAGTGATACTGAGGGGGCTAGTCCTGTCAGGGGAACGTGTCCCAATGGGACGCATTGCGATTCCGAAGGAACTGGCCCCACATATCAAAGCTCAGCGGCGCTTGAACAGCGCCAGCTTGTCGATGAACGCCGCCACGGCCACGCCGGCCGTGTAGGCGATCAAGTCGGCCCAGCCGAAGGTGGAACCCAGTACCAGGTGACCCAGGTGATGCGCGCGCAGCTCGACGATCCATGGCGCCTGGACCAACTGGCCACATTCGACGGCAAAGCAGATCAGCAGCGAAGTCAGCGCCAGCTGCCACGTGCGCATGCGCGTGGCGATCGCGCCCAGGGCAAAGACGATCATCATGGCCCACAGGGCGTCGCCCGGATATTTGCCGAGCGCGGCAGGAAGGAATTGGGGATAAGCGCGCGAGGCCAGGCCCAGCGCGATGACAGCCACGGTTGCGCCCACCTGCAGCAGGCGGCGGCGTTCAGGTTTTACCAGGAACATATTTCCATTCAAAGACACAATTCGGGCCGAACCATTGCGGCCCGTCCGATATTGTACTGCGCCTGCCGTGCCAGCCTGGCGCATATTTCGCCATGGCAAGTTCAACCGGCACCCTTGCGCTGCACCGCCGGGCGGGACGACGCTCAGTCGCCCAGGCCCGCGTACAAGGCCGTGCTCAGGTAGCGCTCGCCAAACGACGGGATGATGGTGACGATGGTCTTGCCCGCGTTTTCCGGACGCTGCGCCACTTGCAGGGCAGCCCACAGGGCGGCGCCCGACGAGATGCCGACCAGCAAGCCTTCATCGCTGGCGGCCAGACGCGCCGTGGCGAAGGCATCGTCGTTCTTGACGCAAATGATTTCGTCGTAGATGGCCGTGTTGAGTATCTGCGGCACGAAACCGGCGCCGATGCCCTGGATCGGGTGCGGCCCTTTCGTGCCTTTCGACAGCATCGGCGACGCTTCCGGTTCCACGGCAATCACTTGCAGACCAGGCTTGCGTTCCTTCAGCACCTCGCCGATGCCGGTGATCGTGCCGCCCGTGCCCACGCCGGCGACGACGATATCGACTTGTCCATCCGTATCGCGCCAGATTTCCTCGGCCGTCGTGGCGCGGTGGATGGCGGGATTGGCGGGATTGTTGAATTGCTGCAGCATCAGGTAGCGCGGATCGGCCGCGACCATTTCCTCGGCCTTGCGGATGGCGCCCAACATGCCTTCGCTGCCGGGCGTGAGCACCAGTTCGGCGCCATAGGCGCGCAGCAGGATGCGCCGCTCGCGGCTCATGGTGTCGGGCATGACGAGGGTGCAGCGGTAGCCGCGTGCGGCGCACACCATGGCCAGCGCGATGCCCGTATTGCCGCTGGTAGGCTCGACGATGACGGTATCGGAATGGATCTTGCCCGCCGCTTCAGCAGCGACGATCATGGACAGGCCGATGCGGTCCTTGACGCTGTGGGCGGGATTGTAGAATTCGAGTTTGGCCAGGATGGTGGCCACGCTGCCGGCGGCGATGCGGTTGATGCGCACCAGGGGGGTGTTGCCGATCAGTTCAGTGACGTCGTTGGCGATGTTCATGGAAGCAATCTCCGCTATTTCAAGAAACCCCAGTCTACCGCGTTTCAGAGCGCTGATGGCAGCAGCGCGAGCATGCGCCACCGCCAAAGTGAACAATTACTTAACGTCCAGCAATTCCACGTCGAAGATCAGTGCCGAGTTCGGCGGAATGTCGCCATTGCCGGCGCCGCGCGAGCCATAGGCCAGCTCGCCTGGAATGATCAGGGTGCGCTTGCCGCCCACTTTCATGCCCGCCACGCCCTGGTCCCAGCCCTTGATGACCATGCCCTTGCCAAGCGGGAAGTCAAACGGGCCACGGCCCACGGAGCTGTCGAACTTCTTGCCGCGCGAATCTTTCGCCAGGGGACGGTACAACCAGCCCGTGTAGTGCACGGTGACGTTACTGCCGACGGACGCTTCCTTGCCCGTACCGACCTTGTTGTCGATCAGAATCAATTTATCGGCGACAGGGCCGGGGCTCAGCGAGACGGCGGAGGCGGGAACAGGCGCTGGCGCCTGTGCCTGCGCCAGCGACGCGGCGACGGAGCAGATCAGGGCAAACAAAACGGAGCTACGCGTCATGATGTATTCTTTCAGTGAGTTTCGGTGAGATCCCTGGCCAGCCAACCGGCAGGGAATGCCAATAATAGCAAACCGCTGCAACGATAGGAAAAACTTGTCGCCCGATACACATTGTCCCCGTCTGTTTTACGCCCTGTGGCCCGACGCGGCCACGCGCGCGGCATTGGCCGCCTGGCAGGCGCCCTTGCAAGGCAAGCCCGTGCGCGCAGAGAAACTGCACCTGACCCTGGCCTTCCTGGGGCAGCGCCCGGCCAGCGATATGCCGGCCCTGCAAGAACTCCTGGCGCACTTGCCAGCGCGCGCCATGCCCCTGGTATTCGATCACGCCAGCCACTTTCCCCAGCTGGCGCTAGCCTGGGCCGCGCTGGCGCAGGCCTCGCCCGCCTTGCTGGACTTGCGCGCTGCCTGCATGCACGGCTTGGCAGAACAGGGGCTGGCGCCCCGCTTCGAGCGCGACCGTTTCACGCCGCACGTGACCCTGGCGCGCCAAGCGCCGCCCCCAGCCAGCCAGGACTTCGCGCCCATCGCCTGGCAGGCGGACGAACTGGTGCTGGTGGAATCGATCAAGAGCAGCGGCGACTATCGCATCCTGGCCAGCCGCAAGCTGACCTAAACAGCGTGACTTAGGCGGCGTCCGGCACTGGCACTGGCACCGCGGCAAGCTTGTCCTGACGCAAGCTTTTCAGCGCATGGGCGGCCGCCACCATGCCGAAGCTGGCCGTCACCACCACGCTGGAACCGAAACCGGCGCAATTCAAGCCCGTCACGCCGGCAGGCGTGCTGCCATCGATGGCGCACGCTTCGGCACTCTCGGGCGTGCTCAACGGTTCCATGGAAAACACGGCGTCGACGTTGAATTTGTTTTTCACGCCACGGGGGAAACCATATTCCGTGCGCAACAGTTTGCGTACACGCTTGAGCAGCGGTTCCTGCTCCGTTTTCGACAAATCGCGCACGGCGATCAGGGTCGGGTCCGTCTGCCCGCCCGCGCTGCCGATGGTCAGCATGGGAATGTTGCGCGCGCGGCAATACGCGATCACGGCCGCTTTCGCCTTGGCATTGTCGATGGCGTCGATCAGGTAGTCGAAATCGCGCCCGCCCAGCAATTGCTCCAGGTTATCAGGGGTAATAAAATCCTCGATCTGCGTGACCTGGCAAAACGGGTTGATCAGTTCGATGCGCTCGGCCAGGGCTGTAATCTTGGCCTTGCCGATGGTGTCGCTCATGGCCTGGATCTGGCGATTGATGTTCGATTCGGCAACATTATCGAGGTCGATCAGGGTCAGGCGGCCGATGGCGCTGCGCGCCAGCGCTTCGACGATCCAGGAACCGACGCCGCCCACGCCGATCACACCCACATGGGCGGCGCGGAAGCGCGCCAACACGGGGGCGCCATACAGGCGGGCTATGCCGCCGAAACGCCGTTCAAAATCGATCTCGGTCAAGTCCATGGAAATTAGTTCATTGGTGGAGGTATGCATGGCGCCATTTTAACGGACACTGCGCAGGCAGATATCCTAAAATAGCCGAATTGACACAGCGACAAGAGCAACTGTCGCCGCGCCCCCACACCGCCCACCACGAGAACTTGCCATGACCTCTCCCCTGTTCGACTCAGTTCCCGGCTTTGACCAGCCCATCGCCGTGCTCAAGCATTGCCACGACAAGATCCGCAAGCAATTGGCGACCCTGCAAAACCTGCTGGGCCATCTGGGACAGCATGGCAACACGGCGGAAGCGCAACAGGCGGCCAAGGCAGTGTTGCAATACTTTAATAAAGCCGCCCATTTGCACCATGACGATGAAGAACAGGACTTGATGCCCATGTTGCTGGCGACGGCCATGGGCGACGACGCGGCCCTGCTGGCGACCCTGGTGCCGGAAATCCTGGCCGACCACCAGCGCATGGACCAGGCCTGGCTGACCCTGCGCCCGGAACTCGACGCCATCGCGGCCGGCACGAACTCGCAGCTGTCGCACGACGGCGTGCGCGACTACGTGGCCGCCTACCAGGCCCACATGGCCAAGGAAGAAGGACAACTGGCGCCCATGGCCAAGCGCCTGTTCAGCGCGCAACAGATGGAGCAGCTTGGCACAGCCATGCAGCGCCGCCGCGGCATCGTGCCGGATGCGCCTGAAGTGCCGGACGCAGCCGCCGTACTGGCAGCCATGCGCACCGATTACGTGCAATCGAGCCTGAGCGAGACCGATGTGCTGGCAGATCCCATCGCCCAGTTCCAGAAATGGTTTGCCGAGGCCGTCAAGGCCCAGGTGATGGAACCGAATGCGATGGACTTGTCCACCGTCAGTCCCGACGGCAAGCCCAGCTCACGCATCGTGCTGATCAAGCAGTTCGACGAGCGCGGCTTTACCTGGTACACGAATTACAACAGCGACAAGGGCCAGCAGCTCGAACACAATCCGCACGCCGCCCTGCTGTTCTTCTGGCGCGAACTGGAGCGGCAAGTGCGCATCGAAGGCACGGTAGTGAAAACCACGGCTGCCGAGAGCGACGAGTATTTCAATGTGCGTCCCCTGCAAAGCCGCTTGTCGGCGATTGCCTCGCAACAAAGTACGCCCATCGACAGCCGCGCCGCACTGGAAAGCAATTACGAGGCCGTCGCCGCCGCTCTCGGCGCCACCCAGCCGCCGCGCCCGGCCCACTGGGGCGGCTACCGTTTGCAGCCGGAACGCATCGAATTCTGGCAGGGCCGCCGCTCGCGCTTCCACGACCGCATCGTGTTTACGCGCGGTGCTGACGGGCAATGGAGCATGCAGCGCTTGCAACCTTAAGCGCGCAGTCAAGGCTGTGCAAAGCAAGCTGGTCAATATAGGTGTAGGCTATGAGGGTAGAAGTTACTAAATAACATTGTTTCTCAATTTGCAGCCCCAGCTGGGGCCGCTTCATTGGAGGCCATTTTGTTTGTACAAAACCAACTCAGGTCCTGGATCGCCAGCATTCGCAGCAAGACCGCCTTGCCGCTCCGCATAGAATTGTGGAATGGCCAGCATGTCGACCTGTCCAGCGAGGTGCCGCGCGTGACCATTCGTCTGCCGACAGTTGCCTCGGCCCGCTACCTGCTGAACCCCTCGCTGGCCAATCTGGGTTCGGCCTATGTGGAAGGCAATATCGAGGTCAAGGGCACGGCGATGGACATGATTTCCATCTGCAATGCCCTCGCCCGCAACACCCTGAAACCGGAAGGCAAGCTGGCCCGCATCGTGCGCAGCTTTACGCACGACAAGAGCAAGGATGCCGAAGCCATCCGCTACCACTACGATGTGTCGAATGCCTTCTACGAGCAATTCCTCGACCCCGGCCTCGTGTATTCCTGCGCTTATTTTGAAGATGGCGATGAAACCCTGGCGCAGGCGCAAGTCAAGAAGATCGACCATATCCTGAAGAAAATCCAGCTGCAGCCGGGCCAGACCCTGCTCGATATTGGCTGCGGCTGGGGCGCGCTCGTCATCCGTGCCGCACAGCAATATGGCGCCCGCTGCGTGGGCGTGACCCTGTCGGAAAACCAGTACGCGCTGGCGCGCGAGCGCGTGGCGGCGGCCGGCCTGGCGCACCTGATCGATATCCGCCTGCAAGATTACCGCGACGTCACGGGCCAGTTCGACCGCATCACCAGCGTGGGCATGTTCGAGCACGTGGGCCTCAAACACTTGCCCGAATACTTTGCCATCATTAACAAGCTGCTGGCACCCGATGGCATGGCGATGAATCACGGCATCACCTCCACCGACCCGGACAATGGCGAAACGCCGTATGGCGGCGGGGAATTTATCGAGAAATATGTGTTTCCACACGGCGAACTGGCGCACATCGGCAATGTGCTCAAGACCATGCAGCAAGGGGGACTGGAAGTGCTGGACGTGGAAAACCTGCGGCGCCACTATGCGCGCACCTGCGCCCTGTGGACGGAGAATTTCGAAGCCAACGCCGAGCAAATTCGTCCGCTGGCGGGCGAACGGCGCTTCCGCATCTGGCACGTCTATCTGGCCGGCTGCGCCTATGCCTTCGAGCAAGATTTGATCAGCCTGTACCAGATCGTCTGCGTGAAGGCGGGACGGCGTTCCACCAACCTGCCCTGGTCGCGCAACTACATGTATGCGCGCGATGCCAGGCCCGCGCCCGTGCTCACGACCTGACAGGCGCGCGCGGCGCTGGAGGCTGCCTCACTTCAGGCGCCCCGCATACATGGCGCGGAATTTCTCCACCTTGGGCGCGACGACCAGCGCGCAATATCCCTGCAAGGGATGCTGCTCGGCATAATTCTGGTGGTAATCCTCGGCTGTATAAAAAGCTTGCGCCGGCGCCAGTTGCGTGACGATGGGCGCATCCCACACGCCGGCCATCTCGGCGAGTACCTTGCGCGCCACTTTTTCCTGCTCGGGCGACTGGTAATAGATGACGGAACGGAATTGCGTGCCGACATCGTTACCCTGCCGGTTCACGGTGGTGGGATCGTGCAGCGTAAAAAAGATTTCCAGCAAGTCGTGGTAAGGGATGATGGCGGGATCGAATTCCAGGCGCACCACTTCCGCGTGGCCCGTGTCGCCCGTGCAAACCTGTTCATACGTGGGATCGGGCACGCTGCCGCCCGTATAGCCGGACGCGACGCGCGTCACGCCGCGCACTTCCCCAAACACGGCGGCGTGGCACCAAAAACAGCCACCGCCCAGTATCGCCACTTCCGTCTGCTGATGCATGATGTCCTCCCGCAATGCTGCTGCGCCTTATCATTTCACTACTGTAACGCAAAGCGCCGTGGTCTGCAGCGCCGCTAGAAACGGCGCGTGGTGCACCGCACATACGGGCATGCCGACGACGATTGCGCTGGCGTGGCCGATTTTTGGCATAATGTCAGCAAATAGACAGGTCACCCATGAACACACGCTCTCCCCGCGCGCCAGCGCAAGAATTCGATACGACACATTTCCGCCAGGCACTGTCGCAGTTTGCCACCGGCGTGACGGTCATTACGACACGCCTGGCCGACGGCAGTTTCCGTGGCTTGACGGCCAGTTCCTTCAATTCCGTCTCTCTATCGCCGCCCCTGGTGCTGTGGAGCCTCGGTTCCGTGGCGAACAGCATGCCCATTTTCAGCGGCAACTCGCATTACGTCATCAACGTGCTGGGCGCCGACCAGGCGGAACTGGCTACGCGCTTTTCACGCCGCACGCCGAATCCCTTCGACAACGTCGAATACGAACTGTCGCGCACGGGCCAGCCCATCCTGAAAGGCGCATCGGCCTGGTTCGAATGCCACAACCGCAGCCGCTATCCGGAAGGCGACCACGTCATTTTCGTGGGCGAAGTGGAACAATGTGCGTTTGCCGCGCAGCCGCCCTTGATCTTCCATAATGGAAAGTTCAATACACCGCCAGCCTGAGCGGGACAAAAAAAAATCCGCCGAGGCGGATTTTTTGTTTTACAGGGTAAAGTTGTACCCGATGCTGACACTCACGGCAACCGGATCGAGCTTGATGTCCTGCGTCTGCCCCGTCGAGAATTTCGCCTTGGTTTTCAGGTAGGTCTTGACCACGGCTACGTCAGCAAACCAGCGCTCGTTGAAGGCCACGGTGCTGCCGACCACCAGGCTGCCTGTCAGCTTGTTGTCCATGCGGTAGGTCACTGGTTTTCCACCCGGATCCAGCAAGGCCGTCATCTGACCCGAGCCGGTTTCCTTCTGGAAATAAGCATACGTCAAGCCCGCGCCCACGTATGGACGGATCATCGCATTGGGCTGGAAGAAACGGTACTGGATGAAGGCCGTCGGCGGCAAGACTTCCGCCGTGCCCAACTTGCCTGTGCCCTTGATGGAGCCGTCGCCAAGCAGGTCGTGCTTGTATGGCACGCCCAGGATCATTTCAGCGGAAATATTGTCCGTGAGCATGTAGGCAAAGCTCAGGATGGGCTTGGTATCGGCCTCGACGTCGGCTTTCGTGCCCGGCAGTGCCGGTGCGGAAATGTCGCCACTGTCGACATGCGGCGTGATCTTGTTAACGCCAGCCTTGACCATCCAGGTGCCTGCGCTTTGCGCCGAAGCGCCCGTCGCCATGGCCATCGCGGCGGCGGCGGCCAGCACGCGTACAGCGGTATTCAAACGATTCTTCATCTTGTCTCCTGATCATTATGTGCGGATAGTTCAGCTATCCAGTCTTGTCACTGCCAGCCGCGTCCCGCGGACGCAGCCGGCACGGCCATTCCTTACAGCCAGCCCCGCACGACCATGTCCTTGGCCACATAACGGGCCAGCAACAGATTGTTGAACGGCGTAGGATGCACATCGTCGGCATACGAGTAGTGGCTGACATCGCCCGCTTTCAGGTTCGTGCCATTGCACACGAGCGAGCTGCCCAGGATATTGCCTGGCGCGCTCAAATCGCACGCCGTCTCGCTGACGTTGGTCAAGCCATACGGGCCGGGATTGACGCCCTGGTCATGGCTGACGGCAAACACGTCGACCAGCAATACTTTCGCATTGCCATTCAAGCCGGCGCTCAATTCGCCATTGAAGGCGCTGACCATGGCGTTGATGAGCGCCTTGGTATTGGCATCCTTGCTCAAGCCCGATGGCGTACCGGCCACGTCAGGCAGGTTGTTGACTATCACGTAGTTGGCGCCCTTGGCGATGATCTGGTCCTTGACCAGCGCCACCAGCTCCTTGCCTGCCTGTCCCATCGCCGTCACCAGCAACGGCCCCTGAGCCGCGGCGTAATCGGCACCTGCCTTGGCGCCGGCAGCATTGCCCGTCACCGTCGCATCGGCTTGCGCCTTGGCGGCCGCAGCGGCGGCCAGCGATGGGGCATTCGTATTGCCAGCAATAACGGCGGCTTGCACGGCAGCACCGACGATGGTCGTCGATGTCGCGCCCGGCGCCGCACTGGCCGTTTTGATGGCGGCACCGATGGAGGCTGCGGCCGTGGCCGGATTGGTAGCGCCGGCCGCCAGGGCCAGCGCCAGGTTGGTGGCGAAGGCTTGTGCCCCCGCAGCAGCACCAGCGGCCTGGCCAGCAGCGGTCGCGCCCGCTTGCAATGCACCCAGCTGGTACAGCACGTCATTACCACCTGCCATCACGAAAACGGCTTCCGTGCCGCTGAACTTGCCGCCTGACACAGCCAGGTGATTGGCGATCTGCGTCACCACGGGTACGGTCAAAGCGCCCAGCGCACTGCCCGTCAGCTTATTGTTCGGGCCAACCGGATTGGTCACGCGCGAGCCGCCCATGGCGTAGCCGTAGCAGCCTGCATGCTTGACGCGCGCCACGGACAAGCCTTGCGCCGCATTGCCTTCCAGACCAGTCTCGGCGGCACACGGCACGGCCAGGCCAAATTGCGCGGCCAAGTGCTCGGTCCAGTTCTTGCCCGTCAGTTCAGGATTGATCTTGGTATTGTCGCCATTGATGGTGAACTTGCCGCCACCTTTCGCCAGCACCGTGCCCACGGCATACGATCCGACATCGGACAGGCTGTCGCCGAACGACACCTGCGCCGTGTATTTGACTTTCAAGGCTTGATCACCGCCACTGGCGCCGCCGCAACCTGCCAGGACAGCCGCAGCCAGCACGGCCAGCGCGAATTTTGTTTGATGCATTTTGTCTCCTCGGTCTTTTTTCTGGTTTCTAAACGAACGGGCGTGCTATTCGCTACCCAACTAATATGCCATCGTTCCTCAGGCTTGTATAGAAAATATGTTTTAAAAATCAACGAAATAACAACACTGGCAGCGCCCTGTCACGACAGGGTGATTGCATGAATTATGGGGGATTTAAGATGTTTCGTGGCAAGCATCGCTATTGCGCTGCATCAAGAAAAAGCCCCTTGCGGGGCTTTTCATCATGCGGACAGAAACTGCTGCAAGATACCACTTGAGCCGAACGCGGCACGCCGCAAACGGTCATTCACGCCCAACCACTCGGGGCCGGTGGGCGGTGCTTCGACGAGTATCAGCTCAGCGCCGACCTGGTCCATCGTGCGCAGCGAGGCATACAGCGCATGTGCGTAATTTTCCGGGCTGGCTACCAGGCGTACGCTGGCGCTGGCCGGCGGCAGATCCGAGTAATGGATCAGGGCCACGCGGCGTCCGTCATTGAGCAGGCGGTTCAAGGTGGCGCGCACGTCGTCGCTGTGCTGCATCGCAACAGGCGTATGTGGCGCGTAATGCGATTCCAGGGTGCCCGAGGCACGCGGCGCAGCCGCGTCGGCCATGGCTGGTGCGCGGCCGATGACGGCGGCGATCTGCTCGCTGCTGATATGGCCGGGGCGCAAGAGTACGGGACCGTGCGTGGCCAGGCGCGACAGGTCGACGATGGTCGACTCGATGCCCACGTCGCTCTGCCCGCCATCGAGGACGAGGCCCAGCAAGCCGCTGTCGAGTTCTACCGCGAATTCATCGCGCACGTGCTGCGCCGTGGTGGGGCTGACATTGCCGAATTTGTTCGCCGACGGCGCCGCCAGGCCGCCCTTGCCACCCTTGAAGCTGCGCAGCAAGGCAATTGCCACCGGGTGCGACGGGCAGCGCAAGCCCACCGTATCCTGGCCACCGGAAACGGCGTCCGGGATATGCGCGGCGCGCTTGACGATCAGGGTCAGCGGACCGGGCCAGAAAGAGGCCACCAGCTGTTCCGCCTCGACCGGAATGTCATCGGACCAGTGCGCCAAGTCGGCACCGGGCGCCACATGCACGATCACGGGGTGGTCCGATGGACGACCCTTGGCTTCGTAAATGCGCGCCACGGCGGCCGGGTTTTCCGCATCGGCGCCCAGGCCATATACCGTTTCTGTCGGGAAAGCGACGAGGCCGCCCGCTTCCAGCACGGCGGCGGCCGCAGCCAGGTCTTGTGCGGGCAAGGTCACGGCACGATTCCCAGGATCAGGCAAGCGTCGCGCAGGCGCTGCTGCGCCTCTTGCAGGCTGGACGCGATGAAGGTCAGGTGGCCCATCTTGCGCCCGCGGCGCGGATCGTCCTTGCCATACAGATGCAAACAGGCGCCCGGCAGCGCCAGCACCTGGTCCCACGCCGGTTCGCTGGCAAGCTCGCTACCGTCGGCGAACCAGACATCGCCAAGGATATTGAGCATCACGGCCGGCGAATGCTGGCGCACGTCGCCCAGCGGCAAGCGCGCCATGGCCCGCACCTGCTGCGCGAACTGGCTGGTGACACAGGCATCCATCGTGTAATGGCCGCTGTTGTGCGGACGCGGCGCCATTTCATTGACCACCAGGCTGCCGTCGGTGAGCACAAAAAATTCGATGCACAGCACGCCGACATAGCCGAGTTCCGCGACCATGGCTTGCGCCGCCCGCTGCGCCCTGGCGGCGCAGTCGTCCGACACGTTCGGCCCCGGCACGGTGGTCGTAAACAAGACGCCATCGCGGTGCACGTTTTCGGCGATCGGATACACGACCGATACGCCGTCCACGCCGCGCGCCGTCAGCACGGACACTTCGTACGCCAGCGGCAGCATTTTCTCCAGCAAGCAAGTTACCTCGCCCATTTCGGCAAAGGCGGCGCGCACCTCGTCGCGCGTGCGCACGCGGAATTGGCCCTTGCCGTCATAGCCCATGCGTACGGTTTTCAGTATGCCCGGCAGCAAGTCGTCGGGGATGGCATCGATATCGTGCTGCGTGGCAATCACCATGTGCGGCGCCGGCAACACGCCGGACTTGTCCGCGCAGTCGACAAAGAAACGCTTTTCCGCGATGCGGTCTTGCGCCACCGACACGCCATGCGCATTCGGCGCCACGAAGACCCGCTCGGCCAGGCGCGACAGGCTGTCGGCCGGCACGTTCTCGAATTCCGTGGTGACGGCCAGGCATTGCCCCGCCAGCGCGTCGAGACCGTCAAGGTCGCTGTAGCCGGCATTGACCAGGCGCTGCGCCACCTGCCCCGCAGGGCAGGCATCGGACGGTTCCAGTACGGCAACCTGATAGCCCATGCTCTGGGCGGCCTGGGCAAACATGCGGCCGAGCTGGCCGCCGCCCATCACGCCCAGCCACGCCGGTGGGTTGGCGGCAGGCAGCAATGGGGAAGTCGATTTACTATTCATTATTTTTCAAACACATTATTCAGGCAAGACCATGGCCTTGGCGGCGGCCGTTTGCGTGGCACGGAAAGCTTCCAGCTGGTCGGCCAGGGCGTCGTCATTGGCGGCAAGCATCGCCACCGCCGTCAGCGCTGCATTCGCCGCACCCGCTTCGCCGATGGCGAAGGTGGCTACCGGAACGCCCTTGGGCATTTGCAGGATGGACAGCATGGAATCTTCGCCGCGCAGGTATTTCGACGGCACGGGCACGCCCAGCACGGGCACGATGGTCATCGCCGCCACCATGCCAGGCAGGTGGGCCGCGCCACCGGCGCCGGCGATGATGGCGCGCAAGCCGCGCGCGCGCGCGCTTTTCGCGTACGCGTACATTTCGTCTGGCATGCGGTGGGCGGAAATGACTTGCGCTTCGTACGGCACGCCAAACTGTTTCAGGATGGCAACCGCATTCTGCATCACTTCCCAGTCCGAGGACGAGCCCATGATGACGCCAACCAGCGGCTTGGGGTTCAACTTGTGCTCACTCATCTCAGGCCTTCAGCTTCTCGCCCGTCAGGCGTTCGATGGCTTCGAAGTACTTGGCCTGGGTTTTTTCAATGACGTCGGCCGGCAGCGCAGGCGCCGGCACGGTCTTGCCCCAGGTCAACGTTTCCAGGTAATCACGCACGAATTGCTTGTCGAACGACGGCGGCGAGATGCCAGGCTGGTAGGAATCGGCAGGCCAGAAACGCGACGAGTCGGCCGTCAGCACTTCATCCATCAAATGCATCACGCCATTGTCGTCCAGGCCGAATTCGAATTTGGTGTCGGCAATGAT
This sequence comes from Janthinobacterium darwini, assembly GCF_051380905.1. Taxonomy (NCBI): domain Bacteria; kingdom Pseudomonadati; phylum Pseudomonadota; class Betaproteobacteria; order Burkholderiales; family Oxalobacteraceae; genus Janthinobacterium; species Janthinobacterium darwini. The sequence continues at coordinate 374,077 of NZ_JBNYXX010000002.1, forward strand.
GATGCCGCGCGTGGCTGCGTACTCGGCGGCAGTCTTGTACAGGGCAATGGCGACATCGCGCATCTTGGCGGCCAGGTCGGCACCGATGCGCTGTTCCATTTCCGCAAAGCTGATGTTTTCGTCATGCTCGCCCAGCTCGGCCTTGGCCGCCGGTGTGAAAATCGGTTCCGGCAGTTTTTCCGCCTGTTGCAGGCCCGCTGGCAATTGAATGCCGCAGATGCTGCCCGTGTCCTGGTAATCCTTCCAGCCCGAACCGATGATGTAGCCGCGCACGACCGCCTCGACCATGATGGGCTTCAAGCGCTTGGCCACCACGGCGCGGCCTTTGACTTGCTCCACTTCATCTGCTGCCACCACGGATTCCGGCGCCACGCCGGTCAGGTGGTTCGGCACGATATGGCCCAGTTTCTCGAACCAGAAGTCGCTCATCTGGTTGAGGACCTTGCCCTTGCCGGGGATAGGCTCGTTCATGACGACATCGAAGGCCGACAGGCGGTCCGTGGTGACGATCAGGATCTTGTCGTCGCCGACGGCGTAATTGTCGCGGACCTTGCCGTGGCCCAGCAATGGCAGGGAGTGGATGGAAGTCTGATAGAGGCTGTTCATAGCGGGGGAATAGTTGGATGAAACGAAACCGGCAGACGGGGGATGCCCGCCGGTCGAGAAAATCGGGCACGGAGCATTGCTTCCGGCCCGTTCCAGACAGAATTTTACTTCACAATTTGCGACAGCTCGCCGGCCTTGTAGCGCTCGGCCATTTTTTCCATCGTGATGACCTTGATCTTCGACGCCTGGCCTTCGCAGCCGAAGGCCTGCATGCGCGCGCGCACGATTTGCTCGGCAGCGGTGCGGGCTGGCTTCAGGAAGTCGCGCGGGTCGAATTTCGATGGGTTTTCAAACAGGTACTTGCGGATCGCGGCCGTCATCGCCAGGCGGATGTCGGTGTCGATGTTGATCTTGCGCACGCCGTGACGGATGCCTTCCTGGATTTCTTCCACTGGCACGCCGTAGGTTTCCTTCATGTCGCCGCCGAATTCGCGGATGATGGCCAGCAATTCCTGCGGCACCGACGAGGAACCGTGCATCACCAGATGGGTGTTCGGAATGCGCGCGTGGATTTCCTTGATGCGGTCGATGGCCAGGATGTCGCCCGTCGGCTTGCGCGTGAATTTATACGCGCCGTGCGAGGTGCCGATGGCGATCGCCAGGGCGTCGCACTGGGTACGCTGCACGAAGTCGGCCGCTTGTGCCACGTCCGTCAGCAGTTGCTCGCGCGTCATCGTGCCGTCGGCGCCGTGGCCGTCTTCCTTGTCGCCCTTCATGGTTTCCAGCGAACCGAGCACACCCAGTTCCGCTTCCACCGTCACGCCAATGGCGTGCGAGAATTTCACCACTTCACGCGATACTTCCACGTTGTATTCGTAGGAAGCAACCGACTTGCCATCCGCTTCCAGCGAGCCGTCCATCATCACGGACGTGAAGCCCGAGCGGATGGCGGCCATGCAGACAGCCGGCGACTGGCCGTGATCCTGGTGCATGACGACGGGAATGTGCGGATACGCTTCGACGGCGGCGTCGATCAGGTGGCGCAGGAAGGCTTCACCGGCGTACTTGCGCGCGCCAGCAGACGCCTGCATGATCACCGGGCTGTTGAGCGCATCGGCGGCAGCCATGATGGCTTGCACTTGCTCCAGGTTATTGACGTTGAAAGCAGGAATGCCATAACCGTTTTCGGCGGCATGGTCCAGCAGTTGACGCATGGATACGAGAGACATGGTAATACTCCAGAGAACAATAGAAACTGTTGCGGCGCTTCGCGGTCGATAACCGCGCCGGCGCCTGAATTCTTGGGCCTTTATTCAAACTCGCCGACTGTCACAATCTTCAATGCATTCGTGCCGCCCACCTGGCCCATCGGCTCGCCCCAGGTGACGACGATCATGTCGCCCTTCCTGACAATGCCCTGCGCCACCAGCAGCTCTTCCGCCTGCTTCAGCACTTGCGCGCTGGGGGCGTTCTGCATCAGATGATACGCCCGAACATTGCGGTACAGTGCGGCTTTGCGCAAAGTGGTGACACTGGGTGTGAGCGCGTAGATCGGCGTGTCGATGCTGTGGCGGCTCATCCACAAGGCGGTGGAACCGGATTCCGTCAGCGCCACGATGGCTTTGACGCGCAAGTGATGGGCCGTAAACAGCGCGCCATACGCGATCGACTGGTCGATGCGGGTAAATGTGACGTTGAGGAAATCGGCATCGAGCTTGTTGTATTCGGACTGTTCCGCCTCGACGCAGATGGCGGCCATCATTTCCACCGTCTCGATCGGGTACTTGCCCGACGCCGTCTCGGCCGACGTCATGACGGCGTCCGTGCCATCGAGCACGGCATTGGCCACGTCGGACACTTCGGCGCGGGTCGGCACGGCGTTGACGATCATCGATTCCATCATCTGCGTGGCGGTAATGGCCAGTTTGTTCGACGCGCGCGCCATCTTGATCATGCGCTTTTGCAGGGCCGGCACGGCCGCGTTGCCCACCTCGACGGCCAGGTCGCCACGCGCCACCATGATGCCGTCGGAAGCATCGAGGATTTCTTGCAGCGCAGGAATGGCTTCGGCGCGCTCGATCTTGGCGATCATCATCGGCTTGTGGTGGTACGGTTCGCCGGCGATATTGGCCAGCTGGCGCGCCATTTCCATGTCGGTTGCGCATTTCGGGAAGGAAATTGCCAAATAGTCGGCCTGGAAACTCATGGCCGTCTTGATATCTTCCATATCCTTGGCCGTCAGAGCGGGCGCGGACAGGCCGCCACCCTGGCGGTTGATACCCTTGTTGTTCGACAACTCGCCGCCGATCTTGACGGTGGTGTGGATTTCGCTGCCGTGGATGCGTTCGACGATCAGCACGATGAGGCCGTCGTTCAGCAGCAGCACGTCACCCTTGTGCAAGTCGCGCGGCAGGGCCTTGTAATCGAGACCTACCCGTTCCTGGTTGCCCAGTTCGCCATTTTCGCCCCACTTGGCGTCGAGAATGAAGCGTTCGCCCGCTTCGAGCTCGATGCGCGTGTTTTCAAACTTGCCGACACGAATCTTCGGCCCTTGCATGTCGGCCATGATGGCCACTTCGCGGCCGCATTCGGCCGCCGCCAGGCGCACCAGTGCGGCGCGGTCGATATGGTCTTGCGCCTTGCCGTGGGAAAAATTCAAACGCACCACGTCGACACCCGCACGTATCATCTTCACCAGGATGTCGAAGTCGGTGGAGGCGGGGCCGATTGTTGCTACGATTTTTGTACCGCGTGGCATAGGAATCCTTGTGCGCCAACAAGACGCTAGCTGAGCAAGACCTGGCGGCTGCGCCGCCCGGCAAGGTAAAAGCGCAGCGGTCAGGCTGCGCTTGGTACTGAAATGCTGACTGCTGCCGAATTAAGCAGCGCGCTGCATGAGAATTTCCACGGCCGGCAAAGTCTTGCCTTCCAGGAACTCCAGGAAAGCGCCGCCGCCCGTCGAGATATAGCTGATTTTATCGGTAATGTCGTATTTGGCAATCGCCGCGAGGGTGTCGCCACCGCCAGCGATGGAAAATGCTTTCGATTCGGCAATGGCCAGCGCCAGGGTCTTGGTGCCGTTGCCGAACTGGTCGAATTCGAACACGCCCACGGGACCGTTCCACACGATGGTGCCGGCGGCGGCGATCTGCTGTGCCAGCAAGGCGGCCGTTTTCGGGCCAATATCGAGGATCATGTCGTCGTCCGCCACATCGGCCACGTCCTTGACGGTGGCAGCGGCCGTAGGCGAAAACTCCTTGGCGCACACGACATCGACAGGAATCGGCACTTGCGCGCCGCGCTTGGCCATGATCTCGATGATGGCCTTCGCTTCTTCGACGAGCTCCGCTTCCACCAGCGACTTGCCCACGTTCAAGCCGACGGCTTTCATGAAGGTGTTGGCGATGCCGCCGCCAACGATCAGATTATCGACCTTGTCGGACAGGGCTTTCAGGATGGTCAGCTTGCTCGATACTTTCGAACCAGCAACAATTGCCAGCAAGGGACGGGCAGGTGCGTGCAAAGCTTTGCCCAGCGCATCGAGTTCGGCGGCCAGCAGAGGTCCGGCGCAGGCGATGGGGGCAAACTTGGCGATGCCATGCGTGGATGCTTCCGCGCGGTGGGCCGTGCCGAACGCGTCATTGACGTAGATATCGCACAGCTTGGCCATTTTTTGCGCCAGCTCATCGCTGTTTTTCTTTTCGCCCTTGTTCACGCGCACGTTTTCCAGCAGGACCACCTGGCCGGCAGCCGTGTTTTCCAGGCCGGCGCCATCGACCCAGTCTTGTTTCAGTGCGACTTCCTGGCCCAGCAGCTCGGACAGGCGGGCAGCCACTGGCGCCAGGCTGTCAGCCGGTTTGAACTCGCCTTCCGTCGGACGTCCCAAGTGCGACGTCACCATGACAAAGGCGCCAGCGTCGAGGGCGGCGCGGATGGCCGGCACCGAGGCGCGGATGCGCGTGTCTTCGGTGATCTTGCCACTGTCATCTTGCGGGACGTTCAGGTCGGCGCGGATAAACACGCGCTTGCCTTGCAGTGCATTTTGGTCGATCAAATCTTGCAGACGGATGAAGTTGAGAACAGCTGACATGGCGATCCAGATGACGAGTGGAAGGAAGTGCGCTATTTTACCGCAATGCCCAGCGCACATCCCCGATTTGTCCTGCTTTACTGAAAAACATGCAACAGTCGCAAGCCCGTGAAAACCAGCATGCCAAACACGATGGTTTGCAGCATATTGCGGCGGATCACAAAAAATAGCGTGGCGGCAATACCCGACAAGAGTTTCAAATTCGATAATTCAAAGTGTACTTGCTGCCCGTCCATCAGTAGGTCGGGCGCGATGATGGCCGCCAGCGCGCAGGCCGGCGCATAGCGCAGCATCTCGCCCACGCGGCGCGGAATGCTGATGTGATGGCCGATCAGCCAGAAGGTGCTGCGCGTGGCGGCCGTGGCCACCACCAGCACGGCGATGGCGATCCACACGTCGCTCCTGCCCCAGTCTATGCCGTCAAACATGGCGTTTTGTCCATTTTTCTGTCAATTCTTCCACGGCCATGGCGCTGACCATGCCCACCAGCACGGCCAGCAGCAAGCCCAGTTTATACGGCAGGCTGAAGGCCAGCACGGCCACCGTGCCCGCCACCAGCACGCCGCACAGGGCGGCGCGGCTGAGGATCAGCGGCACCGTCACGCACAGGATCGCCAGGGTGCCCGCAAAACCCAGCCCCCATTCGACCGGCACGACAGCGCCCAGCAAGATGCCGATGAAGGAACCGATTTGCCAGGCCAGCCAGTTGGGGTAAACCAGCCCCTTGAGGAAGGGCAGCTTGGCCGGATCCGGCGTTTCATGGGGGTAGCGCTGCAGGAACAGGCCCACGGTGATGTCGCCCGCCACATAGCCGAGCGCAAAGCGCTGGCGCCACGGCAGATGGGCGAAATGGGGCGCGAGCAACACGGAAAAGATAACAAAACGCAAATTGACAACGAGGGCCGTGGCGAAAATCACCCACACGGGCGCGTGCGCGGCCAGCAGGGGCAGGGAGGCGAGCTGGGCCGAGCCGGCAAAGACAAACAGGGTCATCGCCACCGCCTGCGTCACCGTCAAGCCGCTTTTCACCATGGCCACGCCCACCACCATGCCCCAGGCGGCAATGCCCAGCATGCTGGGCGCACCCAGTTTCAGGCCGGCGCGCCAGGCATCCTTCAGCAGGCCGTCGTCCTTGTCGGCCATGACGGCGCTCACGCGGGACTCCGGCAAACGGAGTGTGGTAACTGCACAACAGTGGTGCGCGCAGTAGTGCTACGCAACGGTGATACCAGCAAGGCAAATCCAGTCAGTGTGGCGCTGCAGCTGCCATATTTCCACAAAAAAACCGCGCCGCAGCCGCAGATAATCGAGCCGCCATTTTAGCCATGATTTTTGCTGTCTGCCTGAATCCGTTAAAATCGTACTTTTGGCAGCAGCCGACTTCCATCCATACAGCCTCACGGAGCATGACAAGATGACAAAAACCACCCAGCCAGCGGTCGAACTTGACGGTAAAGACTTGCCAGCCCACTGCCCTAACCCGGCCATGCCGCTGTGGTCGTCGCATCCGCGCGTGTTTCTGGAATTCAACAAAGACGGTATCGCCAAGTGCCCCTACTGCGGCACGGCGTATACCCTGAAGGAAGGCGCCAGCGCCGGCCATCATTAAACTGCCCAGCGGCGCGCCTCCAGCGCGCCGTTTTCATTTGCACCTCTGAGTGTCTTGTATACCGCTCAAGCCGGAGTCGTCATGAAACGTCTGAAAGAACTCAATGGCAGCGCCGCTGAAGTCGAAGCGGCATTCTACGATGCCTTGCACCGCGCCGACCTCGAAGCGCTGATGGCGCTGTGGGCCGACGATGAAGAGGTCGTCTGCATCCACCCGGGCGGCGCGCGCCTGATCGGCCATGCCGCTATCCGCGCCTCGTGGGAAACCATTTTGGCGGGCGGCGGCCTGCACATCGTGCCCACGCAGCTGCATGAAACGCACAATCTGATGAGCTCCGTGCACACTGTGGTCGAAGGCGTCACCCAGGAGGAAGGCGGTCCGGCGCACCTGCTGGCCACGAACGTGTACGTGAAAACGCCGCGCGGCTGGCGCATCGTCCTGCACCACGCCTCCGTTGCCCCCGGCGGTGCGCCGGCCGACGCCACGGGAGCGCAGATCCTGCACTGATGACTTTCCCTTTGTCCTATACCGCGCCACTCTGGCTACCTGGCGGCCACGCGCAGACGATTTACCCGGCCGTGTGTCTCGCCAAGCCGGCCGTGGCCTTCCGCCGCGAACGCTGGCAAGCGCCCGATGGCGATTTCGTCGACGTCGACCTGGTCGACGGCCAGCCGGGCCAGCCCTTCGTGGTGCTGTTCCATGGGCTGGAAGGTTCATCAAGCAGCCACTACGCGCGCGCCCTGATGGCCGAGGTGGCGGCGCGCGGCTGGTCGGGCGCCGTGCCGCATTTCCGCGGCTGCTCGGGCGTAGCCAACCTGGCACCCCGCTTTTACCACTCGGGCGATGCGCAGGAAGTGGACTGGATCGTGCAGCGCCTGCGCCCGCGCGCGACAGGCAAGTTTTACGCGGCAGGCGTGTCCCTGGGCGGCAACGCCCTGCTGTGCTGGCTGGGCCAGTCGCAGCACCAGGCCGATTTCATCGATGCGGCCGCAGCCGTGTCCGCCCCCCTTGATCTGGCGCAAGGGGGCAAGGCCCTGTCTTCGGGCGCCAACCGGCTCTACACGCGCATGTTCCTGAACACGCTCAAGCCCAAATGCCTGGCCAAGCTGGAGCAGTTTCCCGGCCTGTTTGCGCGCGATGCCATGCTGGCCGCGCGCGACTTGCACGCCTTCGACAATGTCGTCACGGCGCCCCTGCATGGCTACCGCGACGCCGACGATTACTGGCACCGCGCCAGCGCCAAGCACGTCTTGCAGGACATCACCGTGCCGACCCTGGTGCTGAATGCGCAAAATGATCCCTTCCTGCCCGGGCGCTACTTGCCGCGCCGAGCAGCGCCGCAGGTCATGCTCGAGTATCCCCGCCACGGCGGCCATGTCGGCTTTGCCGCAGGCAAGTTGCCGGGAAGTACACGCTGGCTGCCGCAGCGCTTGATGCATTTTTTTGAAGGCGGCAACACGGCGCCATCGGCACCACAAAGCTGTCACGCTGCTAGCTCGCAAACGCACACGGAAAACGCTACACATGGATGAACTCGTCAAACAGGCGCTGGCCAAATGGCCCAACGTGCCCCACTGCTACGGTTGGCTGGGCCTCGATGCCCGCGGCAACTGGCGCATGCGCGACCAGCAGGCGCAACAGCAACAACTGCCCGGCGACAAGATCGCCCACGTGGCCCTGTTGGGATTTATCAACCGTAATTACGACCATGACGAACGCGGCTGCTGGTTTTTCCAGAATGGCCCGCAGCGCGTCTACCTGAACCTGGAAGCGACGCCGTATATCGCCCGCAGCGATCCGCAGCACGGTTTCATCCTGCAGACAGGCGCACCGCTGGCGGCCATCGATGCCGCCTATCTGTGCGACAACGGCGCGCTGATCCTGCTCCAGGGCGACAGCGTGGCGCAGGTCGATGACCGCGACATGGCGCATGTGCTGCCGTCGCTGCGCGTCGACGGACAGGTGGCCGGAGACGAGGCCCTGCTGGCCTGGCTGGAAAATGCTCAGGGAAACCTGGTGTTGTTGCATGACGGCAAGGAGATTGCCGTGCAGCCGCTGGCCTACGCCAGCGTGCCGCAAACCTTCGGCTTCCAGCGCGCGCCGCAAGCCGAATAAGCACTAGCCCTTCTGGTCCTTGATCTGTTCACGGCGCTTTTCCTGCAGTTCACGCTCGCGCGCATCGATCACGGCCTGGTCATAGAAAGTCGCGTCCGTCGATTTACGGGCGATCGTCAGCTGGTCCAGCGCGGCCATGGTGGCGCCCTGCAGCACGTAGGATTCGGCCAGCGCCATGTGCTGCAAAGTCATCTTGCCCTGGTCCGCATACGATTTCGCCAATAAGTCATACAGTTCCGGCTCTTCCTTGTAGAGCTGCACCTGGTCGCGCAGGTACAAAGTAGCCTGCTCCAGCTTGCTGGCAGCTATCAACGCTTCCGCATATTGGTGGGCAATGCCACGCGAGAGGGGAAACTGCTGGCGCGCCGCATCGGCCGCCTTCAGGGCTTGCTGCGCCACCTCCTTCTTCTGCGCCGGCATCAGCAGCACTTCCAGCGCCATCGCCGCCAGCAGCGAATTGGGACCCTGCGTGCCACCCGAAGTAAACACATTCGGCCCGGCCGGCCGGTGCAGGGCGGCATTGGCCGCGTCGAGTTCCTTCTGCGCCTCGGCCGGCTTGCCCTGCTTGACGGCGACAAAGGACAAGCCGTAATGGGCGGCCACCACCTGGAAGCGGCTTTGCTGCTCCAGCTGCGTCTTGAACACCGCCTTGGCATTCAACAACCCTTGCACGCTTTCATCCTGCAGCACGCGGGCGCGGGCGCGGGCCAGGTGAAAACTCAGGCTGTCAGGACGCTGCTTGTAAGGCTGCTCGCGGATGCGCGCCTGGATGTCGGCGATGCGCTCCGTCGTCAGCGGGTGGGTCTGCAGGTAGGCGGGCATCAGGTCGCTGTACGAACGGCTGGCCGCCTGCATGCGGCCGAAGAAGGCCACCATGCCGGTGGTGTCGAAGCCGGCTTCGCCCATGATCTGGAAACCGATGCGGTCCGCCTCGCGTTCGGCGTCGCGGCCAAAATTGAGCTGGCGCTGGATGGCCAGGCCCTGGCCGGCGGCAAACACGCCCAGCGCCACATCGCCGCCCGCGCGCGATGCCAGCGCCGCCAGCAGCATGGCCGCCAGCGGCATCAAGGCATCCTGGCGCTGCTGGCCCAGCATGCGTGCGATATGGCGCTGCGCCACGTGGCCGATCTCGTGCGACAGCACGGATGCCAGTTCCGCCTCCGTTTGCGCCGCCAGCACCAGCGCCGAATGGACGCCGATGAAGCCGCCGGGCAAGGCAAAAGCGTTCAATTGGGGATCACGCACGGCAAAGAAGAAATAGTCGTAATTCGTTTCCCCGCGCACGCTGGGTCGCGCCGCCACGAGGGCGTTGCCAAAGGTATTCAGGTATTCCAGCAAGGGAGCGTCGTCGAGGTAGTCGCGGTCGCCGCGGATGCCGCGCATGATTTCCTCGCCGATCTTGCGCTCCATCGCCGGCGACAGGTCATCGCGCGAGGTATCGCCCAGGTTCGGCAAGTTCGGCGCTGGCGGCACGGCCAGCGGCGTCCAGCTGCCGGCCGTCTTGGCCGCCACACTGGGGGCCGGCGCCGTCGGCGCGGACGTATAGGTCTGCGCCAGCGCAAACGGCGCCGCCAGCCACAATGCAGCCAGCGCGGATGCGCGCCGGGAGCCGCGCAACCATGCCGCACCGGCGTTTTCAAGTACGATCGGAAGGGTAGTTTTTGAATTCACGGGTGCTATCATACCTTGTTAGCGGCGCCCATTCCCACGCGACAAGCATGCGCCACGCCAGTGGCATGACGTCGTGGCCCGGCGTGCCGCATCTCCACTCCTCACCTATTTTGACGCCATGACAACAGCAGACAAGCAAGCCCCCACCGGGGAATTGACCCATTTCGACGCCACGGGCCAGGCCCATATGGTGGACGTGGGTGCCAAGGAAGACACGCGCCGCAGCGCAGTGGCCGCCGGCACCATCCGCATGCAGCCCGCCACCCTGGCATTGATTATTTCCGGCAACGCCAAGAAAGGCGACGTGCTGGGCATCGCCCGTATCGCCGCCATCATGGGCGCCAAGCGCACCAGCGATCTGATTCCCCTGTGCCACCCGCTGGCATTGACGCGCGTCACCGTCGACTTCGAAGTGGAGGTAGCGGCCAACAGCGTGCACTGCCGCGCCCAAGTCGATACCACCGGCAAGACGGGCGTGGAAATGGAAGCGCTCACTGCCGTGCAAATCGGCTTGCTGACAATTTATGATATGTGCAAGGCCGTCGACCGGGGCATGGTCATGACCAATGTGCGCGTGCTGGAAAAGCATGGCGGCAAGTCGGGCGATTGGCACGCGGAGGTGTAATTATGCCGCCTGGCGCGCCAGCTGGTCCTGGACGCGGCGCAAGTCGCACAGCAGCCAGACGGCACTGGCCAGGCACAGCACGATGATGGCCACGGACAGGGGCAGGTGGAATTGCTCCAGCCCCACCAGCGCGAAGCCGGCATGGATCAGACACGTGCCCACGCCCAGCGCGGCGCACACGCCCGCATACAGACCCGCCCGTGTGGTGCTCAGCAGCACATGCCGGTAACCGGCCACCACCAGGGCAATCGCCGCCAGATTAAATACCAGGAAACCCTGGATGCCGCCCGGCACATGGAACATTTCCCATTCGCGCCAGTAGGCAGCATCGACCTGATGCAGGATCAACAACAACATCGTCCAGAAATAGCTGCGTGCCATAAGATTTACATTCATCAATATTGACGTAATTGTAAAGGCAGAATCACGCCCCGGCATGCGTGCGTGGCATTTTTCAATGCCAAGTTGAATTTCATTGATATAAGTGCTTTTTCATCAAGAAATCATGCATACTGCGAACCGACAATATCAAGATGAGTATCGCATGACAAGCAACAAGCCCGCCGCGGAAAGCAAGCTCCAGGACTTCGAATTCGAGGCGATGAATCTGCAGGTGGGGGGACGCATCCAGTTCATCACGCACCGCACCATCAAGCCCATCCAGCATTTCTCGACACTGATCGGCTACGTGAAAGACGAGTACCTGATCGTCAAGATTCCCATGGAAAACGGCGCCGCCATCGTGCTCAACGAGGGCGACAAGCTGACCATCCGCGTGTTTTCCGGGGTCACCGTGTGTTCGTTTGCCTGCAGCGTGCTGCGCATCTTCGGTCGCCCCCTCAATTATGTGCACCTGAGCTTTCCCGACGCCATCCAGGGCACCAGCCTGCGCACGGCCATGCGCGTGAAAGTGGACATTCCGGCGCAGCTGAGTTACCGCGACGTGGCGCCCGTGCCCGTCTTCATCGTCAACCTCAGCGTCTCAGGGGCACTGATCGAGGCGCCCAGCATGCTCACGCCAGACGACGAGGGTGTAGCGCTCAGCTTTACCCTGCTGGTGCAGCCGAACAAGCATCAGATGCGCGTCAACACGCGCGCGCGCATCCAGAACGTCAGCGTGGGCAAGCCATCGAATGGCCATGCGACCGACGTCGCCGAAATCTATACGTATGGCGTGCAATTCATCGACCTGGAACCCACACACTACACCCTGCTGCAAAACCTCACTTATGAAGCGCTGATCGCGGACCGGCAAAAAATCGTCTGACACTGGCGCGGCAGGCGCCGCTCACTGGGTCGCCACCACCTTGGGAATATTGTTCCGGGTGATGGCTTCCCTGGCCGCCGCATTCGTCACGCTGGTGCTGTTGAACCAGCTCAGGCTGCTGCTACCGAGCTGCAACTCCATGGTCACCGTCTGGCCGCCCATGCCGCTACCCAGATCGCCCGCCAGGGTCAGCTCGATATTGCCCTTGTCGACCTTGGCGCCGGACACTTCGCGCGTCGGGCTAAACACGGGGATGGCGCTGGGCACGGCTTCGGTGGGAGTGCTGCAAGCGGTCGCCAAGCCCCCGTTTTCCTGCACGCACAGGGCCACGGCTGTCTTCAGGGGCGCAGCGGCCGCCAGCACGTTGCTGACCTTGGCCCGCATCGTATAGTCGCCGTACTGGGGAATGGCCACGGCCGCCAGGATGCCGGCGATAGCCACCACGATCATCAGCTCTATCAGGGTAAATCCGCTCTGCGCGCGCATCGTCTCCTCCCATTGTGCACATGCTCGTGCCGTGCACGGTGCAAGCGCCATGCCAGCAGCGCGCCCGGGCAGCGGCGGTACACGTGGAAAGAAAAGCGACACTTTTGGGCAGGTTCGGACCAGCGCCGTCGGCCCAGGCCGGGAAGCGGCCTGTCTTGCGGACAAAAAAAAGGAGCCGAAGCTCCTTTTTTGTACTGCGTGAACCAGGCTGGAATTACAGCATGGCTTTCAGCAGACGCGCCATTTCCGACGGGTTTTTGGTCACGGTGATGCCGCAAGCTTCCATGATTTCCAGCTTGGCTTGTGCCGTGTCAGCACCGCCCGAGATCAGCGCGCCGGCGTGGCCCATGCGCTTGCCTGGAGGAGCGGTCACGCCAGCGATGAAGCCAACGACCGGTTTTTTCATGTTGTCTTTGATCCAATACGCCGCGTTGGCTTCGTCCGGACCGCCGATTTCGCCGATCATGATGACCGCGTCGGTATCTGGATCATCATTGAACATCTTCATGATGTCGATGTGCTTCAGACCGTTGATAGGGTCGCCGCCGATGCCGACTGCCGACGATTGGCCCAGGCCCAGTGCGGTCAGCTGACCCACTGCTTCATAGGTCAGGGTACCCGAACGCGATACCACGCCGATGCGGCCTTTTTTATGGATGTGGCCTGGCATGATGCCGATCTTGATTTCGTCTGGCGTGATCAAGCCTGGGCAGTTAGGGCCCAGCAGCAAGGTTTTGCTGTTGGCTTTAGCCATGCGGTCTTTCAGGGCCATCATGTCACGCACAGGAATGCCTTCGGTGATGCAAATGGCCAGATCCATTTCAGCTTCAACAGCTTCCCAGATCGCCGCTGCCGCGCCTGCTGGCGGCACGTAGATCACGGACACGTTGGCGCCGGTTTCTTTTTTCGCTTCGGTGACGTTAGCGAAAATTGGAATGCCTTCGAAGTCTTCGCCGGCTTTCTTCGGGTTCACGCCTGCCACGAAGGCAGCTTTGCCGTTCGCGTAGTCGCGGCAACCGCGGGTGTGGAACTGGCCGGTCTTGCCGGTGATCCCTTGGGTTACGACTTTGGTATCTTTATTGATCAGAATGGACATGTTGATTCCTTAATTAAGCTTGACCAGCAGCGGCGGCAACGACGCTCTTTGCTGCATCTTCCATGGTGTCGGCTGCGATGATAGGCAGACCGGAATCGGCCAGCATCTTTTTGCCCAGGTCTTCGTTGGTGCCCTTCATGCGCACGACCAGCGGTACGTTCAGCGAGACGGCTTTCACCGCGGCGATCACGCCTTCAGCGATCACGTCGCAACGCATGATGCCGCCGAAAATGTTCACCAGGATGGCTTTCAGGCCTGGGTTTTTCAGCATGATCTTGAACGCTTCGGTCACTTTTTCTGCCGTGGCGCCGCCGCCGACGTCCAGGAAGTTGGCTGGCTCGCCGCCGAACAGCTTGATGGTGTCCATGGTGGCCATGGCCAGGCCGGCGCCGTTCACCAGGCAACCGATGTTGCCGTCGAGCGAAATGTAAGCCAGGTCGAATTTCGACGCTTCGATTTCAGCTGGATCTTCTTCGTCCAGATCGCGCAGGGCGACGATTTCCGGATGACGGAACAGGGCGTTCGGGTCAAAGTTGAACTTGGCGTCCAGGGCGATGACCTTGCCGCTGCCGGTGACGATCAGCGGATTGATTTCGGCCAGCGAGCAGTCGGTTTCCCAGTATGCTTTGTACAAGCCTTGCAGGTTGACGCGGGCGTCGGCGATGGAACCGGCAGGCACGCCGATTTTGGTCGCGATGTCGTCTGCCTGGGCATCGGTCAGGCCTACGCCTGGATCGATGGTGACGTGATGGATCTTCTCAGGGTGGCTCTCGGCCACTTCTTCGATGTCCATGCCGCCTTCGGACGAAGCCATCAGAACGATTTTCTGGGTGACGCGGTCGGTGACCAGCGAAACGTACAGTTCTTGTTTGATGTCGGCGCCTTCTTCCACCAGCAGGCGGTTGACTTTTTGGCCTTCGGCGCTGGTCTGGTGCGTGATCAGCTGCATGCCCATGATCTGGTCAGCGTATTGCTTGACCTGTTCGATCGATTTTGCCACTTTCACGCCGCCGCCCTTGCCGCGACCACCTGCGTGGATCTGCGCCTTGACGACCCATACCGGACCGCCCAGGGTTTCCGCAGCCTTGACGGCTTCGTCGACGGACATGCACGGAATACCGCGTGGTACCGTCACTCCATACTGCCGGAGGATTTCTTTGGCTTGATACTCATGGATTTTCATGCTGGCTTCCCTTCTGATACTGATTTGTAAAAATACGGTTAGTGGTGCAAAAAAAACAGGAAAAACAGCGCCGGGGTCACGCTTTGGCTACCCAGCGCGGGTAATACTGTGCAACCGCCCCGCCATCGGTGCGCAGGGCGTGGCATTTGTCGAGTTGAAACGGCTTTTCATGCGGCAAATCAGCATTCTCACCGTCGCGGGTCGACCAGACATCGCCGGCAAATGCCTGAACCGTCGCAGTCGGCAAGACTTGCGCCAGTTCGGTCAAATGGGTACAGCCGGCGATTCCCGCCAGGCGCTGTTTCAAGTCGCGGCGGAAATTCTTCAATAAATTCAAACCGATCAGCGCCGTGTAAGCGGGGCCGATGGTATCGCAAAAACCGGGATAGGGCACGGCATCGGAGGCAGCTTCGGCCTCGACGATGGTCAGTTCGTGATCGACGGTAATGCGCAAGTGGAGGTCATGCAGGGGAGTGCCAGCGGGGCGGGGGCCGGAGGCCAGCATCGCGTCATAGCTTTTGATATCGGTAATTCGGGCGTCAATATCCCACAGGCCGTCGTCGCGCACATACGCTTGGACGTCGATAACGCGGGAGTGCCGTAGGGCGCGCCGGGATACAGGAGTTGACAGGGGCATAAGACCGATGCCGCTTGCGCGGCCATAATTTAGTAAGCAGCCATGTGCATAAAGCACGCTGTTCGCAGCTTCTACGAACAGCAACCGCACCTGCGGCGCCGCAAAAACCCTAAAAGTGTAGCACATTGGGCGCTGGTTGCGCCGCAACATAATTTTTCATTGCTTCGATAAAAACATTTCAAAGCATAAGGAGAACACATGAAAATTTACGTAGTTATCACATTCAGTGATGATTGATATGCGCGCCTGGGAGCGTGAACCGCATCCAGTTGCCACCACCGCACCGATATCGCACAGCGCTGGTAACGCTCGCCACGTGCAGCGCAACAATCTGCCGCCGGTCTGACAGGACGATGACCGAAGAAAGATCCTTGCAAAGAAAATAATGGCAAACAGCAAGGCCCGCCTGCCCGAGCAAACGGGACATCGTGCGGACTTGTTGTAGAAGGAACACAGCGCGGCCTGGGCGGGTATGCCGGCAACACACAGGCGCGCGTGAAAGCAGACAGAACCGCGCCAGTCGCCGCCTAGTCGTCCTCGGGCTCCAGCCCCTTCAAGGCCACCTGCACGGCGCGCTGCGAAAAGCCGCGCTGCATCAGGAAGCGTACCTGCTTGTTGCGCTGTTCGGCATCCTGCGCCACTTCACCGAATTTGCGACGCCACACTTCGCAGGCGCGGGCGGTCTCGCCTTCGGCCAGGCCCGCCTTGAGTTCCTGCAGCGCTTCGCCGGCAATGCCATGGCTTTGCAATTCCGCCATGATGCGGCTATTGCCGAAACGGGCCGAGCGGCGGTGGATCAGCGATTCGGAAAAACGCTCCTGCGAGAGCCAGTTGGCCTGTTCCAGGCTGTCGAGCAAGGCTTCCACATCGTCGCCTTCCTGCGCATGCCGCTGCAGCTTGCGCCGCAATTCCATGCGGCTGTGTTCACGCATCGACAAAAAGCGTAGCGCCCTGCCCTTCAGGCTTAGTTGTACTGCAGCCATACACCCACCTTGTCTTTCATTCCACGATCACAGCACCCAAACACAATCGCCGCCCGGCGCAACAGCGCGGGACGGCGATCAGGGTCCTACCTTGCGGCAAGCCATGCATAGGTCGGATTAGGCCCCTTGGGCCGTAATCCGACAACATTGTTGACGTCTGTGGTGTTGTCGGATTACGCGCGGCTTTGCCGCGCTAATCCGACCTACTCTGCCTTGGCTTCCGCAGCCTTGGCAGCCTTGTCGGCGGCTTTATCCGCTTTTTCCGGCTTTTCAGCAGCCAGCGGTGGCAGTTCGCGCACGCCCAGCGAGGCGCGGACCTTGTTTTCGATTTCGCGGGCCAGCGCCGGACGCTCTTGCAGGAAGGCACGGGCGTTGTCCTTGCCCTGGCCGATGCGTTCGCCGTTGTAGCTGTACCACGAACCGGATTTTTCCACGATCTTGGCATCCGAGCCCAGGTCCAGGATTTCGCCTTCGCGCGAGGTGCCGGCGCCGTACAGGATGTCGAAGTGCGCTTCCTTGAACGGTGGCGCGATCTTGTTCTTGACGACCTTGACCTTGGTTTCGTTGCCGATCACTTCGTCGCCCGACTTGATCGAGCCGGTGCGGCGGATATCGAGGCGCACGGAGGCGTAGAATTTCAGCGCGTTGCCGCCAGTGGTCGTTTCCGGACTGCCGAACATCACGCCGATCTTCATGCGGATCTGGTTGATGAAAATGACCAGGGTATTCGTGCGGTTGATGGAACCGGTCAATTTACGCAGGGCTTGCGACATCAAGCGCGCTTGCAAGCCTGGCAGGGAATCGCCCATGTCGCCTTCGATCTCGGCGCGTGGCGTCAGTGCTGCCACGGAGTCGATGACGACCAGGTCGACGCTGCCCGAACGCACGAGGGCGTCGCAGATTTCCAGAGCCTGCTCGCCCGTGTCCGGTTGCGAGATCAGCAATTCATGCAAGTTCACGCCCAGCTTTTGCGCGTAACCGACGTCGAGCGCGTGCTCGGCATCGATAAAGGCGCAAGTGCCACCCAGTTTTTGCATTTCAGCAATGGTTTGCAGGGTCAGCGTGGTTTTACCTGACGATTCCGGACCGTAGATTTCCACCACGCGGCCGCGCGGCAAGCCGCCAACGCCCAGCGCGATATCGAGGCCGAGCGAACCTGTCGACACGACTTGCACTTCTTCGATCACCGCGCTGGCATCCATGCGCATGACCGAACCTTTGCCAAACTGCTTCTCGATCTGCGCCAGTGCGGCGGCGAGCGCCTTGGCTTTTTCCGATGCGGGTACTACAGCTTTTTTATCGTCCATATGTTCTTTCAGCCGTTCTACAGTTGCAGATTCACGTGAATCCTGCAGCCTGCGATAGCGCCAGTGGGTTAAATTCTTTATACAGACAGTACTGTATAAAAAAACAGTGATCAATGCAAGCGGAACGTGGATTTGTTTTGAAACAGATCAATACAACCCTGTTTTTCACAAAAACTATCCACCTTGCGGAAAATGAAACACAATACAGACTTCAGATGTCCTGATGTTGCAAGCATAGGAAGTTCACCATGCGTATTTTACTTGCCGAAGATGACAGCGTGCTGGCCGATGGCCTGACCCGCTCGCTGCGCCAGTCCGGTTATGCGATCGACTACGTCAAGACCGGCCAGGAGGCCGATACGGCCCTGTCCACCCAGGAATTCGACCTGCTGATCCTCGACTTGGGCCTGCCGAAGATGTCTGGCCTGGAAGTGCTGCGCCGGCTGCGCGCGCGCGCCTCGCTGCTGCCGGTGCTGATCCTGACGGCCGCCGATTCCATCGAACAACGCGTCAATGGCCTCGACCTGGGTGCCGATGATTATATGGCCAAGCCGTTCGCGCTGTCGGAACTGGAGGCAAGAGTGCGCGCCCTGACGCGCCGCGGCGCTGGCGGCGGCGCCACCGTCATCAAGCACGGCCCGCTCAGCTACGACCAGGTGGGGCGCAGCGCCTACATCAACGACCAGATGCTCGACCTGTCGGCGCGCGAACTGGGCTTGCTGGAAATCCTGCTGGGTCGCACCGGCCGCCTCGTTTCGAAAGAGCAACTGGTCGACCACCTGTGCGAATGGGGCGAAGAGGTATCGAACAACGCCATCGAAGTGTATGTGCACCGCCTGCGCAAGAAGATCGAGGTGGGCGGCGTGCGCATCGCCACCGTGCGCGGTCTCGGCTATTGCCTGGAAAAATACTCGGAAGCGGCGCGCCTGAACGCCGAAGCGAGTGAGGCGGCAGGCCCGGCCAGCGGCCCCGCCAGCAAGTGAAGCCGCGCGAGGCGCCTGCGGACGAGGCGGACGACGACGACTGGTTCGAGCCGCCCACCACGGAGCAGGATGACACCATCGAACATTCGCTGTTCGGCGAAATCCTCGACTGGATGCTGGCGCCCTTGCTGCTGCTGTGGCCGATGAGCATCGCCATCACCTATCTGGTGGCCAAGGGCATCGCCAATCAACCGTTCGACCACGCGCTGGAAGACAGCGTGACGGTGCTGACGCAGCAGGTCAAGCAAGCCGACGGCGCGATGCTGCGCCGCGTGCCGGACAAGAACGGCAACAGCAAGGGCCGCGACTTCCTGCGCGGCGACGATGTCGACACCCTGTATTACCTGGTGGTGGGCGGGCACGGCGAATACCTTGACGGCGACCGCGACTTGCCGCCGCCGCAGGATCCCGATAAATACCGCAGCGGCATGGTGCTGTTTCGCAACGACACCATCCATGGCACGCCCGTGCGCGTGGCGTTCAGCTATCTCGACATGCCGTACAGCACCGACGACGAACCGCGCCGCATGCTGGTGCAAGTGGCCGAGACGCTGGAAAAGCGGGCCCAGCTGGCCAATGAAATCATCAAGGGCGTGATCTTGCCGCAGTTCATCATCCTGCCCGTGATCCTGGCCCTGGTCTGGTTTGCCCTGGCGCGCGGCCTGTCGCCGCTGGCGCAATTGCAGGAACGCATACGCGCCCGGCCACCCGACGATCTCTCCCCCATCGAATCGGGCCAGGTGCCCGAGGAAATCACGCCGCTGGTCGGTTCGCTCAACGAGATGCTGGCGCGGCTATCTCTGTCGATCGACATGCAGAAACGCTTCATCGCCGATGCCGCGCACCAGATGAAAACGCCGCTGGCCGGCATGCGCATGCAGTCCGAGCTGGCCCTGCGCCAGACCGACCACGATGAAATTCACCGCTCGCTGCTGCAACTGGCGAAAAGCTCGGAAGCGGCCACGCGCCTGGTGAACCAGCTGCTGGCACTGGCGCGCGCGGAAAACCAGCCGCAGGCGGGTACGGCGTTCGAACCGATCGAGCTGAGCGAACTGGCACGCGGCGTGGTGCAGGACTGGGTGCAAGCTTCGTTTGCCCAGCATATCGACCTGGGTTTCGAACAGCCTGCGTATTCGATCATGATTTCCGGCAATGCCATGATGCTGCGTGAACTGCTGAGTAATCTGATCGACAATGCCCTGCGCTACACGCCGTCCGGCGGCAGCGTCACGGTGCGCGTGCGCAGCACCCTGGAACTGGCCATCCTGGAGGTGGAAGATACGGGTCCCGGCATCCCCCAGGCCGAGCGGGCCCACGTGTTCGAACGCTTTTACCGCATTCTCGGCAGCAACGTCGACGGTAGCGGCCTGGGCCTGGCCATCGTGCGCGAGATTGCTCAACAGCATGGCGCCGAAGTCGATATTTTTAACAATCCGCGCGCGCAGTCGCCGAAGCTGCCGGGCACCTTGTTACGCCTGAGCATTGCCCTGCTGTTGCCGGACGCGCCCGAAGAGGATGAGATCACGTATGGATAAGCCCAGCCTTCCTGCGGCGCCGCTGCGGCCGGCGCGCACGCCCAGCCCCGAGCTGCAGGCGCGCCTCGCTGTGCACTGGCACAAGACGCGGCGCCTGACGGCCATCCTGCTGCTGATCTGGCTGCTGACGGGCTTTCTGACCGTGTTTTATGCGCGCGAACTGTTGCATCTGAACCTGTTCGGCTGGCCGCTGCCCTTCTATATGGCGGCCCAGGGCGCTTCGCTGGTGTACCTGGCCATCATCGCCTTCTATGCCTGGCGCATGCGGCGCCTGGACCGGGATTTTCATGCAACGGAGCAAACATGAGCGGCCAGCGCAGCTTCTTTGCGCGGCTGTGCCGATACTACCTCCTGTTTACCGCCGGTTTCGCCGCCTTCCTGCTGGCCCTGTCGGTACTGGAACAGGAAGGCATGCCGCGCGCCTGGATCGGCTACCTGTTCATGCTCGTCACCATCACCCTGTACGCCACCATCGGCGTCATCAGCCGCACCTCGAACGTCACCGAATACTATGTGGCAGGGCGCAGGGTGCCGGCCATGTTCAACGGCATGGCCACGGCCGCCGACTGGATTTCGGCCGCCAGCTTCATCAGTCTGGCCGGCGGCCTGTACCTGAACGGCTTCGACGGCCTGGCCTTCATCATGGGCTGGACGGGCGGCTATTGCCTGGTGGCGCTTTTGATCGCCCCCTACCTGCGCAAGTTCAGCCAGTACACGATTCCCGACTTCCTCGCCGCCCGCTACGGCAGCGGCGCCGACAAACGGGGGGCCAGCGTGCGCGTGGTGGCCGTGGCCGCCACCATCATCGTGTCGTTTACGTATGTGGTGGCGCAAATCTACGCCGTCGGCCTGATCGCCTCGCGCTTTACGGGCGTGGATTTTTCCGTCGGCATCTTCCTGGGCCTGGCCAGCATCCTGGTCTGCTCTTTTCTTGGCGGCATGCGCGCCATTACCTGGACGCAGGTGGCGCAGTACATCATCATCCTGGTCGCCTTTCTGATTCCCGCCATGTGGCTGTCGGTCAAGCATGCGGACAACCCTGTGCCGCAGATCGCCTACGGCAAGGTGTTGCCGCAACTGAGCGCGCGCGAACACCTGCTGGAAACGGACCCGAAAGAAAACGAAGTGCGCGCCATCTTCCGCCAGCGCGCGCAAAGCTACCAGGAGCGTATCGCCGGCTTGCCCGGTTCCTGGGAGCAAGGCCGGCTGGCGGCCCAGCGCCAGCTCGATAGTTTGCGCCAGCGCAATACCTCGCTGTTCGATATCCGCAACGCAGAGCGCTACCTGATTGCCTATCCGAAGAGCCCGGACGAGGCACGCGTGCTGTGGCAGGCGGCGCAGACGCAGAACCAGAAACGCGCCGAACCGATCATTCCACACGCGCAGCCGTTTCCCGCCGCCGACCGCGAGCAGTCCGACATCAAGCGCAACAATTTCCTGGCCCTCGTGTTTTGCATGATGCTGGGCACGGCCGCCCTGCCGCACATCCTGATGCGATCCTATACCACGCCCTCCGTGCACGAAACACGTGTCTCCGTCTTCTGGGCCCTGTTTTTCATCTTGCTGATCTATCTCACAATTCCCGCGCTGGCCGTACTGGTCAAGTACGATATTTACTCGGCACTGGTAGGCACGCAATACACGAACCTGCCCACATGGGTGTCGTACTGGGCCAATGTGGACAAGCTCAGTCCCCTGATCAGCATCGTCGACGTCAACCGCGACGGCATCGTGCAACTGGCGGAAATATCCATCGACGCCGACGTGCTGGTGCTGGCCACCCCCGAGATCGCCGGCCTGCCCTACGTGATTTCCGGCCTGGTGGCGGCCGGCGGCCTGGCCGCCGCCCTGTCGACGGCGGACGGCTTGCTGCTGGCCATTTCGAATGCCCTGTCGCACGACATCTATTACAAGGTGGTCGATCCCAGCGCCTCGACGCAAAAGCGCGTGACGATTTCAAAACTGCTGCTGCTGGCCGTGGCCTTCATCGCCGCCTATGCGGCCTCGCAAAAGCCGGCCGACATCCTGTCGCTGGTGGGCGTGGCCTTTTCCCTGGCCGCATCGACCCTGTTCCCACCGCTGGTGCTGGGTGTCTTCTGGCAACGCGCCAATTACCAGGGGGCGCTGGCCGGCATGCTGGCCGGCTTTGGCGTGTGCCTGTATTACATGCTGCACACCAGCACCATGCTGGGTGGCAATGCCAGCGGTCAATGGATGCATATCGCGCCCATTTCCGCCGGCATCTTCGGCGTGCCTGCCGGCCTGGCCGCCGCCATCCTGGTCAGCTGGCTGACACCGGCGCCGGGTCGGCGCAGCATGGGGCTGGTCGAGCATATCCGGGCGCCGGAGTAATGGCATGAAAATACCTGGCGGGACTCGCTAAAAATTGCCGCAAATGATAGCCTAGAGGAAATATTATTCAAAATGAATACTATATCTTGCAACTTGATGCGGAGTGTCCATGCGGTCCAGCCTTGCCTGCCTTACCCTTACTGCCCTGTTATCGAGCACCATCAGCATGCCGGCCCATGCCGCGGCATCCATTACGCCGGCAGCGGCAATTCCCGCCTCCGATTTCTTTGCCAATGCCACGCTCAGCGGCGCCGTGCTGTCGCCGGACGGGCGCCACGTGGCCGTGCTGGTCAGCGCCAAGGACGGCCGGGTCCAGCTCTACACGGTGGACTTGCCCAGCATGAAGGTCGCGGGCCTGACCTCGTTCGAAGACGCCGATATCAGCAGCATCGCCTGGGTCAACGAGCGGCGCATCGTATATAGCGTGATGGATCGCAATATCGCGCAGGGCGACGTGCAATACGGACCGGGCCTGTATGCGATCAATATTGACGGCAGCGGCTACCGCCAGCTGGCCAGTAACACCTATTCGCGCAAAGCGACGCACGGCGCGCGCGAGATGCTGAGCTGGAATACGCGGCTGCTCAGCGCCAGCGGCGACCGCGGCACGGACGACGTGTATGTCACGGAAGCCCACTTCAGCGCCACCGGCACCCTCTCGCAATCGTTGCTGCGCCTCAATACCGTGACCGGCATCAGCAAGCTGGCCGCCAGCATGGCTGATGCCCAGGGATGGCTGCTGGACCAGCAGGGCGACGTGCGCATCGCCCTGACGGTGAAGGACAACAAGCGCACCCTGTATTACCGCGACAATGCCGCAGCTCCTTGGCGCAAGCTGCGCGAGAGCGACGTGTACCAGGCGGAGGCGGGCGACTTCTCGCCGGCCTTCTTCGATGCCAAGGGCAACTTCTATGTGCATGCGGCCTACAAGGGCGCGGCCGCCGTATACCGCTACGACCTGGCCGCCGGCGCCATCCAGGGCGCGCCGCTGGCAAACACGCCCGGCTACGATTTTGCCGGCATCCCCGTCCAGGGCAGCAAAGCCTTGCTGGGCATGCGCTTTGAAACGGATGCCGCCGGCACGGTCTGGTTCGACAAGACGCTCGACGCCGTCCAGGCCAAGGTCGACGCACTGCTGCCGGCCACGGTGAATGTCCTGTCCGTGGCCAAGCGGGCGGAGACGCCGTTCGTGCTGGTGACGGCCAGTTCCGATGTGCAGCCAGCCAGCGTACTCATCTTTAATACCGAAACGGGCCAGCTCATGCCTGTCGGCAGCAGCCACCCGGCCATCGATCCACTGCAAATGTCGCACAAGACCCTGGTGCGCTACCAGGCCCGCGATGGCCTCGACATCCCGGCCTACCTGACCCTGCCCAAGGGGCATGCCGGCAAGAACCTGCCCATGGTGGTCATGGTGCACGGCGGCCCCTGGGTGCGCGGCGGCCACTGGAACTGGAACCGCGAAACCCAGTTCCTCGCCTCGCGCGGCTACGCCGTGCTGGAGCCGGACTACCGCGGCAGCACCGGCTATGGAGATGCGCACTACAAGGCAGGCTGGAAGCAATGGGGCTTGAAGATGCAGGACGATATCGCCGATGGCGCCCGCTGGGCCATTGCCAAGGGCTATGCCGACCCGCAGCGCATCTGCATCGCCGGCGCCAGCTACGGCGGCTATTCCACACTGATGGGCTTGCTGAACGATCCCGATCTGTTCAAGTGCGGCATCAACTGGGTGGGCGTGACCGACATCAACATGATGCGCGACGGGCACTGGACGGGCGATTCCGACCTGGCCGACTCTTACAAGAAGAGTGGCATGAAGGACATGGTCGGCGATGCCGTGCTTGATGCAGCGCAACTGCAAGCGACTTCGCCGCTGCAGCAGGCGGCCCGCATCAGGCAGCCTTTGCTGCTCGGCTATGGCGGCGCGGACCAGCGCGTGCCGGCAAGCCAGGGCCGCCTGTTCTACCAGGCCGTCAGCAAGACCAATCCCAACGTGGAATGGGTGCTGTATAACGAGGAAGGTCATGGCTGGGCGCTGCAAAAAAACAATGTCGATTTCTGGAGCCGCGCCGAGAAACTGCTGGCGCGCAGCATTGGCCCAGCCAGCGCCGCCGGTGCCGCCGCAGCCGTTCCCACCGCCATGCCCTGAACCGCATGCCGGGCGCCGTATGCGCCTGGCATGCGGCCGCCCGCCACCTCTCCCCCGTACATCGCCGATGACTGTTCCAGCCTTCCTGTGCGCTGCCCTGGCGGCGCGCATCACCCAGCCCCTGCTGATGGCATACGGCACCGCCGACCAGCGGGTACCGCTGTACCACGGCAAGCCGTTTTATGAGGCCGTCAAACAGCACAAGCGCGACGTCGGATGGGTGGTGTACGACGAGGAAGGGCATGGCTGGACGCTGCCGAAGAACCGCATCGACTTCTGGGGCCGGGTGGTGAAATTTCACGACAGAACTATCGGAAAAGACAGCGCGGCCACAAAAAAGGAGTAGGCTGGAGGGCCGTTCCATTTACGAGGAAATCCCATGTCGTCTGGAAAAATTCTTGTTGCCCAGGGAGGCGGCCCCACCGCCGTCATCAACCAGTCGCTGGTGGGCGTGGTGCTCGAATCGCGGCGTTTTCAACATGTCACGCGCGTGTATGGCGCGCTGCACGGGGTGCGCGGCATCGTCAATGAAGAATTCGTTGATCTGACGCAGGAAACCAGCCACAACCTGGAACTGGTGGCAGCCACGCCCTCGTCGGCGCTCGGCTCCACGCGCGACAAGCCCGACATCGCCTACTGCCACCAAATCTTCGAAGTGCTGCGCGCACACGAGATCGAACATTTCTTTTACATCGGCGGCAACGACTCGTCCGACACAGTGCGCATCGTCAGCGAGGAAGCGCACAAGGCTGGCTATCCGCTGCGCTGTATCCACATCCCGAAAACCATCGACAACGACCTGGTAGGCAGCGACCACACGCCAGGCTTTCCCTCCGCCGCGCGCTTCGTCGCCCAAGCGTTCGCCGGCGCCAACCTCGATAACGCCGCCTTGCCCGGCGTCTACGTGGGCGTGGTGATGGGCCGCCACGCGGGCTTCTTGACGGCCGCCTCGGCACTGGGCAAGAAGTTCCCCGATGATGGCCCGCATCTGATCTACCTGCCCGAAAGAATCTTCGTGCTGGAGCAATTCCTTGCCGACGTGAAAGCCACGTATGAAAAATACGGCCGCTGCGTGATCGCCGTCTCGGAAGGCATCCACGATGCCTCGGGCGAGCCCATCGCCAGCCTGCTGGCCAAACAGGTGGGCAATGAGGTGGAACGCGATGCGCATGGCAATGTGCAATTGTCGGGCACGGGCGCGCTGGCCGACCTGCTGTGCGACGAAATCAAGGCCAAGCTGGGCATCAAGCGCGTGCGCGGCGATACCTTCGGCTATCTGCAGCGCTCCTTCATCGGCTGTGTCTCTGATGTAGATCAACGCGAAGCCCGAGAAGTGGGAGAAAAGGCGGTGCAATTCGCCATGTGGGGCGACCGCGACGGCTCGGTTGCCATCAAGCGCACGGGCTTTTATTCCGTCGACTACGAACTGCTGCCCCTGACGGACGTGGCGGGCAAGACACGCACCATGGAAGATGAATTCATCAGCGCCAGCGGCACGGACGTGACGGATGCCTTCCGCCTGTATCTGCGCCCGCTGCTGGGCTCAGGCATGCCCGATGCCTTCCGCCTGCGGGCGGCGAAGGTGGCAAAGGTGCTGAAACCCTAGCTGGACTCCGCCAGTAATAGCGGCCGCAGCTTGACGGCCGCCTCCTTCAACTGCGGCACGTGCTGCATCAGCTGTTCCACGGACTTGCGCGCCACGGGCGCGTGGCAGGCGACGGCCGCCACGATACGCCCGTCGGCCGCGCAGATGGGCACGGCAACGGCCACCATGCCGTGCACGAATTCCTCGTCGTCGATGCCGATGCCCAGACGGGCGATGCGCACAATCTCGCGCTCAATCAGCACGGGGTCCGTGATGCTTTTCGGCGTGCGCGCTTCCAGTGTCAGCATGGCCAGCAATGCACGCCGCTCCAGCAAATTCATGTGCGCCAAGAACAGCTTGCCGCTGGCCGTGCAATGCATGGGCGCACGCGTGCCCAGCACCAGATGCAGGCGCAGCGGTTCCTGGGTTTCCACCCGGTCCACATACACGATGGCATTGTTTTCGGGAATGGCGAGATTGCACGTCTCGCCCGTGGCTGCCACCAGGCTGCCCAGGATGCTGCGGCTCACGCGGATCAGGGCATTGTTGCGCAAGGTCGCCAGCGCCAGGTTGGTTGAAGCGGCACCAGGCACGTAGCCGCGTCCCACGGGCGTGCGCAGCACATAGCCATGTTGCTCCAGGGTATCGAGCAGGCGCATCATGCTGGCCTTGGGCACCTGCATGCGCGCGGCCAGCTGCGACAGGGTCAAGGGCTGGCTGGCGCTGGCCAGGTGCTCGTTCAGGCGCAGCACGCGCAAGCCCCGCGCCTCGTCGCCATGGCTGGCTACCGCGCTGGTAGCCGCTGCGCCGCCCGCCGAGCTGTCTTCTTCGGCCTCGGCCTGCCGTTTTTGAAACGCATCATGCATGTTCTGTTTCACCTCTCGCGTATGCGGCTGTTTCCGCTTGTCCCGGTGCTGCACGTCTTTTATAAATGGAACCATACGTTCCACAAACAACCAATAAAGACCAGTGTATCGCAAAAAGCGCCCGCCGAGGCGGCGCGATACCGCAACGCAGGAGACAAGAACAATGTTGCAAAAAAACTATGATTACATCGTCGTCGGTGCCGGTTCGGCCGGCTGCGTGCTGGCCAACCGCCTGTCGCACGACAGCAATAAGCAGGTACTGCTATTGGAAGCGGGCGGCAAGGACAACAATCCATGGATACACGTGCCGGTCGGCTATTTCAAGACCATGCACGATCCCAAGCTGGACTGGTGCTACCGCACGGAAGCCGATGCCGGTATCGCCGGGCGCCAGCTGCAATGGCCGCGCGGCAAGGTGCTGGGCGGCTCCAGCTCGCTCAACGGCTTGCTGTATGTGCGCGGCCAGAAGGAGGATTACGACCGCTGGGCCGACCTGGGCAACGCAGGATGGAGCTATGCCGAGGTACTGCCCTATTTCAAGAAATCGGAAGACCAGGAACGCGGCGCCAGCGACTACCACGGTGTGGGCGGCCCGTTAAAAGTGTCGGACCTGCGCCTGCGCCGCCCCATCGCCGAACATTTTATAGCGGGCGCCACGGAAAGCGGCATCCCCTTCAATGCCGATTACAACGGCGCCACGCAGGAGGGCGTGGGCTACTTCCAGCAAACGGCCAGCAAGGGCCTGCGCTGGAGCACGGCCAAGGCCTTTTTGCGGCCGGCCCGCAAGCGCGCCAACCTGCGCGTGGAAGTGCGGGCACAGATCACGCGCGTGCTGTTCGAGGGCAAGCGCGCCGTCGGCATCGAGTACCGGCAGGATGGCCAGTTGCGCCAGGCGCGCGCCAGCAGTGAAGTGATACTCTGCGCGGGCGCCATCGGCTCGCCGCAAATCCTGCAATGCTCGGGCGTGGGGCCGCGCGCCCTGCTCGAGGAAGTGGGCGTGCCGCTGGTGCACGACTTGCCCGGCGTGGGACAGAACCTGCAAGACCATTTGCAAATCCGCCTGGTCTTCAAGACGCGGCTGAAAACCCTGAACGATGAAGTCAACAGCCTGTGGGGCAAGCTGTGGGTGGGCATGCAATATGTGTTTTCCCGCTCCGGGCCCTTGACCTTGGCGGCCAGCCAGGTGACGGTATTTACCAAGTCTTCGCCCGAGGTGGAGCGGCCCGACATCCAGTTCCACATGCAGCCGCTGAGCGCCGACAAGCCGGGCGAAGGCGCCCATCCGTTTTCCGCCTTCACGTCGTCCGTGTGCCAGCTGCGCCCGCACAGCCGCGGCCACGTATCGATCAAGTCCGCCGATCCCCTCGCCTATCCGGGCATCTACCCGAACTACCTGTCCGACCCGCGCGACCAGCAGACGGCGATTGCCGCCCTGCGCGTGGCGCGCAGAATCGCCGCCGCGCCGTCGCTGGCGCCGCACATCATTTCCGAGTTCGTGCCCGGCCCCCAGTTCGAGACGGACGCGCAGCTGCTGGACGCGGCGCGGCGCTTCAGCCAGTCCATTTACCACCCCAGCGGCACCTGCAAGATGGGGCACGACGCGATGGCCGTCGTCGATGACCGCCTGCGCGTGCACGGCTTGCAGCACCTGCGCGTAGTCGATGCGTCGATCATGCCGGAGATTGTCTCGGGCAATACGAATGCGCCCACCATCATGATCGCCGAAAAAGCGGCTGACATGATCCTGGCGGACGCCGTGCGCCTGCCCAAGGCGGCCTGACCCGCCTTTTTCATTCCAATCCCTGCAAGGAGGATGCCAGCGGCGGGCAGACGGCCCCGCTCCCAATGACTCGGCAAGCAGCCAAGCATCAGAAAAAAATACATAATCGATATCGATTGGAGACTAGATATTATGGATAACAATCCCAACAATCCGAAAAAGGCCAAAGAGCTACGGAAAGTCGTGATGGCCAGCGTGATCGGCGCCACCATCGAATGGTATGACTTCTTTTTATACGGCGTCGTCGCCGGCATCGTGTTCAGCAAGCTGTATTTCCCGGGCGGCGATCCGCTCGTCTCGACCATGCTGGCCTACGGCACCTTCGCCGTGGGCTTTTTGTCGCGCCCCATCGGCGGCGTGATCTTCGGCCACTTCGGCGACAAGATCGGCCGCAAGAGCATGCTGGTCATGACCCTGATGATCATGGGAATTTCCACCTTCCTGATCGGCGTGCTGCCGACCTATGACCACATCGGCTACTGGGCGCCTGGCCTGCTGCTGTTCCTGCGCGTGCTGCAAGGCATCGGCCTCGGTGGAGAATGGGGTGGCGCCGTGCTGATGGCGTATGAGTATGCGCCGCCGAAAGAGCGCGGCTTCTATGCCAGCCTGCCGCAGATCGGCCTGGCCATCGGCCTGTGCCTTGCTTCCGGCGTGGTGGCAATTCTGTCGTACAGCCTGACGGATGCGCAATTCCTGTCCTGGGGCTGGCGCGTCGCCTTCATCCTGTCGGCCGCCCTCGTCTTCATCGGCATGTGGATACGCCTGAACGTGATGGAAACGCCTGAATTCCAGGCCGTCAAGGAGAAGAATGCAGAGACGCAGATTCCGTTTTTCGACCTTTTGAAACGCTATCCCGGCAACGTCTTGAAGGGCATGGGCGCGCGCTATATCGACGGCGTGTTCTTCAATATCTTCGGCGTGTTTTCCATCACCTATCTGACCAACACCATCAAGATCGCCCGCACGGAAGCGCTGATGGGCGTGATGGCGTCGGCTGTCGTGATGTGCTTTTGCATCCCGTTCTTTGGCCGCCTGTCGGACCGTATCGGCCGCAGCAAGGTATTTTTCTGGGGTGCATTGATCACCGGGGTTTCGTCGATTCCCGCCTTCTGGATCATGCTCCACCACGCCGACAATCCGCTGCTGCTGTGGTGTTCCGTGATCATCCCGCTGGGCGTGCTGTATTCAGCCGTGTACGGCCCGGAAGCGGCCCTGTTCTGCGACCTGTTCGACGCCAAGGTGCGCTACACGGGCATCTCCTTCGTGTACCAGTTCTCCGGCATCTTTGCCAGCGGCCTGACGCCCATCATCGCCACCTACCTGCTGAAAACGGGCAATGGCGAGCCATGGCACATCGTCGGCTACATCCTGTTCGCCTCCCTCGTCTCGGCCGTCAGCGTGGCCATGATCGGCAAGGACGGCTCGCAGCAGGAAGGCAGCAGGAAGCCGGCGCACGCAAGGTAAGACATCTGGACGTAAAAAAAGGCAGGCCTCTCGCGAGTGCCTGCCTTGTTTGTTCAAGCTACAGCTTAGATAACAATTGTTTGATGCTCATCGCCCACGCGCGCGCGGATGGTGCCGATGCGCGAGACGGTTTCGCCGGCCGCTTGCAATTGCGCGATGGCGGCGTCCGCGTTTTCCTGCGAGACGATGACGGTCATGCCGATGCCGCAGTTGAAGACGCGGTGCATTTCGGCGTCAGCCACGCCGCCGTGCTGTTGCAGCCACGTGAACAGCGGCGGCATGGTCCATGCCTTCGAGTCCAGCTCGGCCACCAGGCCAGGCTGCAGCACGCGCGGAATGTTTTCCACCAGGCCACCACCGGTGATGTGCACCATGCCTTTGACTTCCATGGCGTCCATCAGTGCCAGCAATGGCTTGACGTAGATGCGCGTCGGCTGCATCAGCACGTCGGCCAGCTTGCGGCCGTGGAAGTCGCCTTCCAGGTCCGGCTTGGCCACTTCGATGATCTTGCGCACCAGCGAGTAACCGTTCGAGTGCACGCCCGACGAGGCCAGGCCCAGCACCACGTCGCCCGGGGCGATCTTGGTGCCGTCGATGATTTTCGATTTTTCCACGGCGCCGACGGCAAAACCTGCCAGGTCGTATTCGCCGGCCGGGTACATGCTCGGCATTTCCGCCGTTTCGCCGCCGATCAGCGCGCAGCCGGCTTGTTCGCAACCCTGGGCAATGCCTTTGATGACGTCGGTGGCAATGGCCACATCCAGCTTGCCGCAAGCGAAGTAGTCGAGGAAGAACAGGGGCTCGGCGCCTTGCACCAGGATGTCGTTGACGCTCATGGCGACCAGGTCGATGCCGACCGTGTCATGGCGGTTCAGTTCGAAGGCCAGGCGCAATTTCGTGCCCACGCCGTCGGTACCCGAGACCAGCACCGGCTCCTTGTACTTCTTGCTGATTTCAAACATGGCGCCAAAACCGCCCAGGCCGCCCATCACGCCTTCGCGCAGGGTGCGCTTGGCAAACGGCTTGATTGCTTCGACTAAAGCGTCGCCTGCGTCGATATCGACGCCAGCGTCACGGTAGGAAAGGGAAACATTAGAAGTCTGGTTCATGGTGTGGTGGCAGCGGAGGCGGTAAAATAGAAGGCGGATACCCGCCGGCACGCGCGCGCAAGCATGTTTTTCAACATCGTGCGGCAGGACGCCAGCGGGTGAATTCGGTCGATCAAGTCGCTATTTTATCAAACTGCCCCGCAATTTCGTAATTAACTGCCTTTTTTTAACGCAACAGCACAAACTACATGCCATTCGCCATCACCGCCGAACAGAAGCAAACAGCATTTTGGATCGCGGTCTGGCTGGCATTCTTGCTGCTGCTCGTCAGCCTGGGCCCCATCCTGACGCCCTTCCTGGCGGCCGCCATCCTCGCCTACGTGCTCAATCCGGGCGTGGACCGATTGCAACGCCTGCATTACAAGCGCTTTTACGTGCCCCGCCCGCTGGCCGTGCTGGTCGTCGTGGTGTTGTTTTTCCTCGCGATCACGGCGCTGGTGCTGATCGTCGTGCCCGTGTTGCAGAAGGAAATTCCCCTGCTGCAAGCGCAGATCCCGCAATTTCTGAACAAGGCGAACGACTTCCTGGCGCCAAAACTGCGCGACCTGGGTATCCGCGTGCGGCTCGACGGCACGGGCATCAAGCGCATGCTGAGCCAGCAGATGGCCACCAGCGGCGATGAAATCTGGAGCACCGTGCTGGCCTCGGCCCGCATCGGCGGCACGGCCGTGCTGGGCTGGCTGGCCACCGTCGTGCTCATTCCCGTGGTGCTGTTTTATTTGTTGCTGGACTGGCATCCGATGCTGGCGCGCATCGCTGGCGCCGTGCCGCGCCGCTGGGTGGGCCGCACCGTGGGCATGGCGCAGGAAGTCGACACCCTGCTGGCGCAATACCTGCGTGGCCAGTTGCTCGTCATGCTGGTACTGGCGACGTATTACTCTGTGGCGCTGGCCATCGCCGGTTTTGAAGTCGCATTGCCTGTGGGCATTATTACGGGCTTGCTGGTGTTCATCCCCTACCTGGGCTTCGGCCTGGGGCTGATGCTGGCGCTGATCGCCGCCCTGCTGCAATTTGCCGACTGGAGCGGCGTGATCGCCGTCGCCGTCATCTATGGTTGCGGCCAGGTCATCGAGGGCTTTTTCCTTACGCCGCGCCTGGTGGGCGAGCGCATCGGTTTGAATCCGCTGGCCGTGATCTTCGCCCTATTAGCCTTCGGACAACTATTCGGTTTCGTCGGCGTTTTGCTCGCTTTGCCCGCTTCTGCCGTCCTGATGGTCGCTTTTAAGCATCTAAGACGCCACTACCTCTCCAGCAGCTTCTATAATACCTAGTAAAAGCGGATATCATATCAACCTAGCAATACCACGATGCACATGCAGTAATGAAAAACAGGACAAGGCGTACGCCATGAAACAACTGGTGCTCGATTTAGGCACAGACCAGGCGCACAGCCTCGATACCTTCGAGGTGGGACAGAATGCCGAAGTGGCGCAGCTGATGCGCCAGTTCGCCGCGCGTACCTCGCGCGAACATTTTGCCTACCTGTGGGGCGAACTGGCCGCCGGCAAGAGCCATCTGCTCAAGGCCCTGGCCAGCACCGAGCGCGCGCGCTATATTTCGCCGTTCTCGATCGAGTCCGAATTCGTGTATTCGCCTGACGTGGATTTGTACCTGCTCGACGACTGCGAAAAGCTCTCGCCGCTGGCGCAGATCGATGCCTTTGCCCTGTTCAATGAAATCCGCGCCAACAAAGCCTATATGGTGTGCAGCGGCGCAGTGCCGCCGGCCGTGCTGCCCGTGCGCGAAGACTTGCGCACCCGCATGGGCTGGGGCTTGATTTACCAGATCCACGGATTGACCGACGATGAAAAAATCGCCGCCCTGACCCAGGCGGCCACCACCCGCGGCTTGACCTTGTCGCCGGGCGTGTTACCCTATCTGCTGTCCCATTTCCGGCGCGACATGCGTTCGCTGTCGACGATGCTGGACTCTCTCGACCTCTACTCCCTTGAAACCCAACGCCCGATCACCTTGCCATTGTTGCGCGAGTTGCTGCAGGCGGAAGCGAAAGAATGATGAATCTGGCCCTGTTTGACCTCGACCACACCCTGCTGCCCATCGACTCGGATCACGAGTGGGGCGAATTCCTGGTACGCATCGGTGCCGTGGACGCCGCCGAATTCACCCGTCGCAACGACGAATTCTTCGCCCAGTACCAGGCCGGCACGCTGGATCCGGTGGAATACCTGGAATTCTCGCTCGGTACCCTGGCGCAGTTTCCGCGCGAACGCCTGGAAGCGCTGCACCGGCAATTCATGGCCGAAGTGGTCTTGCCCGCCATCCGCCCCGAAGTCGTGGCCCTGCTCAAGCAGCACCAGGACGCGGGCGATTTGCTGGCCATCGTCACGGCCACCAACCATTTCATCACCAAACCCATCGCCGATGCGCTGGGCGTCGAGCATCTGCTGGCCGCCATGCCCGAATATGACGATGCAGGCAACGTCACGGGCAAGCTGCTGGGCACGCCAACCCTGGGCGCGGGCAAGCTGACCCACACCCACGCCTGGCTGGAAAAGATGGGCAAGGAACTGGGGCAGTTCGAGCGCAGCTATTTTTACAGCGATTCACACAATGACATTCCCTTGCTGTCGGTCGTTACCCACCCTGTAGCAACCAACCCCAACACCGCTTTGAGCGCACACGCATCCCTCCACGGCTGGCCATCACTCCACTTATTCAATGATTAAAAAATTCATCCGCAAGATCCTCGGCGTTAAAAAAGAGGCAGCGCGCGACACCACGGCACCCGTCGTGCTCGGTCCTGCGCAACACGGAATCGACCCGAAACTGGTGTCGTCGAATGCCATCCGCGTCACCAGCAGCCTGCAGGAAGCGGGCTTTGAAGCCTTTGTCGTCGGCGGCGCCGTGCGCGACCTGCTGCTGGGCGTGAAGCCGAAAGACTTCGACATCGCCACCAACGCCACGCCGGAACAGGTCAAGCGACTGTTCCGTCGCGCCTTCATCATCGGCAAGCGATTCCAGATCGTGCACGTCATGTTCGGCCAGGATTTGCTGGAAGTGACGACCTTCCGCGGCGCCGGCGCCGATTCGGCGCCCAAGGATGAACATGGCCGCGTCCTGCGCGACAACACCTTCGGTCTGCAGCACGAAGATGCACTGCGCCGCGACTTCACCATCAACGCCATGTACTACAACCCGGCCACGCAGGAAGTGCTGGATTACCATGGCGGCGTGGAAGATATCCGCGCCCAGACCTTGCGCATGATCGGCAAGCCGGAAGAGCGCTACCGCGAAGACCCCGTGCGCATGCTGCGCGTGGTGCGCTTCGCCGCCAAACTGAAATTCACCATCGAGCCGCATACGGCCGCGCCGATTCCCATCATGGCACCGCTGATCAACAACGTGCCGGCTCCGCGCGTGTTCGATGAGATGCTGAAACTCCTGATGAGCGGCCACGCGCTGGCCTGCCTGCAGCAACTGCGCAAGGAAGGCTTGCATCACGGCTTGCTGCCGTTGCTCGACGTAGTGCTGGAACAGCCGCTGGGCGCGAAATTCGTCACCCTGGCGCTGGACGCCACGGATCAACGCATCGCCGCCGGCAAGACCGTCTCGCCGGGCTTCCTGTTTGCCTCGCTGCTGTGGCACCAGGTGCTGGAAAAATGGACGGCCTACCGCGCCGCTGGCGAGTCGACCATCCCCGCGCTGCACCTGGCGGCCGACGACGTGCTCGATTCGCAAACGGAAAAACTGGCCCTGCAGCGCAAGATCGGCTCGGACATGCGCGACATCTGGTCGATGCAGCCCCGCTTCGAGCGCCGCGTCGGCAAGGCACCTTACAAATTGCTGGAGCACTTGCGCTTCCGTGCCGGCTACGACTTCCTGCTGCTGCGCTGCGCCTCGGGCGAGATCGACATGGACATCGGTGAATGGTGGACGGCCTTTTACGAAGGCGACGAGGAAACGCGCGAAGCCTTGCTGGTCAGCGCGAATGCGGCACCGGGCGCCGTCAAGAAGAAGCGCCCGCCGCGCCGCAGCACGCGCAGCAAGACCGGCACCGGCGGCGGCTCGACCACCGGAAGCGGCAGCGACGAATAATGGCAGTCATTGCCTACATCGGCATCGGTGCCAACCTGGGCGACGCGCGGGCGAATGTACAGGATGCGATCGCGCGCCTGGCGCGCCTGCCCGGCGCCAGCTTGCTGGACGCCTCGGCCAGCTACCGCACGGCGCCCATAGCTTCCAGCGGTGACGACTACGTCAACGCCGTGGCGCGCATCACGACCACCCTGCCGGCAGAGGAACTGCTGCTGGCCCTGCACGCCATCGAGGCGGCGCACGGGCGCGAGCGGCCGTACCGTAACGCCCCGCGCACGCTGGACCTGGACTTGCTGCTGTACGGCGATGAACAGATCGCCAGCGCCACGCTGACGGTGCCCCATCCGCGCATCACCGAACGCGCCTTCGTGCTGGTGCCGCTGCTGGCTCTGGCGCCCGCCATCGTCGTACCAGGCCTCGGGCCGGCGCAGGACTACCTGGCAAGCGTCGCTGACCAGGCCATCAGCCAGCTCTGACCCGTTTCGCTCCCATCCTCTACAATGCCGCTCCTGCAGCGCGCCGCATAAAGTACTACACTAGCGGCGTCGTATCCCTTTCACTCTAGAGAATACCTATGTCCGCTTATTTGCAAGGAACAGATCTGGCCGCAAAAGACAAGGCCGCCACACCGGCGCCGGCGCCATCCAGGCCTGTCGCCAACAAGGCCGTGACCATCCATACGCTGGCCACGCTGCGCGCCGCCGGTGAAAAAATCACCATGCTGACCTGCTATGACGCCAGCTTCGCGTCGCTGATGGACCGCTGCGGCGTGGAGATCCTGCTGATCGGCGATTCGCTCGGCATGGTCTGCAACGGCCACAATTCCACCCTGCCCGTCACCGTGGCCGAACTGGCCTATCACACCGCTTCCGTGGCGCGCGGCGCCAAGTCGGCCATGATCATGTCCGACCTGCCGTTCGGCGCGTATGGCACGCCCGAAACAGCCTATGCCAACGCCGTCATCCTGATGCAGGCTGGTGCGCACATGATCAAGATCGAGGGCGGCGCCTGGCTGGCCGAGACCGTCCGTTTCCTCACGGAGCGCGGCATCCCCATCTGCGCCCACATCGGCCTGACACCGCAATCGGTGCACCAGCTGGGCGGCTACAAAGTGCAGGGCAAGAGCACGGAAAGCGCCGCAGAGCTGAAGAACGACGCGCTGGCGCTGCAAAACGCGGGCGCCGCCATCGTGCTGATGGAAGCCATGCCAACGCAGCTGGGCAAGGAAGTGACCGACATGCTGACGATACCCACCATCGGCATCGGCGCCGGTCCCGACTGCTCGGGCCAGGTACTCGTCATGCACGACATGCTGGGCGTGTTCCCAGGCCGCAAGGCGCGCTTCGTGCGCAACTTCATGGAAGGCGCGGCCAGCATCGACGACGCCGTCATCGGCTACGTCAAGGCAGTCAAGGATGGCAGCTTCCCGGCGCTGGAACACTGCTTCTGATCTTCTGATCTTCTGATCTTCTTATCTAGCCTATTGAGGCGATATCGCCCCGGCACTCGCCGGGGCGATTTTTTTTTCACGCAGCGTTTCTGTCCGTACAAAGGCTACCTCCAGGCCAAAGAACTGCCCGATACGGTTCAACGTCTGGATAGTCGGATTGCCCTTGCCGCTCTCGATCTCCTTGATGACCTTCGTGCTCACGCCCCGGTGCGTCGCAAACTCTGCCTGCGTCATGCGCGAGATGGCGCGCATTTCCTTGACGGCGTGCTGTAGCGTGACGGCTCCTGCCTCAATGGCGTCGTAAAGCATTGCCCTGCGCTGCCGCAACTCTTCCTTGTCAACGGTCTTTTTCGTACGCGCCATGTCAGTGCTCTCCCAATGCCTTGAGCTGTTCGATCTGCCCGGCGATATGTGGCCGGAGGAAAGCAATGATGTCATCATCCACACCTGCCTCCTGCATATGCTGTTCCAGCGCAACCAGGTGCTGGGAAAATCCGTAGAGCGCGAGGCGGATCTGCTGGCGCTCCACATCCGGCATGCCAATCGTAGCCAGTATCGTCGTCCAGTCATGCAGCTCGTTTTTGGTATCCGGGTGATACCAGCGCGCCGCGCGTGGTATGCCATCCGGGTCCAGGTACATCGGCGCAAAATCGAACAGCGGCGTGAGGCGCACCTCGGTACCAATTTGCTGCACCGCCGTATTGCGTGCGTGATTATCGGTATTGCGCATGGCCAGGTTCAAGATATCGCGTTTGATAAATTCGATGGTTTCCGCAGTCTTGTCGCTGACGACGGCGCGCAGCGCCTGCAATAGGTCGAACTGGCTGGGCGTGGCTTCAAAGCCAACAATACCTGCCAGAGAAGCGGCGCTTTCCTGGTGCAGCCGCAGCACTTTTCCATCCCGGATGCGGCGGTCAAAACGGGGAATGAACAAGGTATCGTCCTGGTAGCGCAGCTGGCCTTCAGTGCGCAAGCCCACCGCGCGCGCCACAGTCATGTACGCGGCTTCATTTCTCAATACCTTGGCGTCGCTGGCGGTCTTTCCGCGCGGACGCTTGACGATGAAATGCGCAGCCGCGTACTGGTCCGCCAGGGCACTATCGGCATGCCAGAGACCAGCATGGTCGGTGGTCAGCAGATATTTCGGCGCCGCTCCTTGCACCCCCAGACTGCCGGCGGCCAACATGCCATGCATCAGCATGCGCTCATTGAAGGCATCGCCGCGACCTATGATCTCGTCCAGTGAAAAGCCGGGCAGTGGCTTGCCCTTGTCATGACGATTCATATGTTGTGCGTAGTACTGCACGGCCTCGGCGATGCGCACGCGCCCGACGGGATTGAATGCGCCGGCACACGCCAGCGCAAAATCGGCAGCCGGACCATCGGCAAGTTGAAGCTGCCCAAGCAGATATGTCCGTCCGCTTCCTTGGGGAATCAGGTCAAAGATAAAGGCTGGCCATTGCGCCAACTTCTGCATCTCTGCCGTGACGGGGAAACGCAGCGAGACAGGTCCACTCTCAAGCTTGAAGAAGGCATAGTCGAGGTCATACTCGAACAGGGCAGCGGTACGTGGATTGCCGCCTGCAGGTTCAAGCAAAGTCAGCGATGCGCAATCGTGCCACGCATCATCATGAAAAATTTGAAAATGGCACTGCATGGCGGCTCCACTGGATCTTTTAGTAGCTAATTGTGTTCAGTTTATCCTTAAATTAGCACTTATACGATCCAAATTTTAGCAGGTGCAGCGCCATGAAAAATTTAATAGAACCTAAAAGAACTA
This sequence comes from Janthinobacterium darwini, assembly GCF_051380905.1. Classification (NCBI taxonomy): domain Bacteria; kingdom Pseudomonadati; phylum Pseudomonadota; class Betaproteobacteria; order Burkholderiales; family Oxalobacteraceae; genus Janthinobacterium; species Janthinobacterium darwini. The sequence goes on from NZ_JBNYXX010000002.1 coordinate 412,804, forward strand.
TTTTAAGTCGGCAACACCATTAATTAGCCCTTTTAAGTACCCTTATAAAAATTATCCCACCTGTATCCACGTCGTCTTCAGCTCCGTGTACTTGTCCAGCGCGTGCAGCGACTTGTCGCGCCCATTGCCCGACTGCTTGTAGCCGCCGAACGGCACGGTGATGTCGTCGCCGTCGTACTGGTTCACGTGCACAGTGCCCGCACGCAGGGCGCGCGCCGTCTGGATGGCCTTGGCAATGTCGGACGTCCACACGGCCGCCTGCAAGCCATACGGCGTGGCATTCGCCTGTTTGATGGCATCGGCGATATCCGTAAAGCCCAGCACGGACAGCACAGGGCCGAAGATCTCTTCGCGCGCAATCGTCATGCCCGCGTCCACGCCGAAAATGGTCGGCTGCACATAGTAGCCGCCCGTCTCCGCGCGCACGGCGTCGCCGCCGCCCAGCAGCTGTGCGCCTTCCTGCTTGCCGGCCGCGATATAGCCCATGACAGTGCTCATCTGCGTGGCGTCGACGATGGCGCCCATGACGGTGGCTTCGTCGAGCGGGTCGCCGGGCTGGAAACGGGGCAGCATGGCCAACGCCTTGGCCAGTAATTCTTCCCTGATCGATTCTTCCACGAACAGACGCGAGGGCGCATTGCAGCTTTCGCCCTGATTGAAAAAGATGGAACCGACAGCCGCCGCCACGGCCTTGTCCAGGTCCGGGCAGTCGGCGCAAACGATGTTGGCGGACTTGCCGCCCAATTCCGTCCAGGCCCGTTTCAAATTCGACTGGCCCGCCATCTGCACGATCAACTTGCCCGTGCGCGTGGAACCCGTAAAGCCGATGCAATCGACATCCATGTGCAGCGCCAGCGCCGCGCCCGCCTCGTTGCCATAGCCGGGCAGCACGTTGAAGACGCCCGCCGGCACGCCCGCCTGCAGCGCGATGTCTGCCAGGCGCAGGGCCGTCAATGGCGATTTTTCCGACGGTTTCAATATCACGCTGTTGCCGGCTGCGAGGGCCGGGGCGATCTTCCAGGCGGCCATGATCATCGGGTAATTCCACGGCACGATGGCGGCGACGACGCCCACCGGTTCGCGCGTGATCAGTGCCAGGCTGTTGGCGGGAGTCGGTGCGATTTCATCGTAGACCTTGTCGATCGCCTCGCCATACCAGCGCAGGCAGTTGGCCGTGGCGCCCACGTCCACGCTCTGGCTGTACTTGATCGGCTTACCCATGTCCAGGGTTTCCAGCAGGGCCAGCTCGGGGCCGTTCTGCTGCACCAGGTCGGCGAACTTGATCAGTATACGCTTGCGCTGCGCGGGGGACTTGCCTGCCCAGCGGCGGTCCTCAAAAGCAGCGCGGGCGGCCAGCACGGCCGCGTCCACGTCGGCGCTGTCGCAGCGGGCCACCTGTCCCAGGAGACGGCCATCGATGGGCGACAGATTGTCGAAGGTCTGGCCAGACCTGGCCCCCATCCGTTCGCCATTGATGAAGGCGCGTCCATCGATCGTGAGCGCTGCCGCCCGTGCATGCCAACTGGTGTTTTCCGTCATGGTCGTCTCCCGCAAGGTGAAAACGCCAGCTTACTCCTAGTCTGCCAAATAGGCCGCAGACATCTGCTTGCGGCGCTGTCGGTCGGCGCGCGCCAGCATCACGGCATACACGATCACGGCGATCGTCACGACAAGAATGGTCAGCGCGGCAATCGCATTGACGCGCGGATCGAGCCCCAGACGCGCACGCGAGAAGATCACCAGCGGCATCGTCGTCGAACCTGGGCCGGACAGGAAGGCCGTCAGCACCACATCGTCCAGCGACAGCGTGAACGTCAGCAGCCAGGCCGAAGCCAGCGCCTGCGTGATGTTTGGCAGGGTAACGAGGAAGAAGACCTGATGCGCGCGGCAACCCAGGTCCATGGCCGCTTCGGCCAGGGATTTACTCATTTCCTGCAGGCGCGACTGCACCACCACGGCTGCATACGCCATGCCCAGCAGAGTGTGACCGAGCCAGATCGTCAGCACGCCCCGCTCGGGGAAACCGAAGACTTTTTGCATGGACACCAGCATCAGCAGCAGGGACAGGCCGATGATCACTTCCGGCATCACCAGCGGCGCGCTGACCATGGACGAGAACAAGGTACGGCCACGGAAGCGCTGGTAGCTGTTCAAGGCGAAGGCGGCGAAGGTACCCAGTATGACGGACGAGGTGGCCGACATGAAGGCGATCTTCAGCGACAAACCAAAACCCGAGATGATTTCCGTATCCCTCATCAACTCGCTGTACCAGCGCAGCGAAAAGCCGCTCCACACCATGTCCTGGCGCGAGCTGTTAAAAGAGAAGACGATCAGTACGATGATAGGCAGGTAGAGGAACAGATAGCCGAGCGAGAGCCAGCCGCGCCCGAACCAGCGCTGTAAAAAGGTGCGTTCGTTCATGCTTGTCCCTCCGCGCCTTGATCGGTCTTGTATTTGTTAAAAATGGCCATCGGCACGAGGATCAGCAAGACCACCAGCACCGTCACCGACGAAGCCATGGCCCAGTCGTTATTCGTGAAGTATTCATCCCACAGCACACGGCCGATCATCAACGTTTCCGGGCCGCCCAGCAGCTCAGGAATCACGTATTCGCCCACGGACGGAATGAACACCAGCATGGCGCCGGCGATGATGCCCGACTTCGACAGCGGCACCGTGATGCGCCAGAACGCCTGCAGGGGCGTGGCGCCCAGATCGGCCGCCGCTTCCAGATAGCGCATGTCCATTTTGACCAGGTTGGCGTACAGTGGCAGGATCATGAATGGCAGGTAGGCGTACACCATGCCGACCACCAAGGAGAACGAAGTGTTCATCATGTGCAGCGGTTCGCTGATGACGCCCAGCGCGATCAGCAGGTCGTTGAGCAAGCCGTGGTTGGCCAGGATACCCTTCCAGGCATACACGCGCAGCAGGAACGAGGTCCAGAACGGCAGCATCACCAGCATCATCAGCACAGGGCGGATCGATGGCCTGGCGCGCGCCATGAAGTAGGCGAACGGGTAGCCGATAAACAGGCAGATGGCGGTGGTGATCGCCGCATATTTCAGGGAGCTGAGATAGGTAAGCAGATACAGTTCATCGGCGGCGATGAACAGGTAGTTGGCGATTTTGACCTTCAGCACGACGATGCCGTCGACGTACGACAGCAGGCCGCCGAACGGGCTGCCTGCCGTGTCCATGTCGGACAGGCTGATGCGCAGCACGATCAGGAAAGGCACCAGGAAAGCGGCCGTCAGGAACAGCGACGGCACGGCGATAACGGCGTTGCGGCCCGTCAGCCAGCGCAAGGTAACGAAGTGGCGCAGCGATTGCAGGAGGGACGTCATGATGGCCTCAGCTGGTCAGCACGACGATGTCGGCGCCATCCCACCACACCCACACGCGCTGCTCGCGCCCGAGGCGCGAGACGTCGTGGCGGGCCGCGTTGGTGCGCGAGACTTTCACCACCGTGCCGCTGTCGAGACGCACATGGTAGCTGGTTTCATTGCCAAAATACGCCATGGCGACGATCACGCCCTGGGCGCAGTTGTAGCCGTGTTCCGCGGGCGACGCGCGCTCTTCCAAGGCAGGTGGCTCGATCTGGATACCGATTTTCTCGGGGCGCACGGCCACCGAGACATCCATGCCCAGGTTGCCCGTGATGCCGTGCGAGACATAGTGCTCGCCATCGGGCGTGGCGATCACCACGTGATCCGGTTCGTCCTGCGTGATGCTGCCGTCGAACAGGTTGACGCTGCCAATGAAGTCGGCCACGAAACGGCAGTTCGGCGTTTCGTAGATTTCACCCGGTGCGCCCACCTGCAGTATGCGCCCTTCGCTCATGACGGCGATGCGCGTGGCCATGCTCATGGCTTCATCCTGGTCGTGCGTGACCATCACGCAGGTGACGCCCACCTGCTCGATGATGTTGACCAGTTCCATCTGCGTGCGCTCGCGCAGTTTCTTGTCGAGCGCGCCCAGCGGCTCGTCGAGCAGCAGCAATTGCGGACGCTTGGCCAGGCTGCGCGCCAGCGCCACGCGCTGCTGCTGGCCGCCCGACAGCTGGTGCGGCTTGCGCTTCGCGTATTGGCCCAGTTGCACCAGCGCCAGCATCTGCTCGACACGCGCCGCCACTTCCGCTTTCGGCAAGCCGTCCCGGCGCAGGCCGAAGGCGATGTTATCCCACACGGACAGGTGGGGGAACAGCGCGTACGACTGGAACATCATGTTGATGGGCCGCTGGTGCGGCGGCACATCGACAATGCTGTTGCCCGCCAGGGCGATGCGCCCCGAGGTCGGCGTCTCGAAACCGGCCAGCATGCGCAGCAGGGTCGACTTGCCGCAACCGGAACTGCCCAGCAGGGCGAAAATCTCGCCCTTGTTGATCGTCACGGAAATATCATTGACGGCGCGCACGCCATCGAATTCCTTGACCAGTTGATCAATCAGCAAGAAAGGCGCTTGGGCGTCGCTGGCCGACGCGGCAGGTGTTGCTATCGTCATGTGTGGTTAGCTTCTGGGTAAGAGGGTGTCAAAATGAAAAACTGGCCGCTGTAGTAGCGGCCAAGATGGAAGTTTAGCGGAACTCACCCGCATGTGCTGTGAAAAATGTGAATTCTGTGGCGCATTCAGCAGAAATCCGGGGTCAGTCGCTTCGCGATCGGAATACGTCCCACTGGGACGTATTCCCCCGGCGGGTCTGACCCCGGTATTTAAGCCAGCTCAGAGCTAAACCCAGCCCTTCGCCTGCACGTCCGCATAGGTCTTGTCCAGACACAGGTGTATCAAGCCCACCATTTCATCGATCTGCGCGCGCGTCATCACCAGGGGCGGAGCGACGATCATGCGCTCGCCCACGGCGCGCATGATGACGCCGTTGTCGAACATGTGGCCGCGGCAGAGCATGCCGACGCCCTGGTCCTCGTCAAACAACACGTTTTCATGCACGGTGGCCCCCTTCTTGCGCACCAGGTTCAGGCCCGCGACCAGGCCGCAGCTGTCTGCGTAGCCGACCAGCGGATGTTCTCCCAGGCGAGCAAAGCACTGCTTCAGGTAAGGCCCCGTATCATCAGCCACCTTGGCCACCAGTTGCTCTTCCTCGATGATGCGGATGTTTTCCAGCGCCGCCGCGCAAGCGACGGGGTGGCCCGAATAGGTAAAGCCGTGCGTGAATTCGCCGCCTTGCTCGATCAGCACCTTGGCCACCCTGTCGCCCACCAGCACGCCGCCCAATGGCACGTAGCCCGAGGTGACGCCCTTGGCAAAGGTGATCAGGTCGGGCTTGATGCCGAACAGTTCGGAGCCAAACCAGCGCCCCAGGCGACCGAAGCCGCAGATGACTTCATCGGCGATCAGCAGGATGCCGTACTTGTCGCAGATGCGCTGTACTTCTGGCCAGTAAGTGCTTGGCGGGATGATGACGCCGCCGGCACCCTGCACCGGCTCGCCGATGAAGGCGGCCACCTTGTCGGCGCCGATTTCCAGGATTTTGTCTTCCAGCCAGCCCGCCGCTTTCACACCGAATTCCTCGGGGCTCATACCTTGGCCAGCTTCCAGGTAGTTCGGCTGGCCGATATGCGCAATGCCCGGTATCGGCAAGCCGCCCTGCGCATGCATGCCATCCATGCCCCCCAGCGACGCCCCCGCCACCGTGCTGCCATGATACGCGTTGTGGCGGCTGATGATGGTATGTCTCTCCTTGTAGCCGAGGAGATCCCAGTAGCGGCGCACCATGCGCAGGTTCGTGTCATTGCCCTCCGAGCCGGAACTGGTGAAGAACACATGCTGGAATTGCGGCGGCGAGATTTGCGCCAGCTTGGCGGCCAGCTGCGCGGCCGGCACGTTCGTCGTGCCAAAAAAGCTGTTATAGAAGGGCAGCGTCTCCATCTGCCGGTATACGGCTTGCGAGATCGACGTACGGCCATAGCCTACGTTGACACACCACAGGCCCGACATGCCATCGACGATTTTCTTGCCCTGGCTATCCCACAGGTAGACGCCATCGCCGCGCACCATCACCCTGGCGCCTTTCGATGCCAGGTCCTGGAAATCGGTAAACGGATGCAGGTAGTGGGCCGAGTCCATGTGCTGGATGGCGGCCGTGTCATACACCTGCGGCGCCACGTTTTTCTGCGCTACAGAGGCAACCAGCGCGGCGCTGGGCGCCAGCGGATTGTTTGTTGTGCTCATGCGTGCTCCTTTTAAACGTGCAATAACAGGTGTTCGCGCTCCCACGGGCTGATGACCGTCATGAATTCCTGGTGTTCAAGGTCCTTGATGGCCGCATACACGTCGATGAAGCGCTCTCCCAGCACCGTGCGCAGCTTGTCTTCCGTGCGCAGCAACTGCAGGGCCTCGGGCAAGCCTTGCGGCAGTTCGAACTTCATGTCGTAGGCGCTGCCCACCATCATCGGCGTCGCTTCCAGCTGCTCCGTCATGCCCAGATATCCGCAGGCCAGCGTGACGGCCAGGGCCAGGTAGGGATTGGCGTCGGCCCCGATGATGCGGTTTTCCACGCGGCGGTCCTGCACGCCCGATTCGGGCACGCGGAAACCCACCGTGCGGTTGTCCAGGCCCCACTGGATGTTGATCGGCGCGGCAGTGTGGCGCACGATGCGGCGGTAGGAATTCACATACGGCGCAACGATGGCCATGGCCGAAGGCATGTAGCGCTGCAAGCCCGCGATGTAATGTTTGAAGATGGGCGCGGCCGAACCGTCCTCGTTGCTGAAGATATTCAGGCCAGTCTTCGCATCGACGACGCTCTGGTGCACATGCATGGCAGAGCCCGGTTCACCCGCCATGGGCTTGGCCATGAAGGTGGCGTACATATCGTGTTTCAGGGCCGCTTCGCGCAGGGTGCGCTTGAAGAAGAAGACCTTGTCGGCCAGGCCCAGTGGGTCGCCATGCAGGAAGTTGATTTCCATCTGTCCGGCGCCGATTTCGTGGATCAGGGTGTCGACGTCAAGGTTCATCAGTTCGCAATAATCGTAGATATCCTCGAACAGGGGATCAAACTCGTTGACGGCGTCGATGCTGTACACCTGGCGGCTGGTTTCGGCACGGCCGCTGCGCCCGATGGGCGGTTTCAATGGCAAGTCCGGGTCCGTGTTTTTCGCCGTCAGGTAGAACTCCAGCTCCGGCGCCACCACAGGCCTCCAGCCCTTGTCCGCATACAGTTTCAGCACGCGCCGCAGCACAGAGCGGGGCGCAAAATCGACCAGCATGCCGTCGGCAAAATAGCAGTCGTGGATGACTTGCGCGGTGGGATCCGTAGCCCAAGGCACCATGGTGATGGTGGTGGGATCGGCTTTTAAAATCATGTCGCGGTCGGTGCTGGATATGGCGCGGTCGTAGCCGCCATCGTCGACCGGATAATTGCCCGTGACGGTCATGCCCAGCACCGCCTCAGGGATGCGCATGCCGCGCTCCTGGGTGAATTTCCCGCGCGGCAGGATCTTCCCGCGCGCCACCCCCGTCAAGTCGGGCACCAGGCATTCGATTTCCGTGACGCGCTTTTCATTGAGCCACAAATCCATATCCGTATAGGTAAAATTTTCGCGTATTGCCATGTTTCCCTCTCGCTGGTCTTGATCAAACGCCGCGCAGTGCTGGTGCGGCGCGCCTGTCATCCTTGCCTGTCATTCTTTCTTTCTGCGCTGCTGTTCCTGGTAATCGCGGCACGCCTGGCCGAAGGCGCCAAAGAGCAGCATCGACTGCGGATGGTCTTCCACCTGCCATTCCGGGTGCCATTGCACGGCCAGCGTAAAACCGGCGGCGCTGGCTACCGTATAGGCTTCCACCAGGCCGTCGTCGGCCAAGGCTTCCACCAGCAAGCCATCGGCCAGCCGGGCAATGCCCTGGCCATGCAGGGAGTTGACCATCATCTCGCTCTCGCCGCCCAGCAGGCCGTCCGGCATCAACTTGATGCGGTGCGCGGGCGCGTACTGGCGCGCCAGGGGATCGAGCACATTCTCGCGGTGGTCGAGCATGCCCGGCACCGCATGCACGGCCTGGTGCAGGCTGCCGCCCAGGGCCACGTTGACTTCCTGGAAGCCGCGGCAAATGGCGAACAGGGGCAGCTGGCGCGCCAGCGCGGTGCGGATCAAGGGCAAGGTGGTGGCGTCGCGTGCGAGGTCTTGCGGCAGATCGGGATGGAGAATCTCTTCGCCATACAGGCGGGCGTCGACGTTCGAGGCGGAACCGGTCAGCATGACGCCATCGGCAATCTGCAGCGCCGCTTCCAGGTCCGCATCCGCGCCCAGGGCGGGCAGCAAAAGCGGCATGCAGCCGGCACCGTGCAGCACGGCATGCAGGTATTTGTCCTGCGCCATGTGCCAGGCGTGACTGCCCAACTGGCGCTGGCAGGCGGGAACGAGAACGATGGGACGGCGCATAGAGTGCTACCTCGCTGGCGTGACGATCCAATGACAGCGCCATGACAGCGCTGCCGCTCGCTACACTGTACAGCAGAGCCGCTAGAAACGGCCACACGTGGCCAACGGCGGCACACATCGCCTACACTACGGCTTTGCAATTTTGCTTTTGTTCAAATCATCATATGCCCGTCTGGCGCCAAACACCAGCGCCTGCGGCAAAGTTCCCTTACTTCCCCATGCATCCACACCGTTTTCCAGCCATCCCGACCACCTTTTCCATCCTGCGGGGGCAGCCATGAAGCACATGCCGTGGCGCGACTTCTTCGCCCTCGTGGTCAGTATCGGCGTGGTCGGCCTGGGCCTGGGCGCGACCATGCCGTTGACGGCGCTGACCCTGCACCAGCGCGGCGTGGGTACGGACATCATCGGCATGATCACGGCCGTCAGCGCGCTCGGCATCCTGGCCGCCTCGCCATTCGTCTCCGGCTGGGTAGGGCGCTTCGGCGCGCGCGCCACCATGCTGGGCGCCGTCTGGGCGGCGTCGCTGGCGACGATCGCCATGCAGTTCACCGACCACCTGCTGGCGTGGAGCGTGCTGCGCTTCCTGTTCGGCGGCGCCATGGGCGTGCTGTTTACCATCGGCGAAGCGTGGGTCAACCGCCTGGCACCCGATAATTCGCGGGGACGCGTGGTGGCCATGTACACCACCAGCTTTACCTTTTTCCAGCTGATCGGCCCCGCCCTGGTGGCCCTGTTCAACGACAAGATCAGCTGGAGCTTCGCCGCCTGCGGCCTGCTGTTTTTGCTGGCCGTGCCGGGCCTGATGCTGATCTCGAACAGCGGCCCGGAGCGCGAGCCGGAGGAACAGGGCGTGAAGTGGACCTTGATCTTGCCGCGCATGCCGATGATCGTGCTGGGCGCGGCCTTCTTTGCCCTGTTCGACACCCTGGCATTGAGCCTGTTGCCCTTGTACGCGATGGAGCACGGCATCGGCACCGACCTGGCCCTGCTGTCGGCCACCGTGGTGCTGGTGGGCGACACGGGCCTGCAATTCGCACTGGGATGGATGGCCGACCGCTTCGGCCGCGCCAAAGTCCACGCGGCCTGCGGCGTGGCTGTCTGCCTGCTGCTGCCGCTGCTGCCGTTCGCCGTCGGCACGCCGTGGCTGTGGTGGACCTTGCTACTATTGCTGGGCGCAGCGGCAGGCGGCATCTACATGCTCGCGCTGGTGGCCTGCGGCGAGCGTTTTACGGGCCTGTCGCTGACCAGCGCCAGCGCCATCGTCAACGCCACCTGGGGCGTGACCAGCGGCGGCGGCCCCCTGCTGACGGGGGTCCTGATGCAATCGGTGGGCGTCAACGCCCTGCCGGCCGTGATGTGGGTGTGCGCCGCCATTTTCGTGGGCAGCGCCGTGTGGGAGCGCAGGAAGGGCATCGTGTAGCTTGCGCTACGGCTTCGTTTTCTCCAGCCGCTGCCGCAATTCATCGGCCACCGGATAGTCGGGATAGGCCTGCCGGAACGCCACCCATTCCTCGTGCGCCAGCGCGCCTTCGCCCGCTTTCAACAAGGCGTCGATCTTCACCAGCCATACGGAAGCGTCGAGCCTGGCCGGTGGCGGCAGCGGCGCCGACTTTGCCGCGACAGGAGCGGGCATGGCCATCGCGCGCTGTACCGGCACCTGGCGCTGCAGGCTGGACTCGGCCTGCATGGCGGCTTGCTGCTCCATTGCCCGCTGCATGTCCGTGGCTGGCGGCGGTGGCGGCGCCAGTTCAGGCAGCGGCGCCGGCTTGGCTGCCGCCATGGCGCGCGGTGCTGGTGCTGGCGTCGGCGTCGGCGTCGGCGCTGGCGCCAGCACCGGCGCCGTGGAGACGGCAGCCTGCGGCACTGGCGCCGCAACCGGCATCACCTCCTGCGTGACCGGTTCCCCGACCACGGGAAATTGCGCCGGCTTCGAGCCGAACCAGTCCACGCCGATCAGGTTCACCGTCAGCAGCACGGCCGCGGCCAGCCCCAGCGGCACGCGCCAGCGCTGCAGGTAGTCCGGGGATTTCTTGGTGGGCAAGTTGCGCAGCACGCCATCGGCGCTGTCGTTCGCCGCCGGCTTGTGCAGGGCCTTTTCCGCATCCGCCAAAATGGCCGCATCGAGCGCGCTGGAAGGCGCGGGCTGCGGCAAACTGGCCAGCAGCGCGTTCAATTCTTCGTCGTGATGATCGTGATGATCTTGATGATCTGTATCGTGCGTATTCATGCCTGTCCTCCCGCGCCAGCGGCGCTATCCAAGCCCGTGCGCAATTTCTGCATGGCGTAGCGCAGCCGGCTCTTGACGGTTTCCGCTTCCGCTCCCGTCACCACGGCGATATCCTGGATGCTCATGCCGCTGAACTGCTGCAGCACCAGCGCTTCCCTTTGTTCCACGGGCAGCGCGGCGATGGCAGCATGCAGCAGCGCGTGCTGCTGTTTCTGCTCCAGCGATTGCTGCGGCGATGCGCCCTCGTCGGCCGACTCGCCTACTTCCCCTTGTTCCTGCCCTTCCCGCTGGCGCAGGAGGTCAATCAGGCGGTTGCGCGCGATCTGGTACAGATAGGTGCGGAACGCCGCCTGCGGCTGGTAGCCCGTGCGCGCCGCGTGCAGGCTGGCCCACGCATCCTGCACGATCTCGTCGACCCAGGCGCGACGCGGCGCACGCCAGGCCACGAAGCGGTACAGTCCCTGGCTATGGCGCCGGTACAATTCGCGAAACGACGGCAGGTCGCCGGCGCCGTAGCGCAGCATCAGCTCTTCATCCGTCGCGGTCAGTAAAGTGTCGGGCATGCGGACCAGTGTTGCCGAACTACGCGGCAGCGACAATTTCCCTGCGCCTTCAGCGTGCAGTGGACGCAATGGGCGCATAGCTGATGCGGCGCACTTCGCGGATCTGTCCGTCCTTGAGCACCCCTTCCACCAACTCATAGCCGAGCAGGGCGAAGACCCGGCCCTGCAGGAACAGGGGCCGCGCATTGCCATACCAGTCCACGCAGGAAGCGCGGCAGCCGTCGTCCGCCGCCGATAATTGGCCCGGCCGCGCCGCCAGCGCGCCCAGCTCCGTCAACTGCAAACCGCTGTTACGCAGATAGAGAACGGATGCGGCTGACTTGTTGAGACCAGGCCGCTCGTCCGCGCCCAGGATGGGCAGCCCGATCATGCCCTCGCTGGCCGTTTGTGGCTTGTAGAAAAAGCCGTGGCTGCGCGACTCGCCCTGCGCCGCATCGGTGCGGATGTAGCGCGTGGCAATCGCCGCCTGCGCCCCCAGGCGGATGCTGCTGAAGTGCAGATCCCTGCCCTGCGCGCCGATCACCACGGCGTCATTGCCCAGCGCCTCAATGCGCTCCACGCCGTGCGGCAGGGACAGGGCTTGCACGCTGCCCGCATCGGCCCAGCGCACGGCATACAGGGGCTGGCGCGGCCAGGCCTGGTCCGCCTGCCGCCGGCCGCCATTGCCCGGATTGCCGTACAACAGATACGGCCCCACATAGCGGTTCTGCAGACCGTAGCCGCCACCACCGGGCAACGGCTTGTAGCTGCTGGCGGGTGCACTGTCGCGGCCATCGGAAAACGACGTCAATGGCACGCGCAGCAAGGCCATGTCGCCACGGCCCCGCGCGCCGTCCCACATGGCGTCGCCCTGGCCTTCGGCGCGCAGCAGGACGTTCAGGTGCCCGTCAACGCTTTCCAGGAACGAGAACTGGTCGACGGGCGCGCCCGCCACCTTCAGGGCGCTGGGCGCCGAACCATCGAGGGGAATGCGGAACACGCCCGAGTCGCGGCCCCGCCGCGTGGTCCACACGAAAACGGACTCGCCCGACACATAAAACACGCGGCCCTGCGGCCCCATCACGGCGGTCGCTTCGCAGCGCATGTCGCGCTGCGCCAGGTCGCACACGGTGACCGTATGCAGGGTCAGGCCGGCGCCCGCTTCGGGCTCTTCATCGGTGCGGTAAATGCGCGTGGCCGGAGCGATGCGCTTGAAGTCGGATGGCACGGCGTCAGGGCGCCAGCGGCGCAGCGCGGGGAAGCCGCCAAAGGGGTCGCCCCGACGCAGGTTCAGCGACAGGGGCGAATAGAACACCAGTTTGCTGCCGACCAGGCGGCTGGCGTAATTACGCGAGGAATAATAATCGTTGGAACGCAAGTGATACGTGGCGCGGTAGGCCAGCTTGCCGTCTGCCGCAATGTCGAACAGGCCGATCTCCGTGCCGCCGCGGCTGTAGCTGTAGCCGATGACCACCACCGTGTCGCCATCGATCAGCATCTCGTCATACCAGCTGCCGGACGGGTCGCTACCCGGCGCGAACGCATCGAGCGAGGACACCGGCTGCAGAGCATTTCCACCCACCTGCACGGTGAACAGCTTGCCGCGCCGCAGCATCACCAGGTGCTTGCCATGCAGCTTGACGATGCCGCCTTCGTCCACGCCCGCCGTCTGCACATTGGTGACGGATTCCGCCGCTTCTGCCGATGTTGCCGGCGCGGCTTTCGCCATCATCGGCGCAGCAGGGGCCGGAGGCGCCGCCGTGTACTGCGCCGAATACTGCGCCGTGGCCCGCTGCAGTTTCTGCTGCTCCCTTTGCAGGGCCGCCTGACGCGTTTGCAACTGCTGCAGATAGTCGCTCAAGGCCTGCTCGCTGGCAAACGGCGCCAGGGTCTTGCGCGGCGCCGTGCCGGCGGCGTGGCAGCCTGCCGACAAGAGCAGGGACAGTATCAATGTGAACTTGAGGGCGCAGGGCATCGCTTCTTCTCCGGTTGGCTGGGGTGACAACCATGAAACGCAGCGGCGGAGAAAAAGGGGTTAAATGCGCGTGAAAATATTCACGCGGCGGTTGCTTTACTCAAATCCCCGTATGCGGTCGCCATTGAAATTCGGCAGGCGCCACTCGAAGTGCAGGGCCAGGAAACGGAACAGGAAACCGGCACCGATGGACGCCAGCTGCGCCACCGCGCTATCGACCTTGAAGTACAGCAGGCCCACGTACAGGCTGCCCGTAAACAGCGCCACGGTGGCATACACTTCTCGCTGCAGCACGAGCGGAATCTGGTTGCACAGGATATCGCGCAGCAGGCCGCCGAAGACGCCCGTGATCATCCCCGCCAGCACGACGATGGCCGGATGCATCTTGGCCGACATGGCGATGTCACAGCCGATCACGCAAAACGCCACGAGGCCCAGGCCGTCCACCAGCAGGAAGATGGCGCGCAGATGGTGCAGGTAGCGCGCGACAAAGGCCGTGACGACGGCAGCGCCGATGGTAAAGAGCAGGTATTCGGGATGCGCGATCCAGCCCAGCGGATAGTGCCCCAGCAGCACGTCGCGCACGGTGCCGCCACCGAGCGCCGTGACGGTGCCGATCATGCAGATGCCGAACAAATCCATGCCGCGCCGCATGCCCATGATGGCGCCGGACATCGCTTCGGCGACAATCGCCACCAGGTAAATCGTATATAACAGCATGCTCTTACTCTTCCGAAAATGATTTGAGAATTTGTTCGCGTTCGCGCGCTTCGCTCAGGGAGCGCGCCTCGCTCGTGCCCGTACTGGAGCCGCCATTGCCAGCGTCACCTTGCGCCATGCGTGTATCCGCACCGTCGCTGCCGCAACTGACACTGCTGTGGATGAAGGCGTGGCTGTCTCGCAGGCAGTCGCCGGCCAGGTATTCGGCATACACGTAATCGCCATCGAGCAGCGCCAGGCCTGGCGGTTCGGCCAGCACCTGTTCGCGGCGGCCCTGCACGGCCACTTGCATGTAGTCGCGCCAGACGGGCAGCGCCAACGTCCCCCCGGTGGCATTGCCCAGGCTTTTCGGCTGGTCGTAACCGAGCCAGACGACTGACACGAGGCCCGAGGAATAGCCTGCGAACCAGGCGTCATACGCATTGTTCGACGTTCCCGTCTTGCCGGCCGCGTCACCGCGCCCGAGCGCCAGAGCACCGCGTCCCGTGCCGCTCTTGACGACGTCGCGCAACATGCTGTCCATGACGTAGGCATTGCGCGTGGAGATGACTTGCGTGCCTGGTACCGGCTCGCCCTTGGCGCGTGGTGCCGCATCGCTGAACAGCACTGCGCCGCTGCGGCTGCGCACTTCCTTGATCAGTTTCGGCGGCATCTGCATGCCGCCATTGGCGAACACCGCATACGACTGCGCCAGCTGCAGCGGCGTGACTGCGCCCGCGCCCAGCGCCAGCGGCAGGGAGACGGGATTGCGCGCGCCTTCAAAGCCGAAGCGCGTGGCGTAGTGCTGCACGTAGCCGGGACCGGCCGCCTGCATCAGGCTGACGGCCACCAGGTTTTTCGAGCGCACCAGGCCGCGCCGCACGCTGATGAAGCCTTCATAGTTGTTGCCGTAATTGCGCGGACGCCAGGGGCGCGCGCCCGTTTCCTGCGGCAGCAGCAGGCGCTGCGCATCGTCCACGGCCGTGCCGGGGAAATATCCCTTTTCCAGCGCCGCCGAATACACGAAGGGTTTGAAGCTGGAACCAGGCTGGCGGTATGCCTGCGTGGCGTGGTTGTAGTGGTTGCGGTAGAAATCGAAGCCGCCCGCCATGGCGACGATTTCGCCGCTGTGTGCATCGACGGAAATGAGCGCGCCTTCCATCTCGGGCAACTGGCTCACCAGCCAGCGTTTTTTCGCCGCATCGTGCACCACGCGGATCACGCTGTTTTCAACGATGGCGCGCTTGCCATCCCACTGCAGCTTGCCGCCCAGGCGCGCATCCGAGGCGGTGAGCACAATCTCGTCGCCATTGCGCAGCTGCGCCGTCAGTTGACGCTTGCCCGACGTCCCGACCTTGCGCACCAGCGCGGCGCGTAATTCTCCGCTGTCCGGATAGGCGGCCAGCTGGCGCGCCACGCTATCTTCGGAGGCGGCCAGGCGCGCTTCCGGGCCACGGTAGCCGCGTCTCGCCTGCGCGTTCAGCAAGCCATCGCGCAGCGACTTGTCGGCCGCAATTTGCGGCGCCATGCGGATGGTGGTCGTCACATCCAGGCCCATGCTGTAGGCACCCTCAGGGTAGCTTTGCAGGATCAATTGACGCGCTTCCTCGACCGCATACGCGGCCGCATGCACGGAGCTGTTGCGGTCCTTGTTCAGGGCCAGTTTTTCCGCCACGGCGGTGTCGTATTCTGCTGGCGTGATGTAGCCGAGTTCGCGCATGCGCTGCAGGATGTAATGCTGGCGCACGGTGGCGCGTTGCGGATTGGCGACGGGGTTATAGGCCGACGGCGCTTTCGGCAAGCCGGCCAGCATGGCCGCTTCGGCGATGCTGACTTCGGCCAGGGGCTTGTCGAAATAAATATTCGACGCGGCGGAAAAGCCGTAGGAACGCTCGCCCAGGTAAATCTGGTTCATATACAGTTCCAGCAGCTTGTCCTTGCCATAGTGCTGTTCCAGCTTGTAGGCGAGCAGCATCTCCGTCAGCTTGCGCTGCACGGTTTTTTCGCGCGACAGGAAAAAGTCGCGCGCCACCTGCATGGTGATGGTGCTGGCGCCCTGTGCGTGGTGACCCGTGACGACGTTGGCGAGCGTGGCGCGCGTCAAGCCATAGAAATCCACGGCGCCATGCTCATAGAAACGCGCATCCTCGATGGCCAGCAAGGCCTGGCGCATGCGCAGGGGGATCTCCTTCAGGGGCAGGAATTCGCGGCGCTCCTCGCCGTATTCGGCCAGCAGCTCGCCTTCGCTGGAGAAAATGCGCAGCGGCAGCGCGGGCTTGTACTGTGCCAGGTGCTCGACGGCCGGCAAATCCTGCCAGGCCTGGCGCAGCCACCAGCCGCCCGCCAGCGCGGCTGCCATGCCCAGGCCCAGGGTCAATCCCAGGCCGAATTTCAGATTGCGCGCCAGCTTTGATGGGGACTTGCGGGTGGTAGTGTCGTTCGCTTGTGCTTCCATGGTGGTAATCCCTTGCTGCCAGGAGGCCGCGCGCTGGCGCGCGGCACTCCATCAAAGAGACATTGTGCACTGCAACACACCCATCCTTATGGAAAGTAAGTATTATTTAGTATTGATAAATTTTTCTTATGTTAGGCCTTGACCATGGATCTCAATCCCAAGCACACGGAAGCGTTCCGCGCCGTCGTCGAAACGGGCAGCTTCGAGCAGGCGGCG
Source organism: Janthinobacterium darwini (assembly GCF_051380905.1). Lineage (NCBI taxonomy): Bacteria > Pseudomonadati > Pseudomonadota > Betaproteobacteria > Burkholderiales > Oxalobacteraceae > Janthinobacterium > Janthinobacterium darwini. Next base: position 429,317 of record NZ_JBNYXX010000002.1, read on the forward strand.
CTGCGGCTGCACCTGACGTCGCCCGCCATATCCCAGCGCGTGCGGGCGCTGGAAAGCCAGCTGGGCAATGCGCTGATCGTGCGCAGCCGTCCCGCACGCGCCACGCGCATTGGGCAGCGGCTGATGCAGTATTTGAAGCGGGCCAAGCTGCTGGAAGCGGACTTGCAGGCGGAACTGGCGGTGCAGCAAGATGCCCCGCTGACCCTGGTGCTGGCGCTGAACGCGGATTCGATGGGTACCTGGTTCTTTCCGGCCCTATCCGAGGTACTGATACGCGAGCGCGTGCTGCTCGACCTGACCGTGGAAGACCAGGACCACACCTACACCTTGCTGGAAACAGGCATGGCCATCGGCTGCATCAGCACGGAAGCCAAACCCATGCGCGGCTGCACGGCCGAACCGCTGGGCGTGATGCGCTACTGGCTGGTGGCCACGCCCGCGTTCCGCCAGCAGTGGTTCGCGCACGGCCTGACGCGCAAGGCGGCGCGCACGGCGCCCGTGGTCGCCTACACGCGCAAGGACACCTTGCAGTCATCGTTCCTGCAAGAGGCGCTGGGGCTGCCGGAAGGGGCTTACCCCTGCCATTACGTACCGGGCGCCACCTCGCACTTCAACGCCATCCGCTACGGCCTCGGCTACGGCATGGTGCCGGAACTGCTGCTGAAGGCGAACACGGATGGCGAGCTGGTGGAAATGCTCACACCCAAGACCCCGGCCGACGTGGTCCTGTACTGGCATACGTGGAAAGTGCAGTCGCCGCGCATGGACCAACTCTCGCGGCAAATCATTGCGGCGGCGCGCACCATGCTGAAGTAACTATCGCTGCATGCCCCAGCGGCGCAGGGTGACCCGTTCCAAGGTGCGAAAGCCGATGTTTTCCACCAGCAAACCAATCACGATGACGGCCGCCAGGCCCGCGAATACCTTGTCCGTGTACAGCTCGTTGCGGTTCTGGAAGATGTACCAGCCCAGGCCGCCCTGCCCCGACGTGGTACCAAACACCAGTTCGGCCGCGATCAGGGTACGCCAGGCAAACGCCCAGCCTATTTTCAGGCCCGAGACAATGGACGGCAAAGCGCCCGGCACGAGGATGTGCAGGACCAGGCGCAAGCCATTCAAGCCATAATTTCGGCCCGCCATGCGCAGGGTTTCCGGCACGCCCTGGAAGCCAGCATAGGTGTTCAGAGCCAGCGGCCACATCACGGAATGGACGATGACAAAGATCAGGCTGGCACGCCCCAGGCCGAACCACAGCAGGGCCAGCGGCAACAGGGCGATGGCTGGCAAGGGATTCAACATGGCCGTCAGCGTTTCGAGCACGTCGCGTCCAATGCGGCTCGACACTGCCAGCAAGGTCAGCACAAAGGCGGCCAGCACGCCCACCGCATAGCCCTGCAGCAAGACGACCAGGGACGCAGCCGTACGCGCGAGCAATTCACCGCTGGCGATGCCAGCGGTGAACGCCTGCGCCGTTTGGAGAAAACTGGGCAAGAGTAAATCGTTCTGCGTCCAGCGCGCCGCGCCTTCCCACAACAGGGCCATGCTGAGCAAAATCAAGGCCTTGCGCCACAGCGCGTGCTGACTCCAGCGCTGCCAGCGCGACAGCGGCCGTTCGACGGTGACGCCGGCCGGCGGTGGCGCCGCATACACGAACTCCTGGCGGATCGGCGGCTCCAGCAGCGCGCTCATACGGCCTCCCGCTGCGTGCTGGCTGCTTGCGGGACCGCCCTTGTTTCTTCATCGAACAGCAAGCCGTGGATGCGGCTGCTGGCGGCCTGGAATTCGGCACTACCGGCGCTGTGCAAGCCGAACTGATGGCTGTTCAGTTCTGCGCGCACCCTGCCCGGATGGGGCGACAGCAGCAGGATGCGATTGCCCACCACCAGCGCTTCCTCGATCGAATGCGTGACGAACACGAGGGTAAAGCGCAACTCTTCCCACAAGCGGCTCAGCTCTTCCTGCATCTTGCGCCGCGTCAAGGCGTCGAGGGCGGCAAACGGCTCGTCCATCAGCAGCACTTCCGGCTGCATGGCCAACGCACGGGCGATGGCTACCCGCTGCTTCATGCCGCCCGACAAGGTGTGCGGATGGGCATCTTCGAAGCCGGCCAGGCCCACCTTGGCGATCCAGTGATGGGCGCGCTCGCGGGCCGCCACCTTGTCCAGCCGCTTGCTGGCCAGCAAGGGGAACATGACGTTTTCCAGCACGGTCTTCCACGGCGGCAACTGGTCGAATTCCTGGAACACGACGACACGGTCCGGTCCCGGCGTATGTATAGGCTGCCCATGCATGGCGATACCGCCCGCGCGCGGCGCGATGAAGCCGGCCACGGCTTTCAACAGTGACGACTTGCCGCAGCCGGAGGGCCCCAGCAAGACGAAACGGTCGCCGCGGAACACGTCGAAACTGACGTCATGCGTCGCGCGTACGGTGCGCTGCTCCGTCCGGTATTCCAGGCTGACATGGCTGACGCTGAGCAATGGCGCCACTGAGACCGGAGGACGTACCAGGTGAAAAGCGGGTGCATTCATCTCAGCTTCCTTGCGTGATGGCGGGGTCGTCAAAGAAATAGTCGCGCCAGCTGTCGGGCAGGTTGCGAATGGCATTCACGCGGTGCAGGAATTGCGCCAGGCCATAGGTGTTTTGCGGCGCGATTTTGAACTGCACTTGCGGATTGGCAAAGATTTTCAAGAGCAGATTGCGGTCCACCTTGCTTTTATTCACCTTGATATAGATGTCGGCCGCGCCCTGCGGATTGCTGCTCGCATACTGCGCCGCTTCGGCCAGCGCGGCGATGAAGGCGCGGTAAGTCTTGGGATTATCCTTGCGGTATTTTTCCGTCGCATACAGCAGGGTCGATGAGCTGGGCCCGCCTTGCACGTCATACGAGTTCAGGAGGATATGGGCGTTCGGGTTCTGTGCCAGTTCCTGCTCCTGGAAAGGCGAGTTGCCGAAATGGCCGCTCAACTCCGTGCCACCGGCGATGATGGCAGCCGCCGCATCCGGGTGCGGCAGGGTTTGCGTGATGTTATCGAGGCGGGCAAACTCCTTGTCGCCCCACTGTTTCGCCACCGCCATCTGCAAGATGCGCGCCTGCACGGAGACGGACACGGCGGGCAAGGCGATGCGGTCCTTGTCCGTCAAGTCCGCCAGGGTTTTCACCTTCGGGTTGTTGCTGATCAAGTAGTAGGGAAAATTGCCGAGCGAGGCCACGCCGCGCACATTCTGCCGCCCTTTCGTGCGGTCCCAGATGGTCAACAGCGGTCCCAGGCCGGCGCCTGCAATGTCGATATTGCCCGACAACAAGGCGTCATTGATGGCAGGGCCGCCCGACAGGGTGATCCACTCGACCTTTACATCGACGCCCTGCTGCTTGCCATGCTTTTCGATCAGCTTTTGTTCTTGCGCAATGTTGAGCAGCAAGAAGGTGATGCCATGCTGGCCCGCGATGCGGATCTGGCCTTCGGCCATGGCCATGGGCATGGCCATGCACAGTATGGCAATGGTGGCGAGCAGGCGGCGGGCAAAGGTAAAGATCGGCAACATGGACACTCCTTGGTCAACTACGGTCAAAAAATCAGTACGGCGCATCGCCTTCGATGGTGGTTCGGTAAAGTTTGCGACGCTGGTCGGGCGGGCACCCCGTCGCCAGGTGCATCAGGGAACGGTTATCCCAGAACACCAGGTCATGCGGCTGCCAGCGGTGCACATATAAATGCTCCGGGCGCACGCTGTGCGCAAACAGTTCGTCGAGCAGGGCGCGGCTTTCATCGTCGGGCAGGCCAACGATGCGCGTGGTGAAATGTTCGCTGACAAACAGGGCGCGCCGCCCCGTTTCCGGATGCACGCGCACGACGGGATGGGTGACAGGTTTGACTTCATCGATCTGCGCCTGCGTCAGTGCGGGACGCCAGGGATTGCGGCGGCGCAACTCCTCATACTGGCTCAGGTAGCTGTGTTCGGCGCGGGCGCCGCGCACGGCGTGGCGCAGCGCAGCCGGCAAGCTTTCCCAGGCCAGGTGCATATTCGCAAACACGGTATCGCCGCCCTCTTCCGGCAATTCTTGCGCGTGCAGCATGGAGCCGAGGCTGGGCACTTCCTTGTACGACAGGTCCGAATGCCAGAAATGGCCCGCATCGCCCAGGCCGATGGGCTGGCCATCCTCGACGATGTTCGAGATGATCAGCACTTCCGGTTGCGTGGGCAGCTGGAACTGGCGCAGCACGTGGATTTGCAGGGGACCGAAGCGGCGGCTGAAATCGACCTGCTGCTGCGGCGTGATGTGCTGTGCGCGAAACACCAGCACGTGATGGTCGAGATGGGCGTGGTGCAGGCGCTGGAAATCGCCCAGCGACAGCGGCTGCGCCAGATCCAGCCCCAGCACTTGCGCGCCGAGCGGCGCATCGAAAGTCTCGATACGGAAATGGCTGGTGGAATGCACGGGTTTCAGGACGGCCGACATGGGAATTCGACTAGAGTCAGGGGAAGTCCACTGTATGCCTGCGCATCGATCCTGCAAACGAAGCATTTCTGATATGGATATGCGCAGCGCGTTGCGCCATGCTGCAACAGGTACTGTCACGCAATGGCGCAGCAGCATCGGCTTTGCCCGGAAATGGCGCTAGCACGCAACTTGCTTGACTACCAATCTTTCACCATCAACCAGGAAAGCCATGCCCACTATCGCCCTCTTGCTCGCCATGCTGCTCGCCATTCCCGCCCATGCGCAGGATAGCCAGGATGAAGGCGATCTCAGCTATAAAGCCTATGTGCACAGCGACAAGCGCATCAAGTGTTTGTACGGCTATGCGGCCGACAAGACGGGCGACCATGCGGCGGCCGTCGCCATCTTTGAAGATTGCATCCGGCGCTGGAACGATGTGTATTCGATGATTTGGCTGGCCCAGCTCTATGAAACGGGCGTGGGCGTGCCCAGGGACCTGGTGCAGGCGACGGCACTGATGCGGCGCGGCGCCCATACGAATGATGACGCCGCCTATGCGCGGCTGGCGCGCTACCACTATGGCGTGGCGCTGGCCGAAGGCCGGGGCACGCCCCAGGACATTCCCCAGGCCAGGACCTGGCTGCGCTTGGCTGCGCAGGAGGGCGTGCGGGAAGCGGCCGATTATCTGGGCCGACTGGAAGGCACCACGCCATAGGCACTGCGCCAGCGTTGCTTACGCCGTTGCTTCGTAGCGAGCCAGGCGGGTCGCCATGCGCGGCGCCAGCTCGTGGCCGGCCGTGACCGTCACTTCCAGGTCGTTCAGCAAGCCATCCTTCAAGCCATAGACCCAGCCATGGACGCTGAGTTCCTGGCCCCGTTCCCACGCATCTTGCACGATGGTGGTCTGGCACACATTCAAGACCTGTTCCACCACGTTCAGTTCGCACAGGCGGTCGCCGCGCTGGCGGCTCGTCAGCACGTCACCCAGGTAGCGTTCGTGCTTCTGGCCCACGTCCTGCACGTGGCGCAACCAGTTGTCGACCAGGCCGATGCGCGTGCCCGTCATGGCCGCATGCACGCCCTTGCAACCGTAATGGCCGACGATGATGACATGTTTGACTTTCAGCACGTCCACGGCAAATTGCAGCACAGACAGGCAATTGAGGTCGGAATGCACTACCACATTGGCGATATTACGGTGCACAAACACGTCGCCAGGTGCCATGCCCAGCAGTTCGTTGGCGGGCACGCGGCTGTCGGAACAGCCGATCCACAGGTATTCGGGCGATGTTTGCGCTTCCAGGTTCTTGAAGAAGTTCGGGTCTTTCGCCACCATCGAGTCGGCCCAGCGGCGGTTACGCTGCAGCAGTTCCGCCAGGGCCATGCCATTTTTCGGTTCGGTCATATCGCTCCCATTGTGTAAGTACGACTGAGGGCGGCAGATCGCGCCCATAGGCCGGCGATGCGCGCGCATTGTTCAGTCGCAGTGAAAAAAACGCCGGGATGTTTCAGCATCCCGGCGCATGGTGTTACGTGTGCTTATTCAAAAAAATCCTTGACCTTGTCTTTCCAGGTCTTGCTTTGCGGACTGTGCTTGGCACCGCCCTCGGTCGTCGACTTTTCAAAGTCGCGCAGCAGGTCTTTCTGTTTCTCCGTCAGCTTCACCGGTGTTTCGATCGCCACGTGGCAGAACAGGTCGCCCGCATAACCGGAGCGCACGCCCTTGATGCCCTTGCCTTTCAGCCGGAAGGTTTTACCCGACTGTGTGCCTTCCGGGATCGTGAACGACACTTTTCCGTTGAGGGTAGGCACTTCGATTTCACCACCCAGTGCCGCCTTGGTGAACGAGATCGGCATTTCGCAATGCAGGTCGTCGCCTTCGCGCTGGAACACGGCGTGCGGCTTGATGTGGATTTCCACGTACAGGTCGCCCGACGGGCCGCCATTCGTGCCCGGTTCGCCGTTGCCGGACGAACGGATACGCATGCCGTTGTCGATACCGACTGGAATTTTGACTTCCAGGGTCTTGTTGCGCTTGATGCGACCGGCGCCGCCGCATGGCGTGCACGGGTCGGTGATGACCTTGCCGCTGCCATGGCATTTCGGGCAGGTTTGCTGGATGCTGAAGAAACCCTGCTGCATGCGCACCTGGCCATGACCACCGCAAGTACCGCAGGTGGTTGGCGACGTGCCCGGCTTGGCGCCGCTGCCGTGGCACGTGTCGCACTTGTCCCAGCTCGGCACGCGGATGGTCGTGTCGAAGCCGTGCGCAGCTTGCTCCAGTGTAATTTCCAGGTTGTAGCGCAAGTCGGCGCCACGGTACACCTGTGGACCGGCATTGCGGCTGCGTCCACCTCCACCGCCAAAGATGTCGCCGAAGATATCGCCGAAGCTGTCGGCAAAGCCGCCAGCACCGCCGCCGAAGCCGCCACCGCCGCCCATGTTCGGGTCCACGCCAGCGTGACCATAGCGGTCATACGCATCGCGCTTTTCCGGATTGGTCAGCATCTCGTAGGCTTCTTTGACTTCCTTAAACTTTTCTTCCGATTCCTTGCTATCCGGATTGCGGTCCGGATGGTATTTCATCGCCAGTTTACGGTAAGACTTTTTGATCTCTTCTTCCGAAGCATTTTTTGCGACACCGAGTGTCTCGTAAAAATCACGCTTTGCCATGTTGTCGGCACCTTGCAGTCTATCTACTGATGTAAAAATTACACGAAAAAGCCGAGTCGAGTGCTGCACTGGGCAACGACTCGGCTCGGCCGGTCTTCGCGGCTAATCCCGCGATGTAGCGTTCAGCCCGGCTGCCCCCAGTTCATGGGAGCGCAAGACATTATTTGCTGTCTTTGACTTCTTTGAAGTCAGCGTCAACAACGTCGTCTTGCTTGGCGCCTGCGTCCGATGCGCCAGCAGCTTGCTGTGCACCTTCCGCGCCGCCGGCAGCTTGCTGCGCTTGCATGTCGGCATACATTTTTTCGCCCAGTTTCTGCGATGCGCTCGACAGTGCTTCCACCTTGGCGTCGATCTCAGCCTTGTCGCCCGCCTTGATGCTTGCTTCCAGGTCGGTGATCGCCGCTTCGATCTTCTCTTTCTCGCCCGCATCCAGCTTGTCGCCGTATTCGGTCAAGGATTTCCGGGTCGAGTGTACCAGAGCATCGGCCTGGTTGCGCGACTCGGCCAATTCTTTGACCTTCTTGTCTTCTTCCGCGTTCAACTCGGCGTCTTTGACCATCTTCTGGATTTCAGCCTCGGTCAAGCCGGAATTGGCCTTGATCGTGATCTTGTTTTCCTTGCCGGTGGCCTTGTCTTTCGCGCCGACATGCAAGATGCCGTTGGCGTCGATGTCGAAGGTCACTTCGATCTGTGGCGTACCACGCGATGCTGGCGGGATACCTTCCAGATTGAATTCGCCCAGGCCCTTGTTGCCGGCGGCGATTTCGCGCTCACCCTGGAAGACCTTGATGGTCACCGCAGGCTGGTTGTCGTCGGCCGTCGAGAACACCTGGCTGAACTTGGTCGGAATCGTCGTGTTTTTGTGGATCATCTTGGTCATCACGCCGCCCAGGGTTTCGATACCCAGGGACAGAGGGGTGACGTCCAGCAACAGCAAGTCTTTGCGTTCGCCCGACAGGACCGAACCTTGAATCGCTGCGCCCACGGCGACGGCTTCGTCCGGGTTCACGTCCTTGCGTGGATCCTTGCCGAAGAATTCCTTCACTTTTTCCTGCACCTTCGGCATACGCGTCATACCGCCGACCAGGATGATGTCATCGATGTCCGACACTTTCACGCCAGCATCTTTGATGGCGATGCGGCATGGTTCCATCGTGGCCGTGATCAGCTCTTCCACCAGGGATTCCAGCTTGGCGCGGGTCATCTTCAGGTTCAAGTGGACCGGTGCGCCGTTCGCCATGGCGATGTACGGCTCGTTGATCTCAGTTTGTTGCGACGACGACAACTCGATCTTCGCGCGCTCGGCCGAAGCCTTGATGCGCTGCAGAGCGATCGGATCTTTTTTCAGGTCGATGCCGTTGATCTTCTTGAACTCGTCGATGATGTAATCGATGACGCGTTGGTCGAAGTCTTCGCCGCCCAGGAAGGTGTCGCCATTGGTCGACAGCACTTCAAATTGTTTTTCGCCATCAACATCTGCGATTTCGATGATCGACACGTCGAACGTACCGCCGCCCAAGTCATACACGGCGATTTTACGGTCGCCTTTTTCGGTCTTGTCCAGGCCAAACGCCAGCGCTGCCGCGGTTGGCTCGTTGATGATGCGCTTGACGTCCAGACCAGCGATACGGCCTGCATCCTTGGTCGCTTGACGCTGCGAGTCGTTGAAGTACGCAGGCACGGTGATGACGGCTTCGGTGACTTCTTCACCGAGGTAGTCTTCTGCCGTTTTCTTCATCTTGCGCAGCACTTCAGCCGAAATTTGTGGCGGCGCCAGTTTTTTGTCGCGCACGCCGATCCATGCATCGCCATTGTCGGCTTTCATGATTTGGTATGGCATCAGCGCGATGTCTTTTTGGACTTCTTTTTCGTCGAACTTGCGACCGATCAAACGCTTGACTGCGTACAGCGTGTTTTTCGGATTGGTAACGGCCTGGCGTTTCGCTGGCGCGCCGACGAGAATTTCGCCATCTTCTTGATAAGCAATAATCGACGGCGTCGTGCGTGCGCCTTCAGCGTTTTCGATTACCTTTGGTTGACCGTTTTCCATGATGGAAACGCAGGAATTCGTGGTTCCCAGATCGATACCGATAATTCTACCCATGATTTTTTCCTTTTATTTGCTAGATTTCAGATGGTTCTTATATGTGGCAAAGCGGCATGGTTTCAAGGCTTGCTTGATGCCGCCCTCTGATTATTTTGCTTGCGCGGTCGTTACAATGGCTGGACGCAACAGGCGGTCCGCAATCATATAGCCCTTTTGCAGGACTGACACGATGGTATTGGCTTCCTGCTCCGCTGGCACCACGGCAACAGCCTGGTGTTTCATCGGATCCAGCTTTTCACCCTGCACTGGCAACACTTCCACCAGGCGGTTGCGCTCGAACGCGGCGTTCAGTTGCTTCAGGGTCATCTCGACGCCTTCTTTCAGCGATTCGATGGTCGGTGCTTCCACCGTCAGCGCCGTTTCCAGGCTGTCTTTCACCGGCACCATGGCTTCGGCAAAGCTTTCCACTGCGAATTTGTGCGCTTTAGCAACATCTTCCTGCGCGCGGCGGCGAATGTTTTCGCCATCGGCCTTGGCGCGCATGAAGGCATCGTGCATCTCTGCGAGACGCGCTTCGGTACTCGCCAGTTGCTCTTCCAAAGTAGGCTCTGCGGGAGCCGCGTCGTCCGCTTGCGGATTAGGTACAGCTTGGTTTTCCTGATCTTGCATCTAGAAAGCTCCTACAATCAATGACTTAAATGAGTTAGTCTAATTATCTTTACAACACTGACGGGCAGATGGGGCTATATCCTATTGTTTCAAGGGGTATGCATGGCAAAACCAGCGATTACATCGATCCATGTTACAGCTTATTACAAAGCACTTCCCATTTCGGGCAGCGATCCGTGCGCGCCCCCCCTTGAGTTTCCAGGCTTCCCACGGCGAAGCGGGCATTCTACCAGCCCCGCCGCAGCCATCGCCACTGGCGGCGATGCTATCTTGATAGTACTTTTGTCGCGCCAGACATGACAAAGCCGCGCAAGCGCGGCCTCTTATTGTTAAAAAGTTAATATTGTTTAATTCGCCGCGCCCAGCGCCAGCGCCGCCGTGCGCGCCTGCTCGCCCGCTTTCCTGTCGGCCTCGCGCTGCGGCGCCGTCTTCATCGTCGGCCAGCCTATCATGTGTTGCTCGGCAATCTCCGCCATGCCCGCAATCCAGGCTGGCGTTTCGTTCAGGCAAGCGATGTAATGAAACTGCTGGCCACCGGCCGTTTCGAAATCATGCTTGGCTTCCATGGCGATCTCTTCAAGCGTTTCCAGACAATCGCTGGTAAAGCCCGGACAAAGCAGATCGACGCGCTTGATACCCTGTTGTGCCAGCGCCACCAGGGTGGGGGCCGTGTACGGCTGCAGCCATTCGGCCTTGCCAAAGCGCGACTGGAAGGTCACCACATATTGCTCTTTAGCCAACCCCAACTTTTCCGCCAGCAGGCGCGCCGTTTTCAGGCATTGGCAATGGTAAGGGTCGCCCAGCAGCAGGGTGCGCTTGGGCACGCCGTGAAAACTCATCACCAGTTTTTCCGGACGGCCATGCGCTTCCCAGTGGTTCAGCACGGAATCGCGCAAGGCGTCGATATACGTGTCGTGCTCGTGATACTGCTTAATAAAGCGCAATTCCGGCACATTGCGCACCGTGGCGTAATGGGCAAACACGGCGTCGTAGATGGAACCCGTCGTCGTGCCCGAGTATTGCGGATACGCAGGCAGGATGGCGATGCGCTCGCAGCCTTCGCTTTTCAACTTGGCCAGCACCTCGGGCAAGGAAGGCGAACCGTAGCGCATGGCCATGGCCACCGTGACGCCGTCATGGCCACGCTCGGCCAGGGCGCCGGCCAGCAATTTCGCCTGTTTCTGCGTATGCACTTTCAAGGGCGAGCCCTCGCGCGTCCAGATCGACGCGTATTTCTTGGCCGACTGGCCAGAGCGGAACGGCAAAATGATCAGGTTCAAAATGAACCACCAGACCAGGCGGGGAATCTCCACCACGCGCGGGTCTGACAAAAATTGCTTCAGGTAGCGCCGAACGGCCGACGAGGTCGGCGCATCGGGCGTGCCCAGGTTGACCAGCACCACGGCGCTGCGGTCGATACTGCCATGCGTGTACGGCGGCTCTGTTTGAAATGACATAAAGGCTCTTCGAAGGCGTTGGATGGATTAGCCCAACCATTATAGTTACATTGCGTCAACATCGGGAAAGATGGAAAGGAACGGCATAAGGCTAACTGCCATTCTCACCAGACCGGTTTACGCTAACAACGCCTAACAAAACCGTAGCGAGCGGCAGCGAGTTGTGGCTGAGAAGCGGAGCTGTGCGAATGCACAGTGAGCATCGCAGGCCGCAAATCGCGACGCGCAGTAGGTTTGGTTAGGTGTGCTAGATAGCCAGTAATTCACGGGCATGCTTGCGCGTGGTGGCCGTGATTTCCAGGCCGCCCAGCATGCGCGCCACTTCTTCCACGCGGGCCTTGGCATCGAGCATGTCGATGCGCGAAGCTGTCTTGCCATTGTCCAGGGTGCTTTTTGCCACCTGAAAATGCTGGTTCGCCTGGCTGGCCACTTGCGGCAAGTGGGTCACGCACAGCACCTGGCGTCCCTGCCCCAGGCGTTTCAGCAGCCGGCCCACCACTTCGGCGACGGCGCCGCCGATGCCGCTGTCGACCTCGTCGAAGATCAGGGTCGGCGTGGTGGTGGCGTGCGAGGTGATGACGGAAATGGCCAGCGCGATGCGCGCCAGTTCGCCGCCGGACGCCACTTTCGCCAGCGAGCGGGGTGCCGTGCCCGCATGGCCGGCGACGAGGAATTCCACCTGCTCCAGGCCGTGGGCGGCCGGTTCGCATGGATTGAGGGCGATCTCGAAGCTGCCGCCCGTCATGCTCAATTCCTGCATGGCGCGCGTGACGGCTTGCCCCAGCTCCAGCGCGGCGGCGCGGCGCGTGTTGGACAGGCGGCCTGCCACGTCGCGGTACTCGGCTTCGATCTTCGCTTCCTGGCGCAGCAAGCCCTCGATATCGGAAGCGTCGGCCAGGTGCTGCAGCTTTTCCGACAGCTTGGCGTGCTCCTCAGGCAATTCTTCGGGCGTGACGCGGAATTTGCGGGCAGTGCTGTGCATGGCTTCCATGCGCGCATCGAGCTGGTGCAGGCGCTCAGGGTCCAGTTCGACCCGGTCCAGGTAATTGTTCAGCGCGTATACGGATTCCTGCAGCTGGATGCGCGACGATTCGATCAGGTCGACAATGGGCTGCAATTCCGCATCCACGGACACCAGCTTGCCCAGCTTCTGGTTCAAGGCCGACAGTTGCGACACGATAGGGTGGTCTTCCGACTCGGAAATGAGGGATAGGGCTTCCTGCGCCCCTTCCAGCAGGCTGGCCGCGTGCGACAGGCGGCTGTGCTCGTTCGTGATCTCCGTCCACTCGCCGGGCTTGGCCGCCAGTTTTTCCAGTTCGCCCACTTGCCATTCCAGGCGTTCGCGCTCGTACAGCACGTTGGCGGCATTCGTTTCGAATTCTTCGCGCTGGCGCACGAGGGCGCGCCAGCGCTTGTGCAGCGCCGCCACTTGCCGCACATCCTGCTCCGCGCCCGCTTCGCGCGCCGTCGCCTGGCCGTCGAGCAAGGCGCGCTGCGCTTCGCTTTTCAACAGCGACTGGTGCGCGTGCTGGCCGTGGATATCGACCAGCATGTCCCCCAATTCGCGCAACTGCGCGGCCGTGGCGGGGATGCCGTTGATATACGCCTTCGAGCGGCCCGCATTGTCGATCACGCGGCGCAGCAGCGCGCCGCCATCGTCGTTGGCGAATTCATGCGCCACCAGCCAGGCCTGCGCCACCTCGCTGACGGAGAAATCGGCCGTGATGTCGGCCTTGGCCGCGCCTTCGCGCACCACGCTGGCGTCGCCGCGCCCGCCCAGCGCCAGGGTCAGCGCATCGATGAGGATGGACTTGCCGGCGCCCGTCTCACCCGTCAGCACGCTGAAGCCGGCGGAAAATTCCAGTTCAATGGTATCGACAATGACAAAATCGCGAATGGACAGTGTATGGAGCATGGCTTCTGTGGTTAGGCGGCGCACCGCGGGTTAGCGTGGAGAAAACTTGTTAGCTGAGCTTGCCCTCGCCCGACGGGTACTCATTCCAGTGCAATTTTTCACGCAGGGTGTTGTAGTAACTCCACCCTTCCGGATGCAGGAAGGTAATCGTGTGCGGCGAACGGCGGATGAGGATGCGGTCTTGCTGGACCAGGCTGGCAAAGGTCTGCATGTCGAAATTGACGCTGATATCGCGCCCGCGCACGATTTCCACCACGATCTGGCTGGAGTCGGGCAGGACGATGGGGCGGTTTGACAGCGCATGCGGGGCAATCGGCACGAGCACGATGCCACCCAGGGTCGGGTGCAGCAAGGGGCCGCCGGCCGACAGCGCATATGCGGTCGAGCCCGTGGGCGTGGCGATGATCAGCCCGTCAGAGCGCTGGTTGTACATGAAGTGGCCATCGACCTCGACGCGCAATTCCGCCATGCCGGCACCGCCGCCCCGCGAGACGACGACATCGTTGACGGCCATGCCCACGTGAATCGACTCGCCATCGCGCAGCACGCTGCCTTCGAGCAAGGTGCGGCGTTCGGCCTTGAAGCGGCCGCCGAGAATTTGCGCCAATACAGGCAGCATGCGCTCGAGCGGGATATCCGTCATGAAACCCAATCGCCCTTGATTGATACCGATCAAGGGGACGTCGAATGGCGCCAACTGGCGCGCAATGCCCAGCATGGTGCCGTCGCCACCCATGACGATGGCGCAATCGGCGGCGGCGCCGATCTCAGCCGGCGACATGGCGCGCACGCCGGGAAACGCCAGGTTCAGATGCGCGGCCGTCTCCGCTTCAAAGACCACCGTGTGGCCCAGCACCTGCAGGAAATCCACGATGCTTTTAACGGGCTCGGCAATGCCATCCGTATTCTGGCGCACGACCAGAGCGATGGTCTTGGCGCCCAGGTTGAAGCGCTCGCCAGGGGCTGGCAAGGTTGCGGCTGGCTGTTCGGCGTGTGTATCGACGGGCATAAGAGTCTCGGATGTAAATTCAGTGGCAAGCCGCCCCAGGCTGTCGCGTCGCACGCCGCCACCGCATGATACTGTATATATGAACAGTATAGTGCGGCTGCCGTGTGCCTGCAAGGGGCGTTCTTGGTGTTCACGCAGTGTAGCGCAGAAAAAGAATCGTCCATGCGTGCGCCAGCGCTCCCAGCATGGACAAATCCGCTTGCAGACGGCCTGAAGCGGCAGGACACTGGGTTCACGTCATCTTTACTGTCAGGAGGCCATATGCATACCCCACCAAGTGAACGCAAGATCAATACCGATGAAAAGGTCAAAAATGACGGTGTCGACCGTCTGCCGCACGAGCGCGATGAATCGCCCGATGCGCAAAACGTGCGCCCGCGCAAAATCATGCAACAGGCGGCCAGCGACCTGGAGCGCGGCCTGGTCGATACGGACCGGCACGCCCAACCCGGTGTGGAAAAGGTCAAGCCCGCCGCGCCGCAGCAAGCCCGCCCCGACGCGCAACTGGAACCAAAGAAGGCGCGCTGAATCGTATCCTCATGCACTGCTATTGTTCCGGAGTACGCCATGCACCGCTATGTCTGTCCCTTCTTGCTGGCCGCTGCCTGCGGCACCACGCTCGCCCACGCCCAGGCGCCCGCCATGCCCGTGGGCTTCGGCCCGCAGCCCGCCCTGCCCGCACCGGACAGGCAATTCATTCCCACCGTCAACGTAGCACCCGTGCAGCGCTGGACGGCCGCGCAGCGCCCCGTGGTCGCGCCCGGCCTGGCCATCCAGGCGTATGCGCGCGACCTCGACCATCCGCGCTGGCTGTACGTGCTGCCGAATGGCGACGTGCTCGTGGCGGAAACGAATGCCCCGCCGAAACCGGACGACAGCAAGGGCATCAAGGGTGCCATCATGCAGATGCAAATGAAAAAGGCGGGTGCCGCCACGCCCAGCGCCAACCGCATCACCCTTCTACGCGGCCTTGACGCGAATGGCGTGGCGCAATCGCGCAGCGTGTTCCTGCAAGGCCTGAACTCGCCATTCGGCATGGCCCTGGTGGGCAAGGAGCTGTACATCGCCAACTCGGACGCACTGATGCGCTTCCCGTACGAAACAGGACAGACCGCCATCACGGCGCAGGGCGTGAAGGTGATGGATTTGCCGGGCGGGTCCATCAATCACCACTGGACCAAGAACGTCGTCGCCAGCGCCGACGGCAAATTTCTCTATGTTTCCGTCGGGTCCAACAGCAATGTGGGCGAGAACGGCATGGGGGCCGAAGATGGCCGCGCCGCCATTTGGCAATTCACGCGCGCGACGGGCAAGGCACGCGTGTATGCCACCGGCTTGCGCAATCCGAATGGCATGGCCTGGCAGCCCAAAACGGGCGCCCTGTGGACAGCCGTCAATGAGCGCGACGAGCTAGGCAACGACCTGGTGCCGGACTATATGACCTCGGTCAAGGAAGGCGCCTTCTATGGCTGGCCCTACAGTTACTTCGGCCAGCACGTCGATGCACGGGTCAAGCCGCCGCGCCCCGAACTGGTGGCCACCGCCATCGCGCCCGACTATGCGCTGGGTGCGCACACGGCCTCGCTGGGACTGGCATTCTATGACGGCACCTTGCTACCCGAACGCTACCGGGGCGGTGCCTTCATCGGCCAGCACGGCTCATGGAACCGCAAGCCCTTCAGCGGCTACAAAGTCATCCATGTGCCCTTCGCCAATGGCGTGCCCAGCGGCCCGCCACAGGATGTCGTCAGCGGCTTCCTGGACGAGAACGGCAAGGCGCAGGGGCGCCCCGTCGGCGTGGCCGTTGACAAGGCGGGCGCACTGCTGGTCGCGGACGACGTGGGCAATGTCATCTGGCGCGTGACACCTGCGCCTTGAGTGCATGGACGCCGCGCATGCGCCCCCTGTGTGACGCAACGAACGGAAGCGCCAGGGTGGGGCGCGCATGATGGATGTTCGAACCACGCAAGGAGTACATCATGAAAAAAACAGGATCAGCCGTCTGGAGTGGAGGCCTTAAAGATGGCAAAGGGTTTATTTCCACCCAAAGCGGCGCGCTCGACAATGTGGCATATGGATTCAACACGCGCTTCGAAGACGGTCCCGGCAGCAACCCGGAAGAATTGATCGGCGCTGCCCATGCCGCCTGCTTCACCATGGCCCTGTCCGGCCAGCTGGGAGAGGCGGGCCTGCGCGCCACGGCCCTGAAAACCACGGCCGATGTCAGTCTGGAAAAAATCGATGGCAGCTATGCCATCACGGCCGTCCACCTGACCCTGGTGGCCAGCATTCCTGGCGCCACCGAGGAAGCGTTCCAGGGTGCAGCACTGCGCGCCAAGCTCGGTTGCCCCGTGTCCAAGTTGCTGGCCACGGAAATTACCCTGGACGCCCATCTGGAGTAAATCCAGGGCCACTGACGTCACCGTCCACTGCTGTCCTGCACCAGGGCAGTCGGGGCGGTCTCGGCAAGAAAGCCATAAAACGCATAAAATCCTGCCATTCTCCTCTCACCCTCAAGGATTTACGATGCGTATTTTGCACACCATGTTGCGGGTCGGCGACCTGCAGCGCTCCATCGATTTTTACACCAAGGTCCTGGGCATGAAGCTGCTGCGCACCAGCGATAACCCGGAATACCAGTACACGCTGGCTTTCGTCGGCTATGGCTCGAACCCCGACCACGCGGAACTGGAACTGACGTATAACTATGGCACCACCAGCTACGAGCTGGGCACGGCGTATGGCCACATCGCCATCTCGGCCGACGATATCGTCGCCGCTTGCGATGCGGCACGCGCGAATGGCGGCAACGTCACGCGCGAACCGGGCCCCGTGAAAGGTGGCAACACGGTCATCGCCTTCATCACCGACCCGGACGGCTACAAGATCGAGTTGATCGAACGCAAGTTCGACGGCCAGGGCGGCGGCTTGTAATACCTCAGCCTGGCTCGACGGCCTGTGCAATGGCCGCGCGTAGCCAGGCGATGCCCGCATCGCCGTCCGTACGGCGGTGCCGTATCACTTCAAACGCAAACGGCGCGATGGCAAACGGCGCAGCATACAGCGCCAGCCCTTGCGCCGCGCTTGCCTGCAAGGCGCGCCGCGCCACCGTCAGTATCAAGTCCGTCCCCATCACGACATTCGGTGCGACCGTCCAGTAAGGCACACGCACGGCGATGCGGCGCGTCTGGCCCAGCTGGGCCAGCGCCGCGTCGACTTCGGCCGCCATGCCGATTTCGCTGGACGCCACCAGCACATGCGGGCGCGCCAGATAGGTGTCCAGACTCCATGTTTCGCCCGGCGCCAGGCTGGCCGGGTCCAGCGCGCATACGAACGTTTCCTCGAATAAGGTTTCCCTGTGTAACTGCTCGGGCAATTGCGGGAACACACCCAGCGCCATGTCGATCTCGCCATCCTGCACACCAGCGACCACGGCTTGGCGGCTGGCATAGCTGACGACGAGGTCGATGCCGGGCGCTTCCACGCGCAAGCGGTGCAGCAAGGCAGGCAAAATCAGCGCTGCGCCATAGTCTGACATGGCCAGGCGGAACACGCGCTGTGCCGTGGCCGCCTCAAAAACGGCGCCGCCCAGCACGGAGCGCACGCTTTGCAGGGCCTCGGCCAGGGGCCGCGACAATTCCAAAGCGCGCGCTGTGGGCTGGAAGCCGCCCTTGCCGCGCAGCAGCAGCGGGTCGTCGAGCAGATGGCGCAGGCGTGACAGCGCGTGGCTGACGGCAGGCTGGCTCATATGCAAGCGCTCCGCCGCGCGCGACAAATGGCGTTCGCTGAGCAACGCTTCCAGGATCACCAGCAAGTTCAAATCGACGGCGCGCAGATTATTCATTTGGTGCATGGTTGGCTGACAAATTACGAATTGGATTTAATCATG
Source organism: Janthinobacterium darwini (assembly GCF_051380905.1). Taxonomy (NCBI): domain Bacteria; kingdom Pseudomonadati; phylum Pseudomonadota; class Betaproteobacteria; order Burkholderiales; family Oxalobacteraceae; genus Janthinobacterium; species Janthinobacterium darwini. The sequence continues at coordinate 447,420 of NZ_JBNYXX010000002.1, forward strand.
ACAGCATAATACGATGCCCCCATCAACTCAACAGTGATGGAGTCACACATGCAAGGATGGATTACCGTATTCGCCCCGCTGGCCATGCTGGCCGGCGCCGTCGTCCCCTTCCAGGCGGGCGCGAATGCCGCGCTGGGCCGCAACCTGGGCCACCCGCTGTGGGCCACCCTCGCCTCGCTGGCCGTCAGCGCCGTGCTCGCATCGCTCGTGATGCTGCTCTGGCGGGTGCCGGCGCCCGAGGTCAGCCTCGCCATGCGCGGGCCGGGCTGGTCCTGGCTGGGCGGCGCAGCCGGCGTGTTCTATATTACGGCCGCGCTGATGCTGGCGCCGCGCATGGGTTCCGGTCCCTTCATGGCGGCCGTCATCGGCGGGCAAATGCTGGCCGCACTGGCCATCGACCGCTACGGCTTGCTGGGCTTTGCCGTCAAGCATATTTCTCCGCTGCACTGGGGCGGTGCGGGCCTGGTGGTGGCCGGTGTCGTGCTGACACAATTCGCCAACAGCCGTGCCGTGTGACAACACCGCTAGACGAAAAAAAACCAGCGCCGTTGCCGGTGCCGGTTTTAATTTTGAACAATACCTGGTTTATTTGTCGAGCAAGGCGTTGACGGGCATCAAATCCGTTTCCTTCAGGGTGCCAGCCGCCGCCTTCAGGCGCAAGCCGTTCATGATGGTGTCGTAGCGCGCTTTCGACAGGTCTTTTTGCGTCGAGAACAATTGTTTCTGCGCATTCAAGACATCGATATTGATGCGCACGCCTACCTGGTAGCCGAGCTGGTTCGATTCCAGCGCCGATTTGCTCGACACTTCCGCCGCTTCCAGCGCCTTGACTTGCGCCAGGCCGCTGTTGACGCCCAGGAAAGCCTGGCGCGCGCCTTGCGACGCCGTGCGGCGTGCCGTTTCCAGGTCGTTGCGGGCCTTGTTTTCCAGCGCTATCGACTCGCGTACCTTGCTGGTGACGGCAAAGCCGCTGAAGATGGGGATGCTCCACTGCACGCCGATGGCATTGTTGTTGGCGCTGCCAGTGCCGCCACCCGTCGTATAGGTATGGCCCGTGTTGGCGATCAGGTCCAGGGTCGGATAGTGGCCCGCGCGGTTGCGGCCAATGTCGCGCTTGGCCGATTCCACGTTGAACTGGGCCGTGACGACGCCATAGTTCTGCTCTTCGGCGGATGACACCCACGGTTCGATGGCGGCCGGTTCCGGCGCGCTGATGATCACGCCCGTGCGCATGGGCGCCAGGCTCGTTGGCGCTTCGCCGATGATGGTTTGCAGGGCGCTGCGCTTGTTGGCCAGGTCATTGATGGCGGCAAATTCCTGCGCCACCACCAGGTCATAGGCCGCCTGCGCTTCGTGCGTGTCGGTAATCGTTTGCGTGCCGACTTCGAAGTTGCGCTTGGCCGATGCCAGTTGTTCCGTCGTGGCGACCTTTTGCGCCTGCGTGGCGCCCAGGTTGTCCTGCGCGCTGAGCACGTCAAAATACGCCTGCGCCACGCGCGTGATCAAGTCTTGCTGCACTTGTGCAAATTGCGCTTCAGCAATCGCTTGTGCCAGTTTGCTTTGCTGGTAAGTTTCCCAACGGTCCCAGCGGAACAGCGGCTGCGCCAGGGTCAGATTGTAGGTATTCGTGTGCACCTTCACCGTCGGCATGGAGATCGTGCTGGTGATCGGCTCGATGCTGTTGCGCGTATTGCTGCCCGAAGCGGAAATCTGCGGCAGCAAGCCTGCCAGCCCCTGCGGAACCCGCTCCATCCCGGCCGACAGGGCCGCACGCGCGCTGGCATACTGCGCGTCATTGGCCAGCGCCTGCTGGTACACCTGGATGAGATCGGCCGCCTGCGCTTGCAGCGAGCATGTCATCGAGACAAAGGCGCTGGTCATCAGCACGGCGATAAGGGGTTTCCGCATTGCATTTCTCCGTTGGAGTCGTCAAAAGTTGATGGAATCAAAAATCTGCTACCGCTTGCCTTGCGCCCGCCGGATGAGCGGGGTACAGGCCTCCGCAGGCATGCATGAAAACATGCCTGGGTGCAACTACTGCAAAATAACTTAGTATTTAGGCATTGCGCTGTCAACTTGCAGCGCCCAGGCATGCACGCCGCCCGTCAAATTACTGATCTTGCCAAAACCATTGCGCTCCAGGAATGCCGCCACTTGCATGCTGCGCATGCCGTGATGGCAAATGCAGACGATCTCGGCATCTTCATCGAGGTCATCGATGCGCGCAGGAATCGAGTTCATCTGCATCAGGGTGGCACCGTCGAGGTGGCACAGATCGAATTCCCACTGTTCGCGCACGTCGAGCAAAAACGGGCGCGGGCGGGAAGGGTCAGCCAGCCAGGCGGCCAGCTGCGGTGCACTCAAATGCTCCATCGAATTGCTCGCCTCAGAACTGGAAATGCGACGGTGCCACGGCTTGCAGTGGCGTGACGTTGGTTTCAAACAGCTTGCGCGTGTCGTAAGCCTTGTCCGAACTGCGCGTGATCAAATGCGCCGACATGATCGGCGCTTCGCCGATGATGGCCAGGATGCGGCCGCCGACTTTCACTTGTTGCAACAGTGCTTCCGGCAACACGGCCAGGGCGCCGGAAACGACGATCACGTCGTACGGTGCGCCCTTGCTCCAGCCTTGGGCGGCGTCGCCCAGTTCCACGGTCACGTTCGTCACGCCGTTGGCGGCCAGGTTCTGCTCGGCCAGGGTTTTCAATTGGGGAACGATTTCCACACTCGTCACATGACGTGCCTTGTACGCCAGCAAAGCGGCCATGTAGCCGCTACCGGTGCCGATCTCCAGCACATTTTCATGCTTTTTGACGGCTACGTCTTGCAAAATACGCGCTTCCAGCTTCGGCGTGAGCATGTATTCGCCGCCGCCCAGTGGAATTTCCGTATCGACGAAGGCCAGGTTTTTATAGGCGGCCGGCACGAAATCTTCACGCTTGACCACGTTCAACAGCTCCAGCACGTCGATATCCAGTACGTCCCATGGACGGATCTGCTGTTCGATCATATTGAAGCGGGCTTGTTCGATATTCATCTTTGGACTCGGTAAGTGAAGTAATAATCCGCCATTTTATCGTTGAACTGGCTGAAAGCACATGTTAACCATAAAGGCGGGGAATGGAGGAAATTTGCGACGATCTGCAGATTTGGGGGGGCGAACCTTGGAAAAGGGGCAACTGAACGGTAGCAGGCAGGCCCGGCGCATCAGCTTTTCCCTGGCGCCTCCAGCTGCAGGCTGCGCAGGCTCATGTCGATAAACGCATCCATGTAGGCGAGCGGATCGATGTTCTTGACCTCGCATGGCAGAAAGGAATGCGTCCACATCATGAGCATGGTGACGGGCGCGCTGAGGATGGCGCTGACCAGCACGGGATCAACCTGGCGGAACTCGCCGCGGCGCATACCGCGCTCGACCAGGCTGACGATCAGCGCATTACCGCGCGCGACCACCTCTTCGTTGTAAAACTGCGCCAGTTCCGGGAAATTGTTCGATTCGGCCAGCATCAGCTTGGTCAAGCCGGCCAGCTTGGTGGCGCCGAACTCTTCCCACCATTGCATCATCGTGCTGCGCAACAACTCGGCGCTGGTGCTGTCCGAGACGGCCATGCTGTCTTCCGCCTCGCCAATGGAATGCACGATATTGTCGCGCACCACGGCCTTGAACAGCTCTTGTTTATTCTCAAAGTACAGGTACAGCGTGCCCTTCGACACGCCGGCCCGCTTGGCCACATCCTCCAGGCGCGTCGATGCAAACCCCCGTTCGACAAACAGGTCGAGGGCGGCGGCGAGCAATTCCTGCGGACGCGCATCCTTGCGCCGCTCCCAGCGGGGCTTGGTATCAATCGGGGCTTGCATGTATCTTTCCAAGTAACTTACTTTTGAGTCATTAATAGTAGACCTGTCTGCCGCCAAGGTCAAGCGCAGGCCACTGGCGCGACGCGGGGCACCGCCCGGTACGCCGAACACGGGTATTGTACGCTCCGTGCCGGCGTTGGCGACAGCTCCTCTGGCGCCGAACCTGTGGCGCCAGGTGAAGCAGAATGCGTTTCAGCCCCCGTTTTGCGCAGTTCATCGCATTTCCACTCAGCAAGCGTGTCAGATTTGCTACCTTGCTATCAACAGCACGGCAGCCGCGGCGCGGCAGCCGGCTTTTTTCTTGTTCCGAACTACAACAATCATAAAGGAAACACCATGCGTACCTTGCTGGCCCTGTGCTGTGCCGTTGCCCTTGGCGGTTGCGCCATCGTCATCAACCCCAACGATGGCGAAGTGCGCTATGCCGACGCGGGTGGCAATGCCACCCAGGGCAACGAGCAAGTGAGCCGCGATGTGCGCCAGGTCAGCAACATCAACACGCTCGACATCGACAGCATGAAGCGCATCGATATGAAGATCGACGTGCGCGTCGGCCCGGCAACATCGCTGGTGATCGAAGCGGACAGCAATCTGCAGCCGCGCATCCATAGCGAAGTAAGCGGCAACACCCTGCGCATCTGGAGCGATACAAACATTCGCAGCAGCAATGGCATCCACGTCATTTATACGACGCCGCAATTGAAGAAGATCAACATCTCCGGCTCTGGCCGCCTGGTGGCCAGTGGTTTCAATGGCGAAGATTTCAGCCTGGAGCAACGTGGTTCGATGAAGAGCGAACTGTCGGGCAAGGTGGGACGCTTGGACGTTGCCAACAATGGCTCGGGCAGCATCAATGCGGCGGCCCTCGCCAGCGGCAATACGGATGCGGTGCAGAACGGTTCGGGCAACATCCAGCTGGGCACTGTGCGCGGCGAACGCATCAACGTGGCCGTCAACGGCTCGGGCAGTATCAGCGCCAGCGGCGCCGTGCAACGCCTCGACGCCAACGTGAATGGCTCGGGCGATATCAACCTGGCCGCCCTGCACAGCGACGTTGCCTATCTGGCGAGCAACGGTTCCGGCGACGTCGATGTCACTGTCCAGAGTGAAGTCAATGCCCGCGCCAGCGGTTCCGGCCGCATCACCGTGCATGGCGATCCGGCCCGCCGCACCCTGTCGGGCAAGCGCGTCAGCATCGTGCGTTAGCCACCACCCTGGCGAGATGCAGGGTACGGGGGCCGGCTTGCTATACTGTCGGCTCCTCACCCGCTCGCCTGAAATCCCATGTCACCTTCTGCCACCCTGGCATGCCGCCCATCCTGCGGCGCCTGCTGCACCGCGCCCTCCATCACCAGCCCGATTCCTGGCATGCCGGATGGCAAACCTGCGGGCGTGCGCTGCGTGCAACTGGCCGAGGACAACCGCTGCAAGATCTTTGGCCAACCGGAGCGGCCCGCGTTTTGCGGCGGCTTGCAGCCGTCCGCAGAGATGTGCGGCAGCAGCCGCGAACATGCCATCGGCTGGCTGGCAGAGCTGGAACGGCTGACGGCGCCCTGAACGGCGGCGCCAGCCCTCTCCCTTTAGAGGCCGTCTTCGACTGCTGCCGAGGCTTCTTCTGCGTCGCGCAGGCGCTTGTATTCCAACAGCATGACAAGGCCCAGATAGATCAGCAGCAGGAACAGGGAATCGCGCGCATCGCGCCAGCCCAGCGTAGCGTAGCGCATCCAGTGCATGACATTAAAAAACAATACCGCCCCCATAATCCCCCATCCATGGCGGCGCATGGCACGGTCCAGCAGGGTGGCCAGCAACGACGTACGTGACAGCATGATGTTTCCCTATTCATTCTATTTTTTGCAACACTAACAGAAATTATGCCTTTCTGGCAATGCCTGCCAAGTTCATACATCCGGCTTGACTCAGATTGCACGTTTGCGTATATTCATGCACATTCCTGCACGCTTACAAGCTCATATGTCTGCCACCCTGCTCCTCAAACAACGCCACGCGCTGATCCAGCAACAATTGCACGCCGACGGCCGCGTGCTGGCGCTGGACTTGGCGCGCCAGCTCGACGTGTCCGAAGATACGATACGGCGCGACCTGCGCGAGATGGCGGCGGCCGGCCTGTGCCAGCGCGTGTATGGCGGCGCCCTGCCGCTGGCGCCGGACGGCGGTACGCTGGCACAGCGCAAGCACGAAGCGCCGGAACGCAAGGCGAGCCTGGCGCAGGCCGCCGTGTCCCTCGTGCGCGCGGGCCAGGTGCTGTTCCTCGACGCGGGGTCGACCAACCTGGCCATCGCCAGCGCCTTGCCGGAGCTGGCGCTCACTGTGATCACCAATGCGCCGGCGATTGCCATGGCGCTCATGGAGCGTCCCGAAATCGAGCTGATCATGGCTGGCGGCCGGGTCGACCGCCGTGCCGGCGCCAGCCTGGGCCCGCAGGCGCTGCGCACCGTCGAACGCATGCATCCCGACCTGTGCTTCCTGGGCGCCTGCGGCGCCGACGCGGACGCGGGCATCACGGCCTTTAATTATGACGAGGCCGAATTCAAGCGCAGCATCGCCGGCGCCAGCAAGGCCGTCGTCGTGGCCGTCACCAGCGACAAGCTGGGCACGGCCGCGCCCTTCGGCGTACTGGCCACGGGCTTGCTGCAACACCTGGTGCTCGAAGCCGATGCCGATGCCGCGCACGCGGCCGCCTTTGAACGGCTGGGCGTGCAAGTGCTGCGCACCCGTGCCTGATTTTTATTCACCCTGACTCTGGAAAACCGCTCCCATGCATCTCACCGGTACCCTGCAACAACGCGCCACGCGCCTGGTCTTCTTCGCCGCCGGCCTAGGCATGGCCGCCTGGGCCCCGCTGGTTCCCTACGCCAAGTCGCGCCTGGGCCTCGATGAAGCCACCCTCGGCATCTTGCTGCTATGCCTGGGCGCCGGCTCGCTGTGCGCGATGCCGTTTACGGGCATGCTCGCGGCCCGCTTCGGCTGCCGCAAGGTCATCGTCGCCGCCGGCCTGCTCCTGACCGCCATCCTGCCCGGCCTGGCGCTGGCCGCCACGCCGCTGCAACTGGGCCTGGTGCTGCTGGTGTTCGGCGCGGCCATGGGAACCTTCGATGTGGCCATCAATATCCAGGCCGTGATCATCGAAAAAGCCAACGGCGGCGCCATGATGTCGGGTTTTCATGCGCTGTTCAGCGTGGGCGGTTTCGCCGGCGCGGCCTGCATGGCCCTGCTGCTGTGGCTGGGCCTGACACCGGCCTGGTCCTGCGTGGTAGTGATGCTGCTGCTGTGCGGCGTGCTTGGCGCGGCGCAAGGCCATCTGCTGCCGACAGCGTCCGCATCCGGCGAAAAGACGCCACTGTTCGTCATGCCGCATGGCGCCGTCATTTTCATCGGCCTGCTGTGCTTTATCGTCTTCCTGGCCGAAGGCGCGATTCTCGACTGGAGCGCCCTGTTCCTCACCACCACGCGTGGCGTCGAAGAAGCCAAGGGCGGCCTCGGCTACGCCGCCTTCGCCATCGCCATGACGCTGGGCCGCTTCACGGGCGACAAGGTGGTCAGCCGCTTTGGCGGCAAGCGGGTACTTACTTTTGGCGGCTTGTGCGCAGCGGGCGGCTTCTTCCTGGCCGTGCTGGCGCCCCACGCCAGCCTTGCCATGCTTGGCTTCGTGCTGATCGGCCTGGGTGCAGCGAACATCGTGCCCATCCTGTTCACGGCCGCCGGCAACCAGCGTGCCATGCCGGCCAGCCTGGCGGTGGCGGCCATCACCACCATCGGCTATGCGGGCATCCTGGCCGGTCCGGCAGTGATCGGTTTCGTGGCCCACGCCACCAGCCTGAATATCGCCTTCGCCATGCTGGGCGCCGCCCTGCTGCTGGTGGCGGCCAGCGCGCGCCTGGTGGCGCCGGCAAAACAGGCATCCTGATCCTCCCTCACGCCTGGCGGACGACGCTAAAAAAGCGCCGCCCGTCAGCGCCCAAATAAGGTTGGCAAGCCTCTGTCGTGGTAAGCTTCGACCCCGCGCACATTGCTGGCGCCACGCGCTCACCCCATCCAGTCACTTACACCCGTTTATACATCTATGGATCTCATTCTTGCGTTAAAAGCCATCATCATGGGGCTGGTCGAAGGTTTTACGGAATTCTTGCCGATTTCGTCCACGGGTCATCTGATCCTGGCCGGCAGCCTGCTCGACTTTACCAAGGATGTATCAAAAGAGGTCATGGATGTCTTCGAGATTGCCATCCAGGCCGGCGCCATCCTGGCCGTGTGCTGGGAATACCGCCAGCGCATCGGCAGCGTGCTGTCTACCTTCAGCACCGAGGTCAAGTCGCGCAAGTTCGTGCTGAACGTGGCCATTGCCTTCCTGCCGCTGGCCATCATTGGCCTGGCCATCGGCAAGATGATCAAGCATGCGCTGTTCAAGCCCGTGCCAGTGGCGATGGCCTTCATCATCGGCGGCATCATCATCTTGCTGGTAGAGCGCCGCGCGCGCACCAATCCCGTCACCGTACGCGTCAACTCGGTCGATGAAATGACGCCGCTCGACGCCTTGAAAGTGGGCTGCGCGCAGGCATTTGCTCTGATTCCAGGCACCAGCCGTTCCGGCTCGACCATCATCGGCGGCATGCTGCTGGGCCTGTCGCGCAAGACCGCCACCGAATTCTCGTTCTTCCTGGCCATCCCCACCCTGCTGGCGGCCACCTTCTACTCGCTGTACAAAGCGCGCGACATCCTGTCGGCCACCGATGTGCCCCTGTTCGGCCTGGGCACCGTGGCAGCCTTCATCTCCGCCTTCCTGTGCGTGCGCTGGCTGCTGCGTTACATCAGCTCGCACGACTTCACGTTTTTTGCCTGGTACCGCATTGTGTTTGGCTTGCTGGTCCTGGCCAGCGCCCACTACGGCTGGGTTGTTTGGGCAGAATAAGGCACTATGAATCAAGATCTTAACCAGCGCGCGCTGCACCTGCTGCAGACCGTTTTCGGCTATCCGGCCTTCCGCGGCCAGCAAGCCGACATCGTCGACCACGTCAGCCATGGCGGCGATGCGCTGGTGCTGATGCCCACGGGTGGCGGCAAGTCGCTGTGCTATCAGATTCCCGCGCTGCTACGCGATGGCGTGGGCGTCGTCGTCTCGCCATTGATCGCGCTGATGCAGGACCAGGTGGACGCGCTGGCCGAAGTGGGTGTGCGCGCCGCCTTCCTGAACTCTACGCAAACCTACGAAGAAGCAAGCCGCATCGAGCGACTGGTGCGCACGGGCGGCATCGATGTCGTCTACGTGGCGCCCGAGCGCCTGATGACGCAGCGTTGCCTGGACCTGTTCCAGGCGTCAAAAATCTCCCTGTTTGCCATCGACGAGGCGCATTGCGTGGCCCAATGGGGCCATGACTTCCGCCCCGAATACATCAAGCTGTCGGTGCTGCACGAGCAGTTCCCGGACGTGCCGCGCATCGCGCTCACTGCCACGGCCGACCCGCAGACGCGTGCCGAAATCGCCCTGCGTTTGCAGCTGGAAGACGCGCGCCAGTTCGTTTCCTCCTTCGATCGGCCGAACATCCGCTACCAGATCGTGGAAAAGGCGAATGGCCGCAAGCAGCTGCTCGACTTCATCAACACGGAACACACGGGCGACTGCGGCATCGTCTACTGCCTGTCGCGCAAGAAGGTCGAAGAAACGGCGGAGTTCCTGAACCAGAGCGGCATCCGCGCCCTGCCCTACCACGCCGGCATGGAATACGCCAAACGCAGCGCCAACCAGGCGCGCTTCCTGCGCGAAGAAAATATCGTCATGGTCGCCACCATCGCCTTCGGCATGGGCATCGACAAGCCCGATGTGCGCTTCGTGGCGCATCTGGATCTGCCGAAAAGCATCGAGGGCTATTACCAGGAAACGGGCCGCGCGGGCCGCGACGGCATGGCCGCCAACGCCTGGATGGCGTATGGCTTGCAGGACGTGGTGCTGCAGCGGCGCATGATCGATGAATCGGAAGCGGACGACACTTTCAAGCGCGTGCTGGGCGTGAAACTCGACGCCATGCTGGGCCTGTGCGAAACGCTCAGCTGCCGCCGCATGCGCCTGCTCGAATACTTCGGCGAACCGGCTTCGCCGTGCGGCAATTGCGACACCTGCCTGGTGCCGCCCGTGTCGTTCGACGGCACGGTGCCCGTGCAAAAACTGCTGTCGGCCATCTACCGCGTCGACCAGCGCTTCGCCGGCGGCCACGTGATCGACGTGCTGCGCGGCGTGGAATCGGAACGCATCAAGACCTGGCACCACGATTCACTGTCCGTCTTCGGCATCGGCTCTGACCTGGGCGAAGCGGAGTGGAAAGCTATCCTGCGCCAGGCCATCGCGCTGGGCCTCGTCTCGGTCGACCATGAACAATACAGCTCGCTGAAACTGACGGACGCATCGCGCCCCGTGCTCAAGGGCGGCCAGAAGGTGCAGCTGCGCCAGTACCAGAAACCGGTGAAAACCAGCAAGCGCGGCACCAGCGTGGCGAAGGGCTATGTCGAGACGGACCTGTCCACCAGCGAGCAGGCAATTTTCGACAAGCTGCGCTGGTGGCGGGTGGAGACGGCGCGCACGCACAATGTGCCCGCCTACGTGATTTTCGTCGATGCCACCCTGCGCGAAATCGCCAAAGCCAAGCCTACCTCGCTGGAGCAGATGCGCGGCGTGAGTGGCGTGGGTGAGAAAAAACTGGCCTCGTACGGCGACGACATTGTCGCCATGATCCTGGAGATGATTTAATGGAAGCACTCTCGTCCGACCTGATTTACCAGGCCGTGAAACTGCTTGGCGCGCAGCGCGACGCCAGCGAAGAGCAAGAAGAGGAACAATTGCGCGCCCTGGTGCGCGACGAACTCACCGTACGCCGCCTGGCCGACGTGATTCCGGAAGCGTTCGGCCTGGTGCTGGCGTCACACCTTCCCGGCGCCGAAAACATGACCCTGCCCGACACCTTCTGCGCCCAGGACGACGACGAATGGGTGGAGTTCAGCATGCGCCGCGAACCGATCTTTGTTGTCGCCTTGGACATCGCCCAGCACACCTTCCACAATGGTCCGCGCGCGCTGATGCAGAACCTGGCGGACCGCAGCTCCCTGCTCTCGACCATCAACAAGGCCCTGGACGCGGGCAGCTCGCTCGATGGCACGACGCTGGGCCCGCCATCCTTCTTCGGCCTGCCCGCCGCGCTGTACCAGCCGGCGGCATCAAGCGATACGCCCTGACCATTTCATTTTGCCCCTGCCCTTGATAACGGAACGCTGCCGCGATGGAAACCAAATGGCTGGAAGACTTCATCTCGCTCGCTGAAACGCATAATTTCAGCCGTTCCGCGGCGCTGCGCCACGTCACCCAGCCCGCCTTCTCGCGGCGCATCCAGTCGCTGGAAAACTGGCTCGGCATCGACCTGGTTGACCGCACCTCCTACCCCACGCGATTGACGCCGGCTGGCGCCGTGTTTTACGAGCAGGCGCTGGAAATGCTGGGGCAGATCAACGGCGTGCGCGCCCTGTTGCGCGGCAAGCGGGCGGCCACGCAAACGAGTGTCGACTTCGCCGTGCCGCACACCTTGTCGCTGACTTTCATGCCGAAATGGCTGACGGCGCTGGAAGAAGGTTTTGCGCCGATCAACAGCCGTTTGATGGCCCTGAACGTGCACGACGCCGTGCTGCAACTGGTCGATGGCGGCTGCGACCTGCTGCTGTGCTATCACCATCCGCGCCAGCCGGTGCAGCTGGACCCGGGCCGCTATGACATGCTGGTGATGGGCCGCGAAACCCTGCGCGCGTATGCGCGCTGCGGCCAGGACAAGGTGCCCGACTTCGTCCTGCCGGGCAGCGCCAAGGAACCGCTGCCTTTCCTCTCCTATACCAGCAATGCCTACCTGGGACGCATGGTGGAACTGCTGGTGGCCGATGCCAAGGCGCCCCTGTTCCTGGAAACCTGCTACGAAACGGACATGGCCGAAGGCTTGAAAATGATGGCGCTTGAAGGCCGCGGCATCGCCTTCCTGCCCGAATCGGCCGTCATGCGCGATGTCAAGTACAAGCACCTGGCGCGCGCCGACGGCGGCGCGCCAGGCTGGGAAATCGAGCTGGAAATCCGTTTGTACCGCGAACGGCCGTCCAGCCTGCGTCCGGGAAAGCAGATCGTCGAAAGCCTGTGGCAATACCTGGTGCAGGCCCAGGAAGGCAGGGCGCGCGCAGGCAAACGCCGCAAACGCGCCACAGAGACCGCCCGGTCCTGACTGGCAATCCTGGCAATACAACTATGCAATAAATGCATAACCGGATGCGCACAAAGCATTGGCCGGGGCATGAGGCTATCGCCTACGATGCGGTTCCGCTGCGCGCAACTCAATTGGGTGCGCCTACCACAGCATTTTTGAATGCCAGGAAAAATCGTAGCGAGCGGCGATGATTTGTGGCCGAGAAGCGCAGCTGCACGAAGGTACAGCGAGCATCACCGGCCACAAAGCACGACGCGCAGTAGATTTTTCGGCATTACACCACCGTTTTGTCCAGGAGCTTATCAAGCATGACCAGCAAGCACGCACTTCCTTCCTACCTCAATCCTGAAGACCTGGGCCCATGGGGCGTCTACCTCGAGCAGATCGACCGCGTTACGCCTTACCTGGGCAACCTGTCGCGCTGGGTGGAAACGCTGAAGCGTCCAAAGCGCATCCTGACAGTCGACGTGCCCATCGAACGCGATGACGGCACCATTGCCCACTACGAAGGCTACCGCGTGCAACACAATCTGTCGCGCGGCCCGGGCAAGGGCGGCGTGCGCTTCCACCAGGACGTGACCCTGTCGGAAGTGATGGCCCTGTCGGCCTGGATGACGGTCAAGAATGCAGCCGTCAACGTGCCATACGGCGGCGCCAAGGGCGGTATCCGTGTCGATCCGAAGACCCTGTCGCGCAACGAACTGCAGCGCCTGACCCGCCGCTACACGAGCGAGATCAGCATGATCATCGGACCGAACAAGGATATCCCGGCGCCGGACGTCAACACGAATGAACAAGTCATGGCGTGGATGATGGACAGCTACGCCATGATCGGCGGCAATATGTCGACCGGCGTGGTGACGGGCAAACCAATCTCCCTGGGCGGCAGCCTGGGTCGCCGCGATGCGACGGGCCGCGGCGTATTCGTCGTCGGCTGCGATGCGGCCGCCAAGGTCGGCATGTCGCTCGAAGGCGCGAAAGTCATCGTGCAAGGTTTCGGCAACGTGGGTGGCGTCGCTGCCCGCATGTTCGCAGAAGCCGGTTCGAAAGTCGTCGCGGTACAAGACCACAAGACCACCGTCGTGCATTCCGGCGGCTTGAACATCCCGCAACTGCTGGCACACGTGGCCGAAGTGGGCAGCGTCGAAGGCTTCCCGGGCGCCGAGGCATTCGTGCCGCGCGAAGATTTCTGGGGCATCGATTGCGACATCCTGATCCCGGCTGCGCTGGAACAGCAGATCACCGCTGAACGCGCACAAGTCATCCGCGCCAAGATCATCCTGGAAGGCGCTAATGGCCCGACCCTGCCGGCAGCGGACGATATCCTGACCGACCGCGGCGTGCTGATCGTGCCAGACGTGCTGGCCAACGCCGGCGGCGTGACCGTCAGCTACTTCGAGTGGGCGCAGAACTTCTCGAGCTTCTTCTGGACCGAAGAAGAAATCAACAGCCGCCTGACCCGCATCATGCGCGAAGCATTCGACGCGGTATGGCAAGTGTCGCAAGAGAAGAAAGTGTCGATGCGTACTGCCACCTTCATCCTGGCGTGCACGCGTGTTCTCCAGGCTCGCGAAGTGCGCGGCCTGTATCCATAATGGCTGCCTGAGAAAATGCCTGGGGCGTTGTTGCCGTGCCTAGCCCCCGACATTTTTCAGGCGCCATTGCTACCTTTGACGCCATTGGGTTGATGGCGCTCTAAAAAAAAATCCCGCCACACTATCGTGTGAGCGGGATTTTTTTATGGGCGCCGGCTTTGCTTCAAGCTGCGTAGCCTTGCGGGTTCTGGTGCTGCCAGCGCCAGTGATCGCGGCACATGTCGTCGATGTTTTTCTGCGCTTGCCAGCCCAGTAATTGCTTCGCCTTGTCGGCCGAGGCGTAGCAGCTGGCGATGTCGCCGGGGCGGCGCGGCACGATATCGTACGGCACGGCACGTCCACTGGCCGCTTCGAAGGCCCGCACGGTATCGAGCACGCTGTAGCCATGGCCAGTGCCCAGGTTGACGGTGAAGCCGCCCTCGGTGGAAAACAGGCGGTTCAACGCGGCCACATGACCCAGCGCCAGGTCGACCACGTGGATGTAGTCGCGCACACCCGTACCATCCGGCGTATCGTAATCATTGCCGAAGACGGCCAGGCGCTCGCGGCGGCCCACTGCCACCTGGGCAATGAAGGGCATCAGGTTATTCGGGATGCCGGCCGGGTCTTCACCGATCAAGCCGCTGGCATGCGCACCCACCGGGTTGAAATAGCGCAACACACCGACTTGCCATTGAGCATCAGCATGCACGAGATCAGCCAGAATCTGCTCGACCATCAGCTTGGAGCGGCCGTATGGGTTGGTCACGGACAAGCGCGACGATTCCAGGATCGGCAGGGCTTCCGGATCGCCATACACGGTGGCCGACGAGCTGAACACAAAACGCTTCACGTTCGCCGCCGCCAGCACTTCCAGCAACGCTACGGTGCCTGTCACATTGTTATCCATATACATCAGCGGCTGGGCCACGGATTCGCCCACCGACTTCAGCCCCGCAAAATGGATCACTGCATCGATGGCATGCACGCGCAGTACGGTGGCCATGGCCACGCGATCGCGTACGTCAGCCTCGTAGAAAGGCACGCTTTTGCCGGAAATGCGCTCCACGCGCACCATCGCCTCGCGCGCGCTATTGCACAGATTATCCACCGCGACCACATCGAAGCCGGCAGCCAGCAATTCGACGCAGGTATGCGAACCGATGAAACCGGATGCGCCGGTTACGAGTATTTTCTTGGACATAATCTCAATCAATGCAAAAAAGATAAGACTACCGTAATTCGCCCACCTTGCCTAGCCAGCGCACGCTAGTGCGCATGAAAAAAGCCTGCGGCGTCGCTGCGGCAGGCTTGTTCTCGTGCAAATGGCACAGGCTGGCAAACCGCCAGATTTATTTCTTGATGAACACCAGATCCCACACGCCATGGCCCAGCTTCAAGCCGCGGTTTTCAAACTTGGTCAGCGGACGGTACGCTGGCTGCGGCGCATAAGCATCGGCGCTATTGTGCAACTGCGGCTCGGCGCCCAGTACCTCCAGCATTTGCACCGCGTAATCTTCCCAATCGGTGGCGCAATGCAGATAGCCGCCCGGCGCCAGGCGATCGGTCAGCTGCTTGACGAAAGGCGACTGGATCAGGCGGCGCTTGTTGTGGCGTGCCTTGTGCCATGGATCGGGGAAAAACACGTGGATACCGGCCAGCGAATTGGCAGGAATCATGTGCGTCAGCACTTCCACGGCATCGTGCTGCAGCAGGCGCAGATTCGTCAGCGACTCTTCGCCGATCAGTTTCAACAGACTGCCGACACCCGGCGTATGCACTTCGACACCGATAAAATCCTTCTCCGGCATGGCCTTGGCGATATGGGCGGTCGTCGCCCCCATGCCAAAACCGATTTCCAGGATGACCGGCGCCTTGCGGCCAAACACCTGTTCGAAGTCCACGGACTCCTTGGCGAAAGGCAACAGGAACTGCGGCCCCAAGGTCTCAAGCGCGCGCGCCTGCGCGACAGACAGCCGTCCCGCGCGGGTCACGAAGCTGCGGATGCGGTGTTCGGTCGGATCGTACATCATCGGCCGCGCCGGGCCGTTTGCTGGGGTATCAGAAGACATGGGAATGGAGAAATAAGTGGCCGCGCCACATAAAACCGGGCGCCAGCGAAAAATGGAGCGGGTGAAGGGAATCGAATCCTCGTCGTTAGCTTGGGAAGCTCGACAAGGAACTCAACAGCCATGCGGGCTTGCGGCCCGTTTCTGCTCCGCAAAAATGACATTATAGCAGCCGCAGAAGCGGCCATCCATGCAGCGAATTGTGCGATTGTGGAGTGACTGGTAACGATTACACCGCCCTGTCAATCTCAATCAATTCCAGGCTATCGAACAAAGGTCCTATTTTTTATCCGAGCATATCGCCGATGGATGCGAACTTTGGCAATTATCAGGTCTTCTTGCCGGCTTGCCGGCAAAGCGCCGTCCCCTTTTCCAGTGCGCCACGCTGGCGCAATATCGATGCTACGCGCGGCGCACCCAGACATTCGGCATACGCCAGCGGGCTAATCCGCTCATCCGGCGATGCGTTCAGGTCGAGACCGGGTCTGGCTTGCATGATCTGGAGGAGAATTTCGTCCTTGTCGCCATCAAGGACGCGTAGCCAGGCGGGGAAGCCTTCCGCGTCTTTTGCTTGCGGGTCGGCGCCGAAATCGAGCATCGTTTTGACGATCTCCATGCTGCCTGTCTCAATTGCATATTTCAGTAGCGGGTTGCCGAAGCCATTGCCTGCCACTTCCTTGGCATTGTTATGGCTGCTCAGCAGCATGCGCACCACGTCTGCCGACTGCGCCGACAAACTGCCGGTCGGATCGCGCATTCTCAAGTAGCCGCCCAGCGGCGTGTCGGTTTGCCCGTCGCGCGCGATCGACAGCGCATAGCGCTGATCGAGCCGCATGCCTGCCTTCAATAGAGGGCCAAGCACGCTGGGGCAGTACAGCAATCTGACCGCCAGCACATTTTTCGGAATAGTCGGATGCAGGAAAAAACGCGTAGGATCAGCTCCCAGCAGGAACGCCAGAGAGATGGCATCGTTGCCAGTGCAGTCGTCCAGCGCTCGCCGCAACAGATCATCGGCCACGTCAGCCTGCAACTTGCCCTTGCCGCCATGGACGTATTCGATCAAGGCGGACTTGTACGCCGTGGCCGCGGCTGACTGACTCAGCACATGCGGCGCAGCCCAGCGATTGAGGGGACTGGCGCCCGCATCCAGCAGGCGCCGCACGCCAACGGCATCATCACGGACGATCATGTGCTCAAGCACGCTGGAGGCATCGAGCGCCGCCATCCCCGCCTCCCGCGTCAGCCAGTCGAATACCGGCATGGGCAGCGCGCCGACGCGGACTTTTCCCAGCACCTCATCGGCCAGATACTTGTGGAATGTCACCAGTTCGTCCGGCACTTGCATGGACTTGATGACATCGAGCGTGCGCAATGCCGCATCGTCAGGCAAGTTGACGGCGTGCCGTGCCAGCAGCCAGGTATTGCCATGGTCGGCCGGATCGGGTCGGCTAGCGGCCAGGCGGGGTAAAATCTCCTCGGCAAAAAGCGCATAATAATCTTGCCGCATGGCCGGGATGGCCTGGTTCGGGGATATTGGCGGCTCGCTGCCCGCCAGGAAACGCCGGGATGCCTCCCACCATGCCGATTCGCCGCTGGCGGTGCGCGGAACCGATCCAGCGGCCAGCAAAACACGGATGTGCCGCAGCACGACAGCGCGCGCAATGGCATCATTGGCCGGACTGGGCGTTGGATTTTCGCTCCCCGCCATCAATCCATGCAGATACTGCCCACACATCACCTCGCGCTGGAAGTCCTCGGACTGACGGTGTCGCTTAAGGTCGGGCGGCAGTGCATGGAATGCGGCCAGGCTCATATCCGCAGGCATGCCATGGGCACAATATTCGCTGTTTGCCGGTGCGGGTGGCTTGATCGCCTGCCGCACGGGGTACAAATCCATGCCTCCCGGGGCAAATCCATCCAATGAAACCAGGACGGTGCCCGTCTTGCTCGTACGCATGGGGGCGGCGAAATTCTGGCTTGCAGCCACGCCGGAGAATTGTGCGCCAGAAAAGGTTTTAACAAAAAACACACCGGCACCGGCCAGCGCGCAGGAAGCGCCATCCATTTGCACGGGAATCTGGCTGAACTGCTCACGCGTCATTGGCCTGAGCGACACCTGATAAGAAGTCCACGCTTTTTGCTCAGGATCGTATGTCGACAAGACATAACCGTGCTCCTGATGCTCGATCCAGATTCGGGCAGGCTCGCCTTCCTGCACCGCATAGCTTCCGACCAAACCATCACATGCGGGCGCTTCAGCGTATATGAACAAGGTAACAATCCCTATAACAAGGCTTTTAAATTGACGCAGCAGAAATTTCGTCGTTGTTCGCATTTTTTCATGCATCGTTTGATTTTGCATCTTGATTGTACATATCCCTCGGTAATTCCCGCATTTTTTGAGCGCGCTAAAAGTAGAGGTTAAGCGGCCAGGGCAAGCTTCTGTTTTGGCGTGACGCTAACGTCGGTGCGAATGCTACGCTTGAGTGCGCCATATTGGCCACACATGACACAAATGCCTGGTCATTTCTTGTCGGAAAAACCTGCCCGGCTATCAAGGCGTTTTGAGTAGCTAGTCATAGTTGCCATTTATTATTCCCAAAAAGAACATTGCATCCATAGGCAGCGCGCACTTTGCAGCAGATCCATGGGGACCTGAAAGAGCTGGACTATGCAGGGTCATACGACCGCGTGGCAGCGTTTGCCAGGCAGTGGAAGGCGGGTCAAACAGCGTGGGGCAATTCTGCGAGCAAACGAACAGATAGCCGCCCAGGAGGATAGCAAATTGCTCAATTGAGATAGTCACGAATTGTCACACTGAAGCGAATGTCTCAGCCCAGTCTGAAGCGAGGCGAAGGGCTAGACACCATTCGGAAGCGCGGCGTTGGATCAAGGAAAACTAACGCGTTTGACACGACTTGTGGAGCAGTTTAGCTCTGTGGAGCAGCGAAAGCAGGTTTTTCGCCGTTTTTCATTGGAGCGGGTGAAGGGAATCGAACCCTCGTCGTAAGCTTGGGAAGCTCGACAAGGAACTCAACAACCAAGCGGGCTTGCGGCCCGTTTCTGCTCCGCAAAGGTGGTATTATAGCAGCCGCACAAGCGACTATCCATGCGATCGCATTTGTGATTGAGGAGTGAATTATTAAGGCCTAGTGGCAAGCCTACAGTGCATAATTTATCCTCGGACAGTGCAAGTCACGACTCCTTACCGTAGAGGCCGGCTACGTTTCCAACGCCTTCCCGCAAGTGCTCTACAGAGTGTCGCTTACCGTCGCGGATAGGGGATCGCACTCCCCCCTTCCGGTCTAATCATCTCGTTTTTTTGCCGCAGGGAGCGTACTTAAAAAGCACATTTGTGATTGAGTTCAGCACGTCGCGATCAGACCTCCTTGGTCAGCAAATAGAGAAAAAAACACCCGTCGGATTCCAGATGTATCTCCGAATAAAAACGTCCGCGAGTCGTATTTAGCTCTCAAGAAGTGCTCGTATTGCTGCTCCGGACTCAGCGAAATAGCTGTTGAACTCTCCTCCACAATTGCACAGAAAAATTACGAATAAGTAAGTACGTATAGCGGCACTGATACAATAGAGAACTCAACTGCACGATGACATCGAGAACGACGCATGTTAGACCTACATCAATAGGGCCGTGTGACGCGTAAAACGAACAGGTATTACAATAAACAAACGACTATGAACATCGACAACCTCTACCCTTATGCTGGTAATCATGCGGTTCAAAACGCTATCTTTGTTGTTGAGTGGGCTGAACCACTGAAAACTGATGCGATGATCGCTATCAATAAGCTAGCTACTAAGTACAAAAACTTAGGGCTATCGCATGTTCAACATCAGCAAATGTTAGAGGTTAATTTTGAGCACATGCAGACGGCGGCACAGGAGCCGCGTCAGACGAGCCGGGTTAGCAATCAAGCGCTAAGCGGTATAGTGTTTGCAAGACCTGCAAGCGTTGGGGAGATCTCCCGAAGTGTGACTATTTCGCGGAAAAATTGCATGATCGCCATCCCTGATTACACCCGTTGGGCTGACGTCTTCAAAGATGTAGAGTCGTACCTAAAAATAGCGCTTGAGGAAGTTGGATCGACGAGGCCGCTTACGACGATTGGGCTACAGTACAATGATGTTTTCAATTGGAAAGATGCGCCTTCAGAATTAGATCTTCGAGCAGTCTTCTCTGAGAAGGCCTTTATTCCTCCCAATGCTTTCGAGCAGACTGGATTATGGCATCTTCATCATGGATACTTAGAAAACCATTCAGATCCGGTACCGCACAGTCGTGTAGAGAACATAAATGTTGATATGCTTGACACTGCAGGTGAGCGAATTATTCAGATCGTGGGATCCCATCGCGCTTCCTTAAGAGAGCCTTTATGGCAATCACATCTTAAAAATAAGTCGGTAATGCTAGAGGTATTTACTTCGCTGCATAAAGCGAACAAAATCATGCTTGGGAAGCTTTTGACAAGTCAGGTCTGTGAAAAAATTCGTTTAACTACAGATTGAGGACATCATGGAACCACTTACCACCATTTCTTTTATCGCTTACTGTGCAGTTGGCGCGGCCGTTACATCCCGCAACATTTTGGAAGCTCCACGAATCGAAGAAAAGTCGCCTACTCCAAATATGATAATTAAAAGTAGGCCGGCCCCCTCAAATATATTGGTAGCAAACGCGATGCCATTAAAGGCTCTTCCATTTTTGACCCTTAAAGACAAAATCATAACTGAACTTGAAACTTTCACTCCTGGACATCCAGGGGGGGATCCAGGTATAGTCTCGAAAACTGACGATATCGCAACGGCAAAAGAGTTCATTCAGGTATTACCTGCGGGAATTCCACTCCCTACGTTGATGAGAACAGACGATGGGCAGATAGGAATGTATTGGGATATTAACGACGTTTATGTTGATATAAATATCGATCCTGGACGTACCATTTCTGTATTTTCACGTATTCGTTCTCAAGGTAAAGACTCGATCTTAGACGCCGTACCGATTCAAGCGGTTACACCCCTTTGGGCATTGGAAAACATGGCTGTGCTTGCGGACTCGCATGCACTCGCAGCATAAGTAAGGCAGGCGATGGGTTGTAGAATTTTTTTTGATGCTAATCGTGAAAATTCGCAAAAATGCAAAGAACTTCAGAAAATCGAGATAGACAAACTAGCCGATTGGGAAGATCAAACTGCATCCGAATTTTCCCCGAGCGTTGTTCATGACGGAGAGATCCTTTATCAACAAATCGTTGATCCTACGCATCTTGAACCCGATGGCAGAAATCTGAAGCCAACTGCTTTTCAAGACAGCGCAAATAAAGGTATGTCTACTCATCGGGCTGAGCACATAGAGTGGGACGAACTAATCGAGCTTGGGAAAAAACGTGCCTCGGATTTCAATACAACAAATCCTGAACGGCCCAAACGATCATTGTGGGGTTTTGCTAAATTCCTTACGGAAGACGTGCGTCGGATCGTTGCGGAGCCTGAGGGTGGGCGACACTACTTCGTGTACGACACTGCAAATGAGAGCGATAAATCTCATGCAGATATTTGCCAGGGAGTTGCTGGTAACAAAATCGTCGAACGCGCCATCAGAGCGTCCCTTTTTGACCTGGCAAAGGGAGCTTTGATAAAATTAGAGGATAGTTTGGATGTAGCCAATAACGATCCAATGTCAGCAGCGCTTGCGGATGCAGCCTAATTAAATGATATATCCCAAGTTCGATGTTGGCAGCTAACAGCACTGCACTCTTAACATGCTGCAGTTTGCTTTAAGATGGTTACAACAACTCCAAATCACCTCTGAACCATCTGTTTTCAGCTACCACGTAAGTCTTAGGTAGGCTCCCCCTATTAACATTAATACCCGCCTGGAAAATCTCGCCATCGTGTACTGGAAGCCGGCGCTACACGCTTAACGCTTCGTGAGTACGGAACTGAATCTTGGCGCAGATGGGCCGCAGGTTGCCGCGCCGCTGGCCAGCAGCGAATAGCAATGGGCCGTGCGGCTGTCATACAGCCCCGCCAGCACGCGACAACAGCGACTCCCACGCCATCCGAACCACCTGCACGAAAAACCGCTCAAAGTGCGTCAAAATGCGTCAAATCGCATGCCGCCTCTTCGCCCCGCCGCGCCAGTCCTCATGCGCTTTTGGCCATGGCGCAAATTTGAGTCAAAAGAGACCTATATAGCGGGCAGGTGTGGAGGGGGGACAACTGCGCGCGCCGGGCCGAAACCGGCCTTTTTCTTGCCCCAAGAGCAACATCAATCGGCGGGACGTGAAAAAGCCGCCTCGTGGGCGGCTTGTGCGGTGGCTGGGGCGCTCTGGCGCGGCGGGACTGTCACGGCCCCGCCCTGCGGGCTAGCGCGTTGTGGCGCTCATCCTGCGCGGCCGGCACGGGCCTTGGCTGCTTGCTCCTTGTCGTAATCGTCGCGGCAGCGCATGCTGATACGCCAGCGCCTTGCCGCTGCGGCTGGGCCGGTCTTCCAGGTAGGCATCGCCAAACGTCAGGAAGTCCAGGGCCGTGCGCTTGAAGGCGTCGCGCGACAAATACTTGCTGGGGATCAGTGTGGACGCCAGCACGTTGGCCTTGAAGTGGATGGCGCTGCTGTGGTGCACGCCCGCGTTGAAGGACTTGGCCAGGCCGGCCAGGTTGCCTGGCGGCTCATAACCGTTGCAAGCGGGTTTTCTCCACCATGTGGAACCATGCGCGCGGCTGGGGCTACACCGACCTGCCGAACCCTTGCGAGGGCATCCAAGGCCACTCACTAGCGAAGCGTACCGTCTACATTACGGATGCAGTGTTCTCCGCTGTGCGCATGTACGGCAGCGCGCCGCTACGCGATGCGATGGACCTGGCCTACCTGACCGGTCAGCGCCCTGCTGATGCACTGCGCATGACTGAACAAGACATTATCGATGGCCACCTGATCATTACGCAGGAAAAAACCAAGCAGCCGCTGCGCATCACCATCACTGGGGAGCTGGCCAAGTTGGTGGAACGTATCCGAGCGCGCAAAGCGACGCACAAGATCGTGACAGGCGCGCTACTGACCAATATTCACGGCAAACGCCTGACCGCGCCAGCGCTTCGCACACACTTTGACGCGGCAAAAAAGCGAGCTTCCAAGCATGTACCCGAGCTAGCACAGGACATCATGGCATTTTGGTTTTACGACCTGCGCGCAAAGGCGGCCGACGATACTTCGGATGATCGCGGTGACCAGGCCGCCAGCGATCTTTTGGGGCACGATAGTGTGAAAACCACCCAGCGACATTATTTAAGGCGAGGAAAAATTGTAGCCCCCACAAAGTGACACTGAAGACAATAATCAGGAATGTTTCGGACAAAGCTTAGAACTATGGGTTTGGTACTTGTTGTAGCAGCACCGAGTGCCAATCAATTGCGATATCGTCTGCAAAAGTTTTTTCAAGGCTTTGTAAGCCCTCTTGCCCGGGATAGTTTTCAACGGCCAACACGATCATTTCTCGGGCTGAAGAAAATTCCTGCGCAACTCTATACCGTTCAGCGAGGGATAGTATGGCCGCCGACTCCATGAGACGGTGTACACGAAGACCTGTTTTCGATTTTCGAGAACGAAAATAGTCATCCAATAGTTGACGATCTTTCTCAATAGGAAATGGCGTTTTTTCCTTAAACAGCGCATGAATGAACATGCTCACAACACTTGGCTGCAGCGAGAGTTCATCCTCGATATATCTCTCTATCGTTCCCGAAGTATCGATCGTCATCTCAGGCGTTGCACAGGAGTTAAAGATCAAGTACAGCGCTAAATACGGAAGCCGTTCCTCCCTCTTAAAGGTAGAGATTGTCTTACCTACCTCTGTCAAAAGAGGCCTCAGATCCGCCAATTCGGCACCAGGAAGCTTAAGTAGGCTATATGAAAGTAGTTCAAGAAAGCCTTCAAGCTTCTTTTTGCCAGCACTTCTGATATCAACACCAACATGCCCAACCCAACACTGAGGCGCCAAATTAAATACAACTACGTTACTAGATTCGCGAACATAGTCATATGGCTCACTCTCAATGGTTGGCTGGCGCATGACAAACTCAATAATGACATGGCGCATGAGTCGTGTCAGTCCTTGCAACGTCATCATCTTTTCGTGGCCGAAAATCATCGTTTCAGCATATGAACTACCAATCGTAAGAGCTTTTGGCAACTGTAGTGCCTGATGCACATACTCCGAACGTGCGCTATAGGCAGCAGACAAGACCTGTGGCAATTCAGATCGTCCGATGGGGTCATCGCTTGGATTAAAGCCGCTTCGAAAAAACGAGGGGCCAACATGAGCTATGGCAAACTCCCGAAAACGGCGCCCGAGAGCTGAGTGCTCTATAGACAATATTGCCGACCGAACGCGTTCTTGCACATCGGACGACGCCTCGGCCAAGGCTCTATCGATGGCATTTCTCTTATTTTCCGTATATGAATCCCAGTCGGACTCATGCCCATCGAAATCCTGTGCAAGAGTTTCCACAGCCGCTACAAACAGCGTATATGCAATTTCGACATTATCGGAAATACGATACATTCCGGTCATGTAGGTACGAATTGCACGCATCACCGTAAGATAGGTCTTACGATGCAAACCGATCAAGCGCTGACTGAAGTCAACCAGAAATTGAGCGTCATCTGGCTGTATCCAAAGCTCTTTTTCGAATACCCGACGCACAAGTTTATTTGGAGCAACACGGGTCGCCACCCCCCGCTCTCCACTTGTCAAGCGTCTAGCGAAATCGATATCTGCAGCACAGATGCAATTTAAGGCAAAACCAAAAACAACGGTAAAGTCTGGGAGATAGGCCTCTCCGCAATTAGAGAGAAGCACCTGAGGAGCGGGAGCCGTCGATTCGATGCGTTCCTTAAACTCATACAGCACTGCGCTTGGAGACCTGACCAGAGCAGACGTCTGAACTATCCGACCAAAGGCGGTATCTATTGCGTCTTCTCCAAGAGCTGCATTCGTGTAGATCACCCCGCGTAGCGTGTTCTCGTGACTGACAGCCTTAGTGAACAACCTTCCGTCTTTTATCTGCAGCATTATGCACTCCTTGCCCTAAGTATCATATGAAAAGCAAGGTTTGTGGAGCGGAACTAGATTTGTGGAGCGGTCTATCTGAACTTTTAACCGTTTTTCATTGGAGCGGGTGAAGGGAATCGAACCCTCGTCGTAAGCTTGGGAAGCTTCTACTCTACCATTGAGCTACACCCGCGAAGCCTACATTTTACGCGGCTTTCACCGCTGTTGGCAACGTTACAGCATGGTTGCTGTGATCGAAAATGCGATGGCCGATTTCTCTGAGGTGTGATGGCAAGAGACGTCATGTCTAACGAGAACGTAGCAATAAATACAATCATTGCTTGCATTTTTAACACCACTGACATCAGAAGCTCAGCTGCAGATCCCCTTGACAAAAATAAAAAAGCATGGAGACTGCACTGCAGCGAGCCCAGGGAATGATAAAAACTGGTAAAATTTCACTATAACAGTGACGATGCTCGATGTCAAAAATGACGTACTCCGTTATCATAGTCCCCTAACTTCAAGGTAATAATTAGATGTCTCGGAAAAGCTCGTCTGGCTCAAAAAATATGGTTTCAAAAGAAAAAAACGAAATAAAAGCGCCACAAGATTTAAAAAATTTAAATGACAGTGGTGCAGTGTGGAAAACTCATTCAAATTTACGTATTGCTTCACTGTTTGCAGGAACCGGAGGCTTAGACCTTGGCTTTATTCATGCCGGCCACAAGGTTGTTTGGGCAAACGATTTTCAGCCCGACTCCGCTCTATCTTATAAAAAAAATATTGGGGACCACATAGTTTGTGGTGATATTTCTGATATTCACGCATCAGAAGTTCCCGAAATTGATTTGTTGGCAGGAGGATTGCCATGCCAAGGCTTCAGCAATGCAAATGTAAATAAGATTGACAACGATTCTCGAAATGATCTATATGCTCAGTTTGTTCGAATTTTACTCTCAAAACTTCCAAAATTCTTTGTTATAGAAAATGTCCGTGGAATGCTTTCCCTCCATGGAGGAGCTGCTTTTGAGAAAATCCTTCTTGCATTAGACGAAGCTGGATACGAGACTCAATACAAGGTTTTAAATGCTGCGGACTATGGCGTGCCACAGACTCGCATCAGGCTCTTTGTAATAGGTATTAGAAAAGATCTCACTGAAACATATCGCTATACTTTTCCAGAGCCGACCCATTCGAGGTTTCCTGAAAAGACTGGTCTGAAGCCCTGGGTAACCGTTGCTGAAGCCTTAAAAAATATTCCGGAGCCTGATGAACCTTCTAATTTATTGAATCATATTTGCAGCAACTATAAAATCACAAATAGAAATTTCACGGGGCATCGTACAACAGATCCTAATAAGCCATCTCCAACAATTCTAGCTAGAGGAAATGCAGGAGGAGGAGTTTGTGCGATTCAACACCCCAACAACCACAGACGTATGTCCGTCCGTGAATCTGCAATCATTCAAACTTTTCCAATAGATTTCGAATTCGTTGGAAAAACAAACTCTATGTATAGGCAAGTAGGAAACGCTGTTCCAGTTTTACTTGCTAAATGTGTAGCTCAAGGATTTGAGCGGATAGGTTAATTATGTTAAAAGTAGCTTCATTATTTTCTGGTGCTGGTGGTTTAGATTTCGGTTTCAAAGAAGCTGGCTTCGATATTGTCTGGGCAAACGATATTTTTCTCGAAGCAGCAGAAACCTACAAAATAAATATCGGCCCACATATCACAACTGAGTCCATAGAAAATATTCCATCTTCATCCATCCCAGATGTTGACATAATAATTGGAGGTTTTCCTTGCCAAGGATTTTCCCTTGCAAATACAAAGCGCCATACTGAAGATTCGCGCAATAAGCTTTATTTGGAATTTGTTCGTGTTCTTTCTGATAAGCGCCCCCTCTTTTTCATTGCTGAAAACGTTAGAGGAATTCTCAGCTTAGGCGAAGGGAAAATATTCGAAAGAATTTTGCAAGATTTTAGTGACGCAGGTTACAACGTAAAATTCAAGCTTTTTAATACTGCAGATTATGGAATCCCTCAAAGTAGGCATCGCGTGTTCTTGTTTGGGACAAGAAAAGATTTAGATATCGATAGCGATCATTTCCCACCAAAGGCAACTCATTGCAATCCAATTAGCGCCAAAGAGAAAGGTTTATATCCATGGATTTCAATAGGACAAGCTCTTAAAAATATTCCTGAACCTGAGCAAAACCACAATCTTGAAAACCATACAGCTTCTCAGTATAAATTACGCTTTAATGGATATATTGGTCATCGTTTAATTGACCCCGACCAACCGTCTCCAACGATAACTGCCCGAGGGGATGAACGTGGAGGGGTCGTTATACATCATCATCCAAAGAATCATCGAAGGCTAACTGTCAGAGAAGTAGCATTAATTCAGACTTTCCCCATTAATTATAAATTTATTGGGTCAAACACTTCTGTTTATAGGCAAATTGGCAATGCAGTTCCTCCAATGATGGGGAAAGTAATTGCCGAGGCTGTGTTAAAGACGCATCATCAGTGGCAAAAAAAGCAACACGACACTAAACACGCGATCGCCGCATAAAAATGACTCGACCATAAGGCTTTCTTTTTGTTCTAGTGTGCGATAGAGTTGTTCCTCTCACCCGGAGGAACAACATGCTATATAAAGATGTAAAAAAGCCGTTCCCAGAGTTTAAATGGCGCTGGGCCAGTTTTACGCCAAGTGAAGGTTTAAATGATCCACGAGTACATCTAGGTGTGCTTAGAGCGATGCGAGCTCATGAAAACAAGTCGCCCTCGTCGCCAGCTTTTCTTAAGTCACTGCAATTGGTAGAGGATGACCTTAATGAATTTCTTCCTAATGGTCTTAACCTAGCGCGAGACAATGATAGAAATTTGTTGCGTAACTCACAACAATACTGGTCAGGAGTTGGACTTCTCGC
Organism: Janthinobacterium darwini; assembly: GCF_051380905.1. NCBI lineage: Bacteria > Pseudomonadati > Pseudomonadota > Betaproteobacteria > Burkholderiales > Oxalobacteraceae > Janthinobacterium > Janthinobacterium darwini. Next base: position 475,177 of record NZ_JBNYXX010000002.1, read on the forward strand.
GGGAACAGAGCCAGGTATTCACCTAACAGAGTTTGGACGAAAGGTAGCTGATGGTAATCTTACCCGCGACGAATTCGCAGCAGCCACAATTCGAACTCTTTGCCTCCCAAATATTCGTATCGAAAACGAGAATGTTACAGCAAAGTGGACTCAAAATGGGTTAGAAATTTTCCCACTGACACTAATATTAAATCTAATATATAACTTGGGCAGAGGCAATTCGGCTAATGCTTATCTTACAAATGAAGAGCTTGTCCGCGTTACTATTCCGCTATCAAGCGTTCAAGCTACTATTGAAGAACACGTTGAGCATATAATATTATTTCGAAACGAATCCGACATATTCGATGATTATGATGACTTTGCGCCAAAATCTAACGACAAACGGATTTCTCGTGAATTTTTATTATTTTTAAAATACCATGGTTATCTATCAATTTCCAACCCGAACGAGGTCAATTTCAAGCAGAGATTCTTTGCTGATAGGAATTCGAGACGAGTAATTAAAGACCTGCTAGATATTAAGTTTGACTCCCATGATCTTGAAAAGATTGCCAAAGAAGTATCTAACGATGCAGACCTAGAGATGCAGCAACGTGAGAGACGATTGGTAAGTATAACTGCGCGGCCTGGGCAGACAAAATTCCGCAGAGAAGTTCTACGTGCGTCTGGAAAAAAATGTTTGCTCACTGGGGAAACTTTACCCGTAGTATTACGTGCGTGTCATATAGTCCCAGTTGAATTTGACGGTCCAGATGACGTAGGCAATGGGATATGCTTGCGGGAAGATTTGCATATCCTCTTCGATTCTGGACATTTACGTATCAACAGTATTGGAGAGATTCATTTATCTGAGCATGCAGCTGAAAGTAAAAGCTATATGGGTCTCCCAAAGAAAATAATATTGCCAAAATACATTAATGCGAAATGTATTGAACTTCGTTGGTCATACATTAGTTAATACGCAATATTTATTTGCAAGTAAAGATGAAAGCGCCCTGATTGCGAGCATGAAAGCCACCGCGGTCAGGATATTTCCAATATTAGATATACATTACTCAAGTTGTGACAAAATTGCGGTGCCTATCTGCCCAGAAACGCCAGAAATTGCTGATGCTGTGGGTGCTAAAATCTCTTCCCGCTATGATGAGCATGCTATTCTTCGCAGCCATTGCAAATGGTTTTCTTAATACCAATGATGTCGCGTAAACCTTGGTTTATTGCTCAAATATGTCCAACAACACACACAGTAATAGTAAGGAAATCCATGACCACATATCAAGAATACACCGCGAAGATCGCAGAACTGCAACAGCTCGCGGAAGCTGCACGTAAGAATGAACTCTCAGGTGCAAAAGCACAAATCGCCGGCATCATGAAGGAATATGGTCTGAGCATCGACGACCTCAGGGAAACCAAAACGAAGTCTGTCAAGGCTCATAGCCCCGTCCCAGTGAAGTATCGCGATGATGCTACTGGCGAGACCTGGACAGGTCGTGGCCGTCCGCCAAGGTGGTTGGAAGGTAAGGATAAGAATCAGTATTTGATCAAGTAATTACGCACGTTCACAAGAATCGTTAGATGCTGCGGCAAAAGATGCCGTAGTATCCTAACCCTTTATTCAACGGCCACTTACCTAATAGAAAAGCGTCTGGCGAGTAGCATACCCTGTTTCTCGCAAACATATAAAGTAGCTAGCGCCATCATATATTTAAATTAGCAATATATATATTTGATCGGATTCTGACTGCCGTTTGTAAAAAAGTGTGCGACTGATTTACCAACAAAATGTTGATACTCAGCCGCATCCAGCTCCCCTATCATTTGCTTTCGATTGTTATGGCTGACCGTCTCCCAGTCAGACGGTACAAATACGCCGCGCACAATACCACGTGCCACAGCCAGTACACATGCAGCTTCCTTGGCTCGCCGAACGCTTACGACCCAATTACCCTTAACGGCATTAAAAATATCAGAACGATTAATGGAAATCGGACTATTATTGTTCAGCTCTAGCAGGTCGCTCCACTTACGCTCAATCTTAATAATTAGTAATGGAAGTTCCTCAAGATTATCCAGCTTTGGTGCACTCAATGCCGACTTTAAGTCGCGAGCGTCAATAATACCCTCAGCCACTCCATGACCTGATATTTCATTTTTCAATGTTCCAGGTTCGATATGATTGATCATATCGATAAGAGAGGCTTCAACTTTGATCGCTTCCTCATGTGACATGCCGTAGCGAACAATTTTAAGAATCACCTCTTTGCCAGCCTTAAGTATCTGCAAGATAACTTCCTGTTTGGCTGACATAAATTCATCTGATTCAAGTCGTGTCAACTGACCACGAGCGTGTGCGAAAACCCGATTTCCAACACCCTTACCGACGTAAAACGGCTGATTCGGTTTGTTTGGATCGAACAACGCATATACATAATGTCCGAGAATTGGCCAGGCATCCTGATGAAACATAAAAACTCCTAAATCAAATATAGTGCGAATGGTGTTTCGATTTTTTACGCCGACCATAGTTGAATATACTATGCTTTATACGACTGAATTTTATCAGTACTGTTTTCAGAACCCTACAAAAATAGGTGTGGGCGGCAGATAGGCGAACATAGTCATCAAAAGTTGATGCCTATAAAAGTGCCTACTATTAGAGCAAATTTGAGGCACCATATTTTATTTTTTAGGGTGCTTGACTAACTATTATGTCAGGATAATCTTGATCTTGATCTTGATCTTGACCTTGCTAGAAATCGATTTTAAGACGCCTAGAAACGATTTCATTTCGATTCGGCGCGTCGATGCATCTCTATCTCACTCCACGCCTTAGAAACGTTTCTAGTCGTTCTAAAGCCGTGGTCTGTGATAGCTCTCTAAATGTCTACGATCAGTTCACGCGAGGCGAATCGACTTACATAAGCGCCCACTGTCCGGGCAGATATCATTCGTTGCAGTGAACTTTCCTGTCTTAAGCAGTGCATCGATCACATAATTGTCAGCGAGTTTCGTATCCTGTTTTTTCGGGAAACGCTTACGCAACCACACGTCGAGCGAATTGAGTTTAGTATGGTTTTCTAAAGTCTTGTTTCTCTGGCCTTGCACCAGAAACTTCTTACCGGACGCTTTGATGAAGTCGATTAGTTCTTGCTCATCAAATGCCAAACCGGGGTACTGTAATTCGATCATAGAATTCGTCTGCTTGTCGTGTTGATATGAGGATAAAAGTGCCAACGATGATAGCAGAACGGTGGACAGCCGGGGCTGCATTAGCAACCCCGGCAGTTCTAACATAAGACCTTATTTTTCAGGTGTCTGCTGCTCAAAAATCAAATGGATGATGTTAGTGACCAGGTCCACGTTCGAGGGGGATAGCTTCGCGAGCATATCGGCGATACGCTGAAGTGCATCATCATGTGGCACAACGCCTGACGATTGCGGCTGGTGGGCCATATTGCTGAGCGTGGCAGCGTCTAGCTTCGTGGGTTGGCGTGCCGGCATACTTTTGCTAGCACTGGGCTTTTTGTTGGTCATGCAGGGCTTTCGGTCATTGATGGTGCTGACACCGTCAATGCGTGCGCCGAAAACCTCAACGCAACCTGTAGCTAATTGATCTGCTGGCCAAACAGATAAGGTCATTCCACTCTACGAGCCATTTTCCTGGCTAGTGAGAATGCAGCGCACAATGCTCTCTACCATGCGAATGTTCTTCGGCGACAGTTTCGCAAGAAGCTCGACCACAGGCACAATCGCCGCTTGATTCTTGCCGACCACCACAACCCCCACTTCACTTTCCGCAGATTTGCTGCTGGCCTTCGCAGCTCGGCGCTTGCCTGTTCCAAAACGCAGCCACTCAGCTGACACCTCTAGCCATTCCGCCAGACTCATCAACTTCGCCTGTGTAGGTATTGCATCGGCCAGGAGCCACTTGCGCACCGTTTGCGCGGCAATCTTGTTCTCGGGATAAAGCTCACTAAATTGCCTGGCAATCTCTGTGGGACTGGAGATAGGTAAGCCAGCACGGGTGAACTCTTTTTGCAGCCGTTCGCTGAACTCTAAGCGAAGGTTTTCGTTGGTGTTTTGCATGTGGTAGCACGCTACCGACTACCATAGTAACTATGTAGAAATATTGACGTTGTGCAATAACGTATAGTTACTATAAAATGTTCTCATCGGCATCGCTGCCGTCCAATTCCAGCAATTCAATACCTATCTTCACGGCGGAAGTGAGACCACATGAATCAGAATAATCAGGGAATGACAGTGCTGCCGGAGCATGTCCGGGCGAACTTAGCCAAGTACAGTGAGCATGAGCAATTGACGTGCTTGGAATGCGGCTATGTAGGCATGATGGGCGTGGCGCAGAAAACAGATCGTGTCTCATCAAAAAAATCTTTGACTTACCTCGTTATTGCTCTCGCCATCTTGGTATTTATCGACATCGTTCTGTCAATGAAGGGTGCGTCAATTCTGCCGTGGTGGCTGCACGCAATCGTCGGCCTCGGCGTCGCTATCTTCACGACAGGCTCAGTGAAGACATACGAGTGCCCGAACTGCAATGCAGCGCTAGGAAAAAAGTAAATTCGACTCACAGCCGCCTTGTCAGCCAGGCTATTGATGAGCATTGCGCATACAGGCGACGACCTGCCATCTTGACCAAAAAGGATACCTGCACATGCGCGTCAGATTTGCGTTACTCGCTTTGTCACTGACGATGTCCACCAGCACGGCCCAGCAGTCGCGTCTTCGGTTCGTAGAAGTAATCGAAGTAAGTCCTCAGTACGTAGAGGTTCCCTGTGATCGCTGTGGCCCACTGCCTGACTTGCGATTTACAGGAACCAAGTTTAAGTATCGCTGCGATGGTGATCTATACGAAAACTGGTCAGCAGGACCTTTGCATACTGGCGCACGCATACAAGTACTCGATTGCTCAAACGTGGTCGTCACGACAGATCGAAAACCCGTTATAGCGCAGTAGAAAAATCTACCAGAATTTTCGTATTAATAATCTCAGGGAATCAACTATGAAATGTCCACACTGTCGCGGCGAAATTTCAATGATCGCTGAAATTTGCCCACATTGCCGCTCGAATCTTACCGAATATTTCGCCGATCATGGTGCAGACGTATCTGAAATGAAGCCATTTATTAATTTTATGGTTCAGTGGGTCTTCCAAACATTCATGCTGTACATACCAGTTTTAATAGTTATTGCAGTTACTATCGGAGATATGCCGGATCTCTTATGGTGGACGGTATTTTTCACCTGCGCAGTTATCGCCGTCATTTATCGCGACAAGCTTCCCGTTCCATAAATTTTAATTAAAACGCACATTCAAATAGCTTGCATTCAGTATTACCATAAAAGACGTTATCATCGATCACAGTAGTGATAACGTCTTTTACTATATTAAAACCCCTCTGCCCATTTGTCCCAAAAGCCGGGCGCATCATGGTGGGCATTTTTCATGCAATAAGGCAGCGTGTAAAGGGTGAAACTCACGCCCTCCCAACGCATCGTGCCATCGGCATCTTCCAGGTACGATTCCAACTCCAAGTAAGCCGGATCCTGTACATCGTATGGCAAGTCGATGTAAATCTGCCCTCGATACGACTCCATCCGCATCTCACTGGTGTAGCCTCCGCATTCCATGTATGCGATGCCTTTGTGCTCAAGCCACACGAGGATCTTTTCACGCATGGGGTTTGCTGCATAGTGACCTTGAAATCCGGAAAATTCTAAGCCCAGCACATCACGTTGCTGGGCACGACCGATCTGGTCGATGTTCTGTAAAAATTGTGGCATAGGCCGATCCTGCGTAAGTTGGTGAGGTATTTATCAGGAAAAAAACTGACGGGCAAAGCATCGTCACGCGGCTAAAAACGTTTTAACCCCGTACAGTCATTGCCTGCTGATTAGCCCTGAATTGCAAAGAATTGACGGTCGTGTTTCCGGCGTTCATGCCTGCAAATATGCGGTGTATATGCGAAAAAGCAACACAGCAGAAATTGATGAATCCTGCCGCGCTGACTCATCTAGCCTTGCAGCGCATTGATGATGCCCACGGCCTTCCTGCTGGCGTCGTTTGGTGCAAGGTGAGCGTAGCGTTGCGTCATTTTCGGATCGCTGTGACCCAGCAGAACAGATACTTCAAACAGGCTGACGCCGTTCCTTACCAGCTTGCTGGCATAGGAATGTCGCAGTGTATGCATCGTGACCTTGCCACCCTTCTCCTTCACCACATCAGGATCGTTCATTCCTGCGCGATCCATCGCCTTCTTGATCGCCTGCGCCGCATAGCCGCGTGCTGTGCCTAACTTGTTTTCAAAGAGGTAGCGGGCATCTGGCCGACGATCTGCCTGACGACGCAGCACCACTTCGCGCAACCGATCCGTCATGAACAGCACATCTTCATTGTTGACCTTGCTACGATAGATGTTCAGCGTTCCGGCGTCCAAATTAACAGCCGTCCACGGCAGGTTCGCGGCCTCGGAATATCGACAGCCAGTATCAAGTAGCATGATCACGAGATCATAATTATCTTGAATATTGCGCTGCATCTCCGGCGTGCGTGCTTCAAGCGTTTTAACGCCGCTTCTCACGGTGTTCGGATCGAGTTCACGCAGCAATGCAGCTTCATCGTTGGAATCTAGATACCGCAGGCGATACGAGGTTTTCAGCTGCGGAAACACCACGTCGCGATTGGTCTTGTACCCCAGCCGTTGCATCTCGCGCAGCGTCGAGCTAATAAGGCCGATCTCATGCTTGATGGTCGCAGGCTTGTCACCTTCAGCCTTCCGCTTCGCTACCAAGCGCTCGATGTGCTTGGTCTGGATCTCATGCAAAAACAGGGTCGCTGGAAGACCGTAGCATGGATTTTCATTCTTGGTTTTCGGATCGCGTTTGCTGCCGAACATCTTGCGCGAGATCGATTCCATGCCTCGATAGTAAGAATACTGCTTGCGTGGCTCCAGGTACTTGCTCACGGCATCACGCAGCGAGATTTCCTCAGCTTCACCAAGATAGGCCTCGCTGTGTATCTTGTTGCGCATTTCACGTTCTACCTGCAAGGCCTTGGTTTTATTTGCCGTACCTGTGCTGCCCACATATTTCTTATTCTGTGCTTGAAATGCGTAATACCAATTACTACTGTTTTCTCTCTTGTGTAATCCCAAAATACTCTCCGCTGAATTAATATAAACAACTACATCATCAGCTATTTATACGAACAGCTCAACGGAGGCATTTCACCCTTATAAATTAAAAGGATGTATTAGGCAGACAACACCTAATATAGACAAATTAAAATATAGTATTTTAATAAATGCAACCCTACAAAAGGCCTTGTATGGTGTTACAACTCGCGACCTTATATGTAGACACCTACAGACTATGTAACACAATGGCGAGGCTAAAAATTAATACCCGCCAAAACTGCGCAGAAACGCGTGTACTCAGTTATAAAATTACATCATAGAGTTGCTGGAAATTTTTGTAAGCCCACAGACAGCTTCTTATTCGACTTAATGCCATTTACACAACTTATTGAGACAAGATATGGCTAGTCACGGCTGTGAGCCTATCGATATACTGACCTATTCAAGTCCCCCTCGGGCCGGAAGCCCACGTCTCAAAGCCGCCTGCTAAACACGCCATCGGCTGGTTTCACTGGAAAAAATCGACCAGTGGAACTCTCAATATATGCTCCAGCTTTTTTCAAATGCCGGCTAATAGTAGCGGCCATTACATTGCGCGCGTTTTCCCCAAACGACTGCGGCAAAGAAGGATCGGTGACGGCTTTTTTCGCAATTGTCAGTTTTCCTTCCTTAAGTAAACGCTCACCAATTCTCCAAAGTGTCAACTTCGGCTCGGCCTTATGGAGGTCATAGACGTGAAGCATTTCCTTCAGTGCCTTCAGTTTCGGATAACCAACAATTCGATATTTTGCACCACTTTCATAAGCAGGTCTCCCCGCCTTCTTTGTTGCAAATTTCGCATCGACCATCATCGAAAAATGACGCTTGATATCTCGCTTCGATAGCACTTTGCTACCTATGCGAATCGGATTGACGACGACCATAACAGCACTCCAGTCAATTCCATCCAACTCGGATGCGCTCTGGATCTCGGTCAATTTATCTGGAACATGCGGCTCGCGAAACAGGATGTCTCCATGCATAAAGAACCACTCATCGAAATCATCGGTGCGTACATCTCCCCAATCAAGATATAGCTCAGCGTGCTCACCTTCACCACCGCGCTCACAACACGCAAGGTAGTCGTTATTCCGCTTCAGGTACTGGAACCACCAATAGTACGGGCTAGCCTCGGGGCAATCATCGTCCGGGTAGCCAAAAAGGTAAGGCGACTCGCCCTCGTTGAGTTCTCGATCAACATTATTGAACAATTTTCCTAACACTTTAATTATCTCCAATTTCAATGACAGTGGTTATACCACAGAAGGCACCTCATCATAGAGGTCGTGGCAAATGCTGCTGCGAACACAAGAAGGCCCTGGGATGCTTTGCAAACGGGAACCTCCGATGTCTTGATTATTTAACCACTAGGAAGATGCATGCAAAAAGAATACGTATTTAATCAACTTTCACTCATTGAACAATTACCAGTGAAGTCAAAAACAAAACGCAAAATGATGCCTACAAATGTTCCATATTACCTCGCCATGGACAATCAAGAATTGTTGAGTGTTTTACCTGTCCCAGCCTTCAAGCACGTTATTGGGGATAAGCGCACTCAAGAAGATCTCGTCACGATTGCAACAAACTTTCGTTACGCAGTAAAAAAAGCGATTGAAGATGGTCTGGGTGAAAAATTTATTAAATTTGATGGAATTATGCGCGTCAATTTTAAGCAAGTGATCAACGAAAAAATGAGCATGATCACCTTTATTAAGGATCTGCAAGTAACGTTCATTCCAGATTGGCTCAGTGATGATATTAAAAGTGACGAGAATCCACTTCGCAATCACAAAACTGGCTTGATTGTGATCGACCAATATGGCGACTCGACAGAAACAAAAGGTGGAATCGCTTGTGTAAATGAACCGTTCGCTACGTGCCTGAAAAATATCGCAAATATTATCTACGACATTAGCTTGACCATCTGCGATCAATATAAACATTGGATTAAAAAAGAACTCAAAGCCTTCAATACTGACAAAACTCTGTCAGCTGATCAGCTGCATCAAGCAATGGAAAATTTGCTGCTTCGTGTGCCAGAAATTACGCTACGCATTAAAAATTTGATCCAGGAAGAAACTGTCATTAGCGCGCCTTAGCCTAATTAGTCAGTAAAACTACCTCATTTCCATCAGGGAATGAGGCTCCCAGGCAATGCGGCGGCCCCGCCGAAAAATATGAAAGAAAGACACAAAAATGAACGACGAACAGATCCAAACCGCAGCAACTGACCTGACCCAGAACTCCATGCAAACTATCTTGCCAGACGCCAGCAGCATTGCACCATCAACTGCGATGTTGCCAGAAATGCCGCTCCCCATCAGCAAACAGGCACAACGTTACCAGCTCGCCTGCAAGCTCACCACGGCGCGCTGCGAAATCGAATCGCAGGTAAGTGCAGCGCTCAATGCGAAGTGTGGCCAGCGCTACAAGGGCACATTCGAAGTTCGCTTTGACATGCTGAACGAAGTAACGACAAAGGCCCTCAGTGCGTTCTGCAGCAACGGGGCTGTGTTCTTCACGCCAGAAGACCTCGATCAGCATCCTGCATTAAAGAATATCCGCAAGAGCCAGGATGGAATCGACTTGTCTGCACTGATGAACCGCGTCAAGCGTCCCACCAACATCGACGATACCTCATGGCATCAGCTTGAAGAAATGTGGAGCGAGGTTTCAACAACGCTTTATAGCCAAGGACTGGCACCGATGCACATTCTTATCGCGGGGGTGTTGGCGGCCAAAGGGTTGGGTGGACCAAAGATTAACAAGAAACTCTGCGCCAGTATCAACGCAGACACAGGAAATATGCACGAAGTCATGTGCCAGATTCTTGATGACCTGAACGAACAACTTGTTCAGCATCCAACGATTAAATAAGGAATGATATGGCGGCATTGGCCATCAATGCCAATCCCGCCTTTTTTATGTAGAAATCATTTCGATTTAATAATAAAAATTTACCAATGAAAATAGCCATCCATACCAAGATTGACTTCAAGCCAGATAGTTCTGACTTAAATTCATTCTTTTCTCTTGCAAACGACTTTGAAAATGTTGATCTGAGCATTGAAGAAACTGCCATCCATATCGGGTTAGGCCATTCTATTTGCACCCAACACAAGGGAAAGCGCTCGCGCAATAATTTTATTGCGTCTGACTTCGTAGCCGTTGACATTGATGGCGGAATGACTATTGAACAAGCGATGAATGATCCTTACGTAATACAGAATGCAGGGATTATTTATCCTACGTGGAGCAATACTCCAAGCCACAATCGATTTCGCATCGTATTTTTTCTTGAGAGAACTATTCAAGATGTGCACACGATGGAGAGTGCATACACTGGATTGATCCGCATGTTCGGAGGCGATGGCGCATGCAAGGATGCATGTCGAATTTTCTATGGAAACAAAAAAGGATTGCCGATTATTCTCGGCAATACTCTTCACAATGATTTGTTAGATGAGCTAATAAAATTAGGATCTGAAAAGCGGGAACGTGCAGAACACGGTGAAAATGACAGTGTTAAATCGGGGGCAAGCACAACCAGGGCAGAGCAACGACTTCGTGCCGATCATCAAGTGGAAACTATCGCTGGATCGATGGAAAGTGTTGCATCGCTAAAAAAAGGTTCTATTGTCCGCTGCCCCTTCCATATTGATAAAAGTCCTAGTGCATTTGTAACCGAATCGCGGAATGGAACAAAAGGAATCCATTGCAGCTCATGTGCAAAAACTTTTTGGCCAGAAGCGATGAACTTTCGAGCACTACAGAACTATGATTTTAATCAGATTGAATCTGATTTACATGCTATCGAATTTGAAGAAGATCCATATAACTATCTGGATGAAAAAGCTCCTTCTGAGTTCTTCACGCATGATGGACGGATGGTATTACCAAGAAGCAATCATCGACTAAATGATATCGAACTAGGTCCAGGAATAATACTAATTCGCAGTCCAAAAGACTCAGGAAAAACACATCAACTAAAAAGGATGGTGCAAGAATGCAAAATAAATGGTTTATCCGTACTTCTAATTGGTCATCGCCAATCATTAATCTCCTCGCTAGCGAAGAGGATTGGTCTTGATTGTTACTTGGATAAAAAAGATGCTGATGGCAACGCCATTGCAGTATCTGATTACTATGCGATTTGTCTCGACAGTATTCCACGCTTATTAAATTTAAGAGTTCATCGTTTCGACGTAGTTATCATTGACGAGTCAGAACAGGTATTTTCCCATTTAACTTCAGAAACTTTGAGAAAACAGCGGCGAGACTGCTTTCTGATGATGGAACGTTATCTGGAAAAAGCTAAGACTGTCATTGCGTGCGACGCTGACCTTGGCTATTTGACACTGGCAACTATTGCTAGTGCACGGGGTGGCGAAATGCCAGCTAAGTTCTACATCAATCGCCACAAAGAAAATAATCGAGAAATTGATCTCTACAACAGCGAAAATCAATTGCTAAGTGAACTTATAACAGCGGTGCGGTCAGGCGGAAAATATTATGTGTGCTGTAATTCAAAAAAGAAAGCTCAACTCATCGAAAACTCAATCAATGCGGAAACTTCGGGTAGTCTACGCGTCCTTTTAATTACGTCGACAAACTCAAAAGAGCCAGAAATACGAAATTTCATCGAAAATATTTCGGAAGAAATTCTCAAATATGATGTAGTGGTTTCCTCACCATCACTAGGAACGGGAATCGACATCACATTTGCAGAGAATGCAAAGCTGATAGATGGTGTGTTTGGTTTTTTCGGTGCCAGAATTAATACCCACTTCGATATTGATCAGCAACTTTGCCGGGTACGGCATCCGAAGTTTGTGAAAGCATGGATCTCGCCAGAGAAATTTACATTCGAAATCGAGCCTGACGTCATTAAACGCAATTGTATTGAATTAGGCCAGATCACTGATGTACAGATTTCCTACGATGCAAACGACATGAAAATCTATGCCGATGATGACAAATTACTGACGTTGTATGCAGAAGTACTTTCATTGCAACGTGCATCAAAGAATAATTTGAAACAACATTTCATTGATCTTAAAAATCACAATGGATGGAAAGTAAATATCATTGAAGCAGATGAAACTGCCTCTGTTCTTGGTAGGGATGCGCGCAACGAAGCACGCCTTAACCTCGAACGGAGCAATATTAATGCCATTTGTTCCGCAATGCAGATTTCGAAAGAAGTCGCTGTACAGTTCTCAAAGTTACCATTTCTCAACTTGCAAGATCAAGCAAAGTTAGATCGTTATCGAATGGAGAAATTTTATGATGAAATTGTCACCCCGAAGCTTGTTGAACTGGACAACAACGGCACTTATCGTAACAAAATTGGCCTCTTGGCAATTTACATAGCATCGGATCATGAAACAGAAAATAAGAATTTTTCGAGAATAAAAATACCAGTTACAGATAGGGAATTTTTATCTAAAACGAAATCATTGCTACGTGAGCTTTTTGATGCAACCACACTGACAGACGTGCATGGAAATTTTATCAAAGATAAGGCTATTTGCAATGCTGATCTGGAAGCATTTAAAAGCTTGTGCTTGCAACGAAAACTTGATATTGAATCGCTATTAAAAATATCACTCCGGGCAGATTTGCAGATTAAACCAATTTCGCAACTTGGTGAGTTATTGCGTGCGATTGGTTGTGAATGGAGAAAACCAATAAAGACAGATGTTAAAGGCCAACGCATTGTCAAATACATGATCAATTATGAAAAATACAAAATGGTATTGAAATATGCAGAAGGAGTCAATGATCACCAAATATTCCTGAATGAATTATCTTTTAATGGAAAAAATAAGAAATTGGTAAATAAATAATTTTAAGTAAACCTTTACAAATTTACGAACCCCAACCAAATTATATAAATTAAAAATAAATCTACGTATTACGGACAACACCTGATATTTTTTTGTATGTGATAGAAGGCATGTGTTGTCCGGAATAATCCATCATTACCTTAACAATCCACCAATCCTTGAAAGAGAAATAACTATGCCGTACAAAACAAAGCTCAATTTAATACCAAAGGGAGATAAAGAAGAATTAATGGAAAAATACAATGCGTTTAAGGCAAAGTTCAGCGCTATGACAGAACCAGATATCGACGATTTTTCTGACTACGTACATGTATCAATGACCAGTCTTCAAGACTCGTTGCAAGATGAACTCACTTCTTTAATGCGTAGTCTAAAGATCATCGCCGATGATGCAACAAATTATTTGAAATTTGCGTTTGGAATGCCTAACTGCAAAACTTTCTTTTGTCATCCAGTCGAACCATTTGATCTGATAGCAACTATCAGCAGCTTCAAAACTGTAAACTACAAAACTGAAGAAGAAGCAAATTCAGCGGGTTCTTCATTGTACTGGCCTGGGGGCGGCAGGGTTACAGCTGAATATCGAACCAAAAATAACGAAAACGTCTTACACATGGCAAGTTCAGATTCATACATTTCGGAAGCATGGCTCGAACTTTCTAACCAATTACGTCAGCATATGTCCAAGTGGCATAATGATGTTAGTGAAGAGAATCATCAATCAGAAAAAGATACATCGCATTATTATCGCTGGACGATTGCTATTGAAAATAAAAACACAGAGTTCATGAACAAACTTACCTATATCAAGACATTGCTACCGGAAATCGTTATTTCGATGCAGGCATGGTCCAGTTGGATGGCAGAAAATATTATTGAACAAGAGATTTTATCAAAATGTGACGAAGGTATTGACATGACTGTCTTTGAATAAACATTGATGAAGTAAATCCGGACAACACCTACCTTGTGTGTGTATGTGATGAGAGGCACCTGTTGTCCGGAAGATAGTCATGTGGATCAAGTAAGGATATAATTATTGCAACATAACTATGCTTGGCAACCTCTTAGATCGCTAAACCCGGTTTTGTTACATCCGTTATAAGCTCTCAAACCTTCTGGCCTATCCCTGAAAACCAAGCGTTCATGCAGGTCTGCAGGATACAGGCGTCGCGCTGTAGGTGGAAATGCGGCAGCTTGTCTCGGGTCTGGGCGACGTGCGTACGTTATGAGCCTTCAAAGCTTCTAACGTAGTTCGCGTAACCCCGCATTCGTGCGGGTCTTAGGCGGATACCCTCGCAGGTGTGATGGGAAATGAAGTGGTTGCCCACCGAAAATTGCTGACACCACGTTGATGAAACCGCTGGAACAAGATGAGGTGAACAAGTCTAGGCTTGGCAGCTAGCCGTTGCCTAATAATTAAAAAATGTTGATGGTAAAGGCTCTTTAAAAATGCGAGAGCCTACATCATGAATGCGAATATTACTTCAACCGAGCTGCCGAGGACAACGAGCGACCACAGACCGGCAATGCCATCCAACGCGATCACTGTCTCGCAGATAGCTGCGACCGGTGCTTCGACCAGCGTGAGTGGACCGATTAATAACACCGCTACGGCGATTTCATCGATGCTGACGGCGGATACGACGGGGAGCGAAGGAAAACTCGATTCGGGCGTTTCATCTATGGCCAAGGCCGAGAGGAAGCCTAAGGCGCCGACGAAGATGGAACTCGCTTCCACCATCTACCTACGCATGTCTAAGCAGAAAGATATACCCGCAAGCAGATCGTTGAGCAGTTCGAGGCCGAAGCCAAGTTGAGCACAGCAGATCCCAGCACCTACTACCAACTGATCAACGCGAAGTTAGGTTAGATGTTGGGCGGATAGCTAGCCTGCATGCCCATGTTAGCTTGCTTCAGGAAGAGCGCACATCCCTTGTACTACGAAGTTTTAGACAGCAACATGGCGACCTCCAACAACCCAAGTCATGGCATCCCGTTTTCTTTAAAAGTAATAAAAATTTTTGATTTCAGATACTTAAGGGTTTTTCCATAAAGTTATTTTTGCATTTTTAATCATACCCAACTTCTCAGGTAGAAGGAATGCGGTCACTAGCTGAAACTGTGCAGTCGAAAAATCTACAAAATGTGAAACTCACGTAAAGCCAGGCCGGTACAAATCAATGCCAGGAAAAATATCACGACACTCATGGTTCGTGTTGTTCGCTGCAGTCGGTCCTTTTCCGCAGCATGGTTGTCTCGGAGTAAATCAATCTGCGCCAGAAGCGAGGGTAATTGCTTTTCTAGCTCCATGCCCTTATGCGCCAATAAGTTGAGTTTTGCACTCGCGTCAGTCTGTCCTTGTATGAGCGTGTGGACTGAATCCATTGCTTCGTTGATCTTCGTGGAGTGAGTCTCCGCTAATGCTAATTGTTCTGCAATACGAACTCTGGCATTGCCCGTCAGCTTTTCGACCGCGCGCGTTCGCGCGTCAAAGGATGCCGCAATCTCAGTAACATCTCCGACGCGATGCTCGAGATTTTGAAGTGCCCTAAGGTTGCCTGCTGATTGTTCGGTGGCTTGGCGAGTCGCTTCCTCGAATCTATTGTCTATGTTTTTTATGCTACACGAAACAAACTCTGAGAGTTTGTCTACATCAAGACGCAACGCTATTGCAGCCTCAGTGTTTGCGTCAATTCTTCCTTGTGTTTCGCGCGACGCGTCGAGGATTGCGCTGAACATCGCTTTTGCGGCTTTTGCGACATTCTTTCCATTTTCAGAGAGCACATGAATTCGGCCATCACTATCTTTCACGCCTTCATTAACCTGACGCTCGAATTCTGCGATGACGCTTGTGAGGTAAGCGAAGCCTAAGGTATTCAGACCAATGATTTCCTGGTTCAGTTTAACCAGCAAGTCATTAATTTCGCCTTGTGACCGTGCAGTGGAGATAAGGTCATCTCTGCTACTAGAAACAATGTTTTTCCACCATCCACGACTCTCGATCTCTGAGACCTCGAGACCGGCCTTCTTGGCGGTATCCTCTAATTTCTTTATCAGGCTGAAGATGCGTGATGCTTGTTCTTGTGGCGATGCTGTTTTCGTCGGTAATAGTTGAATTAGTGCGGTCATTGATTGAAAGAGTTCAAAAGTTGCTGAAGGCCGCTGACTTCGGCGTCGTACTCGTTCATCGACTTATCGAGTGTGCCACGGCGGACGTCACGTTCGGCCGAGTGAGTTTCGATGCGCTTATGCATCTCTGTGTGAGTAGCTGTAATTAATTGGGCAGAGGTTTCAATCATGAAACATGTGCGGCGCATTTTCAGCAGTGTCACCTGATTACCCCGGTGTACATCGGCGAACTGCTTATTTCTGAATGCAAGGCTTGCTTTGAGATGATCGAATGCCAGCAGAAGGATAATCGTGCCGACACTCACAAGAGCGCCAGACAATACGGTTGCAAGTGTTTCGGCAAACGGGGCGAGAGGAGGCAACGACAGCAGCATCTTGGCAATTGCTTCTTCAGCGCCGATACCGATGACTGTGGTTGCGGCTCCGCCAACAATGGCCAACACATCGCGCGCAATATCAGACCGCGTCATGCCAGGTTCGGGCGCAACCACGACTTTCACTGCACGCACGAGTGAGACGATGACTTCGCGAATAATCGTCACAACGTTGCGTACAGTGGTGACGAATGAATTGATGAGGAACGTCGCGAGATTTGAGAGCAAACCAGATACCGCTGCAGCAAGCCCCTCCTTGAGGAACTCCGCCCACCGTGTTTTCATTTCTTCAACGATGGCTCTTGCACGCGCGCTCAATATAGACATTATCTTGTCGACGTCCCGTAATCCGTCTTTCGCAAGCTGACGGATATCTGCCACTATGCCTTTCAACAGACTGCGCAACGCAAGCCCTACAATTTGCCGCAACGCCACTTTTCCCGCTTCTAGTCCGCCTTGCACCGCCAGATCTTGCGCATTCTTCTTAAGTGCGGCTAGGCGTTGTGCGCTGTTGACGGCTTCACGAGCTGTTTTGTCCACCGCATTCATCGCTTGTCGATCGACATCAAAGGCTTCGGCGTTTTGTAAGCTCTTCTCTTTTCTGCTGGGTTTGTTCGCCCATTCTTCGAGAGTAAGATCACCCTTTGACTGGTTCATACCACTATCAGTCCATACGATATTTGCGTCTTGATTGGCAATCTCGACACGCTCTTCGCGTGTTTGCGCAAAGTGCCCCTTCGCAGAGCGTTCGATTTCCGATGCGGACACTACGTGATCTTGTTGCGCTTGACCGTTGCGGGGCAACTCTTTGCCTGTGTATGCATCCACCACTGGCTCAGGATTTTGGAAGCGTTCCTTGCGGGCTCCCTTTTTCTTGCGCTCTGCATCATAATCGGTACGATCAAATCTTTCCGTTTGAGCTTTTTCATAGTTCTGGCGGCGTAAAGCGTCTTCGGCATTTGCGGTGACGCCCTGCTCGAAGTTATGCAGCGTTGTAACGTTACCTCCATCGACGTCCTCTAGCAAATCTGCGGAAAGCCCGAAGGGACCGATGAGTGTGTTCAGCAGCGCCGCCTGGAGATCATCTAGCACTTTTTCATTATCTGGTGATGGTGGGCTAGATTCGATGATGCGAATGAGCCGTTCGGTCTCGTCATCGATCCATACCGTTTCATTTGCTGTCGCTTCTTTGCTCAACATGAGCTCCTCTAATGAATTTGTTAGACAGCGCTTAGTCAAAAACTTCGCGCTAGGCCCCGGATTCCGATCCTTCGCGTTGAGATCGCAAGAGATGGCACCGTTCATGTTTTCCAACAGGCCGAGTGCTCAAACTCTGCATGCGCAGCATGGGGCTCAGGGTGATTTCCATTGTTGAATCCTGGTTATATTCGAACTCAGCCACCGAGCAGAACGATAGCATTTTTTCCCGATGGAAAGTTCACCGAAACTAACAAGTGGAACATAGGAGCCGATGCGCGTCACGAACAAGGGTAACCAATGTTAATCTGAAGCGAAATCTAACCTACTTTACCGCATAATTTGCACACGAAATTGCCCCACGTATAAGACACAATCCTGCTCATGACATTGAGTGAGGAATTGGGGTGATCGACGTAGCATTACTAGGCGTTATTCGGCGCTGGCACATTCGCGACAAGGCCAATCCTGCCAGCAAACGAACACATAGCTCATAAGCGTTTAAACCTTCTGATCGACCAGTGATTGGTCCCACAGCCGAGGCGTTTAAACCTTCTGACCGACTAACGATTGGTCCCACAGCCGAGGCGTTTAAACCTTCTGACCGACTGGTTATTGGTCCCTCAGCCGAGGCGTTTAAAGCTTCTAACGTAGCTCGTGCAACCCAGCATTCATGCGGTTCTTCTGCGGATACCCTCGCGGGTATGATGGGAAATGAGGTGGCTGCCCACCGAAAATTGCTGTCACCACGTTGGTGAAAATCAAAGGAGCGCGAAAAAGCAAACAAATCTTGGCCTGCCATCTGGCCGTTGCCTAGTCATCGGAAACTGTTGATGGTAAAGGCTCCTTAAACACCCGAGAGCCTACATCATGAACGCTAAGATTACTTCAACCGAACTGCCGAAGGCAACGAACAACCAGCAACCGGCCACACCGACCACAACAACAACTTTTTCGCAAACAGTTGCGACTGCGGCTGGACCGATTAAAAACGCCTCTACGCCGATTCCATCGACGCCGACGGCGGATACGACGGGGAGCGAAGGAAAACTCGATACAGGCGCTTCATCTTCGGTCAGGGCCGAAAAAAACCCGAAGGCACAGACGAAGATGGAAGTCGCGTCGGCCATCTACCTGCGTATGTCTAAGCAGAAAGATATGACCCGCAAGCAGATTGTGGAACAGTTCGTGGTTGAAGCCAAGTTGAGCGCAGCAGGTGCCAGCACCTACTACCAACTGATCAAGGCGAAGCTGGGCTAAGAATTGATGCGATCCGTTCCCTGCATGCGTACGCTGGAAGGTTGCGCGTTGTGGTTTTGATCACATCACTTGCATCGATATGGTAAATCGGGCAAAATCGACAACGGATGCACCACAAGGGCATCCGATTCGCTAGTCAGACTAAGTCGACTAGTTCCCGCGATGCTCTGAGAGCGAACGGGTTTCTCTAACCAAGGAGCCTGTATGCCCAAAACTCTCAAGCGCATTCGCGCATGTGCATTTCTTCGTCAAGATGGCCAGTGCATCTACTGTCACAAGTTGATGTGGTTATCAAACCCTCTTCAGTTTGCCTTCCAGCAGAAAATCACCACCAAGCAGGCACTTCAATTTCAATGTACGGCTGAGCATCTCTTTGCGCGAAAGAACGGCGGCACCAATGCTACCGCCAACATTGCCGCGGCATGTCGATTTTGCAACCAGCACCGCCACATGCGTAAAGCGGAACTAACGCCAGCGCAGTTTGAAATTCATGTACGCATGCGGATGGAGCGCGGCCGATGGCATACCTGATCAACACTGACACGCGCCAGACAAGGTTACGCTCACTGTGCGAGCTTAGCCTTCGGCTGGTTTCGGCCCTCAGCAATCATCTTCATCAACCACTGTTCCAGGAAGTTGTTCAGTTCCGCTTTTGCAAGTGGGCTAAAAGCCATCAATTCGGGGCAGAACACTTTTCGAGAACCGAAGCAATCGCAGTACGTCAACGCGCCGACGGTCTCGGCCATCAAATACACTTCGATGGTCATATCAGGGTCAGGTATCGCCGCACCGTGCAATCGCTGAAGGTAGTGGCTCATGCGCAGTACGAGCCTGTGCTTATGCCGCTCGATCACGTCTACTTGCACATCGGTGTGTCCAAGCGCCGTGAGCTTAGCTGGCCCGTTCATATCATGCAGACCTGGAAGAAGTTGCAGCAGTTTGATGTAGTTTTGATGGTAGAGATCCATGCCGATTCCACGTTATTTACGATACGGGAACCATCCATGAGAAACGGCTAAGGGACAACGGAGTTAGGGTAATTTATGCATCGAGTGATACCGTCTTTATGATCATCTCGAATTCGGCCAGCATTTCAGATTGCCTCTGCTTAAGGAAGCGAGCAACAGCTTTATTTGCCAGCAGCTTTGCAAGATAGCTTTTAGCAATCACTAAGTTTAAAATGTCCTCACCATAGGTCTGCTCGACAGCTTTGTACTGTCCCTGCAGGTTGCTCATCTCGCGCTCCATCCGCGCCATTTGCTCTTGAGTTATCCCCGTAAGTTTTGCCGTTTTTTTCCCCTTCACTAACATCTCCGGTGGCGTCGCTAACAACATGGCTTTAGCGTAGGCTATCGTAACGGTGTTGGCGGAAATCATCAGCTCCACGCACTCTACCTGTCGTGTAGGCTTCATCTTGCGCAAAACACGAGCTAAGTCTGTAGCGAATTGGTGGTCTTTCAGTAAATCGGCGGCCTCCGCACAGATCCCGTCTAGCAATGTAGCCTTCGTCGTTATCGTACGCGGGTCTACATCAAATGCTCTAGCCAATCTCTCAGGAGTAACGCCATTTTCAAGGGCCCACCGTAGCATGTGAGATGCCTGAATTGATGTTACGCGGTTGAGACGGTTGTTGTAGGTATAGCCCTCATCATCCGATGCCACCAAGCAGGGAACTTCTGTGTAGCCCAATTCAGCAAGGATCAACAGTCGAATATGGCCATCAAGAAGGACATGTTGATCTGTCTCCGGCGACGACGCTGCCACGGACAATGGCTCAATTAGCCCGATCTCATTGATTGATGATCGAATCTTTGAATATGTACGCGACGTTACGACGCCGACCGGCGGTTTTCGTGACGGCAAGATTTTTTCAATCGGTACCTTCAGCGGAACAAGATCAAAACCTATAGATATCTTACTCATGCTGCACGTCCCGCTGGCCAGACGCGCTCGGCCAGGTACTTTGGCAATGAGTCCAGTCCTTCCGCACGCAACAAAGTCGTAAAATTCTCATCCAGTAGAAGTTGTCGCAAGGCCCCAACGACAAGCAAGAGGCGCTGCTGGGCGATCTCAGCCTTCCTTACCATTTGCTTCTGACGCTCAACCTCTTTTTGATAAGTCCTCACAAGACTAGAACTTGTGACATCCTGAATTTTTCGGGGAGTACCGCGTGCCATGGACCGTCCCAAACTTAGACGACGCTCAATGACACGACGAGCCTGAAGCAACTGCTTTCCACGGAGCTTGCCAGACTCATATGCATCTTGAAGCGCAGCCTGCACCGCTTTGTCATCGTCACCTGCGCCAACGATTGTCAACGCGGCATTCAATGGAATCTTCCCTTTCTCTACTGCGACAAGCAATCGCTCCTCACCGCTGTTTAGCAGTATTAAAATGCCCTGAACGTATTCAACGGTGAGGCCAATTTTTTGGGCGATGGCTTTCTTGTCGTAGCCCCGATCCCGAAGCTGCTCAATGCCGGCTAGTAGTTCAAGCGCTCGATACTTGCGGCGTGCAATGTTTTCGACCAAACTCATGATAAAAGCATCCTCGTCGCTGACATCTACGACAAGCGCCGGAATGGTTTTTTCACCGAGCGAACAGAATGCCTTCATGCGGCCCTCACCACAAATCAGTAGATACCGCTCGCTGCCACTCTCGCCAGCACGTCGCGCAACCGTGATTGGTTTTTTTAGCCCAATGGCCTGAATGTTGGCGACGATTTCTTCAAATGCGGCTTTGTTTCGCTCCCGTGGATTAAGCACATCGATCTTGTCGAGGGGAATCATCATTAGTTCACCCGGGTCTAATTGTTCACTCACGCAGCCCTCCTTATTCGCGTACGCTCAGCCATGCCATAGAGATAGTCCAGGCTGTCAAAGCGATAGCTTTCAAATTCAGCTGGATTCCGCACCCCAAGACTAATGCGCGGTTGCCCGAAATCTAAACGCGGCAACAAGTAGTAGTCTAGGGCTGCTTGGTTAGTAGAATTAAGGCGCACGGCGACCGTTATGTCAGGTGCCAGACCAGTATCAAATCGGATCTTCCAGTGGAGCCTTCCTTCGACTGGAGCCTGGCAACGTGCAAGTACCAATGAAATGCTAAATTCATCGTTGATCCGCAGAAGATCCGTAGCTGGATCACGAAGCACTGCGCCGCCAAGACTGACGATTTTTTTCTCCGTGCTACTTACAACGTCAGGGTGCAAGCGCCTTAAAAACTTGTTCGTTTCCAAGTACCTGTAGTCGCGATCTGGAGTGAATCCGACAATTTCATAGGCTCTAAGCAGGCTCCCAAAACGATGAGTGTAGATCGATGAAGACGGCATGCCCTCTGCCTCATCAATAATCAACCCAGACAGCAGTCCACGCTGCTGGTACAAGGATCTCAGGCGGTCGATTAATTCGCTATTCGTGTACCTATAAGCACGTGCGCGAGCGATGCCCTGTGCTGTGTAGAAAATATCTGTCGCTACAATTGGTTCGAAGGCACCAACTTTTTTTATCCACATGTCAGGGCTATTTTCCACCCTCAACTTCTTCAGCTTGAAGGACATCCTGTTGTACACGTTGTTACCGATGTACTTCTCGTTCGTCAATACCTCATGCACTGTAGCGCGTGTCCATGCGCGATCCAGATCGGTTCGAATCGACATGCTATTCAAACGTGCAGCGATCTCGGACTCGATCAGCCCTTCATCAATGAACCACTGATACATCAGCTGAACTATACGAACCTCATCGTCAGGACCAGGAACAAGAATGACTCGATCAGTCTGCAAGCATTTATGTTCACCTCGAGTCAGCTGCGATTTGAACGCACCAGTTTGATCGACGAGAACACGACGCAAACCATATCCAGCAGGACCACCCTGCCGATAGCCAAGTTCAATCAAGCGACACTGCCCAGCGAAGACTTTTGCAGATAGCTCACGACTATACTCACCGGCCATGGCGCGCT
Organism: Janthinobacterium darwini; assembly: GCF_051380905.1. Taxonomy (NCBI): domain Bacteria; kingdom Pseudomonadati; phylum Pseudomonadota; class Betaproteobacteria; order Burkholderiales; family Oxalobacteraceae; genus Janthinobacterium; species Janthinobacterium darwini. The sequence continues at coordinate 498,155 of NZ_JBNYXX010000002.1, forward strand.
TCACGCCCTTCACAATTGTCGAAACTGGCGAACCGTCATTCTCAAACTGCTCTGCGCAATAAACGACCTGAATTCCGGCACGACGGCAACGATACTCGTAGTAAGCACTTTCGTCTGCATCCTGAAATCGTCCCCAGCGACTGACGTCATACACTAGAATTATTTGAAAATCTGGGGTTCCGCTTTCAACGTCATGGATGAGACGCTGAAGTGATGCACGTCCTTCGATGCTCAGACCACTTTTCCCAGCATCCGTATATGTGTGCACAATCTCGATGTTCCGTCGCTTGGCATACTCCCTAATTTTTTCGGCCTGATTTTCAGTCGAGTACTGCTGGTGCTCAGTAGACATGCGCACGTATTGCACCGCCCTTAGCGACATGGTCTCACCCTCGGTAAAATCGAGTCGCTCTCCGTCATGCATGATTTTCCACCGGCCCTAAGTAGCAATGGATTCTTCAATGAATTCCGCATCCCTTCACCCACGCGATCCCTGCGCGTAAAAAATGAACAAGATGACGCCATCGGACGCAGGGCACTAAGCTAAAACTAGCCTGAGTCTTTGCAGTACGGTAACATTGCTGCGGTACGTCCTGCTCACGTCCTATCTTTACAATTATGTGGATTCACGTTGTCTGAGCACACATGCTCTGTGATTTCGACGGTCCACACGTCCTTCTTTACAATCGCTCCAGGCTGCAGCAATTTCATTTGATACAACCCTGATTGCAGTGGATTTTTCAAGGTTGACACGTTCATCTTTGCAATCATCCGTGACTTGTTGCCAGTGTTTCGTGCATGCTGCAATGCCCGATTACGAGCGGTATAGTCCGGGTGAGAGTCACGGTACTCCCGCCAATATTCAGGGTTTCTTTCGCGCCATGCCTGCTGCGCCCTTGCCTTATTTTCACGATGGTCTGGATCGGTATGCAGCTTACGGCGTTGCCATTCGCGCTTACGCTCGCGTTGGCATGTAGATGCTGAACAATATGATTGATTTGGAACCTGAGGACGCGCCTGAAAAAGCGCGCCACATGCAACGCAGCGCTTCTTCCCCATGAAGTTCTCCATGCAGAACTGATAGATGACATGATTGCATGAAAAAAAACGGGGCTGGCAAGTCCAGCACGTAGCGTATCTCAGAATAAATTCAACAACATATAGAGTTAGGCTGATCTGCCCCAGCTGATACCTGCGAACGACAGGGCGTTACATTGGTCGCGTGCTACGTGAAAAATATAGCCATATCGTCCCAGATGAAGTTGAGTTCGGGGAGTATGACGACCAGGTATCCACGCAGAGTCCCACGATGCTTGCAATATGGGCGCCATCCATGGAAAACGAAAAAGCAACGCGAACTAGCATTAGCTTTGACGTGTTATCTTCAATTGACCGGCAAATAATTTTAGATTTTTCCTGCCACCCAGCGCTTGGGGAACATGAGCACATCAGCACAGTGAGCACAAATTGAGCACAATGAGCAATGGAGCACGCTCGCTTTAAATAAAATCCATAAAATTCAATAAGTTACAGAATTTCTGGTAGATGAATCACGCTAACTCACATAGTGAGTTGACTTCTAAATGTATAACTGTGTTAGTGTGTTGGCAGCAAACATACGAGGCTGGTGGTGTGAATTCTGAGTTTTCATTCATGGCTTTTCACGTGTGGGTAGGCGAGAATTCCTCATCGGAACAGCGCAAGTAGCGAAGGACAGAAAATGAACGCAACACAAGCGGCCACAAAAAAAACAAAGATGGCTGATCGTGCAAAAGGACTACGAGAAAACTTCTTCCCTGAAATTGCCCAAGAATGGCTCTGGCTACGGAAACGTAATGACGGCTACGCGACGATACCAAGGACCTTAGCAATGGTCATGGCAATTATTGATAGCCTTTCCAAGAACAAACCGTGCGGACTAACGTATTTCGTGCTTTGGTGCCGTGCTTGGGATGATCCGCTGCTGACCATCGAAAATCCAGCAGTGTTTGCTGCTGAAGCAGGATTTTCGGGAGAGCGGGCAGTGATCACTTGGCGTCAACGCATGAAGACGCTAAAGGACCTAGGGTTTATTGCATGTAAAGAAGGAGCCACCGGCGAATACCACTATGTCCTAATTCTGAATCCACACTTAGTCATCTGGAAGGAGCGGGACAAAATTGCTCAAAGCCTCGTTATGAAATTGTTTGATCGAGGGCATGAAATTGGGGCGAAAGATCTTATTGATCCAGTAGCGGCACTGACCCCTAAGCCTCCTGCCCCGACTATAGTGTTATCAGTACCGGAACTTCAACCTCTACCGGTGTTTGGTCCAGCTGCGCCTGTGCTTTCGGTTCCACCAGCAGCGGTGACAACTCCGGTTCTGACACCAACAGCTTCTTCAACACACGAGCAGCTAGGAGCAGACACACGCACTCCTGCGGAAGTTTTTGGTGGTGTAGTCACGATTCAGAGTTGATGTAGAAGGAGGAAGTGCCAGTGTTACTAGCACTGACACTTCCAGTTTTTTGACCCCAGCCGCTTGCGAGGCGGAACATAACTAGCAATGTTTGAGCTAGGAAGGCAGGGATCAGATATGGCGAAAACCCATATGATCAGGAGATCGTAACGGCTTAGAACGAAGCTATGGAAGACCAGAACGCCGTTCAACCATGGCTTCATTTTAAGCGAACTTTTGCAAACGACAGTACTTTTATGGCGAGTTGTGCCCCGCCATGTATGATTTCGCAACTAAAGGAGCTTCAAAAATGGCAACGAAACCAGCAACCAAGTCCATGCCGATCAGCGCAAAGACTGGACGAATTGTTACCCCTGGGTACGCAAAGACGCATCCTGCAACTACGGTTGTATTGAAAGTTCCCGTTGTAGCACCTGGAAAAGCTAAGAAGTAAAGTAGTGGGGAGGAGCGATGTATCGCACCTCCCTTTCCGCAACCACACACATCAGCAGCTTTTTCGACTAGATGTGGGGGCGAAAATGTGATGGCAAGTAACTTGTTGATTGAGGTGGAGTTTTGGTGTGATCGCAGATTCATGCGCTTCAAAGTCGCATGAACAGTGGTTCTTGACGAGGTGGAGGGGCTTGGGAAGCTTCTGCTCTACCATTGAGCTACACCCGCGAAGAGTGCATTTTACGCGGCTTTCACCACTGTTGGCAACGTTGCAGCATAGTTGCTGTGATCGAAAATGCGATGGCCGATTTCACCGAGGTGTGATGGCCGAGAAGGTATGGGATGCAGATACGGCTAAAACACATTTAGAAATCAAATATGTTCGATTGCTCGCAGAATTGACCCACTACAATCTGCTTCAAATTGCGCCGCTGCTTACGCGGCTTAGTCGTCTCGGCCTTGAGCCACCCGGATAGCTGCACCGAGTATTTGTCTAATTCGCTAACTGATCGCCGCTCCGCATAGGAGGGCTCATTGGTTTCCGAGCGCAGATAGCGTCGGACGGTATTGCGTGAAATATCCAGTCGCCTGGCGATTTCTCGTATTGGGATCTGGTCACGAAGGTGCCAGCGTCGAATGATACCGAGTAGAGCCACGTTGATCACTCCAATCTCCTGCCGATAAGACAGGTGGAATTGTGCTACTAACGTGAGTCAGATTCCGTTGCAAATTCGTGGGGAAAGTGGGTCAATTTTCAGTGCAACTCAACAGCCTACATCATGAATGCGAAGATTACTTCAACCGAGCTGCCGAAGACAACGAACGACCAGCAACCGGTAATACCATCCAACGCGACAACTATGTCGCAAACAGTTGCGGCTGGTGCTTCGCCCGGCATGACTGGACCGATTAAAAACGCCTCTACGCCGATTTCATCGACACCGACGACGGATTCGACGGGGAGTGAAGGAAAACTCGATACATGCGCGTCCTCTACGGCCAAGGCCGAGAAGATGCAGAAGGTGGCGACGAAGATGGAAATCGCTTCCACTATCTACCTACGTATGTCTACGCAGAAAGACATGACCCGCAAGCAGATTGTGGAACAGTTCGTGGCCGAAGCCAAGTTGAGCGCGGCAGGTGCCAGCACCTACTACCAGCTGATCAAGGCGAAGTTGGGTTGAGCCTTCGGGATGAAGCGGCCATTAAAGAAGGTCTCGGCCGCTTTCAAAATATGCATTCAAGGTTGTACCATCATCTAGCTTCCAGTTGTCTCGTCCGTTAATCGAGTATCCCGTAATAACTCCTGCCGCTTGCGATGGACTCTTGAACATATGGTCTCGCTTAAAAGCCATCTTCTCATTTGATACTGATAGTACCCCAGCTGCAATAAGCGACTGCCTGAGGGCAGCCAGCCCTACAGGAATCTTTGCTGATGCATTGAGCGCTGCGTCTGATCCTTCAAAGACGACCATCCCCTCTTCTGTCCAAACGGCTCGTGCCTGAAGACTACTAACACGCAAATAGAAAACGGCAGAAGGCTCAAGAACCTTTTCTGCCGGCGCGGGGATATTTTTAATCATAGTTGCGATTTGTGCATCCACGCTGGTCTTCCGAACAACAAAGGGGTCTAATATGCGGTGGCCTAAAACGCCTAATAGCGTCTTGGCGAAGCCGAGAAACTCCTCCATCGCATCTCGATCAGCCCTAGGGAGAGATGGAAGTGTTGGTGCCACATTATTCTCCAACCGATATCGGTTAGCTTCATTGGCCATCGATACAAGCCGTGCCTCCAAATAGCGTACATGGGCTTTGGTAAGGTTTTCGTCTTTGCTACTGAAACTCACCAACTCCGACCAAAACTCCTTCCCTGACAGGTGGCTGTGCAAGCGATCAGCGAGCACTTCAGCTTCGCCGATATATGCGATTTCGGCCCCAGTCTCATCATTCACACCGAACAAAATATAAACCCCGGGACGTTGGATCTCGGGCCATTCGCGTAATTCGCTGAAAAGTGAGCGAGGACATGCAAGAGCTTGCCCAGTCCAGTTTGCTATTTCGGCGTGACGAATACCGGCCACCGTTTCGTTCGGAAGGTAGATCCTTATGCTTTTTCCCATTTGTCCACCCTAGCTTGAAGTGCTAGAACAATAGCAGAACACGGCACCGAGGTTCCATGAGAAACGCACCCCTTAGGAAATTGCGCTACAACAATGTAGTACTAAGTGGCATTTTTCGTCAGATCTGACTTCGTCTGGCTCCGGCCCTCAGCAAGCATCTTCGTCAACCACTGTCCTAGGAAATTGTTCAGTTCCGCTTTTGCAAGTGGGCTGAAGGCCCTCAGTTCCGGGCAGAACACTTTTCAAGAACCGAAGCAATCACAGTACGTCAGCACGCCGACGGTCTCGGCCATCAAATACACTTCGATGGTCATGTCAGGGTCAGGTATCGCATCGCCATGCAAGTATTCGAGATAGTGGCTCATGCGCAGGGTAATCCCCCAGCAAATGATCGCGCTTAACAGGAGGCTACTGGCGCGGGATACTGACGCGCATGCCGAACTGGAGCGCGACTTCAAGCTGAAGAACGAGAGGCGACATGAGCCTGCTCGAGCCGCGTCCCGTTATCGAAGCCGAACTGGAGCGCTATGCCGGGCAGATCGAGTATTGTCTTGAAGCGAAACCCGGAGGCACATGCCGATGACAAATGAGCGGCGAAACGATGCCAGTTACGATACCCGCTCCTATCTCGACGCCTGGTATGTCAATAACTGGTCTTTGTTCAATGATATTGTTATCCTGCCTAAAACGGTTAAGGTCATTTTCAAGAAAGATGGCGCTTACTAATGACATTAGCAACTCAATAATTGTACTTTGAAAACATTTCGTGGCCCTCGCACTCAGACAATCGGACGAGGGAGCATTGTGACAATATGCGAGTAAAAGAGGATAACAGCATGATTTTAGTAACTGGCGGCGCCGGCTTCATCGGTTCCAATTTTGTACGCGACTGGCTTGCGCTCAACGATGAGCCCGTGATCAATTTTGACAAACTGACCTACGCTGGCAATCTCAGCAACCTGGCCAGCCTGGAGCACGATCCACGCCATATCTTTGTGCGTGGCGATGTCTGCGATACGGCCCACATCTCCCGCCTGCTGACGGAACACCAGCCGCGCGCCATCGTGCATTTTGCCGCGGAAAGCCATGTTGATCGTTCGATTCATCACCCTGGCGAATTCATTACCACCAACGTCAACGGCACCTTCAGCCTGCTGGAGGCCACGCGCGCGTATTGGTCCGGCTTGGCAAGCGAAGCCAAGGATGGCTTCCGCTTCCTGCATGTCTCGACCGACGAAGTCTATGGCACCCTGGGACCAAACGACCCGCCGTTCACGGAAACGACGCCGTATGCGCCAAACAGCCCCTATTCGGCATCGAAAGCGGCATCCGATCATCTGGTGCGCGCGTATTTCCACACATATGGCATGCCGGTGCTGACGACGAACTGCTCGAACAACTATGGTTCCTTCCATTTCCCGGAAAAACTGATTCCGCTCATTATCAGCAACGCCCGTGCCGGCAAGGCCCTGCCTATCTACGGCGACGGCATGCAGGTGCGCGACTGGCTATACGTGGGCGACCATTGCTCGGCGATTCGCCGCGTGCTCGAGGCGGGCCGCCTGGGCGAGGTCTACAACGTGGGCGGGTGGAATGAAATGCCCAACCTGGAAGTCGTGCACACCTTGTGCAACATCCTCGATACGCTGGCCCCGAAAGCATCCGGCAGCTATCGCGAACAAATCACCTATGTGCAGGATCGCCCTGGCCATGACCGCCGCTATGCCATCGATGCGCGCAAGATCGAGCGCGAACTGGGCTGGAAGCCGGCCGAAACCTTCGCCACCGGCATACGCAAGACCGTCCAGTGGTACTTGGACAACCAGCCCTGGGTACGCGATGTCCAGTCGGGCGACTACCTGAAGTGGGTAGAAAAAAACTACGCGGCGCGCGATGCGGCACAGGAGCAAAAATAATGGTCGGCACCATCGAACGCAAGGGCATCATCCTGGCCGGTGGTTCCGGTACGCGTCTGTATCCGGTCACCATGGCGGTGTCGAAGCAGCTGCTGCCCGTCTATGACAAGCCGATGATTTACTATCCGCTGACCACCCTGATGCTGGCCGGCATACGCGACATTCTGATCATTTCCACGCCACAAGATACGCCGCGCTTCCAGGAGTTGCTGGGTGACGGCAGCCAGTGGGGCATCCGCCTGACCTATGCCGTACAGCCTAGTCCGGACGGCCTGGCACAGGCGTTCATCATCGGCAAGGAGTTTGTCGGCAATGCACCATCGGCCCTGATTCTGGGCGACAACATCTACTACGGCCATGACTTCGAAATCCAATTGCGCAAAGCATCCGCGCGCACCAGCGGGTCCACCGTGTTCGCCTACCATGTGCACGATCCGCAGCGTTATGGCGTGGTCGATTTCGATGATCAGCGCCGCGCTGTCAGCATCGAGGAAAAGCCGCTCAAGCCAAAATCGAACTATGCCGTCACCGGCCTGTATTTCTACGACAGCCAGGTGTGTGACATCGCCGCCGGTATTATTCCTTCGGCGCGTGGCGAACTGGAAATCACTGATGTTAACCGTGCCTACCTGGAACGCGGTCAATTGAACGTCGAGCTGATGGGCCGCGGCATGGCCTGGCTCGACACTGGCACCCATGAATCCTTGTTGGAAGCGAGCCAATTCATTGCCACCATTGAAAACCGCCAGGGCTTGAAAGTTGCCTGCCCCGAGGAAATCGCTTACCGCAAAGGATATATCGATGGCGCCAAACTGGAGCAACTGGCCCGGCCATTGAAAAAGAACGCCTATGGCCAGTATCTGTTGCGTTTGCTCGACGACAAGATATTCTGAGCTGTGCCGCGCTTTCCACCTAGTTCATACGATACCGAAATACCATGCAAATCCAGACCACAGCCATTCCTGAAGTATTGATACTCGAACCGACCGTGTTCGGAGACGACCGCGGCTTTTTCTATGAGAGCTTTAACCAGAAGCGCTTTGCCGAACTGACCGGCGTTACACGCCCCTTCGTGCAGGATAACCACTCCAAGTCCGCCAAGGGTGTATTGCGCGGCCTGCATTATCAGATCCAGCAGCCACAAGGCAAACTGGTACGCGTCACCGCCGGCGCAGTATTCGACGTCGTCGTTGACCTGCGTAAAAGCTCGCCAACCTTCGGTCGCTGGGTCGGCGTCGTGCTGTCGGCCGCCAACAAACGCCAGCTATGGATTCCCGAAGGTTTCGCCCACGGCTTCTTGGTAACCAGCGACAACGCTGAATTCCTGTACAAAACCACCGATTACTGGGCGCCGGAATTTGAGCGTAGCCTGCTGTGGAATGATCCGGCAATCGGCATCGACTGGCCGCTGGACGGCGAACCGCTATTGTCGGGCAAAGACAAAGCCGCAACATTGCTGGCCAACGCCGACCTCTTCGCCTGAGCACCGCAATACAGACGCCCCGCATTCGAGGTGTCAATCGCACCGTGCCAGTGCATCACCTAGCCGGCTATCGCCGCCAAGTGTTCGCGCACCCGCGCCAGATCTGTCTCGCGCATACGCGCCGCTGTCTGGCGCAAGGATTTTTCCGCACCGGCCACACCGGCCGCCGCGGCCATCGACAGCCAGATATACGCCTGCTGCAAATCAAGCGGGCCACCCTGGCCGCTGGCCGCCATCAAGCCCAGATTCATTTGCGCCCGTGCATGGCCCTGGCGCGCGGCCAGCGCGTACCAATCCCAGGCGGCGGCATAATCCTGCGGCACATCCTGGCCATTATCGTGCCGCAGGCCCAGCGCAAACTGGGCCAGGCTATGGCCCTGCGCGGCGGCGCGGCAATAACAGGCGCAGGCCAGCTGGCTGTCTGGCGCCGGGCCATCGTCGCGGTCATGCAAGACGCCCTGCATGTATTGCGCCGGCGCGTAATCCTGCTCGGCGGCACGGCGGTACCACTCCAGCGCCAGCGACAAATCCTGCGGTACGCCCTGGCCATGTTCGTAGCGCAGGCCCAGGTCGAACTGCGCCCGCACATGCCCCTGGTCGGCCGCCTTGCGGTACCAGAAGATGGCTTCCTGCATATCGACGGGCATGCCCTGTCCATGCTCATGCAGCAGTCCCAGCTGGTACTGCGCGGCGGGAAAGCCCTGCCCGGCCGCCTGGCGGTAGAACACCTGCGCCCGGATGTAGTCCTGCGCGCCATGTTCATGGTGCAGGCCCAGGTTATGCTGGGCCGCCGCATGCCCCTGCCCAGCCGCCTTGACATACCAGTCGAGTGCCGCCTGCTTATCGCAGGGCACGCCCTGACCATTGTCGTAGATCAGGCCCAGATTGAACTGCGAACTGGCGTGGCCCTGCTCGGCGGCGCGCCGGTACCAGCTGATCGCCTTCCCGCTGTCCTGCGGCAGCACGTCGCCGTTTTCATAGCGTAGCGCCAGGTTGAACTGGGCCGGCGCATAGCCTTGTTCGGCCGCCTTGCGCATCCAGGCCGTCGCCTGCTGGCGGTCCTGCCGCACGCCCTGGCCATTGTCGTAGCGCAGGCCCAGGTTGAACTGGGCGCGCGCATAGCCCTGTTCGGCCGCCTTGCGATACCAGGCGATGGCTTGCACGAAATCCTGCGGCACGCCCTTGCCATTGTCATACATCATGCCCAGATTGTTTTGTGCTCCCGCGTCGCCCTGCTCGGCCGCGCGGCTAAACCACAGCATGGCTAGCCCGCTGTCTTGGGCGAGTCCCTGGCCCTTGGCATACAGCCAGCCCAGGTTGTACTGCGCCGCCGCGTAACCCTGCTCGGCTGCCTGCTGGTACCAGTGCGCGGCCTGCGCAAAATCCTGCGCCACGCCCTGTCCCTTCTGGCACATCACGCCCAGGTTGTATTGCGCGTGCTCGAGTCCCTGCGCGGCAGCCATGCCATACCAGTGCAATGCCAGCGCATAGCTTTGCTCGATACCCTGGCCGTTGAAATACATGAAACCCAGGCTGTGCTGGGCATTCGCATTGCCCTTCTCGGCCAGTCCTTTCAGGCGCAGGTAGTCGGCCGTGTAACGGGGAGCTGCAGGCGGCATGGATCAGGCCTCGATGGCCAGCGGCTGCGGAGCACCCGGTGCGGCATCGGCGATCAGGCGATTCTGCTCCTGCAGCACGCCGATGAAATTGCCCAGCGAAATGGGGCGGTGATACAGATAGCCCTGCATCGTGGTGCACCCCTTGTCCTGCAGGTAGCGCGCCTGCCCTTCCGTTTCCACGCCCTCGGCGATCAGGTGCAGGCCCAGTCCGCGCGCAATCGAAATGATGGCCAGGATGACGGGATAGTGTCCGTGCTCGTCGTGGATTTCCTTCACAAACGACTGGTCGATCTTGATGGTGTGGATGGGGAAGCGATGCAGATACGACAGCGAGGAATAGCCAGTGCCGAAATCGTCGATGGCGACAGACACGCCCAGCTGGCACAGCTTGTTCAATTGCTCGATCGCATACTGCGGGTTGCGGATGCAGATGTTTTCCGTGATTTCCACTTCGATCTTTTCCGGCGCGATGCCATAGCGCGTCAGCGCGCCGCGCATCTTCTCAAAAAAGTCACCCCGGTCCAGGTATTGCGGCGACAGATTCAGCGACAGACGCACAGCTTCGCCGCCGGCCGCATTCCACTGCACCAGATCGCGGCACAGGGCGCCCAGCATCCAGTCCGAGATCGGCAGCATCAAGCCGTTTTCCTCGGCAAACGGCAGGAATTCGCCGGCAGTCAGCAAGCCCCGTTGCGGGTGGTTCCAGCGCATCAGGCCTTCGGCGCCAACGATGCGGCCCGTCATCACATCCACCTGCGGCTGGTAATACATCTCCAGCTGGTTCAGCTCCAGCGCCTTGCGCAGGCTCTGCTCGAGCGCGATCTTCTGGTGCGACACATCGAGCATGGACTCGTGATAAAAACTGTGACCGTTCTTGCCCAACGCCTTGACCTGGTACATGGCGATGTCGGCATGGCGCAGCAGCTCGTCGATGGTCTCGCCGTCACCCGGATAGATGGCGATGCCGATGGACGCCGAAATATGCACCTGGTTGCCATCGAGGTCGAAGGGCTGGTGCAGGCATTCGAGGAATTTGTCGGCGATCAGGCGTGCATCCTGGCGGTCGCGCAGTTCCGGCAGCACGATGGTGAATTCATCGCCGCCCTGGCGCGCCAGGGTATCGCCGCGGCGCAGGCAATCCTTCAGGCGCAGCGCCACCTGTTGCAGCAGCTCGTCGCCCTTCACGTGACCCAGCGTGTCGTTGACCAGCTTGAAGCGATCCAGATCAATGAACATCACGGCCAGTTCCGTCAGCTTGCGCCGCGCCTGGATCACGGCCAGCCCCAGGCGATCCTTGAACAGCATGCGGTTCGGCAGATCCGTCAAAATGTCGTGGTAGGCCTGGTAGGAGATGACTTCCTCGGCCCGTTTGCGGTCGGTGATGTCGCGCGCCACGCCATAGGTGCCGAAGTACTCCTGCTTCCTGGCCTCGTGATCGAGGCTGTGCATGCCGATCGAATTGAGCGGGATCGTCATCAGCGTGTTGCTGAAGGTTCGGTCGCTGCCGCTGCCGCTATGGCATTTCAGGCGCAGTTCCACATTGCGCGAAGCGCGCTCGTCGAGGCGGCGTTCATTGAAAGCATAGCGCGCCCGCTCCTGGTCTTCATCATGCACGAGAATCGAGTAATGGCTGCCGATCAGCTCTTCCCGGCTAAAGCCCAGCAACTGGTGCACCCTGTCGTTGATGAAGGTGATGCGGCCTTCATGGTTCAGGGTATAGATGATGTCGGGCGAGCTGTCGACCAGGTAGCGGTACATCTTTTCCGAGTTTTCCAGCTGCAGCGCGATGCGCTCGTTCTCCAGCGCCAGCTTGCGCTTTTGCAGCGCGTTCTCTACCGTCTTGAGCAGCTCCTCGCGGCTATAGGGCTTGCGCAGATAATCGTAGGCGCCACGTTTCAGGGCGCCGATGGCCGCCTCGATGCCGACGTCGCCGCTCATGACGATCACGTCACCCTCGATGCCGCGCCGGTTGATGTGGTCCATGATTTCATGGCCGCTCATGTCGGGCAGGCGCAAATCGAGCAGGATCAGGTCGAAGCGCAGTTTCGACAGCTGCGCCAGCGCCTCGCTGCCGCAGGTGGCCGTGTACAGCTGGTAGCCACGATCCTTCAGCAATTCGTGGAGGGAAGCGAGCAGGCGGGGCTCGTCATCGACCAGCAGGATGCGCGGGCTGTTTTCCAGATCAAATGGAATGGCGGATGAGGTCATGGACGTTACGAAGACAAGGCAGTATTGTCGGGTGCGGGCAGCGCGGCTGACGCGCTAGTCGGCAAGGGAATGGGCAGTAGAATTTCAAACGACGTGCCGGACTTGCTGCTGCGGCAACCGATCACGCCATGCAGGCGCGTGACCAGGTCATGCACGATGGACAGGCCCAGGCCGTGATGCGCCCCTTCCTTGCTGCTGCGCACAGGGGAAAACAGATTGGCCAGCACCTCCGGCGCCAGGCCGGCGCCATTGTCGCTGACGCACAGTTCCAGGTACAGGCGACGGTCGCGGTTGACGTGGCCACGATTCGCCACTTCGATGCGCCCGCCATTGGGCAGGGCTTCGACGGCGTTTTTCAGCAGGTTGAGCAGGATTTGCTTGAGCATGTCGGCATCGGCCTCCACCTCGCATGGCGCGTCCTGCATGCGCGTGACCACCTCGATCTTGGGCGGCAGGAAGTCCGTGGCACGGAACAATCGCAGCACATCGTCGACCACGCGCGCGCAATCTGTGACGCCGCCCGCTACCGTCGGCTGCAGATCTGCCAGGCCGCCGATCAACTGCCCGACCCGGTCGATTTCTTCGTTCAGGATAGCCATCTCGCCGCTGACCTGCTCCTGTTTCTCCAGCTTGTGATCGAGCACGCTCAAGTAGTTCTTGATGATGGACAGCGGGTTATTCACTTCATGCACGACGCGACGCGACGCGGCACGGTATTCTTCGGCCACGTGATCGAGCTGGCGCCGTGCCAGGCCGCGCGCGCTGATGGCCGTTTCCAGCGCCGTGGCGGCCTGGTTGGCATACGCGCGCAGGAAACCCTCGCGCTTCTGGAAGGCGGGAATCCGCCACGCCGCCACGCCGCCAATGAGGACACCAAGGCTGCGCTGGCCCGACGCCAAAGGCACGCAGACCAGGCTGTCGGTACCGAGAATGCGAAATAGCTGCTCCTCGACGATGCCCAGCGCCGGCATGTCGCGCTTTAAAAAGGCCAACTGGGACTCCAGCGCCGAAGCGGCCAGCGGACCGCCCTTGGCCAGCGGGATCGAGAAGCCGGCCAGACGCTGCTGATGTTCACCCGCCGCCACGCCCACCAGCGCATGGCCGGTGGGGTTTTGCAGCAGGATGACGGCGGTTTCAAAGTCGAACAGGATGCGCGCCGAGCGCGTGATGGCTTCGAGCAGGCTGCTCTCGCCCTGCTGCCGTGCAAAGGTCTGGCCCACTTCGGAGACCAGCACCATGTTGCGCACTTCGTCGGACAGGCGCTGCTGCACCGGATCGACGGGTGGCGGAGCATACGCGGGCGGAGTGGCGATATCGTCCGCGCCGGCCAGGTCGATGCCCAGGTGTTGTGCGGTCTGCTCCACCTGGCGCGCAACGCCGCCGGCCAGGTTTTCCAGTACCTCCAGTTCCAGCGCGCATAACTGGGCCGCCTGCGCAATCGATTCCGCATCGTCGGCATGGCAGCACAGCAGGTGCGCCAGGCGCACGATGCGGATCAAAGGATGACTGGCCTCCAGGCGCGCCAGCGGTTCATGGTGATACAGTACACTGTCGGCCAGGAAGGAATCGAGATGCCAGCGCTCGATCAGCCAGGCGCCCGCTTCGGCATGCGTGATCTGCAAGGTGCGCTGCTCCACCGCGCACAGGGCGGCATCGTCGCGCGCCATGAAATTGAATGCGTATTCCTTCGGCGCCGTGGCCAGCAAGGCCAGGCGGCCCACGTTGTGCAGCAATCCCGCAAGGTACGCTTCCTCGACGTGCGGATAGGCCATGGCCTTGGCCAGCGCGCGCGCCATGACGGCGGCCGACAGCGAGCTTTTCCAGAAGGCGCGCAAATCTGTGCTGCCGGAATGGGGAAAGCTGCTGAAGGTCTGGAACACGGATTCGCTGATGACCAGGGTCTTGATCATGTCCGTGCCCAGCGACACGAGCGACTGTTCCAGGCTGACGACCTTGCCCTGGCGATGGTAGGCCGAGCTGTTGGCCACGCCGAGGATCTTGCTGGTCATGCCCGCATCCTTGGCGATCAGGGCGGCCAGCTCAGGCATGCCTGCATCGTCGGCCTGCAGGTGGGCGATCAGCTTGATGAGAATCTGCGGCATGGCCGGCAGGCGGGCAATCAGCAGGCGATTGCGAATATCTTGATCAGATTGATGCATCGTATCAGGCATTGCCGGTTCGAAAAGGATGAGCGCTCAGCTGCAAAGCGCGGCCACGTTCAGAGGAATCCTCCACTCCTGTAACCCAAAAATAAACTGCCTGAGAGGATGCCGGGTAAAAAGTCATCTTATCATAAGCATCGGATATTACTTGCAATATAGAAAATTAAGTTGAAATAAATCCAGCGTTCCGCCATGGAAACTTATGCCTTGAAGGAACCCAGCAAACGGTGGCGGAAGCGCCGCGAGATTAGCCACAGCGCCAACGCCAGGGCCGTAAATGCCAGCTGGCCCGAGGCCAGCCACAGCACGGAGCCGGACAGCAGGGGCGAAATCACGCCGGCTACCACGGCGCCGAGCAAGGTGCTGGCGAACGACTGGCACGAAGCGACCGTGCCGCGGATATGCGGGAACAGGTCCAGCGCCAGCAGGGTCGCGCCCGGCCCCACCAGCGACATGCCGAAGGTGTAGAAGAACAGGGGCAGCACCGACCAGGGCAACGAGGGCGGCAGGAACAGGTGGTATATGACATTGACGCTGGCAGCGCACAGCAGGAAGGCAAAGCCGATGCCGATCTGGCGCGCGAACGTGACCTTGCCGGCGATGCGGTTGGCCGCCAGGGCGCCCATGAAAATCCCGCTCACGCACGGGATGAAGAGCCAGCCGAACTGCGACGGCCCCAGGTGCAGCTGTTTGGGCAGCATTTCCGGTGCGGCCGTGATGAACAGGAACAGGCCAGCGAAATTGAGGGCGACGATGCCGGCCTTGATGTGGAACAGGGGCGAGCGCAGGATCTGGCCATAGCTCGATGCCAGGAAACGGGGATTGAAGGGCTGGCGCTTTTCCATCGGCAAGGTTTCAGGCAAGCGCCAGTAGCAGAACGCCAGCAGGATCACCGTGTAAAAGGCGAGGAACAGGAAAATCGAGCGCCAGTCGAACCAGATGACGATCCAGCCGCCAAGAATCGGCGCCACGGCCGGGGCGATGGAAAAGATCATCGTCACCAGCGACAGCAACCGCGCGGCCGCCGCATCGGAATACAGGTCGCGGATAATGGCGCGGCTGATCACCACGCCGGCGCCGGCCGAGACGCCCTGCATGATGCGGAAGAACCACAGATAGTGCACCGTGTGCGCCGAAGCGCAACCGAGCGAGCCGATGGCAAACATCAGCAGCGACACAAGGATGACATTGCGCCGGCCGAAGGTATCCGAGATAGCCCCATGCCACAGCACCATGCCGGCAAAGGCCAGCATGTAGAACGTCAGCGACTGCTGCACTTCCAGCGGCGACGCCTGCAGCGAACCCTGGATCGCGCCAAAGGCGGGCAGATACGTGTCGATCGACAGGGGACCCAGCATCGACAGGCCGGCCAGCATCATGGCCAGTGCACCGCGGCTCAGCGGTGCCATGTGGCTCGGGGTGGGAGGCGGAACGGGCGTAACCGGGTCGGGCGGCACATCGGCAGGAGGGGTGGGAAACATGGCGGATCCAAAGTAGCGCGCGGACCGGTTACGGTCCGCGCGCGGGGTTACTGCGGGTGTCTTGCTGTGAACGCTTACTGCTGTGGTTTGGGTTTGGCTTCTTCGCGGCGATTGTATCCCGCCACCATGTCGAAACGGAACAAACGGCATTCCAGCGCGCCGTTGAAGAATGGCGTCTTGCGCGCTTCCTTCAAACGCAACAGCTTGGGCAAGCCCAGGTCGGCCGTGAACAGGAACACGGTCCAGCCGGCGAAGCGCTGCTTCAGGGTCGTGCCCATGGCCGAATAGAAGGAGGTCGACAATTCATCTTCCGGGATGGTGCTGTCGCCGCGCACACCGATACGTTCGCCGTACGGCGGATTGGTCAGCATGATGCCTGGCACATCGCTAGGCGGCTTGACTTCCTGCGCCTCGATCTGTTTCAAGGGCACGTCGAAGCGCACGCCGGCGCAACGCAGATTATGGCGCGTCATAGCCACCATGTCGCCCGAAATGTCGCTGCCGAAAATGGTCGGTTCCGCTGGAAGCGGATTGACCTTGATGGCGTTTTTCATGGCATTCCATGGCGCCGGATCGAAGTCATGGAAGTTCTCAAAGGCGAACTGGCGCGTAGCACCCGGCGGAATGCCTTGCAGCATCTGCGCCGCTTCGGCCAGGATGGTGCCGGAGCCGCACATCGGGTCGAACAGCACCATGCCCGGCTTCCAGCCCGATACGCGCAGCAGGCCGGCGGCCAGGTTTTCGCGCAACGGCGCGTCGCCCGTCTCTTCACGCCAGCCGCGCTTGAACAGGGCTTCGCCCGAAGTATCGAGGTAGACGGTAAACGTGTGTGCGTCAAGGAAGCCGACGATGCGCATGTCCGGCGTCTTGGTGTTGACTGATGGACGCTCGTTGAACTGGTCGCGGAAGCGGTCGCAGATCGCATCCTTGATTTTCAAGGTGGTAAATTCCAGGCTGCGCAGCGGAGATTTCACCGCCGTGACGTCGACGCGAATCGTGTGGTGCACGCCGAACCAGTCTTCCCAGGATTGCGCCAGGGTCAGATCATAAATATCGTTTTCCGTCTTGTAGCCGGAATGGGCCATGCGCATCAGCACGCGCGAAGCGATGCGCGAATGCAGGTTGATGCGGTAGGAGTCCAACAGGTCGCCCGAGCAGTGTACGCCGCCTGGTACCTGATTATGGACCTTCATGGTCGAACTATCCTGGGCGATCTCGCCCAGTTCCTCGGCCAGCGCCGCTTCCATGCCGCGCGGGCATGGGCAAAAATATGAAGCCATAATTAGGATACCTTTTATCCGTTAAAAACAATTTTACTTAAAAGCAAATGAAATCTGGGGTCAGACCCGACGGGTCTGACCCCGGTACTAACTACTTTACTGCCAGCGCCCGCTCGACAAAATCGAGGCGGTCCTGGCCCCAGTACCCTTCGCCATCGACGATGTACCACGGCGAACCGAAGACGCTGGCGGCGGTGGCCGCTTCCGTATTGGCATCATATTCGGCCTGCACGCTGGCCGTTTCCGACGTCTTCAGCAACTGGCGGCCATCGAAGCCGGCATCAAGCGCGATCTGCACCAGGGTTTCCTCGTCGCCGATGTTGCGCTCTTCAGCCCACAGGCCGCGCATGATGGCGTGGGCCAGATTCAGCGACGCCTCCACGCCGTGCGCCAGGCGCGTGGCGATGATCAGCTTGGCCGATGCTTCCGGCGACACGGGGAAGAACTTTGGCTGCAAGGTCAGTGGCACTTGCAAAAAGGCCGACCAGCGCGCCAGTTCGGCCAGGCGATACGCCTGGCGCTGCGGCGCGCGCTTGGCCAGCGGCAGGCCGCCCGAAACACTGAAGACCTTGCCCAGGTCAAAGGGGCGCACGTCAATCTGTGCACCCGTCTTCGCGGCGATGGCCATCAGGCGCGCGTGCCCCAGGTAGGTCCACGGCGAGTGGGGCGCGAAGAAATACTGCACGACTTTGCTCTGGCTTGCACTCATCTCGATTCCCTTAGAAAGGCTTGACCACGACCAGCACGACGACGGCCAGCAGCATCACCACCGGCACTTCATTAAACCAGCGGAACCAGGTGTGGCTGCGCTTGTTGATACCTTTTTCAAACTTGCGCAGGATGGAACCGCAGGCGTGGTGGTAGCCAAGCAGCAGCACCACGAACGTCAGCTTGGCGTGCATCCAGCCCGGTATCTTCACGCGGCCTTCACCCCCACCGTACAGCATCCACATCAACGCCAGCCCCAGGACCATCGCCGGCAGCGCCAGCAGGGACATGAAGCGATACAGCTTGCGCGCCATCAGCAACAGTCGCTCGGTGGCCACCGTTTCCGTCTCCATCGCCAGGTTCACGAAAATACGCGGCAAATAAAACAGGCCGGCAAACCAGGACATGACGAAGATGATGTGAAAGGCTTTGGTCCAGAGAAAGAGCATGGGGTTCCCAGTGTCGAGGTGGAGAAAAATGAGAGCACGGGCCGCCTTGTGGGCAACCCGCGAAAGAGGCTATTTACGGACTTCGCCGTGGCCAAATACCACGTACTTGAGCGATGTCAGGCCTTCCAGTCCCACCGGGCCACGCGCGTGCAGCTTGTCGTTCGAGATACCTATCTCGGCGCCCAGTCCATATTCAAAACCATCGGCAAAACGCGTCGATGCGTTCACCATCACCGAGGCGGAATCGACTTCGCGCAGGAAGCGCAGCGCATCGCTGTAATCTTCCGTGATGATGGACTCGGTGTGCTTCGATGAATACTGGTTGATGTGGTCCATCGCTTCGTCGATGCCGTCGACCACCTTTACCGACAAGATCGCCGCCAGGTATTCGGTGCGCCAGTCTTCTTCGGTGGCGGGCACCAGGTGCGGATAGGAAGCGGCGGCCAGGATCGCATGGCTTTCAGGATCGGCACGCAGTTCCACCTGCTTGGTCAGGTACAGTTCGGCCAGCTGCGGCAGCACGGTAGCGGCAACGGCGCGCGACACCAGCAGGGTTTCCATGGTGTTGCAGGTGCCGTAGCGGTGACACTTCGCATTGAAGCCGATATCGATCGCTTTCCTGATGTCGGCCTTGGCGTCGATATAGACGTGGCAGATGCCATCGAGGTGCTTGATCATCGGCACGGTAGCCTCTTCCATCAGGCGCGCGATCAATCCCTTGCCGCCGCGCGGCACGATGACGTCCACGTATTGCGGCATGGTGATGAGGGCACCGACGGCGGCGCGGTCGGTGGTGTCGATCACTTGCACGGCATCGGCCGGGAGACCTGCTCCCAGCAAGCCCTCTGCCACCAGCTTGGCCAGCGCGCGATTGCAATGAATGGCTTCCGAACCACCGCGCAAAATCGTCGCGTTGCCGCTCTTGATGCACAGGCCGGCGGCGTCCACCGTCACGTTCGGGCGCGCTTCATAGATGATGCCGATGACGCCCAGCGGCACGCGCATCTGCCCCACCTGGATGCCTGTCGGGCGGAATTTCATGTTCGAGATCTCGCCGATCGGGTCGGCCAGCGCGACGATTTGCGTCAAGCCTTCGACCATGGTGGCAATGGCGGCGTCGGACAGGGTCAGACGGTCAAGCATGGCCGGCGCCAGGCCGGCGGCAGCAGCCGCATCGAGGTCGCGCTGGTTGGCAGCGCGCAGCAGGTCCGCGTCGCGCACGATGGCGGCGGCGATCAGGGTCAAGGCGCGGTTGCGCGTGGCGCTATCGGCACGCGCCATGGCGCGCGAAGCGACGCGCGCGCGCGTACCCACGTCCTGCATATATTCTGTGATGTCCATGCTCGTATCCATAGTGTAAGAACCTAACCTCGGGCGATCTTCAGGCCCAGCTGCAGCATGGCATCCCAGGCATCGCCTGCATATCCCTTGGCGCGCAAGCCCTTGATCATCTTGTCAACCTGCGCCGCCTGCTGCAGCGCCGCTTCCAGCACGGGCAGCGAAATGCGCCGCAGGGCCGGTTCCATCATCCGCTCGCGCGGTCCCCAGATGCGGTATTCCTTCAGCAGCGCGCCCAATGGGCGCCCTTGTGCCATCCCGGCCTTCAATTTTAACAGCGTGCGAATTTCCTCGGAGACGGCCCACAAAACCAGCGGCAGCGCCTCACCCTCGCCTTTCAAGCCTTCGAGCATGCGCACCAGGCGCGCCGGATCGCCGGCCAGCATGGCTTCGGACAGCTTGAAGACATCGTAGCGGGCCACGTTCAGCACCGCGTCCTGCACTTGCTCATACGTCAGCTTGCCCGCTGCATGCAGCAAGCCCAGTTTCTGGATTTCCTGGTGTGCCGCCAGCAAATTGCCCTCCACCCGTTCGGCGATGAAGTCGATGCTGGCCCGTTCGGCACTTTGTCCCTGCGCGGCCAGGCGCTGGGATATCCACGCAGGCAACTGTGCCCGCTCCACATTCGGAATCTCGATATATACGGCCGCCTGCTGCAGGCTGGCGACCCACGCCGCCTTCTGCGTGGCCCAGTCCAGCTTGGGCAAGGTGATCAGCGTCAGGTTGTCGGGGCTGAGGTTTTTCGCATAGCTTTGCAACGCCGCCCCGCCATCCTTGCCCGGCTTGCCGGTAGGGATGCGCAGTTCGATCAGTTTCTTATCGCCAAACAGCGAAAGCTCCTGGTTTGCCGCCAGCAGTTCGCCCCACTTGAAGCTGCGCTCCACCGTCAGCACGTCGCGTTCGGAATAACCCTGCGCGCGCGCTGCGCGGCGGATCTTGTCGGCCGCTTCCAGCGCCAGCAAGTGCTCGTCGCTGGTGATCACATATAGCTGCGCCAGCGGCTTGGCCACATGCCCGTCGAGCGCGTCTATCCGCAATTGCATGGCGTCCCCGTTACTGCTGCGGGGCTGCCGGCGCGACCGGAGTCACAGGCGCCACTGGCGCCACCGACATGGCCGGCAGCACCGGCTTGATGGCGGCCAGGCGGCGCATGATCTGCTGGACCAGGTCGTTGCGCATGTCGCGGTACAGCGCCGCCTCCTCGGTTTCCTTGGCCAGTACCTGCGACTCGTCGAAGGTGATCGGACGCACCAGGCTGATGGTCGTCGGTGCCAGCAACTGGTTGCCCGCCTTGTCCACGACGCGGAAATTGATCGAATAGCCAAGTTGATACTCTTGTACGCGGCCATTTTTGTTCAGCGACAAAATGGTCTTGGTACGATTCCTCTCCGGGTCGGTGAGCACTTCAAGGACAGCGTCGGCGCCATCCTTGGTGTCGACCACCTCCGTGCTGCCAATGGCGCGGATATAGCGCTTCAGGCCGATCGCCAGCGGCGATGTCTCGGGCAAGCCGATGTACATCGTCGCGAACGGCAGCATGAAACTGCCGTTCGAACCGCGCAAATGAAAGCCGCAGGCCGACAGCAGGACGGTCAGGCCCAACGCCAGCACGGCGCGGCGGCCCAACAGCGATACTTGAGAGGAGGTCGTCATGATTACACCACGATGCTGATTAACTTGCCTGGCACGACGATGATCTTCTTCGGCGTGGTCTCGACGTACTTTTGCACACTTTCGCACGCCAGCGCAGCCGCTTCGATGCTGGCCTTGTCAGCATCCTTGGACACCGTGATCGAGCCGCGCAACTTGCCATTCACCTGGATCATCATCTCGATCTCGGACTGCTCCAGCGCTTGCGGGTCGACTTGCGGCCACGGCGCGTTGAGCAGGTCGCCCTGCACGCCGGCGTAACCCAGCTCTTGCCACAGCACGTGGGTGATGTGCGGCGCGACAGGATTGAGCAGGCGCAGGAAGATGGAGAAGCCTTCGGCGATCAGGGCCTTCGACTGCGCGCTATCGTCCAACTTGGCCGATTCCAGCGTATTGAGCATCTTCATGCAGGCCGAGACCACGGTGTTGTACTGGATGCGCTTCAAGTCGTAATCGGCTTGCTGCAGCAGCTTGTGCAATTCGCGGCGCAGGTTTTTCTGCGCGTCGCCGGTGGCCGGTGCGGCGCCGCCAGCCAGTGCGGCTTGAATCGTGGCCGACTGGGCGTAGCCGAAGTTCCACACGCGGCGCAAGAAACGGTTCGCGCCTTCGACGCCGCTGCCCGACCACTCCAGCGTCTGTTCCGGCGGCGAAGCGAACATGGTAAACAGACGGGCAGTGTCGGCGCCGTACTGCTCGATCTGCGCTTGCGGATCGATGCCGTTGTTCTTCGACTTCGACATTTTTTCCGTGCCGCCGATTTCCACCGGCTGGCCATCGGCCACCAGGATGGCGCTTTGCGGACGGCCCTTGTCATCGAGCGACAGGCGCACGTCGTCCGGGTTGAACCAGGTGGTCTTGCCCACGGCATCCTTGCGGAAGTACGTTTCGTTGAGCACCATGCCTTGCGTCAGCAGATTGACGAACGGCTCGTCGAACTTGACCAGGCCGAAGTCGCGCATGATCTTGGTCCAGAAGCGAGCGTACAGCAAGTGCATGACGGCGTGTTCGATGCCGCCGATGTACTGGTCCATCGGCATCCAGTAATCATTGCGCGCGTCGACCATGGCGTCGTTCGAGCCTGGCGAGGTATAGCGCATGTAATACCACGACGAATCGACGAAGGTATCCATGGTGTCCGTCTCGCGGCGCGCCGGCTTGCCGCACTGCGGACAGTCGCACTGCAAAAAGGCTTCATATTTGTTCAGCGGATTGCCCGTGCCATCGGGCACGCAGTCTTCCGGCAGCACCACCGGCAGATCTTTTTCCGGCACCGGCACCACGCCGCAATCGGCGCAATGGATCATCGGGATCGGCGTGCCCCAGTAGCGCTGGCGCGAAATACCCCAGTCGCGCAGGCGGAACGTGGTTTTCTTTTCGCCCAGACCCAGCTCCGCCAGGTCGGCGGCCACCGCATCGACGGCGGAAGCGAAATGCAGGCCGTCATATTTGCCGGAGGCGATGCAGACGCCATCCTTGCTGCCATACGATTCCTGCCAGGCGTCCGTCGAAAACTCCTGGCCCTTGACTTCGATCACTTGCTTGATCGGCAGATTGTATTTCTTGGCAAAGCCGAAATCGCGTTCGTCGTGTGCCGGCACGCCCATCACGGCGCCATCGCCGTAGGTGATCAGGACGTAGTTGCCGACCCACACTTCCACTTGCGCGCCCGTCAACGGATGCGTAACGAACAGGCCGGTCGGCATGCCCTTCTTCTCCATCGTCGCCATGTCCGCTTCGATCACGGAACCGAGTTTGCATTCGGCGTTGAAGGCGGCCAGCGCAGGATTGGTTTGCGCGGCGTGGATGGCCAGCGGGTGCTCGGCGGCCACGGCGCAGAAGGTCACGCCCATGACGGTGTCCGGACGGGTGGTAAACACATACAGCTTGCCGTCGCCGATCAGGGCGCCATTCGCGTCCTTGATTTCATGCGGGAAGGCAAAGCGCACGCCCGTCGACTTGCCGATCCAGTTGGTCTGCATGATGCGCACGCGCTCGGGCCAGCCCGGCAGCTTGTCGTCCACATAGGCCAGCAACTCCTCCGCGTAATCGGTGATGCGCGCGTAGTACATGGGGATTTCGCGCTTTTCGATCAGCGCGCCGGAACGCCAGCCACGGCCATCGACCACTTGTTCGTTGGCCAGCACGGTCTGGTCGATCGGGTCCCAGTTCACGGTACCGGTCTTCTTGTAGATGATGCCTTTTTCCAGCATCTTCAGGAACATCCACTGGTTCCACTTGTAGTATTCGGGCTTGCAGGCGGTCATTTCGCGCGACCAGTCAATGGCCAGGCCCATCGATTCCATCTGCTGCTTCATGTGAGCGATATTCGAGTACGTCCATTGCGCGGGCGGCACGTTGTTGGCCATGGCCGCATTTTCCGCCGGCATGCCGAACGCGTCCCAGCCCATCGGCATGAGCACGTTGTAGCCGTTCATGCGCAGATAGCGGTACATCACGTCATTGATCGTATAGTTGCGCACGTGACCCATGTGCAGCTTGCCCGAAGGGTAAGGCAGCATCGAGCAGGCAAAATACTTGCCTTTTGGGAAACGCGGGTCGTGTTCGACGGCTTTATAGGCGTCGATCGCCTTCCAGTGCGATTGGGCGGCTTGTTCGACGTCGGCGGGACTATATTTATCTTGCATGATGTGCGGCCAATAGTGGATATGAACCGAGCATTATACTGGTTGTCGCCGCCTGATAGCGCGGCACGCTGGCGGCCCGGGCCGGCAAATTTTGGCAGGCGCACGATTACGCTATGTCATATGCAAAAATATATATGCAACAATCTTATTCTTTACTTCAAGTCTTGCCATGATCGTCTACCAGGAATATATGCCCATTCCCGCCCTGCGGCCCTGGCTGGACTGTGTCTGGACGTGCCGCGTGCAGACGGACGCGACGCCCCTGACACACCAGGTCTTGCCCGACAATTGCATCGACATCCTGTGCCAGGACCAGCAGGATGCCAGCTTTGCCGTGGGCATGATGACGGCGCCGATTGCCGTTGTCAGCCACGGTCTCGTGCAGACGGTGGCGGCCCGCTTCAAGCCGGGCGCGGCGGCACGCTTCTTCCAGCTGCCCTTGTGCGAACTGAGCGATGGCCGCACGGGGCTGCAGCAGTTGTGGGGCCGCGAGCTGGCAGCGCGCCTGGCTGACGCGCTGTGGAGCGAGCCCTTGTCCAACGCGCAAAGAGTTTCCATTTTGCAAGATTATCTGCTGCTGCGCCTGCGCACAGCGCCGCCACGGCGCCAGGCCACTGCAGCCGGGCATGCCATCGCGGCCATCGAGGCGGCATCCGGCCAGGTACGCGTGGAGGGACTGGCCGCACAGTTGGGCGTGTCGCGCCAGCACCTGGCGCTGCAATTTCGCCAGCACGTCGGCATCAGCCCGAAATTGTTTGCCCGTATCTGCCGTTTTCGCGCCGCCAGCAAGGGGCTGACACACCTGGCGGGGCAGCCAGACTGGGCGCAAGTGGCCTTGCAATTCGGTTATTTCGACCAGTCGCACCTGATCCACGATTTCCAGGATTTCGCCCACACTTCGCCCGAAGCCTGGCTGACGGGCCGACGCGCGTGAGCAGCTTCCATTTTTCCAATCGCGCGGCGCGCGCCGGTGGCATGATGACGCCAGGTATTTCGCCGACTATGTCAACCAACAGGAGCAGAACATGATCAAGGGCTTGCGCACCGTCACCTATCCCGTCCCCGACCTGGACAAGGCCAAGGCCTGGTACAGCCAGGTATTTGGCACCACGCCGTATTTCGACCAGCCTTTTTATGTGGGTTTTGCCATCGGCGGCTTCGAGCTTGGGCTGCTGCCAGGCGGCGAGCCAGGCACGCAAGGCAGCGTGACCTACTGGGGCGTGGACGGCATCGAGCAAGAAGTCGAGCGCATTATCAAGCTGGGCGGCACCCTGCACCATCCGATCACGGACGTGGGCGATGGCATCCGCACGGTGGAATTGCTCGACCCGTTTGGCAACCAGATTGGCCTCATCGACAATCCCCATTTCGACACTGGCAAAGTCGCTTAAGCCGCTTCGCCCTGCAGCCATGCGCGGAATTGCTGCAAGGCCGTCTTTTCATGCGCCGTTTCGGGCGTGATCAGGTAATACGCCCGCTGGCCGCGTAGTGGGCGCTCGCATACGATGCGCAGTTCGCCACGCGCCAGTTCCGCTTCGACCAGCATGCGCGGCAGCAGGACTGCACCTTGCCCTTGCACGGCCGCCATGGCCAGCATGGAAAACAGTTCGTAGCGGGCGCCATAGTGCACCCCATCGCGCCCCTCTCCCTCGACCTGCATGGCGTCAAACCACTGGCGCCAGGCGCCCGGACGCGTACTTTGTTGCAACAAGGTCAGTTCCAGCAAGTCCTGCGGCTGCCAATGGCTGCGCGCCGCCAGCAGACGGGGACTGGCGACGGGCACGATTTCTTCATGCATGAGCAAGGTGGCGCGCGTGCCAGGCCAGCGTGCCAGCTGCTCTGGCGTGCCCGCGTACAGGGCGCCGTCGTATTCCGTATCGGCAAACATGAACGGTTTCGTATAGGCATCGATATGCACGACGATGTCGGGATGCTGTCCCGCCAGCGAGGACAGCCGTGGCATCAGCCAGCGTGTGGCAAAGGTGGGCACGGAAGCGAGCTGCAAGGCGCCGCCACCGCCCTGGCGCGCCATGGTATCGAGCGTGTCGCGCTCCAGACCATCGAGGCGCGCCGCGATCTGGCGCGCATACGCGGCGCCGGCGCTGGTCAGCAGTACGCCATGGCGCGTGCGCTGGAACAGTTGCACACCGAGAAAACTTTCCAAGGACGATATCTGCCGCGACACGGCGCTTTGCGTCAGCGACAGTTCGCGTGCCGCGTGCGTGTAGCTCTGGTGGCGGGCAGCGGCCTCGAAACAATGTAAAGCTTGCAGCATCGGAATTTTGCGTGACATGGGGCTTCCTGGCCGGTGAAAGATACCAGTATGCCGCAAGATATGCATAACAAGCATATCTGGGTGCAAAAAAATCGTTTGCGCAAGGCTAGGCAAGAACCTACCATGAGCCATATTCAATCTTGCGCCGATCACCGGCGCTCACCTGCGAGGCCTGTGATGAGCAAAACCGTATTCGACTGGAATTCCCCCCTGCTGCTGGAAGAACAACTGACGGGCGACGAACGCGCCGTGCTGGAAGCGGCCCGCGACTATTGCCAGGGCAGCCTGGTGCCGCGCGTGCTCGAATCGTTCCGCCATGGCCGCACGGATGCCGCCATCTTCCGCGAAATGGGCGAACTGGGCTTGCTGGGCACGACGATACCCGAAGAATACGGCGGCGCCGGCCTGAACTACGTCTGCTACGGCCTGGCCGCGCGCGAAGTAGAGCGCGTCGATTCGGGCTACCGCTCGATGATGAGCGTGCAATCGTCGCTGGTGATGGTGCCAATCAATGCCTTCGGCAACGAGGAAACCAAACAGAAATACCTGCCGAAACTGGCAACGGGCGAATTCATCGGCTGCTTCGGCCTGACAGAACCGAACCACGGCTCCGATCCTGGCAGCATGGTCACGCGCGCGCGCAAAGTGCCGGGTGGCTACAGCCTGTCCGGCGCCAAGATGTGGATCACCAACAGCCCCATCGCCGATGTGTTCGTCGTCTGGGCCAAGGACGATGAAGGCGCGATCCGCGGTTTCGTGCTGGAAAAAGGCTGGAAAGGCCTGTCGGCGCCGGAAATCCATGGCAAGGTCGGCTTGCGCACCAGCATCACCGGTGAAATCGTCATGGATGAAGTATTTTGCCCGGAAGAAAATGCCTTCCCCGACGTGCGCGGCTTGAAAGGCCCGTTCACATGCCTGAACAGCGCCCGCTACGGCATCGCCTGGGGCGCACTGGGCGCGGCCGAAGACTGCTACCTGAAAGCGCGCCAGTACACGATGGACCGCCAGCAATTCGGCCGCCCTCTTGCTGCGAATCAATTGGTGCAAAAGAAACTGGCGGATATGCTGACGGAAATCACCATGGGCTTGCAGGGCTGCTTGCGCCTGGGCCGCATGAAGGATGAGGGTTCGCCTGCCGTGGAAATCACGTCTATCATGAAACGCAACAGCTGCGGCAAGGCGCTCGATATTGCCCGCATGGCGCGCGACATGATGGGCGGCAACGGCATTTCCGACGAGTTCGGCGTCATCCGCCACCTGGTCAACCTGGAAGTGGTCAACACCTATGAAGGTACGCACGATGTGCACGCGCTGATCATCGGCCGCGCCATCACCGGCATCGCCGCCTTCAACTAATGGACGCCTTGGCTTCCACCCTCGCCTCCACCTTGCGGCCCGCGCCGCTGACCGGTTTGCGCGTGCTGGACCTGTCGCGCGTGCTGGCCGGCCCGTGGGCCGGGCAATTGCTGGCAGACCTGGGCGCCGACGTGGTCAAGGTTGAACAGCCGGGCCGCGGCGACGACACGCGCTCGTGGGGACCGCCCTACCTGAAAGATGAAGACGGACGCGATACGGCCGAGGCCGCCTACTTCCAGTGCGCCAACCGTAACAAGCGCTCGCTGTGCATCGACCTGGCCGCCCCTGAAGGCCAGGCGCTGGTGCGCCAGTTGGCAGCCGAAGCAGATGTCTTGCTGGAAAATTTCAAATTGGGTGGCTTGAAACAATATGGCCTCGATGCGGCCAGTTTGCTGGCACTCAACCCGCGCCTCGTGTACTGCTCCATCACGGGCTTTGGCCAGGATGGACCATACGCGGCGCGCGCCGGCTATGACTTCCTGATCCAGGGTATGGGCGGCCTGATGAGCATCACGGGCGTGCCCGATGGCCAGCCGGGCGCCGGGCCGCAAAAAGTGGGCGTGGCGCAAACGGACATCATGACAGGCCTGTACGCCACCATCGCCGTGCAAGCGGCGTTGGCCGAACGCGAACGCTCGGGGCTGGGCCAGCATATCGACCTGGCCTTGCTGGACGTGCAAGTGGCGGCGCTGGGCAACCAGGCAGCCAATTACCTGTGCGGCGGCAAGGTACCCCAGCGCATGGGCAATGCGCATCCAAACATTGTTCCATATCAAGACTTTCCCACGGCCGATGGCGACATGATTTTGGCGATCGGCAACGACGGACAGTTTTCCCGCTTCTGCACCGTCGCCGGCCACCCGGAATGGGCGCAGGACGAGCGTTTCATGACCAATCCGCAGCGCGTGGCGCACCGGGCGGTCTTGATCCCCTTGATGCGCCAGACCACCGTGATGCGCACGACGGCCGAGTGGATCAGCGCCTTCGAGGCGCAAGCCGTGCCGTGCGGTCCCGTCAACCGCATCGACCAGGTCTTTGCTGACCCGCAAGTGCTTGCGCGTGGCTTGAAAGTGGAGATGCCGCATCCGACGGCGGGCACGGTGGCGCTGGTGGCCAACCCCGTGCGCCTGTCCGCCTCCCCGGTGCAGTACCGCTTGCCGCCGCCGTTGCTGGGGCAGCATACGCAGGAGGTATTGCAACAGTGGCTGGGATTGGAGAGTGCGGAGATTGACGGCTTGCGCGAGCGCAAGGTGGTATAAATGTTGGTCGTCTGGACGTAGGTCGGATTAGCGCTTGTGCGTAATCCGACTTGCACAGCCAACAATGTTGTCGGATTACGGCCCGCAGGGCCTAATCCGACCTACGATTCTATTCACTTGAGCACCAGTTTCAGCGCCGGCTTCTCGCCATAGTCTTCATAGCGCTCGTTGATGCCGGCGATGCAAAACGTGATTTCTTCCAGCAAGTCCGGCGCCTGCGCCT
This sequence comes from Janthinobacterium darwini, assembly GCF_051380905.1. Lineage (NCBI taxonomy): Bacteria > Pseudomonadati > Pseudomonadota > Betaproteobacteria > Burkholderiales > Oxalobacteraceae > Janthinobacterium > Janthinobacterium darwini. Next base: position 527,217 of record NZ_JBNYXX010000002.1, read on the forward strand.
TCATTGCCTCCGCGTCTTGCACGACAATTTCCAGCACCTCGTTTGGCTTCAGGCGGAACTGCGTCATGTTTTCGTCGTCGCGCAGATAGCTGAGGCAATCGACCCAGGCATCCATGCTGTTGCCGTAGAACGCGGGGAAACCGAACGCTGGCACGCATTGCGCGTGAAAGCTCGCTTCGTCGGAGATGTCTTTTCCATTCAGGATGGCAGTGGCCATGGTCTTCCTCAGTTCTTCAGCGACAGCACATCCTGCATGTCGAACAGGCCGGTCGGCTTGTCGGCCAGGAAACGCGCGGCGCGCAGGGCGCCGTGGGCGTAGGTGACGCGACTGCTCGACTTGTGGCTGATCTCGATGCGCTCGCCGATGCCGGCAAACAGCACCGTATGGTCGCCCACGATATCGCCGCCGCGGATGGTGGCAAAACCGATGGTCGACGGGTCGCGTTCGCCCGTCACGCCTTCGCGGCCGTACACGGCGCATTCCTTCAAGTCGCGCCCCAGGGCGCCGGCCACTACCTCACCCATTTGCAGGGCCGTGCCCGAAGGCGCATCGACCTTGAAGCGGTGATGTGCTTCGATGATTTCAATGTCGTAGCCTTCGGACAGGCTTTTCGCCGCCAGTTCCAGCAACTTCATGGTGACATTCACGCCCACGCTCATGTTTGGCGCGAACATGATGGCCGTCTTTTCGGCAGCGGCGGCAATCGCCGCCTTGCCCGCATCATCAAAACCGGTAGTGCCGATGATCATCTTAATGCCGTGCTCGGCGCAATACGCCAGATGCTGCAAAGTGCCTTCGGGACGCGTAAAGTCGATCAGGTAATCGGCGCCGGCCAGGCCGGCGTCCAGGCTTGACTCGATCAGCACGCCGGCAGGCTTGCCCAGGAAGGCGGCGGCGTCCTGACCCACGGATGGCGAGCCAACGCGGTCGAGCGCGCCAGCGAGCACAGCGTCGGGGGCATTGCTGACGGCCTCGATCAGGATATGGCCCATGCGGCCACTGGCGCCAGCGATGGCGATTTTCAGTTCAGTCATTTTATTCTCTTACAGCAACTTATTTGGTGGGTTCGGCAGCAGGTGCAGGCTCGGCGGCAGGCGCCGTTGCAGGTGCAACGTCAGGTTTGCTCACCGGAATGGCAGGAGCGGCATCGGCCGGCACCGGCACGGCGCTCGGCGCCACGGGCGATGGGACGGCGGCGGCAGGCACGTCGGCCTTGGCGACCTTGGCGAACGGCGACGGACCGGCGATACGGTTGATGTATTCTTTCTCGGTCGGCAGATTGCCGCCTTCGAAACGTGCAACCTTGCCTTCTTTATCAAAAAACACGACCACGCGGCTGCTGGTGGTTTCGCCACTGCCCCGTGCCAGTCGGAATGGATAATCCCAACGGTCAGCATGGAAAATATCGGTCAGCAGGGAGGTGCCGAGAACGAAACGCACTTGTTCGCGCGTCATGCCCACTTTCAACTGGGCCAGCATCTCTTCGGAGACAAAGTTGCCTTGTTGAATGTCAGGACGATACGGCGAGAAAAACCACATGAATTTCTGCAGCGGCGTAATGGTGGTCGTTTGTGCGCCCTGTTCGGGGACCACTTCCTTGCCTTCTTTTTGGCTGGCTGCCGGCTTTTCGCCAAGGATGCCGCGGCTGGCGCAGCCGGACATGGCGAGCGCGACACAGACCATGCCTGCCATGACTGGTGCTCGAAATGAAATACGGTGCCAGAGAGATGGCAATACAGCCGGTGTTACGCGCATAAATGACCTCAATTGGATGAACAAAACGCCAGGAGTGACCGGCCTGCCAAAAAATGCATATTTTGGCACTCCCCGACAAAACGCTATATGATAAAGCACCTGACCCACATACGAGCAACAAACATGAGTAACAATCCTAGTGATCTCAAGGCAAGCGGCCTGAAAGCCACCCTGCCACGCCTGAAGATACTCGATATCTTCCAGAGTAGCCCGGTACGCCACCTGACAGCAGAAGACGTCTATAAAATTCTGCTGGCCGACAATATGGATGTCGGCTTGGCAACTGTCTACCGTGTCCTGACGCAGTTTGAACAGGCAGGCTTGCTCAACCGCAACCATTTTGAAACAGGCAAGGCAATTTTCGAACTCAACGAAGGTTCCCACCACGACCACCTGGTGTGCCTCGACTGTGGCCGGGTCGAAGAATTCTTCGACGAAGACATCGAAATCCGCCAGCAAAAAGTGGCTGAAGAGCGCGGCTTCAAGATCGCCGAACACGCCTTGGCCATCTACGGCAACTGCATCAAGACGGCTTGCCCGCATAAAACAGCCTGACGCTTGCCGGCCGCTCCCACGGGGCGGCTGGCGCAGCATTGAGCTGCATCAATGATGACTGAGCGCGCTCGACAGTAATTTAGCCGTAATATCGACGATAGGAATGACGCGCTCATACGCCATGCGCGTCGGTCCTATCACCCCCAAGGTTCCCACGATCTTGCCGTTGACTTCATACGGCGCCGTCACCACGCTCATCTCATCCATCGGCACCAGGTTCGATTCGCCGCCGATGAAAATCTGCACGCCCGTCGCCTTGCTCGACACGTCGAGCAACTGCATCAAGCCCGTTTTTTGCTCGAACATGTCGAACATCTGGCGCAGCGAATGCATATTCGATGACAGATCGCTCACGCTGAGCAAGTTGCGCTCGCCGGAAATCACCATGTCGTCGCTATGGTCGGCCATCGCTTCGCTGCCCGCTTCCACGGCCGCCTGCATCAGGCTGCCCATATCGTCGCGCAGCTGGCGCAATTCGCCCTGCAGGCGCACGCGCACGGCGTCGAATGACAGGCCGCCATAATTCTGGTTGATGTAATTGGCCGATTGGATCAATTGCGCCGGCGTGTAGTCGGCCTCCGTCAGCAGCAAGCGGTTCTGCACGTCACCGCCCGGGGCAACGATGACGAGCAGGATGCGCTTTTCGGACAGGCGCAGGAATTCAATTTGCTGGAACACGGATTCCCGGCGCGGACTGAGCACGACGCCGGCAAACTGCGACAGCGACGACAGCATTTGCGCCGCATTGGCGATGGTTTTCTGCGGCTGCGGCGTCTGCAGGCGCATGCGCGACTCCACCAGGTGCTCGTCCAGATGCCGGACAGTCAGCAAGGTGTCGACAAAGATGCGGTAGCCGCGTGGCGTGGGTATACGTCCAGCCGAGGTATGGGGGCTGGACACATAACCGAGCTCTTCCAGATCGGCCATGATGTTGCGGATCGTGGCCGGCGACAAATCCAGGCCGGAAATTTTCGACAAGGCGCGCGAACCGACCGGCAGGCCGTCGGCGATATAGCGCTCGACCAGGGCTTTCAGCAGTGTTTGGGCACGTGTATCGAGTTGCATGGTGTAATTAGTTGGACAAATTTTCTATTAAATAAGTAGCAAGACAAGTAGCAGTATAAATAGCAAAAACAGCGGCCAGACGCGCATCCCCGGCGCCTGACAGCTCCTATTATGCACGTTCGCCCGTCCGGCGGCGATCAATCTTCCAGTTGCCCCTGCAGCCACAGCAGCAACTCGTCAAAGTTGGCGCAGATGGCGTCGGGCTGCACGCCGGCGGCCAGGTGGGCGTCGCTGCCCTTGCGGTTCATCCAGACGGCACGCATGCCCGCCCCTTGCGCTCCCGTCACGTCGAAATACAGGTCATCCCCCACATACACGGCTTCGTGCGGGGCCACCTGCAGCGCGGCGCACGCAGCCAGGAAGATGCTGGCATCGGGCTTTGCCACGCCAAAGTCGCTGGCGGCGATGGATACCTTGAAATGCTGGGCCAGGCCGATAATGTCAAGGTCCGCATTGCCATTCGAGATGGAGCCGACCAGCATGCGCTGGCGCATCCAGGCCAGGCCAGGCAAGACGTCGTCATACGGCTGGACGCGGTTGCGCGCGGCCAGGAAGTGCACGATGGCCTGCTCGACCAGGGCGGCATCCTCGCCAGCGGTCTCGAAAGCGGCCAGCAGGCCGGCGCGCCGCAACTCGATCAGGTTGCCATGGAAATGCGGTTGCTCCTTGAGCATGGCCAGACGGTGCTGGCGCAGCACCTCGATGGAAAACTGCTGCGCCACCCTGGGCGCATGCGTGGCCAGCCAGTCGTGCAGCAGGGTTTCGGCGGCGGCAATCACGGGCGCGATGGGCCACAAGGTATCGTCGAGATCGAACAGGATGGCCTTGGGCGGCACGGCGGGTTTTACTGGGGCAAGGGACATGGGACTCACAGTGGATGCCGCGCCACGATGCGCAGGCTACATCTATTGTCGCACCGATCGGCGCCGCCGACATGGCGGTGCCACCGTAAAATGGGGCCGGGCCGGCGCTTCCCGGCGAAAAATTGTTACAGGGTGATACAAGGCAAGATCATTCGGCTTGCCAGATAGACTAAAATAGGCGCCATTCCAATGCGGCGCCAGCGTCCGCGTTGCGCTACCCAACCTAATTCGTTTTGGAGAATGTATGAAAAATTTGTACCTGCGCTCGATGCTGGCGGCGGCTTGCGCCGTCACACTGGCAGCCTGCGGCGGCAGCGGCGGCAACCTGTATCTGCAAGGCGCAGTCACCGGCCTGGCCAAAGATGGACTGATTCTGCTGAATGATGGCGAAAAATTACCTATTTCTGCGAACCAGACCAGCTTTGTTTTCACCAAGCTGATCAAGACCGATGACCGCTACGAAATCAGCATCTTGCAGCAGCCTAAGGGCGCCGTTTGCAGTATGAACAACGGCACCGGCAAGGCAACAAGCTATTCCGTGAGTACGGCCTCTGTCAGCTGCATTACCAACACCTACCCGTTGAGCGGTACGATCACGGGCCTGACCGCTGGTGGCTTGCGCCTGGTGATGGGCCCTAACGGCACCAGCCCACTGGCTGGTACCACCTCCTACAAATTCGATTCGGTACCTGACGGCGCCCCATACAGTATTTCCGTACTGACTCAGCCAACGGGCTTGAAGTGCCGCTTCCAGGGCTCCGCCAGTGCCGACGGCAGCGATACGGTCGGCACGATGGGCTCTGCCGCCACGACCGCGGCCACACTTGACTGCACGCCGCAGTAATCCTTGCGATCCGTCACCTATTTTTGGAGAAATACATGAAGTTATCCTGCCTGCGCCCACTCGCCGCGCTGCTGCTGACCCTGGGACTGGCCGCTTGCGGCGGCAAGGCCTCGTATGATGTCAGCGGCACCGTCAGCAACTTGAACAACAATGGTCTGATCCTGACCAACGGCGGGGAGGACCTCCCGGTTGCCGCTGGCCAGACCTCGTTCACCTTTAAAAAGCGTATCGACTATGGCACCGCCTACAACATCGACTTCAAGCATCAACCAGACCATATGACTTGCGGCATCATTGGTGGTACCGGAACGGCTGGCCATTACATCAGCATCAGCGCCGCTGTTTCTTGTTCGCAAAACACGTATAGCGTGGGCGGCACGATTTCCGGCCTGACGGTAGACAGCTTGGTGCTGATTAACGGCAATGTAACGACTACGGTGGCCAAGGATGCCAAGACCTTTGTCATGGCCGGCCCTGTCGCCGATGGCTCCACCTATAACGTCAGCGTCTCCAGCCAGCCGAAGGGCCTGCTGTGCGTCGTACAGCCTGGCACAGGTGCTGGCACCATGGGCAGCGCCAATATCACCACCGTGCAGATCGCTTGCACTCCGGCCGCTGCAAGCTAAGCAAGTCTTCCTGGCAGCCGGACCGCGACTGCCAGGAAGAGATATCATTAAAACTTATAGTTGATATTCCAAAGATAAATTGGAGTTATATGTGGCGATGCAGCATAATGCATCTGTCTCCTCCAACTCTTCCAAGAATTGGATTTAGCCCGCTTTTACCAGCGGGCTTTTTTTTGCCCAAAATTCCTCAGGCCGCAGGCGTTGGCACACCAGGCTGCAGCATCTGCACGATGCTGGAAAAATCCTGCTGCGCATAACCGGATTGCGCATGCATCTGGTACAGCTGGCGCACCAGGCCGCCCAGTGGCGTAGGGGCGTTTGCCGACAAGGCCGATTGCTGCGCCAGGCCCAGGTCTTTCAGCATCAGCGCCGTGCCGAAGCCGCCAGTGTAATTGCGCGAAGCAGGCGAGCCGTCCATGACGCCGGGCCACGGGTTATACACTTCCAGGGTCCAGTTGCGGCCCGAACTCTTGGCCATGATGTTGGACAACACTTTCGGGTCAAGACCATGCGCCACGCCCAGGTTCAGCGCCTCGGCCGTACCGGCCATCAAGATGCCCAGCAGCATGTTGTTGCAAATCTTCGCCACCTGACCCGCCCCCGCTTCACCCGCATGGAAAATGTTCTTGCCCATCTTTTCCAGCAGGGGCCGCGCCTGCTGCAAGGCCGCTACGCTACCGCCGACGATGAAGGTCAGGGTGCCAGCCGCCGCGCCCGCCGTGCCGCCCGAGACGGGCGCATCGATCATGGCAAAACCCCGCTCGCTGGCTGCCTGCGCCACCTGGCGCGCCACATCGGCGGCGATGGTGCTGCAATCGATGAACAGGGCACCGGGCTTGGCCGAATCGAGTACGCCCCCTGCCGCCAGGTACAGTTCCTGCACGTGCTTGTTGGCTGGCAGCATGGTGATGACGGCGTCGGCCGTCTGCACGGCCGCGCTGGCGGACGCGGCCGCCGTGGCGCCCGCCTCGACCAGGGACGCCACTGCCGCCGGCGCCAGGTCGAATACGGAGACGTGGAAGCCGGCGGCCACCAGGTTGCGGGCCATCGGCGCACCCATGTTGCCCAGGCCGATAAAAGCGATATGTTGCATAAATTTCTCCTGTAGCACCTAAAAAAGCCCATGGCGTTGTTGCCTTGCCTAGTCGTACTGGTCGTACTGCCTTCGGCAAGGCGCCTAGCCCTGAGCATTTTTATGCACTACTAAAATGTTTAAATGGATAGGTCGCGCAAAGGATGGTTTTCCCACGGCGCCGCGAAATACTCGTCCAGATACGTGTCGCTGACCTCGGCCAAACTGGCCGGCTGCCATTGCGGCGCATTGTCCTTGTCTATCAGCAAGGCGCGCACGCCTTCGCTGAAGTCTGCGTGGGCGCAGCATTGCACGGCAACAATAAGCTCCAGCTGGAACACTTGCGCCAGGCTCAGGTGCCGCGTGCGTTCGCGCATGGCCCACACCAGGGAGGCCGAACTGGGCGCGCCCTTGGCCAGTGCATGGGCCGCCTTTTGCAGCCAGGCTGATTCACCGTCATAGGCAGCTATGGCTGCCACCACTTCGGGCAAGGTGGGCGCTTGCGTCAGCGCGGCGATAGCGTCGAAGTTGGCGCGCACTTCGGAGGCGGGCAACATGGACGTTGGCGCCGAGAAGCCGCTCAGCAAACGGCTCAGCTGCTGATGATTGGCCTGAGGGCTGGCTTGCCATTGCCCCAGCGCCAGCGCGTCAAGCACCATGGCGCGCTCTTCCTGGCGCAGGGCATAGTCGCCCAGGCCCGTGAACAGGGCATCGGCTGCGTTCATGGGCGCGCCCGTCAAGCCCAGGAACAGGCCGCTGCGCCCCGGCATGCGGCCCAGGAACCAGCTGCCGCCCACGTCGGGGAACAGGCCAATCGTAATTTCCGGCATGGCGATGCGCGTGCTTTCCGTCACCACGCGGTGGCTGGCGCCGGCCATCAGGCCCAGGCCGCCACCCATGACGATGCCGCCGCCCCACACCAGCAGCGGTTTCACATACGTATGGATGCGGTGGTCGAGCCGATATTCCTCGGCAAAGAAGGCCAGCGCCTGCGGATTCGGCACGACACCCGATTGCTCGGCCACGGCCGAACGCAGGCTGCGCACGTCGCCGCCCGCGCAAAAGGCCTTGTCGGTCGACGATTGCAGCACCACGCAGGCGATGGCCGCGTCACTGGCCCAGCGCACCAGGGCGCCATCGATGGCGCGTATCATGTCCAGCGTCAGCGCGTGCAAGGACTTTGGCGCATCGAGGGTGATGACGCCCAGCTTCATGCCGCCGGGACAGTCGCGCTCCTCGATCTTCACGGTATCAAGCAGTATTTCAGCCATTTTTTCAACCATTCTTCCACTCCGCCGGACGTTTTTCCAGGAACGCTTGCACGCCCTCCTTCTGGTCTTGCGTATCGAACAGGCCCAGGAACAGGGTGCGTTCATCGGGCAAGGAATTGACCAGCGGATGGCTGCGCGCGCCCTGGATCAGGGTTTTGCATGCCGTCACGCTGCTGGGGCTCTGGCGCGCCACCTTGGCGGCCAGGGCCAGCGCCGTGGCGGCAGCCTTGCCGGTTGGTACGACTTCCTCGACCAGGCCGATGGCCAGGGCCTTGGCCGCATCGACTCTTTCACCGCACAAAATCATGCGCTTGGCCCAGCCTTCGCCCACCAGCCACGGCAAATGCTGCGTGCCACCCGCGCACGGCAGCAAGCCGACGGACGCTTCCGGCAAGGCCATCTGCGCGTGTTCCTCGGCAATGCGGATATCGCAGGCCAGCGCGCATTCGAGCCCGCCGCCCATGGCATAGCCATTGATGGCGGCAATGCTGACGCCGCGAAACGCGGACAGCGCCTCGAAAGCCTCGCCAAACGCGGCAGCCATGGCAAAAGCCGTGTCCTTGTTGCCATCGGCAAACACTTTCAGGTCGGCGCCGGCCGAGAAGAACTTGGCGCCGCCGCCCGTGATCACCAGCGCATACACGTCCGGGTCGGCATTCAGGTCGGCCACCAGCTGGGTCAGCGCGTTCAGGCTGGCCAAGGTCCACGTGTGGGCAGGCGGGTTGTCGAGGGTCACCAGAGCCGTATGGCCACGGCGCTCAAACAACAAATTGGTATACACTTTGCTCATCGTAAGGTCTCCGTGGCGCCGTCTTTTAGAATCGCTCGCGCGACGATCAGGCGCATGATTTCATTCGTCCCTTCCAGGATCTGGTGCACCCGCGTGTCGCGCACGTGGCGCTCGAGCGGATACTCGCGGATGTAGCCGTAGCCGCCATGCAATTGCAGCGCGTCGTTGGCGACATTAAAACCCACATCCGTGGCGAAACGTTTTGCCATGGCGCAATACGCAGTAGCATCCGGGCTTTCCTGGTCCAGTTTCCAGGCTGCCAGGCGCACCATCTGGCGCGCCGCCACCAGTTCCGTCAGCATATCGGCCAGCTTGAATTGCAGCGCCTGGAATTGCGCCAGCTCGCGGCCGAACTGCGTGCGCTCCTTCATGTACGCCTGCGCGCGCGTGAGGGCAGCCTGCGCCGTGCCCACCGAGCACACGGCGATATTGATGCGCCCGCCATCGATGCCCTTCATGGCAATGGCAAAGCCTTCGCCCTCGGCACCAAGCAAGTTAGCAACCGGCACCTTGACCTGGTCGAAACTGATGATGCGCGTGGGCTGGCTGTTCCAGCCCATCTTTTCTTCTTTCTTGCCATACACGATGCCGGGCAAATTCGCCGGTACGGCAAAGGCGGAAATGCCCGCCGCGCCCTCGCCGCCCGTGCGCGCCATGACGATCAGCATGTCCGTCTGGCCCGCGCCCGAGATAAACGCTTTCGTGCCGTCGAGGACGTAGAAATCGCCATCCCTGACAGCCTTGGTGCGCAGGGAGGCCGCATCGGAACCCGACTGCGGTTCCGTCAGGCAATAGCTGGCCAATTTCTGGCCGGCGGCAAGGGCAGGCACCCACTCGTCGCACAGCGCTTCCTGCCCCCAGCGCGACAGCATCCAGGTGGCCATGTTGTGGATGGTGATGTAGGCCGTGGTCGACGTGCAACCACCCGCCAGCTCTTCAAACACGATGGCCGCATCCTGGCGGCTCAAACCCAGGCCGCCCCAGCGCTGCGGCGTGTACAGGCCGCAAAAGCCCATCTCGCCCGCCTTGGCAATCGTTTCCACGGGAAAGATCGATTCCGCATCCCAGTGTGCCGCGTGCGGCGCCAGTTCGCCTTCGGCAAACGCGCGCGCCGCCTGCTGGAACTCGCGCTGCTCGTCGCTCAATTCAAAGTCCATGGCAGCTCCTTACTTGAGGCTGATGGTGGTGTTGACCTTGCCCACCGACGCCGCATCCGTGAACCAGCGCTGGGTAATCGTTTGCGTCTGCGTGTAGAACAGCACGACTTGCTTGCCGAACGGACCCAGATCGCCCAGTTTCGAGCCGCGCGAACCCGTAAAGCTGAACAGCGGGACGGGCACGGGAATGGGCACGTTGATGCCAACCTGGCCCACGTCGATTTCTTCCTGGAAATAGCGTGCGGCCGCGCCGCTCTGCGTGAACAGCGCCGTGCCATTGCCGTTCGGGTTCGCGTTCACCAGGGCGATGGCTTCGTCCAGGGTATCGACTTCGACGACGATCAGGACGGGGCCAAAGATTTCCTGGTCATACACGACCATGCCTGGTTTCACGCCGGACAAAATCGTCGGTCCGACGAAGTTGCCGTTCGGATAGCCATCCACCTTCACATCGCGGCCATCGAGGGTCAGCACGGCGCCCTGTTCGATGCCCTTGGCGACCAGGCTGAACACGCGCTCTTTTGCCGCGCACGAAATCACGGGGCCCAGGTCGGGATTGTCCTTGCCCGCACCCACCGTCAGGGTCTGCGCCTTGGCGGACAGTTCCGGCAGCCACTCGCGCGCCGCGCCCACCAGCACGGCGACAGAGGCGGCCATGCAGCGCTGGCCGGCCGCGCCGAAACCTGCGCCCAGCAACTGGTTCAGGGTCTGCTCTTTATTTGCGTCCGGCAAGACGACAGCGTGGTTCTTGGCGCCCATCATGCATTGCGCGCGCTTGCCGTTCAGGCTGGCGCGCTGGTACACATGCGTGCCCACCTTGCTCGATCCCACGAACGAAATCGCCTTGATGTCCGGGTGGTCGCACAGGGCATTGACCACGTCTTCGCCGCCGTGGATCACGTTCAGCACGCCGGCCGGGATACCTGCCTGCAAGGCCAGGCGCACGAGTTTTTCCGTCACCAGCGGATCTTGCTCCGATGGTTTCAGCACGAATGTATTGCCGCAGGCAATCGCCATCGGAAACATCCACAGGGGGATCATGGCGGGGAAATTGAATGGGGTGATACCGGCGCACACGCCCAGCGGCTGCATCACGCTGTAGGTATCGACGCCACCGGCCACGTTTTGCGCATATTCGCCCATCTGCAGGGTGCCGATATTGGCAGCGTGCTCGACCACTTCCAGGCCACGGAAGACATCGCCTTCCGCGTCGAGCAGGGTCTTGCCCTGTTCCATGGTCAAGGTCGCCGCCAGGTCGGCCATGTTTTCGCGGATCAGCTGCTGCAATTTCAGGAAAATGCGGGCGCGCGCGCCGATCGGCGTCTTGCGCCAGGTTTTGAAGGCGCGCTGGGCCGAGGCGATGGCGGCGTTGACTTCGTCCGGCGTGGCGAACGGTACACGGGCCAATACTTCCTGGGTGGCGGGGTTGACGACATCGCGCCAGATGGTGGTTTGGGATTCAACCCACTCGCCGTTGATCAAGAGGGGAACGGTCGGAATTGCGTTTTGCGTGGTCACTCGGTGTCTCCTGGTGTGGGTATAAGTCTGTTTGCATTATTCGCACAATCGCCGCCGCGAACAAGGCGTGAAAATGCGAGATAATGCAAAGCTGAATCTGTTAATCTGCAAATATTGTAAATTTGCAGATTCCACAATCCGGGAAAGAGGAAACGCGATGGCGAAGGTTTTCATGGGCGTGCGCCTGCAGCGGCTGCGCGAAGAACGGCGCATGACGCAGGTGGCGCTGGCCAAAGCCCTGGGCATCTCGCCCAGCTATCTGAACCAGATGGAACGCAACCAGCGCCCGCTGACGGTGCCGATTCTGTTGCGCATCGGCACGGTACTGGGGGTCGATCCGCAAATCTTTTCCGAACACGACAGCGCCAGCCTGGTGGCAGATGTACGCGACGTGTTCGGCGAATTGCCCGACGCACCGCCCACCTCGATGGCCGAGCTCAAAATGCTGGTGGAAAACATGCCGGAACTGGCCCGTTCCATCCTGCTACTGCAGCGGCGCTACCGGGTGATGGCGGAGCGGGCCGACACGCTGGCCGCGCGCCTTGATGACGGCAGCCGCGGCGCCAGCTCGGCGGCGCCCTCCACGGACGAGGAAGTGCGCGAATACCTGAACCGGCGGCAAAACTATATCGATGAGCTGGACCGGGCGGCGGAGCTGGTGGCGGGCGAACTTGATCCGCAGCTGCGCACGCTCGACGCGCTGCAGAGCCGGCTACTGGAGCGTCACGGTATCCAGGTGCAACTGTCCGATGGCGATGCGGGCATGGTGCGCAAGCACCGCTTTGATGCACAACAACATATCCTGTGGTTGCCCGACACTTTGACGGGCGGCCAGCGCGCCTTCCAGATGGCGGCGCAGATCAGCCTGCTCGAGCACAGTGACCTGATCGACGCCCTGGTGCTGGCGGCGGGACTTTCCGGCGCGGCTGCGCAAACGAGCGCGCGCCTGGCGTTCTCCAATTATTTCGCGGGCGCCCTGCTGATGCCGTATCAACGCTTCCTGCAGGCGGCGGAAACGCGCGCCTACGATATCGAGCGCCTGGCGCACCAGTTCGGCGTGGGTTTCGAAGCCGTGTGCCACCGTTTGAGCACCATGCAGCGCCCCGATGCGGCGGGATTGCCGTTTTTCTTTGTACGTGTCGACCGCGCGGGCAATGTCTCGAAGCGCCAGTCGGCCACGGACTTCCATTTTTCAAGGGTGGGCGGTACTTGCCCGCTATGGATCGTGTATGACGCCTTCAGCCATCCGGGCCAGGTGCTGACGCAAGTGGCCAGCATGCCCGACGGCTGCACCTATCTGTGGATCGCGCGCCAGGTGAGTACGGCGTCACCAGGCTTCCGCGCGCCCGGCAAGACCTTTGCCGTGGCGCTGGGTTGCGACATCTCGCAGGCGCACCGCTTGATTTACTCAAAGGGACTCGATTTGCACGACCCGAGCAGCGCCACGCCCATCGGCACGGGCTGCAAGGTGTGCGAGCGGCAGGCGTGCCCGCAGCGGGCGTTTCCGTCCCTGCTGCTGCCGCCACCCGTTTCGGCCTAGGAGGCGTCGACCACGCGTGCCCGCAGCGCGTCGAACTCGCGCGTAAATTCCGCGCGCCAGTCGCTCCGCGTGGTCTCGGCTATCCAGGCCGCATCCAGGCCATTCAGCATGAAGCCGCGCATGTCGTCCAGGCCGAAGCCGAACTCGCGCATCATCATCCAGGCGCCCGTCGGCGTCACGTGGTGCAGGGTCGGGTCGTCCGTGTTCGGATGCAGTTTCAGGCCCAGCTTGGCCATGGCGCGGATCGGGTGATCGAGCGCCCAGCGCTCGGGCGCCAGGGTGCGCAGGTAATACGAATTGGTGGGCACCACGGTAAACACCAGGCCCCGTTCCACGCAGCGCTGCGCCAGTTGAGGATTATCGACAATCGTGTAGCCGTGGTCGACCCGATCCACCTGCAATTGCTCGATGGCCGTCTCCACGTTCATCCACGGCATGCCGAATTCGCCCGCATGCGCCGTGCATTTGAAGCCCGCCTCGCGCGCGGCGCGGTAGGCTTCGATGAACAGTTCCGGCGGTCGGTCGTTTTCGCGGTAGTCGATGCCGATGCCGATCACTTCCGGTGCGCGGTGGGCCTTCATCCATTCCACCATCTGCACGGCTTCGGCGGGAGCGGCTTCGCGGTCGATGCTGGGGATCAAACGGCCGATCACGCCAAAATCACGCTGCGCGTCGCGGATGGCGGCCACGATGGCGTCTTGCGCCGCGTCATAGCGAATGCCCGAGACGCGCACGGTGCCGGTCGGATTCCAGAAAAACTCCGCATAGCGCACCCCGTGGCCATGCACATCTTCCAGGTATTCGTAGGCGAGGCAGTACAGGTCGGTCGGCGAGACGATCAGGTGCGCGTCGAGCGCGCGCAGCACGCGCAGCACGCCGACGGGCTTGTCGCCGCGCGTATAGAACGCGTCGATTTCCTCGGGGGTGACGACATTGCCCGTTTTGGCGGCCAGCGCGCGGAAAGTAGCCTGGCGCACCGTGCCGAACAGGTGGCAATGCAGCTCCACCTTCGGCATGGCGCGTAAAAACTGTTCGATGCTCAGGGCTGGCAGGGTGTCGGCAGAGTTACTCATGAAGCTCGCTTCGTTAGTGGGAAAAAGGTCAGACGAGAATGGCGGCCAGGCGGCGCATCAGGCGCTCGATGGCGGCCGGGCCATCGGCCAGCATCGCCACCTGCGTGTTGACGGGCGCACGGCGCGGCACGCGGAATTCGCACACCGTCATGCCGCGCGTCAGTTCGCCCGTCAATTCGATAGCCACGTGGGCCGGCTGGAACTGGAACAGCTGCGGCGCTTCCAGGTACAGAGCCACCACCGGGTCGTACATGGGCATGGGTACGGAACCGTCCGCGCTGCGGATGCGCACATACGCTTCCAGGTAACCCGCAAGACGCAGCGCGCGCGGCGTGCCGATGGCGCGCAGCTGCTGCACTTCTGCGTTCGTCACCAGCAGCTGGCGGCACAGGTTCAAGCCGAACATGCGCAGCGGGATGCCGGCCTGGAAGACCTGGGCGGCCGCTTCCGGGTCGGCGTAGATGTTGAATTCCGCCGCCGCCGTGTGGTTACCCTGGTCGGTCGAGCCGCCCATCAGGATGATTTCGACGATCTTGCCGGCGATATCGGGCGCGCGGGCCAGCGCCGTGGCCAGATTCGTCATCGGCGCTATAGCAATGACCGTAATCTGGCCAGGGTGGGCCCGCACGGCGGCGATCAGTGCATCGACGGCGTGGCCGGCCGCGTCACTGGCGGCGCCAGGCGGCAGGATCTCGCCTGTCGTCGGCATGCCGCTGTCGCCGAGGATGCGCTGCGCCGTCTCGATGACGCCGGCCAGCGGTTCTTCGCAGCCCCGATAAATAGGCACCGTCAAGCCATCGTGGGCCTTGATGCGCAAGGCATTGTCGTAGGTGATGTCGACAGGCGCGTTGCCCGCCACCACGCTCACGCCCAGCCACTCGATATCGGGATTGCTGCCCAACAGCAACATCGTCAGCCAGTCGTCAAATCCGGGATCGGTATCGAGCCAGATCTTTTTCAAGGGTTGGGTCATGATGCTTTCCAGTCGATTGATAAGGGAAGTCAGGCGGCCATTAAGCAGCCAAACAAAGCGCGCTGTCGGACGGCAGCACGAACGAGACGGCCGTGCCTTCGCGCCAGGCGGCGCCACCGGCCGCGCAAATGCCCTTGACCTGGCCCAGCGGGGTTTGCAGCAGGTATTCGACGGTGTCGCCCAGGAAGCCCCGTGCCAGCACGGTGCCCGGGTATTGAGCAGCCGCGTCGTCCGGCGCGCACACGCGCACCTTGTCGGGGCGCCAGCCCAGCACCGTCGTGCCGGTGGTCACTGGCGCCGTGTACGGCAGGCTGGCGCCCGCGTGGTGCAGCGCGCCATCGCGGTAATCGAACAGGTTCTCGAAGCCCATGAAGTTGGCCACAAAACGCGTCGATGGCGTATTGAAGACGGCTTCCGGCGCGGCCAGCTGCTCGATGCGGCCGCCGTTCATGACGACGATGCGGTCGGACAAGGCCAGCGCTTCTTCCTGGTCATGCGTCACGTACAACATGGTGATGCCCAGTTCGCGCTGGATGCGGCGCAATTCGGCACGCATCTGCACGCGCAGCTTGGCATCCAGGTTCGACAGCGGTTCGTCCAGCAGCAGCAGGGCCGGTTCGACGACGATGGCGCGCGCCAGCGCCACGCGCTGCTGCTGGCCGCCGGACATCTGCGCCGGCAAACGCGTTTCAAAGCCCGTCAGGCCGACGGCGGCGATCACCGCCTCCACTTTCGTTTTCAACAAGGCTGGCGCAACCTTGCGCAGGCGCAAGCCGAAAGCGATGTTGTCGTAGACATTCAAGTGCGGGAACAGCGCATACGACTGGAAGACCATGCCGATATTGCGTTTATTGGGCGCCAGCTTGCCGATTTCGCGGCCATCGAGCACGATGCGGCCCGATTGCAGCGGCATCAGGCCGGCGATGGCACGCATGGTGGTGGTCTTGCCGCAGCCGCTGGGGCCCAGCAGGGAAATCAGCTCGCCCTGCTCGACGTGCAAGTCCAGGTCTTTCACGGACGTCGTGTTCTTGGCGTAGCCGAGGTTCAGCTTGTGCAGTTCCAGATAACTCATGGTGTGTTGCCTCTTACATGTATTTAGAAATGCCCAGCACCTTCTCGGTCACCATCACGAAGGCCATGGTGAACAAGACCAGCAAGGTCGACAGGGCAGCGATCGACGGATCGAAACTGTTTTCCATATGCCCCAGCATCTCGATGGGCAAGGTGCTGATGCCCGGCCCCGTCAGGAACAGCGAGACGGGTACCTGGTTGAACGAGGTGACGAAGGCGAGGAAGAAGGCTGCGATCACGGCGTTGCGGATATTCGGCAGCACGATCATGAAGAACGCGCGCAGGCGCGACGCTCCCAGGGTGATGGCCGCATCCTCGATATCCACGCGCAGGTTCACCAGGCTGGCGTACACCACGCGCACCGAATACGGAATCAGGAGCGCGATATGGCCGATCAAGAGGCCCACATACACGGGCGCGTTGATGGTGAGGACCAGGTGATGCAGCAAGCCCAGGCCCACCAGGATGGCGGGGATGATCAGTGGCGACGTCAGGATCTGGCGGATGGCGCCGATGCCGGGCGGCGGCATGCGCGAAAATGCATACGCGACAGGAATGCCCAGCAACAGCGCGATGACGGTAGCGATCAGGCCGATTTCCAGGCTGGTCTGAAAGGCGCGACGGAATTCGGGCGCCGCCCACACTTCGAGAATCCAGCGCAGCGAGTACGACTCGGGCGGGAACGCCAGGGTTTCGCCGCCGCTGAAACCGGCCAGCACGACGATGGCAAAAGGTCCCAGCAGGAACAAAAACACCAGCCACAGGACGGCGCGTGAGAACAAGCTTTCTTTCATACGGAGCTCCGGCTCGAGGAAATACGTTTAAGGCCGGCGTTGACCAGCAGGGTCATGCAGACGAGGATGACTGCGATCACATTCGCGGCGCCGAAATCGCTCTCCACGCTGACCTTCTGGTACAGCAGGGTTTCCAGCATCAGCACCTTGGTGCCGCCCAGCAGGGCAGGCGTTACATAGGCCGTGACGCAACCCGTAAACACCAGGGTGCCGCCGACCACCAGGCCCTCTTGCGTCAGCGGCAGGGTGACCTTGCAAAACACTTGCCATGGATTGGCGCCCAGGGTGGCGGCGGCCGGTTCCACGTCGCGCGGCAGGTTTTCCAGCGCGCCAGCCAACGACATCAGCATCAAGGGCAGCAGCAATTGCAGCAGGCCGACAAACACGGCGAATTCACTGAACAACAGGCGCAGCGGCTCGTCCGTGAAACCCATGTTGACCAGCGCCGCATTGAGGGCGCCATTACGCCCAAGCAAGACGATCCAGGCGTAGGTACGCGCAATCGGCGAGACCATCAGCGGCAGGATCATCATGCCGACCACCAGGCCGCGCCACTTTGGCGATACACGCGCCACGGCTTGCGCAGCCGGGTAGCCCAGGAGGATGGACGCCAGGGTCACCAGCGCGGCGATGCGCAGGGTGCGCCAGAAGATGGTGCGGTTGAATTCCTGCGAGAAGAATTCAATGAAGCGGTCAACGCCCCACTGCATGCCGTCGCCGACGCGGAAGGCGTCGACCAGCAAGGCCAGCACGGGCAGCAGGAAGCAGACGACGATAAAGATCAGCGCCGGCAGGACCAGCAGCAGTCCCAGGCGCTTTTTTGGATCAGCAAACATGGTGTTTTCTCCTCGTCACCACTATTTGCTCATGGCCTTGTTCCACTGCGTCATCCAGTTGCTGCGCTGCTTGAGGATGGTTTCCGGCTTGACGAACTTCAGCGAGCTGATTTGTTCGGCGCCATAGGTATTGAATTGCGCGGCCGCCACCGACAGGCGCACGTCCTTGTTGACGGGCGAATCGACCAGGTTGGTCGCCAGCTGCGTCTGCACTTCCTTGGACAGCCAGAAATCCATCAGCTGATATGCCAGGTCCGCATTCTTCGAGCCGGCAACGATGCCCATCACGTTCATGCCGGCCGCCTGGCCTTCAGCCGGGATGCTCCATTTCAGGGGCAGGCCCGTCTTGAGCATTTGCGACCAGGTAAAGCGCGCCACGGGAGCGGCCCAGATTTCATCCTGGGCGAACAGGGCAGCCAGCTGCGCGCTGTTCTTCGAGAACGTGACGACGTTGCCCTTCATGCCGACGATCTTGGCAAAGCCGGTCGCGTAGTCGTCCGTCTTGCCGCCCCAGGCCGCATCGGCCATGCGCAGCATCAAGGGGCCCTGCGTGGTGCTCACGTCGGGGAAGGCCACGCGGCCCTTCAGTTCGGGGCGCCACAGGTCCTTCCAGGACGTCAGCGGGGCGATCTTGTCGCTGCGGTACACCAGGCCGACCGAATACAGCGTGTAGCCGACGGCGTAGTTGCCGCCGATGGGGTTTTTCGCCACGTCATACAAGGCTTTGTAATTGCTCAGCTTGGAGTAATCCATGGGCTGGATGACGCCCTTTTGCGCCGCTTCCAGCATGCCGGAATCGGACAGCAGTACCAGGTCGATCACCGGGTTCTTGCTGTGCACCACCAGCTTGGCGATGCGGTCTGCGTTATTCCCCGTTTCCACCTTGATATCGCAACCGCATTTGGCCTTGAACGGCTCGTACACATACTTCATGAACAAGGGTTGGGCAATCGGATAGGCCGAAATGACCAGCTCGCGTTTTTCCGCGTGGGCGGCGTTGGCCAGCAAGCCTAGGCTCAACGCCAACATGAGGTGCTTTTTCAAGATGCTTCCTTTCAGGGGACGGCGCTGCGGGACAGCGCCTGTAAAGATGAATCAGACTCAGAAATAATGTCGCATGCCGACGATCAGGACACTTTGCGTCTTGCCGCCGGAGGCGCCGAAGCCGAACACGCGGGCGAACGTCGCATCGCCGGCCGCTTTCTGATAGCTCCAGGTGACGGCGACGTCGGTGCGCTTGGACAGGAAGTAATCGGCCTGGAAGTTGACCTGATGCCATTTTGGCGTCTTGTTGATCACGTCGTATTTACCGGTGGTATAGAAATACGACGCGCCCAGGTTCAGCGCTTCCGTCAGCTTGTGGTTCACGTTCAGATCCACGTTTTGCAGGGTCAGATTGCTTTGATCCAGGTAGTGGTAGCGCACGTTGGTGTACAGTGCGCCAAACTTGGTCCTGCCCACATTATAAAAGCCTCCCGTGCCGGCGATGGCCTGGCTGTCCACGCCGGCGCCCTTGACGGCGCTCTTGTTGAAGATCAACAGGGAACTGCCGTAGTCGTTGCCGATGGCGCCATTCGGCGCATCCGGGCTGTTCGGATGGTCCATCTTGGTATAGGCGACGGCCCAGCTGAAGGCATCGACTTTGTAGCCGGCGCCCATGCTGTAGACGCGGTTGCGGTTGGAGTCGGCCGGATTTTCGCTGAAACCGTACAAGCCCGTGAACGAGAGGTTGCTGATGTTCGGGCTGACATACTTGACGGCGTTTTGCACGCGCAGGTTGTTGTAGCCATTGTCGTTGTCGCCGATGTGCACGCCGTTACTGGCGATGACCACCGGGCCCAGCAAGTCCTTGACGGCTTCGTACTGGCGGCCCAGGGTCAGGGTGCCCTTGTCATTGCTCGACAGGCCCACATACGACTGGCGGCCGAACAAACGGCCGCTTTGCGCAGCCGTGCCCGTCATGACGTTAAAACCGTTTTCCAGCACGAAGATAGCCTTCGTGCCGTCGCCCAGGTCTTCCTGGCCGCGGAAACCGATGCGCGGATTCTGATTCGTGCCGCTCAGCGCATGCGTGCGGCTGCCGTTACCCTCGTCCGACACATAGCCGATACCGGCCGACAGCAAACCATACACTTGCACGCTGCTTTGCGCCTGCGCTGCGCCCTGCGCAGCCAGCAAGCCGCCCACCACCATCGTTCCAGTCATCCATTTGTTCATCGCCGCCACCCTAAAAAAGAATAAACCCTGAGTTTTTTTCGAATTATTTTATTGATGCGCCCCTTGCCTGGCGCGTCGCAGCGAGTGCCGGCGCCGCATTCCAGGCTCTTCTCCTGAATATTGTTGCTTTCAAGACAAGTAAGGACCAGTCCAGAATATGGTAAATTGCGGGATAAGAAAATTTGTTTATTTTTATAAATCCATTACTTTTTCTAATAAGCAAAGCCCATGCATGAACTGAGCAAGAAGATTTCCTTACGACATTTGCAAGCGTTTTCCACCTTAGCCCGGGTAAACAGCTTCAGCAAGGCCGCACAAGAATTGTGCGTGACCCAGCCGGCCCTCAGCGCGTCGATCAAGCTGCTGGAAAATCAACTGGGAAAAAAGTTGTTTAACCGCACAACCCACCAGCTGGAATTGACACGCGAAGGCAAGCTGGCGCTCGATTACGCCACGCATTTATTGAATACGGCGAGCAACACTTTTGCCGATATCCAGCGCGCCATCGGCAGCGGCCGGCACCGCATCCGCATCGGCGCGATTCCGTCGGCCATGGCGATGACGGCCGTAGTGGTGGCGCGCTACAGCGAGCAACATGGCGATGAAGTGGAAATCGTCCTGTCGGACATGCCCAATGACGGCTTGCTGCATGCGCTGCATTCGGGCCAGCTGGACTTTTGCGTGGGCATCGAGGTGCCCGGTTCCGTCTCGCTGGAAAGCGTGGGCCTGTTCGAAGACGAGCTGGTGCTGGTGACGGCGGGACGCCATGCGCTGGCGCCGCTCAAGGAAGTACGCTGGGAGCAGCTGGCCGGGCAGGAAATCGTCGTCTTTACCAAAGGCAGCATCTGGGAGTTCGCCTCGAGCGCGCTGCGCCAGCATGGCTTGAGCCCGTCGAGCCTGTATCAGATGATACACAGCGAGTCGCTGTATGGCGTGGTGCGCGCCGGCATCGCCGTGGGCATCATGCCCAGCCTGTACACGACTTTCCTCAACGACGAGGATCTGCATGTGGCGCCGCTGCGCCAGCCCACCTGCAAGCGCAAGATCGCCTTGATGCGGCGCAATGAAATCAGCCGCAACCACCATGTGGACGACTGTTTTTCAGCGCTGCGCAAAGATTTACAACAGGTCGACCAGTGGTTTTGATTGTCACTGCCGGCGTCAGCCCCCAGCTCACGTCGACGCCTGCTCCGACGCTAATGGTGGAGAGGGCCTGACCCCGGCCGTTGAGATTACTGCGGTGCCTTGAGCAAATTGGCCAGCGCCACGTATTGCTCCAGGCCCACGGTTTCCGGACGCTTGGTCGGGTCGATGCCGGCTGCCTTGATCTGCTCTTCCGTAAACATGCCGGCCAGGCAGTTGCGGATCACCTTGCGGCGCTGCGAGAAGGCCTTCATGACCACCGCTTCCAGGGTGGCCTGGTCGCAGGCCATGCGCTCGGCCACGGGGATCATGCGCACGATGGCCGATTCCACTTTCGGCGGCGGATCGAAGGCCGTCGGCGGCACGATGAACATCAAGGTCATGTCATAGCGCCATTGCAGCATCACGGACAGGCGGCCATACGCCTTGCTGCCCGGCTCGGCCACCATGCGTTCGACGACCTCCTTTTGCAGCATGAAATGCTGGTCTTTCACCAGCGGTGCGAAGTCCGCCAGGTGGAACAGCAGGGGGCTGGAGATGTTGTACGGCAAGTTGCCCACGATGCGCAGCTTTTCGCCGGCCGGCACGGGGATTTGCGCAAAATCGAATTTCAGCGCGTCGCCCGAGTGGATCGTCAGCTTGGCCGGATTGAAGGTTTTTTCCAGGCGCACGATCAGGTCGCGGTCCAGTTCCACCACATGCATCTGCTTCAGGTGACGCAACAATTGCTCCGTCATGGCGCCCAGGCCAGGGCCAATCTCGACCATGGCATCGTCCGCCTGCGGCGCGATGGCGGCCGTGATGTCATCGAGGACGAAGCGGTCATGCAGGAAGTTCTGGCCAAAGCGTTTGCGGGCAACGTGTTTCATATTCTGTTTTTCTATTCTAAAGGCGGTGTAGCGGGGTAAAACCGGTGGGTATCAGGCGCGGGTGCTGGCGCGCAGCATGTCGAGCGCCGTTTGCAGGGCCTGCTCCATGCTGTGGCAATCGGCCAGCCCCAACCCTTGCGCGGCCAGATCCAGCGCCGTGCCATGGTCGACCGAGGTGCGGATCAGCGGCAAGCCCAGTGTGATATTGATGCCGCGCCCGAAGGTCGCGTATTTCAGCACGGGCAAGCCCTGGTCGTGGTACATGGCCAGCACGCAGTCTGCGTCGGCCAGATATTTGTGCTGGAACAAGGTGTCGGCCGGAAACGGCCCGCGCGCATCAATGCCGCGCGCTTGCGCCGCAGCGATCGCCGGGGTGATGACATCGATTTCCTCGCGCCCCAGGTAACCGCCCTCGCCCGCGTGCGGGTTCAGGCCAGTCACCAGGATGCGCGGCGCGGCGATGCCGAATTTCTGTTGCAGGTCTGCCTGGAGGATATCCAAGGTGACGGCCAGGCTGTCCATGGTAATGGCAGCGGACACGTCCTTCAAGGGCAGATGGGTGGTGGCCAGCGCCACGCGCAGGGTCGGTTCGCCGTGCCCCGGTTCGCCGGCCAGCATCATCACCACCTGCGGCGTACCGGTTTTTTCTGCCAGGTACTCCGTATGGCCGGAAAAGGCCACGCCGGCGTCGTTGATCGTGCTCTTTTGCAAGGGCGCAGTGACCATGGCGCCAAACCAGCCGGCCTGGACACCTTCCACGGCCGCGTCCAGGGTAGCGAGCACGGAACGCCCATTTTCCTTGTCCAGCACGCCAGGGATGACATTGTTAACAGTGGGAATATCGATCACGGCCAGGCGACCGGGTCCGAACTGGGGCAGGCCGTTGTTGCGCACGGCTTGCAGCGACAGCGCCGCCAGGCGAATCTCCGGGTCGATCAGGCTGGCCGTCAGCGCCAGGAAGGCGGCGTCGCCCAGCAAGATACAGTTGACTTCATGCCGCATGGCCCAGGCGGCGCGGATCGAAATTTCCGGGCCGACGCCGGCCGGTTCGCCACAGGTGATGGCGATGGCCGGGCGGCGTGCAAGGGGCAAGTTACTCATGCGCAAATAGTCGGCAGCATTACTGGTCTTCCGCGCGGAATTCAACGTAGGCGCGGTCGCGCACTTCACGCGCCCAGTTTTCCGTCGCCTCTTCCAGTTTGCGTTCGCGCAAGGCGTTGCGCGCTGCGCTGCGCTGCTTCTCTTTCGAGACGTCGTCGCTCTTGCGTTCCAGCACTTCGATCAGGTGGAAGCCAAAGCTCGATTCGATCGGCTGGCTCACTTCGCCCGGTTTCAGCGCATTCATCGCCGTTTCGAATTCCGGCACGGTGTCGCCTGGATACAGCCAGCCCAGGTCGCCGCCCTTGGCCGCCGAACCGTCGTTCGAGAACAAACGGGCCAGGTCTTCGAACTTGGCAGCCTTGTTATCAAGACGCTCTTTCAATTCCAACAATTTGCGCTTTGCTTCGGCAGCCGACAAGGTCGGCGTAATTTTCAGCAAAATGTGGCGGGCATGCGTCTGCTGTACGGCAGCGACGGCTTGCGCTTCGGCTGCGCTGCGACGGTCCACCAGCTTCAGGATGTGGAAACCTGTGTTGCTCTTGATGATAGGCGTGATCTGGCCAGGTTTCAATTTCACCAATTGTTCCGTGAACAGAGGTGGCAAGCGGTCGCTATGGCGCCAGCCAATATCGCCGCCACTCAGCGCATCGCTGGCGTCGGAATAGGTGGCGGCCATCTTGGCAAAATCGGCGCCCGTGCGCAACTGTCGGCTGACTTCTTCGGCGCGCGCGCGGCGCGCGGCGATCTGTTCCGGGCTGGAGTTTTCCGGAATGCGCACGAGAATCTGCGCCAGATTCAACTCGACCTGTTCGCTGGCCGCCGCTTTTTCCGCTTCCAGGAAGTTATCCACTTCGGAATCGGAAATCTGGATCTTGGCGTCGACTTCATGCTCGCGCAAGCGCTGCATGATGATTTCATCGCGGATTTCCTCGCGGAAGGTCGCAAACGGCGTGCCTTCTTTTTCCATCTGGTTGCGCAACTCTTGCACCGTCATTTTTTGCTGTTCAGCAATACGGCCAATCGCGCGGTCCAGGGTAAGGTCATCCACGCGCACGCCCATTTCCTTGGCCAGCTGCATTTGTGCGCGTTCAACGATCATGCGCTCCAGCAATTGACGACGCAGGTCGGCGGGATCGGGCAAAGGCACGTTCTGCGCCTTCATGCGCTGCTCCACGCTCTTGATACGGGCTTTCACTTCATTGCGCGTGATGACGTCGTCATTGACGACGACGGCGATGGAGTCGATGGTCTGGCCGCTGCTTGAGGCCGGTGGCGTGAAGCCCTTGACCGGTGCAACTGCCGCGGCAGCGGGCTTGGCCGCAGGCGCTGGCGCAGCCTGTTGCGCCCAGACACTACTGGCCGTGGCGCCGGAAATGGCGCACAACAAAACCGTTGCAATTTTGAGTTGGTGCATACTGGCATTACGCATAATGTGTAGAGCGCTCATGAGTTCGGGTGAATAAAAAAACCGGTTTGTGCCAGCGCCGGGAACACCGGCGGCGGCAACGGTGCCTATCTTAACGGAGTGGCTGGCTCAGTGCCTGGTAGCCAGGGATGGTTTTGGTAAATGTTTCCAGCCCATTCGCGCCCAGACCCAATCCATTCGACAGCCCAGTCAGTTCCAGCTGGAAGAAGATCGGCGTCGATGCCTTGTTGGCCGAGGTCACGAAACGCTGCGCCCCCATGCGGAACACCCAGCAGTCGCCCTTGTATTCCAGGCCGACCAGGCTTTCCAGCATGCGCCGGTCCAGCAGGGAGTAACTGATGCGTCCCACGCCATACAAGCGGTCCGTCAACGGCCATTGCGTCGACACTTCCGCATTGCGTATGCTGCCACGCTGAAAACGGTTACTAAAGTTCAATACTTTCTTGGCACCTGGCTGATATTGCAAGGTGTACGTCGAACTCATCAACTGGCGATCGCTGGGATTGTACTGCACCAGGCTGTCGATGGTCCAAGTCTCCGACACGCGGCCCGTTGCTGCCAGC
Source organism: Janthinobacterium darwini (assembly GCF_051380905.1). Classification (NCBI taxonomy): domain Bacteria; kingdom Pseudomonadati; phylum Pseudomonadota; class Betaproteobacteria; order Burkholderiales; family Oxalobacteraceae; genus Janthinobacterium; species Janthinobacterium darwini. Next base: position 552,340 of record NZ_JBNYXX010000002.1, read on the forward strand.
AGGATATCCGAACGGGACTGGTTGACCGGCGTGGTCGAATTGAGCTGCACGCGCTGGTCGGCAAAGTAGAAACGCTGGCCGAAGGTCAGGCGCATGCGCTCCGTGCCGTCCGTTTGCAGGAAGCGCGACACGACAGCAGCCGTGACCTGGTTGGCATCGCCGATGCGGTCGCTGCCAACAAAACGGTTTTCCGTGAAGATCTGCGTCAGGTTGAACGTGCCGGCTGCCGTATCGAAATTCGGGAACTGCGACTGGTCGCGGTACGGCGTATAGACGTAGAACAGGCGCGGCTCCAGGGTTTGCGTGCCGCCCTTGGCGCCAAACAGATTCGTGTCGCGTTCGAACACCAGGCCACTGTCGACCGAAAAGGTGGGAACGGCGCGCGTAAACGACGTATCCGGAAACAGCGCCTTGGTCCTGGCATCGTTGTCGAGCTGATACGCGCTGGCATTGAGCATCAGCTTGGGCGTGATGAAGTAGCCAGGGCGCACGATGGGGAAACTCACTTGCGGCACGGCGACGAGGCGCGATCCTTGTACGAGAGTCGGGTGCGCGAAGCGCGTCGCTTCCGCGTCGAAGGTCCAGTCGAAACCGCCCCAGACATCATATTTACCAGCGTGAAAGTTCACCGCCGGCAAACGGTCATACGGCCGCGACACAGTCAGACTGGGATCTTTGGCGGCATCGGGGTCTTGCAGCACCTGGTAATTCTGTACGCGCGCCGTCAGGCTCCAGTCCTCGGTCCGGTAATCGGTGCGCAATTCGCGCAGCAACTGGCGCTCGGTGGCGGAGGCGACGTTTTTCGAAAAATCGTTCGGGTAATTATTGTCGGATGCGTCGCGCAGATCCCAGCTGTAAGTCCAGTCCTTGGCCAGCGCCTGCTCGTGCTTGGACTTGATCATGTAGCGGTTGGTCTTGGTCTGCTTGTCGTTGGGCAAGAACTCAACCGACGTTTCGCCGTTGTACAAACCGGCATCCGTCTCGCCCATGTAGCGGCCCGTCGCACCGAGCTGGATGCCGCGCCGCTGTATGTAGCGCGGGTACAGGGTCAGGTCGCGGTTGGGCGCGATGTTCAGGTAATACGGCATCAGCAGCTCGAAACCGTTCTTCGAGGCAAAGCCCGGCGTGGGCGCCAGCCAGCCCGAGCGGCGTGCGCCCGACAGCGAAAACGAAATGCCCGGCGTACCCAGGATCGGCACGTCCTTGAAATAAATGATGGTCTTGCTGCCGGTACCCACGTCGCGGCCCGTATCGAGGTTCAAGGTGCTCGATTTCAGGTACCAGTCCGGATTCGGCCCCTCGCAGGTACTGTACGTACCGTCGATAACATTGGCTTCGTCGGGGTTGATGAAGTCGACGCGCTCGGCCTTGCCCCGGCCGCCGCCCACTTCGAAGCGGTACGTCGGGTTGAGCAGGAAACCCTTGCCGGTCTCCATGTTCAGCTTCAGGACGTCACCCGTGTAGTAATCGCCGAAACGCCACATCTTGATATGGCCCTCGGCGTCGAACTGATCTTCAACTTGTTTGTAACAAGCTGTATCGGCCGTCATTTTTGTGGTTTTTCCGCGCTCAATCACGACATTTTGATCGAGATTGATCTCCCTTTCGGGCCGTCCGTTCATGCTGTTTGACGTCATGACGGTGGGCGCGTCGGGATCTTCCACATGCACCGGACGCGGTGCTTTCTGGGCGTGGGCAGGCACCGTCGTGGCGGCGACGAGCGCGCTGATGGCGAAAGCCCAGCGCTGCGAAGGGGGGGAGGCCGAAAACCAGCTCATGAATTGGAAGGGGCAAGCACCATTGACAGGCGATTTTTTAATTTGAATCCCTTATTATATGGGAATCTGCATCATCAACCCGATTCCACAGGCCGCTTAATGTCATTCTCTTCCAATTCCTCCACCGCGCCGGCCCAGGCCGACGCTCGCCTGACCCTGTTGAAAGCCTGGTTGACCTCGCTTAACCTCGTCGCGCCCGATTCCGCCCGCCCCGCTTCCAGCGATGCCAGCTTCCGTCGCTACTACCGTCTCGATATGCTGCCAGGCAATGCAACATTGCCGGGAAGTACACTGATTGCCATGGATGCGCCGCCCGAGCGCGAAAACGTGCCGGCCTTTGTCAAGGTAGCCGGCTTGCTGAAAGGCGCCGGCGTGTCCGTGCCCGAGATCATCGCGCAAGACCTGGACAACGGCTTCCTGCTGCTCTCCGACCTGGGCACGACCACGTATCTCGACGCGCTGAACCACGACAATGCCAGCGTGCTGTACGCCGAAGCGCTGGAGTCGCTGATGAAAATCCAGCTGGCAAGCCAGCCCGACGTGCTGCCCGAGTTCGACCGCGCCTTCATCCTGCGCGAAATGAATCTGTTCCCGGAATGGTTCATCGGCAAGCACCTGGGCGCCACCTTGACGGATGTGCAACAAACCCAGCTGGACAAGGTCTTCGAGGTCATCACGGCGAATATTTTGTCGCAACAACAAGTATTCATGCACCGCGACTACCATTCGCGCAATTTGATGCACATCAACGATGGTTCGATCCCGAATCCCGGCATCCTCGATTTCCAGGACGCCGTCTTCGGTCCCGTCACTTATGACATCGCCTCGCTGCTGCGCGACGCCTACCTCCAGTGGGATGAAGAATTGGTGCTCGACTGGGTAATCCGCTACTGGCAACGCGCCAAGCAGCTGGGCTTGCCCGTCAATCCAGACATCGACGCCTTCTACCGCGATTTCGAATTCACGGCCCTGCAGCGCCACCTGAAAATCCTCGGCCTGTTCGCGCGCCTGAATTACCGCGATGGCAAGGATCTGTACATGGGCGACTTGCCAACCGTGCTCGACTACGTGCGCAAGACAGCCAACCGCTATACGGAACTCAAGCCGCTGGTGCGTCTGCTCGATGCGCTGGAGAATAAAACGCCCCAAGTCGGCTATACCTTCTGAGGACACCGGCCAAAACCTACTGCGCGTCGCGCTTTGCGGCCGGCGATGCTCACCGTACTAGAGTACGGTTGCGCTTCTCGGCCACAAATCACTGCCGCTCGCTACGGTTTTGTCCAGTGTCGTGACTGCAGAAAAATTACTGAACAAATCAGAAAAGAATACCCATGAAAGCCATGATCTTTGCCGCAGGCCGCGGTGAACGGATGCGTCCGCTTACCGATACCTGTCCCAAACCGCTGCTGAAAGTGCGCGGCCGTCCGCTGATCGTCTGGCATGTGCTGAACCTGGTGCGCGCCGGCATCACGGACATCGTCATCAACCACTCCCACCTGGGCCATCAAATTGAGGAAACCCTGGGCGACGGCAGCGCGTATGGCGCGCGCATCGCCTATTCGCCGGAAAGCACGCCGCTGGAAACGGCGGGCGGCATCGCCCAGGCGCGCCACTTGCTGGGAGAGGAACCGTTTCTCGCCATTTCCGGCGACATCTATTGTCCCTACTTTGATTTCAAGCAAGTACTCGATGTGCTGGCCGACAAGGATGTACTTGGCACGCCGTATCCGGCCGACCAGCGCGACATCGCCTGGACTTACCTGGTGCCCAATCCCGACTTCCATCCGAAGGGCGACTTCGGCCTGACCTTGTTTGCGATCAACAATACCGACGAAACCAAATGGACCTTCGCCAATATCGGCGTGTACCGTCCTGAAATGTTCGACGGCATCGCGCCGGGCAGCCACGCCAGGCTTGGCGACCTACTGCGCAAGTACGCGGACCAGGGCCGCGTGGGCGGCGAAGTCTATACTGGCGAGTGGACCAATGTGGGCACCCCAAAGCAGCTCGACGCGCTCAATGGCGTAACGGCCAAGGTGGACGCGGCATGATGGGCAATTACGCGGCACGGCGCGCGGCGCTGCTGGCGCAGATGCTGCCGGGCAGCGTGGCCATCCTCGCCACGGCGCCCGAAGTGCCGCGCAACAGCGATTGCGATTATCCGTATCGCCACGACAGCTATTTTTACTACCTCAGCGGTTTCACGGAACCCGACAGCGCCGTGGCGCTGGTGGCCGCCAGCGCCACGGCACCCGCGCGCGCCATCCTGTTTTGCCGCGCCAAAAACACGGAGCGCGAAATCTGGGACGGTTTCCGCCATGGCCCCGAGGCGGCGCGCGCCACCTTCGGCTTCGACGCGGCCTTCCCCATCGAGGAACTCGACGTGGAAATGACGCGCCTGCTGGCCGACTCTCCCGCCATTTACTATGCGCTGGGCGGCAGCCTCGATGCGCAAGTGAAAGTCTGGCGGCACAACGTGCGGCAAAAGGCACGCAGCGGTGTCACGGCACCCGCCATCGCGCATGAGATCAACGGCATGCTCGACGCCATGCGCCTGCTGAAAGACCCGCAGGAACAAGACCTGATGCGCCGCGCGGCCGCCATTTCCAGCGCCGCCCACGCACGTGCCATGCGCGCGACGCGGCCCGGCATGCACGAATACGCGCTGGAAGCGGAACTGCTGTACGAATTCCGGCGCAACGGCGCGCAGTTCCCCGCATATTCTTCCATCGTGGCAGGTGGCGACAATGCCTGCATCCTGCATTACAGCGCCAACAACGCCATCTTGAAAGAAGGCGAACTGGTGCTGGTCGACGCAGGCTGCGAACTCGATGGCTATGCCTCCGACATCACGCGTACCTGGCCCGTCAACGGCCGCTTCAGCGGCCCGCAGCGGGCGCTGTATGAACTGGTGCTAGCGGCGCAGCAGGCGGCGCTGGACATGGTGCGCCCCGGCTTGCCGCATAGCGCCATCCACGAGGCGGCCGTGCAGGTGCTGGCGCAGGGCATGCTGGATTTGAAATTGCTGGAGCGGCAAAAAAGCGGCAGCGTGCAGGATGTCATCGCCGACAAGTCCTATATGCCGTTTTATATGCACGGCACCAGCCACTGGCTGGGCATGGACGTGCACGACGTGGGCGCCTACCGCGACACGGGCGCGCCCGGCAAGCCGTGGCGCGCTTTGGCACCGGGCATGGTGCTGACGGTGGAGCCGGGCATCTATGTGCGCCCCGGCGCGGGCGTGCCGGAGCAGTTCTGGCATACCGGCATCCGCATCGAAGACGATGTGGTGGTCACGCCGCAAGGCCATGAAGTCTTCAGCTCGGCGCCCAAAAGCGTCGCTGAAATCGAACAACTGATGTCACAGGATTGACGCCGCGCATGCATACACCGTCCACTTTCGATCTCGCCATCTGCGGCGCCGGCCCCGTCGGCATGGCGCTGGCCGCCCTGCTGGTGCAGCGGGGCGCACGCGCCGCCGGCATCGCCCTGCTCGACGCCAAATCCATCGAGCAAGCCAGGCGCGACCCGCGCACCATCGCCCTGTCGCATGGCAGCCGCCAGATTCTCGAGGAAGCGGGCGCCTGGCCTGTGGAGGCGACGACTATCCACCAGATTCACGTCTCGCGCCGCGGCCAGTTCGGGCGCAGCCTGATGGACCGCAGCGAGCATGGCGTCGAGGCGCTCGGCTATGTGGCGCGCTATGGCGCCGTCGTCAGCGCGCTGGCCGATGTATGCGAGCGCCTGGGCGTGGCCAGCTTGCGACCGGCGCTGGTGACGGGTAGTGCGGAGGATACCGACGGCGTCAGCGTGCAAATCGAACAGGCAGGCGCCACGTCAAGCTTGCGCGCCAGCCTGCTGGTACAGGCCGAGGGAGGCCTGTTCGGCCAGCAGCCAGAGCGCGCCGTCAGCCGCGATTATGGCCAAAGCGCCATCATTGCCCATGTGCGTACCAGCGCTCCCATCGCCCACCGGGCCTATGAGCGCTTCACCGACGAAGGCCCGCTGGCCCTGCTGCCGCAGGACGACGGCTACGCGCTGGTGTGGTGCGTTCCGCCGACGCGCGCCGAACAATTGTTGGCCCTGGACGACGCGGTCTTCCTGGCGCGCCTGGGCGCCGCCTTCGGCAGCCGCCTGGGGCGCTTTACCCACACGACGGCGCGCCTGGCCTATCCGTTGGGCCTGAACGCGCAGGCGGTCGGCACGGCGCGCACGGTCGCCATCGGCAATGCGGCGCAAACTCTGCACCCGGTGGCGGGGCAAGGCCTGAACCTTGGCTTGCGCGACGCCGCCGTGCTGGCCCGCGTGCTGGCGCAGGACAGCAGCCCCGCAGGGCTGGAACGCTACGCCAGCCTGCGCCAGGCAGACCGGGGACTGACCGTGCGCGTCACTGACACCATGGCGCGCATTTTCACGGGCAGCGCTCCCACGCAAGGCTTGCTGGGCCTGGCGCTGGGCTTGCTGGATGCCTTCAGCCCGGCGCGCAAAAGTTTGGCGGAACTGATGATGTACGGCCGCCGCTGAGTCTCCGCCATCCTGGAACGGGCGAAAAAGAAACAGGGCGCATATCCGGCATGGAGTAAACCGCCTGCGGATGCGACAATGGCTGTCACCTGGCTTTCGGCGACCGTTCCATGACAGATGCTTTGCCCGCAGCACCGCCTGCCGCTCTTCCCGCAGTACTTTTTTCCCGTCTGCTGGAAGATTCCCTCGACGCCGTGATCATCATCGATGAACATTGCCGCATCCGCTATATCAATGGCGCCATGCAGGCACTGTCGGGCTATGCCAGTGGGGAATTGCTGGGCCAAACCCTGAACGGACTGCTGCCCGACGCCGTCGGTGCGCAGCACGACAACCACGTGATCAACTACATCCGCAGCTCGCGCACCTCCAGCGTGCTGGGCAAGATACGCGAATTCGCCATCCGCCACCGCAACGCGCAGATGATCCCCATCGAAATGAAGGCGCTGGACCTGGGCGTGGTCGACGGCATGCGCTATTTCGGCGCCTTTTTGCTCGACGTACGCGAACGGCGCGAACTGGCGGTAAAAAATGCCAGCCTGCTGGCGCAGCTGGAACAGCAGGCGCTGCACGATGCGCTGACGGCGCTGCCCAACCGGCGCTCCTATGAAGCCCAGGCCGCGCAGGCGATGGCGCGCGCGGCGCGCAGCGGCGCCGCCCTGAGCGTGGGCGTGGCCGACCTCGACCACTTCAAGAAGATCAACGACCGTTATGGCCATGCCGTGGGCGACGCCGTGCTGCGCACGGTGGCGCAGGCGCTGCGCGACACGGGACGCATCACTGACGTGGCAGCGCGTCTCGGCGGCGAGGAATTTGGCCTGTTGTTCCCCGACGCCAGCCTGCAGCAGGCACACCAGGTGGCCGAACGCATCCGCGCGGCGGTAGCCGCCGCCGTCACCTCCTTGCCCGATGGCCGCCAGCTGCAGGTGACCATCAGCATCGGCGTGGCCTCATTGATCGCCGGCGCCAGCCTCGACGCGGCCATGTCGGATGCCGACAAGGCCCTGTATGTAGCCAAGCATCAGGGGCGCAACCAGGTCGTCGCGGCATCGGCCGACCAATAAAAACGGCCCGCGCAAGGCGGGCCATCTTCGTAGCATAAGGCATTACCTTACTCAACTGCCTTGAGCATATCCTCGATCACCTTCTTGGCGTCGCCAAACACCATCATCGTGTTCGGCTGGTAGAACAGTTCATTGTCCAGGCCCGCATAGCCGGAAGCCATTGAGCGCTTGTTGACGATGATGCTCTTGGCCTTGTAGGCTTCCAGAATCGGCATTCCGGCGATCGGCGATGTCGGGTCTTTCGCTGCCGGGTTGACCACGTCGTTTGCGCCCAGCACCAGCACCACGTCCGTCTGGCCGAATTCACCGTTGATGTCTTCCATCTCGAAGACCTGGTCGTACGGCACCTCCGCCTCGGCCAGCAGCACGTTCATGTGGCCCGGCATGCGCCCCGCCACGGGGTGGATCGCATACTTGACGGTGACGCCCTTGTGCGTGAGCTTTTCCACCAGTTCCTTGAGCGAATGCTGCGCGCGCGCTACGGCCAGGCCGTAGCCTGGCACAATGATGACGGTTTCCGCATTGCTCATGATGAAGGCTGCATCATCGGCCGAACCCGATTTCACGGGACGCTGCTCCTGCGCGCCGGCCACGCCTGCCGCCGGCGCAGCGCCGCCGAAGCCACCGAGGATGACGTTGAAGAACGAGCGGTTCATGGCCTTGCACATGATATAAGACAGGATCGCGCCCGACGAGCCCACGAGCGAGCCGGCGATGATCAGCATCGAGTTATTCAGCGAAAAACCGATGCCGGCCGCGGCCCAGCCGGAGTAACTGTTGAGCATCGACACCACCACCGGCATATCGGCACCGCCGATAGGAATGATGATCAGCACACCCAGCGCAAAGGCGATGACGGCCATGACGATGAACGGCGTCCAGGCTGGCTCCACCCCGTCGGCAAAGCAGAACACCAGGCCCAGCGCGACCATCACCAGCGCCAGCACCAGGTTGAGCATATGCTGACCCTTGAAACTGACGGGTGCGCCCTGGAACAGGCGGAACTTGTACTTGCCCGACAGCTTGCCGAAGGCGATCACCGAACCGGAGAAAGTGATGGCGCCGACAAAGGTGCCGATGAACAACTCGAAGCGGTTACCGATGGGCAGCGCCTGACCTTGCTGGGCGATGTTGAAGGCCCACGGTTCCGACACGGCCGCCACGGCGATGCAAACGGCCGCCAGGCCGATCAGCGAGTGCATGGCTGCCACGAGTTCCGGCATCTTCGTCATTTCCACGGTTTTTGCCAGGTAGGCGCCGATGGCGCCACCCGTGACGATGCCGATAATGACCAGGGTCAGGCCCATGCCACCCGTTTGCTGTTCCTTCAGCTTCAGGATCAGCGCCACGGTGGTGACGGCGGCAATCGCCATGCCGCTCATGCCGAAGGTATTGCCGCGGCGTGCCGTCGAGGGCGACGACAGCCCTTTCAAGGCCTGGATGAAGCACACCGAGGCAATCAGGTACATCATCGTCACCAGGTTCATGGTGACGAAGCTCATGGCGTGACTCATTCTTTTGCTCCTTGCTTGGCCTTCGGTTCTTTTTTGCGGAACATCTCGAGCATGCGCTGCGTGACGAGGAAGCCGCCAAACACGTTGACGGCGGCCAGCGCCACGGCCAGGGTGCCGGCCGCCTGCGCCAGCGGGCCCTGCGTCAGGCCGGCCGCCAGCATGGCGCCAACGATGATGATGGCGGAAATGGCATTGGTGACGGCCATCAGCGGCGTGTGCAGCGCCGGCGTGACGGTCCAGACGACGTGGTAGCCGACATAAATGGCCAGCACGAAGATGATCAGGTTAATGATGGTGTGACTGATTTCCATGATGTTGTTCTCTCCGGCGCCGCGTTATTTACGTAAGATTTCACTGCCTGCGCACACCAGGCTGGCCTTGATGATTTCATCCTCGCGGTCGATCAGCAACTGGTCGTCCTTGTCGATGATGAGCTTTAAAAAGTCCAGCACGTTGCGCGCATACAGGGCCGAGGCATCGGCCGCCACCAGGGTCGCCAGGTTCGGCTCGCCCACGATGTACACGCCGTGCTTGACGACCGTCTTGCCCAGTTCTGACAGGGGGCAATTGCCACCTTGCTCGACGGCTAGGTCGACGATGACGGAACCCGGCTTCATGGCTTTCACCGTTTCTTCGGAGATCAGCACGGGCGCGGCGCGGCCGGGGATCAGGGCTGTGGTGATGATGATGTCGGCCAGTTTCGCCCGTTCATGCACCAGTTCGGCCTGGCGGCGCATCCAGTCGGCGGGCATGGCGCGCGCATAGCCGCCCGAGCCCTTGGCGATTTCCTTTTCTTCATCGGTCAGGAAAGGCACGTCGAGAAACTTGGCGCCCAGCGACTCGACCTGCTCCTTGACGGGCGGGCGCACGTCGGACGCTTCGATGACGGCGCCCAGGCGCTTGGCCGTGGCGATCGCCTGCAGACCTGCCACGCCCACGCCCATGATCAGCACGCGGGCTGCCTTGACGGTGCCGGCCGCTGTCATCAGCATGGGCATGAAGCGCTGATACGTATTGGCCGCCACCAGCACGGCCTTGTAGCCGGCGATATTCGCCTGCGAGGACAGCACGTCCATCGACTGCGCGCGCGTGATGCGCGGCACGGCTTCCAGGGCGAAGGCGGACAGGCCGGCCGTGGCCATGGCGGCGATATTGTCCGCGTCAAACGGGTTGAGCATGCCGATCAGCACGGTGCCACTGGCCATCAAGGCCCGTTCACCGGCATCGGGGGCGCGCACCTTGAGCACGATGGCGCAAGCATAGGCTTCCTGGGCGGTGCCGATTTGCGCGCCAGCGGCGGCATACGCATCGTCGGGAATCGAGGCTTGCAGGCCAGCTCCCGACTGCACGACGACCTGATGCTTGGCTGCCAATTTCTTGACTGTCTCGGGCGTGGCTGCCACCCGCGTTTCACCAGGCCGTGTTTCGGCCGGTATGCCTATCCTCATGATGCCTCCGCTAATTGATAAACTGACTAGAATCTAACACGGAAAGCAGCGCGTCAAACGTTTGTGAACCAGCAACTTTTAGTTGTACGACACTAATTCCACCCCCATCGCCATATTCGTTTCACCATGCGGCGCGGCGACCATATTGTGGGAAAGGTGTGTCAATCTCACCACAGTCGAGCGTCAGTGCCCGCTTGTTTTGACCACAGGGAAAGCCTATATTAGCGGGCGTTTCCTGCCATCTTGCCGCCTAAGCCCCCATGCTAGTGCGCTCCCCGGGAAAGACGTAAGTATCTCCCACCGCTATTTGCTAAAACGTTGTCATTTATCAATATCTCCGCGCAACAGAAGGCCGGGTTCAAACCGCGCGCGCAGAACAAGATAAAATGTCGGCTCTTTCAAGGATGGAATCATGCCGAGAATCTGGAAACCCTCTGTCACCGTTGCCGCCATCGTCGAGCGCGACGGCCTGTTTTTATTGATTGAAGAAGAGACCAGCGAAGGCATCAAGCTCAATCAGCCGGCCGGTCACCTCGACCCGTTCGAGTCGCTGGAACAGGCGGTGATCCGCGAAACGCTGGAAGAAGCGGCCTACGATTTCATCCCCACGGCACTGGTCGGCATGTACATGTCCCGCTATCAGTCACTGCGCACGGGCGAGGACGTGACCTATTTGCGCTTCACCTTTTGCGGCACGGCCGGCGCCGAGCATGACCGCCCGCTGGACGAAGGCATTATCCGCACCCTGTGGATGACGCGCGACGAGCTGGCGGCATGCCAGGAACGCCACCGCAGCCCTCTGGTGCTGCAGTGCGTGGACGAATACCTGGCTGGCCGGCGCGCACCGCTGGCCCTGCTGCACACGCATGCGTCTGTCTTTAACAGCGCATAGCAACATTATCTAAAGTACACTGGAAAGCAAGATGAGCAAGAAGAAAGTCGTTATCGGCATGTCCGGCGGGGTTGATTCCTCGGTCGCGGCATGGATGCTGAAGGAACAAGGCTATGAAGTCATCGGCCTGTTCATGAAAAACTGGGAAGATGACGACGATTCGGAATACTGCTCCACGCGCCAGGACTGGATCGATGCGGCCAGCGTGGCCGACGTCATCGGCGTCGATATCGAAGCCGTCAATTTTGCCTCCGAATACAAGGACCGCGTGTTCGCCGATTTCTTACGCGAATACCAGGCCGGCCGTACGCCGAATCCGGACGTGCTGTGCAACGCCGAAATCAAATTCAAGGCTTTTCTTGACCACGCCATGACCCTGGGCGCCGACCTGATCGCCACCGGCCATTACGCGCGCGTGCGTCAGGCGCCCCTGGATGCCGGCCGCTATGAGCTGCTCAAGGCAGTCGACGCCAGCAAGGACCAAAGCTACTTCCTGCACCGGCTGAACCAGGCGCAATTGTCAAAAACCCTGTTTCCGCTCGGTGAAATCCCGAAGACGCAAGTGCGCAAGATCGCCGAGCAGCTGGCGCTGCCGAACGCGCAGAAAAAGGATTCGACGGGCATCTGTTTTATTGGCGAGCGCCCGTTCCGCGAATTTTTGAACCGCTACCTGTCGTACCAGCCGGGTCCCATGAAAACGGCCGACGGCAAGACGGTGGGCGAACACGTGGGGCTGAGTTTTTATACCCTGGGCCAGCGCAAGGGCATCGGCATCGGCGGCGTGAAGTCGTACCAGAATGCCGATGGCAGCAGCGACGCCTGGTATGTGGCGCGCAAGGATATCGCCAACAATACCCTGTGGGTGGTGCAGGGCCATGACCACCCGTGGCTGCTGTCGCCCGCCTTGACGGCCGATCAGGCCAGCTGGGTCGCCGGCACTGCGCCACAAGCGGGCGCCCTGTCCGCCAAGACGCGCTACCGCCAGGCCGACGTGGCTTGCCAGCTGCTGCCGGATGGGAATGAACACTTCAGCCTGGCGTTTGACCAGGCGCAATGGGCCGTCACGCCAGGCCAGTCGGCCGTGCTGTATGATGGGGATGTCTGCCTGGGCGGCGGCATCATCGCCAGCGCCTCGGGCTTGCCCTGATCATGGATTGAAAGGATATGCTGATGCACACACTGCACGCCCGGATTGTCACCGCATGGAATGCCTTACCCGTAGTCCTGCAAGCGAGCTTGCTGCTGGGTGCCACTGCGTACTGTTTACTGCATCTCGGGAAGTCACTGGGCCAGGCGCTGTATTACCTGACCCACTGACACCTGACAATGCCGCCAGTTCAGCCGGGCTGATTGGTCGATTGTGCGGCGGCCAGCGCCTGCTGCTGCTTGCGCACCATCGCGATAACCGTGTTGCGCACGGTTTTCAGTACCGTGTCGGCCATGAAGGGTTTCACGATGAAGCCCGACACGCCCATGGCGTGGGCTGCCTGCAGCGAGGCGGCGTCGATGCCGCCCGAGACCATGAAAATGAGCGTTTTCGGATACTGGGCGCGGATGGTTTGCACCACATTGCTCCCATCTTCCACCTGCTCGCGCGCGATGCACACGAAATGCGGATGGTGCTTGACCAGCAGCGCCAGTCCCAGTGCGCTGGTATGCGTCTGTCCGCAGACATCGTAGCCGCCATCGGTCAGGACCGTGTTCAGCAGGCCGCGCGCCACGGCGCTGCTATCGATCAGGACTGTCTTTAACATCATGATTACTTCCCTTGCTTGATTGTTCTTGTCTTGCGCCGTGTCTTACTTTTCCCACACGAGCTTGTTCCAGGTCACGCCTAAAGTCACGTCAGTCTTGAGCGCGACTAACTTTCTTGAAAGATACAGTATTTCCCGCTCTTTTCGCAGGCTTTCGCCCAGTGCGCCGGGCAAAATCCCCGCGCCGGCCATCACGGCGTCGATATTGCCGTAAGCACGCAACAGTTTCGCGCCCGTCTTCAGGCCGATCTTCGATACGCCGGGGATGCTGTCGGTGACGTCGCCCATCAGCGCCAGCAAGTCGGGCAGCAGTTCCGGCGGCACGCCGAACTTTTTCTCGACCCAGGCGTGGTCGTGCCAGACCCCCTTGAAATGATCCCACACCAGCGCGCCGTGGGCGATCAGGCCATGTAAATCCTTGTCGGTGGTGGCGATGACGGCCGCGCCGCGCCCCTCGTGCAGCCAGCGCATGACGGCCGTGCCGATCACGTCGTCGGCCTCGACCTCGGGAATGCTCACCACATGCATGCCGAAGCTGGCCAGGGTGGCATAGAAGCCGGGCAAGGCGTCGCGCAGCACCTGCGGCATGGGCTGGCGCCCCTCGCGGTAACCGGCATACAGGGCGTGGCGCCAGGTGGGGCCGCCAAAGTCGAAGGCCGGCAGGATGTGCGTCGGCTCATGGTCGTTGATGAGGGTGCGGAACGACGACAGCGCATGGCGCAGCGCGATCTCCGCCTTCAGGTCGGAATCGGGTTCAGGACTGGCTTCGTAGACGCGGCGTACGATATTCAAGCCGTCGATAGCGAGGAGTCTGGCCATGCGGTTAGTCGATACTGGTTGAATCGGGCATTTTACCGTATGGTTCCCCGCATATCGGCCTTGAATGCCCCTTATTTGGCGAAATCGTAGGGCCCGCCACGTTCGAGCGCCCGCTGGTAGGCCGGGCGCGCGTGGATGCGCTGCAGGAACGCCGTCAGCTTCGGCTGGCGTTCGTCGAGTCCGCCGCGCATGGCGGCCGCTTCCAGCGGAAAGCTCATCTGGATGTCGGCCGCCGTAAATTCGTTGCCTGCAAACCATTTGCTGCTCTCCAGTTCGGCTTCCATGTAAGCCAGCTGGCTATTGATGTTGGGCATGATGAAGCTGCTCCTGACCTTGCTGGCGATGCCGCGCGCAATGGGCTTGACGAAAAATGGCATGGGCGACGATTCGACCTTGTCGAATACCAGTTTCATCAGCAGCGGCGGCATGGCCGAGCCTTCCGCGAAATGCAGCCAGTAAGTCCAGCGCAGCTTCTCCGGCGTGCCCGCCGCCGGTACCAATCGGCCATTGCCGTAGCGTTCGACCAGGTACTCGATGATGGCGCCCGATTCGGCGATGGTGTTGGCGCCATCCGTGATCACGGGCGACTTGCCCAGGGGATGCACGGCTTTCAAGGAAGCGGGCGCCAGCATGGTTTTCGGGTCCCGCTGGTAGCGCTTGACCTCGTAGTCGAGGCCCAGCTCCTCGAGCAGCCAGAGCACGCGCTGCGAGCGCGAATTGTTCAGATGGTGGACGACGATCATGGTGTTTCCCGTTAGGCGATGGTTGAGTTCCAGTATAGCCGGGACGGGAAAATCGCGGCGGAAGGGGCTGCACACCAAAAGAAATTGCGAAAAACAGTATTTTCAATTGATAACTTTTCAATCTTCCCTTATCGTGTTTTGTTTCCAATAAGTAAGGAACTCCTCTGTGGATTTCGACACAAACAACACTACGCCCCAGCGCGAAGCCATCACCTTCAGCGCCACCGGCAGCGAATACTTCCGTATCTGGATCGTCAACCTGCTGCTGAGCATCGTCACCCTGGGCATTTATTCCGCCTGGGCCAAGGTGCGCCGCAACCGCTATTTCTATTCGAGCACCCACCTGGCGGGCAGCAGCTTCGAATACCACGGCAACGCCGTCGCCATCCTGAAGGGCCGCATTGCGGCCGTCGTGCTGATCGCCGGCTACAACATCGCCCTGCGTGTCTCGCCCATCGTGGGCCTGCTGATGTTCGTACTGCTGGCCGCCATCCTGCCCTGGCTGGTATGGAAAAGCTTGCAGTTCAAGCTGTACAACACCAGTTACCGCGGCATCCGCTTCGGTTTCGGCGGCAGCGCCAAGGAAGCCTACAAATACTTCCTGTGGCTGCCTATCCTGAATACCTTCACGGCTGGCTTGATGACGCCCTTCCTGCACCAGCGCCTGAAGCGCTTCCAGCACACGCAAAGCCGTTTCGGCACCAGCCCGTTCAGCTTTGACGCCACGGTCGGCAGCTTTTACAAGACGTACCTGCTGTTCTTTGCGCTGCTGCTGGGCGGCCTGCTGGTGCTCATTTTCGTCGTCTTCGGCAGCGTGTTTGCCTCGTTTGCTGCGCATGCCAACGACGCCACCAAGGTCGGCAGCCTGATGTTTGCCATCGGCGCCCTGTATCTGTGGGCGTTTACCGTTCTGCCCCTGTTCCTGACCATGATCCAGAACCTGATCTGGAACCACACGCGCCTGCAGCAGCACCAGTTCCAGTCGCAGCTGACCTGGGGCCGCACCACCTTCATCATGCTGACCAACCTGCTGGGCGTCGTCGTCACGCTGGGCCTGTTCGCGCCATTCGCCCACGTGCGCTGGCTGAAGTACCGCCTGGAGGCGACGTCGATGCTGGTGCATGGCAGCCTGGACGAGTTTGTCGCCGCCACGGGCCAGCAAGTGTCGGCCACCGGCGAAGGCATGGCCGACCTGCTGGACTTCGACCTGTCGATGTAAGCAATGAACGCCAACACGCAAGAAGACCACGCCGCTCTGGCCGCCCGCTATTTCGACGGCCAGAGTTCGCGCCTGTACCACGTGACACTGTCCGTGCGCGATGGCGTGGCCGTGCTGACGGGCGACATCGAACGCAGCTGTCCGCTGGGCGAACTGCACGTGTCCGAACGCAGCAGCCACGCCGTGCGCAAGGTCAGCTTTCCCGACGGCGCCTACCTGGAAATCGCCGACCAGGCGGCCTTCAACGCATTGCTGCACGATACGGGCCACCGCGATGGCTGGGTGGTGCGGCTGCAGCAAAGCTGGCGCGGCGCCCTGCTGGCCACGGTCGCCACCGTGCTGGCTCTGTGGCTCAGCTATCAGTACCTGCTGCCGGTCGTGGCGAAAGGCATCGCTTATGCGATTCCCCAGTCCGTCGAGCGCCAGCTGGGTCAGGGCGTGCTTGATTTCCTCGACCAGCACGTGTTTGAAGCGAGCAAGCTCACTGGCGTACGCCAGCAAGCCTTGCGCAGCCAGTTCGCGCGCCTGACCACGCCCGGCGACAGCACGCCCGAGCACCGCATCGTTTTCCGCAAGAGCAAGATCGGTCCGAACGCGTTTGCCCTGCCGTCGGGCGACATCGTGCTGACTGATGAAATGGTGGAACTGCTGCCGGACGATGCCGCCATCATGGGCGTGCTGGCGCATGAGCTGGGCCATTTGCAGCAGCGCCACCTGACGCGGCGCATCATCCAGACCTCGGCAGTGGGCGCCGGCGCAGCGCTGCTGTTCGGCGACGTGTCGACGGTGGTGGCCACCGTGCCGCCGCTGTTGCTGGATTTGAAGTATTCGCGCGATGTCGAACGCGACGCGGACGACTATGCGATTGCCATGCTGCGCCAGAATGGCATCCCGCTGGAACACCTGGCGCAAGTGTTTGTCGCCCTGGGCAAGCTGGACCAGGGCACGCCCTACCTGTCGAGCCATCCGGCCAGCGCCGAACGGGTCGAACGCATCCGCGCCGCACAACGGTAAACACCTGACAAAACCTACTGCGCGTCGCGCTTTGCGGCCGGCGATGCTCACCGGCTCGGCGCCCCCGTACAGAGTACGGTTGCGCTTCTCGGCCACAAATCACTGCCGCTCGCTACGGTTTTGTCAGGCGTTGCAAGTATGGATAGCACCGCTCTAACAGCACACTTTTCCAGTCAGCAAGATCTACAAATCACCGGTACACTCAGCAATATCAGTCTGACTTCACCGGAGTGCCCATGCACCTAGTACCATTTCGCTACCTGACCTTCATTGCGACGGCCACCATCTTTGTCCTGTCCCTGTTTTACTATGACCATTACTGGCTGCCCCTGCTGGCCGGTGCACTGACCCTGGTCGGCTTCAGCGACCTGCTGCAAACGAAGCGCGCCCTGCGCCGCAATTACCCCATCCTCGCGCATTTCCGCTTTTTCTTCGAGAGCATCCGCCCCGAAATCCGCCAGTATTTCCTGGAGAGCGACAGCGAAGCGACGCCGTTCTCGCGCAGCCAGCGCAGCATCGTCTACCAGCGCGCCAAGGAGCAGACGGACAAGCGCCCATTCGGCACCCAGCTCGACGTGTACCAGGCGGGCTACGAATGGATCAACCACTCCATTGCCCCTGCCAAGGTCACGGGCCACGATTTCCGCATCGAGATCGGCAACCACCCGGACTGCCCGCGCGACAAACCGTATTCGGCCAGCGTCTTCAATATTTCGGCGATGAGCTTTGGCGCCCTGTCGGCCAACGCCATCCTGGCCTTGAACGGCGGCGCGCGCAGCGGCGGCTTCATGCACGATACGGGCGAAGGCAGCATCAGCCCCTACCACCGCGAAAACGGCGGCGACCTGGTATGGGAAATCGGCTCCGGCTATTTCGGCTGCCGCAACCAGGACGGCACGTTTTCGGAAGAACGCTTCATCGCCAACGCCAGCTCCGAGCAAGTGAAAATGATCGAGCTGAAAATGTCGCAGGGCGCCAAGCCGGGCCACGGCGGCGTGCTGCCCGGCCCGAAAGTGACCATCGAGATCGCCACCACGCGCGGCGTGATGGTGGGCGAGGATTGCGTCTCGCCGGCCGCGCACAGCGCCTTTTCCACGCCAATGGAAATGCTGCATTTCATCGACCGCCTGCGCACCCTGTCGGGCGGCAAGCCGACGGGCTTCAAGCTGGCCATCGGCCATCCATGGGAGTTTTTCGCCATCGTCAAGGCCATGCTGGCAACGGGTATCACGCCCGACTTCATCGTCGTCGACGGCAGCGAAGGCGGCACGGGCGCGGCGCCCCTGGAATTTACGGACCATGTGGGCACGCCGCTGCAGGAAGCGCTGGTGCTCGTGCATAACACCCTGGTGGGCGCCAACCTGCGCGACAGGATCAAGATTGGCTGCTCGGGCAAGATCATCACGGCCTTCGACATCGCCCGATTGCTGGCACTGGGCGCCGACTGGTGCAATTCGGCGCGCGGCTTCATGTTCGCGCTGGGCTGCATCCAGTCGCAAAGCTGCCACACGGACCGCTGTCCCACGGGCGTGGCCACGCAAGACCCGCAGCGCCAGCGCGCACTGGTGGTGTCCGACAAGATCGCCCGCGTGGCGCACTTCCACCAGAACACCATGAAGGCGCTGGCCGAACTGATCGCCGCCGCCGGCCTGGCGCACCCGCAGGAACTGCGCCCGCATCATCTGGTGCGGCGCATCTCGCCGAACCAGGTGAAACTGGCTTCGGCCCTGCTGCCCTTCCTGGAAGCGGGACAATTGCTCGACCCGAGCCAGCTGCCGCAGCTGCCGCCCGTGTTCGGCCTGTACTGGCCCAAGGCCCAGGCGGTATCGTTCCAGCGCCTGGATTGAGATGGCCGTTGCGCAAGTTGAGCAATACCACTTAATAACCACTTGCGCAAAAACCTGAATCCAATACAATACCAAAACAAGCACAAAACAAGGCAGCTTTTCCGGTGACGGCCGCGCCGCGTCGCCACGGGCCACAATACGTCTGCCATCATCACAATGAATACCGGAGGAGTTGCAGCATGGAACAGGGTTTGCGCGAAAAAGTAGGACAGTTATTCATGGTGGGCTTCGACGCCCTGCAGGCGGACGAGCACATCAAGACCTTGATACGCCAAAAAAA
The DNA here is from genome assembly GCF_051380905.1 of Janthinobacterium darwini. Classification (NCBI taxonomy): domain Bacteria; kingdom Pseudomonadati; phylum Pseudomonadota; class Betaproteobacteria; order Burkholderiales; family Oxalobacteraceae; genus Janthinobacterium; species Janthinobacterium darwini. The sequence continues at coordinate 571,236 of NZ_JBNYXX010000002.1, forward strand.
GGTGGGCGGCGTGATCCTGTTCCGCCGCAATGTGCACACGCCCGCGCAAGTGTCAGCCCTGTGCCGCGAACTGCAGGAAATCAACGCGGAAGTGTCCGACATTCCGCTGCTCATCTCCATCGACCAGGAAGGTGGCATGGTGATGCGCATCGAGCAGGGCGTCACGCCAATTCCCGCGGCCATGGCCTTTCAGGCGGCCGGCTCCACCGAGGATTGCGAACGCATGAACCGGATCAGCGGCGATGAAATGCGCCAGGTGGGCATCAACCTGCTGCTCGCCCCCGTGCTGGACGTGAACAACAACCGCAACAACCCCGTCATCGGCGTGCGCGCGTATGGCGAGGATGCCGCCACCGTCATCGACTACGGCATGGCGGCCATGCGCGGCCAGCGCGCCAGCGGCGTGGCCGTCACTGCCAAGCATTTCCCCGGCCACGGCGACACAGCCATCGACACGCATTACGCCATGGCCCTGGTCCCGCATGACAAGGAACGCCTGCACGCCGTCGAACTGGCGCCCTTCCGCGCCGCCATTGCCGGCGGCGTAGACGCCATCATGACGGCGCACGTGGTCTTCCCCGCCTTCGAGGCCGACACCAGCGTGCCGGCCACACTGTCCAAAGGCGTGCTGACGGACCTGCTGCGCGGCGAGATGAAATACAAGGGCGTCGTCATCACCGACTGCCTGGAAATGGCGGCCATTGCCGACGGCATCGGCATCGCCCAGGGCGCCATCACCACCTTGCAGGCGGGGGCCGACATCGTCCTCATCTCGCACCGCGAAGCGCAGCAGACAGCCGCCATCGAGGCAGTCGTCGCCGCCGTGGAGCGCGGTGACATTCCCATGGCCCGCATCGACGCAGCTTGTGCGCGCGTTCTTGAACTCAAGCGCAACCGCGCCGTGCGCGACTGGCGCTCGCGCCCCGTCGTCCCGCCTGCACTGATGCAGCCGGCCGCCATGGCCCTGTCGCAGCTGCTGCAAAAGGCCGCCTTACGCGTGCAGGGCGAATACCGCGCGCTGGACGCCAGCTTGCCCGTGACCCTGCTGACGGTGGAAGTGCGTTCGCGCAGCGAAATCGATGAAGTGGCGCTGGGCCGCAACAAGGAAGCGCGCAGCTCCATGCTGCCGGCGCTGCTCGAAGCGGGCCTGGACGTACGCGAATATGCGCTGTCGGCCGAAGCGCTGGACGAAGAGGTCGATGCCGCGATCGCCTTTGCGCAAGGCGCGCAGCAGATCGTGCTGCAAACGTATAACGCCATGTTCGTCGACGGCCAGCGCCGCCTCGTCGAGGCCCTGCCGCAGGATAAGCTGTGGCTGGTGGCGGGCCGTTTGCCCTACGACCTGGACCTGGCGCCGCACGCGCAAGGTCGCCTTGCCGCCTTCGGCTGCCGCCCGGCCGCGCTGGTGCCCGTGGTGGAAAAGCTGGCGGGCAAGGCGTAAGACCACGCCGCCCTCCTGCACATGCCGGGCGTTACCCGGCATGTTCTATTCTGCGTCGCAATCGAAGCGCACGCCCGTCATCTGCTCGCTCAGCGCCCATAGATGGCGCGCCTGCGCAGGATCGACGGCCCAGCGCCGCACGCCCGGCCCCGTGCTGTCGCCAGGTGCCAGGGCGGCGATATCGCAATCCTCGCAATACACGCCTCCAATACCCTCGAGCTGCGCGCTGGTGGTGCACCAGACGGCCGTGGCTGCGCCCTGCGCCACATTCTTGAAACCCGATTGCGGCGGCGGATTCACCTGTCCGGCCTCATCGAGCGCGCCCACACGGCGCAGGTCATCGAGGTCCAGGTGGCGCACCAGCGGCGTCAGGATGGCCCCCGGATGCAGCGAGAAGGCGCGCACGCCGTGCGTCGCAGCGCGCCGGTCGAGTTCCACGGCAAACAGCGCATTGGCACTTTTCGACTGCGCATACGCGCGCCACTTGTCGTACGGCTGATGCAGGAAATGCGGGTCGTCCAGGTCCACGCCTGCCTGCCGGTGTCCCAGCGACGACACGCACACCACGCGTGCACCCTTCGCCCGCCTCAAGGCGGGCCACAAACGCGCCGTCAGCTGGAAATGCCCCAGGTGATTCGTCGCGAACTGCGCCTCGTAGCCACGCGCATCGCGCAGCAGGGGCGTGGCCATGATGCCGGCGCCATTCACCAGTACGTGCAGGGCGCGGCCGGTGGCAAGAAAGGCGGCGGAAAAGCGGTCGATGGCTTGCGGATCAAGCAGGTCGAGCGCGGCGACCTCCACGCCGGCCATGCCAATCAAGGCCGCTTGCGCCTGATGCGGATCGCGCGCCGGCACCAGTACGCGGGCGCCGGCGCCGGCCAGCACGCGCACCGTTTCCAGCCCCAGGCCCGACGCGCCGCCCGTGACGATGGCCTGCACGCCGGACAGGTCGCGGCCGGCCAGCGCCTCGGTGGCGGTCGTAGTGGCGTCGAAGCCGGAGTGCAGGGGAGTTTGTTTATTGTCGATGCTGCCCATGGGGTCTGCCTTTGCAAGTAGAGCCAGTCCGAATGGCTGGCGAGATGGACATTTTGCGCGCAAGGAACTGGACTGTGAATGGCGTAAAATCTGCAATACTATCGCCATCGTCCAGAACTGAACCCCACCATGGATTTACTCTCCGATGTACTCTCGCTGCTTGATACGCGCAGTTCCTATTTTGCGGGCCTGAAGGCGGGTGGCGACTGGGCCATCGACTTTCCGCCGCCGGAGGGCATCAAGTTCAACGCCGTGATCGAAGGCGGTTGCTGGCTGACGGTCGCGGGCATCGACGCTCCCGTGCAGCTACAAACGGGCGACTGCTTCCTGCTCGCGCCTGGGCGCGCGTTCACCCTGGCCAGTACACCCGGCTTGCCAGCCGCCTCGGCGCTTGAAGTGTACCGGCACGCGCCGCAGGGCGTGGCCCGCCACGGCGCGCCGGAACATGATTTTTTCCTTATCGGTGGACGCTTCAGCTTTGGCGACGAAGCGACCATCCTGCTCGACTGCCTGCCCCCGCTGCTGCACCTGCGCGGCGATACGGACCAGGCCAACGTGCTGCACTGGGCCTTGCAACGGCTGGCGCAGGAATTGCAGGCGACGGCGCCCGGTGCGGCGCTAATGACGCGCCACCTGGGCCACATAATGCTGCTGCAAATGCTTCGCCAGTACCTGGCAGCGCAGGCTTCGCATCCAGTGGGCTGGCTGTTCGCGCTGGCCGATCCCCGGCTGCGCGCCGCCATCGAGGCCATGCATGCGCAGCCGGCGCGGCGCTGGACCTTGCAGCAGCTGGCCGCCGTCGCGGGGCAGTCACGCTCGGCCTTTTCCCTGCACTTCAAGAATAGGGTGGGCGTGACGCCGCTCGACTACCTGCTGCGCTGGCGCATGCGCCTTGCCACACGGCGCCTGAGGGACAATGCCGCGACAGTGACGTCGATTGCGCAGGCGCTGGGCTACGATTCGGACAGCGCCTTCAGCCACGCCTTCAAGCGCGTCATGGTCTGCTCGCCGCGCCAGTACCGGCTGCGTCACGCGGGCACGCAGGCGTAAAAAAACCCGCAGCAGCGGGTTTTTTTACGTTCAGGGCCGCGTGACGGGCGGCAAAGCGGCCACCGCCAGCAAGGCAAACGGCCCGAGGAACAGGCCGATGCAGAACCAGACGCCGCCATTGCGCCCACGCCGGCTGGCCAGCAGCCAGGAGGCGATCGCAAACAAAAACATGAAGATCAACAGTATCGCCATTGCCACTCCTTGCCATGCGGAAACCCCAGTGTAGCCGACGGGCGGGCCCGTGCCTAGACGTACATCAGTCCTGGCGCTGCACCTGCATCAGGATCACGCGCTTGCTGCTGCCATCGGCCGGCGGCGTGGCGGATGGCGGCGGTGGGCTGTCGCAGGAGCCGCAGGAACCGCAGCCACTGCCGCAGCCCGGCGCCACCTTGAAAAAGGTCGACATCTTCGCCTCATCGAGGCCGCAGCGCACCAGGCCACGCACGATGGCGCGGCGCACGCCCGGCGGCAGGTACTTGGTCGAAAAATGCAGCAGCGCGGCTGCGACGATCAGGGCGACGATAATGGTTTGCCACATGGTGTACTCCTAAGCGCCCAGCATCAGAGCGACGCGGTACGTGATGAACGAGGCTGCGTAGGCCAGGGCGAACATATAGCCGGCCATCAGCAGCGGATAGCGCCAGCCTCCCGTTTCGCGTTTCACCACGGAGAGGGTCGACAGGCACTGCGGCGCGAACACATACCAGGCCAGCAAGGACAGCGCGGTGGCCATTGACCAGGAATGGGCGATCAGCGGTTCCAGGGTGGAGGCCAGCGCGTCGCCCGTTTGCGACAGCGCGTACACGGTGCCCAGGGCGCCGACGGCCACTTCGCGCGCCGCCATGCCTGGCACCAGCGCGATGCAGATTTGCCAATTGAAACCGATGGGCGCGAAGATCACTTCCAGGCCGCGGCCCAGGATGCCGGCCAGGCTGTAATAGATCGGCGGATGGATCGCGTTGTCCGGCGCGCCGGGGAAGGTGCTGAGGAACCACAGGATAATCATCAGGCTCAGGATGATGGTACCGACGCGCGTCAGGAAGATCTTCGCGCGCTCCCACAGGCTGACGGCCAGGTTGCGCAGATGGGGCCAGTGGTAGGCTGGAAGTTCCAGCATCAGCGGCTGGTTGCCGCGCACGCCCATGCCGCGCTTCATGACCCAGGCCACGGCCATGGCCGAGATGATGCCGGCGAAGTACAGGACAAACAGCACCAGACCTTGCAGGCTCAGATAACCCCACACCTGGCGCTGCGGGATGAAGGCGGCGATGATCAGCGCATATACGGGCAGGCGCGCCGAACACGTCATCAGCGGGGCGATCATGATGGTGACCAGGCGGTCGCGCGGGTTCTGGATGGTGCGCGCCGCCATCACGCCGGGAATGGCGCAGGCAAAGCTCGACAACAGCGGGATGAAGGCACGGCCCGACAGGCCCACGCCGCCCATCAGGCGGTCCAGCAGGAAGGCCGCGCGCGGCAGGTAGCCGCAGTCTTCCAGGCTCAGGATAAAGAAGAACAGGATCAGGATCTGCGGCAGGAATACCAGCACGCTGCCGACGCCGCCGATGATGCCTTCCACCAGCAAGCTTTTCAGGTGGCCATCGGGCATGTTCGCCGTCAGCAAGGCACCCAGGTGGCCCACGCCATCGGTGATCATTTCCATCGGCGTGGCAGCCCAGGCAAACACTGCCTGGAAGATCAGGAACATCAGCGCGGCCAGGATGAGGGGGCCGAACACGGGGTGCAGCACCACATCGTCGATTTTTTCCGTCAGGTTGCCCGTGTCGCTGGTGTTATTGCTGACGGCTGCCAGGATGCGGCGCACTTCGCGCTGGGTTTCTTCGACGCTGACGGCATCGATGGCCGCCAGCGGTTTTGCGTCCACGACCGGCAGCGGCAGCATGGCGTCAATGGCGTTCAACAGGGCTTTTTCGCCGTCGTGCTGCACCGCGACGGTTTCCACCACGGGCATGCCCAGTTCTAGCGACAGCTTGGCCGTATCGATGAGCATGCCGCGCTTGCGCGCCACGTCCGTCATGTTCAGGGCCAGCAGCATGGGCAAGCCCAGGCGCTTGACTTCCAGCACCAGGCGCAAGTTCAGGCGTAAATTGGTGGCGTCGACCACGCAGATGATGGCGTCCGGGCGCGGGTCGCCCTTGCGCAATCCCCCCACCACGTCGCGCGTGATGGCTTCATCGGGCGTGGTGGCGGACAGGCTGTAGGCGCCAGGCAGGTCGAGCAGGCGCACGGGCGTGCCACCCGGCGAGGTGAAATGGCCTTCCTTGCGCTCGATGGTCACGCCGGCGTAGTTCGCCACTTTCTGGCGCGCACCCGTCAAACGGTTGAACAGGGCGGTCTTGCCGCAGTTCGGGTTGCCCAGCAAGGCAATTTGTGGCTGATGCGGCGCTTTGTGCGCGCCCGCATCGACGATAGTTTCGACAGCACCCATGGTTATTCCGGTTGAAGCAGCGGTTGAATCGTGATCAGCGCCGCTTCGAAGCGGCGCAGTGCGAACGTGGCATTGCCGACCTTGATGGCCAGCGGGTCGCCGCCGGGCATGCCGCGCTTGAGCATGCGGAGTCGTTCGCCAGGAACGAATCCCAGCTCCATCAACCGGCGGGCGAGATCGACGCCGTCTTCCGTCTGTCCTGCCGCGTGGGGCGTGATATGCAACACCGTGCCGCTCTGGCCGACTGCCAGCGCGTCGAGCGTCATCAGGGGTGGAACTAGAGTCATGAGCAAATTCCGTTCAAATTAAGAACACCGGGGACAGACTGCTGCGCGCGGCGCATGCCCTGGGTGTTGTGAGGTAAAACGCAACTGTTGCGCATTACCGACAAGCGGCCTTTCAAACTGTCCAGATGGCGACCGTCCGAGACAATACCAGCATTATAAACATGAATGCGAATTGTTTTTATTTGGCCCGGAGAGTGGCCCCTGTCAAGGGCTGCGCCATGCGCGCGAAGCGCATATCAAGCTGCCGCGCCGAGCCGCCAAGCGCCGCACACTTGATCAAAATCGCTTGCATTGTCCTGCACTTTGCGCGACAATGAAACGTAATGATAATGATTCTCATTAAAACACTAGCAACAATGCTTCAGGGTACTAGTGTCTATTCATCATCCAGCCAGAAGGTGTATCAATGATTGTATGTGTCTGCAACAACATATCTGATCGTGAAATCCGTCAAGCCGTCGATCTTGGCCTCTCCAGCATGGCCGAACTGCGCCGCGACCTGGGCGTGGCCACCTGCTGCGGCAAATGCCATAGCTGCGCGCGGGAAGTGCTGAACGATCACTTGAGCGCCACCGTGGTACTGCAAGAAACCGTATTGATGCGAGCCGTACTGACAAACTAAAGAAAGCGATGAACGCCATGACGATGATGCCCCCGCCCGTAACGGTGCAGGCCGTGCAACAATTTGCCAACTTCGACAAGAAGCGCAACAAGTTCGCGCCGCTGATGGCCATCGTCGTCCTGCATATCGCCGGCTTTTACGCCATCCAGAGCGGCCTGTTGAGCCGCGTCGTCACGGCGGCCATGCCGACCATCACCACCATCAGCATCATCGCCCCGCCGGCGCCACCCAAGCCCCCGGCACCGTCCGTACCGAAAACCGTGGAACTGAGCGCTCCCGTGCCGCGCGCCGTGATCCCGCCGCTGCCGCTGATCGCCGTGGCGCCGAGCGAACCGACGATCACGCCGCCACAGCCTACGCGCGCAGAAGCGGCGCCTGTGGCCGCCGCCGCGCCGGCAGCGCCATCGACACCGGCGCCGTCACCACCTGCACCCGCGGCACCGCGCACCGTCAGCAGCGTCGAATACATCAAGGCACCGCAACTGATCTACCCGAATTTGTCGCGCCGCCTGGGCGAGAGCGGCACCGTGGTATTGCGCATTCTGATCAATGAAAAAGGTTTGCCTGAGCAAATCCTGATCCATAAATCGACCGGCTACGGCAACCTCGATGAAGCGGGCCGCCAGGCCGCGCAGCGCGCGCTGTTCAAGCCCATGATCGAAAACGGCAAGCCCGTACCCGTGTACGTGCTCGTGCCCCTGACCTTCCAACTGAGCTAGCCTTCCGGCGGCCCTTGCGCCGCTGCCAGCCCGCAAGCATCGCACCGTGTGCCTGCTTGCTTTTTTGCGCCCTGTTTTTAGTCAAGCGATTTGCTTGTTTCAGTCTGCCAGCCACCATCCCCGGGCCAGGCAGACTTTTTTTTGCCAGATGCGCAGCGCGCTATGGGGTCAGACCCTCAACACCGCCAACGCAAAGTTCAGCGCCAACGTCGCCGGGGGTCTGACCCCTGCCTTACATCTCCGCCCACATCCTGAGCAGGTTGTGGTAATGCCCCGTCAAGCCCACCGTCGCCGGCGAATCGCCGTGCTCGCCACGCACGCTCTGGATGTTCTGATCGAGTTCGAACAGCATGCTGCGCTTCCAGTCTTCGCGCACCATGCTTTGCGTCCACAGGAATGAACAGATCCGCTCGCCACTGGTGACGGGCAACACCTGATGCACGCTGCTCGACGGATACACGATGACGTCGCCTGCAGGCAGCTTCACTTCATGCGTACCGTAGGAATCGACCACCACCAGCTCGCCGCCTTCGTACTCATCCGGCTCGCTCAGGAACACGGTCGAGGAGACGTCCGCGCGCATCGACTGCATGCCATTTTTCGGCGTGCGGATGGCGCCGTCGATATGCAGACCATAGTGCTCGCCGCCCGCGTAGCTGTTGAAGAACGGCGGCAGGATGCGCAGCGGCAGCACGGCCGAAAAGAACAGCGGATTGGCCATCAGCGCGCGGCTGACGATCTCGCCCAACTCCAGCGCCAGCGGCGAACCCTCGGCCAGCTGGCGGTTGCGCTTGACCTGCGCGCCTTGCGCCCCGACGCTGGCGCGACCGTCGACCCAGTCCGTCTGCGCCAGGCGCTGGCGAAAATGCGTCACCTGTTCCGGTGTCAGCACGCCGGGTATATGCAGCATCATCTTGCTATCCTTTGTAGTGAGTTTCCCCGGTGATTATCGCATCGCCACCAGCAGCCAAGAATACGTAAAGGCAAGAATGTCGCAAACATTTTGCGCCGTTTCCACGCGACAATCCAGGCCCGCTGAAAACGCACGACAGACGGCATGAACGCGAATGAGAATGGCCTTCATTTTCCTTGACAAATAAAAAACGGAAAAATCTGGCAATCCATTTGAGAATGGGTTTTATTCGCACGATATTTACGTTAAATAGACGGAAAAACACCGTTTCACAGCAAGAAACGCCCATATTTTGCGCTATCATGCGGGCATAGCGAGACCGGCAACCTGCGCGCCACCAGGCAGCCCTGCGCCACCCGGCAGTGAACGCCAGCAGCCTCCGGTTTCATCATCGAACGCGACACAGAACAAAGGAAATCCCATGAAGGGCGATAAAGAAGTCATCCGCATGCTCAACGCACAGCTCACCAACGAACTGTCGGCCATCAACCAGTACTTCCTGCATGCGCGCATGTACAAGCACTGGGGCCTGGAAAAGCTGGGCAAGAAGGAATACGAAGAATCGATCGGCGAAATGAAACACGCCGACAAGCTGATCGACCGCATCCTGATGCTCGACGGCCTGCCTAACCTGCAAGCGCTGCACAAGCTGCTGATCGGCGAGAACACGCCGGAAATGCTGGAATGCGATTTGAAACTGGAACGCGCCGCGCACGCCACCGTCAAGGAAGGCATCGCCATCAGCGAAAAAGCGGGCGACTACGTCTCGCGCGACCTGTTCCTGATGATCCTGGAAGACACGGAAGAGCATATCGACTGGCTCGAAACGCAGATCGATCTGATCGCCAAAGTCGGTATTCAGAATTATCTGCAAAGCCAGATGGCGATTGAAGAGTAATCCTTTCGCAGCATCGTAAAAAAACCGGCAGAGCCGGTTTTTTTACGTCCGTCCTCAAGTCTTTGTGGCCTGCGGCGGGCGCAGCTTGACGAACAGCACCGCCACCGCAGCGCACAGCAACAGGGCGCCGGCCAGCCGGATGACGTTCTCCGGATTGCCGCCCAGCCAGCTGCGGTAATACAGGGGCAGGGTGAAGATCTGAATGATCATCGGGATGACGATGAACATGTTGAAGATGCCCATGTAGACGCCCGTGCGCTCGGGCGGAATGCAGCCGGCCAGCATGATGTAGGGATTGCCCATGATGCTGGCCCAGGCCAGGCCCACGCCCAGCATGGGCAGCAACAGCAGCGCCGGGCTGTGGATCAGCGGGATGCTCAGCATGCCCACTCCGGCCGCGCACAGGCACAGGCTGTGCATGCGCTTGGGGCCGAAACGGCGCGTGAACGGCACCAGCGCAAAGGCAGCGACAAAGGCGACGAAATTGTAGAAGGCACCCACCTGCCCGTTCAGCAGGCCCGCGTCGCGAAAGCCTTGCGACGCGGGGTCCGTCGTGTGGAACAGGGTCGCTGCCAGCGACAGCGCAATGTACTGCCAGTAGCAGAACATGGCGTACCACTGGAACAGGTTGACGATGGCCAGCTGCTTCATCGTCGGCGGCATCTCGCGCAGGGCCGCGCCGATATCGGCCAGCGTGTGGCGCCAGCCCGGCGGGCGGCTGCGGATGGCCGCCAGCTCGGCCGCCGTGAGGGGGTTTTCCGGCGTCGTCTTCAGGGTCCACAGCACTGAGGCAAGCGAGAACACGGCGCCGATCAGGAAGGCGGCGATGACGATATGCGGGATATGGCTGCCATTGACGGCATCCTTGTTCATGCCCAGCATGACCAGCAGCGATGGGGTCAGGTAGGCCAGCGTTTGCCCCAGCCCCGTAAACGCACTTTGCGTAAGAAAGCCCAGCGAATGCTGCTTCTTGTCCAGCTTGTCGCTGACAAAGGCGCGGTATGGCTCCATCGTCACGTTGTTGGCCGCGTCGAGTATCCACAGCAGGCTGGCGGCCATCCACAGGGTAGGACTGAACGGCATGGCCAGCAGGCCCAGGCTGCACAGGATGGCGCCGATCAGGAAGTACGGCGTGCGACGGCCCCAGCGCGTCACCGTGCGGTCGCTCATGGCGCCGATCAGGGGCTGCACGAGCAGCCCCGTCATGGGACCGGCCAGCCACAAATATGGCAGGCTCGCCTCGTCGGCGCCCAGGTATTTGTAGATGGGGCTCATGCTGCTTTGCTGCAGCCCGAAGCTGAACTGGATGCCGAAAAAACCGACATTCATGTTGACGATCTGCCAGAACGACAGATGCGGGCGGTGCGTGGTGGCGTCGCTCATGCCGGTTCCCTTTCCAGCCACAGCATATGCCAGGGCTGCAGACATACGGTGCCGGCCAGCACGCTGCCATCGAGGCTGTTGCGCCACTCGCCTGTTGGCAAGGTGTAGCGCTGACTGGCGCCGCTGAAATTGCTCAGGTTGAGAAACGCGTCGCCCCGCAGCAGCGCCAGCACGGCCGGCGTGTCGGCCGGCAGCACGCTGCGCGGCGCAGCGGCGGCCAGGGCCGGCAAGCGCCTGCGCGCGTCGATCAATTGGCGCAGCGCCAGGTACAGCCGGCCGCTGGCGCTCACACCATCGTGGCGCCATGCGAGCAGGCTGTCGTCGAACGCCGGACGCTGCAGCCAGCGGCTGTCCATCGCCCGGTCCGCGCGCTGCGTGTAGCTGTAATCGTTGGTCATGCCCAGTTCATCGCCCATGTACAGCACCGGCAAGGCGCCAAAGCTCAAGGCCAGGCCATGCAGCAGCAGCAGGCGCCGCAACGCGTATTCCTGCTCCTGTACCGTGGTGGCGCTTTCCAGGCCGGCCAGCGAGGCGGCCATGCCGTTGCTGCCATGCGCCTTGTCGGCGCTGCTGCTCTGGAAGGCGGCGCCGCGCGCATAGCTGCCTGTGCCCGGCGTGCCGGCAAAGAACTGCGCGATGCGCGCCAGGCGCGCCGGCCCGTCCGCGCCCGCTTCATTGAGCAGCACGTTCCAGCCGATGTCATCGTGGCAGCGTACATAACTGAGCCAGCTTGCGGCCGGCGGCAGCGGTGGCGTGGCGGCGATCACCTGCTGCAGCAGATCCGTGCTTTCCTCCGCCAGCGCGCCCCAGCCGGCGGCCATCAGGCTGCTGTGATAGGCGATATGGCATTCGGGCGCGGCATCGCTGCCAAAATAGGCGGGCAGCTTGGGCGTGGGCACGATGGCTTCGGCCTTGAGCAATACGCCAGGCGCAACGAGGGCGGCGATGGCGCGCAAAGCTTGCAGCAGGCTGTGGGCTTCAGGCTGGTTCATGCAGTCCGTGCCTTCGCGTTTCCACAGGAAGGCCGTCGAATCGAGACGGAATACTTCGATGCCCTTGTTGGCCAGGCCCAGCATGGCGCAGGCCATGGCCGCGAAGACGGCCGGATTGGCGTAGTTCAAATCCCACTGGTAGGGATAAAACGTGGTCCAGACCCAGCGCTGGAGCTCTGGCACGAAGGTGAAATTGCCCGGCGCCGCCTGCGGGAAAACCTGGCCTACCGTTCGCTCGTAGCGGTCCGGCTGCGCGCGGTCGGGATAGGTGTGGAAAAAATCGCGCAGCAGCGGATCGCCCGCCTTCGCGCCCAGCGCCCACGCATGGTCATCGGCCACATGGTTGAGGATCAGGTCCGAGCACAGGCTGATGCCGGCTGCGCGCAGCTGCGCAGTCAATGCCTGCAAGTCGGCATTGCTGCCCAGCGCAGGGTCGACTTCCTCGAAGCTGGCGACGGCAAAGCCTCCATCGCTTTCGCCGGCGCGCGGCCGCAAAAATGGCAGCAAATGCAGATACGTCACGCCCAGTTCGCGCAAGTGGGCAATGCGCGCGGCCACCCCCTGCAGGCTGCCGCCGAAGCGCTGCACGTAGGCGCTGTAGCCCAGCATGGACTGGCTGGCAAACCAGTCCGGCTGCGCTTCGCGCTGCGCATCTTGCCGCAGCAGCGCCGGCGCGCGCGCCGCGTATAGCCGCCCCACGCTTTCCATCAGGTCTCCCAGCCAGGGCAGGAAGTCCGGCCGCTGGCCATACAGGCTGCCCAGGCGTTCAAGCAAGACCGCCTCCTGGCGCGCGTAGCGGCGCGCCGCATCGTTGCGCAAGGGCGTGGGGAGCGGCGCCAGCAGGCGCGCCAGGGGGCTGCGTATCGACATCATGAATCCTATCCTTGCTTAAAATGCGTATTTCAGGCTGACCTTGACGGCGCGCCCCGTGATCGAGCGGGCAGCATGGCCATCACCCTCGACTTCCGTATAGCCGATCTTGTTGAGCAGATTGTTCGCCGTCAGCGCCACCTGCATTTGCGGCGTGAGCTGGTAATTGACGAAGGCATTGAGCACCTGGTAGGCGGGCAAGGTGATCGTATGCGCATCGTCGCCCCACGACTTGCCCGTGCCGACCAGGCTGGCGCCCAAGGTAGCCGCTCCCCATTCATAGGTAGGCGCGAGCTGGTACACGACACGCGCCTGGCGCCGCGGCGTATTGCCGATCAGCGCCACATCGGCCGCTGCCGTGCCCGTGATCTCGGCATCCGTGAACGTCAGGCCGCCATTGATGCGGAAGTCGCCCGCGCTGTAGGCCGCTTCCAGTTCCACGCCCTTCGCTTCATAGCTGTTGGCCGTGCGCAGCTGGGTAGTCGCTTCGTAATTGCTTTCCTTGGTCTTGGCCTGGAACACGGTGACGAAGGTGCTCAGGGGACCTTGGCGCCATTTCACGCCGCCTTCAAGCTGGCGCACGGTATTGATGGCCACGGGCACGCTGCCATCCAAGGGCGTGCCGAACAGGATGCGGTCGGCATTGAAGGCCACGCCTTCGCTGACACGGGCAAACACGGCCAGGTTGGCTTGCAGCTTGTAGTTCGCGCCCAGCGAGTACGAGGTGTGGCCCAAGGTGTAGTCGACCTGCTGCACCGTCGACGGCAGATAGGCTTGCGCGCCGGTGGCGATATTGGCCGTGCCGCTGGCATGCTGGCGGTCGCGCCGCAGGCCGCCGTCGAGGTTCAGCGCACCGCTTTCCCAGGCCAGGTTCAGGTACGGTGACGTCGTGCGGTACTCCATGTCGACGGCGCGCGAGCAGCAGGCACCGAAGGCCGGGCCGATATAGCCTGGCGTGCTGCTGGCCGTTTGCAGCAGCGCCGGCTGGTCGCCCGTGGCCTGCATCAGGTATTCATTGAAGTTCCAGGTCAGGCCCAGCTTTTGCTGCGACAGGTACAGGCCGGCCGTGGTGGTCAGTTTGCCGCTGTCGAGAACAAAAGTCTTGGCCAGCTTGGTGTCGCTCAGGGTATTGCTGGCGTCGTCGATCGAGGTATTGAACACCACGGCGGAAAAGGCCCGGCCGACATAAGGCTTGCCCAGATTCGGTCCGCTCGCAAACACATAGCTGCCGTCGCTGCCGTTATTCGACGGGAAGACGCCCGTGAAGCGGCCGGAATTGTCTGCGTAGCGGAAGTTTTCGCTCACGCTCCAGCCCTGCCCAAGCTTGAATGATGCTTCCAGGCCTACGGTGTCGCTCTTCACGTGCAAGCCGTCGTTGACGCGGGTGGCCACGCGCTGGTTATCCTTGTTCAGCACCATGTCGGGCACCCAGTACGGCGAATAGAAACTGGCCTTGCGCGGGTCGATGCCGGCGATTTCCGTGATGCGGCCATTGCTCACGCTGACCGGCACCGGCAGGGCCGTGGGCGACTGGTCGTCGAGGTGCTTGAACGATAGCCGCACGAAGCCGCTGTCGAATTCATGCGTGACATTGCCGCGGATCTGGCCGCCCTTTTCACTGTTGACGCCGCTGTGGCGGATGCCTTCGCCCGTACGCCAGGAGCCGCCGATGAAGAAGCGCGTACGCTCCGAGAGCGGCGCGCCATAGTCGAAGTCCACGCGGGTCTGGTCATAGCCCAGGCCGCGGCTGATGGCCACGCTGCCACCCTGCTCCTTGCCATTCTTGCTGATGAAATTGATGATGCCGCCCGGCGAGTTGGTGGCCAGGGTGGAGGCCGAGCCGCCGCGCACCACTTCCAGGTGGTCCAGGGTGGAATCGATTTTCACGAAGCTGTCGGGCGTGGTGAAGTTGAAGTCGCCAAACTGCAGCACCGGCAAACCATCTTCCTGGATCTGCACATAGCGCGCGCCGCCGGCGGAAATGGGCAGGCCGCGCACGGTGATGTTGGCATTGCCTTCGCCGCCCGAAGACTCGGCCCGCAAGCCCGGCACCGAGCGCAGGACTTCGGCGGCGCTGGTCGGCGCATTGTGCAGGATGGTGTCGAGTTCCATGCTGCTGACGGAATTACTCGATTTCATTTTCGACGTGCCGCCGGTGGTGCCCGTGACCACGATGCGTTCCAGGTTCAGGCCATCGGCGGGGGCGGCGCTGGCGGTGTCGCCGGTGGATTGTGCCTGGGCCGCGCCCAATTGCAGCATGGCCAGGGCGACGGCTGCGGCCATGCAGCCGCGTTGAGCAGTACGTGTCTTCATCTTGTCTCCAGTGTTGTATGCCGATACATCGAGGTATCCGCTTGTTATGAGTCCTGGCCGCTACATGCCGTGGCGCGCTGGCTGAGCCGGTACGTCATTATTCAACGAATAAGAATTTATTGCAATCGATTGCAATCGAGCACTGCAACATGAAATTTATGTTGTTTTTAAGAGAATAATACGAAGGGAGCAGAGGTAATAAGCGCTTATGCGCTGAGCAAACAGGGCTTTTCATGCGGCACTGCAGCATGAAAATATAGGAGGTAAATCTAAATTATTGCAATCGGTTGCAGCCGATGAAGCATGCCCACCTCAGCGGCCCGAGGCGCGTACGATCAGCTCGGTTGGCAATTGCTGGGATGGCGCTGCTGCGCCGTCGACCAGCGCCAGCAGCGAGGCCACCAGCGCGCGCCCGGCGGCGCGGATCGGCTGGCGCACGGTGGTCAGCGGCGGATGGAAATACGCGGCCAGTTCGATATCGTCGTAGCCAACCACGGCCACCTGCTCCGGCACGGCCACGCCGCGCGCGCGCAGGGCACTGATGGCGCTCATGGCCAGCAAGTCGCTGCAGGCGAAGATGGCGTCGAACGGGAGGCGGCGGTCCAGCAATTCCTGCACGTCCGTCGCTCCGCCCTGCGGCAGGAAGGAACCGGCCACGTACAGTTGCGGGTCGGGCACCAAACCCTGCGCGGCCAGCGCCTGCGCATAACCCTGGTGGCGCTGCGCCACTTCGGGCAGCTTGGCGTCGCCAAAGAAGGCGATGCGCGTGCGCCCCGCCGCCAGCAAGTGTTCCGTGGCCAGCCTGCCGCCGGCGACGTTATCGCCCCCGACGGTGCAATACAGCTGCTGCGGCAATTGCGCGCCCCACACGACGATGGGCACCTGGCGCGCGGCCAGCTGATTCAGTTGTTCATGGTGGCGCCACTGGCCGATCAGGATAATGCCGATCACGCGGCCGCTATCGAAAGACTGGGCGGCAGCATCGAGCGTTTCGGCATCCACGCGCGAAATGAGCATGTCGAAGCCCTGCTCCGTCAGCGCATCGGCAAGGCTGCCCAGCATGCTGAGGAAAAAGGGGTCGGACAGGTGCTGGCGCGTGGCTGCGTCATACGGCACCACCACGCCTACCGTGCGGTTCTGTTTCAGGCGCAGGTTTTGCGCGCCGATATTGATGGAATACTTGAGCGAACGGGCCAGCGCGATGACGCGCGCGCGCGTCTCTTCATTGACCAGCGAACTACCGCTCAGCGCGCGCGACACGGTGGACGTGGATACGCCAGCCAGGCGCGCGATATCGGCCATCTGCAGGCGTTGCTGCGCCTTCGAATCGGTACCGGTCATCGTACGCTCACTGCGGCACGGTGTCCTTGAACGATGGCCGCTCGGACAGTTTGTCGAACAGGCGCGCCAGCGCGGGATGGTCCGCACGCCAGTCGATTTCCGGGAAGCGGAAGCTGAGCCAGCCCAGCGTGCAGCCCACGGCCACGTCGGCCAAGGTGTAGTTCTTGCCGGCGCAATACGCACTCTCGCCCAGGCGCGCCTCGAGCGCGGCCAGGCCCAGCGTGATCTTGTCGAGCTGGCGCGCGATCCAGGCCGCGCTCTGCTGCTCGGGCGGGCGCTGCGTGCGCTCCAGGCGCACCAGCACGCCCGCGTCAAGGATGCCGTCGGCCAGCGCTTCCCAGTTCTTGATATCGGCCCGCTCGCGGCCATTGCCGCCGGCCGGCAGCAGCTTGCACACGGGCGTGAGCGTGTCGAGGTATTCGACGATGACTTTCGAATCGATCAGCGTGCTGCCATCCTCCATCACCAAGCAGGGCACCTTGCCCAAGGGATTAGCCTGGGCAATGCGGGTTTCCGGCACCCACACGTTTTCCAGCTCGAAGACATAGTCGAGCTTTTTTTCCGCCAGCACGATACGGGCTTTGCGGACATACGGGCTGGCGAGGGAGCCGATCAGTTTCATAGGTACTTTAAGGTAAAGGAGCAGCAATCAGTATAGCATCGGCGGCAGCGGCGTTTGGCAGCACGCGCCTGGCGCTGCCTCAGGTGTGGCAGGCACGCCGCATCGGGGCCGGATTCGGCCAGAATGGGGGCCATCCGCCGCCGACGGACGGCTGGCCAGCGGCCAGCGGTGGTAAAATCGCCCTTTACTGTGGCGCCGTCAGTGTTGCTGTATTGCAATAACCCTGCCCTCCCCGCGCGCCACACGCCAACCGTTTCTTTAACTTGCGTCCGCTCTCATGACTTCTACTACTCCGTATTCCACGCTGTCGGCCCTGTCTCCGCTCGATGGCCGCTACGCCAGCAAGACCGATCTGCTGCGCCCGATCCTGTCCGAAGCCGGTTTCATGCACCACCGCGTGAAAGTGGAAATCTCCTGGCTGCAAGCGCTGTCGCAAGCCGGTTTCGCTGAAATCAAGCCTTTCTCGGCAGAAGCGAGCGCCCTGCTCGACAAGATGGCGGCCGACTTTTCGGAAGCCGACGCGGCCCGCATCAAGGCCATCGAAGCGGTCACCAACCATGACGTCAAGGCTGTCGAGTACTGGCTGAAGGAACAAGTGGCGGACGTGCCGGAACTGGTGGCGGCGTCGGAATTCATCCATTTCGCCTGCACCTCGGAAGACATCAACAACACCTCGCACGGCATGATGCTGAAAGCCGCGCGCGATGGCGTGATGCTGCCGGCATTGAACGGCCTGGTGGCCAAGCTGACGCAGATCGCGCACGACAATGCCGACGTGCCGATGCTGTCGCGCACGCACGGCCAGACGGCCAGCCCGACCACCCTGGGCAAGGAGTTTGCCAACGTCGTGGCCCGCTTGCAGCGCGCGGTGAAACGCATCGAACAAGTGGAAA
This sequence comes from Janthinobacterium darwini, assembly GCF_051380905.1. Lineage (NCBI taxonomy): Bacteria > Pseudomonadati > Pseudomonadota > Betaproteobacteria > Burkholderiales > Oxalobacteraceae > Janthinobacterium > Janthinobacterium darwini. Next base: position 589,064 of record NZ_JBNYXX010000002.1, read on the forward strand.
TCCTCGGCAAGATGAATGGCGCCGTCGGCAATTACAACGCCCACCTGTCGGCCTATCCCGGCTTCGACTGGCCCGCATTCTCCCAGGCCGTCATCGAACAGCGCCTGGGCCTGGTGTTCAACCCGTACACCATCCAGATCGAGCCGCACGACTACATGGCCGAACTGTTTGACGCCTTCGCGCGCGCCAACACGATCTTGCTGGACCTGAACCGCGACATCTGGACGTATGTCTCGCTGGGCTACTTCAAGCAAAAGCTGAAAGCGGGCGAAATCGGTTCGTCGACCATGCCGCACAAAGTCAACCCGATCGACTTCGAGAACTCGGAAGGCAACCTGGGCCTGGCCAATGCCGTGCTAAAACATCTGTCGGAAAAACTGCCTGTCTCGCGCATGCAGCGCGACTTGACCGATTCGACCGTGCTGCGCAACATCGGCGTGGGCCTGGGCTACACCTTGCTGGCCTATGACAGCTGCCTGCGCGGCCTGAACAAGCTGGAAGTGAATCACGCACGCCTGGCGCAAGACCTGGACGCGACCTGGGAAGTACTGGCCGAGCCCGTGCAAACCGTCATGCGCCGTTATGGCATCGAAAATCCGTACGAGCAACTGAAAGAATTGACGCGCGGCAAGGGCATCTCGAAAGAGGCGCTGCAAACCTTCGTCAATGGCCTGGCCATTCCGCAAGATGCCAAGGATGTGTTGCTGACCATGACACCGGCTAACTACATCGGTATCGCGGCGCAATTGGCCAAGGCGATCTAAGCGACCATCGCTATCCGGATCAGGCAAATCCACTCCTGCGGGGCGGCCAGCACATAAATGCTGCCCGCCCCGCAGTTTTTCCGGCAGTCTTTCTTGTAGAATCTGCAGCACGCAGCGCCATTTGCTTTTCTTTGGTATATTAGGCCGAATTAGTCCTAATACGTACTACATTCAAGAAAGCCACCGATGCAACGCTACACCACCACCGCCATCATCCTGCACTGGCTGACCGCCCTGCTGATCATCAGCGCCTTTGTCATGGGCCTGGTCATGACGGACATTCCCGGCCTGACGCCCACCAAGCTCAAATATTTCTCCTGGCACAAATGGCTGGGCGTGACCGTGCTGGCCATCGCCGCCATCCGCTTGCTGTGGCGCAAGGCCAACGTGCCGCCGCCGCACCCGGCCAGCATGGTTGCCTGGCAAAAGAAGGCGGCCGACGCCATGCACGTGCTGCTGTATATCCTGATCTTCGCCGTGCCCATTTCCGGCTACCTGTACACCCTGGCCGCTGGCGTGCCGGTGGTGTACCTTGGATTATTCCAGCTGCCCGTCATCATGGCGCCGAACCCGGAACTTAAGCCGCTTTTAAAAGAAATTCATTATGTTCTGAACATGACAATGGCCGCCGCTGTGGCCGCCCATGTGCTGGCAGCGCTGAAGCACCAGTTCATCGACCGCGATGGCGTGCTCAAGCGCATGTTGCCTTAACGTCCTCCCCTTGCTCACTGAAACACAGGAAAAAACAAGATGAAAACCACCCAACGCCTCGTCCTCGCTTCCCTGCTGGGCCTGTCCGTGGCCGCCACCGCAGCCACCCTGCTGAAAGTTGATCCCGCCAAGACCAGTGTGTCGGCCGTGTTCAAGCAAATGAACGTGCCCGTGGAAGCGAAGTTCAAGAAATTCAATATCGCCATCGATTACAACCCGGCCACGCCGGACGCCTCGAAAGCGTCGGTGGAAATCGACACGGCCAGCATCGATATCGGCGACCCCGAGTACAACAAGGAAGTGGCCAAGAAAGAATGGTTCAACTCGGCCCAGTTCCCGAAAGCTACCTTTGTCTCGAGCAGCATCAAGGCCGCCGGCGCGGGCAAGCTGACGGTGAGCGGCAAACTGAGCATCAAAGGCAAGACGACCGACGTGACCTTCCCCCTGACGGTGAAAGCCGATGGCGGCAAATATGCCTTCGACGGCGCCCTGCCGATCAAGCGCCTGACCTACAACATCGGCGAAGGCGAGTGGAAAGACACGAGCATGGTTGCCGACGAGGTCACTATTAAGTTTCATGTTTCTGCTCAGTAACGCCCGAAAATCTGTTGTTTAACTTAATTAGGAATTCAATGAAATTGAAGCATTTGATGATCGCCGTACTGGCAGTAGCCGGCGCGGGTTCGGCCATGGCCGCTACCGACACTTACAACCTCGACCCGACGCACACCTTCCCCAGCTTTGAAGCAGATCACATGGGCATGTCCGTCTGGCGCGGCAAGTTCAACAAGACCAAGGGCACGGTCACCCTCGACCGTGCTGCCAAGACGGGCAGCCTGGACCTGGTCATCGATGCCGATTCGATCGATTTCGGCCTCGACGCCATGAACACACACGCGAAAAAAGCAGACATGTTCAATGTGGAAAAATTCCCGGCAATCACCTACAAGAGCAAGTCGTTCAAGTTCAACGGCGATCAGCTGGTGGAAGTCGATGGCGAGCTGACCTTGCTGGGCGTGACCAAGCCCGTCAAGCTGAACGTGAGCAAATTCAAGTGCATCATGCACCCGCGCTACAAGCGTGAAGTGTGCGGCGCCGACGCCAGCGCGGAATTCAAGCGCAGCGACTTTGGCTTGAGCTACGGCATGCCGGCCTTCTCGCCGGAAGTCAAGCTGGCGATTCAAGTCGAAGCCATCAAGGCCGACTAAGGGTGCTGTAAAGCACCCCTTGCCGCATGACAAGCCCGCCTCGCTGCCCGCAGCCAGGCGGGCTTTTGCATGCGCGAAGCAAATCCGCTGGACTTTTCTATCGTGTGGCATCAGTATCACCTGGCATGATGTTTTTCTAACATGAAACCCCACTTACCCACCGCGCGGAGGACTACATGAATTTCATTATCTGGATCGTTATTGGCGGCGTCATCGGCTGGCTGGCCAGCATGGTCATGAAAACAAATGCGCAACAAGGCATCTTCCTCAATATCGTCGTCGGCATCGTCGGTGCCTTCCTGGGCGGCTGGCTGCTGGCGCCCCTGTTCGGCACGGGCACCATCAATAGCGACAATTTCAGCATGTCCTCGCTGCTGGTCTCGTTCCTGGGCGCAGTCATCCTGCTGGGCATCGTGAATCTTTTGCGCCGCGGCAAAATACGCTAAACCGGCAACTCGCCGTGCATCACGAGATGGCCGGGTCGCGCAAGCGCCTGGCCATTTCTCATTGCGGCCCAGACACGTATGGACAAATACCACAGCCAGCGGACGGAAAAATGCGCGCTGGCGGCCTATTTTCTCCTCTATGCCAGCAAAAATAATGCAATTTGGACAATTCTATGCAAGCGTGCCACCCGGAAAATGTGATTGACTAGTGCGAGTTCGATACGGATACTCTAGGTCGCCCGCTGAGAAAAGACACTGGGTACACGTTGGTTCCGACTTCCCTCCATGTAAAAAGACTAGAACTCGAATGAAAAAATCTTTAATCGCGCTCGCCATCCTGAGCAATTTCGCACACGCCGACGAAGGCATGTGGATGCCCCAACAGCTGCCACAAGTAGCCAAGGAACTGAAAGCAGCCGGACTGAAACTCGATCCGGCCACCCTGACCAAACTGACCGAGTTCCCGATGGGCGCCATCGTCAGCCTGGGCGGTTGTTCGGCCTCGTTCGTCTCGCCACAAGGCCTGGTTGCCACCAACCACCATTGCGTCTACAACAGCGTGGCGGTCAATTCGACCAAAGAGCGCGATTTGCTGGCCAATGGTTTCCTGGCCAAGACCTTCGCTGAAGAATTGCCGGCCGCCCCGGGCAGCCGCATCTTCGTCACCTCGGCCGTGACGAATGTCAGCGACAAGATCATCACCGCCGATGTTGCCAAGCTGCAGGGCAAGGCGCGCATCGACGCGATCGAGAAAAACCAGAAGAAACTGGTCGCCGAATGCGAAAAAGAAGCGGGTTTCCGCTGCACAGTGTCGAGCTACTACGGCGGCCTGGAGTTCTACCTGATCAAGCAACTGGAAATTCGCGACGTACGCCTCGTGCACGCGCCACCAGCGGGCGTGGGCAAGTTCGGTGGCGACACCGACAACTGGATGTGGCCGCGCCACACTGGCGACTACGGTTTCTACCGCGCCTACGTCAGCCGCGACGGCAAGGCTGCTGACTTCAGCAAGGACAACGTGCCATACCAGCCAAAACACGTGCTGAAACTGGCCAAGGATGGCTTGAAAGAGGGCGATTTCGTCATGGCGCTGGGCTACCCTGGCCGCACCAACCGCCACCGCCTGCCATCGGAAGTGGCGTTCACGTTTGACTGGAACTACCCGGCCTTCGTCAAGGCATCGGGCGAAACCCTGGCCATCATCGCGCGCGAAACCAAGGACAACAAAGATGTTGCCCTGAAATACGCGGGTCAGGTCGCTGGCGTGAACAATTACTACAAGAACCGCCAAGGCATGCTCGACTCGTACGCGGGCAGCGACTTCCTGGCGCGCAAGACGACGGAACACGAAGCCCTGAAAACCTGGGTCAACGCCAATCCTGCGCGCAAGGCTGAATTTGCCGGCGACATCGAGCAAGTGGAAAAGCTGATCGCCGAGCGCGATGCCGATACCAAGCGCGACTTCTTCCTCAGCTACGCACAGCCACGCCTGCTCAACACGGCACGCAGCCTGTACCGCCTGTCCAACGAAGGCACCAAGGCCGATACGGAACGCAAGTCCGGCTACCAGACGCGCGACTTGCCACGCCTGGAAGCGGGTATTACCTCGGTCGAGCGCACCTACGATGAAAAAGTCGACAAGGCGCTGGTACTGAACAGCCTGACCAAGTACGCCGCGCAACCGGCCGCACAACGCCGCGCCAGCTTCGACGCCGCCATCGGCATCAAGGACGGCATGTCGCCGGCCGACCTGTCCGCCGCCCTGGACAAACTGTATGCCGGCAGCAAGCTGGGCGACAAGGCCGAGCGTGCAGCATGGCTGAAACGCACGCCAGCCGAATTCCAGGCCAGCAAGGACAGCTTCATCCAGGCAGCCGTCGCCATGTACCCTGATTCGCTGAAAAACGAAGCGGAAGACGAAGAACTGGCCGGCAAGATCCAGCAAGCCTACGCCAACTACATGAAAGCAAAAATTGCCTTCATGAAGAGCAAGGGCCAAGCCGTCTATCCTGACGCCAACAGCACCCTGCGCGTGACGTTCGGCAAAGTTGCCGGCCGTGACCATGGCGCCGATGGCACCACCTGGACCGCCTTCACCACCGTCAATGGCGTCGTTGCCAAAGCCACGGGCCAGGGCGAGTTCAATGCACCAGCAAATCAACTGGCCGCGATCAAAGCCAAGGACTTCGGTAAATTCGTCGATCCTAAACTGAAAACCGTGCCGGTCGACTACCTGGCCACCCTGGACATTACCGGCGGCAACTCCGGTTCGGCTGCCCTGAACGCGAAAGGCGAATTCATCGGCCTGGCATTCGATGGCACCTTGGACTCGATCATTTCCGATTGGGATTACAACAAGGCCAACACCCGTTCGATCCAGGTCGACCTGCGCTACATGCTGTGGAACATGAAACACATCGACCACGCAGACAACCTGCTGAAAGAAATGGGCGCTGAATAACAAAAAGCAATAACCCGGTAACGGGCGCTTGTCAGCTGAGCCACTCCTGCGGGAGTGGCTTTTTTTCGCCTAACGCTTTATTTTGGCGAAGCGGTAAGGCACGGCTTGCTCCGCGCCAAACACTTGCGCACGACCGCTTCGCAGCGGCAACATGACCCTCCGGCCATCTTCGCGCAGCAAGGCCAGGTCGGCGCCGGGAAAACGTTGCGCCAACAAAGGATAGGCTGGCCTCGCTATGGTCGCGGCGGGAATCACGATGCGATAATCGGCCTCGCCAAAGTCCAGCAGCAGCGCGGGAGCCTCAGGTCCCGGCAGCGCAGTGATGCGCAAGCGCGTGCGTCCCTTGACCAGCTCGAAGGCTGACCACGGTAGCAAGAGATGCCGCGTGGCCCCGATCTGCAACTGCGGCGCCCGGCCTGCATCCGCCGAAGCCAGCAGGACATCGGGCCGCGCCTCCGACGCTGCCCCATCGACGGCCAGCAGCCAGCCCCGGTAACGTATCAGCGCGCCCTGCGCGGTGGCCGTGACGGAGCCGCCCTGCACCACGGGTTCCTTGCCCGCCGGCAAGCGCAATGGCGCTGCCTGTGCCGCCATGCTAGCCCACCACACCAGCGCCGCCATCGCCGTCTTGCCCATGCAGCCTCCCCTTGCGCGTGAAACGTATTCATAACACAAGTGCGGCACTCGCCCGCTGTTGCGCATCAAGGCAGAAGCGCCGGTGCTACAATTGGCCCCTAGCGGGCGTACTTACCCAGCGCGCCTTCCCCCTCCCAGACTCAGACCGCTATGCCACCAGACTTGCGCACGACCTACGAACTCGGTAACCACAACCAGACCACGACCTGGCTGGAATGCATTACTTTCTACAAAGATCTCGCCGCACGCTATCCGCAGGTGCTGCACTTCGAACAGATCGGCCTGTCCGACTCGGGCGTGCCTATCCACGCTGGCGTCGTCAGCGCGGACGGCGTGTTTGACCGCGAGCAAATCAAGCGTGCTGGCCGCACCGTCTTTTTCAACAACAACGGCATCCATCCGGGCGAACCGGAAGGCATCGATGCCTGCATGGCCATCGTGCGCGACCTGTGCACGCAACCCGAACGCCTGGCTGCGCTGGGCACGACCGTGCTGTTGTTTATTCCGATCTACAACGTCGATGGCAGCCTGAACCGCGCCAATACGTCGCGCGTGAACCAGGATGGCCCGGAGCAATTCGGTTTCCGCGGCAATAGCCGCCACCTGGACTTGAACCGCGATTTCATCAAGTGCGACAGCCTGAACGCGCAAGTGTTCAACCGCTTGCTGGCCAGCTGGGACCCGGACGTGATGGTCGACACGCATACATCGAACGGCGCCGACTACCCGTACACGATGACCCTGATCCATACGCAGACGGATAAACTTGGCAATGGCCTGGGTCCCTTCCTGCAAGACACCATGCTGCCGCACATCTTTGCCCAGATGGAACAGGCGGGCTGGCCCACCTGCCCGTATGTCAATCCCGTCAAGGATAGCCCCGACCACGGCATCGCCGAATTCCTCGAAGTGCCCCGTTTCTCGACCGGTTTTGCCGCGCTGCATCACGTGATCGGCTTCATGCCGGAAACGCATATGCTGAAACCATTTGCCGACCGCTACGCTTCCATGCGCGCCCTGCTCGACATCACCATGGCGTTCACGGTGGAACATGGCGAGAAAATCCGCCAGCTGCGCGCGCAAGCCAAGGCAGCAGGCCGCACGCAGGCAGAATGGCCGATCCACTGGGCCATGAACGAAGAACAACCGTCTACCTTCCCCTTCAAGGGCTACGCGGCGCAATACACGCCGAGTATCCTGGGCGACTACCAGCGCCTGTCCTACGACCGTTCGCAGCCGTGGGAACGCGATATCAAGTACTACAACCGCTTCGATGCAGACGTCACCGTGGCCGCGCCGAAAGCCTATGTCGTGCCGCAAGCCTGGCGCGAAGTCATCGAGCGCCTGCGCTGGAACGGTGTGGAAATGAGCCGCATCACCGCCGAACAGACGCTAACGGCACGCTATTACCACATCACCAACGTCGGCACGCGTGCCACCGCCTACGAAGGCCATATGTTCCACGATACGGTGGAAGTGGAAGCGCGCACGGGAAAATTCACCCTGCAGGCGGGCGACTACGTCATCAGCCTGGAGCAGGACAACGCCCGTTACGCCGTGGAAACACTGGAACCGCAGGCACACGACAGCTTCTTCCGCTGGGGCTTCTTCAACAGCGTACTGGAGAAGAAAGAGGCGTTTTCCGATTACGTATTTGAAGACATGGCCTCCGAACTGCTGCGCGACGAACCGGCGCTGGCCACCAAGTTTGCCGAGTGGAAAGCAGCCAACCCGGCCCTGCTGAGCAACCAGGAAGCCGTACTCGATTTCATCTTTGAGCACTGCCAGCGCTTTGCCGAACCTGAATGGCGGCGCTACCCCGTCATTGCCCTGATGTAAATCAAGGCTGCAGCAACTGCAACATCCTGGCGCCGCATCGGAGATCCCGGTGCGGCGCCTCTTTCTGTGCCCTGCCCACAAGGTAATCCCATGCACTACGCACTGAACCTGCGCACCTTCATTTACAGCCATTATTTTTACCTGGGCTTGCGCGTGGCCATCGGCCTGGTCGGCCTGACCCTGCTGACCCTGGAAATCAGCGACAGCACCACTGCCATGACGGTGTGCATCGGCGCCCTGTGCACGACCCTGATGGACATGCCCAGCCCCCTGCGCCACAAGTTCAACGAAATGCTGGCTTCCGTGCTGCTGTGCAGCGCCGTCACCTTATTAATCAGCCTGTGCGGGCCCGTGCAGTGGCTGTTGATGACGGTACTCGTGCTGGTGAGTTTTCTCGCCAGCATGATGGTGGTGTACGGCAAGAAATCCATGCCCTTGCAGCTTGCCGCCCTGTTCATCATGACCATGTCGATGGAGCACCAGATGACGTGGCAGCAATCATTTCACCATGCGGGCCTGTTCATGCTGGGTGGCCTCATCTATCTGGCCTATGCCATGGCTATCGCCTGGGTCTTGCGCCACCGCATCAAGCAGCAAGTGCTGGCCGAAGCCCTGTTCGAGTTAGCCGCCTACATCGACATCAAGGCCGATTTCTACGACACGCGTTTCAATTTGACGGAGCAATTCAACAAGCTTGTGCGCCACCAAAGCATTTTGGCCGACCGCCAGCAAGCGTCGCGCGATTTGATCTTGCGCAGCCACAAGAACAGCAAGGATGCCATCGTCGTGCAGGTGCACGTGTGCATGCTCGATTTATACGAGCTGATTCTTTCCACGCACACGGATTACGCGCTGCTGCGCCAGCACCTGGCCGACTCCGACGTGCTCAAATCCTTGCACGATCTCGCTTACAAGGCGGCGCGCGACATCGAAGCCGTGGCCTACGCCGTCACGCGCAAGCGCGCCTCATATGCGCACATCAGCTACGACAAGGAATGGTTTGATATCGAAGCAGAAATTGCCCGCTTGCACGCAAAAGGCGACGGTGCGCAGGAAGCGCTGGCCACCTTGCGCGCACAGCGCAACAAGATCCGTGCGATTCTGAAGATGATAGTCGAACTGCATCTGGCCACGCAAAAAGTCTATGCCGACGTGCCGTTCTGGAGCGGTGCGGACATGGCGCCCTTCTTGTCGCAGCAAAAATATGAACTGAAGACCCTGCTGTCAAATCTGCGCCTCGATTCGCCCGTGTTCCGCTTCGCCCTGCGCGTATCGATGGCCATTTCGGTCGGATTGCTGATTGGCCACTGGCTGCCGTACGCGGCGCACAGCTACTGGATCGTGCTAACCATCGTCATCATCCTGCGCCCCACGTTCAGCATGACGCGCCAGCGCCGCGCCGACCGCATCATCGGCACCATCATCGGCTGCGTCATCACGGCCATCGTGATCCGCTTCGTGCACAGCAATATCGTGCTGATGGCCATTTTATTTCTCTCCATCGTGGCCACGCCCACCTTCATCTATCTGCGCTACCGCTACACGGCCATCGCTGTCAGCCTGATGATCTTGCTGCAAATGCACCTGGTGGCGCCCAGCAACCCCAACCTGGTCAGCGAACGCCTGATCGATACCCTGATCGGCGCGGCGGTGGCCACCGTGTTCAGCTTTGTGCTGGCCAACTGGGAATACCAGAGCCTGCCACGCCTGGTGCGCCAGGTGCTGAATGTGAACTTGAGCTATATGCAGGCCAGCTTCGCACTGCTGCAGGGAAAATGTTTCGATGATTTCGCCTACCGCATCGAGCGCAAGCGTTTGATGGATAGCTTGGCCGCGCTCAGCTCGGCACTGGTGCGCATGCTCGATGAACCGGCCAGCAAGCAGCGGGCCGTGGAAGACATCAACCTGTTCATCGTGCAAAATTATTTACTGGTCGCCCACGTGGCGGCACTGCGCTCGATCTTGGGACGCCACGCCAGCCAGCTGCCTGTCGCACCCGTCAACGCCTTGCTCAGCCACAGCCATACGCAAGTGTGTTTGACCCTGTCGCGCGCGCTGGAGCAGCTCGACAACAAGGCCACCATCAGCGCGCCGCTGGCCACCCCTGCCGCACCGCCCGTCAGCGACGTGGCCTGGTCAGGCTGGCCACTGGTGCAGCGCCGCATCCGGTTGTTGCAGGCAGATGCGGACAAGATCGTAATACATAGCGCGGCGATCGTGCACATTGTCTCACCGCGCTAAGCTGCCATTTACTTCAGATACTGCTCGAACCAGCCGATGGTGCGCTTCTGCAAGTCGCGCTGGTGCTCGGGCTTGCGGAAGGAATGGCCTTCGCCGTCGTAGATGAACAGGCTGGACGGCACGCCCATGGCGCGCAAACCGTGCCAGAATTCCAGCGACTGGGCGGCCGGTGTTTCCACATCGCGTTCGCCTACATAGATGAGGGTCGGCGTCTTGGCCGCCTTGATCGATTCGATGGGCGAGGCACGGCGGTAGACTTCGGGCTTGTCATATGCGGAGGCGCCAAAGAAAGGGATCATCCACTGATTGATGCCGTTCTGGCCGTAATAACTGATCCAGTTCGACACACCCGCACCCGCCACGGCCGCCTTGAAGCGGTCGCTGTGCGTGACGCCCCACATGGTCATGAAGCCGCCATACGAATGGCCAATCAGGCCCAGGCGTTGGCCGTCGACGGGCGCCACTTTTTCCACCGCGTCGATGCCGGCCAGGATGTCGCGCCAGTCGCCGCCGCCAAAGTCCGCCATGTTGGCCCGCGTAAATGCCTGTCCCTGGCCAAAGCTGCCGCGCGGATTGGGCAGGAAGACGAAATAGCCTTTTTGCGTCAATTCGCGGATCAGGCTGCTCGCCGCCACATAGCGGGGCGAGGCGGCCGCGCCCGGGCCGCCATGCACGTTGACGATCATCGGGTAGCGCTTGCCCGCCTCCACCGTCATCGGCCCCAGCAACCAGCCCTGCACCTTGTATTGCTCATTGTTCCAGCCCACGTTCTGCACCGTCAGCTGCGGCGCAAAGCCGTCATTGTCGCGCGTGATTTTTTTCAGCTGGCCCACCGGTCCCGCCACCAGATAGCTGGCGTGCGTAAAATCTTCCTGCGCGGCAGCGGCTTGCCGGCCATCGGCGCTGAACGACAGACGGCCATCGCTGCCGCTGCTGCTGATCTCACCAAGCATCACCGGCTGGGCCGGACCGGTTTGCGCGTCGACAGGCACCAGCGACAGTTGCGAGTCGATCAGCGCGGTCGCCAGCAAGCCGGCACCGCGCCAGACGACGCCATTGAAGGTGCCGCGATAATCTTGTGTCAGATTGCGCGGCGTGCCGCCGGCCAGCGGTACGGTGTAAATATCACCGCCGATGGAGCCGAAATCGCTCATCAGGCCACCGATGAAGACCACCGTCTTGCCGTCCGGCGAGACAGACGGCAAGTTCAGCTGCATGGCAGGTGATGCGATCACGCGCAGGGCGCCCGTGACCGCATCGATATGGCTGAGCTTGGCGACCCACCAGTTGCTGTCGCCATTGCCTTGCGCGCTGGTAGCGACAAAGCCGCGGCCATCAGGCGTCCAGCTGTATTCATACACATAGGTATCGCTTGGTGACAGCAAACGCGGCTCGCCGCCGCTGACTGGCACGACGGCGATGCGCTGGGCATCGTCTTCGCTGCCCACTTCTCCCACCTGGCGCGCACCCGCCTCCACGGCGCCGGCCAGCTTGCGCGCTCCCACTGTCGCGAGCACGGCCAGTTGCTTGCCGTCCGGCGACCAGCGCGCCGTACTGGCCACACCCTTGATACTGGTCAACAAGCGCACTTGCGCCTGTGACATCGTGGCCAGGTACAGCTGCGCCATGCCCGCCTTGGCGTCGTAACCGACAAAGGCCAGCTGCCTACCATCGGGCGACCAGCTGGGCTTGTCGTAGGAACACATGGCACACGGATCGAATTGCTGCACGATGGCGCCGTTGGCGGCGTCGCGCACGACGATGGCAGCATGCGGACGCTCCGGCTGTTCGTCCGCCTTGCTCGATTCGATGGCGGCAAGGCGCTGGCCATTGGCCGACAAGGCGACGGCGCGGTAATCGCGCAGCACCGCGCCGCTGGCAGGAGCGGCCTGCGCCATGGTTCCCATAAGACTGCCTGCCAACAAGCCGCAAGCGGCCAGATCAGTTATTTTCATCATGTAAATTCCGGTTAAGAATAAAAAAAACCGCCGGCAAGCGCGGCGGTTTTGGATGGAGCAGGCTGCATTAGCGGGCCTTCTTGCCCAGGTGCGAATGCCGCATGCTGTACAAGAAATAGATGGCCACAGTCACCGCCATCCACACGCTGAACACGATAAACGTCGTATGCGGCAAATCGCGCATGATGTACAGGCAAGCCAATATGCTCAGGCCAGGAATCACATACGGCCCGAATGGCACGCTGAAGCCTTCGATGCGGTTGGCGCCCTGCTTGTGGCGCAGCACGGGCACGGCAACCGAGACCACCATGAAGGCTGTCAGGGTCCCGATGCTGACCATGTCCCACAAATAAGTCGCATCGACGGAACCGGCCACCAAGGCCACCACCAGGCAGACGATGATGGTATTGCTGACCGGCACCAGGGTGCGCGGGTGGATCTTCTGGAACGACTTCGGGATCAGGCCGTCGCGGCTGACGGCAAACAGGATGCGCGTCTGGCCGTAGATCGTCACCAGGGTCACGCTGAAGACGGAAATGACGGCACCGGCCGACAGCACCAGCGCGGGCCAGGTCTTGCCCGTGACGTTTTGCAGGATCACCGCCAGGCCCGCTTCCTGGCCTTCGAACAATTTCGCCTGTTGCGCGCCCAGAGCGGCCACGGCCACCAGCAGGTAAAACACGGTGACGATGAGCAGGGCGCCGAGGATGCCGCGTGGCACATTGCGCGTAGGATTTTTCACTTCGTCACCCGCCGTCGCCACCGTATCGAGACCGATGAAGGAGAAGAACACGGTGCCGGCTGCGGCTGTGACACCCGTCATGCCGGCAAAGCCCTTGCTGTTGTCGGTATTGAAGAAGGGGAAGAAATTGTCGGCATTAAAACCGGAAAACGCGATGATGATGAAAAACACCAGGATCGCCAGCTTGATGATGACCATGATGGCGTTCATCAGGGCCGATTCCTTGGCGCCGCGCAGCAGCAAAAAGCCGCACATGCAGATCAAGAAGATCGGCGGCAGGTTGATGTGGCCGGCATGAAACTCCATGCCATGTGGGCCGGAAACGATCATCGGCGTGCGCAGCATCTCGGGGATGTGCCAGCCGAAGGCATTTTCCAGGAAGTTGTTCAGGTAGGACGACCAGCCGATGGCCACGGCACTGCCCGCCAAGCCGTATTCAAGCAGCAAGCAGGCGGCCATAATGAAGGCAAGAAACTCGCCCACGGTGGCGTAGGCAAACGAATACGAAGAGCCGGAAGCGGGAATGCGGAATGACAATTCCGCATAGCACAGGGCCGTCAGGCCGGCCGTGATGGCGGCGATCAGGAAAGACAGGACGACCGATGGGCCCGCCTTGGGCACGGCTTCGACCATGGTAAAGAAAATGCCCGTGCCGATGGTGGCGCCGACGCCGATCATGGTGAGGGAAAACAGGCCGATGGACCGGCTCAAGCCACTGCTGCTGAGGCCTTCACCATATTCGACCGTGGTATCGATCGGCTTGGTGCGGCAAAGTTTCTGGACCAGGGTTTGGCTCACTAGCATTCCTTTATGAGGCATGCACTTGAACACCTGCCAAAACCTACTGCGCGTCGCGATTCGCGGCCTGCGATGCTCACTGTGCATTCGCACAGCTGCGCTTCTTAGCCACAACTCACTTCCGCTCGCTACGGTTTTGTCAGGTGTTGTTAGGAACATGACGGGTAAAAACAAGAGAAAACGGCGCCCCGGCCCTACCTGGCAAAAAACCGGAAAGATCGCGTCCATTTTCAAAACTAAGCGATTATAGGGCTTTCATCGGCTCAGCTAAACAGAACTTTGATGCAAGGAAACAACGCCAGGCGTGCGCCGGCAAACCCGCCAGCGTGCTGGCGAAGAAGAAATTGCTTTTATGAAAGAAAAAGCGCGCCGCTGCAGGGGCAGTGGCGCGCTTCTGGCTCAGCTCAACTACGCTGGTTTACTTCTTGACGTGTGGCGCATCGGCCGCCGGCCAGCCTGCCTCGTAGCCTTGCGGCACGTCATCGCGGCGCTCTTTCGGCGCCAGGCCCAGCACGTAGTACAGCACCGTCAGCAGGATCAGCCAGGCTGGTCCCACCATCAGGGCGATGCGCGTATCGGGGAAATACGCCATCAGGCCGATCACCAGCGCCAGGAACGCCAGCGAAATCCAGGAACCGTACGGCGCGAACGGCATGCGGAAGGCCAGGTTCTTGATTTCCAACGGCGTCAGGGTCTTGCGGAACTGGATCTGCGTGACCAGGATCACGCCCCAGGTCCAGACGGCGCCAAAGGTGGAAATCGACGTGACCCAGATAAACACTTTTTCCGGCACCAGATAGTTCAGCAGCACGCCCAGCAGCAGGGCAAACACGGACACCAGAATGGCGCGGCGTGGCACGCCGTTGGCCGTGGTTTCCGCAAACGCCTTTGGCGCCTGGCCTTGCAACGCCAGGTTGTACAGCATGCGGCCCGTGCTAAAGATGCCACCATTGCACGACGACAGGGCTGCCGTCAGCACGACGAAGTTGATAATGCCGGCCGCCGTCTTGATGCCCAGGCGTTCAAACGTCATCACGAAGGGGCTGCCGGTGGTGCCGATTTCATTCCATGGGTAAATCGACAGGATGACGAACAGCGCGCCGACATAGAAAATCAGGATGCGCCAGAACACGGAATTGATGGCGTCGGGAATCGATTTCTTCGGGTTTGCCGCTTCGCCAGCCGTCAGGCCGATCATTTCCACGCCCAGATAGGCAAACATCACCATCTGCAGCGACATCAGCACGCCCTGCGCGCCGTTCGGGAAGAAGCCGCCATGCGTCCACAGGTTCGAGATGCCGATGGCCACGCCGTCGTTGCCGAGACCGAAGATGATCATGCCAGTGCCGCCGATAATCATCAGGATGATGGTGACCACCTTGATCAGGGCGAACCAGAATTCGAACTCGCCGTAGGCTTTCACGGCCAGCAGGTTGATCGCGCCCATGGAACCGAGGGCCGCCAGGGCCCAGATCCAGCGCGGCACGTCGGGGAACCAGATGCCCATGTAGATGGCGACGGCGGTAATTTCCGCCACGCACGTGACCAGCCACAGGAACCAGTAGTTCCAGCCCGTCAGATAGCCTTGCAGGGGGCCCAGGTAATCCTGGGCATAGCGGCTGAAGGAGCCGGCCACCGGATTGTGCACGGCCATTTCACCCAGGGCGCGCATGATCATGAAGATGACCGCGCCACCGATGATATACGACAGCATGATGCCGGGACCGGCCATCTTGATGGCGTTGCCGGAACCCAAAAAGAGGCCCACGCCAATCGCGGCGCCCAGCGCCATCAGGCGGATCTGCCGCTCGCCCAGGCCGCGGTGCAAGCCTTGTTCACTCGTTTTCATTACGTGTCTCCGTTTTTTCTTGAATACACCGATCCCTCCACCCCAATGGCGGTTCCGCTCTTGCTGGACAGGAGGAAACGGCGAGCCGGCGGCAAGCGCCGGCATGCTCAGATGATCAGGCCAGTTCGGCGATCAGCTCGATCTCGACGCAAGCACCCAGCGGGATTTGCGCCACGCCGAAGGCGGAGCGGGCATGCTTGCCGCTGTCGCCGAAGACTTCGACGAACAGTTCCGAGGCGCCATTGGTCACCAGGTGCTGTTCCGTGAATTCGGAAGTGGAATTGACCAGGCTCATGACCTTGACGATGCGTTTAACTTTGTTCAAGTCGCCGCCGCACGCGTCTTGCAGGGTGGCAATCAGTTCGATGGCGATACCGCGCGCAGCGATCTTGCCTTCTTCCGTGGTGACGTTCTTGCCCAGTTGACCAACCCATACCTTGCCATCCTTCTTGGCCAAGTGGCCGGACAGGAAGACCGTGTTGCCCGTGCGGGCATGCATTACGTAAGCGGCAGCTGGTGCGGCAACGACTGGCAATTCGATGTCGAGGGCCTTGAGTTTTTCGTAAAACGACATGCTATTTCTCCAAGAAAACAATATAAACGAAACCGAAATTCATCAACAGCAGGAACAGGATGATGGCGGGATGACGGCGCCCTGGCAGCGCGGCAGTGACCGACAACAGCGCCAGATTAAACGTCATCATATTGGTGAACCGGCAGTTTTAGTTCACAAATAGGCCCGGTTATTCAGTGGATTATACCGACAATCAAACAAAATTCAGCATTGGTTCATGAAGCATGCTCTACAGGCATCGAGCATGACTATTTTCACTTGATTGTCTTTTTTGTATTGTCAAGCCCTCTGGGTCAAGCATCAGGCCATCCAGAAATGCGCGGTCGTGCGATACCACAAGTAGCGCCCCCTGATATTGCAGCAGCATCTGCTCCAGCGCCTGCAGGCTGGCCAGGTCCAGATGATTGTCGGGCTCGTCGAGCAGCAGCAATTGCGGCGGTGCCTGTGCATACAGTTCGGCCGCCAGCGCCACCTTCATGCGCTCGCCCCCGCTGAGAAAACGGCTGGGCATGGTGGCGCGCTCACCGGCAATGCCCAACAGCGCCAGCCGCGTGCGCAAGGCGCCTTCCGCCAAGGTGCTATTGCGTGCCTGCAAGCGTTGCACGGCGCTCAAGTCGCCGTCTTGCAGTCCAGCATGCTGGTCCAGCCAGGCCACCTGCGCATGGCAGCGCAGCTCGCCGCTGGCCGGCGCCAGTTGCCCGGCGATCACGCGCAGCAAGGTCGACTTGCCGCTGCCATTATTTCCTGTGACGGCCAGGCGGCGCGGGCCACTCACTACCAGGTTCAAGGGCTGCGCCTGGCCATGCGGCAAGACCACGTCGCGTAATTCCAGGATCAGCTTGCCGTTCGGCACGGCGCTATCGGGCGCCAGCAGCAGCCGCTCGGCCTCGGGTGCACAGCGGGCGCTGGCGTCCATCACCCTTTGCTGGCGCACCTGCTGCGCCTCTTGCGCGCGCAGGCGCAACTTGCCCTGGCTATCCTGGCTTTTCTCCTTTTTCGCATCGAGCAAGAGCTTGCTTTGATTGCCTTCGCGTCCGTCCCGTTCGCCGCGCATCACCCTTTTCTGCTGGCGTTCTGCTTGCTGCTGCGCCTCGCGCTGTTCGCGTCTGGCGCCCGCCTTTTCCGCCTGCAGGGCAGCGGCGTAGCCTGCCTGCTCCAGCGCGCGCTGCTGCGCATACAGCTGATAATTGCCGCCATAGCTGCGCAGGCCCTGCGGCGACAACTCGGCGATTGCATCGACGTGCTGCAACAAGGCGCGGTCATGGCTGATCAGCAGCAAGCCGCCCGGCCAGCGCGCCATCTGTGCCACCAGGCGGGCGCGCTGCTGCACATCGAGATGGTTGCTCGGCTCATCGAGCACCAGCCAATCCGCCTGCGACATCCAGGCACCTTGCAAGGCAATGCGCTGGCGTTCGCCGCCGCTGAGACTAGCCGAGCAGGTATCGGCATCGACATGGCATAAATCAAGTGCATCGAGCGCCTGGCGCAAACGGGCGTGGGCATCCCAGCGCTCGCCCACCAAGGTGTAGTCGGCCTCGTCAATGCTGCCCGCAGCGATGCGCGCCAGTGCCGCCAGCAACTCTGCCATGCCGGCGAGCGCCGCCACGGTGGGATAGTGCTGCGGGTCCAGTTCCTGCGCCACATAATGCAGGCGGCCATCACAGCGCACGGCGCCGCCCGATGGCAGCTCCTGGCCCGCCAGCAGGCGCGCCAGCACACTCTTGCCCACGCCGTTATCGCCGACGAGGCCGATACGTTGCGGGGCAAAGGACAATTGCAAATCGGAAAACAGCACCCGGCCATCAGGCAAGGCATGGGACAGACGGTCGAGTTGTAGGAATGCGGGCATGGATACTCCTGGTACGTGCAGACAGGGCTGGCGAACCCGCGCGGCGCAAGGCGTCGTGGCGGGAAGGGCGAGGCCGTGCAGAGCACGGCAGTATCAATGGCGCATGTCGAAGCGTCCTGGAGAAATGGAGAAGAAGCGCCAGTGTAGCAGAGCAGGGCCGTTAGCGTTAGCGCTGGCCCAGGGTCGTGTCGCCGAACAGGTTCTTGTACTCGCGCGGCTGCGAACGCCAGTACTGGGGCGGCGCCGACACTTGCGCGCCCAGTTGGGCCGCCGCATGCCAGGGCCAGCGCGGGTCGAACAGGATGGCGCGCGCCAGCGCCACCATGTCGGACTGGCCGTTGGCAATAATATCTTCCGCCTGCTGCGCCTCCGTGATCAAGCCCACGCTGATGGTGGGCAAACCGCTGTCGCGCTTGATGCGTTCGGCAAACGCCACCTGGTAGCCGGGTCCCACGGGAATCTGCTGCTGCGGCGAAATCCCGCCGCTGGAGACATGGATGAAATCGGCGCCCAGTTGCTTAAGTTCCTGCGCGAAACGCACGCTTTGTTCGATTTCCCAGCCGCCATCGACCCAGTCGGTGGCGGAAATGCGCACGCCCACGGCCACCGTGGCGGGCACGGCTGCGCGCACGGCTTCATAGACTTCCAGCGGAAAACGCATGCGGTTTTCCAGGCTGCCGCCATACGCATCGCTGCGGTGATTCGACAGGGGCGAGAGAAACTGGTGCAGCAAATAGCCGTGCGCCGCATGCAATTCGATGCCTTCGATACCGAGCGCATGCACGCGCTGGGCGGCCGCGACAAAGGCGCCCTTGATTTGCAGCAAACCCATCTCGTCCAGGGCGATCGGCACGGTTTCGCCGGGTGCGTGGGCGATGGCGGACGGCGCCACCGTCTGCCAGCCGCCCTCGGCCAGGTGCACGCAGGCGCCGCCCTGCCAGGGTGCGCGGCTCGACGCCTTGCGTCCCGCGTGACCCAGCTGCACCACCAATGGAATCGGTGCGTGGCGGCGGATCGCCTGCACCACCTTGTCCAGCGCCGCCTGGTTGGCGTCCGACCACAGCCCCAGGTCCTCGGCCGAGATGCGCCCCTCGGGCGAGACGGCCGTCGCTTCCGTCATCAGCAGCCCCGCGCCGGACAGGGCCAGGTGGCCCAGGTGGATCATATGCCAGTCGGTGGCGTTGCCATTCTCGGCCGAGTACTGGCACATGGGCGCGATGGCGATGCGGTTGGCCACGTGCAGCGGCCCCAGTGCATACGGCGTGAATAGCTGGCTCATGGCGGACTCCGGGAAAGGGGAAGCACCGATTCTACTGCGCTTTGGCGATCGGAGCCTTACACCTGCTTACGTTTGATACAGCGCACCGTCTAGCCTTGCGGCGAGGAGACCGTTAATCTGGACACATCAATAACACCCGCAGTACCACCCCAGGAGAACACATGAACACGACGACTACCGCCAGCCGCATCCACCCCTTGATGGCCGGCGCCGCCATTTCCGTGACGGTCCTGTGCCTGGTGGGCGCGGCGTCCATCGCCGGCATCCTGCCCAATTCGCGGGCGAATGTACCTGCCGATGTGGCCGCCATGACGCCGGCGAACGCCGCTGCCCTGGCAGCGCCCGCGACTGTTCCCGTGACTGCACCGGTTGCCGCGCCTGTCGTCGCGCAAGCGGCCCCCGCTCCTGCGCCGGCACCTGTCGTGCACAAGCGCGTCGTGCACCACACGCAAGTGGCGCAAGCGCGCCCCGCCTACAATGACAACAATGATGGCTACCGCGAGACAGCCTACCGCGAACCGGTACGCCAGCCTCAGCCAGTGCCTGCGCCCGCACCGGCACAACCGAACTACGTGGGCATCGGCACGGGCGCCGTCATCGGCGGCTTGATCGGCAATCAGGTAGGTGGCGGTCGCGGCAAGGCGCTGGCGACAGTGGCCGGCGTGATCGGCGGCGGCATGCTGGGCAATGCGGTGCAGAATCAAGTTCAGCAGCCACCACAACGTTAAACCAGGTCAGTCGTACGGGCCAAGATAGTCAAGCTTGCCCACGGCCACGCCATTGTTTCTCAGGATGGCGTGGACCATGGAGACGTGGAAATAGAAATTCGGCAAGGCAAAACTGAGCAGGTAATTGTCGCCCGAGAACTTTTTCCCCTCGTCAGTCCAGTTCAGCACGACTTCCTTCTGCGCGCTGCCCGCCATCTGCCCCGCATTCACGCTGTCGATATAGGCGATAGTGCTGGCGATACGTTCTTGTAACTGCTCGAACGACGCTTCGTTATCCTCGAACTTCGGCGCCGGCACGCCGCTCAGGCGCTCGACCGACATCTTCGACGTATCGCTGGCGCGCTGCACCTGCGCCGTCAAGTCCAGCATGTCGGGCGCCAGCTGCGCGCCCAGTAAAATCTCGGGCACGATGCCATCTTCCTCCACATGGGCTTGCGCTTTTTCCAGCAGGGCCGAGACGACCCGCAAGCCGCGAATGAAGACGGGGATGGTTGCCTGATACATGGACACGGACATGGCGAACTCCTGATAGTGAACGATGAGCCAGTGTACCCGAGGCGCTGTTTTCCGGCAGCGCGCGCAATGCCACTCTTGTGCGCCAGCGCACCAAGCGGCACAGTTGCCCTTACTTGTCCAGGTTCACCTTGCCATCGGGCGCACGGTCCGGCTGTGCCACCGGTTCTGCCTGCGGCAGTGGCTGCGGTGCCGGCTTGTCCTTGCGCTTGCCGCCCAAGAACTTGACGATGGCAGCACCAGCGCCCACGACGGCCAGGATCAGTACCTTCTTGAAGGCCAGCAGCAGCGCCAGCAACTTGCCAAACAGGCCCAGCTTGCTGGCCACGCCACCGGCCACCAGCGCCGCCAGGCCATACTCGGCCACCTTGTCCGTCTTGCTGTCGAAATCCGTGTAGCGGTTACCCTCGGTAAATTCCGTGAATGCCGTCACTTGCTGCATCTCTTTCTTGATCGCCTCGATCTGCTGCATGCCGGCGATCGCGTTCAGGTTCAGCACGCCTTCGCGGCCCAGCACGCGCACGTTGTAGTTCAGCGAGTGCTCGCCGCCGTCAACCATCAGATCCTTGGCCCAGTACAACTTGTGCGTATCCTTGGCATAGCTGGGTTTTTCCGCCCAGCCCATCAAATGGATGCCGGGATAGCCCTGCTTCTTGCGCTCCGCATTGTTTTCCAGCACGGACGCCTGCATATCCTTGAGCAATTCGTCGTATTTGATGCTGTCCGCATCGTCATCCTTGATATGCCCTTCCTTTTCATACGTGACAATGACACCCCAGCTATCGCGCTCGAGCACGCTGGTCTTGGCGGGCACGATCATGCCCAGCGACTCCATGCCCGGTGGGTTTCCCCAGGCATCAACCAGCACGCGCTCGGTATCGGCCGGCGACAAATAGCGGAAGTTGGCGGGCAAATCCAGGGTGGCGATACCGCCCGGCAAGGTGATCTTGCCGCGTTGCAGGTGCAACTGGGCGAGGAATTGCTCGGCCGTCATTTCCGTTGCGCCAGCCTTGTCACCGGCAGGAGAGGCAGACGTCAGGCCGGAGAGGGTCAGGCACAGCAAGGCTGTCAGCAGGCGTTTCAACATGATCGATCCAAAAAATTGCAAAGGGTAAATATTTTAAATCAATTGATTGCCTAATGGATAATTATTTCCGTGCGGAATTTTTTTGTAAAAAAAAGCGCCAGGCGGGTTTCCCCGGCTGGCGCCTGACACAGTACGTGGCTGGAAGATCAGGACACGCGCACCACCATCAACCCGGCGCGCAAGCCTACCCGCACGTCCGGGTTCGGGAACACCACCAGCTCTTCCGCATGCTGGACCGTGTACACATGGTCGCCATCGCTGGCGATCACGGCGTGCTGCGGCAAAGACGTGAAATTCTGCGTGCTGCGATCAAAAGCCATGCGGAATTCATCGCTGTGCTTGATGATTTCCTGCGCCACCTTGAACACGTGCGGCGCAGCCTTGACGGCTTGCGCAGGCAAGCCGCGCAGCAGGCCGTCCAGCGCCCGCGACACGTCATCGAACAGGGACAAATCGTTCTGCCCCAGGGTGCCCACGCGGCCCAGCTCCACCGTGCTGGCGGCCGCGCCGAAATGCTCGGCCGAATAATAACTATACGTGCCGGCCGACTGCGGGTTCATGATGATGGCGCCGATGGCCGCCTGGCCCAGCCAGGCTATCAGCTGTGCCTTGGCGTCGTCGGCCACCAGGTCCGGCACGATGGCAAACGTGGGGTACACGGAAGGCCGGATGGCCGTGTGCAAATCCAGGTGCCAGCGCACGGGGCCCGCAGCGTCAAAGAACGCTTTTGTCGCAGCGATCATTTCATCGGCGCGCGCGCTTTCCGCCGCTTGCGCCAAGCTCCCCCGCACGGGGCGGAACATGCGATTCAGGTCGGCGTCGATGAAACGCTTGCCGGCCCGGATCGCATCGACATTGCCCACGCAGACAAGCAGGTCGACGGCCAGCTTCGATGCATCGCGCGACAATGCGTCGAGCAGATGCGCCAGCACTTCGATCGGCCCCGTCTCGTCGCCATGCACGCCCACCGAGATGGCCACGCTGGCGCGGCCCGCATCGGCTTGCGGCTTGACGACTTGCAGCATGCCGGGCGCCGGCAAGGCCACCGTGAAACCCGCGTTGGCGAACAGCTGCGCCACGCCACTGAAATCGGCCTGCGCCAGCGCCTGCACGGCTGGCGGCAAGCCGCCAGCGCCCTGTCCAACTTGTAGTACTGCTTGCGTCATTACACCGCCGCTTCCGCTGTGGGTTTCTCCGTGATTTTATTCACGGCTTCCGACAAGGTCCACACGTCCAGCATGGCTTGCTCCAGTTCCGTCGCCGCCACGTAGGCCGACAGTCCCAGCGCACCCGTCACCGCATCGACGGCCTGGCCTACATTGCCTTGTCCGGCACGCGCCAGCACCTGCGTCAGCAAACGCTGTTGTGTGCGGCGCAGGGCTTGCTGCGCGTAGTTGCGCAACTGCTCCTGCGACTTGCCTTGCGCGGCCAGCTTCAGGCCACGCTCCAGCGTATCGATGCCCGCCTGGCTGCGCAGGGCCAGGCCCACTTGCAGGAAGGCGGCCAGGTCCATCGAGGCGGGGCGCGGCACGGACAGGGCCGGGAACAGGAAGCCGGCCACCACTTCCAGCGCGTCGACCGCATCCCACGCCTGCACGAAGGCTGGCGTCAAGCCAGGCACCAGCGCAGCTTCCGACTTGATGCCAACGGCTTTCAGCAGTTCGCGCTTCGATTCCGCGCCAAACAGGCGGGTCAACTCGGCCAGGCCAGCGCCGCGCAATTGCTCGGCCGGCACGGACAGCACGCCGGCGATCATCGTTTGCTGCAGCACGCGCGTTTGCGCGTCGACCTTGATCGACACGGCACGCGGTACCGTCAAGGCATCGGCGTCGAGCGCGTCAAACACGGGCGCCAGGTTCAGCGCCACCCATGCCTGGCCCCAGGCCAGGATGACTGCCGATTCGTCCACGCCATGCTCCGCCGCCAGGTTGCGGATCATCAGCGGGCCGCAGCGGTTGATCACTTCATTGGCCAGCACGGTCGCCAGGATGGCGTTGGCCAGCGGGTGGTCGAGCGCCGAACGCGTTTCCACCAGCAAGGATGGGAAGTACGGTTTCAGCACCGGTTCGGCCCACGTTTCTTCCGTCAACGGCAGCGCGGACAGGATGCGCTTGAAGCGGTTCTTGACGTTAGCAATCACCACCGCCAGTTCCGGTGTGGTCAAGCCACGGTTATCGAGCTTGCGGCGCGCCAGTTCTGCTACCGATGGCAATTGCTCCAGTTCGCGCGACAGGGCACCTTCTTCTTCCAGGCTGGCGATCAGGGCTGCATAGCCATCCTGCACGGCACTCTCGCTTTGCGCCTGCAACTCGCGCACCAGCAAATGCGTCTGCTGCGTGTTGTCGCGCAGAACCAGACGCTCGACGTCGTCCGTCATCGCATACAGCTCGCGGTTGCGTTCTTCTTCCGTCAGCTTGCCCGCATTGACTTCCACATCCAGCCAGATTTTGACGTTGACTTCATGGTCTGAGCAATCCACGCCGGCCGAGTTGTCGATCGCATCGGTGAAGATGCGCCCGCCCGCCAGCGCGAACTCGATGCGGCCTGCCTGCGTCGCACCCAGGTTGCCGCCTTCGGCCACCACTTTCACGCGCAACTCATTGCCGCTGACGCGGATATGGTCATTCGCGCGGTCCTTCACCTGTGCGTGCGTTTCCGTCGAGGCCTTGATGTAGGTGCCGATACCGCCGTTGTAGAACAGGTCCACGGGCGACTTCAGGATGCGGTGCATCAGTTCTTCCGGCGGCAGCGAGGTTTCTGCGATATCGAGCGCGGCGCGGATTTGCGGCGACAGCTCGATCGTACGGGCGGAGCGCGGATACACGCCGCCGCCTGCCGAGATCAGCTCCTTGTTGTAGTCGTCCCACGAGGACCGCGGCAAGGCGAACAGGCGCGCGCGTTCGTCGAACGAGACGGCGACGTCCGGTGTCGGGTCGAGGAAGATGTGGCGGTGGTCAAATGCGGCCACCAGTTTCAACTGGCGCGACAGCAATACGCCGTTGCCGAACACGTCGCCCGACATGTCGCCCACGCCGACCATGGTGATCGGCGTGGTGTTCAGGTCGTGGTCCATT
The DNA here is from genome assembly GCF_051380905.1 of Janthinobacterium darwini. NCBI lineage: Bacteria > Pseudomonadati > Pseudomonadota > Betaproteobacteria > Burkholderiales > Oxalobacteraceae > Janthinobacterium > Janthinobacterium darwini. Next base: position 613,821 of record NZ_JBNYXX010000002.1, read on the forward strand.
TCATAGAAGTGGCGCTTCACGGCTTCGAATGCGCCCTTGGCGGTGATGCCCAGTTTCTTGTGGTCGTAGCCGTTGGAGCCGCCCGAAGCGAATGCGTCGCCCAGCCAGAAGCCGCGCTGCACGGCGATGCCGTTGGCAATGTCGGAGAACGTGGCCGTGCCCTTGTCGGCGGCCACCACGAGGTAGGGATCGGCGTCGTCAAAACACACGGTATCGACTGGCGGGACGATATTGCCCAGCGAACGGTTGTCCGTCACTTCCAGCAGGCTGGAAATGAACAGGCGGTACACGGCTTCGCCTTCGGCCGCGATGGTTTCGCGCACGGCGTCCTTCGGCATCATCTTGCAGACAAAGCCACCCTTCGCGCCGGCCGGCACGATGACAGCGTTTTTCACCATCTGGGCTTTGACCAGGCCCAGGACTTCGGTGCGGTAATCTTCCATACGGTCGGACCAGCGCAAGCCGCCACGGGCGACAGGGCCGCCGCGCAGGTGCACGCCTTCGAAGCGGCGCGAGAAGACAAAAATCTCGCGGTAAGGACGCGGTTCCGGCACCAGCGCCAGGCTGCTGGTATCGAACTTGAAGATGATCTTGTCACCGGCTTGATTGTTCTGGAAGTAGCTGGTACGCAGGGTGGCGGCCATCAGGTCGGCCAGCGCGCCGAGAATTTCCTCGGTGTCGGCGTGATTCACGGATGGCAGGCCGGCCTTGATGGTGGCAATCGCCTCCAGGGCGGCCGCGTGCTGCGCGTCGGACAGCGAGGGATCGAAGCGCTGCAGGAAGGCGTCGACCAGGGCTTTCACATGGGCCGGCTGCTTGCGCAGGCTTTCGGCAATGTAGCGCACCGAGAAGCGGCTGCCCGTCTGGCGCCAGTAGCTGGTGTAGGCGCGCACCAGCTGCACTTCGCGCGTCGACAGGCCGCCTTCGATGACCAGGCCATTCAGGCGGCCATCTTCGGCCGTGTCGTTGAACAGAGCTGCAAACAGTTCCTGCGCCACGGCGACAATTTCCGGCTGCGCCAGTTTCGCCGCACTGGCGGCATCGACCGTCAGGCTGGTGACGAAATAGCGCGTGCCGTCCAGTGGCGAAATCGAAAAGGCTTGCTCGCGGTCGATCGCCACGCCCGCGTTATGCAGCGCCGGCAGGATGGCCGACAGCGGCGGCACCTTGTTGGCCGAATGCAGGCGGATGGTGGTAACGGCCCCCGTCTCGATGCGCACGGCCACATGCGATGGATCGGTGTTGCGCAAGATGGTGTCGAGGTCGCGGAAGGCGACGGCCGGTGCGGTGGCGGCAACGTAGTCGAGCGGCAGGGTGGCGCAGAGTTTGCGCAGGCTGGTGCGCAGGGCTACGTCGGGCACGGCGTCGGCCACGGCGGCAAAGCCGTTATGCCAGCCATCGAGCACGCCAAGGAGGGGCTGCTCAATATCCGTTTCCAGGTCCAGCGGGTATCGGGCGGCGTGCGCGATCAGGTAGACGCGTGCCAGGGGACCGTCGGCCACCAGGGTTTGCGTGCTCACATGCGTGGCGCCGGAACTGGCTTGCAGCGCCTTTGCCAGGCTCGATGCCACGCTGGCGCTGTAACGCTCGCGCGGAAGGTAGACCAGCACGTTCAGGTGACGCGCATACACGTCGCGGCGCGCGAAGACCTTGGTGCGCGGCTGCTTGTACAGCGAGACGACGGCGCCGCATACCTGCGCCAGCCAGTCGAGGTCCGCTTCCAGCGCTTCGGTGCGCGGCAGCGATTCGAGGATTTCGCGGAATTTCTCGGCGCGGAAGCCTTGCTGGCGCACACCGGCCAGGCTCAGTACCTTGGCCACGCGGCCGCGCGCAAATGGCAGCGCTGCCAGCGGAGTGGAGTTGCCGGCACGGGTAAACAGGCCGACAAAGCAATGCTCGCCCAGGATCGCGCCTTGCGCATCCATGTCGCGCACGCCGATGAAGTCCAGCTGCTGGTCGCGGTGCAAGGTGCCTGCCACATCGGCCTTGACGATGGACAGCGCCGATTCGCGCTTGGCCAGGGTGTCGAAGTCACCCGGGATATTCGCCAGGCAGGTGCCGTAGACTGGGTGGGCCGTATCCTGCAACACGCCCACGCGGCTTGGAATATCGCGTTCCAGTTCGCGCACGCCCGGCTTGACGCGGTAATAGGCGTAGCCGAACACTTCAAAGCCGCCGCCGCGGGCCCATTCCAGGAAGGCGGCGACTTCCGCGCCTTCTTCGCCATGCTGGGCGGCAGTCGTGGCGACGGCGGCCAGGCGCTCGCCCATCGCGGCGCTGTCGCGGCGCACGACAAAGGCGTCACGCGCAACCATCTCCAGGGCGGCGACCAGCGCGGCCAGGGCTTCCGGCGCCAGCTCTTCGTCGAGCAGCACCAGCACATACGATTCGAGCGGGTCGCCCGGTTGGCGCACCGCTTCCACGCTGCCGTCAGCGGCGCGGCGCACGGGCAGCACGGTGTTCATCACGCCCCGCACGGCCAGGTGCTGGCGGCGCATGGCCATGACGATGGAGTCGACCAGGTAAGGCATGTCTTCGTTCAGGATCAGCAAGGCGCTCGCCATGCCACCACGGCCATCCGCATAACGCAGGGTGGCAATCTGGCAGCCGCTGCCGGTACGCTTGGCCGCTTGCGTAAAGCCGTCGACCAGCACGGGCGCCAGGCTGTCGGGCGCGATATCGGCCAGGTCTTCGGCGTCGAGGGAGTCCAGCCATGCCTGCACCAGTTGTACGACAGGCGCTGCCGCCTTGTTCGCACTGCCAGCCGCGTTAATCAGCTCCAGCGTTTGTGTGCGCAAATCTTGTGGCGTGTGATTCATCTTGCATCTCCATTACGGTAATGTGAATGTCCAACGCTGTCGTTCGGGCTTGTGGCTGGGCGGCAGCGGTGTCAAGAGACGGGGGTCGCCCGTCCAATTCTGTATTGCGGATAGTCTGTCTCGGATTTTCTGTGTATTTTTCTATCGCCTACAAGTCGTACAATCCAGGTAAGTTGAGGATGATCGTCAATTCTTCAAGCGCCGCATGCACTTCCAGCGCCAGCTGCGGGTCGGCCAGGTCGCCCGGCTCCAGATGATCGCGGTAGTGTTTTTCCACCCACTGTACCAGCCGATGGTACAACGCTTCCGTCATGATCACGCCCTGGTGCATGGCGCGCGCTTCGGTTTCCGTCAGGGCCACGCGCAAACGCAGGCAGGCTGGCCCGCCGCCGTTGCGCATGCTCTGGCGCAGGTCGAAATGAATCAGTTCATCGATGGGCCCACCGCTGACCACCAGGCCTTCCAGGTAGCGCGATACGGCGCGGTTTTCCTGGCATTCCTGCGGTATCACCAGCGCCATCTGGCCGCCCTCTTTCGTCAGCAACTGGCTGTTGAACAGATAGCTGCTGACGGCGTCCGTAATTGGCACCTGGCCCGTGTCCACGCGCAGCGCCTGCAAGTCGGCATCCGTGGCGGAGACGGCGCGGTGCAGCTGCGACAGGCTCTCCTCTTCATCGGCAAACGCCTGCTCATGATAGAACAGCACATTGCCATTGCCGACGGCAATGACGTCGTTATGGAACACGCCCTGGTCGATCACTTCCGGATTCTGCTGCACGTACACGGTGCGCCTGGCGTCCAGGCCATGCAGGCGCGCCACGGCTTGCGACGCTTCCAGGGTCTGGCGCGCCGGGTAGCGCTTCGGCGACGGCGCGGAAGGATCGAACTCCACCCGACCATACACGAACAACTCAACCGATGGCGCGCCGTGGCTCGCGCCGAGACGCGTGTGATTGGCCGCGCCCTCGTCGCCAAAGGCGGGCGTCGATGGCAGCGCGTCATGCACGGCGAAGTGCCTGTCATCGCTGAAGATGGCGCGCAGGCTGCGCGCCGACTGCGCGTGCTCGAAGGCGCGGTGCAGCTTGTTATTCAGGTTGGCGGCCGTGAAATGCACGCGGCCGTCCTGCGTGTCCGCCGAAGGGCTGACCGTGGCGGCGTTCGCCGTCCACATGGGCGAGGCAGAATACGCGCACGCCAGGATCACGGGCGACTCCTTGTAGGCACGCGCCAGCACTTCGGCGTCCGTCCCGGTGAAACCGATAGCGCGCAGCAGGCGGAAATTGGGACGGTCCTGCGGCGGCAGCAAGGCTTGCGCAAAGCCGCGCGCGGCCAGCGCACGCATCTTGGCCAGGCCCTGCAAGGCGGCCTGCTTCGGATTCGAAGCGCTTTTCACATTGCTGAACGAGGCCACGTTGCCGAACGACAGTCCGGCATAGTTATGCGATGGGCCAACCAGGCCGTCAAAATTGTATTCGCGCGTGCTGTGCATGGGGTTTCCTTAAAAATTCAGGCCGGGCGACAACTTGGCCGGCATTTCCAATGCGCTGTTCTCGATCGAGGCGACCGGGTAGGCGCAGTAATCGGCCGCGTAATAGGCGCTCGGACGGTGGTTGCCCGACTTGCCGACGCCGCCGAACGGCGCCGTGCTGGCCGCGCCCGTGGTAGGACGGTTCCAGTTGATAATGCCGGCGCGCGCGCGAACCTGGAAGCTTTGCCACAGGGCCGGATCGTCGGACAGCAGCGCGGCGGCCAGGCCGAATTCGGTGGCGTTGGCGACCTTCAGGGCCGCGTTGAAATCGGCAACGCGGATCACCTGCAACAGTGGGCCGAACCATTCTTCGTCGGGGATGCCGGCAGCATTGGTGACGTCGACGATGCCGGCCGTGACAAAACCCGCCTCGGGATTCAACTGGCGCATCTGCAGCAAGGTGGTGCCGCCCTTGGCCACCATATCGGCTTGTGCCTGCACCAGGCGCGCGGCCACGGCACTCGATACGACAGGGCCCATGAAAGGCTGCGGCTGGGCGTCGGAGGCGCCGATGCCCAGTTTCGCGGCCACTTCCACCAGGCGCGCCACAAACGCAGTGCCAAAGGCGTTATCCTGCACCACCAGGCGGCGCGCACAGGTGCAACGCTGGCCAGCCGAGACGAACGCGGAGAAGATCGCATGGTGCACGGCCGCGTCCACGTCCTTCACATCCCACACCACCAGGGCGTTATTGCCGCCCATTTCCAGCGCCAGCATCTTGCCCGGCTGGCCGCCGAACTGGCGATGCAGACTGATGCCCGTCTGGCAGGAACCCGTAAACAGCACGCCGTCGAGGTGTGGATTGGCGCCCAGGGCCACGCCCGTGTCGCGCCCGCCGTTGACGAGATTGACGACGCCATTCGGCAAGCCAGCCTGCTGCCACAGCTGCACGGTTTTGATGGCAGTGCGCGGCGCATATTCGCTGGGTTTGAAGACGATGGTGTTACCGGCGATCAGGGCCGGCACGATATGGCCATTCGGCAGGTGGCCGGGAAAATTATACGGGCCAAACACGCCGAATACGCCATGCGGACGGTGGCGCAGCACGGCGTCGCCATCGGCGATCTTGCTTTGCGTGATGCCTGTGCGCGCGTTGTACGACTGCACCGAGATATCGATCTTGTTGGCCATGGTGGCCACTTCCGTGCGCGACTCCCACAAAGGCTTGCCCACTTCTTCCGAAATCAGCAGCGCCAGCGCTTCCGCATGCTCCTTCAGCAGTTCGCGAAAGCGCACGCAGATGGCGATGCGCTCCTCGACAGGCGTATCGGCCCATGCTTCGAAAGCGGCGCGGGCGGCCTGGCAAGCCTGCTCGACTTCGTTTTCCGTCGCTTCCAGGCTGGCCCAGGTCTGCTTGCCGTTCGACGGGTCGATGGTGAGCAGTTCGCGGCCAGTGCCTGGCAGCCAGGCGCCGTTGATGAAGTTCGATGCTGCGGTAGATGAATGAAGGTCGGACGATTTAGACATGGGGATGCTTCCTCGGGTTGAGTGACAAGGTGCGCACGGTGTCGCCGTTATGGCAGCGCAGCAGATGCAGTTCATCGTCATCGAGCGCGATCTTGCCGCTGTGCGGATTGGCGCTGGTGACGATCATGCGGAAATCTTTCAGGTCGGTGTTCGACACCAGGTAAGGCTCGGCTTGCGCCACCTCGCAGGCGTCATGCGCCGCTTCGGCATCGAGCACGGCCGGCATGCTGTCGCGCATGGCGCGCAGTTCGGAGACACGTGCCTGCAGCACGGGACCGGCGTCAAAAATGTCGACATAACCTTCGAAGTGCAAGCCTTCCTGCTCCAGCAGGCGGCGCGCGGGCGCCGTGCTCAGATGCACCTTGCCGATCACTTCCTGCGCCTCGTCGGGCAGGTAGGCCACGTACATGGGCTGGCGCGGCATCAATTCGGCGATGAAGGATTTCTTGCCCAGGCTGGTCAAGTCGTCGACGTGGTGGAAATCCATCTTGAAGAAGTGGCGGCCCAGGCCTTCGTAGAACGGCGAGCTGCCGTCCGCTGCCTGGTAGCCGCGCATTTCCGCGATCAGCTTTTCCGTGAACAGGTGGGGGAACTGGGCGATGAACAGGAAGCGGCTCTTCGACAGCAGCTTGCCATTGTTGCCGCTGCGGTAATCGGGGTGCAGGAACAGCGAGCACAGTTCCGTGCTGCCCGTCAGGTCGTTCGACAGGTACAGCGTTTCCATGCGCGTAAACACGTCGAGCTCGCGGCTCGAATGGACCAGGGTGCCGATGCGGTAGTTATAAAACGGCTCTTCCAGGCCCACGGCGCCCTTGATGGCGCACACGCCGGCCAGGCGGCCCGTGTCGGTATCCTCCATGACAAACATGTAGTCGCGCTTTTCGGGCGGGATGGTTTCGGCGAACGAGGCGCAGGCAATGGCCAGGCGGTCGCCCAGCATTTTCATGTCCGGCTTGAGGGTGGTCATGCCGGTGCCGACCTGGCTGGCCAAGCCGTACAGGGCGTCCAGGTCAGAAGCGTTGATGGCGCGTACTACTAGCATAATGTTCTCTCGGTTAGATGCGCACGCAAATGACGCTGTCGCCTTCGGCCACGGCCAGCGCTTCAAGCAGCTCGGGCGGCAAGCCGACGGTGTCCTGCGCTTCGAGCGCATCGCAGGTAAAGGTGACGGCGCGGAAGTTGCGCTCCGCGCCCGACGCGACCGCGTAATGCACTTTCAGGCCCGTGCGGCTGGGCGTGACGCCTGCGACGACGCGGCGCGTGAGCGAGCCCGTAAACGAGCGCAGCGCATGCTTGTGCGCCTGCAGGATCGGACCGCCATCGAAGATGTCGATGTAATCGTCGGCTTCAAAGCCTTCTTCCGTCAGCAAATTGAACGCCAGTTCCCCGCTCGGGTGGATCTGGCCCATGGCCGCCTGCGCGTCGCCGGGCAGCAGCGGCACGTACACGGGGTAGTGCGGCATCAGTTCGACGATCAGGGTGCGGTTGCGGGCGCCGCCGATGACTTTTTCGGCATCGAGGAAATCCATCTGGAAGAACTTGCGGCCCAGCGCATCCCAGAATGGCGACTGGCCGTTGGCGTCCGTGATGCCGGCCAGCGGCACGAAGAAGCGGTCGCCAAAGCGGTGCGGTGCCAGCACGGCGAACAACAGCCGCGCGCGCGACAGCAGGGCCGCTTCCAGGCCCGCTTGCTCCATATTGCGCACGTAGAAGCCGGACAGCTGCGAATACGCCGTCAACTCCGAACACAGGGTCAGCGCATGCACGCTATGGCTGATGTTCAGGTCACGCGAGACTTGCTGGATGACGTCGTTTCGAAAGGAAAAATAGGTGCCGTTCGAGCCAGCCGAGGCGAAGATGGCGGCCGTGCCGGCAATGCTCTTGTCGAGCAGGGATTCAAGCACGAAGAGATACGACTCTTCGCTGGGGATGTCGACATGGGCGGCAAACGAGGCGATGGAGCGCTCGACGGAGGCGGCGATTTTTTCGCGCGTCTTCGGCAGGGTATGGACACCCGGCATGGTTACCGCGGCCAGCGCTTCGAGGGCTGCAATATCCGCAATTTCTACCGGACGGACAACATACATGGGTACTCCTTCAATGCTGACGATGCTGGGGTAGAACCAAGCCGGCCCGCAGCAAAGCGGCGGGCCGGTGATAGTACGGGGGTAAGACTAGCCTCAGGCTTTCAGCAGGCCGTCGATGGCCACGCGCAGCAAACGGCCCGCTTCGGCGATCTGCTCGTCCGAGACGATCAGGGCAGGCGCCAGGCGCACCACGTCCATGCCGGCGATCAGCACCATCAAGCCTTGCGCTTCGGCCGCTTTCTGGATGTCTTTCGCGCGGCCCTTGAAGGCATCGCTGACTACCAGGCCCAGCAGCAAACCGCTGCCGCGCACCACGGAGAACACTTGCGGGTAATCCGTGATCAAGCCTTGCAGCATGGCGATGGTGTTGACGCTCGCTTCCTTGACGCGCGCCAGGAAAGCTGGCGTGTTGATCGTTTCGAGCACGGTTAGGGCCACGGTGGCGGCCAGCGGATTGCCGCCGTAGGTGGTGCCGTGGGTGCCGACGGCCAGGGTTTGCGCCAGTTCATTGGTCGTCAGCATGGCGCCGATCGGGTAGCCATTGCCCAGCGCCTTGGCGGCCGTCAGGATATCCGGCGTGACGCCGTAGCCCATGTAGGCAAACAACGCGCCAGTGCGGCCCATGCCGCACTGGACTTCGTCGAAAATCAGCAGGGCGCCGGTCTTGTCGCACAGGGCGCGCAGCTCCTTGAGGAACTCCGGATTGCCCGGCACCACGCCGCCTTCGCCTTGTACCGGCTCGACGATCACGGCGCACACGTCATCGCCGATGGCGGCGCGTGCCGCTTCGATATCGTTGTAGGCGATGTGGTCGATCGATGGTGGCAGCGGCTCGAAGCCTTCCGTGTACTTGGCCTGGCCGCCGACGGAGACGGTAAACAGGGTGCGGCCGTGGAAAGAGCTGAAGCACGAGATGATGCGCGACTTGTGCGCGCCAAACTTGGTGTGGGCGTATTTGCGCGCCAGTTTCAGGGCCGCTTCGTTGGCTTCCGCGCCAGAGTTGCAGAAGAAGGCGCGGTCGGCGAAGGTCGCTTCCGTCAGGGCCAGCGCCAGACGCAGGACAGGTTCGTTGGTGTAGCCGTTGCCCAAATGCCACAAATTGTTGATTTGCTTGGTCAGCACGTCAACCAGGGCCGGATGGCAGTGACCCAGGCTGTTGACGGCGATGCCGGAGGTGAAATCGAGGTAATGCTTGCCTGACTGGTCCCACAGATCCAGTCCGGAACCGCGCACGGGCACCATGGCGGCAGGGGCGTAGGTAGGAACGAGGACCTGGTCAAAGGTTTCCCGGGTGACTGGACGAGCCGTTACGGTCGAATCAAGCTTGGCATTCATAGCATTTCCCCATCAATATGTTAGGTACTCCGCAGCTACGACAGCTACGTGTGTACTGCATTATAAAAAGCGGGATGCTAAAACTCTTTTGAATCTGCGACAAGGATTTTCACAATTCATCACAGCTGTGCTTATCGTACGATAGTGCGAAATACATAACGCCTGGCGAAATCGTAGCGAGCGGCAGTGAGTTGTGGCTGAGAAGCGGAGCTGTGCGAAGCACGGGGCCGCCGAGGCAGTGAGCATCGGCGGCCGCAAATCGCGGCGCGCAGCAGATTTCACCAGACGTTAGACCGGCGGCATCAGCTTGCGCTGTCGCTCTTCGCGGGGGGTATTGCCAAACAGGGTGCCAAACGCCGTGGAAAAGTGCGAGCCGGAAGAAAAGCCGCACATCAAACCGACTTGCACGATGGAATAATGCGTATCGAGCAACAGTTGCCTGGAGCGCTGCAGGCGCAGCTCCAGGTAATAGCGCGATGGCAGGCTGCCCAGGTATTGCTTGAACAGCCGTTCCAGCTGGCGCCGCGACAGGCCCACCAGGCTGGCGATGTCGTCGGTCGACAGCGGCTCCTCGATATTGGCTTCCATCAAGGTGACGGCTTCGGACAATTTCGGCTGCAGCACGCCGAAACGCGCCTGCAAAGCCACGCGCTGGCGCTCTTCCTTGCCGCGCACCTTGTCCACGCACAACGCTTCCTTGACGAGCGCCTGCACGTCGGCGCCAAACACGGTCTCGATCAGGGTCAGCGAAAAGTCGATGCTGGCTGCGCCGCCGCAACAGGTGATGTGGGGGCCGTCGATGTCGAACAGGTGCGGCGTCAGGATGGCCCGCTCTGCCTTCGCTTCCGCATCGGCGTACAGGGCCCAAGGCAAGGCGATACGCACGCCATCCATGACACCCGCGTCAGCCAGCCACAGCACGGCCGCGCCCACGCCGCCCCAGAATGGTGCCGAACGGCAGCGTTCGATCACCGCCCGGCACAACTCGGCACGCAGCGGCGCTTCCGTTTCATCGGCCACCAGCAACGCAATATGCCAGTTTCCGCCCTGCGCGGCCACCTGCTCCGGCGTGCGCACGTCCAGTTGCAATGCACCGGGCCCCAGCGCCCGCGCACACAGGCGCAGCGGCTGCACCAGGCCGGCCCAGGTGATCGATTCGGCATCGCCGGCATGGACCAGCAACAGGCGCAGCGGCTTGTCGAGGCCGATACGGGAAAGATTAGCGAAGGACATCGGCGAGGCGGACCAGGGGCAAGGGCTGAGTTGCCCACATGATACCGGACTTCCGCCCCATCCAGCCCCTCATGCAAGGGCGCATCCCGGTGCGGCGGAAAAAAGCGGAGCGGAAGGATATAATCCCCCCCATGGGTGAACGATATTTAAAAAGTATCCGGCTGCTGGCCGAATGCATGCAAGGCTTCGAGCGGTTTTCTAGCGACTTCGTGCGCCAGTACGGCTTGACGCATGCGCAATTCGACATCATTGCCACGCTCGGCAACACCTGCGGCATGTCCTACAAGGAACTGGGCCAGAAAACCCTGATTACCAAGGGCACCTTGACGGGCGTGGTAGACCGGCTGGAGCAAAAGGGGCTGGTGGTCCGCGAACGTTGCACGAAAGACAAGCGCTCCTACTTCGTGCGCTTGAGCTGCGAAGGCGAACAAGTGTTCCATGACGTGTTCCCCAAGCTGACAAAGCAGGGCCAACGCCTGTTTGACGGCTATACCGAAGACGATTTCATGCGCCTGGAAACCACCCTGTCGGGCTTGAAACACGCCATCGCCAACGGCCACAGTTGACAATTCACCAAGCACAGACATTCAAACAAGACAAAGGAAACCAAGTTGAAAACCACACTGCTCGACGGCAAAAAGCCTGCTCATTTCGATAAACACATCATCGGCAACCTGCTGCTCAACGCCAGCACGCCGGAACTGGTACGCCAGGAAAAACTGATCATCGGCGTGCGCAACGAAGACGGCGAAATCTACCGCCTGATCGGCGCCACCAAGCACAACAGCTTCATGAATGCCGTCGAGGAATTGTTCGATCTGGGATTGACGGATGAGCTGGAAGACAGCGAAGAGCTGGTCGAAGGCTGCGATGCGATCTTCAGCGAAACTCTGTAGTAAGGCTTAACAAGACCTGCTGCGCGTTGCGCTTTGCGGCCTGCGATGCTCACCGTACCAGCTTGCGGTTGCGCTTCCTGGCCACAAATCCCATGCGCTGGCGATGGTCCTGTTCAGCACTTTAAGCATCGCTGCCATTGAAAAGGCATGCCGCTGATCCAGCCGCATGCCTTTTCCCGTTTACGGGGCTTTGCTTGTCTTTTACTTGCTTGTTTGCGAAAAGATCATGGTTAAAAAGTTCCGCACGGAAATATTGCGAGTATAATTTTTTCAATGAACAGACTCGACGCCTTTAAAAGCATCGCCGCACAAGCCGCTCGTGGCGAGCTGACCTTTCCTGCCAACGTGGCCGCTTCGCTCAAGCTGCAAGAGGCACTGAGCGATCCCGACTGCCATATCGAGGCCGCTGCCAAGCTGGTGCAAGCCGACCCGCTGCTGGCAGCGCGCACGGTGGCCATCGCCAATTCGGTGGCGTTCAACCGCTCCGGCAACGAAATCACCAGTGTGCGCAACGCCGTGCAACGGCTTGGCGTGCGTACCCTGCAATCGGTGGTGGCATCGCTGATCGTGCGCCAGCTAGGCAGCACCATCACCGATCCCGTGCTGCAGGCGAAGGCCAACCAGTTGTGGGAACATACTGCCCACGTAGCTGCCCTGTCGCAGGTACTGGCGCGCCGCGTCACCAGGGTGGACCCCGATACGGCCCTGTTTGCCGGCATCATGCATGAGGTGGGCGGCTTTTATCTGCTGTCGCGCGCGGCCGAATTCCCCGGCATCCTCGACGGCGAGCCGGAGGACTGGGTCGAACATGGCGAACAAGCCATCGGCCATGGCGTCCTGACCAAACTGAAGGTGCCGGAAGCGGTAATGGGCGCCATCGATGCGCTGTGGGAAGGCTTGCGCGCCATCCCGCCCGAATCGCTGGGCGATACCCTGCTGCTGGCGAATGACCTGGCGCCCGTCTCGTCGCCCCTCAACGAAAGCCCGGCCGCCATCGCTGTGCGGGCCGCCCGCGCCGCTGGCAGCATCGATTGCGTGATCGGCGATGCGACCCTGTCGAGCATCATGGAAGAATCGAACGATGAAGTACAGTCGTTGCTGAAGGTGCTCGTGCACTAATCCTGTTTTACCGGCACCGGCGGCATGATCGGCACGCCTGGCGCCGGCTGCGGCACGTCGACGATCAGCACATGCTTGTCCATGGCCTTCTTTCCCTGCTTCTGCTGGACGACTTGCGTGGCGACAGCCCGGGTACTCCATAGTGGCTTCGGATGACGTGGCATGAACATGGCGTACCTGCTGAAAGTGGGATGCGCCCCATATGTGCAGCGATTATCAACTTATCAAGGCACTTTTCAAGCGCCGGACAAAAAACCGCTCGAAAGCGGAAAAAAAAACCCGCTCGAAAGCGGGTAAAGTCCAAAGCTAGGGATGTCCTGAAAGAGACAACCCTATCTTATGCGGTGCGTCGCGCCGGCTCCGTGCGCTGGCACACTTAGCGCGCACATTATCCCGGCAACAGCTCCACGTCCGTTTCCTGCCAGGCACGCAACTGGCGCACGCGGGCGAACCACGCCTGGATATGCTGGTACTGCGCCAGCGGCAGCCGTACGGCCTCGCTGTACATCAACGGCGCGGCCACGCCAAAATCGGCCAGGGTCACATCGTCTCCGCTGAGCCAGCTGCGCTGAGCCAGATGCGCGTCCAGCACCACGGCGCACTCATGCAGTTCGCGCTCGCCGCGCGCCTCTTCCCGCGGGTCCGCCGGACCATTGCCCGTCATACCTTTCCACGCGCGCTCCCAGGACAGGACGCTGATGGCGGGAGCGAAATGCTGCGTGGCCCAGAACAGCCAGCGATTGACGTCGGCGCGGGCCTGCGGCGCCTGCGGGTAAATCGTCTGGCCCGGTACCTGCTCGGCCAGGTATTGCATGATGGCGCACGATTCCCACAGCAGGAAAGCGCCATCGGCCAGCACGGGCACTTTGCCGTTCAGGTTCAGTTCGGCCAGGCGGCGGCGGTCGTCCGCATTCATCAGGTCGACTTCGGCCAGTTCCAGAGGCAGGCCGAGGTGGATCGCCGTCATCCGGGCGCGGCGGGCATTCGAGGACATGGGGTGGTGGTACAGACGCATGATGGAGTACTCCGGTGTGTGAAGAAGCCACCATCGTAGAACCAGTCACTGACAGTTTTTGTCAGGAGCATGGCCTAGGTCTCCGGGTCGCTAGCTTTCCGGATCAATATCGTGCGCCTTGCGCCAGGTGTCGAGCAAGGCGTGGCGGCGCGTGGGATAGCGCTCCTCGTGCCGCTGCACGCTGGCGATGCGGTCGATGCGGAAATGCCGGTAATCGCCGCGCAGCTCGCACCAGGCCGCCAGCAGGCGCTTGCCTTCAAAAAAGGCCAGGGCAAAGGGCCATACCGTGCGCGAACTGGCGCTGCCATGCTCATCCTGGTAAGCCAGGGTAAGCTTCTGTTCATAACGGATGGCCTCGCGCACCGGCTGCACGTAAAGGTCGGCCGGCTGCGCGCCATCGGCGGGACGCCCCAGCGGCACCCACAGGCTGGTGTCGGCCATGCTGTCGCGCAAGTCGCGCGGCGAAGCGGCCGCGATCTTCGCCAGGGCATTGCTGGCCGCCTGCGCCAGGCCCGCATCGCCCTGGCGGCGCACCCATCGCGCGCCCAGCACCAGCGCCTCCAGTTCATCGGCGCCGAACATCAGCGGCGGCAAGAAGGCGCCACGGCGCAGCACATAGCCGATGCCCGCCTCGCCCTGCAGGGGAGCGCCCAGTTCGGCCAGCGTCTGGATATCGCGGTAAATCGTGCGCTCGGAGACCCCCAGCTGCTGCGCCAGCTGGGCCGCCGTGACGGGCACGCGCCTGGCGCGCATGGCGTCCATCAGCAGGAACAAACGGCCACTGCGGCTCATGGACAGTCCTGCAATGCCTGGTCGCCCATGACCAGGGCTGACAGGGCTGGCACGTACAGATAGCCGTCGGGCGCCAGGCGCGCCGCGCGCGGCCCCTCTTGCACTCCCGCGATGCCGTAACAGCGCTGCAAGCGGCCTGCGGCGGGCCACCAATAGATGGCAGCATCCTGGTCGGGAAAGCGCTGGCGCACGCTATCGGCCTGCGCCGCCACCTGCCGGAAATCTCGGTAAAAGGCCGGAGCTATGCCCAGCTCCGCCGCAAAGGCTGCTTCCAGCGCCGCCACCTGCGCCCGTTGCGCGGCCAGCGCCGCTGTTTCACGGTCCAGCTCATCGGCCGGCACGCCCGCCTCGCTCAGGCTGCGGCGCATGTGCTGCTGGCCTTCCTGCGCGCGCAGGAAGGCCGTGTCCTGCAGCGCCAGCACGGCGGTGCCGGGAATGCTTTTGCGCTGCGCGGCCGGGAAAACGTACAGGGTGCAGCTGCCGGCGCACACGGTGTCGATGGCGAGACTCCATTGCCGCTGGCGCAGGTAGCGCCCCAGCAGCATGGCGGCCTGCGGGTCACCGCCATGGCTATTGATGCGCAGCATGGTTGTCCCTGGCGTGGCCAGTTGCCTCAGCTTGTCCACGTCGCCCTCGGCGATGGCGCCGCCCAGGGCGATGGTATCGCTGGCCACACGGCTCAGTTCTGCGGCACTGGCCAGCATACTGATACCCGTCATGATGCCCATCAAGATAAAACGCTTCATCGTCATCCGTCACAAAAAAAAACGACCACCGCAAGGGTGATCGTTCTTCCATTCAACATGCAGAAAGCTGTGCTTACACCACGGCGCCGTCGGTTTCGTCTTTTTCCTTGACCGGCTTGATCAAGTCTTCGCGCTTGACGCCCAGCCACATGGCGATCGAGGCCGCGACGAATACGGACGAGTAAATACCGAAGCAGATACCGATGGTCAGCGCCAGTGCGAAATGGTGCAGGGTCTGGCCGCCGAAGACCAGCATCGACAGCACCATCATCTGGGTGGAACCGTGGGTGATGATGGTACGCGAAATGGTGCTGGTGATCGCGCTGTCGATCACTTCATGCACGGAAGCCTTGCGCTGCTTGCGGAAGTTTTCACGGATACGGTCAAAGATCACCACCGATTCGTTGACCGAGTAGCCCAGCACCGCCAGGATCGCGGCCAGTACCGTCAGCGAGAATTCCCACTGGAAGAAGGCGAAGAAGCCCAGGATGATCACCACGTCATGCAAGTTGGCGATAATGGCCGAGACGGCGTATTTCCACTCGAAGCGCACGGCCAGGTAAGCCATTACGCCCAGAATCACCATCACCAGCGCGTTCAAGCCGTTCTGCGTCAGTTCGTCGCCTACTTGCGGTCCGACGAATTCGACTTTCTGCAGCACCAGCGCTTCATTACCGGCAGCGTCCATGCACGCGCTCTTGAGCACATGCTCGCCCTTTGCAGTGACAGTGTCGATTGCCTTGGTCGTGCCTTGCTCGGCCTTGCACAGCGCGTCAAACACGCGCTGCGACGTGTTGGCGGCGCTGACGCCTTTTTCCACCGGCAGGCGGATCATCACGTCGCGCGCCGTATCGAAGCTGGTCACGCCTGGCTCTTCATAGCCCATGGCGATGAGGCTGCCGCGTATGCCTTCGAGATTGGCCGCCTTGGGGTATTTCACCTCCATCAGGGTGCCGCCCTTGAATTCCACGGACAGGTGCAAGCCCTTGTGGAACAGGAAGAAGACGGCGGCAAGGAAGGTCACGGCCGAAATCACGTTGAAAATCAACGCATGGCGCATGAAGGGAATATCTTTTTTGATCCGGAAAAATTCCATGAAATCCTCTGAGTTCTATTCTGTGCGTCCGGCGGCTGGGCCGCCGGATGCTATCGCTGTTGTCGCTATTGGCTAAGGCTGGACCGCCGCTTATTTGCTGGTGCCCGGCACCCACACCGTGCCGATCGACAAGGTCGTCAGCTTTTTCTTGCGGCCATACCAGAGGTTGACCACGCCGCGCGAGACGAAGACGGAGGAGAACATCGAGGTCAGGATGCCCAGGCAATGCACGACGGCGAAGCCGCGCACCGGGCCGCTGCCGAAGGCCAGCAGCGCCAGGCCGACGATCAGGGTGGTCACGTTCGAGTCGAGAATCGTAGCCCAGGCGCGGTCGAAGCCGGCGGCGATCGCCGCTTGCGGCGTATTGCCGGCGCGCAGCTCTTCGCGGATACGTTCATTGATCAGCACGTTGGCGTCAATCGCCATGCCCAGTGCCAGCGCGATAGCGGCGATACCTGGCAAGGTCAGCGTCACCTGTATCATCGACAGCAAGGCGATCAGCAACAGCAAGTTGGCGGCCAGAGCCAGCACGCTGAAGGCGCCGAACAGCATGTAGTAGGCGATCATGAAGATGGCGATGGCGATGAAGCCATACAGGGTCGAATGGAAGCCCTTGGCGATGTTTTCCGCGCCCAGTTGCGGTCCAATCGTGCGTTCCTCGATGACGGTCATCGGTGCGGACAAGGCGCCCGAGCGCAGCAGCAGCGCCAGTTCGGTGGCATTTTCCGCGCCGCCCATGCCCGTGATCTGGAAGCGCGAACCGAGTTCCTGCTGGATGGTCGCGACCGACAGCACTTCCGGCTTGCCCTTTTCAAACAGCACGATGGCCATGCGCTTGCCCACGCGTTCGCGCGTCGCTTCGCGCATCTTGCGCCCGCCGTCGCCGTTCAGGTCGATCGACACGGCCGCTTGCTGGTTCTGGTCGAAGCTGGCCGTGGCGCTGGAAATGTAGTCGCCCGTCAGGATCACGTCTTTCGACAGCACGACAGGTACGCCCTTGCCAACCGTAAACAATTCCGAGTTGAACGGGATGGCGCTCGACAGTTCCGTGCCAGGCACGATGGTTTCATCGACCAGGCGCACTTCCAGGGTGGCCGTGCGGCCGATGATGGCTTTCGCGCGGGCCACATCCTGCACGCCAGGCAGTTGCACCACGATGCGGTCAGGACCTTGCTGCTGGATCAACGGCTCAGCCACGCCCAGCTCGTTGACGCGCTTGGACAGGGTGGAGATATTCTGTTTCACGCCTTCGTCGATGGTCGCCTTCAGGGCGGCCGGTTTCAGGGTGATATTCAGTTTCAGGTCGCTGCCTTCGCCCGCATCGGCGAACGCCAGTTCCGTCATCTGGTCGGACAACACATTCTTGGCCTTCAGGCGCGTTTCCGCGTCGCGGAAGTTGATTTGCACGCTGTCACCCACGCGCTCAATGCCGGCGTGGCGGATATTCTTGTCGCGCAGCACGCTACGCGCGGCGGACTGTACGCCCTGGATTTTCTTGTTCAGTACGGCTTTCGCATCGACCTGCATCAGGAAGTGCACGCCACCGCGCAAATCCAGGCCCAGGTACATGGGCAAGGCATGCAATTTTTGCATCCACATCGGCGTATTGGCTTGCAGGTTGACCGTCACGATGTAGGCGGGGTCGGTGGAATCGGGGTTCAAGTCCTTTTCCAGCGCCAGTTTTGCCTTGAACTGGGTATCGGGATCGGCAAAACGCACGCGCACGGAAGCGAGATTGCCAGCGCCATCCATGGTGACACCTTCCGACTTGACGTTCTCTTTCGTCAATATTTGCTCGACTTGCGTCATCAGCTCGCCCGTCACTTTGACAGTCGACTTGCCGCTGGTTACTTGCAGCGCCGGTGACTCACCGAAATAATTGGGCGCCGTATAGAGTGCGCCCAGCAATAAGGCGACGACGATGAGGATGTATTTCCAGGCAGGATAGCGATTCATAGTGATTCAGCGTTCAGTGTTGAGCGTCGGAGGCGTCGCGAGGGGCGGCGGGTAGCCGCCCCGGTCATCATTGCAGGTGCAATGACAGCGAGGAATTACAGCGCCTTCAGGGTGCCTTTAGGCAACAGGGTGGTGATGGAGCTCTTTTGCACCGTGACTTCGGTGCCGGTCGCCACTTCGATGGTGACGTAAGCGTCCACTACCTTGACAACACGGCCCAGCATGCCGCCGGCGGTGACGACTTCGTCACCCTTGGCCAGCGCGTCCATCATCGCCCGTTGTTCTTTGGCGCGTTTTTGCTGTGGGCGGATCATCAGGAAATACATGACCACGAACATCAATACCAGCGGCAGGAAGCTGGTCAGGTTGCCGCCGAAACCCAGGGCATCGGCAGGGGCTTGCGCATAAGCGTTGGAAATGAAAAACACGGTGACTCCAGTTCTAATCAGTTTGAAAAAACAGCGCTGTATTCTAGCATTGGCAAAAGGCCATCCCCCGAATTGCAGGCATGGCAACTTCAAATGGGGCTAAAAAAGCATTATGCAATGCTTTATCGCCCCAGTCCAAGCACCAATCTCGAAAACATCAGCTCAGGACCTCGCGGCCCATGAACCTAAGCATTTCTTAAGTTCCCCGTGCGCGTTCCGCATGGAATTGCAGGGTGAACGCATGGAAACGGTCTTCGTCCAGCGCTTCACGCATCTGGCGCATCAAGTCCAGGTAGTAGTGCAGGTTGTGGATAGTATTCAAGCGCGCGCCGAGGATCTCCTTGGAACGGTGCAAATGGTGCAGGTAGGCGCGCGAAAAGTTGCGGCAGGCATAGCAGCTGCAGGTCTCGTCTAGCGGCGCCTGGTCTTCCTTGTACTTGGCGTTCTTGATCTTGATGTCGCCGAAACGGGTAAACAGCCAGCCATTGCGGGCGTTACGCGTCGGCATGACGCAATCGAACATGTCGATGCCGTTCGACACACCGGCCACCAGGTCTTCCGGCGTGCCGACGCCCATCAGGTAATGGGGCTTGTTGGCCGGCAGGCGCGGGCCAACGTGGGCCAGCATGCGCATCATGTCTTCCTTCGGCTCGCCGACGGACAGGCCGCCGATGGCGATGCCGGGGAAATCGATCTCTTCGAGCTTGGCCAGCGACTCGTCACGCAGCATTTCGAACATACCGCCCTGCACGATGCCGAACAGCGCGTTCGGGTTTTCACCGCGGTGGAACTCGTCCTTCGAGCGCTGCGCCCAGCGCAAGGACATGCGCATGGACTTGGCCGCTTCCTCAATGGTAGCCGGACGGCCGGCGATTTCGTACGGCGTGCATTCGTCGAACTGCATGACGATGTCGGAGTTCAGCACGCGCTGCACCTGCATCGACACTTCCGGCGACAGGAACAGTTTATCGCCGTTGATGGGCGAATTGAAATGCACGCCCTCTTCCGTAATCTTGCGCATGACGCCCAGCGAAAACACCTGGAAGCCGCCCGAATCGGTCAGAATCGGCTTGTTCCAGCCCATGAAACCATGCAAGCCGCCGAATTTCTCCATGACAGTGTTGCCTGGACGCAACCACAAATGGAAAGTATTGCCCAAAATAATTTGTGCATCGATCTCGTTGAGTTCCAGCGGCGACATGGCTTTCACGGAGCCGTAAGTGCCCACTGGCATGAAGATCGGCGTCTGCACGACGCCATGGTTGAGTTTCAAGGTGCCGCGGCGTGCCTTGGTCAGGCCGCTCGTGTCGGTCTTGAGTAGTTTAAATTCCAGCATGGTCAGTCTTTCACGGGAGTATCAAGGTTCAGCGGAGCGCGCGATTGCGTAGTGAGCAGCATCGCATCGCCATAACTGAAGAAGCGGTAGTTCTGCGCGATCGCGTGCGCGTAAGCACTGCGGATCGGCTCATAGCCGGCAAAGGCCGACACCAGCATCAGCAGGGTCGACTTCGGCAAATGGAAATTGGTGATCAGGCGCGTCACCGTCTTGAAGGCATAGCCGGGCGTGATGAACAGGGCCGTATCGGCGCTGCCCGCCACCAGCTGGCCGCTTTGCGAAGCCGATTCCAGCGCGCGCAAGCTGGTCGTGCCGACGGCTACCACGTCGCGCCCGGCAAGTTGGGCAGCGCGCACGGCGTCGACGGTGTCCTGCGGCATGGTGTACCACTCGGTGTGCATCTTGTGTTCGGCCAGCACCTCCGTGCGCACGGGCTGGAAGGTGCCCGCGCCCACGTGCAGGGTCACATAGGCAAAGTTGACGCCCTTGGCCTTCAGTTGATCAAGCAGCGCCTGGTCGAAATGCAGGCCGGCCGTCGGCGCGGCGACAGCGCCCGGCACCTTGTTGAACACGGTCTGGTAGCGCGTCTCGTCAAATTCGTCCGCATCGTGCTCGATGTAGGGCGGCAGCGGCAAACGGCCATGCGCCTCGATCAGCTCGAACACGTCGGCCTCGAAGTGCAGCGTGAAGAATTCGCCGGCACGCTGGCCGACAGTGACGTCAAACGCGTCGGCGAGGCGGATGCGGCAACCGGGCGGCGGAGACTTCGACGCGCGCACCTGGGCCAGCACGGTGCGCTCATCGAGCACGCGCTCGACCAGTGCCTCGATCTTGCCGCCGCTTTCCTTGACGCCAAAGAAGCGCGCCTTCAGCACGCGCGTATCGTTCATCACCAGCAGGTCGCCCGCTTGCAGCAATCCTACGATGTCGGCGAACTGGCGGTCGACCAGGGTCTCGCCGTCCAGATGCAACAAGCGCGAGGCGCTGCGCTCGGCCAACGGAGTTTGCGCAATGTTTTCTTGCGGCAAATTAAAATCGAAATCAGAAAGCGAATACATGCGTTTTGCTTCAAAAGTACGTCAAAAATGATTAGGAGTGCGCAATGGAACATCTGGCACTATACTGTGCGCCTATACAGGCATTACAATAATCCGCCGCAACACTACAACTGCGGTATGCACAGGGTGTGCCGGACAACCCTCTATTTTACGCTAGCGGCACAAAAATCTCCGATATGTCCGAACCCAAGCCCGATCTTCCTCCCATAGCCAAGCCCGCCGCGAAGCCGAAAGCCGCCAAAAAAGTGGTCAGCACGGAAAGCCGGCTGGCAAAACTGGGCTTGCGCAGCGACATGGATCTGGTGTTGCACCTGCCGATGCGCTACGAGGACGAGACGAAGGTCTACACGATACGCGACGCCTGCCTGCGCGGCGGCGAGTCGTGGCAAGTGGAAGGCGTCGTCACCAAGTGCGAAGTCAATTTCAAGCCGCGCAAGCAATTGCTGGTGACGATCGCCGACGAAACGGGAAATTTGCTGCTCCGCTTCATGAATTTCTACGGCAGCCAGGTCAAGCAACTGGCCGAAGGCACGCGGGTACGTGCGCGCGCTGAACTCAAACACGGCTTTTTCGGCGCCGAGATGGTGCACCCGACGTATAAAGTGGTCAACGAAGGCGCGCCCCTGCCCACGGCCCTGACGCCCGTGTATCCGTCCGGCGAAGGCCTGTCGCAGCACGTCCTGCGGCGCGAGATCGCCGATGCCATGCGCCGCATCGACTGGCAGGATACCTTGCCTGACGATTTGTTGCGCCAGATGCAGCTGTCGCCGTTCCGTGCCGCCGTACACCTGCTGCACTACCCGCCGCAGGATATCGATGAAAGCGCGCTGATGGACCGCTCGCACCCGGCCTGGGTGCGCATGAAATTCGATGAGCTGCTGGCGCAGCAGCTGTCGCTGAAACGCGCCCAGCGCGCACGCCGCTCGAAAGGCGCTGCCTCCCTGCCCATCGTCGGCAACCTGTCGCATGCCTTTGGCGCCGCCCTGCCCTTCAAGCTGACGGGCGCGCAGGCGCGCGTACTCGAGGAAATCCGCGCCGACCTGCACCAGCCGTATCCGATGCAGCGCTTGCTGCAAGGTGACGTCGGCAGCGGCAAGACGGTGGTGGCGGCGTTGTCGGCCACGCAGGCCATCGACAGCGGCTACCAGGCCGCGCTGATGGCGCCCACGGAGATCCTGGCGGAGCAGCACTTCCGCAAGATCGCCGCCTGGATGGAGCCGCTGGGCGTGAAGGTCGCCTGGCTGACGGGCAGCCTGAAGAAAAAGGAAAAGACGGCGGCGCTGGCCCTGATCGAATCGGGCGAAGCGCAACTGGTGATCGGCACGCATGCGCTGATCCAGGACAATGTGCTGTTTGCCAAACTGGGCCTGGTGATCGTCGACGAACAGCACCGTTTCGGCGTGGGCCAGCGCCTGACCCTGCGCAACAAGGGCGACAGCGCGGCCGTGCCGCACCAGCTGATGATGTCAGCCACGCCGATTCCGCGCACCCTGGCCATGACGTATTACGCCGACCTGGAAGTGTCGGTGATCGACGAGCTGCCGCCCGGACGCAGCCCCATCGTCACGCGCTCCATCGACCAGAACCGGCGCGACGAAGTCATCGCCCGCGTGTATGCGGCCGCGCTGGAAGGCCGGCAGGTGTACTGGGTCTGCCCCCTGATCGAGGAATCGGAAGCGCTGCAGCTGCAAACGGCCACCGATACCTACATGATGCTGGCAGAAGCCTTGCCCGCGCTGCAGGTGGGCCTCGTGCACGGCCGTTTGAAACCGGCGGAAAAGCAGGAAGTGATGGATGCCTTCATTGCCGGCCATATCCATGTGCTGGTGGCCACCACCGTCATCGAGGTGGGCGTCGATGTGCCGAACGCCTCGCTGATGGTGATCGAGCACGCCGAGCGTTTTGGCTTGTCCCAGCTGCATCAGCTGCGCGGCCGCGTGGGCCGCGGCTCGGCGGCCAGCGTCTGCCTGTTGCTGTACCAGGGTCCGTTGGGAGGTGTGGCGCGCCAGCGCTTGATGACCATGCGCGAGACGACGGACGGCTTCGAGATCGCCCGCCGCGACCTGGAAATCCGCGGCCCCGGCGAATTCCTCGGCGCGCGCCAGTCCGGCCAGGCCATGCTGCGCTTCGCCGACCTGGAGACGGATCAATGGCTGGTCGACCAAGCGCGCGACGTGGCGCACGATCTGCTGCACGCCACCACAGCCGCCGCCGCTGCCACCGTGGAAGCGCACCTGGCGCGCTGGCTGGGTGGGAAAGAAGAGTTTTTGAAGGTGTAAATCTGGTATTGCATGCTTCAGGGTGTTGTCGGATTACGCGCTGTGCGCTAATCCGACAACATTGTTAGCGCTCCTCACTCCCGCCCAACACACTCAATCGCCACACCGTCCCCGCCCCAATCCTCTGCACACAAGCCGTGCTTTACATACTGGTGAAAACTGGAATACGGCCAATCGATAACTTTGCCCACTAAACCATGTTTGACAGGGTTGTAATGGATGTAATCGACATGGTTGGCGAAGTCGCGCTCGTCGCGCAAGACATGCTCCCAATACCGCTGCTGCCAGATATTTTTAAGATCGCTATGCTTGCTGAACCACGTCTTGATCAAGCGCCAGCGCGTCATGAAATCGGCATCGCCTTCAGGCAAAGTCCAGATGCAGTGCAGATGGTCAGGTAGGATGACGATAGCGTCGATAGCGAATGGCCTTTTATGGCGCACGGCGCTGAATGAGCCACGCAGCAAGTCCACGGCTGTTGCCGACGAAAAAATGGGTCGGCGATGAGCCGTCACCACCGTGAAGAAAAAGCTTCCACCTGGCTGGAATGCGCGTCGGTATCGCATGGTTTCAGGGTGTTGTCGGATTACGGCCTGCGGCCCAGACGCCGTCGGTACTGTTTGTTTTCGGGTGTTGTCGGATTACGGCCAATGGCCCAGACGCCGTCGGTACTGTTTGTTTTCGGGTGTTGTCGGATTACGGCCTGCGGCCTAATCCGACCTACGCGAATACGCTGACGGCAGGTCGGGTAGGTCGGATTAGCGTAGCGTAATCCGACTTTTCGCAAACCACCTTGCGCCCGCGCAGTCTACATGCACATCCAGAAGCGGTTCGCCAGGTCGAGCATGAAGTCGGGTCGCAGATAGGCCATAAAAACGATGGCCAGCAGCGCGGCGCCAGCCAGGCACCATAGCCATATGCGCCAGCTCCCCATTACGCGGCCACCGCCACGCGCTTGACGGCGCGCTCGTCGATGGGCAAGTTGATCAGCGCGGCCAGCAAGCCCAGGCCGATGGTGATCATCCACACGACGTTGTAACTGCCCTGCCGCTCGTACAGATAGCCGCCAAGCCACGCGCCCAGGAAACTGCCCACTTGGTGCGAAAAGAACACCATCCCGGCCAGCATCGACAGGTGCTTCACGCCGAAGATGCCGGCGATGATACCGTTCGTCAGCGGCACGGTCGACAGCCACAGCACGCCCATGCCGGCGGCAAACAGGTACACCGACCACGCCGACAGGGGCGCCAGCAGGAATAGCGTGATGACCACGGCGCGCGTCACGTAGATGGCCGACAGCAGATAGCGCTTGGCGATTTTTCCACCGAGTTTGCCCGCGTAATAGGAGCCAACGATGTTGAACAGGCCGATCAGTGCCAGCGCCGTGACGGCGATGTTCGGATTCATCAGTCCCTGGTCCTTCAGGTAGGCCGGCAAATGCACGCCTATGAAGACCAGCTGGAAACCGCAGACAAAATACCCTGCCAGCAGCAGCCAGAACGAGCGGCTGGCGATGGCTTCGCTGAAGGCCGCGCCTATGCTTTGCTGCGGACCGCTGGCGTGCGACACGGGCGGCTCGCGCAGGTAGAAGGCCATCGGGATCATGGCCAGCAGCACCAGCGCAGCCAGCACATAAAAGGCGTTTTGCCAGCCCACGGCGGAGATGAGCTGCTGCTCGACCGGCATCATGAGGAACTGGCCGAACGAGCCGGCCGCCGAGGAGATGCCGAAGGCCCACGAGCGCTGCTCGGGCGGCGCGCTGCGGCCAATGATGCCGCTGATGGCGCCAAAGGCCGTGCAGGCCAGCGCCAGGCCGATGAAGACGCCGGAACCGGCGATGAACAGCGTGGGCTGCGTCACGAGCGCCATCCACACCAGGCCCGCCATGTAGCTGATGGCGCCGACGATGACGACGCGCATGGTGCCGAAGCGGTCGGCCGCCATGCCGGCGAACGGGCCAAAGACGCCCCACATCAGGTTTTGCATGGCCAGCGCCAACGAATACGTTTCGCGCGTCCAGCCATTGGCTTGCGAGATCGGCTGCATCCAGAAGCCCAGGCCATGGCGCACGCCCATCGCCAGGGTCAGGACGACGCCGCTGGCGATCAGAACGGTTTTCAGGCTGGGACGGGAAGAGTGCAATGTCATGGAGATTCCGGCCTAGGCCTGGTCGGCACGGTACACGAGGCCGATCTGGCCGCGCATGGTGTCAAGGTTGTGCATCAGCGCCACGCTGTCGGCGTGCGGCATGACGGGGCTTTCCAGCATGCCGGCGCGGATGCAGCGCATCGCTTCGATCGCCTCGTGCGCATAGCCATTGCCCAGATGTGGCGCGGCGACGACGCGGCGTTCGCCATCCATTGATTCGACGATCAGGTGGTCGGGTTTGTAAAAACGGCTGGGCAGGCGAATCCGTCCCATACTCCCGGCAATGGTCATTTCCGTCGGCGTCTGCGCGCGCAGGCTGCAGGCGCAGGACGAGGTGCCGCCGCCCGCGTGCAGCAGCGAAAACACCACCTGTTCATCGACGCCGGTGGCGCCCATTTCAGCGAGCGCCTGCACCTGCGATACCGGGCCGAGGAAAAACGCCGCCATTGACAGCGGATAGATGCCCACGTCGAGCAGCGCGCCGCCCCCCAGTTCCCGATTGAACATGCGGTGCTCGGGCGGGAAATTGGCGACAAAGCCGATATCGGCCTGCACTTGCTGCAGCACGCCGATTTCACCGCCGGCGATGATGCGCTGCGCTTCCTGCACAGCGGGCAGGAAGCGGCTCCACATGGCTTCCATCAGGAACAGTTTTTTCTCACGCGCCAGGTCGACTACAGCCTGCGCTTCGCGCGCGTTCATGGTGAACGGTTTTTCGCAGACGACATGCTTGCCGGCAGCCAGGCACATCAAAGCATTTTCCGCATGCAAGGTGTGCGGCGTGGCAATGTAGATCACGTCCACATCGGGGTCTTCAGCCAGCGCCTGGTAGGATCCATGGCAACGCTCGATGCCGAATTCGGCGCCGAAGGTCTGCGCGCCTGCGGCGCTGCGCGAGGCGACCGCCACCAGCTGCGCGCCGGGCGCGTCGCGCAAGCCATTGGCCATTGCGCGGGCGATCTTGCCGGTGCCGAGTATGCCCCAACGGACGGTGTTTTCCATGCTATTGATCTCTTTCTGCGCCAGCTGTCTTGCGCTTCGGGCGGAACACCGCCGTGTCATTGTAAAAATCGTCATCCTGGTCCTCGCACCAGCCGGGCAAGCCAAGCACGGGCAGCGGCGTGAAGTCGGCTGTCGTCAAGCCATCACTGGCCAGGTCTTGCGCCACCCGTTCGTCGAGCCAGGTGCGCCGTGCCGCATCATCGAGTGTGAAGTAGGCGTCGCTGGCAAAGATCACGCGCGTGTGCGCCGTGATGGCCTTGCGCGGCGCCACCAGTTTTTCCATCAGCGCGTGGCCAAACAGCCAGACTTCGGCGTCGCCACCGGCGCCAAACTTGTCGCGCTGCGCGATAAAAGCGCTGCGCCAGTCGTGTCCGCGCAAGGCTGCTTCCAGCGCGCGTCCAGCATCGCTGTCGCGCAGCACCAGCAAGGCGGAATTTTCGTCAAAGATCGTGGCGCCGTCGCGTGCCGGCCCGCGCGATTTGCCGACGCCGGACAGGGCGATCTGCGCCGCCTGCAGCGCGTTCAGCTGCCGCTTGATGCAGGGGAAGGTGAGCCACACGAGCGCGTTGAAAAAATCGTGCAGATTGTCGCGCGTTGGCACGCCGCCCGTCGCGCCGATGAACTCCTCGTACGCCACGCCTTCGGGCAAGTCCGCTTGCGGCACGAAGGCCAGCGGCAGGCCGGACGGATTGCGCAGGTCCAGCGCCCGCGCCCGCCGGTTGAGCGCCTGGACCACCGTGTCGCGCTGCAGGTCCAGCTGCCGTCGCGCCGGCAGCACCGTGGCAAACCAGGGACGGGTCCAGTCTATCGATGGCAGCATGGAACGCTTAGACCATTTTCCAGTTGATCTGCTCGCCCGCGTTGAGCGGAATGACATGGCTGTCACCCAGTGGCAGCGAGGCTGGCAAGGTCCAGCTTTCGCGCTTCAAGGTGATGGTGTCCGTGTTGCGCGGCACGCCGTAGAAGGCCGGACCATGGAAGCTGGCAAACGCTTCGAGCTTGTCGAGCGCGCCGGCGCGTTCGAACGCTTCGGCGTACATTTCCATCGCGTGCAGGGCCGTGTAGCAACCGGCGCAGCCGCAGGCCATTTCCTTGGCGCCTTGCGCGTGCGGCGCCGAATCGGTACCGAGGAAGAAGCGCTCGTCGCCGCTGGCGGCGGCCGTCATCAGCGCCAAACGGTGCTCTTCGCGCTTGAGGATGGGCAGGCAGTAGTAATGGGGGCGGATGCCGCCCTTGAAAATCTCGTTGCGGTTGTACAGCAAATGATGCGCCGTAATGGTGGCGGCGATCGGACCTTCCGCTTCGGCCACGTACTGCGCCGCATCCTTGGTCGTGATGTGCTCGAACACCACGGACAGGGCCGGGAAGGCGCTGCGCAGCGGGCGCATCACGCGTTCGATGAAGACGGCTTCACGGTCGAAAATGTCGATCTCCGGATCTGTCACTTCGCCATGCACGAGGAAGGGCATGCCCACTTCCTGCATCACTTCGAGCACCTTGTAGCAATTCTTCAAATCCGTCACGCCCAGGTCGGAATTCGTCGTGGCGCCGGCCGGATACAATTTGACGGCCTGCACGATGCCGCTGTCCTGCGCGCGGCGGATTTCGTCGGGCGAGGTGTTGTTCGTCAGGTACAGCACCATCAGCGGATCGAAGTTCACGCCTTCGGGCACGGCAGCCAGGATGCGCTCGCGGTAAGCGCTAGCGTCCGCCGTGGTGGTGACGGGCGGTTTCAGGTTCGGCATGACGATGGCGCGGCCGAACTGGCGCGCGCTGTGCGGCAGCACACTGGCCATGACGGCGCCGTCGCGCAGGTGCAAATGCCAGTCGTCAGGACGGGTAATGGTAATGGATGCGGGGGTGTGATCGAGTGTGGACATGGCGGCTGCTCTCAGGCGGTCATTGCGGATACCGCCATTTTACCAGCCACAGGGCCGTCCCGCCGGCCCGGAGAGGCAGTGCACACCAGCTGCCGGGCGACAAAACGGCCAGTGATCACTGGCCGTTTTCAATATCAGGAGTACACGTGAATCAGGACGCGGCAGGCGCAAGCTCTTGTTTCGCCACCCAGGCACGGATTTCGGCGAGCATCCGGTCCAGCGCGGCGCGGTCATACACGTGGCCACGGCTAACCACCAGGCGGATCTGGCGCGTGGCGCCAATGTCCTGCAGCGGGTTGGCGTCGAGCACCAGCAAATCGGCCGCCTTGCCGGCCGCCACGCTGCCGTAACGGCCCAGCTTGCCCAGGAAGCGGGGCCCGTTGATGACGGCCGACTGCAAGGCTTGCTGCGGTGTCAGGCCGTACTGCACGTACAGGCCGATTTCATCGTGCAAGGCCTGGCCCGGATAGTCGAAGGAATTCAAAAATCCCGCATCGGTGCCGGCGATGATGCTCACGCCCTGCTGCTGCAAAATGGGCAGCAGCTTTGCCGACTGCTCGAACTGCGCATGGCGCTGGACGATCGCATCCGGGCCATCCTTGGCGGCGCGCTGCACGCGCCAGTCGTAGGTGGCGCGCAAGCCCTTGCCGATATATTGCAGGGCCGGATCGTGCGTGTGGTCTTCGCGGTCCAGGTAGGCCGTCACGCGCGAGCCCCAGAGGGTCGGCACGATGGCCGTGCCGCGGGCGGCCAGGTAGCTGAAGGCCTTGCGCGCCGTCGGCTCGTCGTAGCTCTGCAAGCTCTCGCGCATGGCCTCCTTGCCCGTCATCGCGCCGGTAGCCACCTTGTCCGTCAGCTCCTGTTCGCGCGGCGTGGTGGCGCGCAGCAAGTACGATTGATGCTCGATGGTGCCCAGGCCCGCATCGGCCATCTGCTCCAGGGTCAGCTGCACGGGGATATGGCCCGAGGTGCGCATGCCCCGTTCGCGCGCCTGGCGCAGCGCTTCCAGGTACAGCTCCGGCTTCAGCGTGTTTTCCGTGATCTTCACAAAGTCCACTTGCTGCGCCTGCAGGCCGTCGAGCGCGCGCGTGACTTCCTGCGGCGTACCTACTTCGATGGTGCCCTTCCACAGCGGCTTGATGCCCTCGAGCTTCGCGCCGGAAGTAAAGATCGTCGGGCCTTGCAGCTGGCCCGCGTTGATTTGCTGGCGCCAGGCCAGTACCGTGTCGGGCAAGTCGCCCGAGCAGTCGCGCACCGTGGTGATGCCATGCGCCAGGTACAAAGGCAGCAACTGCTTGTTCTCGTCAATCAGCTCTGGGCCGCCGCCAAAATGCACATGCGTGTCCCACAGCCCCGGCATCAGGTATTTGCCGGGCAGGCGGATGGTCTGCTTCGGCGCGTAGTTGCGCAACTGCGCGTCATTGATGACGGCGACGATACTGTCGCCTTTGAGCAGCACGGTCTTGCCCTTGACGGTGCGGCCGGCGGCAACGTCGATCAGGGTAGCGTCGCGCAGGGCGATGTCGACGGCGATCCTGTCAGCCGCGTGGGCATGGACCAGCATGCCCAGCGCCAGCATCGCGCCGGCTAATTGTTTCATGAGAGGCATTGGCACTCAACTTCAAAAAAATAGCGGGAGTTAATGGATGATCTTGGCGAGGAAGTCGCGCGCTCGGTCCGATCGCGTCGTGTTGAAGAAATCATCCTTGCTGCAATCCTCGATGATCTTGCCCTGGTCCATGAAGACGATGCGGTTGGCCACACGCTTTGCAAAGCCCATTTCGTGGGTGACGACCATCATCGTCATGCCTTCCTGCGCCAGGCCCACCATCACGTCGAGCACCTCGTTGATCATTTCCGGGTCGAGCGCCGAAGTGGGCTCGTCAAACAGCATGGCGATCGGGTCCATCGACAGCGCCCGGGCGATGGCCACGCGCTGCTGCTGGCCGCCAGACAGCTGGCCCGGGAATTTATCCTGCTGCGACAGCAGGCCCACGCGGTCCAGGTATTTCAAGCCCTTGGCATTGGCTTCGTCGGCACTGCGACCGAGCACCTTGATCTGTCCGATGGTCAGGTTTTCGCGGATGGACAGGTGTGGAAACAGCTCGAAATTCTGGAACACCATGCCGATGCGCGCGCGCAGTTTCGACAAGTTCGTTTTCGGATCGTTGACGCTGATGCCGTCGACGATGATCTGTCCCTGCTGGATCGGTTCGAGGCCGTTGACGGTCTTGATCAGGGTCGACTTGCCAGAGCCGGACGGGCCGCAAATGACCATCACGTCGCCCTTGGCGACCTCGGTGGTGCAGTCGGTCAGTACCTGGAACTGTCCATACCATTTGCTGACGTTATTGAGTTCAATCATCTTGTTCTTTCTTTTTCAGTTAGCGAATGATGGCGACGCGTTTCTGCAGGCGTTTTACCAGGAACGACAAGGCGTAGCACAGCACGAAATACACGACGGCCACAAACACATACATTTCCACCAGGCGGCCGTCGCGCTGCGCGATTTTCGAGGCGGCACCGACGAAATCGGGAATCGACAGCACGTACACAAGCGACACGTCCTGGAACAGCACGATGGTCTGCGTCAGCAGCACGGGGATCATGTTTCGGAAGGCCTGCGGCAGCACGATGCTGCCCATGGTTTGCCGGTAGTTCATGCCCAGCGCCTGGCCAGCCCATACCTGGCCACGCGGAATCGACTGTATGCCACTGCGCATGATCTCGCAATAGTAGGCCGCCTCGAACATGATGAAGGTGATCAACGCGGAAGAAAACGCGCCCACTTTCACGGGTTCGTTCGCGCCGATGACCCAGGCAGCGATGTACGGCACCAGAAAGTAGAACCAGAAGATCACCAGCACCAGCGGGATCGAGCGTATCAGGTTGACGTAGCTTGATGCCACGCCCGAGATGAGGCGGTTGCTGGACAGGCGCATCAGCGCCAGCAGTGTGCCCAGCACGATGCCGCCCACCATGGCCAGCGCCGTCAGTTTCAGGGTGAAGACCATACCTGTCTGGAACAGGTAAACCCACGAGCGGGAGATGACATCGAAGTCGAAGTTGCCCAACATATCAGTGTCCTCCCGTCTTGGCGCCGGCGACGATGAAGCCCGGGATGGCGACCTTTTTTTCGATCAGGTGCATCAGCACCACCACCAGCAAATTGACGACGACGTAGATGATGGTGGCGGCCGAAAACGCCTCGAACACCTGGAAGGAAAACTCCTGGATGGCGCGCGCGCTGGCCGTCAGTTCGATCAGGCCAATGGTCAGCGCCACGGAACTGTTCTTGATGATGTTCAGAAATTCACTGGTCAGCGGCGGCATGATGACGCGCGCGGCCATCGGCAGCAAGATGAAACGGTAGGTTTGCGGCAGGGTCAGGCCCAGCGCGGTGCCAGCCAGTTTCTGCCCGCGCGGCAGCGCCTCGATACCCGTCGTCACCTGCACGGCCACGCGGGAGGAGGTGAAGAATCCCAGGCACAAAACTGCCGTGACGAATGGTGCATTCGGCAGCGACTTGACCCAGGCGCCCAGGTCCGGCGGCAGCAGTTCCGGCATGACGAAATACCACAGGAACATCTGCACCAGCAGCGGCACGTTGCGGAACAATTCAACGTATGCATTGGCCGCGCCCACCAGCCATTTGTTCGGCAGGGTGCGGACGGTGCCGATCACCAGGCCCAGGATCAGGGCCATGATCCAGGCCGCACCGGCCGTGGCCAGGGTCCATACCAGGCCGGACCACAGGGTATCCATATACGTGCCCACGCCATCGGGGGACATCTCCCAGAAGATGCGCCAATTCCAGTTGTAATTCATGATCATCCTTCCCATGCAGCTCAAGGAAAGCGGCCAGCCGCCCACCCCGCAAATGAAGCGGGAGGCTTGCGCCCCCCGATTTGTTACGCACTCTTGTTACTTTTTCCGTTTGTCCGAGGTCTTCTGTGCTTCGGGCACGGCCGCATACGCAGCCGGGTCACCGGAGTCGGTAGGATTCATGAACACGGCCTTCAATTGCGGCGGCATGGGGAATTTCAGGTTGATGTTTTTCGGCGGGATCGGCGAGGTAAACCATTTCGCATAAATGCGGTTGATGTCATCGCTCTTGTACAGGCGAATCAGCGCTTCGTCGACCACTTTCTTGAAGGCCGGGTCGCCCTTGCGCAGCATGATGCCGTACGGTTCGACCGACAGCGCTTCTTTGGTGATTTCGTAGTCGTTCGGGTTCTTCGAGTTGGCCACTTGCGACGCCAGCAGGATGTCGTCGTTGGCTTCAGCCACCGCGCGTCCCGTTTCCAGCATCAGGAACGATTCAGGATGATCCTTGCCGACGGCGATGGTCATGCCCAGGTTCTTTTCCTTGTTCAAAATCGTCATCTGCTTGATGGTCGACGTGCCGGCCGTGGCGACGAGAGTCTTGCCGCGCAAGTCTTCCAGGGTCTTGATGTTCGACGTTTTCTTCGACAGCACGCGGTTTCCGATGACAAACATGGTGGGCGCGAATGCCACCTGTTGCTGGCGCTCCAGGTTGTTCGTCGTTGAACCACATTCAAGGTCGATGGTGCCGTTGGCCATCAGCGGAATGCGGTTGGCCGACGTGACGGGGCTCATCACCACTTTCAGTTCGCTCATGCCCAGGTGCTTTTGCAGGGCCGTGACGACTTTCATGCACAGGTCGATCGAATAGCCTTGGTATTGCTGCTTGTCATCGAGATAGGAGAAGGGAACGGAGCCGTCGCGCACACCGAGGGTGACGGAACCGGCTTTCTTGATCTTGGCCAAGGTGCCGGTCAATTCCTGGGCCTGGACTGGCGACATGCTGCTGATGACACCGACGCTAAGCAGCGTGGCGATGATTTTGGTCAATTTCATAAATTCTCCTGGACGGACAAACCGGACACAAAGCCGGACGAAACAACTGTGGTGCTAACGCCACCAATGGAATTAATTTTATTTCATTTTCAGCGCTCGACTAGCCGTTTTCTGCGATTGTCCGCAAATAGGCGCTATACGCGCGCCTGAATCAGCGCGCCTGTAGCATTTTTCCTACTGATTTCGCCCCGCCGATTTATTTTGCCGGCGCCAAGCCCTCCAGCGCGTCGCTCTCCTCCTCCTCATCATCATCCCTGTTCGCCTGCTGGCGTTGCCACATCTGCGCATACAGGCCATCGAGCACCAGCAATTGCGGATGCGTGCCCCGCTCGACGATGCGGCCATGGTCGAGCACCAGGATTTGCTGGGCGTCGGCCACCGTCGACAGGCGGTGCGCAATAACCAGCGTGCTGCGGTTTTTCGCAATTTCCTTTAACTGCGACTGGATCGCCTGTTCGGCCTTCGAATCGAGCGCCGAGGTGGCTTCATCGAAGATCAGGATGGCCGGGTCTTTCAGCAAGGTGCGGGCGATGGCCACGCGCTGCTTTTCGCCACCCGACAGTTTCAAGCCCCGTTCACCCACCATGGAATTGTAGCCATCTGGCAAGCTTTCAATAAAATCATGGATCGATGCCGCTTTCGCCGCCGCCACGATGGCGTCCTTGCTGGCGCCCGGCTTGCCGTAGGCGATGTTGTATTCGATGGTGTCGTTGAACAGCACCGTGTCCTGCGGCACGATGCCGATGGCGGCGCGCAAGGAGTCCTGCGTGATTGTCCGCAAATCCTGGCCATCGATGGTGATGCTGCCGCCATCGACTTCATAAAAGCGGAACAGCAAACGCGACAGCGTCGACTTGCCCGAACCGCTATGTCCCACCACGGCCGTGGTGGTGCCGGCGGGTATCTGGAAATCCACGTCGAACAGGATTTGCCGCTTGGCTTCATAGCTGAAATCCACATGCGAGAAACGCACCGCCGCGCCCCGCGTCACGAGCGGTTTGGCCTCTGGCGTATCGGCGATTTCGCGGTTTTCGTTCAGCAGGGAAAACAATCGTTCCATGTCGGCCAGGCTTTGCTTGATTTCGCGGTAGATGACCCCTAAAAAATTGAGGGGAATGTACAGCTGGATCATGAAGGCGTTCACCAGGACCAGGTCACCCAGAGTCATGCTGCCGTTGATCACCCCCACCGTGGCGCGCCAGAGAATTAACGTCACGGCCGTGGCGATGATCAGGGACTGGCCCGTATTGAGCAGGGACAGGGACGTTTGCGATTTAACGGCGGCTGATTCATAGCGCTGCAAGCCTTCGTCGTAGCGCTTCGCCTCGTAATCCTCGTTGCCGAAATATTTCACGGTTTCATAGTTGATCAGCGAATCGATGGCCTTGGTATTCGCCTTCGAGTCGAGGTCGTTCATGGTGCGGCGGAAATGCGTGCGCCAGTTCGTCACCAGCACGGTAAACGCGATGTACGACACGAGCGCGACGGCCGTGATCACGGTGAACCAGATGTCGTAATGCAAGACCAGATAGCCGAGCACCAGGGTGATTTCCACCAGGGTCGGCAAGATGTTGAACAAGGTATAGGAAATGAGCGAGCCGACGCTGCGCGTGCCCCGTTCGATATCGCGCGTCATGCCACCCGTCTGCCGGTTCAAGTGGAAGCGCAGCGACAGCGCATGCAGGTGTCGGAATACTTGCAGGGCGATGGTGCGCACGGCGCGCTGCGTGACCCGGGCGAACAGGAATTCGCGCAGCTCCGTAAACAAGGTGGTCGACAGGCGCAGCAAGCCGTAGGCTACCAGCAAGCCGACCGGCAGCACCAGCAGCGCTTGCGGGTGCGCCGCCGTGATCGTCATGGCGTCGACGAGTTTTTTCAGGATCAGAGGCACACCCACGTTGGCCATCTTGGCGCCCACCAGGCACAGCAGCGCCAGCAGAACCCGCCATTTGTAGACCCACAAATACGGCAGCAAGGTCTTGATGGTGGCAAAATCGCTGTGGCTGGCGGAAGCTGGCGAGTGGGGCGGAGGGGGAGTCTGGGAACGGCGCATGGCGAAGGTCGGCTTTTTATGGTTCAATCTGGGCAATTGTAGCCTTTCATGAGAATAAAAGATGAGCACCTCCCCCGACCGCCCCGACAACTGCCTCGCCTCCGGTCTGCCCGCCGGAAAAATGCCGGAACTGCGCATGATGCCCGCGCCGTCCGACGCCAATGTGTACGGCGACGTCTTCGGCGGCTGGATCATGGCGCAAGTCGATATCGCTGGCTCGCTGCCAGCCACGCGGCGCGCCAACGGCCGCGTCGCCACCATCGCCGTCAATTCCTTCGTCTTCAAAAATCCCGTGTTCG
Organism: Janthinobacterium darwini; assembly: GCF_051380905.1. Classification (NCBI taxonomy): domain Bacteria; kingdom Pseudomonadati; phylum Pseudomonadota; class Betaproteobacteria; order Burkholderiales; family Oxalobacteraceae; genus Janthinobacterium; species Janthinobacterium darwini. The sequence goes on from NZ_JBNYXX010000002.1 coordinate 649,274, forward strand.
TCGGCGATCTGCTGTCTTTCTACGCCGAAATAGTCAAGGTTGGCAATACCTCGATCACTGTCAATGTCGAGGTGTATGCCGAACGCAACCGCCTGCAGGCATGCATCGTGAAAGTCACGGAAGCGACTCTGATCTATGTGGCGACGGACTCCGACCGCAAGCCGCGCAAGGTGCCGCCCATCGAGACCCTGCTGTCGCAATAATTCCACACTATGGATAGTCAGCGCCGCATCTTTCTGCAGAGCGCTGCGCGCATCACGGCACTGGCTGCCGCTGGCAGCGTGCTGTCACGTTCCGGTGCGAGCGCCGCCACACGCCTCAATGGCACAGGCTATCCGTTTGCGCTCGGTGTCGCTTCCGGCTCGCCCTTGCCCGACGCCGTCGTGCTGTGGACGCGCATCTGCTACGACCCGCTGCACGCAGCCGCCACGCCCGCCATTGCCCTGACCGTCCGCTGGGAAGTGGCCGAAGACGAGGCTTTTCGGCGCATCGCCGCCAAGGGCCAGGCCACGGCCATGCCCTCCCTCGCGCACAGTGTGCACGTCGACGTGGCAGGCCTGGCGCCCGGGCGCTGGTACTGGTACCGCTTTATGTTTGGCGACGCCGTCAGCCCCATGGGCCGTACGCGCGCTGCACCCGCCGCCGATGACCTTCCCGCCTCGCTGAAGCTGGCCGTGGCCTCATGCCAGCACTGGGAATTCGGCGCGTATGCGGCGCACCGGCACATTGCCGCAGCCGCGCCCGACCTGGTGGCCTTCCTCGGCGACTACATCTATGAATGGGGGCCATACCAGCTGCAGCACCCGGGCCGCGCCTTGCGCACGCACGAAAGCTTTACCCTAGACGACTACCGCGCCCGCTACGCACAATACAAGAGCGACCGCGACTTGCAGGGTGCGCACCTGGCCGCGCCATGGATCGTCACCTGGGATGATCATGAAGTGGCCAACGATTACGGCAACGACCGGGACGAATTGCTCACGCCCACCTTTTTGCAGCGCCGCGCGGCCGCCTACCAGGCGTTTTATGAACACATGCCGCTGCGCCTGCTGCCGCTGGGACGACGGGGCTTTGTCGACATGCGCATCTACCAGCGCTACGACTGGGGCCGGCTGGCGCGCTTCCACGTACTGGACGACCGGCAATACCGCGCCTATCACGCGTGCGCCAGGCCTGGCCGCGGCGGGTCCAATTCCGTCACCACGCGTAATTGCCCCGACTTGCTGAAACCGGAACGCACCATGCTGGGCGAGGAGCAGCAGCGCTGGCTGCAAGCAGGGCTCGATAATTCTCCCGCGCGCTGGAACATCCTGACCCAGCAAACCCTGATGGCGCAATCTAGCCAGGTGCCCATCCTGCGGCCCGGCGACGAGCGCATCTGGACCGATGGCTGGGATGGCTATCCCATGGCGCGCCAGCACCTGCTCGACTCCCTGCGCAGCAGCAAGGCAAGCAACCCGCTGGTGCTGTCGGGCGACGTGCACACGTTTTATGCCACGGAACTGAGCCGCAACGCCATGCGCCCCACCGGCAGGGATAATCCCGTGCTGGCCACGGAGTTTTGCGGGACATCCATCACGTCCAGCTCCCGCCCCCAGGCGCGCACGGACCAGTACGTGGCGATGAACCCGCACATCCGCTACGGACGCAGCGACAAGCGAGGCTATATGTTGATGGAAATCACGCCAGAGAAAACCACGACCCTGTTCCAGGGTCTGGAGGATGTGCGCGACAGCGCTTCTACCATCGCGACACTGGCCAGCTTTACCGTCCGGGACGGCAAGGCTGGCTTGCAAAGTTGAAGCCTAGGCAACCTTCTTTTCGTCGCGCAATTGACGGCGCAAGATCTTGCCGACATTGGTCTTCGGCAATTCATCGCGGAACTCGATGTATTTCGGTTTCTTGTAGGCCGTCAATTCATGCTTGCAATGCTCGCGGATCTGTTCCACCGTCAGGTTCGGATCCTTGCGCACGACAAACACTTTCACGGCTTCGCCCGAGTTGGCGTCCGGCACGCCGATGCAGGCGCATTCGAGCACGCCCGGGCACGACGAAACAACGTCTTCCACTTCATTCGGATACACGTTGAAGCCGGACACGATGATCATGTCTTTCTTGCGGTCGACGATCTTCACGTAGCCGCGCTCGTCCATGACACCCACGTCGCCCGTCTTGAAGTAGCCATCCGCCGTCATCGACTTGGCCGTTTCGTCCGGACGCTGCCAGTAGCCAGCCATCACTTGCGGGCCGCGCACGGCGATCTCGCCAGGCTCGCCCAGCGGCACTTCCACGCCGTCATCGTTCAAAATGGCCACTTCCGTCGAGGGGAAAGGCAAGCCGATGGTACCCGTGAATTCCGTGATATCGACACGGTTGCCCGTCACCACAGGCGATGTTTCCGACATGCCATAGCCTTCGATCAGCGGGCAGCCCGTCAGTTTCAGCCAGCGTTCGGCCACATTGCGCTGCAAGGCCATGCCGCCGCCATTGCACACCTTATAGCTGGAGAAATCAAGCTTGGCAAACTCGGCATTATTCAGCAGCGCGTTATACAAGGTATTAACGGCCGGGAAAACGACGATCTTGTGCTTGGCCAATTCCTTGACGAAACCGGGGATGTCGCGCGGGTTGGGAATCAGCACGCTCATGCCGCCCAGGCGCATGCCCATCAAGGCGCTGACCGTCAGCGAATAGATGTGATACAGGGGCAAGGCGCACATGAAGCCCATCGAGGTGGCACGCATTGCAGGCGTCATCACGGGCGACATCCACGCCTCGTTTTGCAGCACGTTGGCGATCACATTACGGTGCAACAACATCGCGCCTTTCGACACACCCGTCGTACCACCCGTGTATTGCAGGAAGACGATATCGTCATGCCCCTGCTGCACGGGCTGCAAGGTCAGGCGCGCGCCTTCGGCCAACATCTTGTTGAAACTGATGGCGCCCGGCAAGGAAAACGCGGGCACCATTTTCTTGATCTTGCGCACGACGAAGTTGACGATGGCGCCCTTCAAGCCACCGAGCAAGTCGCCCATGGTGGCGACGATCACATGCTTGACCTGGGTATGCGGCAGCACCTGTTCCACCGTGGTGGCAAAGTTTTCCAGCACGATAATCGCTTCGCTGCCTGAATCGATCAACTGGTGCTGCAATTCACGGGGCGTGTACAGCGGATTCACGTTGACCACCGTGTAACCGGCGCGCAGGATCGCCGCCATGGCGACCGGATACTGCAGCACGTTCGGCAGCATGATCGCCACGCGCGCACCCGTCTTCAGGCCCTTGCTTTGCAGCCAGGCGCCCATCTGCAGCGACAGCTTGTCGAGCTCGCGGTAGGTAAGGAATTTATCCATGCACACGAAGGCGTTGCGGTCCGCATATTTCTGGAACGACTCTTCCAGCAAATGCGTGACGGAACGGTATTGCGTGCAATCAATCTCTGCGGGAACGCTGTCCGGGTACGACTTCAACCAAATCTTGTCCATCTCGCCTCATCTTTATCTGTAAAAGGGACGCGCCTCCAGGCGCATCCCACACTGTTTATGCTGCTATCTTCGTTTCGTCACGCAGGGCGCGACGCAAAATCTTGCCGACGTTGGTTTTCGGTAGTTCATCGCGGAACTCGATGTATTTCGGCCGCTTGTAGCCCGTGAATTGTTCTTTGCAATACGCGGCCAGCACTGCCTGAGTCAGGTTCGGGTCCTTGCGCACGACAAACACTTTCACTGCCTCGCCAGAATGCTCATCGGGCACGCCCACGCAGGCGCACTCGAGCACGCCAGGATGGGCCGCGATGACGGCTTCGACTTCGTTCGGATACACATTGAAGCCGGAGACGAGAATCATGTCTTTCTTGCGGTCCACGATCTTCACGTAGCCGCGCTCATCCATGATGCCCACGTCGCCCGACTTGAAGTAACCGTCCGGTGTCATGACCTTGGCCGTCTCGTCGGGGCGATTCCAGTAGCCCGTCATCACTTGCGGGCCACGGATGGCGATCTCGCCCGTCTGTCCCAGAGGTACTTCCTTGCCGTCATCGTCGAGGATGGCGATCTCGGTCGACGGAATCGGCAAGCCGATGGTGCCGGAGAATGCCGTGCTGTCGGCGCGGTTGCAGGTAGCGACAGGCGACGTTTCCGACAGGCCATAGCCTTCAATGATGGACACGCCCGTCGCCTGCAGCCACTTGTCGTTGACGGCTTGCTGCACCGCCATGCCGCCGCCATTGGCGATCTTCAGGCCCGAGAAATCAAGCTTGGCGAAGTCGGGGTGGTTGACAAGCGCGTTATACAGCGTATTGACCGCTGGCAGCAGGTTGAACTTGTACTTGCCCAGTTCCTTGATCAGGCCCGGGATATCGCGCGGATTCGGGATCAGGATATTCAGGGCGCCCACGCGCGTGCCCCACATCGCACATGCCGTCAGGGCAAAGATATGGTACAGCGGCAAGGCGCAGACGATGATCAGCTGCTCCTTGCTGTTCTGGTCGAGCGCCGCGCCCGACCACGCTTCGCTCTGCAGCACGTTGGCAATCACATTGCGGTGGCTCAAGGTCGCGCCTTTCGACACGCCCGTCGTACCACCCGTGTATTGCAGGAAGGCAGCGTCATTGATGCTCAGCTCGACAGGCGTGAGTTTCATGCGGCTACCCAGCGCCAGCGCCTGCTTGAAACGCATGGCATTCGGCAAGGAATACGCGGGCACCATCTTCTTGACGTTGCGCACGACAAAATTGACGATCATGCCCTTCAAGCCACCCAGCATCTCGCCCATGCTGGCCACGATGATGTGCTTGACGGCTGTCTTGCCCAGCACTTGCTCGAGCGTATGGGCAAAGTTTTCCAGCACGATGATCGCTTCGCTGCCCGAATCGTTGAGCTGATGCTCGAGTTCGCGCGGCGTGTACAGCGGATTGACGTTGACCACCGTGTAGCCGGCACGCAGCACGGCAGCAATGGCGACCGGATACTGGAGCACGTTCGGCATCATCAGGGCAACCCTGGCGCCCTTCTTCAAGCCACGGCTTTGCAGCCAGGCGCCCAGCTGGCGCGAATAGGTGTCGAGTTCGGCATAGGTGAGAAATTTGTCCATGCAGACATAGGCATTGCGATCCGCATATTTTTGAAACGCTTCTTCCAGCAAATGCACCAGCGAACGATATTGATCAGGATCGATGTCGGCGGGGACGCCGGGAGGGTACGACTTCAGCCAAATTTTGTCCATCCTGTGCCTCTTGTCTCGAATAATCGTGGGGGAGCCGGCGCATCTTGCCGGCGCGGATCATTGCTGCGGATTCTGTTGTCCTGCAGTCAGTTTGAGCATTCTGACGAGCAATTGCTCTATGCTACTAATGCGATGCTATCGGTCGCCGCGCTTCCATGCAAGCGCTTTCAACAGTATTCGAGCGGCAACTCTAGGGGTATTTTATGCTGCAATGCAGCACGGCAAATACACTGTTGCAGGATCGTTTGCCCTGACGTGCGAGACAATCTTTACGGGTCACGGGCTGGACAATTGTTCCAGCGCATGCCTGCGCTCAGGCTTCTTGACTTGAGCCATTGTGTGCACTGCAGCATAAAAAGCACGAAAGTTCTTTTTTTCTTCCAGCAATTTTTTGAAGGCAGGCAGAAATTCATTGTAGGTGGACACGGAAGCCAGGTGCGCATTGCTCAATGGCTGCTCGAACCAGCGATCGTAACCGGCAAACCCACCCCAGTGTTGCTTGAGCACCTGATATGCTTCTTGCAATGCCGCAAACACCTGCGCCTTGCGCGCACGCTTGTCCGCATCGCTGGCGTCGCTCGCATACACGGCTTCCAGTTCACTCCGGTAACGCAGCAGCAAGGCCAGGAAATCCTGGCGCCGCGCCGCATACTGGGCGTATGACGCCCGCATCGCGTCATTGCCCTCGCGCGCCAGCCAGCGCTGCACGCCCGCCTCTTCCACCGCGCTGGCAAACGACTCGTTGAAGGCGGAATCGCCGGGCACGTACACGACCTGGTGCGCCAGTTCATGGAAAATCAGGCGCGCCAGTTCCGCATCGTTGTAATTGATAAAGGTCGACAACAGGGGATCATCGAACCAGCCCAGGGTGGAATACGCGGGCACGCCGCCAACCTGCACGTCGTAATGCTGGGCCCGCAGTTCGTCGGCATACGCGAACGCCTCTTCCTTGCTGTAATAGCCGCGGTAATTCACGCAGCCGGCGATGGGGAAACACCATTGCAGCGGCTGCAATGACAGTTCCGGCGTGGCCACCACGTTCCACAGTACGAAGGGGCGCCGCAGGGCCGCGTAGTTCTTGTAACTGCCATTGTCGGGCAAGTCCAGCTCGCTGACGGCAAAGCGGCGGATCTGCTGCGCCTTGGCCAGGCGCACTTTGAGGCGCGGCTCGGTGGCCGGGTCGTCCAGCCAGTCACCGATGGGCCGCGCACCCGACCACAGGGCATATTGCCCCTGCGCCGCTTGCGTGTAGTAGCGCAACTGCGTGCAGCCGCCCAGTAGCAGGCACACCGTGCCGGCAAGCAACCGGGCCGGCCAGCGCAGCAGGGCCATGGTCAGCCAGCCTTTTCCACTTCGACCAGCGTATCGTAAAAGGTCGGCGCGCGGCCCATGTCCGTCAGGCGCTGGCTCGTCACTTCATTGGCGTTCTTGCCGTCGCTGGCGAGTTTCTTCCACCACACGGACAAGCCCACCACCAGGCCTTTTCTCGCCTTGTCGGTGATCCTGGCCTTGGCAACAAAACTGCCGCGGTCGTTGAAGATGCGCACCATGTCGCCGGCAGCGATGCCGCGCGCGGCGCAGTCGTCAGGATGGATATCGAGGTGCGGCTCGCCCTCGGCCGCGCGCAGGCTTTTCACGTTCACGAAGGTGGAATTGAGGAAGTTGCGCGCCGGCGGCGAAATCATGGCCAGCGGGAAACGCGCCGCCAGCGCGGGATTGCTGGCCAGCGACTCGTGCGGTGCAATATAGGTCGGCAAAGGATCGAGTCCCGCCTGCGCCATGGCGCTGGAATAAAACTCGCACTTGCCCGATGGCGTGGGAAAGCCGCCCGTGGCGAACGGCGCCTCGGCCATGGCCAGCTTTTGCCAGCCCGTGCGTTTCAGCGATTCCCAGTCGAAATGTACGGCGCGCGCATCCGTCGCATCGAACGCCTTGGCCGCCAGCGCATCGTCGCTTTCCTGGAAGCACGGGTCGTCAAAGCCCATGTGCTGCGCCAGCAGGCGGAAGATTTCCGTATTCGCCTTCGCTTCGCCCAGCGGCGCCACGGCCGCATTGTTTGCCATCATGTACAGGTGGCCATAGGTAGAGTGCGCATCGACATGTTCCAGCTGCGTGGTGGCAGGCAGCACGATGTCGGCGTAATCGACGGTATCGGTCTGGAAGTGCTCGAGCACGACCGTAAACAAATCTTCGCGGGCAAAACCCTGCGCCACTTTCGAGGAATCGGGCGCCACCGCCAGGGGATTCGAGTTGTAGACGATCACGGCCTCCACTTGCGGGCCGAACTCGGGCGAGCTGGTTTTCAGCAGATCGTCGCCGATGGTGCTCATGTTGATCGTGCGCGGCGTGCCTTTGAGCAAATCAGGGCGCTGCAAGGCCTTGCGGTTGACGGGAAAGGAACCCGAGCTCGACAGCTGCATGCCGCCGGCCGGATGGCGCCAGGCGCCCGTCAGGGCCGGCAGGCAGGCGATGTTGCGCACGGCCATGCCTCCACCATGCACGCGTTGCACGCCGTAGTTGGTGCGGATGGCGGCGCCCTCGCCAGAACGGCACGCCTGACCGTACAGGCGTGCCAGTTCCACTACTTCCGTGGTGGTGATGCCGCACACCTCGGCTGCGCGCTCGGGCGGCCATTCCAGGGCGCGCTGTTTCAGGGCATCGTAGCCTACTGTGTAGCGTTCGATGTAATCATGATCGAGCCAGTCTTCAGCGATCAAGACATGCATCAAGCCCAGCGCCAGGGCCGCATCGGTGCCTGGCAGCAAGGCGATATGCTGGTGGCACTTTTCGGCCGTCAGCGAGCGGTAGGGATCGATGGCGATCAGGGTCGCGCCATTGCGCTTGGCCTCTTGCGCCCGCATCCAGAAGTGCAAGTTCGAGGCGATCGGGTTGCCGCCCCAGATGATGATCAATGTCGCGTTCTGGAATTGCTCCAGGTCCGTGCCGATGCTGGCGCCCACCGTGTAGCGGTAGCCCGTGGCGCCGGCCGAGGCGCAAATGGTACGGTCCAGCAAAGAAGCACCGAGCTGGTTGAAAAAGCGCGAAGACATCGATTCGCCCTGCACCAGGCCCATGGTGCCGCAGTAGCTGTACGGCAAAATCGCCTGTGGATCGCGCGCGGCGATCGGTTTCAAGCGGGCCGCGATGGTCTGCAGTGCTTCTTCCCAGCTGATGCGCTCGAACTTGCCTTCCCCCTTCTTGCCCACGCGGCGCAGCGGATGCAGCAGCCGGTCCGCATGGTAGGTGCGCTCCGTGAAGCGCGACACCTTCGTGCACAGCACGCCAGCCGTGGTCGGGTGGTCAGGATCGCCCTTGACGGCGGTGGCCACGCCATCGGTCACGGTGACCAGCAAGGCGCAGGTATCAGGGCAGTCGAGCGGGCAGGCGGCGCGCACTTGGGTGGTGGTCATGGTGCAATCCAAAAACGTTGGGGGAAGGCGATACTGTAAACCATTCCGCGCGCTTGCTGTTGGCGCCATGGCAAGCTGGTCCGTGCGCTGGATTTACCCGGCAAACAAGGGCTACAATGCATTATTAGCCGCGCCTGTTTTTGATCAAACAGCCGCGGTCCGGCGCGCCATACATTGCTGCGTGCCAGCATCCACAGGAGAGTTCCATGAAACTAGTTGATCCCATCTTGGCGTTTCAATCTGAGCTGCAAGGTATCCGCCGCGACCTGCACGCGCATCCCGAGCTGTGCTACGAAGAACAGCGCACCTCGGACGTGGTCGCCGCCAAACTGACGGAATGGGGCATTCCCGTGGTACGCGGGCTAGGCCGCACTGGCGTGGTCGGCATCATCCAGAATGGCACCTCGACACGCGCCATCGGCTTGCGCGCCGATATGGATGCCTTGCCCATGCAGGAAATGAATACCTTCGAGCATGCTTCACGCCACCCGGGCAAGATGCACGCCTGCGGTCATGACGGCCACACGGCCATGCTGCTGGGTGCCGCCCATTACCTGGCGCAGCACCGCCATTTCGACGGCACGGTCTACCTGGTCTTCCAGCCGGCAGAAGAAGGCGGCGCCGGCGCGCGCGAAATGATCGAAGACGGTTTGTTTACCCGTTTTCCCATGGATGCCATCTACGGCATGCACAACTGGCCAGGCGCTGAAACAGGCACCCTGAGCGTGGTGGAAGGCCCGATGATGGCGTCGAGCAATGAATTCCACGTCACCGTCAAGGGCAAGGGCGCGCATGCGGCCCAGCCCCACAAGGGCATCGATCCCGTGATGGTAGCCGTGCAGATCGCGCAAAGCTGGCAAACCGTCATTACGCGCAACAAGAGCCCGCTCGACACGGCCGTGCTGTCGATCACGCAAATCCATGCGGGCAGCGCCACCAATGTCATTCCCGATGACGCTAGCCTGGTCGGCACCGTGCGCACCTTCACCACGCCCGTGCTGGACCTGATCGAGGAGCGCATGCGCGAGATTGCCGTGCACACGGCCGCCGCTTTTGGCGCGGAAGTCGAGTTCCATTTCAAGCGCAACTATCCGCCGCTGGTCAACCACGCGAAGGAAACGGCGTTTGCCGTCGAAGTAATGAAAAGCGTGGTGGGCCCGGACAAGGTCAACGCGAACGTCGAACCGACCATGGGTGCGGAAGATTTCGCCTTTTTTCTGCAAGAAAAAGCCGGCTGCTACATCTTCATCGGCAATGGTGATGGCGAGCACCGCGATGGTGGCCACGGCCTTGGCCCCTGCGTCTTGCACAACGGTAGCTATGACTTCAACGACCATCTGCTGCCCATCGGCGCCAGTTTCTGGGTCAAGCTGGCTGAAGCGAGCCTGCCCGTCGCTTGAATCAGCTCAATTTATCCGGACCGGCGCCCAGGCGCTGGCCTGGATTCAACGCTTCCAGGGCCAGCAAGGCGGCCGCATGGTCGGCCGTCGGGTACGTTTTGGCAATGGTTTCATAGCGCTGCGTCACCAGTTGCGTCACAGGTAATGTGACATGCGCCGTCTCGGCTGCCGCGAGGATGTTGTGCATATCCTTGATCTGGCTTTTTACCTGCCCTCCGGCAACAAAGTTGCGTTCCAGCATGCGCAGGCCATGGGCCTCCAGAATCTTGCTCTCAGCAAAACCGCCACGGATGGCTGTGCGCACGGCGGCAGGGTCGGCGCCGGCAGCCTGTGCCAGCAACAGCGCTTCGGCCACGATGGTCAATGTTGCACCGACGATCAACTGATTGCACAGTTTGGCAACTTGGCCACTGCCTGGCGGGCCCACCAGGGTCGGGCGCCCCATTGCTGACAGAATCGTTTCAATTCGTGCGTAATCGCTGGTATCGGCACCGGCCATGATGGCCAGGCTGCCCGCCTGCGCCCCACCGACGCCGCCCGACACGGGCGCATCGATAAAGGCATGGCCTGCCGCCTGCAAGGTGGCATGAAATTGCTGGGCTTCCGATTGCTTGGTGGAACTCATATCGATCCAGAGCGCCCCTGCGCGCAAGGCCGGCAGCGCCTCTTGCAGCACCTGTGCCACGATGGGACCGGCTTCCAGCATCGAGATAACCACTTCCGCACCATAGACTGCCTCAGCCACTGAAATGGCTGGCTGCGCCCCTGCCGCACGCAGGACTTCGGCCTTACTGTGCGTGCGATTCCAAATTGTGACAGAATATCCAGCGCGTAGCAGGCACCGGACCATCGGATCCCCCATCAGACCGATACCGAGAAATGCGATTTTTGTAGAGAATGTCAATTGAACCCCTGATATTTACAAGTGGCGAGAGCGGCATGCAAAGCAAGGTGCCTGTACAAACAAGACAATAGCCTATCGGCCAATTTTACGATGAAAGCCTCTATGTTCTTCAAGAAGAATCTCCTCAAATCCATCGCCGCCGTTGCCGCGTTGATGGCGGCCAACGCCGGCTTTGCCGCCGACGACAAGCTGATCGACTCCGTCTACGGCGAATATGCCAAGGGAGTTAAGGTACAAATGGTACGCGCCGGTGTGACCTCGAACTGGGATAAAGCCTGGTTCGTATCGAATGGTACGCAGCTGAGCGGTTACTGGGATGCCAGCATTGGCGGCTGGGATGGCAAGAGCTATCAGAATGTCCCAGGCCAGCATCAAAAACTGTGGGACCTGGGCTTTACTCCCGTCTTCCGCTTTGAAAATACGAATAAGCTGGGCTTCTATGCAGAAGGCGGTATTGGCGTACACATGCTGTCGAAGCTGTACGATAACGACGATAACCGCCTGTCGACCCACTTCCAGTTCGGCGATCATATCGGCATCGGCTATATCTTCAATAACAAATGGGAAGTCGCTGCGAAAATCCAGCATTTCTCAAATGGCGGCTACAAAAAGCCAAACAGTGGCGTCAATTACATGAACGTCAAAGTCGCTTATCACTTTTAATTGGTTTAATAAATAACAAAGGCAGCGCGCAGCGCTGCTTTTTTTACGCCTGCTGAACAGCCGGGGTCAGACCCTCAATGCCGCTAACGCAAAAGTCATTGCTAACGAGCGAGGGGGTCTGACCCCAGCCTTCGCTTGGGGCTAACACTAAAACCACCAGACGAAAAAAAACCCCACCGGAGTCCGGTGGGGTTTTTCTCTACTACGAATAACAAGCCTGACGATAACCTACTTTCACACTGGTTGCAGCACTATCATCGGCGCAAAGTTGTTTCACGGTCCTGTTCGGGATGGGAAGGGGTGGGACCAACTTGCTATGGTC
>NZ_JBNYXX010000003.1:0-592126 GCF_051380905.1 Janthinobacterium darwini
GACCATAGCAAGTTGGTCCCACCCCTTCCCATCCCGAACAGGACCGTGAAACAACTTTGCGCCGATGATAGTGCTGCAACCAGTGTGAAAGTAGGTTATCGTCAGGCTTGTTATTCGCAGTAGAAGAAAACCCCACCGGAATCCGGTGGGGTTTTTTTTCGTCTGCTGCTTTGTCTTGCAAAGCAAACAGGCGTAAAAAAAGCAGCGCTGCGCGCTGCCTTTGTCGCTTAACGTCGCTTAACTCCCCCGGTAAGTCGAATACGACCAAGGAGATACCACCAGCGGTACGTGGTAGTTTTCATCGGTATGCGCAATGCCGAAGGCCAGGGTAACCAGGTCGATGAAGCGCGGTGTAGGCAAGTCGAGGCCTTGGGCGGCGAAGTAGTCGCCTGCGTTGAACACCAGCTCATACTGGCCCGCTTTCATGCTGTCGCCTTCCAGCAAAGGCGTGCTGCAACGGCCGTCGCTATTGGTCATATCCATCTTTAACAGCACTTTTCCTTCCGGCGCGACTGAAAACAAGGCCACCTTGACGCCGGCTCCCGGTCTGCCGTGGGCGATATCGAGTACATGCGTGCTGAGTTTTCCCATTTGCTATCCTGTATATAGGGTGAGTGAATGTGCTTATCGTGCAAATCATATACCGGTGACTGCGCCCCGCTATATGATTGGGCATATAGCCAACATTGTCCTCCTATAGGCGCGCCTCCGCATGAACAATTACGAACATTATCCACGCGACTTGATTGGCTACGGCCGCACGCCACCCCATCCGCAATGGCCAGGCAAGGCCCGCATCGCGCTGCAATTCGTCCTCAATTACGAGGAGGGGGCGGAAAATAGCGTGCTGCATGGCGACCCCGCGTCGGAAACGTTTTTATCGGAAATGATCGGCGCGGCCGCTTTTCCTGCGCGCCACCTCAGCATGGAGTCGATTTATGAATATGGCTCGCGCGCCGGGTTGTGGCGCCTGCTGCGCATGTTTGAGGAGCGGCGCTTGCCGTTGACGGTGTTTGGTGTCTCGATGGCCTTGAAGCGCAATCCGGATGCGGTGGCCGCGTTCCAAGAACTGGGACATGAAATCGCCTGTCACGGCTTGCGCTGGATTTCTTATCAAAATATGGATGAAGCGACGGAACGCGAACACATGCGTGTCGCCGTGCAGATCATCCGTGAATTGACGGGAGCCGCCCCGCAAGGCTGGTACACGGGGCGTGATTCGCCCAATACACGTAAACTGGTGGTCGAGCACGGCGGTTTCCGCTACGACGCCGATTATTACGGCGATGACTTGCCATTCTGGGAGAAAGTGGCGTACACGGATGCAGCCGGCATGCCGGCCGTGCAGCCGCAGTTGATCGTGCCCTACACCCTGGATACGAACGACATGCGCTTTGCCGCCATGCAAGGCTTTAATTCGGGTACGCAGTTTTTCGATTATCTGAAGGATGCCTTCGATGTGCTGTATGCGGAAGGCGATCCGAACGGCTTGAATCAGCCGAAGATGCTGTCGGTGGGCTTGCATTGCCGTCTGGTGGGGCGTCCCGGACGGGCCGCGGCACTGGCGCGCTTTCTCGATTATGTACAGCGACACGAGCAGGTGTGGATCACGCGCCGCATCGATATTGCCGAACATTGGCATGCGACACATCCCTATGCCGCTTGATAGGTATTGATATTGGATGATAAGTAAAATCAGTCTTTGCATATAGTTGTCCCATATGCCGGTGTTAATCTCCTATACTGGGACTATACCGAGGCCAGCATGTCAGAACCGATCCGCTTTTACTACCGTGGTGCCGTACAGGAAGTACGTAACGCCGCCCCTACGCAGACTGTGTTGCAGCACCTGCGGGAGGATTTGCATTGCACGGGCACCAAGGAGGGCTGCGCGGAAGGCGATTGCGGCGCCTGCACCGTCGTCATCGGCAGCCTGGTCGATGGCCAGGTCGAGATGAAGGCCGTCAACGCCTGCATCCAGCTCACCCCTACCCTCGACGGCAAGGCCCTGTTTTCCGTGGAAGACTTGCAACAGCCCGATGGCGCCTTGCACCCGGTGCAGCAGGCGATGGTCGAGTGCCACGGTTCCCAGTGCGGTTTTTGTACGCCAGGTTTCGTGATGTCGTTGTGGGGCATGTATCTGCAGAAAAACGGCGAAACCCCCACGCGCTGCGAAATCGACGATACGCTGTCCGGCAATTTGTGTCGCTGCACGGGCTACCGGCCGATCATCGATGCGGCCAGGCGCATGGGCGAGTTGCCGCATGTCGCGTTTGACCGCGATGCTCTGGCGCAACAATTGCAGGCGCTGCAGCGCGGCAGCCTGAGCACCTATGAACATGGCGGCCAGCACTTCCACGCACCGCGCAGCATCGACGAACTGGTGGCGCTGCGCGCGGAAAAGCCGCAAGCGTGCCTGCTGGCCGGCTCTACTGACGTGGGCTTGTGGGTCACCAAGCAACTGCGTGACCTGGGTGACATCATTTATCTGGGCAACGTGGCCGCGTTGAAAACCATCAGCATCGTTGACGGCAAGCTGCACATCGGCGCTGGCGCCAGCCTCAACGATGCCTATGCGGCGCTGTGCCAGCACTATCCAGACGAGTTGTCGGAACTGTGGCAGCGCTTTGCCTCTTTGCCTATCCGCAACGCGGGTACTTTGGGCGGCAATGTGGCCAATGGTTCGCCCATCGGTGACTCGATGCCGTGGCTGATTGCGCTGGGTAGCGATATCGTGCTCCGGGGCCCCGGAGGCCAGCGCGTGATGCTGCTGGAAAAGTTCTATCTGGCTTACCAAAAGAAAGATCTGCAACCTGGCGAATTCGTCGAAGCCGTGCGCGTGCCCTTGCCGCGTGCCGATGTGCATTTCCGCACGTATAAACTGGCGAAGCGTTTTGACCAGGATATTTCGGCCGTGTGCGCCGCGTTTGCCTTTCGTCTGGATGGCGACGTGATCGTCGATGCGCGCATCGCCTTTGGCGGCATGGCGGCCACGCCGCAACGGGCAGCGCAAACGGAAGCATTTTTGCTTGGGCAGGCGTGGACGGAGGACAACCTCGTCATCGCCATGCGCTTGCTGGCCGACGATTACGCGCCGCTGTCGGACATGCGCGCCTCGAATACCTACCGCATGACGACGGCGCAAAACCTGTTGCGCCGCTTCTGGCTGGAAACACGCCCTGGTGCGCCGCTGCTGCGCACTGCCGTCAACGCCTACGCTTGCCGCGCCTGAAAGGACCAGCATGAACCATCCTGTCACGCCCGAATTGCAAGCGGCCGCCTGGGCCGCCGTGGGCAAGCCCAGCCCCCATGAATCGGCGCAATTGCATGTGCTGGGGCAAGCCACGTACACGGACGATATCGCCGAATTGCAGGGTACTTTGCACGCGGCGCTGGGCCTGTCGCAAAAGCCTCATGCGCGCATCACGGCCATGGACTTGTCGGCCGTGCGCAATGCGCAGGGTGTCGTCGCCGTCTACACGGCGCAGGATATTCCCGGCACCAATGATTGCGGCCCCATCATCCATGACGACCCCATCCTGGCTTTTGATCTGGTGCAATACGTGGGCCAGCCCATCTTCATCGTCGTGGCCGATACGCATGACCATGCGCGCCGCGCCGCCCGCCTGGCGCAAGTGTCGTATGAGGAATTGCCCGCGATCATGACGCCGCAGGCGGCCAAGGCGGCGCAATCGTACGTGCTGCCGCCGATGCAGCTGACGCGGGGCAACTACCAGGCCGCGTTCGAGAAGGCGCCGCACGTGGTCAAGGGCCAGCTGTATGTGGGCGGCCAGGAACAGTTTTACCTCGAAGGACAGATTTCCTACGCCATCCCCAAGGAAGCGCAAGGCATGTTGGTGTTGTGTTCGACCCAGCATCCGAGCGAGATGCAGCACGTGGTAGCGCATGCGCTGGGCGTGCATTCGCATAACATCACCGTCGAATGCCGCCGCATGGGCGGTGGTTTCGGAGGCAAGGAATCGCAATCGGCTCTGTGGGCGGCGGCGGCATCGATTGCGGCAGCCAAACTGAAGCGCCCCGTGAAGCTGCGTGCCGACCGCGACGACGATATGTTGGTGACGGGCAAGCGCCACTGTTTTTACTATGAATACGAAGTGGGCTATGACGATGACGGCAACATCCTTGCCGCCAAGGTCGACATGACCACGCGCGCCGGCTACTCGGCGGACTTGTCTGGTCCCGTCGCCACGCGCGCCGTCTGTCACTTTGATAACACCTATTATTTGTCCGACGTGGATATCCGCGCCGCCTGCGGCAAGACGAATACCCAGTCGAACACGGCTTTTCGCGGATTCGGCGGGCCCCAAGGCGCCATCGCCATCGAGTACGTGATCGATGAAATTGCCCGCCATTTGCAACGCGATGCGCTCGATATCCGCCTGCTCAATTTCTATGGTCGCAATGATGCGGAAGGGCGCAACGTCACGCCTTACGGGCAGAAAATCGTCGATAACGTGATCCATGAACTCGTTGCCGAACTGGAAGACAGCAGCGATTACCGGGCGCGTCGCCGCGCCATCGATGCCTTTAACGAGGCCAGCCCTATCTTGAAGAAGGGCTTGGCATTCACGCCCCTGAAATTCGGCATCGCCTTCAACGTCACGCATCTGAACCAGGCCGGTGCGCTCGTGCACGTGTACGTGGATGGCTCAGTGCTGGTCAACCATGGCGGCACGGAAATGGGACAGGGCATCAATACCAAGGTGATGCAGGTGGTGGCGCACGAACTGGGACTGGACCTGGACAGAGTACGTGCCACGGCCACCGACACCAGCAAGGTGGCGAACACCTCGGCCACGGCAGCGTCCACCGGCGCAGACCTGAACGGCAAGGCGGCGCAGGATGCTGCGCGCCAAATCCGTGAACGCCTGGCCGGTTATGCGGTCAAGCTGTATGGCGGCGAGCCAGCTTGCGTGCGCTTCTTCGACAATCACATCCACGTCAACGGCCATGTCGTGCCGTTTGCCGAGCTGGTGCAGAAGGCTTACCTGGCCAGGGTACAACTGTGGTCGGATGGTTTTTATGCCACGCCCGGCCTGTCGTGGGATGCGAAGACGATGACGGGCCATCCGTTTTCCTACTACGCGTATGGCGCGGCCGTGGCCGAAGTGGTGGTCGATACCTTGACGGGCGAATGGAAACTGCTGCGTGCCGACGCCTTGTATGACGCGGGCCAGTCGCTCAATCCCGCGATTGATCTGGGTCAGGTGGAAGGCGCATTTATCCAGGGCATGGGCTGGTTGACCACGGAGCAGCTGTGGTGGAATGCGGCGGGCAAGCTGATGACGCACGCGCCATCGACATACAAGATTCCCGGCATTTCGGATTGTCCGGAAGATTTCCGTGTGAAACTGTTCCAGAACCGCAACGTGGAAGACAGCATCCACCGTTCCAAAGCCGTGGGCGAGCCGCCGCTGCTGTTGCCGTTTTCCGTGTTCTTTGCCATCCGCGACGCCATTTCCAGCGTGGGAAATCACGCCGTGCAGCCGCCGCTGAATGCACCGGCCACCAGCGAGGAAATCCTCAAGGCAATCATGGCCGTACAAGCGGTTTGCGCCAAGGTATAGGAACAGATGATGAGCGACTGGTTGACGGCAATCGAGAACGACACGCAGGCATCCGTGCTGGTGACGGTGGCCCTGGTGGAAGGCTCGGGTCCGCGCGAAGCGGGGGCGAAGATGCGCGTCACCCTCGATGGCCAGGTCGATACCATCGGTGGCGGCCACCTGGAATTGCGTGCAGTAGAAATCGCCAAGACCATGCTGGCCACGGGAGACACCCATGCGCGGCTCGAGCGTTTCGCGCTGGGCCCCAGCCTGGGCCAATGCTGCGGCGGCGTCGTGCACCTGGCATTTGAGCATGTCGACGCCAGCCTGACAGCGTTGCTGGCCGCCTTGCGCGAGCGCCGTCAGCAGGATAGTTGGCGCCTGACGGCGCTCGATGGCGACACCGCCGCCGCCCTGTTCGATGCGGCGGGCGCGCTGATCGCCGGTGTGCCGGCACAGGCGCCGGACACGTTTTCGCGCGAACGCAGTACCCATGTTGCGCAGGATGGCACGGGGCGGCGCTGGCTGGTCGACCCTTGCCGGGCACCGCGCGCGCACCTGACCTTGTTCGGCGCCGGCCACGTGGGCGCCGCCATCGTGCGCGCGCTGGCCCACTTGCCCTGCAATATCACCTGGGTTGACGAGCGCGAAGACATGTTTCCCGCAGCGTTGCCTGCGGGGTTGCCAGCGAATGTGCGCATCGCCGCCACCGATATGCCGGAGGAATTTGTTGCGATGGCGCCGCCGGGCGGCAGTTTTCTTGTCATGACACATAGTCATGCGCTCGATCAGCGCCTGACGCAAGCCATCATGGAGCGTGAGGATGCGGGCTGGTTCGGCTTGATCGGCTCGCAAACGAAACGCAAGCAGTTCGAGCACCGTCTGCAGGCGCGCGGCGTGCCGGATGAGCGCATTGCCGCCATGGTGTGCCCGATCGGCATGCCAGGCATCCGCAACAAGGCCCCGGCCGTGATCGCCGCCTCCGTGGCCTGTCAATTATTGATGGTGTGGGAAGAGGCCGCCAGCGCGGCCCTGGCCGCACCGCTGCGGCTGGCTAATGCCAGCACGCCACTGCGCCGCCCAACCCGCGCCGCCATTCACCCCTTATAGAAAGAAGTCATGCCGATTGTTCCTGCCACATTGCAAGCTTACCGTGCCAGCTTGCTGCACTTCCACGCCGATCCCGCTGTCAACGAGGAGGCGCACGCCTGGCATGCGGATGGCTTGCTGATCGTGGCTGATGGCAAGGTCGTGGCAGCCGGCGATTACGCGCAACTGCTGGCCACCTTGCTGCCCGGCACGCCTGTCGTCGATTACCGGGGCAAGCTGATCGTGCCCGGCTTTATCGACACGCATTTGCATTTCCCGCAGACGGAAATGATCGCCTCGCCCGCGCCCGGTTTGCTGCCGTGGCTGGAAACTTACACCTTCCCCACCGAACGCGCATTTGAAGATCCTGTCCATGCACGCGATGTGGCCGAGTTTTTCCTCGATGAACTGCTGCGCTGCGGCACCACGACGGCCATGGTGTATGGCAGCGTGCATCCGCAATCGGTCGATGCCTTCTTTGGCGCCAGCGAGGCGCGCGGCTTGCGCATGGTGGCGGGCAAAGTCATGATGGACCGCAATTGTCCTGAATTCCTGCGCGACACGGCAGAGTCCGGCGCGCGTGAAAGCGAGGAACTGATCCGGCGCTGGCACAAGCATGGCCGCTCGCTATATGCGATCACCCCCCGTTTCGTACCCACTTCGACGAACGAACAGATGCACCTGGCGGGCGAGCTGGCGCGCGCCTATCCGGATACGTATCTGCAAACCCACGTGTCGGAGAACGAGGATGAGTGCCGCTGGGTGCGCGAACTGCATCCGCAGGCGCGCAGCTACCTCGATGTGTATGACCAGTACGGCATGCTGCGCCCGCGCGCCATGTTTGGCCACTGCATCTGGCTCGATGAGCGCGACCGCGCGCGCATGGCGGAAACGTCCTCGGCGGCCGCCATTTGTCCCACATCCAACCTGTTCCTGGGCAGCGGCCTGTTCGATTTCGAGCGGGCCGATGCGGCGAGAGTGCTGCTGTCGCTGGCCACCGACGTGGGCGGCGGCACCTCGTTCTCGATGTTGCAAACCATGAACGAAGCCTATAAAGTAGCACGCTTGAAAGGCAGCTATCTGCCCGCCTTGCGCATGTTTTACCTGGCAACCCTGGGCGCAGCACGGGCCATGCAACTGGAAGGCATCCTGGGCAATTTCACGGCTGGCACGGAAGCGGATTTTATCGTGCTCGACAAGCAATCGACGCCGCTGCTGGCTCGCCGCACGGCCGGCTGTCAAAGTCTGGAGGAATTGCTGTTTGCCTTTGCGCTGCTGGGCGACGACCGGGCCGTGGCTGCCACCTATTCAGGCGGGCAATGCGTGCATGTGCGGGGGCAGGGCTGACCTACCCGTTGTTCCATACGAATTATCCTGAGCGAGAACGCGAATGCACAAGAAACTCACTGGCCTGGCGCTTGGCGCCGCGCTGGCATTGACCGGACCGGCGCAAGCAGCCAAAGCAGTGGCCGCCCCAACTTCCAACGAAGCTGCCACCGCGCGCCATTTTGCCGCCTTGGTTGCGGGTACGCAGCCGAAGACGGCCGAGTTGAGCCTGTTCTTTTCCATGATGCCCAAGGGCGGGGACTTGCATCACCATTACTCAGGCGCCATTTACGCCGAGCAATTCCTCGACTGGGTCGACAAGGAGAATTACTGCGTCAACAAGACGACCTACCGCATCGAAAGCAACAAGGACGTCGTGGCGGCCGAGCGCGCCAAGCCGGCCGCGCAGCGTGGCTGCCTGTCGTCCACGGAAGTGTTTGCCGATGCGGGCCTGTATGCGGAATTGCTGCAGCGCTGGTCAACCAAGGATTTCTACAACCACGGCGCCATCCAGACGCCGCCGGACCGCACTTTTTTTGATACCTTTGGCTATTTCGGCCCCGTGGCGTCGAGCAACACGGCGGATGGCCTGAAAACCCTGAAGCAGCGCGCCATCGCGGAAAACCTCAGCTACATCGAGACGATTTTCGAGCTGTCGCCCTTCGTGCAGAACGCGCAGTTCGACCAGCAAGTGCTGGCGCCGGGCTTGCAGCCGGCAGCGTTGCAAGCCGTGCTGGCCAACTGGACGCAGAGCCTGGAGCAGGACGCCAGCTTTCAGAAAAGCATCACCGCCTACAACGATAACGTCAACGCCAGCAGTGCCGGCATTGACGATGCGAATTTCACCATGCGTTACCAGGCGTATGTGCTGCGTTTCCTGTCGCCATCGCAAGTTTTTTCCTCGATGGTGGCTGCGTTCAAGGCAGCGAGCCTGAATCCGCTGCTGGTGGGCGTGAACATCGTGGGCCAGGAAAGCGTGAACGTGTCCATGCGCGATTACAGCCTGCACATGGAAATGTTCAAGTTCCTCAAGGCAAAGTATCCGAACGTCAAGATCGCCCTGCATGCCGGCGAGCTGGCGCTGGGCATGGTGCCGCCGGAAGGCATGGCCTTCCATATCGCCGAAGCCGTCGATGTGGCGGGCGCCGACCGTATCGGCCACGGCATGGATATCGCCTACGAGCACAATGCGCTGGCCACCATGCAGAAGATGCGCGAGCGGGGCATTCCCGTGGAAGTGAATCTGACCAGCAACGATTACATTCTCGGTATCAAGGGCCAGGCCCATCCGATCACCCTGTACCGCAAGTATGGCGTGCCATTCGTCATCTCCACTGATGATGCGGGCGTTTCGCGCAATACCCTGTCGAATGAATATGTGCTGTTTGCCAGCCAGTACAAGACCGATTATGCGGAAATTAAAAAGCTGTCCTATAACAGCCTGCGGTATTCCTTCCTGGCGGAAGCGGACAAACAACGTTTGCTGAAAGCACTCGATGCCCGTTTCACCCGTTTTGAAGCGGACATTGCCGCAGCCGACAAGGCAGGCAAGAGCAACAAACCGTAAGTTGCGCGACGTTCACGACTGATACTATCAAAGCGGCCGGATCTTCCGGCCGTTTTTCATTTCCCCCCTCAAACCTTCGTGATGCTATTTTGCCAATTTTGTGGCAGCCATGCGACACAATTCACACCAGATGCACGACTTTATACAATTTCCTGGATGAATCAATTTCAAGTACATATTGCTCATTTATAATCTCGCGCCATAAGCCCGGACGCTGCCAGCACGATATCAATCCAGCTAGTTACTCATGCTATTTATACTTTAAACATATAAATATGTAAAAAAAAACGTATTTGTCATCCATTTTTTGATGATGCATAGTGGGATGAGGGTGATATTAAAAAGTCACAATTTACTTTGGCGATATCGTATGAAGATGGGTATTTGCAGTAAATAAAGGTGAGATGCAGAGTGAAACACACAGTCGCGCAGCTAGATGACGACATTCTTCTGTATTTTGCCACCGTGTCACAGTCTTGAAATATTTAACAATTACACTCGCGGCTTGCCATGTTAGCCGGGTAAGGCTGTCGGGTGAATGACACAGGTGCTAGCGCCCTGGGTCGTACGGATCGGTCGCAGTTTTTTCCGCCGTTTTTGTCTGGATAGGAATAGTTGTGATGTGTGGAGCGGCGTTTTGTGATGGTCTTGTCAGGACCGCAGCCAGTCCCGCCGGCGTAACAGTTGCAGCATCGTAAAGAGGAGATCTTGAGTTTGTGTTGCTGTGCGGCGCAGCCGGACGGTGGGGCAATCCAGGATTTTCAAAAATAATAGTCTTTTCTGGGGTTAAAGATGATCAATCACAAACGACTTCGGCTAACGCAAATCGCGTTCAGCCTGTCTATTGCACTGGCGGCGGTACCATCGTTCGCACAGAACACTACTTCCTCCATTGGTGGCCGTATCTCGGCCACGGACGGCAAGCCGGCAGCTGGTGCGCAAGTCACTATCGTTCACGTAGATTCCGGTTCGGCGAGCAACGTGACCACCGATGCAGAAGGCCGTTACGTCGCTCGCGGCTTGCGCGCCGGCGGTCCTTACACCATCACCATTACGAAGAATGGCGTAGTTGAAAAACGCGAAGGCGTGTTTATCGCCCTGGCCGAAACGGCCAACGTCGACGCCACGCTGGGCGCCGACATGCAAGTGGTGAAAGTCAGCACCAATGCTATTCGCAATCAGGTTTTCAACCGCAACAACATGGGCGCCGGCACCAATATCGGCCCGACCGAACTGGCTACCCAGGCATCGATCTCGCGCAGCCTGCAAGACTATGCCCGCGCCGACCCACGCCTGTCGCAAACCGACAAAGAGCGCGGTGAAATCTCCGTTGCCGGTCAAAACTCGCGCTACAACTCGATGACGATTGACGGCGTGGCCGTGAACGACACCTTCGGCCTGGAAGCGTCCGGCACCGCGACCGGCAAGCAGCCGATTTCGATCGAAGCGATCCAGTCGGTGCAGGTGAACGTTGCCAACTATGACGTCACCCAAAAAGGCTACACCGGCGCGAACGTCAACGCGGTGACCAAATCGGGCACCAACAAGGTCAAGGGTAGCGTCTACTACGTTTTCCGTAACGACACCATGGCGGGCGACCGTTACAACAGCACCGACGACACTTACTACGCAGCGCCGAAATCGAAAGACACCACCAAGGGCATCACCATGGGTGGCCCGCTGATCGAAGACAAGCTGTTCCTGTTTGCCAACTACGAAAAAACCACCAGCTCGCGCGGCGCGCCAGCATTCGGTCCTATCGGCAGCGCACAGACCAACGTTGCCATTACCCAAGGCGCCATCGATAGCGCGATTGCTATTGCCAAGGACAAATACGGTATCAATGCCGGTACTTCGGCAGTTCCTACGGGTTCCGAATTCACGGCAACGGAAAAGTTGCTCAAGCTGGACTGGAACTTGACCGACACCCAGCGCATGATGCTGCGTTACACCAAGACCGAACAGTCCGAGCCGATTTACACGGGTTTTTCCGGCACTGGCCTGTCGCTGAGCTCGTACTGGTATGACCAGAACAAGAGCCTGGAAACCCTGGTTGGTCAATGGACCGCCGAGTGGACGCCGACCTTCTCGACCGAAGTCAAAGTGTCGTCGCGCGACTACGACAGCGTACCGCGCAACAACGCTTATCTGCCGGCAATCGGCCTGCAGTTCAGCGGCGCGCTGCCAGCTGGCGCACCTTCGAGCCTGGCTACTGGCAACCGCTTCCTGAACTTTGGTACGGAACTGAGCCGTCAGCGTAACATTCTTGGCACCAAAACCAAGGATTTCTACGCAGCCGGTACCTGGTCGCTGGGCGACCATGAAGTCAAGTTCGGCACCGATTACAGCAAGAATGACGTTTATAACGCGTTCCTGCAGAACGTCAACGGTAACTACACCTTCGGCTGTATTAATAGCAGCGCCACGTTTGCCTATTCGTTCGGCGCCATCAATTGCGGTAATGCCACGGCAGCGCAATTGCAGGCAGCCGTGCTGGAAAACTTCAGCCGTGGCCGTCCTAGCTCGTACACCTACCAGGTGCCACAAGCAGGCCGTACTCTGGACGATGCCGTGGCGACGTTCTCGCTGAAAAACATCGGCCTCTTCCTGCAAGATACCTGGGAAGTCAACAAGCAGCTGACGTTGACCGCGGGCCTGCGCATCGACGGCACCCGCATCGGCGAAAAGCCGATCTACAATGCGCGTGCAGCACAGGCAACTGTCGCTCGTACCACGCCTAACGGTCGTCAGACCGGCGGTTTCGGTATCGATAACTCGCATACCATCGATGGCGAAAACCTGTATCAGCCACGTTTTGGCTTCAACTACAAGCTGGAATCGGCGCGTCCGACGCAAATTCGCGGCGGCTTCGGCTTGTTCCAGGGTGCGGCGATGAGCGTCTGGCTGGGTAATCCTTACCAGAACACCGGTATGGCAACCCAGAACATTACTTGCGCCTCGTCTGCCGGCACTTGCCCGACCACCGATGGCTTCTTCAACCCCGATCCAACCAAGCAACCATCGAGCGTGCCAGCGGTTATCCCGGCAATGAAGGTCGATGCCTTGAGCACGGACCTGGCGCAACCATCGGTATGGAAAGCCAACCTGGCCATCGAACATGAGCTGCCATGGATGGGCCTGATTGTCAGCGCGGAATACCTGCGTTTCCAGACCAAGAGCGCGATTTACTACGAAGAGCTGAACATGGGCGCGCCAACGGCAACCGGTAGCGATGGCCGTCCAATGTACTATGGTCCTAACGCCTACAATACGGCTTGCTGGAATGCAAATGGCGCCCTGATCGGCGGCGCAAATTGCAGCGCCTTGACCAAGGCTGGCAGTAATGCAGCCTTCGGCCAGGTGCTGATGGCTAAAAATACCGACAAAGGCGAGTCGAACGTGCTGACCCTGTCGGTGCGCAGCCCGACCCGTGATGGCCTGTCGTGGGGCTCGTCGTACACGTACAGCGATGCCACGGAAGTGTCACCACTGACGTCGTCGACCTCGAGCTCGAACTGGGGTTCGCGCGCCGTGTTCAATCCGAACGAAAACGTGGCGTCCAACTCGAACTACCTGGTCAAGGATCGCTTCACGGCCAACATCAACTGGCAAAAACGTTTCTTCGGCGAATACAAGACCACCTTCGGTCTGTTCTATGAAGGCCGTAGCGGTAAGCCATACAGCTGGACCATCAACAACGACTTGAACGGTGACGGCCTGGCCGGCAACGACTTGATGTACATCCCTAGCGCGCCAGGTTCGGGCGAAGTGGTGTTCGCCGGTGCGACGCCAGCAGCACGCGCCGCCAATGAGGCAGCGTTCTGGAAAGTGGTCAATGCGAATGGCGACCTGCGCAAAGCCAAAGGTAGCGTGATCGGCCGTAACGAGAGCTTTGCTCCATGGACCAACAGCTTCGATGTGCGCATGAGCCAGGAAGTACCGGGCTTCTTCAAGGGTAACAAAGGCATCTTTACCTTCGATATCCTGAACGTCGGTAACCTGCTGAATCGCAAATGGGGCCGCATCAATGAAGTGGGCTTCCAGGGCTCCGGTGGCCTGGTGCGCAGCTTCGTTGACAATGTCGGTATGGAAAACGGCAAGTATGTGTACAACACCCGTCCTGTGGTGGAAAGCCTGGAAACGCGTCAAGTCAAAGGCGAATCGCAATGGGCGCTGCAAGCAACGATCAAGTACGAATTCTAATTTCGTCCTTGCCTCGTAGCTCGGCAAAGTAAAAAACGGCTGGTGGCGACACCAGCCGTTTTTTTTATACACAAGATGGTTTACTCTTCCCCTTTTCAATAAATATCATTCCATGGCTCACTTCCCACGCACTCCGGTCGCTGCCGCGGCCCTGATCCTGATCCTGTCCGCCTGCAGCAACCTGGCGCCTGCGCCCAGCGGCCCGATTGAAGTGAATCTGGTTGCCCTGAACGATTTTCACGGCAACCTCGACCGCAGCAAATTCACCTACACGAGCGCTGCCGATGCGGAGCGCAAGACGGTGCAGGCCGGTGGCATCGATACCTTGTCCGGCGCGTTGACGGCCTGGCGGCGCGAAGATGCGCAGCTGATCTTTGTCGGCAATGGCGACCTGGTCGGTGCCAGCCCCGCCATGTCGGCGCTATGGGCCGATGAGCCGAGCATCGTGGCCATGAATATGCTGGGCATGAAGGCTAGCTCGGTCGGCAACCATGAATTTGACCAGGGCAAGGAGGAGCTGCTGCGCCAGCAGCGCGGCGGCTGCGAGTCGTCGCGCTCCGACAAGGCCTGCAAGTTCACGCCCGACTTCAAGGGCGCCAGCTATACCTATATGGCGGCCAACGTGATCGACAAGCAAACGGGCAAGTCCCTGCTGCCGGCCTACCGAATCGAAGAGGCGCATGGCGTCAAGGTGGGCCTGATCGGCGCCGTGCTGAAAGATACCCCGTCCGTGGTGACGGCCGCCGGCATTACCGGCTTGCAGTTCGGCGATGAAGCGGACGCCATCAACGCCACCTTGCCGCAGCTGCGCGCGCAGGGCGTGGGGGTCTTCGTGGTGCTGCTGCACCAGGGCGGCGAGACGAAGGAAGCCGTCGACCAGGCCGATTGCAGCCACCTGAAGGGCGCAGTGGTCGACGTGGTGAAACGTCTCGACCCTGCCATTCAACTGGTCATCAGCGGTCATTCGCACCAGGGCTATCTGTGCCGTGTCGATGGCCGGCTGGTGACGCAGGCGCAGATGGGCGGACACATGTTGACTCGCATCAAGCTCAAGGTCGATCCCCTCAAGAATGCGCTGATCAATGCCAGCGCGCAAAACGTTGTCATGTTGCCGGGAATGTATGAGCCGGACCCGGCCGTGGCAGCTTACCTGGAATCGGTGAAGCAGCGCAGCGCGCAAGAATTGTCGCGCCCCGTGGCCGCCATCGCCGTGCCCACCGTGGGGCGCAGCACCAAGGGCAGCGGCGCTTCCGCGCTGGGCGACCTGGTGGCCGACAGCACCCTGTTCGGCGCGCGCGCTGCCGGCGCACAAATCGGTCTGATGAACAATGGCGGCATCCGCAAGGATCTGGCAGCGGGCGCCGATCTGATGACGAACGTGGGCCAGAACCAGGCGGTTGTCCCGTTCGGTAATACCCTGATCGTGGTCAGCCTGTCCGGCGCACAAATTCGTACCTTGCTCGAGCAGCAATGGCCGGGTGCCGAAGCGGAAGACAACAACTTGCTGCAAGTGTCCGAAGGTTTCAGCTATCGCTGGGACAGTACACGTCCCCAGGGCCAGCGCGTGCTGCCGGGCAGCATCATGCTCAATGGCGCGGCTATTGATGACAATCAACAATATCGTGTCGCCGCCAATAGCTTTCTCGCTGGCGGCGGCGACCGTTTCACCGTGCTGGCGGCCGGCACCCGCCGCCTCGACACGGGCGTGCGCGATATCGACGCCTTCAGCGATTACCTGATTGCCCGCGCGCGCGCCGGCAAGCCCGCTGGCAGCGCCACGGCAGCCGGCCGCATCGTGCGCGTCAAATAACATTTCAAGGAATAACCATGCGTCGCTTATTTGTTTCCGTACTTCTCTCCAGCCTGTTCGCAGGCACGGCCCACGCCGAATTCAGCATTCCCGGCTTTGAGCTGGTGCATACCTCGCCCGTGGAAACCACCTTGACGAATCCCGACTTGCGCGAACCTGTCGCCGTGTGGACTGAGCTGTTCGATGCGGCAAAAAAAGAGATCGTTATCGCCCAGTTCTATGCCGTCAGCAAGCCGGGCACGGCCTTTGAAAAGGTGCTGGCCAGTTTGACGGCCGCCGGCCAGCGCGGCGTGAAAATCCGCTTCCTGCTGGACCAGAAGGGCGTGGGCCTGTCAGAAGCGGCCACCATCGCCCGGATCAAGGCGATTCCGAATCTGGACTTGCGCCTCATCGATTTCAATAAAATCACGGGCAATGGCATCGTGCATGCGAAATACCTGGCCGTCGATGGCCAGGTGGCGTACATCGGCAGCCAGAACTTCGACTGGCGCTCGTTCGAGCACATTCATGAAACGGGCTTGAAGATCACGGAGCCTGTCATGGTCAGCCAGGTGCAGACGATTTTTGAACAGGATTGGCAAGCCCAGGCGTTGACGTCCCAGGGCGGCCGCGCCACGGTGCTCAACAGCAAGGTGGTACCGGCCAACTACGCGCAAAACGCCTTTTTGCTGGCCAGCCCGAATGCCTACAACCCGGCTGGCGTGGGCGATTCGGAAACGGGCTTGCCCGCCTTGCTGGCCGAAGCGAAAAGCGAAGTGCGCATTCAGCTGCTCGACTATGCGCCCTTGTCGTATGGCCCGAACCGCACGCGTCCGTACTACGCCGTGATTGACAACGCCGTGCGCGCAGCTGCCCAGCGTGGCGTGAAGATCAAGCTGATGGTATCAAGCTGGAATACGGAAGCGCCGGCCATCGCCTACCTGAAAAGCCTGGCCCTGCTGCCGAACGTCGAAATCCGCATCGTGACGATTCCTACGGCTTCGACAGGGTTCATTCCGTTTGCGCGCGTGATCCACAGCAAGACCATGAGCATCGATGGCAAGCTGGCCTGGGTCGGCACGAGTAACTGGGCGGGAGGCTATTTCGACTTGTCGCGCAACCTGGAAGTGGTACTGCGCAATGATGCCATGGCGCAGCGGATTGCCGCGCTGCATGAACAGACGTGGAGCTCGGCGTATGCGCAGCCCATCGACATCAACAAGCAGTACCCGAAACCGGCCAAGGCAGCGCCGCAAGGCAAGGAGTAATGGTGAGAAAATCGATGAAGAAGTTACTTTGCGTGCTGGCGCTGGGCGCCGCTTTTGCTTCCGGCAACGTACTGGCCTGGGGCAACGACGGCCACCGCGCCGTGGGCGCCATCGCCGACCAATTGCTCAAGGGCAGCGCCGCCCAGGTTCAGATGGCCAAGTTGCTGCTGCCGGGCGAAAGCCTGGAAAAGATCGCCAACTGGCCCGACTGCGTGAAGGGTACGTATTGCGGCCCGCAATCGCCGGAAATGTTGACCTATGTCGCGGCAAACCCCAAGCATGGCCAATACCATTACACGAACGTGCCATTCCAGAACGAGCACTACCATGACCATGGCGTGGGCACGGCTGACGACGATATCGTGCAAACGCTCAAACAGGCTATCCTGGTATTGCAGGGCAAGGCTGATGCCGCCAGCAATCCGCGTGGCTTCAGCCAGCGCGAGGCGCTGATCCTGATCACGCACCTGGTGGGCGATATCCACCAGCCATTACATGTTGGCAATGCGTTTCTCGGCAAGGATGGCCAGTTTTTCGTGCCCGCCACGCAGGCACAGATCGACGACGTCGCCATTTTCAATGCGCGCGGCGGTAACGACTTGCTGCTCGACGATGCGAAGATGACGGCGCTGTCGGACGCCGTGATTCCCGCGCCGCCGCCGGTGGAAGAAGGCATGGCGAAAGCTCCCGCCTATCCGAAGTCGCCCACCAAGCCCCTGCATTCGTACTGGGATACGACCGTGGTCGATTACGCCATGCGCCGCCTGAGCACGCGCACGCCGCAGCAGTTTGCGCGTACGGTGATTGCGAGCCAGCCACAAGTGAGCGGCAATACTGGCGACCCTGCCACCTGGCCGTATCAGTGGGCTGATGCCTCGCTGGCGGCATCAAAAATTGCTTTCACGGACGTGGTAGCCGGTCCGGCCACGCAGCAGACCAGCCGCAAGGGCGAGGTGTATAAGGTGTGGGCCTTGACGGTGCCGGACAATTACCCCGTGCCCAGCTCGGCGCTGGCGAAGCAGCAACTGATCGAGGCGGGCTATCATCTGGCTGCCGTGTTGCAGGTGATTTGGCCACAGTAATTTGGCGGCGACAGGCTGTGGAATAGAAAGAAAGCGGCCTGCGGGCCGCTTTTTTTATGCCAGGGTGATGGCAATTCCCATGTCGCGGTAGGGCGCGACCAGGGCGTCTTCGATGTCGCGGTGCACGATGATGTCGCTGACCTGGCTCAAGGGCGCGATCTGGAACGGCGAGGCCGTATTGAACTTTTCCGGCGAGGCCAGCACGACAGTGCGGTTTGACGCCTCGCTCAGCGCGCGTTTCACGCACGCTTCTTCATAGTCCCCGGTGGTGATGCCCGCTTGCGGATGCAGGCTGGCCACACCCATGAAATACAGGTCGGCGCGAATGCGGCCGATGGCTTCCACGGTGGCTGCGCCGACGCCCACGATGGAGTGCTTGTACAGGCGCCCGCCCAGCATCAGCACCTCGATTGATGGGTGATTCACCAGTTCGACGGCAATCGAGGGACTGTGCGTGACGACGGTGGCGTGCAATTCGCGCGGCAGCTGGCGCGCCAGTTGCACGGCGGTCGTGCCGCCATCAATGAACACCACGTGTCCCGCTTGTATCATGGCCGCTGCCGCGCGGCCGATGGCGGGTTTTGCTTGCGGCGAAATCTGTTCACGCCCGGCAAACGGCGCCAGGGCGGGCGAGCGGGGCAGCAAGGGCAAGGCGCCGCCGTGCACACGTTCCAGCAAGCCCTCCTTGGCCAGTTCGCGCAGGTCGCGCCGTATCGTGTCTTCCGACAAGCCCAGGGCATCGCTGACGGCCCTGGCGACGATCTGTCCTTCGCGCTGGAGCAAGTCCAGCAGGTATTGTTTGCGCTGATGTGTGAGCATGGATTTTCTTGAGTTTTCTTGTATTTTCTTGATATTGCACGAGTCTGCATGATAAAGTCGACAAAAGCAAGTACACGCAAGCACAAGGAGATGACATGCGCGAAGACAGTACAAAGCAGGAACGGGTTCGCATCCAGCAAGTGCAGACCCTGTCGCACGACTGGTATCTATTGCAAAAGACGACGTTCGACTATCTGCGCCACGATGGCCAGTGGCAGACGCAGACGCGGGAAACCTATGACCGCGGCGATGGCGCCACCATCTTGCTCTACAACAAAGTCAAACGCACGGTGATCCTGATCCGCCAGTTCCGCTTTCCCACGTATCGCGAGGGGCACGATGGATTCCTGATCGAATCAGCGGCCGGCTTGCTGGAAGAAGCCAGCGCGGAGCAGCGCATCCGCGCCGAGGTGGAAGAGGAAACCGGTTACCGGGTGGGGCAGGTGCAAAAGATATTCCAGGCCTTCATGAGCCCCGGTTCCGTGACGGAGCGTTTGCATTTCTTCGTGGGCGAGTACGACCCCGCCAGCCGCATCGGCGACGGTGGCGGCCTGGCGCACGA
This sequence comes from Janthinobacterium darwini, assembly GCF_051380905.1. Lineage (NCBI taxonomy): Bacteria > Pseudomonadati > Pseudomonadota > Betaproteobacteria > Burkholderiales > Oxalobacteraceae > Janthinobacterium > Janthinobacterium darwini. Next base: position 19,273 of record NZ_JBNYXX010000003.1, read on the forward strand.
GGGGGAAGATATCGAAGTGCTGGAATTGCCATTGGCGCAGGCACTGCAGATGGTGGCGGACGGCCGCATCTGCGACGGCAAGACCATCATGCTGCTGCAGCATGCGCAGTTGCACTTGATGCCGCGCAAACGGGGACTGCAGATTCTGGTTGCCGGCCCTTACCGTTCGGGCACGGGCGACGATACGGTCTTGATTGCGCGCAATGTAGCGGCCATGGAAGCCGTCTGCCTGCCCTTGTACGCGAACGGTCACATGCCCGTGCTCGGTGAATGGCTGGCCTTGCCCATGCTGGCGCTGGCCGGCTCAACCCGGGTGGGCGACCTTGTGTATGAAGAACTGTTCCATGCACACGCGACGCGCCTGCTCAGCCACTGCGATGCCGTGCTGCGCATCGGCGGCGCGTCCCAGGGCGCCGACCAGATGGTGGATGTGGCGCATGGCCTGGGGCTGCCGGTCTATTTGTCGCTGGACGAGATTCCACCGGCGTAAAAAAAGCGAAGCCCGCGGGCTTCGCTTTTTTTTGCATCAAGTTACAGTCAGACTTAGCGAGATTTTACAAAGGGGATGCCAATAGCTTTTGGCGCGATGGATTTCGCCATCAAGCCCGCCAGCACGATCACCGTGACCACGTAAGGCACCATCTGGATCAGCGAGCCGGGGATGCGGCCCACGACTGGTAAATCCACGCCTTCGATCTGGATCTGGATGGCCGCGAAGAAGCCGAACATCAAACAGCCGAGGAAAGTGTAGACAGGGCGCCAGTTGCCGAACACCATGGCCGTCAGGGCCAGGTAGCCGGCGCCGGCTGACATGTCGCGCAGGAAGAAGCCGCTTTGCACGATGGCCAGATAGGCGCCCGAGAACGAGCACAGAACGCCGGCCACCAGCATCGCCATGTAGCGCGTTGCTTCGACGCTCACACCAGCGGAGTCTGCCGCATGCGGGTTTTCGCCGCAGGCACGCAGGCGCAGGCCGAAGCGCGTGTGGTACAGCAGCCAGTGCACGAGCGGTATCAGCAGGAACGCCACGTAGACGAGGATGGAATGGCCGCCGATCAGGTGGGCATACACCCAGCCGATGAAGGGAATGTGTTCCACATACTGCGTGCCTGGCAAGACCACGTCGAACAAGCGCGCCGAACCGAGGTCGGGCGTACGGCCGCCTTGCTGGAAGAAAAATTGTGCCAGCACAAACGTCAGGCCGCTCATGGCAATGTTAATCGCCATGCCCGCCACCAGCTGGTTGCCCTTTTGCGTGATGCTGACATACGCCTGCAGCAGGGCCAGGGCGACGCACACGAGCATGCCGGCAGCCATGCCGTAGTATGGGTTTTGCGTCGTGTAGGCCACGGCGGCGGAGGCGAAGGCGCTGGCCAGGATCTTGCCTTCCAGGCCGATGTCGATCATGCCGCTGCGTTCGGCAAACAGGCCGGCCATGGCGGCAAAGATCAGGACGGGCGCATTGCGCACGGTCGATACCAGGATGCTGGCGAATTGAAAGTCGTCGAGTGTCATGGTGTTAGCCTTTGGTGCGCTTGAGCAGGGCGGAAATGGCCGGTGCGTAGAAGTTTTCCATGGCGCCGCAGAACAGGATGATCAAGCCCTGGATGAAAATGAAGGTTTCCGTCGGGATATTCGGTTTTTCCAGCGACAGGTCGAAGCCCCCCTGGATCAGGGCGCCGAACAGCACGGCCGACAAAAAGATGCCGACCGGATGCTGGCGGCCCATCAGGGCGATGGCGATGCCGATGAAGCCGGCGCCGCCCACGAAATTGAGCGACAGATAATGCGTCGAACCCATGATGGAATTGACGGAACCGAGGCCCGCCAGCGCGCCGGAAATCAGCATGACGATGATGATCATCTTGCTGATCGACACGCCCGCGTAGTGCGCCGCATGCTTGTTGAGGCCGGTGGCGCGCAGCTTGAAACCCCACGACGAACGCCAGACCATCACGCCATAGATGACCAGTGCGGCGATTGCCAGGATAAAGCTGATGTTCAGCGGTGTGTCGCCCAAGGATGGGAACCAGGTGGAGAGGCGCGGCATTTCGCCGCTTTCCGCGAAGACACGGCTGGCCGTGTTCTGTTCGCCGGGCGGAATCAGGTATTTCACGATCACGAAGTTCATCAGGCTGGCGGCGATGAAGTTGAACATGATGGTGGTGACCACGATATGGCTGCCGCGCCTGGCTTGCAGATAGCCGGGCAGCAAGCCCCACAGCGCGCCGAACAGGGCCGCGCCGATCATGGCTGCGGGTATCAGCAGCCAGGCGGGCAGCGTCTGGTCGAAGGCCAGCATGGCTACCGTCAAGCCCAGGCCGCCGATATACATCTGGCCTTCGGAACCGATATTGAACAGGCCGGCCTGCATTGCCACGGAAACCGACAGGCCCGTGAAAATGAAGGTACTGGCATAGAACAGGGTGTAGCTCAAGCCTTCCGGATTGAGGATGGCGCTGTGGATCAGGATCGACAGCGATTCGGCCGGGTCTTCGCCCAGCATATAAATTACCAGGGCTGCGACCAGCAAGGCCGACAGCAGGTTTAACATGGGCATGACAAAGGCTGTCGCCCAGCGTGGCAAGTCGTTATTCATGATTTATGCATTCCCCCCATCAGCAGACCGATGCGGGTGGTATCGAATTCTTCAATTTTCAGTTCGCCGGTGATGCGTCCGCCGCACATGACCAGAATGCGATCGGCCAGCGCCCGCACTTCTTCCAGTTCGACGGACACCAGCAGGATCGCGACGCCCGCGTCGCGCAGGGCCAGCAATTGCGTATGGATGCTTTCGATGGTGCCGATGTCGACGCCGCGCGTGGGCTGGCCCACCAGCATCAGTTTCGGCTTGGCCAGCACTTCGCGCGCGATCACCACCTTTTGCTGGTTACCGCCAGACAACAAGCCGATGCGCAGGTCCGGATTGGCCGGGCGCACGTCGAAGGTTTTCAGCAGTTGCGCGCAGCGGGCGCCGATGGCCTTGAAGTTGAACAGGCCCCAGCGGTTTTTCAGGTGATCCTGGTAACCGAGGATGGTGTTTTGCATGACGGAGAAATTTTTCACCACACCATCGCGCAAGCGGTCTTCCGGAATGTGGGCGATGCCCAGTTCGCGGAAAGCCAGCGGCAAGCCGTCGGCATCAGTGCGCTTGCCAAACGGCAAGTCCTTGTCCAGGAAACGCAGCTTGCCGGACGTCGGCAAACGCATGCCGGACAGGATTTCCAGCAATTCGCTCTGACCATTGCCGGAAACACCCGCGATGGCGACGATTTCGCCGGCGCGCAAGTTGAAACCGATGTCGGCCAGCAGCTTGACTTGCTGCGCGTCGGCCAGTTGCAAACCGTCCACTTCCAGCACCGTGGCGCCCGGATTGTAGGGCGCGCGTGGCAAGTGGCTCTGGATGGGGCGGCCCACCATCATGTTGGCCAGTTCTTCTTTCGAGGTGCCGGCTGTCGCCACGGCGCCCACCACCGTGCCGCCGCGCATGACGGTGACGTTGTCGGTGATTTCCAGGATCTCTTGCAGTTTGTGCGTGATCAGGATGATGGTCTTGCCCTGTTCCTTGAACAGGCGCAGGATTTCAAACAGCGAGGCCGTTTCCTGGGCCGTCAGCACGGCCGTCGGCTCGTCGAGGATCAGGATGTTGGCGCTGCGGTAAATCTGCTTGAGGATTTCCACGCGCTGCTGCGCCCCGACGGAGAGGTCTTCGATCTTCGCCAGCGGGTCGACGTCGAGGCGGTAGCGCGCGCAAATCTCGCGCAATTTGGCTTCCGCTTCGGTACGGTGGCTGGCCAGACGGAAACCGCCTTCCGTGCCCAGCATAATATTGTCGAGGACGGTGAAGTTCTCGACCAGCATGAAATGCTGGTGCACCATGCCGATGCCGAGATTGATCGCTTCCTGGCTGTTGCGGATAGGCTGTACTTTTCCGTCGAGCAGGATTTCTCCGCCGTCGGCACGGTAATACCCGTACAGGATACTCATCAAGGTCGATTTGCCGGCGCCGTTCTCCCCCACCAAGCCGTGGATACTGCCCTTGGCGATGGAGAAACTGACGTCGGCGTTCGCCTTCACATGTCCAAACTGCTTGGAAATGCTGCGAAATTCTACTGCTGGCTGCATAGGTTCATAACTGGATAGTTTCATGGAAACGCGCCGCGCGGAGACAGGCCCCGGCGGCGCGCTAAAAGATACGGAGAAAAATTAAACCGGGCAGCTGCTGCCGACGCGGTAATCGATCACTTTGATCTTGCCATCGATAATGTCCTTACGCGCACCCAACACGCGTTTTTCGATTTCCGGCGTAATCAGCTTGCGGTTGTTCGCATCGAGCGCCCAATCCACGCCGCCTTCTTTCAAGCCTTTATAGCTGACGCCGCCCTTCCAGGTGCCGTTCTTGACTTCCATGAAGCTGTCATACACCGTGTTGTCGACGCGCTTGACCATCGAAGTCAGGATGCTGCCCGGGTACAAACCATTCTGGTTCGAATCAACGCCGATGGCCAGCTTGCCTTTTTCCTTGGCCATTTGCAGGGTACCCATGCCGCTGCCGCCAGCGACGGCGAAGACGACATCGACGCCGCGCTCGAATTGCGAGCGGGCCAGTTCGCCACCCTTGGCCGGGTCATTCCAGGCGCCGGACGTGGTGCCGACCATGTTTTGCGTGATTTCCGTCTTTGCATTGACGGCCTTGACGCCTTGCGCGTAGCCGCAGGCGAAGTTGCGGATCAGAGGAATATCGATGCCGCCGATGAAGCCGACCTTCTTGCTCTTGCTGGCCATGGCTGCAGCCACACCCACCAGATAAGAGCCTTCTTCTTCCTTGAAGACGACGGAATTGACGTTGCTGCCGGCAGCCTGGCCGTCGATCAGCACGAATTTCACGTTAGGGAATTCTTTTGCGACTTTTTGCACGGCTTGCGTTTGCGCAAAGCCGATGGCGGCGATCATGTCGAGTTTCTTGCGGGCCAGGCCACGCATGACTTGCTCGGCTTGCGTATCGCTCGATGCCTGAACTTCGATGAAGGAAATGCCTGTGTCTTTTTTGAAGCGCGATGCGCCTTCGAAAGCGGATTGGTTGAACGACTTGTCGAACTTGCCGCCCGCGTCATACACGACACCCAGTTTTGGGGTAGCCGCGGACGCTTGAGCAGTCAGAAATACGGCTGCGATCGTCAAACTAAATTGTGTAAGTTTCATGAATTGGCTCCTGGAAGATCGATATTGTATATTTTTTATAGGTGAAACATATAATTTGGGGCTGATTTAGCCTGTTTTTGATGCACGAGATGATAATTCCTTATCAACATTGCACCGTATTGCACAAGATCATTGCCGGCCTCGTGTGCTTTTATGTCAACAGTGTGATGCTCATGCAACAGTCGCGCCCCGTCTCTTTTATAGTTACAACATCGAATGGGGCTGCCGGAGCGGGCTGGGATGCGCCGTCAATGGACGGGCAGGGCAGGCGCAGGACCGGCGCCACGATGGGCGTCCGAATCACTATGCATCATGCCAGATATGTATGACAAATACGTTTTTGTTTAACTATTTATATGAATGCCATATAAATAGGCCGTGTCAGGCCGGGCAGCGTCAGGCTGACGGGGGATTGATGATATTCAGGAAGGCCCGCACGACGGGAGCGTCGTCGAGCGTGGTGTAGCTGATGTACAGGTTGGCCGACGGCGGATTGGTCTTGATCGGCAGGAAGACGACGCCGGGCCAGCCGATGCGGCTTGTCGTTTCCGGCACCAGGGTCACGCCCAGGCCCGCGCCCACCATGGCCAGCAGGGTTTGCGGCTCGCTCGCTTCCTGGAAAATCACGGGTTCGAAACCGGCATTGATGCAGCATTGCACCAGGTAGCGCGGAAACGCGGATTTATCGAGGTTCAGGGTCAGCATCGGCTCGTGGGCGATGTCGATCAGCTCGATGGCCGTGTTTTTTGCCAGCGGATGGTGTTCGTTGACGGCCACGCAGACATTTTCGCGGAAGCACAGCTCCTGGCGCAGGTTGTCGTGGCGTAAGTCGTCGTCATTGAGCTTGGGTTCGCGCCAGAAACCCACGTCGATCTGCTTGGCGCGCAAGGCTTCGTATTGCACCGTGGGACCAAATTCGTGGATGGTCCAGCTGACGCGGGGAAATTTGGTCTGGAATTCTTCCAGGAGGCTGGGGATGGGACCCCACATGGCCGAGCCGACGATGCCCACGCGCAAGCGGCCCACTTCGCCACGGTCGATCTGGCGGATGGTATCGATGGTCATGCGCATCTTGGCCAGCAGGTCGGCCGCTTCGTTCATCAGCGCCTTGCCTGCCACGGTCAGCTCGAAAGTACGCGTGGTGCGCGCAAACAGGCGCACGCCCAGTTCGCTTTCCAGTTTCATGATCTGCTGGCTCAGGGGCGGCTGCGAGATATGCAGGCGCTCGGCGGCGCGGCTGAAGCTTTTCTCCTCGGCGACGGCAAGAAAATACTTTAACTGTTTCAGATCGATGGACATGCTTTCCTTGGCGTTGCGTGGTGCTTGGCGATGGAACGGCGCGCAGACCTTGATGCAGGCATGCGCGCTTTCTTTACAGCAGTCCTATTATCGTGCCACGACTGCCTGCATGGCAATGGCAAGTGCCGTACCGACCTGGGCATTGTGCTTGACCAGGGCGATATTCGTCGCCAGGCTGCGCCCGTCCGTCAGCTGCTTAATGCGCGACAACAGGAATGGCGTGACTTGCTTGCCTTTCACGCCGCCCGCATCCGCTTCCTGCAAGGCCTGCGTGGTGATCGCATCGATTTCTTCCTTGGGCATGGCTTGCGCGGCTGGCACGGGGTTGCTGACGATCACGCCGCCTTTCAATCCCAGTTGCCACTTGGTACCGATGAAGGCAGCCTGCTCGGCGGCAGTGTCGAGGCGGAAATCGGCTTTGTAGCCGCTTTCGCGCGTGAAGAAGGCGGGGAAACCTTCCTGGCCTACGCTGATGACGGGCACGCCATGGGTTTCCAGGTATTCCAGGGTCAGGCCGATGTCGAGGATGGATTTGACGCCCGCGCAGACGACGGCCACCGACGTTTGCGCCAGTTCCTGCAAGTCGGCGGAAATGTCGAAGCTGGTTTCTGCGCCGCGGTGCACGCCGCCGATGCCGCCCGTGACGAATACGGCGATGCCGGCCAGTTCCGCGCAAATCATGGTGGCGGCCACGGTGGTGGCGCCCAGCTTGCCTTGCGACAAGACGAACGGCAGGTCGCGGCGGCTGACTTTCATGGCGTCGGGCGAAGTGCCCAGCAATTCCAGCTGCTCGGGCGAGAGGCCTACGCAGATTTTGCCGTCGATGATGGCGATAGTGGCCGGCACGGCGCCGCCGTCGCGGATGATCTGTTCCACTTCGCGTGCCATTTCCACGTTTTGCGGATACGGCATGCCGTGCGAAATGATGGTCGATTCCAGTGCCACGATGGCCTTGCCGGCGGCGCGCGCGTCGAGGACTTCTTGCGAGAACGAGAGGAAATTATTCAGTTGCGTCATGGTTCAATCCTGTTGAAAGAGGGTAGGGGGAGGTGGCGCCAGATCGGCGTCGTCGATGTCGTCGAGCGCGCCCGCCGAAATCAGGGGCGAGACGGTGGCATCGGATTCCAGCGTCATGGCGGCCAGCTTCAGGCCGCGCCGGCACGCCAGTTTCAAGTCGCTGCTGTCGTGGTAGAGCGACCAGCAGACGGCGGCGGAAAACGCGTCGCCGGCGCCCGTCACGTCGACGGCGTCCACTTCGCGCGCGGCCAGATGCACGACAGGCGCGTCCGGGCTTTCGCCATCTGTAAAGTACACGCCTTCGCCGCCGCAGGTGACGATCACTTGGCGCGCGCCCTGGCGCTGCACTTCACGACAGGCGGCGCGCACGTCAAACGCCGTTGGCAAGGCCCGCGCCACGCGCGTTTCCAGTTCGCCCCGGTTAAGGATCAGCAGGTGCAAGCCCGTCAGGTCTTGCGGCAAGTGCGCCATCTTCGGCTGCGAGACGGCGACGATGACGAGCGGCGTCGCGTTGGCCGCGTCCTGGCGCGCGTCGGCCAGCAATGCCTGCACGCTGTCGTGGCCCAGGTTCAGGTCGCAGACGGTGAGGGCGGCGGCGGCGCGCTGCGGTTGACGGCTATGCAAGAAGGCCGGGGTCAGCTGTTCGTAGAGTTGCATGTTGGCCATCGCCAGCAGCATTTCGCCATGTTCGTCGAGCACGGCCGTATAGGTGCCGCTGCTGGTGTTGCTCAGATGCAAGCTGCCGCGCATATCGATGCCCGCGTCTTCCGCATGCGTCTGCAGGGCGTGGCCGGCCGCGTCGTCGCCCAGCGCCGTCAGCAAGGCGACGGGAATAGCCAGGCGGGCCAGGTTTTCCGCGATGTTGCGGCCTACGCCGCCAAACACTTCTTCCGAACGCACGGGATTCGAGGTCCCCATCTGCAGGGTTGCCATGGTGCGCATCTTGCGGTCGAGGTTGGCGGCGCCTATGCACAGCACGGGGCGGCTATCGGGCAGCACGTAGGCGCGTCCCAGCAGGCGGCGCTCGCGGATCAATCCGGCGATGTGGCCGGCGACGGCAGAGCGCGACAAGCCCAGTTCGCTCGCCAGGTCTTGCTGCGAGATGAAGGGGTTGTTGCGGATCAGCGTGTACAGCTGGTCTTTTTTATTGGTATCGGTCACAAGGTTTTCACTGAAGGTTTAAACATTTGTCTGAAACTGTAAACATTTGTCTGTTTGATGTCAAGTTCGTGTCAGGAGAGCGCGAAACGTGTTCGTATGGAGCATGTATGCATGCATTTCCGGGGCATCGCCGGGGCGTGGCCGCTGCTGGCAGGCGAGCGCTTGCCTGGACTATAATATCGGCCATTTATATTTGAATTGTATAAATGGGCAAGAAAAATGGTATTTGCCATACATATTCCGTTTGATGCATAGTGGCGGCAAATAGAAGCAATACGCATTTCGATATACCTGTAACAGCAAACATACCCGATACCTGGGCCGTAATCCCTCACCGGGCACGGCCACGCAGGCAGCAACCATCATCATTAGTCAATCAGAGGATAACCATGTCGAACAACACCCCTTTCCACGCCGCCGAAATCATCCGTGCCCGCGCTCCTGAAAATTTCAAGCCGCGCGTGGCGATGATCCTCGGCTCCGGCCTGGGTGTGTTGGCCGAGCAGATGACGGACGCCGTCAGCATCAGCTTTGACGAATTGCCAGGCTTCCCTATCAGCACCGTGCACGGCCATGCCGGCGAACTGGTGGTCGGTACCCTGTCGGGCGTCGCCGTCGTCTGCATGAAGGGCCGTGGCCACTTCTATGAAGGCTATGGCATGGGCGTGATGACGAGCGCCATCCGCACCCTGAAACTGCTGGGCTGCGAAATGCTGTTCGTCACCAACGCCGCCGGTTCCCTGCGCCCTGAAGTGGACGCCGGCAGCCTGGTGGCCATCAGCGACCATATCAACCTGCTGCCAGGCACGCCGATGGTCGGCCCGAACGACGACCGCTTCGGCCCGCGCTTCTTCAGCATGGCCAACGCCTATGATGCGGACCTGCGCAAGCTGGTCAAGGACACGGCTGCCTCGAACGGCATCACCCTGCACGAGGGCGTGTTCGTCGCCTACCCTGGCCCGAACTTCGAGACGGCCGCTGAAATCCGCATGATGGCCCGCCTGGGCGCCGACACGGTCGGCATGTCCGTGGTGCCGGAAGTGGTCTCGGCCCGTCATTGCGACCTGAAAGTGGTGGGCGTGTCCGTCATCACCAACCTAGCCGAAGGCATGTCGCCATTCGCACTGTCGCACGAGCAAACCCTGAAATACGCGGCCATCGGCGCGAAAGATCTGGTCAAGCTGATCCTGGCTTTCCTGGCGACCGTATCGGCTACGCCGCAAGCCTAAGCACCTTTTTACGCAGTAGCGGCGCGCCGGCCACCGGCGCTGCCGCGCGGCAGGCCGGGGAAATCCGGCCTACACTGTCCGCATCACCCCGCATCAATCCATAAAGCGAGCCTTATCATGTCACGCGCATTTATCCTCCTGCTTGATTCCTTCGGCCTTGGCGCGACGCCAGACGCCGCCAAGTATGGCGACGCAGGTGCCAATACCTTTGGCCACATTGCCAGCACTGTCGCCAAAAGCGGCAAGACCTTGAAACTCCCGAACATGGAACGCCTGGGACTGGGCGCCGCCGCGCACCTGGCCAGCGGCGAATGGGCCTCGGGCTTCGACCAGCGCGACGGTTTTACCGGTGCCTACGGCGCGGCGCGCGAGCGCTCCACCGGCAAGGACACGCAGAGCGGCCACTGGGAAATCGCCGGCGTGCCCGTCGAATTCGACTGGGGCTACTTCCCTCGCACCACGCCGTCGTTCCCCGCTGACCTGACCGACAAGCTGAAAGCCATGTCCGGCGTCCCCGGCTTCCTGGGCGACTGCCATGCCTCGGGCACGGACATCATCAACAAGCATGGCGATGAACACGTCGCCACCGGCAAGCTGATTATTTATACGTCGGGCGACTCGGTGATGCAGATCGCCGCGCACGAAGAATCGTTCGGCCTTGAGCGCCTGTACCAAGTGTGCGAAATGGCTTTCAAGCTGGTGGAGCCATACAACATCGGCCGCGTCATCGCCCGCCCGTTCACGGGCAGCAATGGCAACTACACGCGCACTTCCAACCGCCACGACTACGCCGTCGCGCCACCCGCACCGACCCTGCTCGATCACGTGAAAAATGCGGGCGGCGAAGTCGTCGGCCTGGGCAAGATCAGCGACATTTTCGCCACCCAGGGCATCTCGCGCGTCGTCAAGGGCGTCGACAACATGGCGCTGTTCGAAGCGCTGTTGAAGACGGCCGATGAAGTGCAGGACAAGTCGCTCACTTTTGTGAACTTCGTCGATTTCGACCAGGCTTTCGGCCACCGTCGCAACGTCGAGGGCTATGCCGATGCGCTGCGCGAAATGGATGCCCGCCTGCCTGAATTCATGGCCAAACTCAAAGATGGCGACCTGGTCGTGATCACCGCCGACCATGGCTGCGACCCCACCTGGCACGGCTCCGACCACACCCGCGAACATATACCGATGATCTTCTTCGGCCCCGGCGTCGCCCCGCGCGCACTGGGTATTTCCGAGACCTTCTCCGATATTGGCCAAACCCTCGCCAAGCACCTTGGCGTACCACCACTTGCTAATGGAACCAGCTTGTTATGACACTCATGCACCCCGAATTCAAGCGTAACGAGGCCGTAGGCCTCGACCTGGGCTGGATCAACCAGATCCGCGTCAACCGCGCCGCGACGGACCGCCGCGCGGCCAGCCTGGCGAACCGCCGTACGGTGAAAAAGGAATACCAGGCCGCCTGGCTGGTCAAAGCCATCCAGATGATCGACCTGACCACCCTGGGCGGCGACGATACGCCAGGCCGCGTGGAACGTCTGTGCATGAAGGCCATGCGCCCGCTGCGTGCAGACCTGATGGATGCACTGGGCCTGACGGAACTGAGCACCGGCGCCGTGTGCGTGTACCACGAGATGATCGCCCCGGCCGTAAACGTCATCCAGGGCCGTTTGCCTATCGCCGCCGTGTCGACCGCCTTCCCGGCCGGCCTGACGAACATGGAAACGAAGCTGCGCGAGATCGAACTGTCGGTCGCCGCAGGCGCTTCCGAAATCGATATCGTCATCACGCGCCAGCACGTCCTGAACGGCAACTGGCAAGTGCTGTACGACGAAATGCTCGCTTACCGCAAGGCGTGCGGCGAAGCGCACGTGAAGGCGATTCTCGCCACGGGCGACTTGCTGACCATGGAAAACGTGGCCAAGGCATCGTGGGTCTGCATGATGGCGGGCGCCGATTTCATCAAGACCTCCACCGGCAAGGAAAGCGTGAACGCCACCATACCCGTGGCCCTGACGATGGTGCGCACGGTGCGCGAATACTACGAGCAGACGGGTTTCAAGGTGGGCTTCAAGCCGGCCGGCGGCGTCAGTTCGGCCAAGAGCGCGCTGCAGTTCCTGACCCTGATGAAGGAAGAACTGGGTAACGAATGGCTGCAGCCGCACCTGTTCCGCATCGGCGCTTCCAGCCTGCTGACCGACATCGAGCGCCAGCTCGAGCACTACGTCACCGGCAGCTACTCGGCCAATCATCGTCACGCACAACCTTAAAGAACAATCGTCATGCCAACAATTAACGAGATTCTCACTACTATGGACTACGGCCCTGCTCCCGAAAGTCAAAAAGAAGCGCAGGCGTGGCTCGATGGCCACCAGCGCACATTCGGTCTGTTCATCGACAATGCATGGAGCGAGCCGGCGGAGCTGTTCGCCTCGACCAATCCTGCCGACGGCACGCAGCTGGCCGAGCTGACGCAAGCCACTGATGCTGACGTGGAACGCGCCGTGGAAGCGGCACGCCGCGCGCTGCCCGTATGGCAGGGCATGGGCGGCCACGGCCGCGCGAAAGTCATGTATGCGCTGGCCCGTCTGCTGCAAAGGCATTCGCGCCTGTTCGCCGTGCTCGAAACCCTGGACAACGGCAAGACCATCCGCGAAACGCGCGATATCGACCTGCCGCTGGCCGCGCGCCACTTCTACCATCACGCCGGCTGGGCGCAGCTCCAATCGGAAGAATTCGCCGACTACCGCGCCGTGGGCGTGGTGGGACAGATCGTGCCGTGGAATTTCCCCCTGCTGATGCTGTCGTGGAAAATCGCCCCGGCGCTGGCGGCCGGTAACACGGTGGTCTTCAAGCCGGCCGAATTCACGTCGCTGACCGCCATGCTGTTCGCTGAATTGTGCGTGCAGGCGGGCGTGCCGGCCGGCGTGGTCAATATTGTCACCGGCGACGGCCGCGTGGGCTCGGCCATCGTCAACCACCCTGGCGTCGACAAGATCGCGTTTACGGGCTCCACGGAAGTGGGCCGTTTGATTCGTGTAGCGACGGCCGGCAGCGGCAAGAAGCTGTCCCTGGAGCTGGGAGGCAAGTCGCCGTTCATCGTCTTCGAAGACGCTGACCTGGATGGTGCCGTGGAAGGCCTGGTCGATTCGATCTGGTTCAACCAAGGGCAAGTGTGCTGCGCCGGTTCGCGCCTGCTGGTGCAGGAATCGATCCAGGAGCGCTTCCTGAACAAGGTGCGCGCGCGCATGGAAAACCTGCGCCTTGGTTCGCCCCTGGACAAATCGATGGACGTGGGCGCGCTGGTCGACCCTGTGCAGCGCCAGCGTATCGCCGCGCTGGTCGATTCGGCTAGAGCCGAAGGCTGCGACGTCTGGCAGCCCGCGTGCGAATTGCCGGCGGACGGCTCCTGGTTCCCGCCTACGCTGATCACGGGCGCGTCGACGTCGGCTGCCGTGGCACAGGCTGAAATCTTCGGCCCCGTGCTGGTGGCCATGAGCTTCCGCACGCCGCCCGAAGCGGTGCAGCTGGCGAACAACACGGTGTACGGCCTGGCCGCCAGTGTGTGGACCGAGTCGATCAGCCTAGCGCTGGACATTGCTCCCGCCATCAAGGCCGGCGTGGTGTGGATCAATAGCGCGAACCAGTTCGACGCCGCTTGCGGCTTCGGCGGCTACCGCGAGTCGGGTTTCGGTCGCGAAGGCGGCCGCGAAGGCATGCTGGAATACATGACGGCCCTGGCCGAAGATGCGCGTCCGGCCTTGCCGGTAGTGGAAGCCAAGGCTAAAGGCAACGCGAAACCGGCGGCAGCCGATCCGTTCGCCATCGACCGCACGGCCAAGATGTACATCGGCGGCAAGCAGGCGCGCCCTGACAGCGCCTACAGCGCACCCGTGTTCGGCGCCAATGGCACTCTGCTGGCCGAAGTGGGCGTGGGTAGCCGCAAGGATATCCGCAATGCCGTCGAAGCGGCACATAAAGCGTCCGGCTGGACCAGCGCTACGGCGCACAACCGCGCGCAAGTGCTGTACTACATCGCCGAAAATCTGGCAGCGCGCGCCGACGAATTTGCCGCCCGCATTGCCGCCATGACGGGCAGTAAAAATCCGGAGAAGGAAGTGCAGGCATCGATCGAGCGCCTGTTCTACTACGCCGCCTGGGCCGACAAGTACGACGGCCTGGCGCACCAGCCGCCTACCAAGGGCATCACCGTGGCACTCAACGAAGCGGTCGGCGTGATCGGCATCGTCTGCCCGAATGAAGCGCCACTGCTCGGCTTCATCTCGCTGGTGGCGCCGGCCATCGCGCTGGGCAACCGCGTGGTGGTAGTGCCGTCGGAAGCGCATCCGCTCTCCGCGCTGGACCTGTACCAGGTCTTCGATACGTCCGACTTGCCGGGCGGCGTCGTCAACATCATCAGCGGCAACGCCGATGAACTGGCGCGTACCCTGGCGACACACGCCGACATCGACGCCGTCTGGCGCCATGACGGTTCCGCCGAAGGTTGCGCGGAAGTCGAGCGTCTGTCGGCCGGTACCCTGAAGCGCACCTGGGTCGGTGGCGCCAAAGGCCGCGACTGGTACAGTGCCGCTCAAAGCGGTGGCCGTGCCGTGCTGGCGCATGCGTCGCAAGTGAAAAACGTGTGGATCCCTTACGGCGTCTAATCGATAAGTAGTGCTGGAAAAGCTGGGGTCAGAGCCGTCGGCTCTGACCCCAGATCTCATGATTGGAGTTATTCCATGTTGTTAACCCAAGAAATCATCCGCAAGAAGCGCGACAAGGGTGTTTTGAGCGCCGAGGAAATCCAGTTTTTCGTGCGCGGCATCACTGACGGCAGCGTCAGCGAAGGCCAGATCGCGGCACTGGGCATGGCCGTCTTTTTCAATGACATGAACATGGACGAGCGCGTGGCGTTCACCCTGGCCATGCGCGATTCCGGCCATGTGCTGGACTGGCGTTCGCTGAACCTGCCTGGTCCCGTCGTCGACAAGCATTCGACGGGTGGCGTGGGCGACGTGGTTTCCCTGCTGCTGGGTCCCATGATCGCCGCGTGCGGCGGCTACGTGCCGATGATCTCTGGCCGCGGCCTGGGCCATACCGGCGGCACCCTGGACAAGTTCGACGCCATTCCCGGCTATTGCACGGTGCCGGACAATGAATTGTTCCGCAAAGTGGTCAATGAAGTTGGCGTGGCCATTATCGGCCAGACGGCGCAGCTGGCACCGGCCGACAAGCGTTTTTACAGTATCCGCGACGTCACCGCCACGGTGGAATCTGTGGCCATGATCACCGGCTCCATCCTGTCGAAGAAACTGTCGGCGGGGCTGGACGCGCTGGTGATGGACGTGAAAGTGGGCACTGGCGCCTTCATGCCTACCTACGACAAGTCGGTGGAGCTGGCCGAGAGCATCGTCGCCGTCGGCAATGGCGCGGGCATGCAGACCTCGGCTATTTTGACGGACATGAATGAATCGTTGGCGCCGTACGCCGGCAATGCGCTGGAAGTGCGTGGTGCCATGGATTACCTGACGGGCCGTTCGCGTCCCGCACGCCTGCATGAAGTGACCCTGGCGCTGTGCGCCGAGATGCTGGTGCTGGGTGGCCTGGCCGCCACCGAAGAGGAAGCGCGCGTCAAATTGATGGCGGCCCTCGATTCGGGCGAAGCGGCTGAACGCTTCTCGCGCATGGTGTCCGCCCTGGGCGGCCCGGCGGACCTGGTCGAGAATCCGGACAAGCATCTGGAACAGGCGCCATTCGTCGTGCCGGCGCCAGCGCTCACCGCCGGTTTTGCCAATGTGCGCGATTGCCGCGGCATCGGCCTGGCAGTCGTCGCGCTGGGCGGTGGCCGTCGCCGTCCAAGCGACAGCATCGATTTCGCCGTCGGCCTGACGGATCTGGTGGGCCTGGGCGAGCAAGTTGCCGTTGGCCAGCCGTTGGCCATGGTGCACGCGCGCACGGAAGCGGCGGCGCAGCAAGCCGTCAAGGAAATCCAGGAAGCGTATGCCATCAGCGCGATCGCGTTGACGGCCAATCCGGTGATTTACCGTACGATTCGTCCCTAAAGTAACACTGGGGTCTGCCTCCCGTTTGCGATAACGCTGAACTATGCGTCAGCGGCATTGAGGGGCTGACCCCGGCTTTAATGATTTCAAAGGTATGACAGAAAAAATGAACAACCAAGAACTGATCGCGGAAGCCAACGCCGGCCGTGAACTGGCCTACGCGCCGTATTCGCGTTTCAAGGTGGGCGCGGCATTGCTGTGCAAGGATGGTCGCGTCTTCCGTGGCTGTAACGTGGAAAACGCCGCGTATGGCCTGTGCAACTGCGCCGAGCGCACGGCGTTTTTCAGCGCCATCGCGCATGGCTGCAAACCGGGCGACTTCGCCAAGCTCGCCGTCACGGGAGACACGGCGGAACCGATCTCGCCATGCGGCGCCTGCCGCCAGGTGATGTTCGAGATGGGCGGCGCCGACCTGCCCGTGATCCTTACCAATCTGAAAAACGATGTCATGGAAGTGACGGCGGGCTGGCTGCTGCCACACGGCTTCGGCAATTCCGACCTGGACATGAAGTAACAGGATACGCTTGAACAAGACGATCGACATCCAGGCGGCCGTGGCGATTGCCGCGGCCGAAGCCATGGCAGCCAAGACGCAAGGTACCTTTGGCGTGGGCGGCGTGCTGCTCGATGGCACCGGCAACGTGCTGCAATCGATGCACAACAATGTCGTGCGCCAGGGCCTGGTGTTCGACCCCACCGCGCATGGCGAGCGTCAGCTGGTGGACTGGTATTTCGCCGAGCGCGGCAAGGGCACGCCCTTGCCGCCGCCAGGCGAACTGACTATCGTTACTTCGCTCGACCCCTGCTGCATGTGCACGGGGGCGATTTTGGCTGCCGGTTTCAATGTGGTGGTGGCCGCGCCCGATGTCAAGGCCGGCGTCAATTACGATGGCGCTGCCACGTTCACGGCCTTGCCGGCGCCGCTGCAGGCGCAGGCTGGTCGCAGCTTTTGCTATCCGGCCGTGCGCGGCGCCACCGAGTATGCGCGCGTGCCTTCCGGCGCCGCTCCCAAATCTTTTTTCATTGGCAAGAGCATCCACGAGGCGACGCAGGCACTGTGCTCGCTCGTGTTTGAAGCGACATCGGCCCAGGTGATGCAGCTGTTGAACGCCGGCGACGATGTGCACTTGCGCGATCCCGCCACCTTGCCATCCGAGCATGCCGTGGTGCGCGCCTTGCGCCGCCGCTATCCCGACGCCCTGACTTACCGCTGCGCGCCGCATGCGCCCGATGCCGGCCTGGCGCCATTTCTGCAGGCGGCCATGGAGCAGGACGCGCGCGATGGCGGCCAGGGCGACGCAGCCGCCTTGCTCGATTCCTTTGGCAACCTGCTGCTGTGCATGCCGGGCCAGCTGGCGCGCTCTCTGATTCGCACGCCTTTCATGGAATGCACGCGCCAGTACGCGCAATTGCGTTATGAATTGATGGCTGGCGCCGAGCCGGCGCTGCAGGAAGAAATCAAAAGTTATCTGGGTCATCCCAAGCATGGCACCTTCGTGCTGGCCGTCGGGCCGGACGACAGTGCCGCCAGTTTCATGACCCTGGGCGCCTATGGTTCCACCATGGAAGGGGCGGTGCCGGAGAATAATCCCGCGCAATTCCAGTACGTGCGCCCGGCCATGGCGCAAGACGCGCTGCTGGCGCTGTGCGACGCCATGCCGCCGCTATACCGCAAACTGATACGTATCCGGCCACACCAGGTGGCGGACCAGGCCCTGGTCAAGGCCTTGGCCTAGGCGTCATCGTCGGGCAGGTTCTTGAGTAAAAAGTCGCGCACGTTTTCGCCCGCCACGCGGCGAATTTGCGCTTCCGACAAGCCCGCATCGAGCAGCGCCTGCGTCAGGCGCGGCAGGCCTGCCGCGTCGATAGCGGTGGTGACGGCGCCATCGAAGTCCGAACCATAGGCCACGTGTTCCGCGCCGATCAGTTTTACCGTGTACTTGATGGCGCGCGCGATGGATGCCACATCCTTGCCGCAGACGGCCGTATTCCAGAAGCCGATGCCCACCAGGCCACCCTGGGCGGCGATGCGTTTCAATTGTGCGTCGCTGAGGTTGCGGCCGTTGGCGCAAGTGCCGCGCACGCCCGTGTGCGACACCATCACGGGGCGTTTCGCCATGGTTAATACGTCGTCGATGGTGGTTGGCGAGGCGTGCGCCAGATCGACGATCATCTTGCGCTGTTCCATGTCGCGCAACCATTGCCGGCCCAGCGGCGTCAGGCCGCCTTTTTTCAGGCCGTGCTGGGAGCCGGACAGTTCTGTATCAAAGAAATGCGTGGGCGCGGCCATGCGGAAGCCCGCCTTGTACAAGGTATCAAGGTTGTCCAGCTTGCCTTCGAGCGCATGTGCACCTTCCAGTGTCAGCCAGCCGGCCAGCAGGGCGGGGTCTTTTTCGCGCGCGGTAATGAAGCTGCGCAGCTGGGCGCGGCTGCCGATCACCCGGACCTTGCCATTGCTCCTGGCCACTTGCTGGCGCAATTCATCGGCCTGGTAAGTGGCGCGCGCCAGCAGGCTGTTCCAGGTGGCAGGTGGCAAAGCTTGTGCCACTACCAGTGCCGTGATGTTGTCCGTGTCGCTGCCATTGCGCTCGATATTCATCTTGCGCGGCGTCTTGGTGACAACGGAAAAGGCTTGCAGTGCCACGTTGCCCCGCTGCAGGCGGGGAAAGTCGACATGGCCGCGCTGGCTGTCGCGGTTCAGATTGCGTTGCCATAGCAGGCTGTCGGCGTGCAGGTCGGCGATCCACAGGCGCTGGTGCAGGGCCTGGGTAGTGGCCGTCGGCGCCTTGGCAGCTTGGGAATAGACTTGATTGATTTGCTGGTCGACCAGTCCGGGAGCGGACAGGAAGCCGCCGACCAGCGCAAGGCTGGCGGCGGTGAGGGTGGTGATAATCATTGTTCTCCGTCTTACCATGGATCGTAGGTGCCCAGGCTCCAGATATGGCCTTCCGGATCGCGGCAGGTAAAGCCCCGTCCGCCGTAGTCTTCATCCTTGATGTCGAGCACGATCTCGGCGCCGGCTTCGCGTGCGCTGCGGTAGACGGCATCGGCATCGCTGACGACCAGGTAGCAGTTTTGCGTGTTGGCGCCGCCGATGTCGCCAGGCAGTTTCATCAGGCGGCCATAGTCGCTGTCGAGGGCCGGTGCCACCATGACCATGCCATTGCCAAAGCTCAGTTGCGCGTGGGCGACACCACCGTTGCCGTCAGGCACGATCAATTGTTTTTCAAAACCGAGTGCGGTACACAGCCATTCGATGGCTGCGGGGGCATCGCGGTAGCGCAGGCAGGGAATGGTCGTACCTGTTGTGGCTTTTGCTGTCGTGGTCATCAGAAAACTCCTATGGCAGATGGGGAGTAGCTTCGATTATTAATCTTGCGCGGCGTTCCGTATCAGACCCCATCCATCGTGATGGGTTTGATGTCCGTCAGTGCCGCGCGCACTCATAGTGCCATAGAACAATCATTGCACTCTTGCCACGACGAAAATTTTTATTGCGGCGACTGCTGCGAGTCCGGCGTTTTCTCGTCTGCACTGGCATCGTCGCTGTTGCTTGCCCATTTCAGCAGCATGACTAGGGCAAACAGCATGATGGCAAGCGGCAAGATGGTGATCAGGAACGCCAGTCCCAGGCAGCACGCCAGCAGCATGGGCCAGGACATGGCGCGCAGGGCGGCCATGCCCTGGCGCGTGTAAGCGCACAGCTCGCTCCAGAAAGCGCTGAAGGAAGTGCTGCCCGGTACCGAATTGATGTCTTTCATGCCGTTCTCCTGTGGTTGCCGCTGCCGTATGCATGCTGGCGATGAAACCACTATAGGCAAAATCTTGCCGCCGAACATCGCGTATGCGACGAAAGGCAGGAATGGCGGAGCGAACGGTGACAGGCGAAGACAAACGGTTACTCGAAGACCTTGAGTTTCAGCTGGAAACTGAGGGCGCCATACAGGCGGTCCTTGTAGGAAGGCACGATGGCGATATTCACGCCCACGCGCTGGTATTCATAGCTGATGGTGGGGACCAGGGCCGGGAACCAGCCGCCATCGCGCATCTTCGGATAGCCGCTGAAGCCGCCAACGACGGCGCCGACGCGCAACGGGCCTACCTTGATGGGCTGGTAATACACGCCCACATAGTTCGAGTAGGCGCGGTCGCTATTGTAGAAGCGGCCAGCCGTGGCCGACGCGACCGTGGAAAAACGGTATTCGGCGCCCAGGCCCGGATTGCTGTCGTTCAGATTCTTGTCGCGCTGAAAGTGATACGAATAAAAGCCCGCGTTGAGCCAGGTTTCGCTCAGCGGCTGATTGTCTATCATGCCCACTGTCTGCGCCTGTGCCGTGGATGCCACTGCCAGCAGCGCCGCGCAGGCAGCCTTGCCCAGCAATGACGCGGTGCGCGCCGATGACCATTGTTTCATGCCTGTTCCTTATCCTGTCGATAGATGGCGTCGCTATTGCAAACGCTCCAGCGCGCCATGCTATCACTGCCAGATTGTTCGTTGGAAATTTCGTCACGTAGCGGGCGCTGCCGCTGGCAGGGCGATGGCCGCCTGCACCATGTGCGTGAGCAGGATTTCGGCATCCTCGTAATCCTTGCGCGTGAGCTGCTTGCGTTCCAGCACCAGGGTCATCTGCGCCGAAAAATCCGCATACGATTGCGTCATGGCCCAGATGGCGAACATCAGGTGGGTGGCGTTGACGGGAGCGATCCTGCCGGCGGCGATCCAGGCTTCGAAGACGGCGATATCCTTGCGCAGCAGGGGCACGACCCTGTCGCGTATCTGTGCGCCGTACAGGGGGGCGCCATTAATCACTTCGAGCGCATACACGCGCGAAGCCCATGGCTGTTCGCGCGAAAAACGCAGCTTGGCGCCGATGTACGCACGCAGCACGTCGCGTGGCTCGTCGTGTTCATTGGCCAGCGACTCCATGCGCGCCAGCCAGTCGTCGAGCACGTCGTCGAGCACGCGTTGGTAGAGCAGCTGCTTGGACGGGAAGTAATACATCAGGTTTTGCTTCGACAGGCCGGCTCGCTCGGCGATGGTGGCGATCGACGCGCCCTCATAGCCGCTTTCGGCGAACGCGCGCACGGCTTGCTCCAGGATGTCCGTTTCCAGGCGGTCGCGGTTTTGCAGGCGCCGGCCGCCGGCATTTTTCACGGAAAGGGCAGGGGATTTGTCGCTGGCCATGGCGGATTCTTTAGCGTGGGCGTATCGATTGCAGGAATGCCTGCAGCACGGGGTTGTCGGTGTAGGCCACGTTGAAGCGGAACCACACCGTCTCGGGCGCGCGCAGCATGAAAAATTCGTTCGGCGACAGCAGGATGCCAGCCTTTAATGCCATGTCGGCGATGATTTTTCCATTCCATTCCGGCGTCTGGATATCGGGCCAGCCGGCGCTGACGAACATGCCTCCACGCGGACGCGCCACTGGCGCCATGCCCGCCTGCGCCAGGCAGTCGATGCTGCGTTCCCGGGCCGCGTCGAGCTGCGCCACCAGCCGTTCCACCATGCGCTTGTAGGGCCGCGCGGAGATGGCGTGGTAGACGGCGCGCTCATTGATTTCCGATGTCGTCAGACCCGCCAGCATTTTGACGCGCACCAGTTCGGCCACCAGAGGGGGCGAGGCACAGATGGAGCCGACGCGCAGCACGGGCGACAAGGTCTTGGAAAAGCTGCCCACGCGGATCACGCGGCGCAAGCCATCCATCGCCGCCAGCGATGCTTCGCCGCGCGCCGCCAGTTCGCGGTAGATATCGTCTTCCACCAGCCAAAAATCGAATTGCTCGGCCAGCGCCAGAAGGCGGTGCGTCTGCGCCTGGCTCAGTGAGGTACCCAGCGGATTTTGCAGCACCGTGTTGACGAACATTAGCTTGGGCTGGGTGCGCGCGGCCTCGCTGGCCAGTGCATCGAGGTCGAGTCCCGCCTCGCCACGCGCTATACCGACGGGGATGCAGCCGTGGTGGCGTATCAGCGACTGCAGATTGCTGTAGCCGGGGTCTTCCACCAGCACGGTGTCGCCCGGCTTGGTCAGGCTGCGCAAGATCAAATCGAAGGCGTGCGTGGCGCCGTGCGTCAGCAGGACCTGGTCTGGCTCGACCTGGAACAGCTCTTCCGACAGGCTTGTTGCCAGGTGCTGGCGCAGCGAGGGAAAGCCCAGCGGATGGCCGTAGCCGCGCAGCCGGCTGGCGGGTATGCGCATGGCCTGGCGCACGGCATCGAGCACGGTCGCTTCGCCATACATCTCGGGCGGCAGCCAGCCCGCACCCACGGGCAGGGCATCGGACACGCCCGAATACAGGTCCGGCGTGAGGGCGTCGATGGCGGTGGGGCTGGCATGCACCGCCGCTTGCGGCGAGGCGGCGATATCGTGGCGTGCGACGAAATAGCCGGAGCCGCGCCGCGACGACAGCAAGCCCAGGTTGACCAGGCGATCATACGATTCGACGACGGTGAACGTCGACACGCCATTGCACCGGGCGAACTGGCGCACGGAGGGCATGCGCGTGCCGATGCGCAGGGCGCGGCTACCCACCATGACGCTGATGGCGATGACGATCTGTTCGACGAGGCCGCCCTTTTTCTGGCGGTCGATGTCCAGCATGGGCCAACCACTGCCTTGCTCGGGGGCATCGTCTGCGCTGTCGCTGTGCTTCACGGTGGCTCCTTATGCTGCCTTGCACAAAACTGTAATGGTTTTCCGACCTGTACGGTTGGGATACTTTGCCGTTTGTGTATCTGTGCCATTGGGAATGTCCTGACTATTATTACATCAGCTTTTTGCCAACTGGTAAATTATTTTACGCTTCGTCAAAAACGATCCTGGCGCTCTGCCAGCCCATCTCAAGGAGAAGGTCATGAACGAAACAAGGCCGGAATCGATGTCGGCATTTTGGATGCCGTTTACCAATAACCGTGATTTCAAGGCCAACCCACGCTTGCTGGTCTCGGCCGAAGGCATGTATTACAAGGATGTCGATGGCAACGCCATCCTCGATGGAACCGCCGGCCTCTGGTGCGTGCCATGCGGCCATGCGCAGCCGAAAATCGTCGGCGCCATCCGCGAAATGGTGGGCCAGCTCGACTTCGCACCCACCTTCCAGATGGGCCATCCAGCCGCCTTCGACCTGGCGGAAAAACTGATGGACTACACGGGCCACAAGTTCGGTCACGTCTTTTATACCAACTCCGGTTCCGAGGCCGTGGACACGGCGTTAAAAATCGCGCTGGCCTATCACCGGGTGCGCGGTGAGGGTGCACGTACTCGTTTGATCGGCCGCGAACGCGGTTATCACGGCGTGGGCTTCGGCGGCATTTCCGTGGGCGGCATCGGTGGCAACCGCAAGACCTTCGGCCCCTTGCTGCCCGGCGTGGACCACCTGCCGCACACGCATAACCTGGACAAGAATGCCTACACGGTGGGCGAACCCGAATACGGCACCCACCTGGCCGATGAACTGGAACGCATCGTTGCGCTGCACGACGCCTCGACGATTGCCGCCGTCATCGTCGAACCTGTGGCTGGCTCCACGGGCGTGCTGATCCCGCCGAAAGGCTATCTGAAACGCTTGCGGGAGCTGTGCACCAAGCATGGCATCCTGCTGATCTTCGATGAAGTCATCACGGGTTTCGGCCGCATGACGACGCCATTCGCCGCCGACTATTTCGACGTCGAGCCGGACCTGATGACGACGGCCAAGGGCCTGACCAATGGCATGGTGCCGATGGGCGCCGTATTCAGCAAGCAATATATCCACGATGCCTTCATGGACGCGCCACCCGGTATCGAACTGTTCCACGGCTATACGTATTCCGGTCACCCGCTGGCCTGCGCCGCCTCGCTGGCCACCCTGCAGGTGTTCGAGGAGCAGGACATCCTGGGTCACGCGAAAAGCATGCAGGCGTATTGGAGCGACGCCGTGCATTCCCTGAAGGGGCTGCCGCACGTGATCGACTTGCGCAGCATCGGCCTGATCGCCGGCATCGAACTCGCCCCCATCGCCGGCAAGCCCGGTGCGCGCGCCTTCAACGCCTTCAAGCAGGCCTTCGCCGACGGCGTGCTGATACGCACGACGGGCGACATCATCGCCCTGTCGCCGCCGCTGGTGCTGGAAAAACAGCATATCGACGAGCTATTCGGCAAGCTGGCCAAGGTATTAAAAAATCTCGATTAAGGACGGTCATGAACGATCTCGATACCATCACCCACTACATCAACGGCGCCAAAGTCGACACCCGGAGTGGCCGCTACGGCGACGTCTACAACCCCGCCCTGGGCGTACCCGTAGCCCGCGTGGCCCTGGGCACCGTGGAAGACGTCGACGCGGCCGTGCAGGCGGCGGCCGCCGCCTTTCCTTCGTGGTCCGCTACGCCGCCCCTGACGCGCGCCCGTGTCCTGTTCCGCTACCTGCAGCTGTGCCAGCAGCACACGGATGACTTTGCCGCAATGCTCACGCGCGAGCATGGCAAGACCTTTGCCGATGCGCAGGGCGAAGTGGCGCGCGGCATCGAGATGGTGGAGTTTGCCGTTGGTATTCCGCAGCTGTTGAAAGGTGAATTCACGGACCAAATTTCGCGCGGCATCGACGCCTGGTCCATGCGCCAGGCTCTGGGTGTGGTGGCCGGCATCACGCCATTCAACTTCCCCGTGATGGTGCCGATGTGGATGTTCCCCGTCGCCATCGCCTGCGGCAATACCTTCGTCTTGAAACCGTCCGAGCGCGATCCGTCGGCCTCCTTGCTGCACGCGAAATTGCTGAAAGAAGCAGGTCTGCCCGACGGCGTTTTCAACGTGGTGCAGGGAGACAAGGTGACGGTCGACGCCTTGCTCGACCACCCCGTGGTGCAGGCGATCAGCTTTGTCGGCTCGACGCCGATCGCCGAATACATTTATGCGCGTGGCAGCGCCAGCGGCAAGCGCGTGCAAGCGCTGGGGGGCGCGAAGAACCACATGGTGGTGATGCCCGACGCGGACATGGACATGACGGTCGATGCACTGATCGGCGCCGCTTACGGTTCTGCTGGCGAACGCTGCATGGCAATCTCCGTCGTCGTGGCCGTGGGCGACGCGGGCGACAAGTTGATCGACGCACTGGCAACGCGCACGGCTGCACTGAAAGTGCGCGACGGCATGGCTGATGGTGCGGAAATGGGACCGGTCGTGTCGCTGGCAGCCAAGCAGCGCATCGAAAAACTTATCGCCTCGGGCGTGGAGCAGGGCGCGACTTTGGTGGTCGATGGCCGCAACCATGTGGTGCCGGGCCGCGAGAACGGATTCTTTGTCGGCGGTACTTTATTTGACCATGTGACGCGCGACATGAGCATCTACAAGGAAGAGATTTTCGGCCCCGTGCTGTGCGTGCTGCGCTGTCCTGACGTGGTGCATGCGGTGGAGCTGATCAACGCCAACGAGTATGGCAACGGCGTGGCCATCTACACGCGCGATGGCGGCGTGGCGCGCGAATTCGTGCGTCAGATCCAGGTCGGCATGGTGGGCGTCAACATTCCCTTGCCCGTGCCGATGGCCTTCAACAGTTTTGGCGGCTGGAAG
Source organism: Janthinobacterium darwini (assembly GCF_051380905.1). NCBI lineage: Bacteria > Pseudomonadati > Pseudomonadota > Betaproteobacteria > Burkholderiales > Oxalobacteraceae > Janthinobacterium > Janthinobacterium darwini. The sequence goes on from NZ_JBNYXX010000003.1 coordinate 44,785, forward strand.
CGCAGCATGTTTGGCGACCACCATGCCTATGGTCCCGAAGGCGTGCGTTTTTATACGCGGCACAAGGCCGTGATGCAGCGCTGGCCAAACACGGCAAGCGCTGGTGTGGAATTTGCTTTTCCCCAGATGAAGTGACGGTTTTACACTAAACCCACCGCAGGATCAAAGAAGGAAAACGCGATGATCGAGTCCCTGAACTATTTGCCGCATCCCGCCCTGCCCAACGAGGAATTGGCGGGCCATTTCACGGACCTGGCGCCGCCTTTGAGCGCGCGCCAGGCAGCCATCGAAAGCGCCCGCTGCCTGTACTGCTACGATGCGCCGTGCAGCCGCATCTGTCCGTCGGAAATCGACGTGGCCAGCTTCATCCGCAACATCCACGACAAGAACATCAATGGCGCCGCCGCTGGCATTCTGAAACAGAACATCCTGGGCGGCAGCTGCGCCCGCGTCTGTCCCACGGAAATCCTGTGTGAAGACGTCTGCGTGCGCAACCACGACGCGGAAGGCCAGCCCGTCAAGATCGGCCTGTTGCAGCGCTATGCTGTCGACCACATGCATTTCACGGCGCACCCGTTCAAACGGGCGGCCGCCACGGGCAAGACGATTGCCATTGTCGGCGCTGGGCCGGCCGGGCTGTCGTGCGCGCACCGCCTGGCCATGCTGGGGCACGATGTGGTGATCTTCGAGAAGGAAGGCAAGGCAGGTGGCTTGAATGAATACGGCATCGCCAAGTACAAGCTGACGGACGATTTCGCCCAGAAAGAGGTCGAATTTTTGTTGGGCATAGGCGGCATTGAAATCCGATGTCGCCAGGTGTTGGGCGAGAACCTGCAATTGCGCGACCTGCACGCGCAGTACGATGCCGTCTTCCTTGGCCTGGGCCTGGGGGCCAGCCGCAAGCTGGGCTTGACGGGCGAGGACGCTCCCGGTTTGCTGGCTGCCGTCGACTACATCGCCGCGCTGCGCCAGGCGCACGACCTGGCCGCGCTGCCCGTGCCGAAGCGGGCCATTGTGATTGGCGCCGGCAACACGGCCATCGACATGGCCGTGCAAATTCAGCGCCTGGGCGCGGAGGAGGTCACCCTTGTGTACCGGCGCGGCTTCGACGCCATGACGGCCACTCATCACGAACAGGAGATCGCCAAGGCGAACCAGGTGCGCATGCTGACGTGGGCCCAGCCGCAGCAGGTGCTGCTCGACGCGGCTGGCCATGTGGCAGGCATGCGTTTCGAGAAAACGCGGATGCAGGGCACGCGCCTGGCGGGCACCGGCGAAACCTTCGACGTGGCGGCCGACGCCATCTTCAAGGCGATCGGCCAGAGTCTGGACACTGAAGTACTGCATGACCCGATGGCGTCTCTTTTGAAACGCGAGGGCGACAAGATCGCCGTCGATGCGGGCTTTCGCACGGTGCTGCCGGGCATCTACGCGGGCGGCGACTGCGTGGCGCCGGGGCAGGACTTGACGGTGCAAGCCGTCCAGCATGGCAAGCTGGCCGCACTGGCCATCCATTCCGATTTCCTGAATAAAGTGGAGGCTGCATAATGGCTGATCTCAGCATCGATTTTTGCGGCATCAAGGCGCCGAATCCTTTCTGGCTGGCCTCTGCGCCACCCACCGACAAGGCCTACAACGTGGTGCGCGCGTTCGAAGCGGGGTGGGGCGGCGTCGTGTGGAAAACGCTGGGTGAAGACCCGGCCGCCGTCAACGTCTCGTCGCGCTACTCCGCCCTGTACGGCAAGAACCGCGAAGTGGTGGGCTTCAATAATATCGAACTCATTACCGACCGCTCGTTGGAGATCAATCTGCGCGAAATCACGCAGGTGAAAAAGGACTGGCCCGACCGCGCCATGATCGTCTCCCTGATGCTGCCCTGCGAAGAGCACTATTGGGCCGACATTTTGCCGAAGGTGGAAGCGACAGGAGCGGACGGCATCGAACTCAATTTCGGTTGCCCGCATGGCATGCCGGAGCGGGGCATGGGGGCCGCCGTGGGCCAGGTGCCCGAGTACGTGCAGATGGTCACCGCGTGGTGCAAAAAGCACAGCCGTCTTCCCGTCATCGTCAAGCTAACGCCCAACATCACGGACGTGCGGATGCCGGCGCGCGCGGCCAAGGCGGGCGGCGCGGACGCCGTTTCGCTGATCAACACCATCAACTCGATCACCTCGCTGGACCTGGACCGCATGGTGGCCCTGCCCATTGTGGGCGGCGCCAGCACGCACGGTGGCTATTGCGGGTCTGCGGTGAAACCGATCGCCCTGAACATGGTGGCGGAAATCGCCCGTGATCCGCAGACGCGCGGCTTGCCCATTTCAGGCATCGGCGGTATCGGCAATTGGCGCGACGCGGCCGAATTCATCGCCCTGGGCGCCGGCTGCGTGCAGGTGTGCACGGCGGCCATGCTGCATGGTTTCCGCATCGTCGAAGAGATGAAGGATGGCCTGTCGCGCTGGATGGACGAGAAGGGCTACGAACGCATCAGCGATTTTTCCGGCAAGGCCGTGGCCAATACGACGGACTGGAAATACCTGGACATGAATTACCAGGTCATCGCGCATATCAACCAGGATGATTGCATCAAATGCGGCAAGTGCTACGTGGCCTGCGAAGACACCTCGCACCAGTCGATTGCGCAACTGATCGACGCTGCAGGCATGCGCACGTATGAGGTGATCAAGGAGGAATGCGTGGGCTGCAACCTGTGCGAAATCACCTGTCCGGTGCAGGGCTGCATCACGATGGTGCCGCAGGTCACGGACAAGCCGTACATGAACTGGACGCAGGACCCACGCAACCCGCATGCGTTGGTGGAGACGGCATAGGGAACGCAGCAAGGCATGTATCTTGCGTGTGTTTATTTTGTAAACGGCAGCAGTCCTTTGCGGTAAGCTAGGCTGCAGCCGTTTCTATAATACCGATCCCCTCCCAACCGATGGAGCATACCTGTGAACCACGACTATTCAGGCAACACGCAACTCTGGAATGAAGACCTTGCGCCCACCACTGCGGCGCAGCGCACCTGGCGCTGGTATCACTTCGCCGCGCTGTGGGTCGGCATGGTGATGTGCATTCCCGCCTACACCCTGTCGGCCAGTCTGATCGACAGCGGCATGTCCGGCTACCAGGCGGTGCTCACGGTATTTCTCGCCAACGCCATCGTGCTCTTGCCCATGCTCCTGATCGGGCATGCGGGCACCAAGTACGGCATTCCGTACGCAGTACTGGCGCGCGCCTCGTTTGGCACCATGGGCGCGCGGCTGCCGGCCCTGATGCGCGCCATCGTCGCCTGCGGCTGGTATGGCATCCAGACGTGGTTCGGTGGCCAGATGATTTACACCCTGATGGGCGTGCTGATGGGGCATGAACTGGGCGGCGAGAAGATCGCGGGACTTGGCATCAACGGCAGCCAGTTGCTGTGCTTCCTGGCTTTCTGGGCCATCCAGTTCTATTACATCCTGCACGGCATGGAATCGATCCGCAAGCTGGAAACCTATACGGCGCCCTTGAAAATTCTCATCTGCTTTGTGCTGCTGTACTGGGTGCACAGCAAGGCCGGCGGCGTGGCCAGCCTGCTGGACCAGCCGTCGCAATTCATCCCCGGCGGTAAGAAGGCGGGCCAGTTCTGGAGCGTTTTCTGGCCATCGTTGACAGCCATGGTGGGTTTCTGGGCGACCCTGGCACTGAATATTCCCGACTTCACGCGCTTTGCCAGGACGCAGCGCGACCAGGTGATCGGCCAGTCCATCGGCTTGCCCGTGCCCATGGGATTGCTGGCCATGCTGGCCGTGATCGTCACGGCAGGCTCCGTGGTCATGTACGGCAAGGCCATCTGGGATCCTGTCGACCTGGCCAGCCGCATGACGGGTGCCGCCGTGTTGATCGCCCTGATCATCTTGCTGATCGACACGGTCAGCGTCAACCTGGCGGCCAACCTGGTGGGGCCGGCCTACGACTTTTCCTCGCTGGCACCCAAGCAGATTTCGTACAAGATGGGCGGCTACATCACGGCCTTCATCGCCATTGTCATGATGCCGTGGAAGGTGCTCGAGTCGACGCAGGGCTATATCTTCACGTGGCTGATCGGTTACTCGGCCCTGCTGGGGCCCATCGCCGGCATCCTCATCGTCGACTACTACTTTGTGCGCAAGACGCAGCTCGACGTCAGGCAGCTGTACCGCGATGACGGCATCTACTCATATGGCAATGGCTGGAACATGGCAGCGCTGATCGCCTTTGTCATTGCCGTGCTGCCGAATATCCCCGGTTTTCTGAATGCGGCCTTTCCCACGGCGTTTCCCGGCGTGGCCGAAGGCTTTAAAGCCATCTACACCTACGCCTGGTTCGTGGGCGTGGCCATCGCCGCCGTCGTCTACGGCGTCATGATGAAGGGCAAGGCCGTGGCGCACGTGCAGCAGGCGCCGCAGTCGTAAACACAAAGGAGACAAGATGACTACACTGATACGTGGCGGTACTGTCGTCAACGCCGACCGCGCCTTCCGCGCCGATGTGCTGATCGAGGGTGACATGATCGCCGCCGTCGGCGAGAACTTGCCGGTGCCGGTCGGCGCCACCGTGATCGATGCGGGCGGCCTGTACGTGATGCCGGGCGGGATAGACACCCACACGCACATGAATTTGCCATTCATGGGCACCGTGACGTCGGACGATTTTTTCACGGGCACCGCTGCGGGACTTGCAGGCGGCACCACCACCATCATGGATTTCGTCATTCCCGCCCCCAAGCAATCCTTGCTCGAGGCCTATCATCAGTGGCGCGAGTGGTCGTCCAAGGCGGCCGGCGACTACACCTTCCACGTGGCGATCACATGGTGGAGCGAGCAGGTACATGAAGAGATGGGCACCCTCGTGCGCGAGCATGGCGTGAACAGTTTCAAGCATTTCATGGCCTATAAAAACGCCATCATGGCCGACGATGAAACCCTGGTAAATAGTTTTACCCGCTCGCTGGAACTTGGGGCTTTGCCGACTGTGCATGCGGAAAACGGTGAGCTGGTATTCCAGTTGCAGCAGGCGCTGCTCAAGAAGGGCATCACGGGGCCGCAGGCGCATCCCCTGTCCCGCCCTCCTGCCGTGGAGGCAGAGGCGGCCAACCGCGCCATTGCCATCGCCAATGTTCTTAATACCCCCGTGTACATCGTGCACGTCTCGTGCGCCGAGTCGCTCGACGCCATCACGCGGGCGCGCGCCAATGGCCAGCGCGTGTATGGTGAAGCGCTGGCTGGCCATTTGGTGATCGACGATAGCGTCTACCAGAGTGATGATTTCGACTACGTGGCGGGCCACGTCATGAGCCCGCCGTTTCGCGGCAAGCACCATCAGGCGGCCCTGTGGCACGGCCTGCAAAGCGGCAACCTGCACACGACGGCCACCGACCATTGTACCTTTTGCGCCGAGCAGAAGGCGGCCGGCAAGGACGACTTCACGCGCATCCCGAACGGCTGCGGCGGCGTCGAGGAGCGCATGGCCGTCGTGTGGGATGCTGGCGTCAATTCCGGCATGCTTACGCCCTCCGAATTCGTCAAGGTATCATCGACCAATGCGGCGCAAATCTTCAATATGTATCCGCGCAAGGGTGTCATCGCCGCAGGCAGCGACGCCGACATCGTGCTGTGGGATCCGCAGGGCACGCGCACCATTTCCGCCGCCACGCAGTTTGCCAGGGGAGGCTTCAATGTCTTCGAAGGGCGCACCGTGCGCGGCATCCCCAGCACCACGATTGCCGCCGGCAAGGTGGTGTTCCACAAGGGCGAGCTGATGGCCGTCGAAGGGGCCGGACGCTATATCGAACGGCCCGCGTTTTCCGCCACCACCGCATAAGGAGTTGACGATGGATGAATTGCGTATCAATGGCGAGCGCCTGTGGGCGGCCCTGATGGAACTGGCGCAGATCGGCGCGACAGTAAAGGGCGGCGTCAAGCGCCTGGCCCTGACGGACCTGGATAAACAGGGGCGCGACCTGGTGGTGCGCTGGGGCACGGAGGCGGGCATGAGCATTACCATCGACCAGATCGGCAATGTTTTCATGCGCCGCGACGGCACCGATAATAGCTTGCCGCCCGTGATGACGGGCAGCCATATCGACACGCAACCCACGGGCGGCAAGTTCGATGGCAATTACGGCGTGCTGGCCGGCCTGGAAGTGGTGCGCACCCTGAACGATTTACAGATCAAGACGCTGGCACCCATCGAGGTGGCGTTCTGGACCAACGAAGAAGGCTCGCGCTTCGTGCCCGTGATGATGGGTTCCGGCGTCTTTTGCGGCGCCTTCTCGCTCGAAACCGCCTACGCGGCGAAAGACACGGAAGGGAAAACGGTGGGCGAGGAGTTGGCGCGCATCGGATACAAGGGCGAGCAGGTGCCGGGCGACCACCCCATCGGCGCCTATTTTGAAACGCATATCGAGCAGGGCCCCGTGCTGGAGGACGCCGATAAAGTCATCGGCGTAGTGCCTGCCGTGATGGGGCTGTCGTGGTACGACTGCGTGGTGACGGGCATGGAAGCGCATGCGGGACCCACGCCCATGGGCCTGCGCAAGGATGCGCTGCAGGTGGCCACCAGCATCATGCAGGAAGTCGTCGCCATCGCCAACCGCTACCCGCCGTATGGGCGCGGCACGGTGGGCATGGTGCAGGTCTTCCCTAACAGCCGCAACGTGATTCCCGGCGAAGTCAAGTTCAGCATCGACCTGCGCAATGTGAACGACGAACTGCTCAACACCATGCATGGCGAAATCACGGCTTTCATCGACGCTACGCGCACCGGTACGGGACTGGATATATCTCTTGAACGGGTTTCCTATTATCCGCCATGCCCGTTCCACCCCGACTGCGTGGGCGCCGTGCGCAATGCCACCGCAAAGCTCGGTTATTCCGTGATGGACGTGGTGTCGGGCGCCGGTCACGACGCCATCTACGCGGCCAGGCTGGCGCCGGCCGGCATGATTTTCGTGCCGTGCAAGGACGGCATCAGCCACAATGAAATCGAGGATGCCAAGCCCGAGCACCTGGAAGCGGGCTGCAATGTGCTGCTGCACGCAATGCTGGAGCGGGCCGTGGCCGTATAGGTCACCGGCCCACGTCCGCCACTCAGGGCTTGGGCTGGAAGTTGCGCAAAAACGCCAGCAGCGCCCGCGCCGCGATGTCGGCGTCGTCCGCCGTCATGGTTTCCAGCGGATTGTGGCTGATGCCGCCATTGCCGCAGCGGGTAAACAGCATGGCCACGTCGGTGATGGCGGCCATGGCCATGGCGTCGTGGCCGGCGCCAGACAGCAACGTGTATGGTTCGATGCCGACCGATTCCACGGCCTGCGCCAGCTGCGCCATCAGCCACGGCGCACACGGCGCTGCACGCGCCGACAGCAGCAGTTCCAGCTGGTAGTCAATCTGGCGCCGCGCGCAGATGGCGGCGATGCCGTCGAGAATATCGTCGACGGCCGCCTGGCGCACGGTATCGACGGCGGCGCGGATGTCGAGCGACAGGGTGCAGGCGCCTGCGATCACGTTGACGGAGCCGTTGGGCACCTGCAGCTGGCCCACCGTGCCCACCAGCGCCTCGCCCTGGCTGCAGCGTTGTTCGACCAGCAAGATGATTTCGGCGGCCGCGCTGGCCGCATCCTTGCGCATGGTCATGGGCGTGGTGCCCGCATGGCTGGCCACGCCGCCAAGATTGACCAGGTAACGCGAACTGCCGGCAATTGCCGTGACGATGCCCAGTGGCAGGTCGCGCTCCAGCAGCACGGGCCCCTGCTCAATATGCACTTCCACATAGCCGAGCAAATTGGCGGGATCGCGTGCGATGGTGCCGATGGCGGCCGCTTCATGGCCGGCGGCGGCCAGCGCCTCGCGCATGCTCACGCCATCTGCGTCAAGCTGTTCCAGCAGAGACAAGTCGAACTTGCCCGTGATGGCCGTGCTGCCCAGGAATGTGCTCTTGAAGCGCACGCCTTCCTCTTCGGCGAAGCCGACGATCTCGACGTGGAAGGGCAGCTTTTCACCCCGCTCATGCAGATGGCGCACGACGGCGATCGGCAGTACGATGCCCAGCCGGCCATCGTACTTGCCGCCGTTGCGCACAGTGTCGTAATGCGATCCCGTCATCAGCGTTTTCGCGCCAGGCGCGTCCGACAGATAGCGCCCGACGACATTGCCGACGGCGTCGATCTGCACCTGCATGCCCGCCTCCCGCATCCAGTCGGCCAGTTGCGCGGCCGTCTTCCGGTGCGCTGGCGTCAGGTAGGCGCAGGTGAGGTTGTAATCGCTGTCGCTCCAGCCGGCCAGCGTTTCCGCCTGCTGCATGATGGCCGGGCCGAAGTCCAGCCGCACGTCGAACAGGTCGTTCAGGCGCAGTTCGGCGATGCGCTTGATCTGCCGCAGCGATTCGGCCAGTTCATCGGCAGGCCGGTTTTTCAGGCGCCGCGCAAACGTGGCGATGATGTCCTGGCGCGTCAATCCTTCGCCCGTCGGGCCCTTGACGGCCAGGATGAAGGGAAAGCCGAACTTGGCGTTGTATTCGCTGTTGAGGCGCTGCAGGGTGGAAAATTCCTCGGGACTGCACAGGTTCAAGCCGGACTTGGCTTGCTCGCGCGTCGACTCCGCCGTCAGTTGCCCCGCGATGGCGGCCTTGCCTGCCAGCTCGGGATGGGCGCGGATCAGCCCCAGCTGCTCATCGGGAGAGGCCAGGGCCAGCACGCGCTGCAGCTCCATCTTGAGGGCCGTCAGGCTGGCAAACGGCCTGGCCGCTGCCGCGCGCTGGGGTATCCAGGGCGAATGTTCGTAGATGCCATGCAGTTGCGCAATAAAGTCGGCCTGGCTGCTGGTGTTCAGGTCTGAAAGGGTGGTCATGGTTTTCCGATCATGCAAGCGGTGATGATAGCGCCCTGTCCTGGCGTCCATTATATGCGCGCGCTGATAGCTGCTATCGCTGCACCAGCGCCTTGGCGGCCGCGCTGACCTGGTCGCGCAGCCATTTATGCTCGGGTGCCTGGTGCACGCGCTGGTGCCACAGCTGGTAAAAGCGCATGGGCGGGAATTTCAATGGCACGGTATACGTTTTCAGCGGCAGGGTCTTTTCATAGAAGCGCATGAATTGCCGGCCCGTGGTGAGCACCAGATCCGTCTGCGTCAGCATGTAGGGGATCAGGCCGAAATACGCCGATTCCACCACCACGTTGCGCTGCAGGTTTTGCCGTTCGAGGAAGGAATCGATCACGCCGTGGTAGCCGGGCATCATCTGCGACGGCGCCACGTGGGGCAGGCTCAGATAATCGTCCAGGGTCATGGCGTCGCTGGCCGTGCGCCGCGCATAGGCGTTTTCCGCATGCATGGCGCAGATGATGGGGTCTTCGAACAGCTTCGAGATATGCAGGTGGGCGGGCGGCTCGTCCCAGTTGGCGATGACCAGGTCCAGGCCACCGTCGGAGAGTTGGCGGATATGGTCGATGCCCGGTCCCAGGCTATGCAGCACCACGCGGCTTTTCGGCGAGCCGCGGCGCAGCAGGGCCACCACGTTAGGCAGGAACTGGCTGTCCAGGTAGTCGGGCGCGGCGATATGGAAGGTGCGCGCCTCTTCCTGCGCCACGAATGGCGTCTTCTTGACGAACAGGCTCTCCGTCTGGTCGAGGATGCGCTTGGCCGGATTGAGCAGACTTTCTCCATGCTGGGTGGGCACCATGCCGCGCGCGCCGCGCACGAGCAGCGGGTCGCCCGTCAGTTCGCGCAGCTTGCGCAAGGAGGCGGAGATCGAGGGCTGCGGCTGATTGAGTTTCAGCGCCACGCGCGAGACATTCTTTTCCACCAGCAGCAGGTAGAGGATGCGGATCAAGTGCAGGTCGAGGTGTTGCGGCAGGCTGGACATGTGGCGGCGGCTCTGTTGTATATCGATTTGAATATGTCAAATATACGATATTTTTCATGTGAAGGGCGGTAAATCCGTTTATCTTGTGTAGATTGGCACGAATATGGCTTCGGTCTGACTAGAGGAAATTTATGGAAGTATTTGCCTACCTGATTCCGTACGGCCTTGAGTGGCTGAACCTGATCGTCCGCTGGCTGCACGTCATCACGGGCATCGCCTGGATCGGTGCTTCCTTTTATTTTGTTTGGCTCGACAATTCGATCCGTCCGCCCGCGCCTGGCTCCGAGCTGGCGAAGAAGGGCGTGTCGGGAGAGTTGTGGGCCGTGCATGGCGGCGGCTTCTACAACCCGCAAAAATACATGGTGGCGCCCGCCGAACTGCCAAAGGAACTGCACTGGTTCAAGTGGGAAGCGTATTCGACCTGGCTGTCCGGTTTTGCGCTGCTGACGATTGCCTACTACTTCAATGCGCAGGCCATGATGATCGACAAATCCGTGGCCGATATTTCCAGCGGCCAGGCTGTCGGCATCGGCATCGCCACCCTCGTCATCGGCTGGACCGTGTACGACCTGCTGTGCCGGTCCAAGCTGGCGCAATATGAACTGTGGTTTGGCGTGACGGTGTTCGCGCTGATCGTCGGTGCCGCGTATGTGCTCACGCACTTGCTCAGCGGGCGCGCCGCCTACATCCACGTGGGCGCCATGATCGGCACCATCATGGTGGCCAATGTGCTGATGCTGATCATTCCCGGCCAGCGCAAGATGGTCGAAGCCATGGCGGCCGGCAAGCTGCCCGACCCCAAGCACGGCATGAAAGCCAAGCAGCGCAGCGTGCATAACAATTATTTTACGTTGCCGGTGCTGTTCATCATGATCAGCAACCACTATGCGATGACCTACCGGAACGATCACGCCTGGCTGGTGCTGGCGCTGATCATGGCGGCCGGCGTCTTCATCCGCCACTTCTTCAATCTGCGCCACAAGGGCCGTGTCGAGTGGCGTTATCCGGCCATCGGCGTGGCCCTGCTGATGGCAGTGGCCGTGTCCATTGCGCCGAAAGCGCCCGTGGCCGTGGCGGCCGCGCCGGCGGTGGACCCGGCCGCGCAGTTCAAGAGCGTGCATGCCATCATCGCCCAGCGCTGCGCCACCTGCCATTCGGCCCAGCCCACGCAGCCGGGCTTCGCCACGGCGCCGGCCGGCATGATGCTGGATAATGAAAGGGAAATTCGCCAGCACGCGGCGCAAATTTACAAGCAGGCCATCGAGCTTAAAGCCATGCCGATCGGCAACCTGACCAACATGACGGAGGCCGAGCGCAGTGAACTGGGCGCCTGGCTGCAACAGACCATGCAAGGAGCAAAATGACAACGCAAGCGGAACGAATCACGGCCTGGATCGACGATCACTTCGACGAAGAAGTCGCATTTCTACAGCAGGTGGTGCAGCAGCCGACGGATACGCCGCCCGGCAACAACGCACCGCATGCGGAACTGGTAGCGCAACTGCTGCAGGCATATGGCTGGCAGGCGGAAAAACATGCCGTGCCAGCGGACCAGGTGGCGGCGTATGGCATGCAGAGCATCACCAACCTGATCGTGCGCCGGCCGTATGCGGCGGGCGGGCCGACGGTGGCGCTGAATGCGCATGGCGATGTGGTACCGCCCGGCGACAACTGGACCTATCCGCCGTATGGCGGCCAGATCGACGACGGCTATATCTACGGCCGCGCGACGGCCGTCTCGAAGGGCGACTTCGCCACCTATGTGTTTGCCGCGCGCGCGCTCGAAGCGCTGGGCGTTCCACTAAAGGGCCAACTGGAACTTCACTTCACCTATGACGAGGAATTCGGCGGTTTGCTGGGGCCGGGATGGCTGCTGGAACAGCAACTGACGAAGCCCGATTTCGTCATTGCCGCCGGTTTCAGCTACGGCATCGTCACCGCGCACAACGCCTGCCTGCAGCTGGAAATCACCGTGCACGGCAAGTCTGGTCACGGCTCCATGCCGGAGACGGGACATGACGCGCTGCAGGCGGCCAACAAGATCCTCAACGCCATCTATGGCCAGTTGCCGGAGCTGAAAAAGATCAAGTCCAAAGTGGCAGGCATCGATTCGCCGACCATGCTGGTGGGACGCATTGACGGCGGCACGAATACCAATGTGGTGCCGGGCAAGGTCGTCATGAAGATGGACCGTCGCATGATTCCGGAAGAAGATCCGGTGGCGGTAGAAGCGCAGGTGCGCGCGCTGATCGAAGACGCCGTGCGCGGCGAAGCGGGCATCCGCATCGAGATCCGCCGCCTGCTGCTGTCGCATGCGCTGCGGCCCTTGCCCGGCTCCGAGCAACTGGTCGAGAGCCTGCAAAAGAATGCGCAATCTATCCTGGGCGAAACCATCCCCGCCGTCGGCACGCCGCTGTATGCGGATGCGCGCCTGTACGGCGAACGGGGCATCCCCGCCGTACTGTATGGCGCTGGCCCGCGCACAGTGCCCGAGTCGAACGCAAAGAAGGCCGATGAGCGCCTGGCGCTGGACGATTTGCGCAAGGCCAGCAAGATCGTCGCCCTGACCCTGCTTGACTTCCTGGGCGAAAAATAGGGCAGGGCGCTTTGGCTTACAATGGGGCGAACACTCAAACTGTGAAGAATAGCCCCCATTGATTGAAGAGCCAAATTGAATACCCGTTTTCTCGAAGCGTTTGTCTGGGCTGCGCGGCTGGGCAGCTTTCGCACGGCGGCCGACAAGCTGCACATCACGCAGGCGGCCATTTCGAACCGCATCGCCTCGCTGGAGCAGGACTTCGGCACGCGCTTGTTCGACCGCGACGCGCGTGAAATCCGCCTGACTTTCGCCGGGCGCAACCTGCTTGTGTATGCCGAGCGCATGCTGGAACTGTGCCGCGACATGTATGCGGCCAATTCCTCGCCCGCGCAGATCACGGGTGAAGTACGCATCGGCGTCATTGAAACCATCGTGCATACCTGGCTGATTCCCTTCCTGCAGCGGGTGCAGGAACGCTATCCCGGCATCGAGATTCAATTGACCTCCGAATCGACGCGCCGCCTGCACGAACAGCTGCAGCAGGGCGAGCTCGATATCGCGCTGCAGACGGACATGCTGACGGGCGACCATATCCGCAGCACGGGTAGCGGCGCCATCGCCATGGGCTGGGCTGGCAGGGCAGCCGATTGGCCCGATACGGGTGCGCCGTTCACGGTGGCGCAACTGGCGCAGCACCCCATCATCACTATGAACCGTGGCTCGCAGCCGCATTCCGCATTGAAGGCGCTGTGCCAGGACGAGGGCGTGCAGCTGGGGCGGGTGCATTGTGTCAGCTCGATTTCCGCCATCGTGCGCCTGGTAAAGGCCGGTTTCGGTATCGCCGTGCTGCCCCTGGCGCCCCTGCGCGAGGAAATTGAGCAGGGCAACATCGCCCTGATTCCCTGCGTGAGCAGCCTGGCGCCGCAGCGCATTGTCATCAGCTACAGCGAAGACATCACCACGGAGGCGATCCAGCTGGTGGCCATGCTGGCGTGCGAGGAGGCGGCCAGGTTCACCCTGGCGCTGGGCGAGGAGTATGGCGCCGGGACGCGGGCGTGACAATTAAGTTGCCGTTATCACCGCGACCCACAAGAAAAACTTATCAGTCGCGTTCAGAATAACCCGTTTGCCAAGTGATGGCGCGCCACCTATTCTGGGTTGGCACTCCTCTTACAACGCAGAACGGAACCATCATGACGACGTCCACCACCACCTTGCCAGGCATCCTGTTCGTCTGGACCAGCGCAGACCCGGAACACGAACTCGATTTCAACCGCTGGTACGACCGCGAGCACGTGGAAGAGCGCGTGCGCATTCCCGGCTTCGTCAGCGGCACGCGCTACCAGAGTGTGCGCGGGCCCCGCAAATACCTGGGCCTGTACCGCACTGTGTCGCTAGCCGCTTTCCAGACAGCCGACTACTTCAAGGCCTTTGGCCAGCAGACCCCATGGTCGGTGGCGAATCTGCAGCGCATGGTGGATCCGATGCGCCGCGTCTGCGCCATCGAGGCGGAAACGGGCATGGGCACGGGCGCCTGGCTGGCCGTGCTGCGCCTGGGGGCGCCAGCCATCGGCCAGGACGCGCAAGCCGTGGCGGGCATGGCGGCGCTGGGCGCGACATTGCTGCAGATCGATGGCGTCATTGCCACCCGCTTGCTGACGCCCGACGTCGATCTGTCCGGTCCCCTGCCAGCGGAACGGAAGGAAGGCCGCGTGCTCGATCCGATCTTGCTGATCGATGCATCTTCCGAAAGCGCCGCCATGGCGGCGGCCAATGCAGCCAGTGCGGCGCTGGGCCTCGACGGGGAAGATGCGGCCATCCTGCAGCTGTCCTGGCAGTTGCGCGAGGCCGATTTGCACGCCGCCTGACGCGCAAGCGCGCATCTTGCCGGCACTGATAACACGAGACACGGGCCACGGCGCAGGGCAAAGCATCCTGCACCGGGCCTGCAATAAAACTGACGAGAGAGGTAGGCTATGACGACACACACCACGGCGCAGACCCATGCGCACGCCAGCACTGCGGTACCGGGCGAAAAACCCAAGACGGGCCGCCTGGCCACGGCCAGCATGGTCGGCACGACCCTGGAATGGTATGACTTCACCGTCTACAACACCATGGCCGCGCTGATCTTCAACCATCTGTTCTTCCCTTCATTCGATCCGCTGACAGGTACCATCCTGGCCTTTTCCACGTATGCGGTTGGCTATATCTCGCGTCCCATCGGTGGCGTGATCTTTGGCCACCTGGGCGACAAGCTTGGACGTCGCTGGGTGCTGGTGGTGACCCTGATGCTGATGGGCGTGACGACGGGCCTGATGGGCCTCTTGCCCACGTATGCGACGGCCGGCATCTGGAGTCCGGTCCTGCTGGTGGCGCTGCGCTTCGTTCAGGGCATCGCGCTCGGTGGCGAATGGGCGGGTGCCGTACTGATCTCCGTCGAACACGGTGCGCCGGACAAGCGGGGCCGCAACGCGTCGTGGACGCAGGTGGGGCCATCGTTCGGCACCTTGCTGGCGACCGGCTGCATCGGCCTGATTACCTATCTGCTGCCGCATGAAGCGTTCATGGACTGGGGCTGGCGCATGCCGTTCATCGCCAGCCTGCTGCTGGTGGCCTTTGGCATGTGGATACGCAGCGGCATCGAGGAAACTCCGCTGTTCAAGGAACTCGACCAGCAGGACGCCAAGGCCGAAGCGCCGATCGGCGACGTGCTGCGCATCTACTGGCGCCGTCTGCTGATCGCCGGCGGCGTGCGTATCGGCTCTGACGTGCTGTATGCGCTGGTGGTGGTGTTTACTCTGACGTATGTGACCACCGTGCTGCACCTGTCTTCGACCCTGGCTTTGAGCGTCATCATGATCGGCACTGCCTGTAATGCGCTGTCGGTGCCGCTGTTTGGCGCCCTGTCGGACAAGATTGGCCGCCGCCCCGTGTATGCGCTGGGCGCCATCCTGGGGCTGGTGTGGGCGTTTGCCTTCTTCGCCCTGCTGGATACTGCCAGCCCTGCCGCCATCGTCACAGCTGTCGTCGTGGGCCTGATCATTCACGCCATCATGTACGGCCCGCAGGCGGCCTTTGTCATCGAGCAATTCCCTACCAAGGTGCGCTATGCGGGTTCCTCGCTGGCCTATACCCTGGCCGGCGTCATAGGCGGCGGTTTCGCGCCTCTCGTTATCGCCAGCCTATACCGCTCTTATAACAGCACCATGGCCGTCTCGCTGTATGTGGCGGTGGCGCTCCTG
This sequence comes from Janthinobacterium darwini, assembly GCF_051380905.1. Lineage (NCBI taxonomy): Bacteria > Pseudomonadati > Pseudomonadota > Betaproteobacteria > Burkholderiales > Oxalobacteraceae > Janthinobacterium > Janthinobacterium darwini. Next base: position 60,448 of record NZ_JBNYXX010000003.1, read on the forward strand.
ATCACCGGCGCGGCAGTCTTTGCGGCGCGCGAAACGGGCCGCGGCCCCCTTGAGGAATAACATCATGACGACATTGAGTTTTCAACTGGCAGGCCACGGCCCCGTTACCTTCGACATCGATCAACTCATCATCGCCGGCTGGACGGGCCGCGACATGGCGATGGTCGAGCACCATATCGCCGAACTGGAAGTCATCGGCGTGGCACGCCCGAAAAGCGTGCCGACGTTTTACCGCGTGGCGGCGGCGCTGCTGTCGAACGATTCCGCCATCGAAGTGCCGGGCCTGGACTCGTCCGGCGAGGCCGAATTCGTGCTGTTTTCCACGCAATACGGCCTGCTGGTAGGGATCGGCTCCGACCATACGGACCGCAAAGTGGAAAGCTATGGCGTGACGGTGTCGAAGCAGATGTGCGGCAAGCCCGTGGGCGATACCCTGTGGCGTTATGCCGACGTGGCCGGCCACTGGGACCAGTTGCAGATGCGTTCCTGGCGCGAGCGCGCAGGCGTACCGGCCCTGTACCAGGACGGCCCCGTGACGCGCATGCTGTCGCCGGAAGACCTGATCTTGCGCTACACGGGGCAAACGACCCTGCCCGTGGGCAGTGCCATGTTCTGCGGCACGCAGCCGATCATCGGCGAGATGGGCCATGGCGACGCGTTCGCGCTGGAGCTGTATGATCCAGCCTTGCAGCGCCGCCTGCAGCACCGCTATGCCGTGCAAACCCTGCCCGTGGAAGGATAAGACAATGAGCAAGCTGAGCAAGACCATCCGCGAACTGGCGGCCGACTTGGCCGCCGGCCGCATCACCAGCGTGGAACTGACGCAGCGCATGCTGGCGCGCGCCGAGGCGCACCAGGCCCAGGGCGGCCATGCCTATGTCAGCCTCGATGGCGAACAGGCGCTGGCCGAGGCGCGCGCCAGCGATGCGGCGCGCGCGGCCGGTATCGTTGCCTCGCCCCTGGCCGGCGTGCCCATCTCGATCAAGGACCTGTTCGACGTCAAGGGGCAAGTCAGCAGCGCCGCCTCGCTGGCGCTGGCCGATGCGCCGCCCGCCGATGCGGATGCGGGCGCCGTGGCACGCCTGCGCGCGGCTGGCGCCATCCTGCTGGGCCGCACCAACATGAGTGAATTCGCGTTTTCCGGCCTGGGCTTGAATCCCCATTACGGCACGCCGCGCAACCCGCATGACCGCGCACGCGTGGCGGGCGGCTCCACCTCGGGCGGCGCCGTGACGGTGGCCTTGGCGATGGCGGCCGGCGCGCTGGGCACGGATACGGGCGGCTCGATCCGCATCCCGTCCGCTTTTTGCGGCCTGACCGGTTTCAAGCCGACGGCGGCTTCCGTATCGCTGGCTGGCACGGTACCGCTGTCGCGCTCCCTCGATTCGGCCGGCCCCATCGCCCACAGTGTCGATTGCTGCGCCATCCTGTATGCGGCCTTATCCGGCCAAAATATCTCCGATGGCGCGCCAGCCCTGAAAGGCTTGCGCTTCGGTTTTACGACTGATTACGTAGGCGCGAATGTCGAGCCGCAGGTGCGGCAGGCTTTTGAGCGCGCGCTGGAGAAGTTGCGCGCGGCCGGAGCGCAGGTGGAACAGTTCGATTTCCCGGAATTGCTGGAGCTTCCGACGATCAATGGCGGCGGTGGCCTGGTGGCGGCCGAAGCGTGGCACTGGCACAGGGTGTTGCTTGAAGAGAAGGGCGCGCAGTACGACCAGCGCGTGGCGGCGCGCATCCGCCGCGGCCAGCAGCAGGGCGCGTCTGACTACATCGATTTGCTCGATGCGCGCGCGCGCCTGATCTCCGTTGCAGAGCGGCGCCTGGCGCCATACGATGCCTGGCTGATGCCCAGCGTGGCCATCGTGGCTCCGCAGGTCGAGCCGCTGGACGCGGACGATGCCACCTTCTTCGCCACGAATGGCCTGGTGCTGCGCAATGCCAGCGTGATCAACTTCCTCGACGGCTGCGCCTTGTCCCTGCCTTGCCATGCGGACGGCGAACTGCCTGTGGGCCTGGGCATTTGTGCCCTGGCGGGCGCCGATGACAAGGTGCTGAAAATCGGTCGCGCCGTCGAGACGCTGCTGCAGGGGAGGGGAAAAGAATAGTGCTGCAGTGCAGGAAAATGCCAATTCTGTCATGATTGCTGGCATTATCATGAGATAGTCGCGCTTGCGCGCCGGCAAACTTCACACTGTGCACCGATACGACCTGATTAGCTGTCATGACTGCGGTGTGCTGTACCGCAAACGTCCGCTGCGTCCACGCGAGAAGGCGCGCTGCATCCGTTGCCGCTCGGTGCTATACCGGGGCGCCCACGCGCGGGGCGCATCGGCCGAATTGACCAAGGTGGTGGCCCTGACCCTGGGCGCCGCCCTGGTCTTCCTGATCGCGCAGTTTTTCCCCATCGTCGAACTCGACGTCAATGGCCTGACCTCCAGCGCCACCTTGCTCGGCTCCATCCGCGTGCTGTGGTCCGAGCAGATGCAGGTGGTGGCAACGATGGTCTTCCTGTTTACCATCCTCTTCCCTGCCATCGAACTGGGCTCCCTGCTGTATGTGGCGCTGGGCCTGCGTGGCGGCGTCAAAGTGCCGGGCTTTAACCGCGTGCTGCGCGCCGTGCAGACGGCGCGCGAATGGGGCATGACGGAGGTGCTGATGATCGGCATCCTGATCACCGTCGTCAAGATGACCAGCCTTGCCACCGTGCTGCCGCAACCGGGGCTATTCGCGTTTGGCGCGCTGACCCTGCTGCTGGCCATCGTCGTCTCATTTGACCCCAAGGCCCTGTGGAACCTGGGCGACGATCTGACGCGGCAAGCGCTGCCCGGCATCCGCTACAAGGCTTTCGCGCCGGGCGCGAAGGTGCTGCCCTGCCATGCCTGTGGCCTGGTGGCGCCACCGCTGGGCAAGGGCAGGCATCTGGCGTGCGTGCGTTGCGGCACTGCCCTGCATGTGCGCAAACCGGATAGCATCAACCGCACCTGGGCCCTGCTGATCGCCGCCATGATCCTCTACATTCCCGCCAACCTGCTGCCCGTGATGGTGACGTATTCCCTGTTTGGCGCACAAAACGACACCATCATGAGCGGCGTGGTGCTGTTCTGGACCAGCGGTTCGAAAGGCCTGGCCATCATCATTTTCATCGCCAGCGTGGTCGTGCCCATGCTCAAGCTGGGCGTGCTGGCGCTGCTGGCCTTCACCGCGCAGCGGCGCTCGCGCTGGCGGCCACGCCAGCGCACTATCTTGTATCGCATGGTCGAATTCATCGGCCGCTGGTCCATGCTAGATATTTTTGTCGTCACCCTGACGGTGGCGCTGGTGCGCTTCAAGTCGCTGGCCGTGATCACTGCCGGACCCGGCGCGCTGGCCTTTGGCGCCGTGGTGGTGCTGACCATGCTGGCGGCGATGCAGTTCGACCCGCGCCTGATCTGGGACCCCGTCGACGGGCAGGTGCATGGCGAGGAAGAACCCGTGGTGGTGGCAAATACCGGAAACAATACAGTGATTGGAGAACAGCATGTCTGACAAAGAAGCAGGCGACCTTGCCGAAACGGGTGGCCGTCCATTGCCTGAACCCGATGTGGAACAGGGCAGCCGCTGGCTGCCGTCGCTGGTATGGCTCATTCCGCTGCTGGCCGCGCTGATCGGCGCCGGCCTGGCAGCCAAGTCCATCCTCGACCAGGGACCCACGGTGACAGTCAGCTTCAAGAGTGCAGAAGGACTGGAGCCAGGCAAGACCAAGGTCAAGTACAAGGATGTCGATATCGGCCAGGTGCGCGCCATTACCCTGGGCGACGACTTGAGCAAGGTGCTGGTGACGATCGACATGAGCAAGGAAGCACGCCGCTTTGCTACAGACGATTCGCGCTTCTGGGTGGTACGCCCGCAGATCGGCGCCAGCGGCGTGACAGGGCTGGGCACCTTGCTGTCGGGCGCCTACATCGGCGTCGACACGGGCAAGTCGGAGCAGAAGAAGGAGAACTTCGTCGGCATGGAGAGCCCTCCCGCCGTCGCAGGTGACCAGAAGGGCAAGCTGTACACCCTGCATGCGGACAGCCTCGGCTCCGTCGATGTCGGTTCGCCCCTGTTCTTCCACCGCCTGCGCGTGGGCAAGGTGGTCAGCTTCGCTCTGGACAAGGATGGCAACGGCATCACCATGTCGGTCTTCGTGAATGCGCCGTACGACCAATTCGTCGGCAAGAATGCGCGCTGGTGGCATGCCAGCGGCGTCGACGTGCGCCTCGATTCCAACGGTTTCAAATTGAATACGCAGTCCTTGGCCGCCATGCTGGTGGGCGGCATCGCCTTCGAGGCGGAAAATGGCCGCAGGCCCCAAGAACCGGCGCCGGCCGGTACCAACTACCGTCTGGCAGCCGACGAGGCCAGCGCCATGCGCGAGCCCGATGGTGAAGCCATTACCACCGTATTCTATTTCGACCAGTCCCTGCGCGGCTTGCAGCCTGGCGCCACGGTGGACTTCCGCGGCATCGTGCTGGGTGAAGTGCGCTCGGTCGGCATCGAGTTCGATCCCGTGAAGAAGAACTTCCGCATGCCCGTCACCGTCAATCTGTATCCGGCGCGCCTGGGCATGCGCTTCAAGGCGGCCGTCGACGATGCGGAAGGCTCGGCCGGCCACCAGGTGCTCGAACGTATGGTCAGCCGCGGCTTGCGCGCCCAGCTGCGCACGGGCAACCTGCTCACCAGCCAGCTGTACATCGCGCTGGACTTCTTCCCGAAAGCGCCGAAGGTGGCGCTGGACTTGAACAGGTATCCGCTGGAAGTGCCCACCGTGCCCAATACCCTGGATGAGCTGCAGACGCAGATCGCCAGCATCGCCCGCAAGCTCGATCAGGTGCCGTACGCGGAGATCGGCAACAATTTGAACGCCACCATCAAGCAGGCCAATACCCTGTTCAAGCAGCTCGATGACCAGGTGGTGCCGGAAATGCGCGATACCCTGACGGCGGCGAAACAAACCTTCGGCACGGCCGAACAGGTGCTGCAAAAGGATTCGCCGCTGCAGTCTGACGTGCGCCAGGCCTTGCAGCAGCTAACGCAAACCCTGCAATCGCTCAATGCCCTGTCGGATTACCTGGAACGGCATCCAGAGTCGCTGATCCGCGGTAAAAAAGGAGATGAAAAATGATGAAGCCTGTCCTTGTAAGCTTCGCCGCGCTGCTGGCGACCGTCCTGCTGGGTGCCTGCTCCACGCCCCAGTCCGAGCATTTCTATACGCTCGGCGGCGGCGTCGACGCGCTGCCGGCCAAACCCGTCAAATACTATGTCGAGGTGCTGGCCGTCAGCGTGCCGCAACAGGTGAGCCGCAATCAGTTCGTCGTGACGGCGCCATCGGGGCGCATCGAATTGCTGGAGCAGCAGCGCTGGGCGGGACCGCTGGCCGGGGAGATCGGCCAAGCCCTGTCGACGGCCGTGACCAGCGACCTGGGCGCCATTGATGTGTTCCGCACGCCGCATCCCGACAACCTGCCCGTGTATCGCATCAGCACCAATGTGCAGCGCTTTGAGTCCGTGATGGGTCGGTATGCGCTGATCGATGCCGTGTGGAGCGTGCGCCAGCTGGCCAGCAACAAGGTGGTCACTTGCCGCACGGTCGCCAATGAAAAGGTGGGTGAAGGCTACGATGAACTGGTGCTGGGTCACCGCCGTGCAGTCGGCCGCATCGCCACGGATGCGGCGGGCGTGGTGCGTGCTTTTGACAACGGCAACGCTGCCTGCCCGGCCGCGTGAGCCGCTTTCCGCTACCCAGTCCCGGCGGCCGCTGCTAAAATACGGCCATGGGAATGACCTTGTTCACGCGCCGCTTTGCCGCCTGGATCGCCTGCTTTGCGATCCTGCTGGCGGCGCTCGCGCCATCGATTTCCCAGGCTGTCGCCAACGCCAAGCAGGAATCCGGCTCCGGCTGGGCGGAAATCTGCTCAGTTGCCGGCATCCGTTTCGTCCAGGTCGACGATGATGGCGCCGCCGATGGCAAGTCCGGCGGCAAGGTCATGCAGATGGAGCATTGCGCCTTTTGTTCCACGCATGCGGGTTCCGTGGGCTTGCCGCCCAGTCCCGTGCTGCCGCTGCCCGTCGCCAGCGGCACGGCCATTTTTCCGGCCCTGTACTACCAGTCGCCGTCCCCGCTGTTCATCTGGTGTACCGCGCAATCGCGCGCGCCGCCCGCCCTCATTTAAGTCTTTGCATTTTTAGTGCTTGCCCTGCGCGCCTTCCAGTGCGACGGGCAGCATCCGCACACTTAAACGAGAATCACATGAACAAGAAATTATTGGTGCTGGCCATGGCCATCACCTTGGCCTACCCCTGCGCGCAGGCGCAATCCGATCACGCCATCGACACCGTCGTCGTTTCCGGCTCACGCGCGCAATCGTGGCTGTCCGAGACGCCGCAGGCCATCGGCGTCGTCAACGCCGCTGTCCTGGAACGCGACAAGCCCAAGACCATGGGCGATATCCTCAACCGCATCGCCGGCGTGTACTGGAATGACCTGGGCAACGAGCAGCACAGCATGAGCATCCGCCAGCCCATAGGCACGAATGCCGTCTACCAGTACCTGGAAGACGGCATTCCCATCCGCCCGTTGGGCGTCTTCAATCACAACTCGCTCAACGAGATGAACATGGCGGGGGCCAGCGGCGTGGAAGTGGTGAAGGGGGCCGCCTCTTCGCTGTATGGCAGCAATGCCGTCGGCGGCGCCATCAATTTCCTGACGGCTGGCGCCAGCGCCACGCCGACGGCCAAGGTGAGCGTGCGGCGCGACAATGTGGGCGGCTACACCCGCTACGACACCTCCGCCAGCGATACCTGGGGTCCGCTGGGACTGCGCTTTTCCCATTACAGTTCGCGCCGTTCGCGCGACAACTGGCAAGAGTACAGCTATGGCGACAAGGATTCGTTTTCGCTGCGCGCCGACTATGCGCTCAGCCCCACCTCGCAGCTGCGCGCCACCATCGTCCACACCGACCTTGATGCGGCCATGACGGGCAGCCTGTTTGAAGACGACTACCGCAATGCCCCGGGCAAGAGCCTGAACACTTTCACTTACCGCAAGGACAAGACCACGCGCATGAATCTGGCGTGGGAGGGCGAGACGACGGCCCATGGCACGAGCACCGTCACCGTGTTTACGCGCAAGAATGACCATGGGCAGATTCCCGCGTATTCCATAGGCAGTTGCGCGGGCATGCTGTGCAAGGGTGTCATCAACAACAACCATGTCGATTCGCTGGGGCTGGACTTGAAACATCAGCAGGAATTCACGTGGCTGCGTTCGCGCCTGGTCGCCGGCGTATACGTGGACAAGAGCGATAATCCATTTGTCAGCGACAATCTGTCCATCGTGCGCGATACCGCCACGGGCCGCTATCTGCGCTATACGCTGGCCAATGCCAGCAATCCGCAGGGCGTGCGCGACTATCAGACGGACATCCTGAACACGGCCCTCTTCGCGCAGTGGGAGTTTTCTCCGCTGGCGGGCACGCGCGTGGTGCTGGGTGGACGCTCGGATGCCATCCGCTACGATTACCACAACAAGCTGGCGCCGGGCGGCAGCGTCAATTACGGCGCGCCCGACGAGTCGCGCAGCTTTTCGCACCTCAGCCCGAAGCTGGGCGCTACCTACGCCATCGGCCAGGCGGGCAGCGCGTATGCGAACGTCAGCCAGGGCTTTACCCCGCCCGAGGTCAGTCAGCTGTATGGCAAGACGGGCATCGCCGACCTGCAGCCGTCGGTCTACAACAACTATGAACTGGGCTTGCGCTGGGCCTTCCTGCAGGGCCGCTTGAAACTCGACACGGCGCTGTACCGGCTCGACGGGCGCGACACCATCGTCAGCTATACACTCTCGCCGGGCAATAGCGAAAACCGCAATGCGGGCCGTACGCGCAGCGAAGGCCTGGAGCTGGGCCTGAACTACGACAGCGGTCCCTTCGACGTGCGCTTCGCCACGGCCATTTCGCGCCACCGCTACCTGCGCTACCAGGTATCCGCCAGCCTCGATTACAGCGGGCGGACCATGCCGCAGGCGCCGCGCGACATCACCTCGTTCGAGATCGGCTACAAGCCCGTGGCCGGAGCCAGGGTGGCGCTCGAAGCCGTGCACCAGGGCCGCTACTGGATGAACAATGCCAACACGGTGGAGTACAAGGGCCACGCGCTGCTGAACCTTCGTGCCAGCTACCAGCTTGCGCGCGGGCTGGAAGCGTGGGCGCAGGTACGCAACCTGGCCGATAAACGCTATGCCGATTCGGCCAGCAGCAGTTATGCGGGCACGGGCAGTTACGTGGCCAATACGCAGAACCAGTACACGCCCGGTGCGCCGCGCAGCGTGATGCTGGGCCTGGGCTATACCTTCAATGCACTGTGAGGATGGCCATGGACGACGCAAAATTTCTTATCGCTCGGCGTAAAAGCCTGTACTGGCGCATCCACTTCTGGGCTGCGCTGATCGCCTCGCCGTTTGCGCTGCTGGCCACCCTGACGGGCATCCTGTATGTGTTCACGCCGCAGATCGAGGCAAGGCTATACCAGCAACTTGACCATGTGGCGCCGCAAGCGTCCATGCTGCCGCTGGACGCCGCCGTGGCGGCAGCGGAAAAGGCGGCGCCGCGTGGCTGGACAGTGCAGCACGTGGTGCCCCCTTTTCAACAGGACGACGCGGTGCAGGTGGCGTTTGCGCCGCCCGGTGGCGCGCAGGATGAACATGCGGGCCATGGCGGCCATGCCGCGCCGGTCAAGCCGAAGTTCGGCCTGCCCGCGCAAGCCATCGTCGTATATGTGAATCCGTATGATGCGCGCGTGCTGGGCAGCCTGGCCAGCAGTGAACGCTTCGGCAACTGGGCCAAGAAACTGCATTCTCGCCTGCTGCAAAACGATGGCTGGCGCTGGATGATCGAGCTGGCGGCCAGCTGGCTGATGGTGATGCTGGTGACGGGTGTGGTGCTGTGGTGGCCAAGCGGCGCGCAATCGGGCTTGCCCAAGCGGGGCGCGCGGGGCCGCAATGGCTGGCGCCAGTGGCATGCTTTTCTCGGCGTGGCGCTGGGCATCGTCAGCGTCGTCATCCTGACGACCGGGCTGACATGGAGCCAGCAGGCGGGCGGGCGCATCCGCGTGCTGCGCGACATCAGCGGCCAGGCGCCGCCGCCCGTGCCGCGCGGTCTTCATTCAAGCGAAGATGCGGCCGGTGGTCCGCTCGACTGGCAGGGCGCCTGGCAAGTGGCGCGCAGCCATGCGCCCGCCATTGCCGTGCAGCTGACGGCACCGGCCAGCCAGGACGATGTGTGGCGCGCCACCATGGCCGACCGTAGCCAGCCCACCTTGCGCTTCGACCTGCAATTCGATGCCTATAGCGGCAAGCCGCTGTATTACGCAGGCTGGGATGCGCAGACGGCGTTCGGCAAGGCCACCGCCATCGGCATCCCGTTTCACCGGGGTGAATTCGGCTGGTGGAACCAGGCGCTGTTGCTCCTGTTTGGCGCCAGCGTGCTGTTCTCGCTGGTATCGGGCTGGGTGATGTTCTTCAAGCGTCGCCTGCCAGGCTCGCTGGGCTTGCCGAAGCTGCTGCCGGGCGCCTGGACCTCGCCCTCCGCGCTGGCCTGGCTGGCGGCGGCCGCCATGTGTGCGCTGATGCCATTGCTGCTCATTTCCGCGTGCATGCTGATGCTGCTGGAACTGCTCCTGGCAAAATGCGGTGCGCGTATCGGCAGGATGCGATTGCGCTAGAATAAGGGGCGCGGCCAGGCTCGTTGCCAAGGGCCGCCCCCTTGTACTGGTTGACGCATGTTATTCATCGACTTTCCCGCCTTGTCCGCACTGGCCGCCGCTTCGGCAGGTGTCACTCAAAAATGCAGCTGCTGCACGGTGCCGCTGGACGCCTGGCAGCGCCTTCCCACCTCGCTGGAGCTCGACCGTTTCGAGGAGGTCGGCACCCTGCGCGAAGACCCGTACGAGGAACCCACCTTCGCTGAATACCATCCCGATGGCACGCGCTACGATAGCGTCGACGCGCCCATCGCGCCGCGCTACTATCCCGCGAACCTGAGCCAGGTGGCCCGCTGCCTGAATTGCGGCCGCCACTACCTGCGCTACAACGAGGCGGGCGGCTATTTTACGGAGCTGCGCATCCGCGCGCTGCGCCCGGAATTGCTGGCCGACGTGCCGCTATAAGCGGTGAGGGCTACAGGCTTTCCTTGACGTGCGCGATGCCGTGTTCATCGTAGATGGAATACACGGCGGCGAGGATGTTTTCCAGTTCCGGCGAGCGGTCCATATGCCGCATGCTGAACAGGATGGGCGAGAACGCATGCTTGTCTTCCAGCTTGCGGTACACCACGTTCCTGTGATGCATGGCCTGCACGCTTTCCGGCACGATGGAAATGCCCTGGCCGGCTGCCACCAATCCCATGGAAATCTGCAGTTCGCGCACTTCCGTGACGGGGCCGGGCGTGACATTGCCCACACTGAACATGGTCAGCACCTGGTCGGCAAAGCTGGGGCGGGGCGCTTTCGGATACACGAGCAGGGTTTCATGGACCAGGTCAGTCAGGCGCAATCCGCCTTCTCCCTGGGCCAGCCGGTGCCCGGGCGGCAGGGCCACCACCAGCCGCTCTTCGCGCAGCAGGATGCGGCGGATGCTGGGGTCCTCGCTTTTCAATCGTCCGAAACCTACGTCGATGCGGCCTTCCTTCAGTGCCTTGAGCTGCTCCACCGTGGTCATTTCGTGCAGGGTCACGTCCACTTCTGGATGGCGCTCGCAATAGCGGTGCACGATATCGGGCAATTCCCCATACAGGGTCGAGGCAACAAAACCGATCGACAGGGTGCGTTCCAGCTTGCCCACGCGCTGCGTCATCGCCTTCAGGTCGCGCACCTGGTCGAGCAGCGGGCGCGCATGGGCGAGGAAAAACTCGCCCGCTTCCGTCAGCCGCAAGGGCCGCGAGCCTTTTTCGATCAGCTCCACGCCCAGGGTTTCTTCCAGTTGCTGCATCTGCCGGCTGAGCGGCGGCTGCGCGATATGCAGGCGCGCGGCGGCCCGCGTGAAGTTCCTTTCCTCTGCCACCGCCACGAAGTAGCGCAAGTGCCGTAATTCCATCTTCATACCTTTCAGGTATAGGTTTGATACCAACTCGGTGTTGGACGTGGGGACATTCGGGGCATATCGTGTCACCACTCCACAGAATTATACGGAATAAATATGATTCAAAATATCGAGACCTACCTGGTCGATGTGCCAACCATTCGTCCGCACCGGATGTCCGTCGCCATCATGAACACCCAGACCTTGGTGCTGGTGCGGCTGCGCTGCGCCGACGGCATCACCGGCTGGGGCGAAGCGACTACCATCGGCGGCTTGAGCTATGGCGGCGAAAGCCCGGAAAGCATCAAGACGAATATCGATACCTATATTGCGCCCCTGCTGGTCGGCATGGAAGCGAGCGAAGTCGCCAAGGCCATGGCCAAGGTGCGCAAGGTCATCCAGGGCAACCGTTTCGCCAAGTGCGCGATCGAGACGGCGCTGCTGGACGCACAGGCGCGCCGCCTGGGTGTGCCGATGTCGGAATTGCTGGGCGGCCGGGTGCGCGATGCGCTGCCCGTGGCCTGGGTGCTGGCCAGCGGCGATACCGTGCGCGATATCGCCGAAGCGGAAAAAATGCTGGACTTGCGCCGCCACCGCATCTTCAAGCTGAAGATTGGCCTGCGCGACGTGATGGATGACGTGGCCCACGTACTGGAGATCAAGCGTGCGCTGGGCGAACGTGCCAGCGTGCGCGTCGATGTCAATCAGGCCTGGAGCGAGACGGACGCCGTGCGCGGCATCGCCGCGCTGGAAGCGGGCGGCATTGACCTGATCGAGCAGCCCGTCAAAGCGGGCAACCGCGCCGCGCTGGCGCGCCTGACGCAGCGCTTCGACGTGGCCATCATGGCGGACGAAGCCTTGCATGGTCCCGCCGACGCGCTGGCGCTGGCCCAGGCCGATGCGGCCGACGTGTATGCGGTGAAAATCACCCAGTCGGGCGGCTTGCTGCCCGCGCTGGAAGTGGCCACCGTGGCGCGCCTGGCTGGTGTCGGCCTGTATGGCGGCACCATGCTCGAAGGCGGCATCGGCACGGCCGCCACGGCCCACGTCTGCTCCACGTTCGCCGAACTGGCCTGGGGCACGGAACTGTTCGGGCCCCTGCTGCTGACGCAGGAAGTCTTGCGCGAACCGCTCGTGTACCGCGACTTCATGCTGCAAGTGCCGACTGGCCCGGGCCTGGGCGTCGAGATCGATATGGACAAGCTGCATGCCTTGCAGCGCCAATAGAGGAGAAAGCATGTTATTCCATGTACGCATGAACGTGAACCTGCCGTTGACGATGCCGGCCGAGCAGGCGGCGCAGCTAAAGCAGACGGAAAAGGAATTGGCGCAGCGCCTGCAGCAGGAGGGCAAATGGCGCCACTTGTGGCGCATCGCCGGGCAGTACGCCAACGTCAGCGTCTTTGACGTCGACAGCGTGGACGAGCTGCATCATTTACTGACCTCGCTCCCCCTGTTCCCCTACATGCAGATTGACGTGATGCCGCTGTGCCGCCATCCCTCGTCGGTCCGCGACGACGATTCCTGAACCGTACGCAGTACCTTCATCAAGGAGACATCTCATGCAACATTCCGACATTGATACCCTCGTCAAGAAGTGGATCGTGGAAGCGGCCGACCGGCCGGCCAACCCGCGCGTGCAGCAAGTGGTGCTGCGCCTTCTGGGCGACTTGTGCAAGGCCATCGATGACCTGGACCTGACGCCCAGCGAAGTATGGAGCGGCGTGTCCTATCTGTCGGCCGCCGGCGCGTCGAGTGAACTGGGCCTGCTGGCTGCTGGCTTGGGCCTCGAACACTTCCTCGACCTGCGGGCCGACGAAGCCGAAGCGAAAGCAGGCCTGGCCGGCGCCACGCCACGCACCATCGAAGGGCCGCTGTACGTGGCCGGGGCGCCGCGCAGCACGGGCTTTGCCCGGCTGGACGATGGCAGCGAGAGCGCGCACGCCGAAGTGCTCTTCATGCAGGGCACCGTGTTTGACGCCGACGGCAAGCCCGCTCCCGGCGCACTGGTCGAGGTCTGGCATGCTAACTTGCTGGGCAATTACTCCTTCTTCGATCACACGCAATCGCCGTTCAACCTGCGCCGCAGCATCCTCGCGGACCAGGATGGGCGCTACCAGTTCCGCAGCATTCTGCCGGTCGGTTACGGTTGCCCGCCCGAGGGCACCACGCAGCAGCTGCTCGATCTGCTGGGCCGGCACGGCCAGCGTCCTGCGCACATCCATTTCTTCATCAGTGCGGCGGGCCACCGCAAGCTGACGACGCAAATCAATATCGATGGCGACCATTACCTGTGGGACGACTTCGCCTTTGCCACGCGTGCAGGCCTGGTGCCACCCATCACGCGCATCGAGGACCCGGCGCAACTGGCGGCCCTGCAGCTGGAGCAGCCATTTTCCTCGATCGATTTTGATTTCCACCTGAGCCGAGACAGTGCGGCGCTGCCATCGGCCGAGGTTGAACGGCCACGTGCCGCGGCCTGAGGGAGACGCCATGTCCGAGTTTTTTACATCCGACGGTAGCGTCCTGCATTACCGCACCGATGGCGACCGCGCCCGGCCCTGCCTGATCCTGTCGAACTCCCTCGGCACGGACCTGTCCATGTGGCAGGCGCAGGTGACCGCGCTGGCTGGCGACTTCTTTGTCGTGCGCTATGACACGCGCTGCCATGGCCAGTCCACCGGCGCCGCGCCGTTCGGCATCGACCGGCTGGGGCTGGACGTGGTGGCGCTGCTCGAGCACCTCGATATCGCCCGTGCGGCCTTCTGCGGCATTTCCATGGGCGGCTTGACGGGGCAGTGGCTGGGCATCCACGAGCCGCAGCGCCTGACGCAACTCGTGCTGGCGAATACGGCGGCGCGCATCGGTTCTGCTGACGCCTGGCTAGCGCGCGCGGAGCAAGTCCGGCGCGATGGCATGGCTGCGGTAGCCGATGGCGCCCCCGCACGCTGGTTCACGCCGCAGTTTCTCCAGCGCGAGCCGGACACGGTGGCGCGCATGATCGCCACTTTGCGCGGCCAGGATGCAGGCGGCTATGCGGCCTGCTGCGAGGCGCTGGCGCAAGCCGACTTGCGCGCCTCCGTTGGCACGATCACGGTGCCGACCCTGGTGATCGCCGGCGAGCACGATCCCGTGACGACGCTGGACGATGCGCGCTGGCTGCAGCAGCAGGTGGCAGGCAGCCGCCTGGCGAGCGTGCCCGCGTCGCATATCTCGAGTGTCGAGGCGGCGCAGGCTTTCACGGCGCAGCTGCGCGGCTTTTTAGTGCCGTAGGCAGGCCAGAATTTCGCTTTGCCCCTGAGCACCGCCACCGGCTGGTCCGGCATGCGGCAGGGGGAGCTTTTTTGAAAAATAATAAGAAAAAAGCAGACTTGGAGTAGACGAATGGAAAACAGATTAATCATCATCGCGGCGGTCACGGTGGGCTATTTCGCCCTCATGTCGTACATTACCTACAGCGTGCGCAAGCACGCCAACAGCGCAGAGGGCATGACGGCGGGCGGGCGCAACTATCCCGCCTACCTGATCGGCGCGCTGCTGCTGTCCGAATTCATCGGCAGTTCCGTCAGCATCGGCACGGCGCAAAAAGGCTATGAGCTGGGCATTTCCGCCGCCTGGAACCTGGTGGCGCTGTCGCTGGGCTTCTTGCTGCTGGCCATCGTGCTGGTGAAAAAATACAAGGAAAGCGGGCAGTCGACGATTTCCGGCATCCTGGCGCAAACGTATGGCGAACCCGTGCGCTATGCCGCATCGATACTCACCATCGTCGCGCTGGGTATCGTTGCCGTCGCCCTGTATGCGAGCGGCGGCGCCGTGCTGGCGGCCGTGCTGCATATCAATAAAACGGTCGCCATATTGCTGGTGGGCGCCATCACCGTGATCTATGTCAGCCTGGGCGGCATGCGCTCGGTGGTGTACACCAATTTCGCCCACTCCATCGTCAAATACCTGGGCGTGATCCTGGCGCTGGCGTATGCGCTGGAAGCGAGCGGCGGCATCGGCGCGTTGCAGGCGCAACTGCCGGCCAAGATGTTCAACTGGGTCGAGATCGGCTGGGGCCAGATCATCGCCTGGATGATAGGCGGCATCGGCTCCATCTTCGCCACGCAGTACGTGATCCAGGCCCTGGTCAGCACGGACAACCCGGCCGTGGCCAAGCGCGCCTGCTATTACGTGTCCTCGCTGATGATACCGTTTGGCCTGATGGCGGCCCTGATCGGCATGTGCAGCGCCGTGCTGTATCCGGGCATGAAGTCGATCGACGCCTTCCCGACATTGATTGCCCACATGCCGGCGTTTTCCGCCAGCATCATGATCGTGGGCCTGGCCGGCGCCCTGTTCGGCGGTATTTCCGCCACCACCCTGGCATCTGCCACCCTGGCCATGAAGGATTTTTATGATCCCTGGTACAACAAGGCCAAGAACGACGCGAAATCGCTGATGTTCCTGCGCATTGCCATCATCGTGGCCGGCTTGCTGCCGCTGGTGCTGGCGCTGTATGCGGAAAAACTGCTGATGATCGCCTTCCTGGGCAAGGCCCTGCGCGCCACCCTGGCCGTGCTGGTGCTGATGGCCTTCTATGCGCCTAAATTCGGCACGCCGCGCGGCGCCTTCGTTGGCGTGATCGTCTCGGTGATCGCCACCATAGGCTGGTTCCTCGCGGGCAATCCGTATGGCGTGGATAGTTCCTACCTGGCGCTGGCTGGCCCGCTGCTGACCATGGGCATCAGCCATTTGTTCAAGCCGGCGCAAACTTTGGCGAAGCCGGCATCGTCGCCGCGGCTGTAGCTTGCCCAACCCTCAGACCAGCCCCGTCATGTAATAGATGGCAATGACGAGGAATACGGCCACCGTCTTGATGACGGTGATGCCGAAAATGTCGCGGTAGGACTGGCGGTGCGTGAGGCCCGTGACGGCCAGCAGGGTGATCACGGCGCCATTGTGCGGCAAGGTATCCATGCCGCCGCTGGCCATCGCTACCACGCGGTGCATGACTTCGAGCGGAATGTGCGCCTGCTGCGCGGCCTGGATAAAACTGTCCGACATGGCGGCCAGCGCGATGCTCATGCCGCCCGAGGCCGAACCGGTAATGCCGGCCAGCGTCGTCACGGAAACGGCCGCGTTGACGAGGGGATCGGGCACGCTGCGCAAGGTGTTGCTGACGGCAAGAAAACCGGGCAGTGCCGCGATGACGCCGCCAAAGCCATACTCGGACGCCGTATTCATGGCGGCGAGCAGCGCGCCGCCCACGGCCGCCTTGGTGCCTTCTGCAAAGGCGGCGCGGATGCGCCCGAAGGCCGTCACGCACACGAGCAAGATGCCCAGCAATAAGGCACCTTCCACGGCCCAGATGCCGGTGACGGAGGCTATCGACGTCGACACGGGCGCGTGCAAGCCTGGCAGGGCGTCGGCGGTGAGGACGTAACTGGCGCCATACCAGTGCGGGATCAGCCGGGTCAGCGCGTAATTGGCCACGCCGACGAGCAGCAGCGGCGCCACCGACAGGAGCGGATGGGGCAGGTCGCCACCGCCGGTCTTGGCCTGTTCAGCCTCGGCGCCGTAGCCTTCGCCCGTCGCCATGACGGAACGGCGGCGCCACTCCAGGAAGGCCAGACCCATCATCACCGTCAGCACGGAACCTATCGTGCCCAGCCACGGCGCGGCCCAGCCTGTCGTGTTGAAGAAGGTGGTGGGGATGATGTTCTGGATTTGCGGCGTGCCAGGTAAAGTGTCCATGGTGAAGGAAAACGCGCCCAGGGCGATGGCACCCGGCATCAGCCGCTTGGGGATATTGCTCTGGCGGTACAGTTCGGCCGCGAACGGATAGACGGCAAACACCACCACGAACAGCGATACGCCGCCATAAGTCAGCGCAGCGCACACGGCAACGATGACGGCATTCGCGCGGGAACTGCCGATATAGCGAATGGCGGCCACGACGATCGACTGGGAAAAACCTGACAGTTCAATCAGCTTGCCAAACACGGCGCCCAGCAGAAAGACGGGGAAATACAGCTTGATGAAGCCCACCATCTTTTCCATGAAGATACCGCTGAAGACGGCCGGTACGGCAGACGGATCGGTGAGCAGCACGGCACCCAGTGCTGCGACAGGTGCAAACAGGATCACGCTGTAGCCGCGGTAGGCTGCCAGCATGAGGAAGGCCAGTGCGGCCAGAACTATCAGGAAAGACATCGGTCAGGCCCTTGCACGATGGAAGTGTTTAATTAATCAATTATTCAATTAATATCATACTTCTCGGCAACACGCCAACGCGTGGGTCAAGGATTGCGCGTTGTAGGCAGGTGTGCAGGCATAGGCAAGGAATGTGGGGGCAGGCTAGTCGGGGTGAGAGGATTCGAACCTCCGGCCTCTGCGTCCCGAACGCAGCGCTCTACCAGGCTGAGCCACACCCCGCTTTTCTTTATTACAGCAGATGTCGGGGCGGGTTTCAAGCGACTGCATCAAGGCCTATTTCTTTTCCTGCTGGGCTTTTCTGATGTCCGCTTCGCTGACTTTTTTTGCCGGTGCATTTGTCGCCGGCGAAGTGGGGTTTTTCCGCGTGGCGTTGGCTTGCGCCATGACGGCGGCGCAGTCCGTGTCGGGGGCTTTGTCGACGTTGACCAACGGCAGCAGGGCGGCCAGCGGGGTGACGATGGTGGCCAGGGCCACGGCGGCGCCGGCCTTCAGGGCGAGCGGGCCTTTTTGCGGGCCTACGTCCGGGTTCTTGAACGTGCCTTTCGCGTACAGCGGCGTGCGCAGGGTGATGATGCGGGCGCCCTTGGTGCGCGGGCGCACGTCGAGGTCCAGGGTTTCGTGGGCCAGGTTGACGTTGCCCGTGACATTCACCACGGCCGTGTCCGTATCCAGCACGAAGCGTCGCACATCGGCCTGGCCATTCGTGACGGCGAAATCGCTGGCCAGGCAGTTCAGGTGCACCTGCTTGTCGCCGAAGATTTTCACGAAGACGGCATTGGCCAGGTTCAGGCCAGCCAGTTCCAGCATGAATTGGCTGACGGAGCCTTCGCTGACGGTGGCTGCCAGTTCCCCATTCGCGCTGGCCAGCATGGCCGAGACGGAATTGCCGTGGCCCGTGAGGGCCGCGTCGCCATACACTTCGCCGAAACTCGCTTGCATTGATTGCAGCTTCGGAAACAGTTCGCGAATTTTGAGGTGGCGCGCCGTCACCTTGGCTTGCGCGGCGATGGTCTTTTGACGGCCGTCGAGGGTGATATTCGAGGTGATGTCGCCACCGGCCATGCCGAAATTGAGCGGCGTCAAACTCAGCACCTTGTCTTTCATGTGGATATTGGCGACGACGTCGTTGAATGGAATGTCATGCGTACGCACCAGTTTCTTGCCGGTAAATTTTACGTCGGCGTCGAGCGCATTCCATTTGGCCGTGTTGAACTGCTCCACGGGCAAGGCTTTATTGTCCGGTTGCACGGGTGCCTTGCCGCGCGCCTGTTTCTGCGCATTGCTGTCGGCGCCGATGGTGGGACCCAGGTCTTCCAGGCGCAACTGCTGCGACATCACTTCGCCGCGCAGCAAGGGGCGGGGCTGGCGCGGCAAATACTGCAGGGTGCCCGCCAGGTCGCTCTGGCCCACCTTGCCCTTGAAGTTCTGATATGTCCAGTTCCAGGTGGCGCCGTCCTTCTTGCCCAGCAATCGGCCCTTGGTGGCATAGTCCGGCGTTTCCGGCAGCAGCACGCCCGTCAGCGGATACAGGTCGGCCATGCTGGCGCCGGCCAGGCTCAGCTGCAAATCGATGCCGGACAGCGAGCGCGGGTCCGTCAGGCTGCCATCGATGCTGGCCTTGTTCTTGCCCAGCACGGCGTGCGCCTGCACGGGATAGACCGTATTGTTGTCGGTCAGGGACAGCACGGCGCCCGCCTTCCCGCCGCCCGTCACTGGCGCCTTGCGGTAGCTGCCGCCCAAGGTGAAGGCGATGCCGTATTTTTCCACGGGCGCGCTGCCTGGCGCGTCACCCGGCGTGGCATCGGGCGCCGTCGAGCTGACCTTGGCGCGCACGTCAAGGGCGATGCCATCGTCCAGGTAACGGATGACGCCGTCGCCAAAGGCCATGCGCTGGATTTCCACCTCCCATGGCGATGGGCCGTTATCCTTCAAGGTCCAGCTATTGCTGCCATCGGCGCGCCGTTGCAGGGCAATGTTTGGCGCGTCGAGCGCCAGGTTCGTCAGCACCACCTTGTGCTGCAACAGGGCCAGCGGATGAATGCTCACGTCGATGCGTTTCGCGCTGGCCAGTTGCGGGCCGGCCGTGGCCCAATCCGGGTTGCTCATGCGCACGTCCTGCGCGCTGATGACAGGGCGGGGCACATAGCGGCGCCAGCCCGGCTCCGTCTTCAGGCCCTGCCGCCATTGCACCTGCAGATCGCCGCCGATGACGAATTCGCGGCCCGTGCTTTCCGACACCTTCTGGTTGATATAGGGGCGGGCGCGATTCCAGTCGAAAGTCAGCACGAAGATGACGACGATGGCGATGAGGGCCAGCAGGGCGGCCAGGCTCCAGCCTAGGATTTTGAGCGGGGTTGAGCGTGTCATGGTGAGCCAATCGCAATGATTTTTTCATCAAGGTAGACCGATAGGCCATCACGGTCGGTGCGCTGGGTTACGTAAGGTACATAGGTAAGGCATGTCGCTTGAAATGATTCCATAATTCGAGTATTATTGAATTATGGAAAATGAAAAGACAATAGCTGACCGGCCGATACCGCTGACGAGTGCTTCCGCCATCGTGGCCCTGGCGGCGCTGGCGCAGGAATCGCGGCTGGCCGTGTTCCGCCTGCTGGTACAGACGGGGCCGGAAGGCATGGCTGCCACAAAAATCGCCGAAGCGCTGGCCATCGCGCCATCGTCACTGTCGTTTCACTTGAAGGAATTGGCGCACGCCGATCTGGTGACGGCGAGCAAGGCGGGCCGCTCCATCATCTACGCCGCCAACTATGCGGGCATGAACGGCTTGCTGGCCTTCTTGACCGAGAACTGCTGTGCCGGCAGCCCTTGCTGCCTGCCGGACAGCGGCAATGTACCCAACGAAAGCACACCATGACCATCACGATCTATCACAATACGGCTTGCGGCACCTCGCGCAACACCCTGGCCCTGATCCGCAACACGGGCGTCGAACCCGTCATCATCGATTACGTCAAGAACCCTCCATCGCGCGAGGAGCTGGTTGACCTGATCAAGCGTGCGGGTCTGTCCGTGCGCGCGGTGATGCGCGACAAGGGCGCCCGGTACGACGAGCTGGGCCTGGACAATCCGGAGCTGAGCGATGCGGCCCTGCTGGACGCCATGCAAGCCCACCCTATTTTGATCAACCGTCCCATCGTCGTCACGGAACTGGGCGTGCGTCTGTGCCGGCCATCGGAAAAAGTGCTGGACATCCTGCCGTTGCCGCAGCAAGGCGCCTTTGCCAAGGAAGATGGCCAGGCCGTGGTGGGCGCCGACGGCAAGCCGGTGGCCTGAGATGGACGATTTGCCCAATGAGCTGGCCAATGATTTGCCCAACATCAGCGCCGCGCACCTGGATCTGCCCAGCCTGGACAAATTGGCGCCTCTCAACGTTTCCACGCATGCGCCGCGCATTTTGCTGCTGTACGGTTCCTTGCGCGAGCGCTCGTACAGCAAGCTGCTGACCCTGGAAGCGGAGCGCATCCTGCGCCACTTCGGGGCCGAGACGCGCGTGTTCGACCCGCACGGCTTGCCCATGGTCGATAGCGTGTCGCCCGAGCACCCGAAGGTGCAGGAATTGCGCGCGCTGTCGCTATGGTCGGAAGGGCAAGTGTGGTGCAGCCCCGAACGCCATGGCGCCGTCACTGGCGTGTTCAAATCGCAAATTGACTGGTTGCCGCTGGAAACGGGCAGTGTGCGCCCTACACAGGGCCGTACCCTGGCCGTGATGCAAGTGTCGGGTGGTTCGCAATCGTTCAATGCCGTCAACGGCTTGCGCGTGCTGGGACGCTGGATGCGCATGGTGACTATCCCGAACCAGTCTTCGGTCGCCAAGGCGTATCAGGAATTCGACGATGACGGCCGCATGAAGCCGTCGCCGTATTACGAGCGCCTGGTCGACGTGATGGAGGAGCTCTATAAATTTACCTTGCTGGTGCGCGACCGCCGCGATTATCTGGGCAGCCGCTACAGCGAACGGCTGGAAGCGGAGCCGGCCATCGTGCAGGAATTGGCGGGCGCGGCCATGGAGCATGAGCGCAAGTAGGGACGCCATAAAAAAACGGCGCCAGTGGCGCCGTTTTGTATTGCACGTCGTAAAACGCGATCAGTGAT
This sequence comes from Janthinobacterium darwini, assembly GCF_051380905.1. Classification (NCBI taxonomy): domain Bacteria; kingdom Pseudomonadati; phylum Pseudomonadota; class Betaproteobacteria; order Burkholderiales; family Oxalobacteraceae; genus Janthinobacterium; species Janthinobacterium darwini. The sequence goes on from NZ_JBNYXX010000003.1 coordinate 81,851, forward strand.
TGCGGTCCACGGCAAACGAACACAGTTGCAGCATGGATTGCTTGTAGGCGCTGTCCGGCCAGCCGGCGATGGCATTGGCGGCGCGCTGGCCGGCGATTTCCGCCTGCTGGCGCGTGTAGTCGAGGGCGCCGCTGCTGGTGATGGCGGCCAGGATGGCGTCGAAATGCTGTTCGTCACCCTGTTCGATGCAGCTGCGCACCAGTTCGCGTTGCTCTGGCGTACCGTTTTCCATCAGCCAGATCAGCGGCATGGTCGGTTTGCCTTCGCGCAAGTCGTCGCCCACGTTCTTGCCGATTTCGGCGGCGTCGCCTGCATAGTCGAGTACGTCGTCGATCAACTGGAAAGCCGTGCCCAGCGAGCGGCCGTATTCTGCAGCCGCTTCGATATCGTCTTCGCTGGCGCCGGCGATCAGGGCGCCCAGTTGCGCCGACGCTTCGAACAGCTTGGCTGTCTTCGAGCGGATGACATTCAGGTAGCTCTCTTGCGTCACGTCCGGGTCGTGCATGTTCAGCAACTGCAGCACTTCGCCTTCCGCGATCACGTTGGTGGCGTCGGAGAGGATTTGCATGACGCGCATATTATTCAGCGACACCATCAGCTGGAACGAGCGCGAGTGCAGGAAGTCGCCCACCAGCACCGAGGCGGCATTGCCGAACAGGGCGTTGGCCGTCTGGCGTCCGCGGCGCATCGACGATTCATCGACGACGTCGTCGTGCAGCAGGGTGGCGGTATGGATGAATTCAACCACCGCCGCCAGTTCATGGTGCGCAGTGCCGCGATAGGCGTGGGCATTGGCCACCAGCAAAATCAGCACGGGACGGATGCGTTTGCCACCTGCACTGATGATGTATTCAGCGATCTGGTTGATCAGAATCACATCGGAGTGCAGTTTTTGGCGGATCACCGTATTGACTGCGTCCATATCGGCGGCAATCGTTTGCACGATGGTGTTTTGGTTAACGTGTTTGTTAGCGTCAGACAAGGCGAACCTGCATTAGATTGTGGGTGCGGCGATTATACGACATGGCTTGCGCGCGCGTGATGTTTGCCTATGACTGTGGAGCAATTGTTTGACCTTGTTGGCACTGGCGCACGCTTTTCCGTCCGCCTGGCGCAAGCCTGACATGGTGGTCAGGTTGTCGACATACCACGATCATCGGTCTTTGTGAATAGTTTTTGACGCAATTTCTCAGTCCGTGTATAATCGCTGGTTCCCCCTGTTGTGCATGGCTTGCTTTTCATGGCAGTGGGACAAATTCTTTCAACATTTGATGAGGTTTCAAATCATGTACGCGGTCATAAAAACCGGTGGCAAACAATACAAAGTTGTCGCTGGCGAAAAACTTAAAGTAGAACAGATACCGGCAGACATTGGTTCCGAAATCACCATCGATCAAGTTCTCGCAGTAGGCGCGGGCGACACCATTAAATTTGGTGCGCCATTGGTCGAAGGTGCAACGGTACTGGTTACGGTTGTGGCGCATGGTCGCCATGATAAGGTCAAAATTTTCAAGATGCGTCGTCGTAAGCATTACCAAAAGCATCAAGGCCATCGCCAGAATTTTACCGAAATCCAAATCGTTTCGATCAACGGCTAATCGCCGCTGTTTGAATTAATCAGCTATCAAGGAGTCTTAAATGGCACATAAAAAAGGCGGCGGCACAACGCGAAACGGCCGTGATTCAGAATCAAAACGTCTGGGCGTTAAAGTCTACGGCGGCCAAGCTATCAATGCTGGCGGCATCATCATTCGTCAACGCGGCACGCCAGTGCGCGCTGGCGAAGGCGTAGGCATGGGCAAAGACCACACCTTGTTCGCGTTGATCGCGGGCAAAGTGAAGTTCGTTGTCAAAGGTGCTGGCTCGAAGCAATTCGTGACCGTTGTACCTAACGCAGCAGTACCAGCGTAATTCATCGCGGAGCGCCAGTTCGCTCCGCTGTGATCGCATGATGTAAGGCGCAAGCCTTCAATCGAAAGGCTCTGCCCAAGGTAGAGCCTTTTTAGTTTTATGGCGGCAAAATTATGAAGTTTATCGACGAAGCAAAAATCGAAGTCATCGCGGGCGATGGCGGCAACGGCTGCGCCTCTTTCTGCCGTGAAAAATTCAGGCCTTTCGGCGGTCCCGATGGCGGCGATGGCGGCAAGGGCGGCACCATTTGGGCAGTCGCCGACCGCAATATCAACACGCTCGTCGATTTCCGCTTCTCCAAAATGCACAAGGCTCGCAATGGCGAGCCTGGCCGTGGCGCAGATTGCTATGGCAAGGGCGCGGATGACATCCACCTGCGCATGCCTGTGGGCACCTTGATCATCGACAACGCGAGCGGCGAAATTCTGGCCGATTTGACCGAACACGGCCAGATCGAAATGCTGGCCAAGGGCGGCGAAGGCGGCTGGGGTAATATCCACTTCAAGTCCTCGACCAACCGCGCGCCACGCCAAAAAGGCGAGGGCAAGGAAGGCGAACGCCGCGAACTGCGCCTGGAACTGAAAGTACTGGCCGATGTGGGCCTGCTGGGCATGCCGAACGCCGGCAAGTCGACGTTTATTTCGGCCGTCTCTAACGCGCGCCCGAAAATTGCCGATTACCCATTTACCACCCTGCACCCGAACTTGGGTGTGGTGCGCGTGTCGCACGAGAAGAGCTTTGTGATCGCCGACATTCCCGGCTTGATCGAAGGCGCTTCCGAAGGCGCGGGCCTGGGCCATCAATTCCTGCGTCACTTGCAGCGCACGGGTCTGCTGTTGCACATCGTCGACCTGGCGCCGTTTGAAACCAACGTCGATCCTGTCAAGGAAGCCAAGGCGCTGGTCAAGGAACTGAAGAAATACGACGAGTCGCTGGTCGACAAGCCGCGCTGGCTGGTGTTGAACAAGCTCGACATGGTGCCGGAAGAAGACCGCAAGAAGCTGGTGAAGGACTTCCTCAAGCGTTTCGCCTGGAAAGGTCCCGTCTTCGAGATTTCCGCGCTGAACCATCAGGGTTGCCCCGAACTGGTGAATGCGATTTATCAACATCTGGAAGCGAAGAAACACAGCGAAAGCCGTGCCGAAGAAACGCAGATGACCGAAGAAGCACGCGGTATCTCGTCGATCGACCCGGATGATCCGCGTTTCAAGATCATCGACTAAGGCTGTATCCGGATGTCAGTACAGGCGGTCGCTGTCGCGTCCTCGCGCAAGCAAGCGTGGCAGCGCCGTGTATTGCATCTGATCGCGTATGCTTACGGGCTGAGCGCGGTCGCCTGCCTGCTGTTCGCCGATGAAATGGCGGCCGGCATGGGCATCTTCCTCAATGGCGTCAATGGCTACAGCCAGTTCTACGCCTCCCATGTCGGTGTCTGGGGCGCTACCGCGCTCCTGGCGCTGTTCGCAGCACGGCAGGGCGAACCGCCCATCCTCGGCGATATCACTGCAATGTTGGTCCTGGCGCAGCCCGCCGGCCGTTTGTACGCGGCCATCAGCTTCGGCTTGCCCCAGGGTTTTGTGTTGTTCATGTGCGCAATCGAGCTGCTGGCGGGGTTGGCCTTGCTGTGGCTGCGTCCTGCGCGCTGACGTCTATTAAGTGAAGAGCGCCGCCCCATGGATTCCGTGATTCAAAAAGCTACCCGCATTATCATCAAAGTCGGCTCTTCGCTGGTCACCAACGATGGCCGCGGACTCGATCATGCTGCCATTGCCCGCTGGGCTGCGCAGATTTCCGGCTTGCGCGCGATGGGCAAGGAAGTCGTGCTGGTCAGCTCCGGCGCCATCGCCGAAGGCATGTTGCGCCTCGGTTTCGAGCAGCGCCCCACCGATATCCACGAATTGCAGGCGTGCGCCGCCGTCGGCCAGATGGGCCTGGCGCAAATCTATGAGAGCAGCTTCCGCGCCCACAGCCTCGGCACGGCGCAGGTGCTGCTGACCCACGCCGACCTGGCCGACCGCGAGCGCTATCTGAACGCCCGCTCCACCCTGACGACCCTGCTGCGCCTGGGCGTGGTGCCGATCATCAATGAAAACGACACTGTCGTCACCGATGAAATCAAGTTCGGCGACAACGATACCTTGGGCGCCCTGGTGGCCAACCTGATCGAGGCCGATGCCCTGGTCATCCTGACGGACCAGCACGGTCTGTTTTCGGCTGACCCGCGCAAGGACCCGAACGCTTACCTGATCACGCAGGGCATCGCCGGCGATCCGGCTCTGGAAGCGATGGCTGGCGGCGCCGGCAGCAGCCTGGGTCGTGGCGGCATGCTGACGAAAATCCTCGCTGCCAAGCGCGCCGCCAAGTCGGGGGCCCATACCATCATCGCCTGGGGCCGCGATAGCGACGTACTCAGCCGTCTAGCCCATGGCGAAGCGATCGGTACGGAGTTGCTGGCACAAACGGGGCAATTGACAGCGCGTAAGCAGTGGATGGCCGACCATCTGCATACGGCCGGTGCCGTCGTGCTGGACGCGGGCGCCGTGCAAAAGCTGCGCCAGGAAGGCAAGTCCCTGCTGCCGATCGGCGTGACGGGCGTGAACGGCGAATTCGGCCGCGGCGCCGTGATCACCTGCGTCGATGCAGCCGGCGTGCCCGTGGCGCGCGGCCTGTCCAACTACACGAGCGGCGAAGCGCGCCGCATCATGCGCAAGCCCTCCACCGAGATCGAGTCCATACTCGGCTATATGGAAGGCCATGAGCTGATTCATCGTGACAATATGGTCTTGCTGTAGGTCGGATTAGGCCCGAAGGGCCGTAATCCGACAACACCCCAGGCAGCAACAATGTGTCGGGTTACGCCCTGCGGGCTAACCCGACCCACGCAGCAACGACATCGGCCCACACTCGGGCCGTTTTTTTTACCTACACCACGGCAGGCATCGGTGACTTGCTCTTGTAATCGCACAGGTCTGCAATCATGCAGTTCCAGCATTGCGGTTTGCGCGCCGTGCACGTGTAGCGGCCGTGCAGGATGAGCCAGTGGTGGGCGTCGTGCAGGAATTCCTTGGGTATGAATTTCAGCAGTTTTTGCTCGACGATATCGACGTTCTTGCCTGGTGCGATGCCGGTGCGGTTCGAGACGCGGAAGATATGCGTGTCGACCGCCATGGTTGGTTCGCCAAATGCCGTGTTCATGACCACATTCGCCGTCTTGCGGCCCACGCCGGGCAAGGCTTCCAGCGAGGCACGGTCGCGCGGCACTTCGCCGCCGTGCTGATCGAGCAAGATCTGGCAGGTGGCGATGACGTTCTTGGCCTTGGTGCGGAACAGGCCGATGGTGCGGATATAGCTGGCCAGTTCGTCGACGCCCAGCGCCAGTATCCTGGCTGGCGTATTGGCTACCGGATACAGCAAGCGTGTTGCCTTGTTGACGGACACGTCCGTCGCCTGCGCCGACAGCAGCACGGCGATCAGCAGCTCGAACGGCGTTGTGTATTCGAGTTCCGTTTTCGGCGAAGGATTGGCAGCGCGGAAGCGCGTAAAGATTTCCAGGCGTTTGGCGGCGTTCATGCGTCTTTTTTCGGCGTGTTGGAGGCGGGCGGTTCGGTCTGGGCAGCGGCGCTGGCGGCGGCCTTGGCGCGCGCGCGCTCCATGGCGGCGGCGATGATGGCGCGCTTGCGCTCTTTTTCCGCTACTTCATCGGGCGTGACGGGCAATTCCTGCGTCACTTCCTGCATCTTGGCGACGGCCTTGGCGGCCAGGCGCGCGTCGTTGGCCTCGGCTTCGCGGCGCAGCCGCTGCGCGCGGAAATCGTGGCGCGCGCGGGCGTCGTCGGCGTCCATCTGGCTCCAGGCATCCCAGCCTGTGGCGTCGCCGCTGACGGGATACATCACGATGCAGTCGACGGGGCAGGGTGCCACGCACAGGTCGCAGCCCGTGCACAGGTCCGTGACGACCGTATGCATCTGCTTGGCGGCGCCGACGATGGCGTCCACGGGACAGGCCTGGATGCACAGGGTACAGCCGATACACAGCGATTCATCGATGTAAGCGACAGATCGCGGGCGTTCGAGGCCATTGACGGGATTGAGCGGAATGACTTTTTTGTCCAACAAGCCGGCCAGGCGTACGATGCCTTGTACGCCGCCCGGTGGGCACTGGTTGATGTCGGCGTTGCCGGCGGCAATCGCTTCCGCATACGGGCGGCAGCCGTTGTAGCCGCATTTGGTGCATTGCGTTTGCGGCAGCAAATCTTCGATCTGGTCGGCAAGTGAGGGAGAGGCGGGATGCGGCACGGTCATCTTCAATACGGTAAAACGTCATTATCGGCCATCTGGGCCGCATATAAGTAAAAACCTGTGTCGTGTAAGGGGATAGTGCGCCCCGGCTGGCTGTTGCAGGCGCGCCGCAATCGTATTTTATTTCCCTTGGGAATGTCAAAGTGCAAATAAACAACTTTGCAATTTCTTTTTTTTATGGGAGCATGATTTTTATCAAGGCAATGATAAAAAAAGCCGACCGCCAGACCTGTTGCCGCCCCCTACACTGTGAGGCGCACCAGGCCATAGGAGCAAAACATGCGTTTCCTCCGGACAGTTGGTTTGCCCTTCTGTTTGTTCATGCACTCTACGCTTGCCGTTGCGCACGGGCAGGCTAGCTCCCCCATGGCGGCGCCTGGCGCTGCCAGCTCGCGCATCGTTCGCTTCGCGGCGGAAGACTGGCCGCCCTTCATTTCCCATGGCCTGCCAGCCGATGGCATGTCGGGCGCCATGGTCAGCGCCGTCTTTGAGCGGCTTGGCTATACGGTCAGATATGAATATTTTCCCTGGAAGCGCGCCATGCAGTTTGGCCTTGCCAGTCCCCGATACGCCGGTTTCCTGGCCGTCTGGCGCACGCCCGAACGGGAAAAACTCTGTCACTTTTCTGTTCCTGTTGGTAACACGCAGGGCGTGCTGGCCTATCTGAAGGAGGATGGCGCGCCGGGTGCTACCCTGGCCGAGCTGGGCAAGCTGCGCATCGGCACCGTGGCCGGTTATTCGAATGGCGAGCAGTTCGATGGCATGGTGGCGCGCGGCGAGCTGAAGACGGAAGAGGGTTTGAACGACGCCACGAATCTGAAGAAACTGTTCATCAAGCGTTACCGCGTGATCGTCATCGAGCGCCACGTCCTGCAGCATTTGCTGATGGGACGCAACTTCAGCAAGGCCGAGCGCGAGCGTATCGCCATCATCGATACCGTGTTCAAGGAGCGCCCCGTGCATGTGTGCTTCAAGCGCGATGAGGAAGGTGGTGCACAGCAAAAACGCTTCAACGAGGCGGCGCGCGATATCGATACGGCCCGGCTGGAACGCGATTACTGGAAGCGGCTCGACCAGAGCCTGGCGAGCGCCCCAGCGACGCCCTGACACGGCGCGCCGCTGTTGTTAGTTGCCAAAACGAAATATCTAAATACGAAACCATTCGTTCTTGTTTGTTTATCCATCCTTTAGTCTGCAGCCACAGTGTTGACGACTTTGAAAGGATGTTTTCGTATGTTGGAACTGATAGCCAAGCAAGACCCCGCACCACGCCTGCGGCAACTGGCGCACGCCGTCTCGGTGGCCGTTCTGGCGCTGGCAGCGCCCGGCGCAAGCTATGCGCAGGCGGTGCCGGACGACGCTGGCGCGCTGGCTGGCGCCCCGCTCGACGCCGTCATCGTCACGGGCGCGCGTGGCACGGGGCGCACCGTGGCCAACAGCGCCGCGCCCATCGACGTGATCAGCGCGCAGCAGTTGCTGGCGACGGGAAAATTGAATCTGCTCGACGCGCTGGACACGGCCTTGCCGTCGTTTAACTTGCCGGCCCGCGTGCAGCCCGACCTGGGCAGCATCGTGCGCGCCGGCCAGCTGCGCAACCTCGACCCATCGCATACGCTGGTGTTGGTCAATGGCAAGCGCCGCCATACGACGGCCATCGTCAATGAGGATGGCTTTCCCGGTTCCGTCGCCACCGACCTGGCCTTGATACCCACGAGTGCCATTGCCCGCGTGGAAATCCTGCGGGACGGCGCCTCGGCCATCTACGGTTCCGACGCGATTGCCGGCGTCATCAACATCATCCTGAAATCCGATGACAAGGGCAGCTTCAGCGCGCAGCTCGGTTCCACCGACGATGGCGATGGCACGAACGGGTCCGTGCGCATCGATGGCGGCACGCGCCTGGGCGAGCATGGCTTTGCCCACTTCGGTGCCGAAGTCCAGCGCCAGGGCATCGCTGTGCGCAATTTCGGACTGAATCCCACTTATCTGTCGTATCCGGCCGTGCGCAACAGCGATGGCCAGCTGGTGAAATTGGGACCGAACAACAGCTTGCCGGCCGGCGCCTCGCCGAACCCGGCTGAAGCGAAGCGCAACAGCAATCCGTGGCGCAATACGGGCGTGCCGCAGACCTCGACTGCGTCGCTCAGCGCCAACCTCGGCTATGACGTGTCGAGCGAGGTGCAACTGTACGGCTTCGGCACGTATGCCCACCGTAATGCCCGTTCGGCACAGAATTTCCGCCTGCCCAATACCATTTTCAATAACAACAAGGGCTTGCTGTCCGTGTATCCCGACGGATTCACACCCTATGAAACGACGAGCGAAAACGATGTTGCGCTGACGGGCGGTATCAAGGGCGAAACGGCGGGCTGGAGCTGGGATGTCAGCAGCACCTACGGCCGCGACGATATCGATGTGGGCGTGGAGCACTCGGCCAATTATTCGCTGACTTATCCGGGTGGCAAGACTGACTTCACCATCGGCAATCAGCGCTACAGCCGCTCGACCACCAACGCCGACGTGCGCCGTCCCGTGCCGCTGGGGCTGAGCGAGCCGGCGGACCTCAGCATCGGCCTCGAGTATTCGCATGAAACGCAGCAACGCAGCCCGGGCGAGCCCGCTTCCTGGCAGGGCAGCGGCTCGTCGGCGCTGGCCGGCTACCTGCCTGTCGATGCGTCCGACACGGCGCGGCACAGCTATGCGGCGTATATCGGACTGGGGACCAAGCTGACGCCGCAATTGCTGCTCGACACGGCCCTGCGTGTCGAAAAGTATTCGGATTTCGGCAGCAAGACCACGGGCCGCTTGTCCGCCCGTTATGACGTCACGCCCGCTGTCGCCGTGCGCGGCACCGTCAGCAACGGTTTCCACGCGCCCAGCCTGGTGACGCAATCGTATTCGAATACGTCCGACCATGCGGGCGTGCCGTACACCCTGGCGCAGCCGAGTTCTGCCGCCGCGCGGGCCCTGGGCGCGCAGCCGTTGAAACCGGAAAAATCGACGAATCTGTCGGCTGGCCTGACTTTCAATCCTACGCCCACCCTGCGCTTTGCCGTTGATGCGTATCAAATCAAGGTCAGCGACCGCCTGGGCGTGTCGTCGAACATCGGCATCGACCGCAGCTCGGGCGTGGCGCTTGACGGCAGTGGCCGCCCGCTGACGGCGGCGCAAGCGAGTGTTATTGAAAACCTGCTGCGCTCGGCAGGCTTGACGGTGGGCAATGGCCTGGTGGCGCATTATTTTGCCAATGTGGGCGACACGCGCACGCGCGGCATCGATTTCACGGCGGAAGATGTCTTGCGCTTGGCCGATGGCAAGCTGCGCTGGACGGCGGCCGCAAATATCAACCACACGAGCCTGGTGGGCAAGGCCGACCTTCCCGCCGTACTGCAAGGCTTGCCGAACATCGGCACCCTGAGCAAATCGGCCGAGTACGACTTGCTGTACCGGGCACCGCGCGACAAGGAAATTCTCACCGTGGCGTATGAAAAGGCGGGCTGGGCCCTAAACGTGCGCGAGACGCGCTACGGCAAGCTCAAGCGCCTGAACGCCATCACGGGCGGTGATTATCAGCTGAAGGCTGCCTTCGTGACGGATGTCAGCGTCGGCTACGACATCAGCAAGCGTATCAACGTGACGGTGGGCGCCAACAATGTCTTCGACCAGAGGCCCAGCCAGGTACCGCGCGAAGCGCGCAGCGCGTCGAATCTGGCGCAGTACACGGGCGCATACGACAACTCGGGACCATTGGGCGTTCTCGGTGCGTATTACTACGCCCGCGCCAGCGTGGCTTTCTGATTTTCCACATCCCCCTACCTACCATCAAGAACAGGAAATCTTCTATGTCTGACAATAATCAACACGCGGCCATTGATCTGGAATGGGCCAATCTCCTCTCGCCGCAACGCCGCACGGTCTTGCGCGGCGGTGGCCTGGTGGCGGCGCTGGCCGCTTCGGGACTGGCTGGTTCGGCACTGGCGCAGGATGGCGCAGTCAAACGCGTAAAAGACGTTAAACCAGCGGCGCCCGGCAAGAGTCAGTGGGGCGAGCATACGGATACGGCACCCACGCCGCGTCCCGCCAGCGTGCGTCCCGGCGAGGAAACCTTGCCGTCGACACCGCGCGCCTATACGGATATCGAGAGTTATCACGCGCATATCTATTTTGATGAAGACAGCTATCAGAAGGCGGCGCTGATACGCAAGTGGGCGGCCGAGCGCTTCCAGATCGAATTGGGCGACTGGAACCTGGAGCCACGCGGCCCACACGTGACGCCGTCGTTTTACTTTGGCTTCACCAACGATCTATTGCCCGTGATTGTGCCGTGGCTGCAGTTGAACAGCCTGGGCCTGACGATATTGATCCACCCGAATACGGAAGATCCGCGCGCCGACCATTTGTATTACGCGCTGTGGGTGAACCGTTCGCAGCCCGTGAATGGCTATGCGATGAAGAAGCCGGGGCCGGGTGAGCCGAGAGTCGAGCAAATCTTCGTCAATACGCGCCCGACAGTGAAAATCGAGCGCGCATGAGCTGGGCATAAAAGAAAACGGCACGCCAGGGTAGCCTGGCGTGCCGTTTTGCCTGAAACAAAGCCTATCAGCCGTGTTTCTGGATGAATTCGCCGATTTTCGGGCAAATGATCTCGCGCCAGCGGCGGCCCGAGAAGATGCCGTAGTGGCCGCATTTCGGCGCCACGAAGTCTTGCTGCATCTCCGCAGGGATGCCGGAACACAAGTCATGCGCCGCCTGCGTCTGGCCGGCGCCGGAAATATCGTCCAGTTCGCCTTCCACGGTGAACAGCGCCACATTCGTGATGTCTTGCGGACGCACCAGCTGGCCGCCCACTTTCCACGTGCCCATCGGAAGGCTGAATTCCTGGAAAACCGTTTTAATAGTTTCCAGGTAGTACTCGGCCGGCATGTCCAGCACGGCGTTGTACTCGTTGTAGAACTGGCGGTGGCCTTCCGCCGGCTCGTCGTCGCCCGTCACCAGGTGCATGTAGAACTCGCGGTGGCTTTGTGCATGGCGGCCCGGGTTCATGGCGATGAAACCGGCATGCTGCAGGAAGCCTGGATACACCTTGCGGCCAAAGCCGGGATAGTTCGGCGGCACCGCGTAGATCACGGTGTTTTCAAACCACGAGAATTTCTTTTCCGTCGCCAGGTTGTTTACCTGCGTAGGCGAGCGGCGCGGATCGATGGGGCCGCCCATCATGGTCATGGTTTTCGGCACGTGCGGATCTTTGGCCGTCGCCATCAGCGAGATGGCAGCCAGCACAGGCACGGTCGGTTGACAGACGGAAATCACATGCAGGTCCGGCGCCAGCAGACGGATGAACTCTTGCACATAATAAATGTAGTCGTCCAAGTGGAACGGGCCCTCCGTCAGCGGTACCATGCGCGCGTCCGTCCAGTCGGTGACGTAGACATCGTGCTCGGCCAGCAAGCCACGCACGGTATCGCGCAGCAGGGTCGAGTGGTGACCGGACAGGGGGGCAACCAGCAAAACTTTAGGCTGTTGCAAGCCAGTGGCTTCTTTTTTGAAGTGTATCAGGCGGCAAAACGGTTTTGTGACGACAACGTGTTCGCTGATGTCGACGCTCTCACCCTTGACGAGCACGGATTTGATGTCGAATTGCGGTTTTTCGTAGTCTTTGCCAAGGCGGTACATCAGCTCGTAGCCGGCTGCGATGCGTTGCGAAAACGGAGTGTGGGCCAGTGGGGAAACCGGGTTGGTAAATAACTTGGAGGACATGTCTGCCCATTGCATCACCGGAGTGAGGAAAGAGCGTTGCAGTTCGTGCAGTTGGTAAAGCATATAGAGTCCTTGTTTAATTCCAAGCGCCAATATCGGCTCAAATATCATAATCCAATTCTACGATATTTGTTGAGGACAAAATGTGCTTTACCACGCATAGGATCACAGTTTGCGCAATGATGTGACAGCACGCCACACTTGCGTGGATAGACCTGCAACGATGTTTTAAAAGCAAAAAAAGCAGCGTTTCCGCTGCTTCTTGTACATTTATTTGCCGCTAAGCCCCTGCGGGGAGGGCGATCCCCGCCGGAACGACCGCCGCAACTGCCGTGTGCTTAGCGCACCAGCATGTCGAGCTTGTCCTTGACGTCCTTGTATTGCTCGGCTTCCGGCAAGGCAGCCTTCGTCTTGGTGATCGAAGGCCAGTTGCGGGCCAGATCGACGTTGATCTTGATGAAGGCTTGCTGGTCGCCCGGCACGTCTTCTTCCGCGAAAATCGCGTTCACCGGGCACTCTGCCACGCAGACGGCGCAGTCAATACATTCGTCCGGATCGATTGCCAGGAAGTTCGGGCCTTCCCGGAAACAATCTACCGGGCAGACATCGACGCAGTCGGTGTAGCGACAGGCGATGCAGGATTCGGTGACAACGTGGGTCATAACAGTCCTATCAATTTGGGGGAGGTGCTGTAGCGCCTGCAGGAACTTCGGCGGCGCATACTAAAGCAAAGCATTGTATTTTAAGGCAATTCGCTATTTCTCACAAATCCCGCTTATATACAATACATATAAGCAAATTCATTTTTACGCGTTGCCGTTGCCGCGCAGAGAGCGCATTTCAGCGACTATCCGGGACGTTGCCATGAAGAACGCGGCAAGAAAGCGACAGTCGCCCGATACGGCAGGGTGCAGGGCGTGCGGCGTGCTGTCTTGCCGTGTGGTGTTTTTGTTTTGCTCAAATCAAAACCGACACAAAATACATGCCAGAAAAATCAGGCGCCGGCACGTATTTTCGTCAGCAACTGTTGCCAACGTGCGTTTTCAGCGCTGCCATCCTCGGCAAACGTGATGGTGCGGCGCGCGGTAGGCGCCTCGACGGTGATCTGCCAATGGGGGATATCGGCGCCCAGCTGTTCGTCCGTGCCCTGCGGGTGCGTGAAAAAGCCGCTGCTGGCCAGTGCCGCTTCCAGCCCGGGGCCAGCCGGATGGGCTTGCGTATCGATGTCATACTGTTCACTCAGGCCGGCAAAGCCGCCGCTGCTGCGGGCTGAAATTTTCATGGTGCTCCTTGCTATCGATGGTGGTAGGACGCGCTATGGCCCGCCGCTAGTCCGGCAGGCCTGAAGCGGGCGTGCTGGTGCGCTGCCGGGCTGTCTATCGGGGGCCGTAACTGCGGCACCAGGCGGCCAGCGCGTCGCGCTCCGCTTCGAGCAATTGATCCGACTCGCAGTATTGCGCATGGTTCATGGTACCGCAGCAGGCGCGCCTGTCTTGCACGGCGCCCACTTCGTCGACGATATCGGGGGCAAAGCTCGTCTGGCCATCTTCTGTCATGGCATAGGCCTTGAACACTTCGCGCACGGTAAAGCTGTTGCGGATGAAATCGAGGTAGGCGCCATTGCCGTCGGCCCCGGCGATTGTCAGCATGTGGCCAGCCACGTCGGCAAACGTGGCGGCCTGCTCGGGCGACGCCACCAGGGCGCGCAGGACCAGGCTGCGCAGGTAGTCGCCGCAGCGGTGCAGCACGGCCGCATCGTCTTCCAGCTGGGGCTGGCGTTCGTGGGCAAAGATGTCGGCCAGGATGTCGTAGATGGCGCCCGTAAACACTTGCGAGATGGCGTGCACTTCCGTGCCTGCTTCCGACAATTTGATGTCATTGTCGGCATTGCGCAAGCCGTTCGGCCGGCCCAGGGCCAGGCCGAACTGCTCCGCCAGGTCGGCGAGAAATGTCTTGTCGTGCAGATCGGACTTGGTTTGCGCGATCACGGCTTCAACCTGGTCCAGCTGCGACAGGGCCAGGAAGATGGCCGTCAGGTCGCCGAACGATTCGTGCAAGCCGCCCGTTTGCGGTGGATTGTTGCTGAGGAGCCAATTGGGCTTGAGGCCATCGAGTACGGCGTGCCCCGTTTCATGCGAGACGATGTCGAGCGAGCGGCAGGTGTAGACGCGCTCGGTGGCGCCGCTGGGGATGAAGTCGCCGAACTTGAGGGCCTTGTCGCTGCGGCTGTAATACGCATTCATGACATTGGGTAAACCGTGCGGAAATACGCGCAGGGGCGCCGTGTTGCTGGCGCTATTCCATTGCCAGGGCAGCGGCGGCGCCGTGTCGTTGCGGGCCAGCGCGCGCTGGTACATGGTGAGCGTCATGCGCACGATGGCAAAGGTATGTACGGCATCGAACTGGTCGGTGTTGGGCGAGACAATGAAGTCGCCAAAGGCATTCGGGCTGACCTGCGCTATGCCCGGTTCGCCAAACGTGATGCGCGCGTCGCGCGGGCCTTGCAGGATCAGCCCGGGCAGGAAGGACTTGCGCGTGCCCAGGTCGCTGACGGACGGGTCTTGCTTCCAGATCAGCACGCGCGAACCGACGGGCACGGCGGTCAGGTTGCGGGCCGTTGCCTCGCTCAGGCGGGGCGGGCCTGGCTGCAGGGTCAGTTGCGCATTCTTGCGGTGCTGGCGGTACGGCGCCGAGGGGGTAGGGACATAGCCGACGGGCAAGGACACGCATTTGTTCAGTGCGACGTCGGCCGGCACGATGACTTTCTGGTCCATGGTAGCTCTCCAAGACACGCGCAACTCGAACTGGAATAGTCGTCCCGCTTCGGCGCGTCCGGTTTGATCCCGCGCAAACGATGCGTGGGAAGGACGGGCTTTTTTAGCCGCCCGGCGCCAGCTGCCGCCATGCCCGCCGTATGGCGGCTGGTATGATGCTGGCCGTATTGCCCGTTTTTATAATAAAAGGATCGTTTGATGGCGGATATAAATATAGTTCAGCAACATAAGCTGACAGCAGCAAAGGCGCGCGAAGCGGCACAGCAAGTGGCCGACAAGCTGGCCCAGGAATATGACCTGGTGTGTGCCTGGGATGGCGATGTGCTGCGCTTCGAGCGCAGCGGCGTCGATGGCTCGCTGACCCTGGAAAAAGAGCAGGCGCAACTGCAAATCAAGCTGGGCTTCATGCTCAGCGCCTTTGCTTCCACCATCGAAGGCAAGATTGCCGAGAAGATGCGCAAGGTGTTTACCGAGTCAGTTTGATGGCGTTTCACCCGCTTGTCTGGCGCCAAATTTGGTGCTAGGGAGCGTCTCGCAGTGATGGGCGAAAAGACGATGAAACCACGTCTCTTTTCGCCTTTTTTACGTCTGACTGTACGTTAGCGAACATTGCTATCACATTTCTATTTGGAAAGCTATTGGACTTTAGTGCTTTTTTGCGTTATACTTGAGTCATATTTACAACAGCTACACCGCGTTTCACCTTCTGCTTCGCAGTACTCTCCGCTCGCTGAGTGGTGAATAATTCTTCGGGTTTTACACCCGCATCCAGTTAAAAGTAGCTTGGTCGATTTTTTTTCGGTCAAATACATTTGGTGCCATGTATTTGCATGGCGCTAGCGTTGTTAAAAGTCCTGAACCACAGCCTCTTTTAGCACGCACACGGCACCCCGGCATCGGCTTTGGCCATCCGCTGGTCACACGCGTGTCACCCCCTGTTTACTGTCGCTCCCGTGCGCTTTTGCGCCGTGGCGTAGCCGACGCAACAGGGTTTGCTGATTCCCGCCGCAAGCTAGCAGCTTGCTGGGTTTCATTCCATTCGTCAAATCGAGGGAGAACCACATCGTGGCAAAACAAATCATTATCGACCATGTGTTCAAAGTGTTCGGCGACAAGCCAGAAGAAGCACTTGAACTCGTCCGTCAGGGCGCCAGCAAGCAGGATATTCTGGCCAAGACCGACTGCACCATCGGCGTTTTCGACGCCACCTTTACCATAGAAGCGGGCGAGATCTTCGTCATCATGGGCCTGTCCGGTTCGGGCAAGTCGACCCTGGTGCGCATGCTGAATCGCCTGATCGAGCCGACCGCCGGCCGCATTTTGATCGACGGCAACGACATCAATACCTTGCCGGACGCCCAGTTGCGCGCCCTGCGCCGCAAGGACATCAGCATGGTGTTCCAGTCGTTCGCGCTGCTGCCGCAAATTACCGTGCTAGACAACACTGCCTTCGGCATGGAACTGGCCGGCATGCCCAAGGCCGAGCGCCATGCGCTGGCCCAGCAAGCGCTGGAGCAGGTGGGCCTGGACGGCTACGGCGCCAGCTATCCTGACGAATTGTCGGGCGGCATGCAGCAGCGCGTGGGCCTGGCCCGTGCGCTGGCCTGCGATCCATCGATTTTGCTGATGGATGAAGCGTTTTCCGCCCTTGATCCGATAATTCGTACGGAAATGCAATCGGAACTGCTGCGTTTGCAGCAAATCAAGCGCCGCACCATCGTCTTCATTTCGCATGACCTCGACGAAGCCATGCGCATCGGCGACCGCGTTGCCATCATGAAGGACGGTCACGTGGTGCAAGTGGGCACGCCGGAAGAAATCCTGCGCAAACCGGCCAACGATTATGTGCGCAACTTCGTGCGCGGCGTCGATGCGGCGGCCGTCTTCAAGGCCAGCGATATCGCCCGCAAGAGCCAGATCGTGGTGTCGGAGTCGCCGAGCCGCGGCTCGCGCGCCGCGCTGTCGATGCTGGAAGAGCAGGATCGCGCCTTTGCGTATGTCGTCAATCCGCAGCGCAAGTTCCTCGGCGTCGTTTCGGCCGATTCCTTGCGCAGTGCGCTCGACGGCCATGTCGGCCCGCTGGGTCTGGCGCATGCCTATCTGCCCGACGTGCAGACCATCAATGCAGATGAGCCAGTCGCCGGCCTCTTTGGCCAGGTGGCGCAACTGCCTTACGCCGTCCCTGTGGTGGCCAATGACGGCAGCTTCCGCGGCGCCATCAGCAAGACAACTCTGCTGAAGTTCCTCGACCGCGATACGCCAGCCATTGCCGAGCCACAACAACAGAAAGGACAAGCATGAACCCAAGCACCGTTTCCACAGTAGAACCTGTTGTTGAACAGGCCGCCCACATCAATCCCTGGGCGCTGACGCCGCCCACCGACGCCAGCACCGCGTGGCTCGATGCCGCCGCGCCTGCCGTGCAGCCGGAACAGGCGAGCGGCTTTCACCTGACGCAGATTTTCGACGGCTCGCTGCCGCTGGAAAGCTGGATCAACCAGGGCCTGGGCTGGGTCGTGGCGCATTTCCGCCCCTTTTTCCAGGCCGTGCGTGCGCCGATCGACAGCGTGTTGTCCGGCGTGGAAGGCGTGCTGCTGGCCGCTCCGTCGCTGACGGTGATCGCCATCATCGGTTTGCTGGCATGGCAATTTACCAGCCGCACCCTGGCCGTCGGCACCGTGCTGGCGCTGCTGGTGGTGTCGATGCTGGGCATCTGGCCGGAAGCCATGACGACCCTGTCGCTGGTATTGACGTCGTTGGCGTTCTGTCTGGCCATCGGTTTGCCGTTGGGCATTTTCCTCGCCAGCAGCGACCGCGCGCAGAATATCCTGCGCCCCCTGCTCGACGCCATGCAGACGACGCCCGCCTTTGTTTATCTGGTGCCGGTGGTGATGCTGTTTGGTATCGGCAATGCGCCAGGCGTGATCGTGACGATCATCTTTGCCTTGCCGCCGCTGGTGCGCCTGACCAACCTGGGTATCCGCCAGGTGCGTCCTGACCTGATCGAAGCGGCCCGCGCGTATGGCGCCTCGCCGTGGCAGTTGCTGACCCGCGTGCAGTTTCCGCTGGCCATGCCGTCCATCATGGCCGGTATCAATCAGTCGCTGATGCTGTCGCTGTCGATGGTCGTGATCGCCTCGATGATCGCCGTCGGTGGTCTGGGTCAGATGGTACTGCGCGGTATTGGGCGCCTGGACATGGGTCTGGCAACCGTGGGTGGTCTGGGCATCGTGCTGCTGGCCATCACCCTGGACCGTTTGACGCAAGCGATGGGCCAGCCGCGCCGTGGCGTGCGCCACTGGTATCAGACGGGGCCTGCCGGTTTCGTGCTGCGCCTGGTGCGCGGCAACGCTGCCAAGGCTGAAGCGAATGCCGCACAGCAAGCCACGCTTGCCAACGCACAATAAGAAAGAGAAAGGATACACATGCATCAAATTGACAATTTTAAAGTGACGCAAAAATCGCAACGCAAGTTCCAGTTGTTTTCCGCCCTGGCGATCGCCGCTCTGGCCCTGACCACCAGCCTGGCCATGGCGCAGACGCCGGCCGTGGCCGCCGATGCGCTGCCCGGCAAGGGTGTCAAGGTGCAGCCGCTGCAAAGCTCGATCGCGGAAGAAACCTTCCAGACCATGCTGGTCGACAAAGCCCTGGAAAAGCTGGGCTATGAAGTGCAGCCGATCAAGGAAGTGGAGTACCCGACCGCGCATATCGCCATCGCCAATGGCGACGCCACCTTCATGGCCGTGCACTGGGACCCCATGCACAAGGATTTTTATAACAATGCGGGCGGCGACGCCAAGCTGTTGCGCACGGGCCAGTATGCCGGTCCGGCCGCGCAAGGTTATCTGATCGATAAGGCGACTGCGGAAAAGTACAACATCACGAATATCGACCAGTTGCGCGATCCCACCCTGGCCAAGCTGTTCGACCATGATGGCGACGGCAAGGCCGACTTGACGGGCTGCAATCCCGGCTGGGGTTGCGAAGCGCTGATCGAGAACCACATGGATGCGTACAAATTGCGCAAGACGGTGACGCACGTGCAGGGCAGCTATGCGGCCCTGATCGCCGATACCCTGGGCCGCTACAAGCGTGGCGAGCCGATCCTCTACTACACGTGGACGCCGTACTGGGTCAGTGGCGTTCTGGTGCCGGGCAAGGACGTGGTCTGGCTGAAAGTGCCATTCTCGGCCAATCCGGACAAGGTGAATACCCGCCTCGACGATGGCAGCGATTACGGTTTTGCCGTCAACACGGCGCGCATCGTGTCCAACAAGGCCTGGGCGGAGAAAAATCCGGCCGCAGCCAAGCTGTTCGAGGTGATGCAACTGCCGGTGGCCGATATCAATGCGCAGAACGAGCGCATGCGCCGCGGCGAAAACACGCAGGCCGATATCGCGCGCCATACGGCTGGCTGGATCAAGTACCACCAGCAGACGTTTGACGGCTGGATTGCGCAAGCCTTAGCGGCGGCAAAAAAGTAAGTTTGCAGCCGAGACAGGCGTAAAAAAGTGGCTACCGATTTGGTAGCCACTTTGACGTTAACGGCCTGTTTTTGTGGTTTTTGGTGAGTTTTCAGCCGTTTTCGGCCAGTTTCAGGTGCAAAATGGGGAAAGGCTTGCCGAACGGGTCGAGTTCGGAACGGCTATCCTCGATAAAGCCCAGATGGCGATAAAAGCCATGGCCTTGCGTGTTGTGCTCGTTGACATCGACGGCCGTGGCTCCCCGGCTGGCGATCGCGTACTGGAGCAGTGCGCGGCCGGCGCCGCTGCCGCGCTGGTCGGGATGCACGAACAGCATCTCGATCTTGGCGTGTTCGACGCACAGGAAGGCATAGGCGACGCCGTCATCGGCGCGCAGCACGTGCAGCAGGCGTTCGGCTGTCACTCTGGCCAGCTCGTCGCGCACGAAGGGCATCAGGAAGGCGATATCGCTGTCGTCGAGGAAATCGTGGGTGGCGCGTACGGACAGGTGCCAGACGTCGAACAATCGGGACAGGTCGGCGGCATGTGCCAGGGAAACCCTGGAAATTGGTGATGGTGTCATGCAGAAATTATACTGCCCCGGCAGGTGCCGGGGCAGGGGAGGGAAGATCAGTCCTTCAAGTCTTCGATCAAGTCGATGTATTGCTGTTGCGCCTCTTCTTTCGAGGTGCCGGCCAGAGCCGCCCATGCGTCGAACTTGGCGCGGTTGACGAAGTCGGTCATGCCAGGACGCTCGCCCGTGGCGTCGCCGCTTGAGGCTTGCTTGAACAAGGCGTAGATTTTCAACAAGGTCATATTGTCCGGACGCTCGGACAGGGTCTTGGAATCGAGCTGCGCTTGTTCGAATTGCTCTTGTAAACTCATGATGGCTCCTGTGTGCTGATGGAATCGCTGGAAAAGTGCGGCAGGCCCGGCGGAGTGGCCACCGTGCGTGCTGCAGTGCCTGACATCATAGTGAAAAAAGGGCGCCGTGCATTAGAGGGGATACTCAAAACAAAAGCGCCGCCGCTCGATGTAGAGGGGCGGCGCCTGGCGCGGTCTTGCGAGCGCGGTGCTTCTTCTTATGGAGCCAGCTTATACGCCCAGCAGTTCAACGTCGAAAATCAGGGTGGCGTTCGGTGGAATCGCGCCGCCGGCGCCGCGTGCGCCGTAGCCCAGTGCTGCCGGGATGATCAGTTGGCGCTTGCCGCCCACTTTCATGCCTTGCACGCCTTCGTCCCAGCCTTGAATGACGCGGCCTGCGCCCAGCGGGAATTCGAATGGGTCGTTGCGGTCCTTGCTCGAGTCAAATTTCGAACCGGCGCTGCCGTCGTCGTTTTGCAGCCAGCCCGTGTAATGTACGACAACATTGTTGCCGGCTTGCGCTTCAGCGCCTTCGCCGACGACGGTATCGATGTATTGCAGGCCGGAAGCGGTAGTGATGGTGGTCATGATAATCCTTGTGTAGGCGATGAAAGCTTCAGATTGTAGAGCAATGAGTTGCAAAGCGCCATTCCAGGCGCGGCGCAGGGAAAATGGGGGGAAATACGGCGAAGTGTGGTTGCCGGTCGCATTTAAGGGGGGATTTCATACAAAAAATACAGTGTTCCACGTAAAATGCCTGTTTTGTATTTAACAGTGATTTCTTCCATGTTCCGCAGTCTACGCCGCCTTGTTTTTTCCTCGCTGTGCCTGGTTTCCGCAATGTCTACGGCGCAAGCCGAAGTGGTGGTGGTGCTCAATTCCCGTGATGCTACGGTGCAACTGCTGGACCAGAAAACCTATGCTCCCCTGTCCACCTTTGCCGTCGGCAAGGAACCGCATCATCTGATGGAAACGCCGGACGGCAAGTCGCTGATCGTCGCCAGTTCCGTCGGCAACGAGCTGATTTTCCTCGACCCCGTCTCGGGCCAGATCCAGCGCCGCATCAGCAATATCCTCGACCCCTACCAGATCGGCTTTTCGCCGGACCAGAAATGGTTCATCTCGAACTCGCTGCGCCTGGACCGCATCGACCTGTACCGCTACGACGGCAAGAACCTGACCCTGGCCAAGCGCATCGCGCTGCCGAAGCTGCCCAGTCATATGGCGTTCACGGCCGACAGCACCATGGCCTTTATTACCCAGCAGGGCAGCAACCAGGTCAGCGCCATCGATCTGGCCACGCAAACCGTCAAATGGACCATGCCCGTGGGTCCCGCGCCGGCCGGCATCACCATGACGCCCGATGGCAAACATTTGCTGGTGGGCATCATGGGCAGCGACTACGTGGAAGTAATCGACTGGCGCACGCAAAAGACCGTCAAGCGCATCAAGGCGGGCGCCGGTACGCATAATTTCCGCGCGCTCGGTGACAACCGCATGACGTTTGTCTCGAACCGCGTCTCGAACACCATCAACATCATCGACCAGCAAACCCTGGAAAACGTGGGCACCATCAATGTGCCAGGCGGCCCGGACTGCATGGAAATCACGCCTGATGGCAAGACCATGTGGGTGACCTTGCGCTGGATCAAGAAAGTGGCCGTGATCGATTTGACCACGCGCAAGGTGATCAAGATGATACCGGTGGGCCGCTCGCCCCATGGCGTGTATTTCGCCACCCATTCGCCGCGCATGTGATGATGAAGCGTCTTATTCTGACTGGCGGCTTGCCCGCCGTGCTGCTGTGCGCCAGCGCCATGCTGTCGACCGCGCATGCCGCCGCCGCATTTGCTACCCCTACGGCCACGCCGGCCGCCTGCAAGGGCACCATCTACATGACCTTCGACACGGGCAGCCAGTCGCAAGCGCAACTGATCGCCGACGTGCTGAATAAACGCCATGTGAAGGCAACCTTCTTCCTGGCCAATGAAAAGACCACCCGCGGCGACTATTCGCTCGATGCCTCGTGGGCGCCGTACTGGAAAGACAGGGTCGCCGAAGGCCATGCATTCGGCACGCATACGTTTGACCACGTGTACTGGAAGAACGATCTGGACCATGGCTTGATCCAGGTCAAGCCCCAGTTTGGCAAGGATGGCGGCAAGCTCGCGTCCTTCACCGACAAGCAGTTCTGCGAGGAATTACGCCGGGTCGATACGCGCTTCCAGGAGTTGACCGGGCACAAGCTTGATCCGTTCTGGCGCGCGCCGGGCGGCTACACCTCGCCGCGCACCCTGGCGGCCGGCAGCGCCTGCGGCTACCAGCATGCAGGCTGGGCGCCGGCGGGCTACTCGGGCGACGAGCTGCCCAGCGACAAGTATCCGAATGCCATGCTGCTGAAAAAAGCGCTGGCAAACTTGCGCAGCGGCGACATTTTCATTTCGCACATGGGCATCTGGTCACGCAAAGACCCTTGGGCGCCCGCCAACCTGGATGCTTTGATATCCGGCTTGCAAGACAAGGGTTTCTGTTTTGCCACGCTGCGCGAGCATCCTGCCTACGCGCAAAAGAAGGGCCAGCCATGATTGCCGCCGACATCAGCGCCATCGTGCAACCGGCTATCGACGCCGTGGTCGATGCCTTTGGCATGGCGCAAGGCTGGCTGTTCCAGACTGTGGTGAATCCCCTCGTGTATCACCTGGGCTTTGGCGAATTCACGGAAGAGGCTTTCGAGGGCACGGAGTGGCTGCTGATCGGCCTGTGCGAACTGGTGCTGCTGTTTCTCGTGCTGCGCCCGCTCGAAGCCCTGATTCCCGCGCAAAAGATCACCGACCCGCGCGCCCGCCGGAACGATTTCATCTATACCGTGCTGCACCGCATCGGCCTGTTTTCCGTGCTGGTCTTCTTCACGCTCGATCCGCTGATGGATGCCTTGGCGGGCGCTTTGCGTTTCGATAATATCCATCCCCTGAACCTGGAATCGCTGTTGCCCGGCATCAGTCCCTTCCTCAGTTTTATCATTTATTTTGTCATACTGGACTTCGTCGACTATTGCTACCATCGTGCCTCGCACCATGTCGGCTGGTGGTGGGGCTTGCACAGTTTGCATCACAGCCAGCAAAACATGAACTTGTGGAGCGACGACCGCAATCACTTGCTCGATGACTTCTTGCGCGACGTGGTGATGGCCCTGGTGGCGCTCGGTATCGGCGTGCCGCCGGGCCAGTACGTGCTGCTGGTCTCTATTTCGCGCATTCTGCAAAGCTTGCAGCACGCGAATGTGAGGATACACTTCGGCCGCATCGGCGAGCGGCTGCTGATCTCGCCCCGTTTCCACCGCACGCATCACGCGATCGGCGTGGGGCACGAGTCGAAAGGCAAGGGCAGCATGGGTGGTTGCAACTTCGGCGTGGTCTTGCCGATTTGGGATATGCTGCTGGGCACCGCGAATTTCTCGGCGGGCTACGCGCGCACAGGCGTGCGCGACCAGCTGGCCCGCATCGACAGCCATGGCGTGGGCCGGCCTGGACGCAACTATGGCCGAGGTTTCTGGCAGCAGCAATGGCTGGGCCTGCGCCGTATGGTGGAATTTGCAAGAATTAAACGAAAAGGACGCCGTTGATGCGTAATGTGTTGAATTCGTATGGCCGCGCCTTGCTGTCGCAATTGCACGGCAAGATACTGCTGCTGAGCGTCGCGCCGTTCATCCTGTCGCTGATACTGTGGGGTGCACTGCTGTATGTGGGCCTGCAACCGCTGATCGACAGCCTGCACGCGCTGTTCACGCAGTACGATTTCTTCCGCACCAGTGGCCAGGTGCTGTCCACTTTCGGCCTGGGCATGTTGAAAGCCGTGATCGTGCCCCTGATCGCCATGTTCATGTTGCTGCCGCTGATGATATTGACGGCGCTTATTTTCATGGGACTGTTCGCCATGCCGGCCATCGGCCGCCATATTGGCGGGCGGCATTTTCCGCAGCTGGAAAAGAAACATGGCGGCAGCCTGCTTGGCAGCGTCGGCACCTCGCTGGCCACCTTTCTGTTGTTCATCGTCGTCTGGCTGCTCATGCTGCCCCTGTATGCGTTTCCGCCTGCCGCGCTGGTGGGGCAGGCCGTGCTGTGGGGTTGGCTGACCTACCGCGTGATGGCGTATGACGCCATGGCCGACTACGCCAGCGTGGAAGAGCGCCACGCCATCATGCGCACGCAGCGCTGGCCCCTGCTGGCCATCGGCATGGTGTCTGGCGCGGCCGGCGCCGTGCCGGGCATGCTGTGGATGGGCGGCGTGATGTCAGTGGTGTTCTTCCCCTTCCTGGCGGCGTTCGCCATCTGGCTGTATGTATTGATCTTTATCTTTACGGGTCTGTGGTTCCAGTATTACTGCCTGGAAGCACTGTCGCGTTTGCGGGGCGTACGCGGCATGACCGACGTGGCGCCAGCGGACGCCTGACCTGAGTGAATCCTGACCTTTAATCGAATCGAACGAGGAAGTTCCATGGCTATCGGATTGATCATCATCGGCGACGAAATCCTGTCGGGCAAGCGTACTGACCAGCATTTCCCGAAAGTAGTGAGCATGCTCAAGCAGCGCGGCTTGCAGCTGAGCTGGGCGGAATACGTGGGCGATGAACCGGCCCGCCTGGTCGCCTTGCTCAAGCGCAGTTTTGCCAGCGGCGACATCGTCTTCAGCTTTGGCGGCATCGGCGCCACGCCGGACGACCATACGCGCCAGGCGGCGGCCGATGCATTGGGCTTGCCGCTGGTACTGCACCCGCAAGGCAAGCTCAATATCGAGCAGCGCATCACGGAAATGGGCGTAGAGGCGGGTGTGCCGGCCGATTTGAATTCGCCGGAAAACCTGCACCGCTTGAAAATGGCGGAATTTGTCGAAGGCGCCGAGCTGATTCCGAATCCGTACAACAAGATTGCCGGCTTTGCCGTGCGCGAACATTATTTCGTGCCGGGCTTTCCCGTCATGTCCTGGCCCATGATCGAATGGGTACTCGACACGCATTATGCGCATCTGTTCAATCAGGTGCCGCATGCGGAACATGCCTTGCTCGTGTATGAAACGGCCGAATCCCTGCTGACACCGCTGATGGTGCGCCTGGAAGCGGAGTTTCCGCTAATCAAGGTGTTCAGCCTGCCCAGCGTGGGCGATGCACAGACGCGCCGGCATATCGAACTGGGCGTCAAGGGCGAACCCACGCAGGCGGCGGCTGCCTTTGCGGACATGTGCGCCGCACTCGATACCTTGCAGGCGGAATACCACACCATCTGAGATGTTGCCCGCCCGGCGCCGGCGGCTTTTTCGCTTGTGTCCGGGCCGCCTTGCATCTTAGTACGCAGGCGACCGTTCCAAGACGTTGTTTTTTTGCGAAAATCTTCAATGAAGCAAGATTTTTGTGTGCGCTCGTCAGTCGTTTTCATGCCGATGTGGTGGAATGGTGAACAGGGACCTTGCGTGTCAAACGCGGGGTTGCCTGCCTGTGCAGCAACATGTTTTTTGATTCACTGGTATGGACATCATGTTAAGCAAGCTTTGTTGTGACCGGCCCTGGCTGGCCCTCGTCTTATCCTGCGCGGAGCGGTATCGCTACTGCATTTTCCACGCCGTCCAAACCCAACCTTACCCCAGCATCCCATGAAAGACACAGGCGTCAACCTGGCCGCGCAAGAGCGGCCCCCCTCTGATCCAGCCGCCGAGACGCCGCCGCCGGCGATCCCGCCGAAGAAGCGCCGTACGCGCATCTGGCCCATCTTTGCCATCATTTTGCTGGCGCTGATCGCCGGCGTGGCGTGGTTCGTCATGCGCGAAGTGCGTACGTCGGCCCTGCAGGCGGAGTTTTTCACGCGCCTGGATCGCCAGCTGACGTTCAAGGTCGAGCCTGGCCCTGCACCGGCGGGCGCCATCCGCTATCCGCAACATGGTCCGTATGACGAGCGGCTCGGCTATGCCAGCTTGCCGGATTTTATTAGCAAGCTCAATGCGCGCGACTATGCCGTCACGGCGCAGGCGCGCATGTCGCCGAAAATGGTGCAGCTGGTCGACAGGGGCATCTTTGCTACCTATCACGAGAAAAACCGCGCCGGACTGAGCATCCTCGATTGCCGCGCCGCGCCATTGTTCGCGGCCAGCTATCCCGAGCGCATGTTCGACAGCTTTGCCGAAGCGCCACCCGCGCTGGTGCAAAGCCTGCTGTTCATTGAAAATCGCGAATTGCTCGACCCGGGCACGCCCATGCGCAATCCCGCCGTGGAATGGGATCGCCTGAGCAAGGCGATTCTGGACAAGGCGCTGAACCTGTTCGGCGGCCATCGCGGCGGTGGCGGCAGCACCCTGGCCACGCAGATCGAAAAATACCGGCATTCGGAAGATGGGCGCACCAGTTCCATGCAGGACAAGCTGCTGCAGATGCTGTCGGCCAGCTTGCGCTCCTACCAGAATGGTGAAAACACCATGGAAGCGCGGCGCAAGATCGTCCTCAATTACCTGAATACCGTGCCGCTGTCGGCAAAAAGCGGTTTTGGCGAGGTCAACGGCATCGGCGATGGCATGTGGGTCTGGTATGGCCGCCCGTTTGCCGAAGTGAAAGCCTTGCTCAAGGGTAATATGGAGCAGCCAGATAGTGCGCTGGCCTACAAGCAGGCGCTGAGCCTGCTGATCGCGCAGCGCCGTCCATCGCATTATCTGGTGGCCGGTGGTGCCGACCTGGAAGAGTTGACCAACAGCCATCTGCGCCTGCTGGCGCAAGCGGGCGTGATTTCGCCGCAGCTGCGCAATGCGGCCATCGCCGAAAAGCTGCGCCCGTCGACGGCATCGGGCGTGCAATCGGAAGCATCGACCTCGTTCGTTACGCGCAAGGCCTCGAATGCCGTGCGCAACCACCTGGCCAGCATGCTCGGTGATCCGCGCTTGTACAACCTCGACCGCCTCGACCTGAAAGTGGTCAGCACGCTCGATGCGCAGGCGCAAAACGCCGTGACCAAGGTCTTGCGCGAGCTGCGCGACCCGGAAGTGGCGAAAGCGGCCGGCCTGACGGGCAAGGGCATGCTGGGCAATGGCGACCCTGCCAACGTCGTCTACAGTTTTACCCTGCTGCAAAAAGGCGAGCAAGCGAACTTGCTGCGCGTGCAAACTGACAATTTTGACCAGCCGCTCGACATCAACGAAGGCGCCAAGCTGGACCTGGGCTCTACGGCCAAGCTGCGCACCCTGGTCACGTATCTGGACATCATCGATCAGTTGCACCAGCGCTACAGCGGGATGGGCGCCGCCGAGCTGGGCAAGATCGCCGTCGATCCGAAGGACATGCTGTCGCAGTGGGGCATTGTCTACTTGAAACCATTGCCGCTCGGCGAGGCGCGCAACTTGCCCGCCATGCTGGCGGCCGCGATGGAACGCAAATATTCGGGCAATCCTGGCGAAGGTTTCTTCACGGGCGGTGGCTTGCATCATTTCGGCAACTTCTCCAAGCTCGACGACAGCCGCATCATGACGGTGCAGCAGGCGCTGCGCCAGTCGACCAACCTGGTGTTCGTGCGCCTGATGCGCGATGTGGCCCGCTACTACATGTTCTCGCGGCCCGATTCCTCGGCCTCGCTGCTGGCGGACGCGGACGATCCGCGCCGGGCACAGTACCTGAGCCGTTTTGCCGACAAGGAAGGGCGCGAGTTCCTGCACCGCTTCTATCAGAAGTACCGCGGCAAGAGCGTCGACGAGCAGGAAAAGATTTTGCTGGCCAGCATACGCCCGACCCCCGTGCGCCTGGCGAATATCTTCCGCACCGTCAATCCGAAGGGCACGGTGGCGGAATTTGGCGATTTCCTCAACGCCAACTTGCCGTCGCAAAACGAAGTGCCGCCCGAGCGCGTGGCCAAGATGTACCAGCAGTACGCGATGGAAAACTGGTCGCTGGCTGACCGCGGTTATCTGGCCAATGTGCATCCGCTGGAATTGTGGATGGTGGCGTATCTGCGCCAGCACGAAGGTTCCACCCTGTCGCAGATGGTGGCGGCCAGCGAAAAGGAACGCCAGGAAGTCTATAAATGGCTGTTCAATACGCACCGCAAGCATGCGCAGGACCGCCGCATCGCCAACTTGCTGGAAGTGGAAGGTTTCCTGGAAATCCACCGCCAGTGGAAGAAGATGGGCTATCCGTTTGATTCGCTGGTGCCGTCCTACGCGACCACCCTGGGCGCGTCCGCCGACCGTCCCGCCGCGCTGGCCGAGTTGATGGGCATCATCATCAACGATGGCGTGCGCAAACCGAGCGTGCGCATCGATTCCATGCATTTCGCCGCCAACACGCCGTATGACACCATGGTCAAGCGGGGCACCAAGGTAGAGGCGGAACAAGTGCTGTCGCCGGACGTGGCCAAGGCCGTCGCCAAGGCCATCCGCGAAGTGGTGTCGGACGGTACTGCGAAGCGGGCGAAGACGGCGTTTGTCGGCGCCGACGGCGTGCCCATCCCGATGGGCGGCAAGACGGGTACGGGCGACCAGCGCTTCGACGTGTATGGCGCCGGTGGCCGCCTGATTGAGTCGCGCTATGTGAACCGTTCGGCCACGTTCGTCTTCAATATCGGCGAGCGCTTCTATGGCAGCATGACGGCGTATGTGCGGGGGCCAGAATCGAAGAACTACGATTTCACCAGCGCCTTGCCGGTGCAATTGCTGGTGTCCCTGGCACCGAGCCTGATGCCGCTGATCGAGCCGCCCGCGCCTGCGGAAGGCGTGGCCAAGCAATGTACGAATTAAGGCGTGCTTGCAGCTGAGAGCCGGCCCTCGCGGGCCGGTTTTTTTTGCTGAGAAGAAAGTAGCTATGGAAAGAACGCAGCAAATCTTTGCGCAATATCACCGCTTTGACGATGGCGCACTCGTATCATTCGAGCCAATGTACGGACCGCAAGGCGTGCAAGCCGTGCGCATCGTGTTGTACGCACGAAATCATGGATTGGAAGGCAATGTCTGGCGCCAGGTCGCCATCACGGTGGGCGAGGTGCGGGAAGTGCTGCTCAGGACGCCAGGCAACTTCATCAACCGCATCTGCTGCGGCGTGAAGTTGCTGCGTTTCGGCGATGTCTGGTGCGTCGATGTCGACGGCACCTACACGCACGATGATCCCGCTACACTGGACGAAGTGCGCCGCGATGGCGATTGCTATGTCATCGGCGGCACGGTCGAAGCTATGGAACTCGATTAGCCGGCAAATACGGCGGTTTTATCTGCCAGGCGTGCGTGATACGCGGCGATGGCGGGGGTGTCGGGGCGCTGCATCGGCGCCATCAGCCAGCGCTTGACGGACAGGCCCAGCACGATATCGGCCAGCGTGAATTGTTCGCCGCAGACGAAGGCGCCCGTGCGCTGCAGCTGCTGCTCAAGGATGGCCATCATCTTGTTCCATCCGGCAATACCCACCGCCAGCTGCGCCGCATCCTGGTGCGCGGGGCTGTGGCGCACCAGCGACATGAAGGCGTAGCGCCAGCTGTTGTTGAGGTCACCCATTTGCCAATCCATCCATTTTTCCACTTCCGCGCGGGCGCGGGGATTACTGGGCAACAAGTCCTCGCGGCCCGCTTGCGCACACAGGTAGCGGCATATGGTGTTCGATTCCCACAGCACCAGGTCGCCGTCGAGCAGCACGGGCACCATGGCGTTCGGATTCAAGGCCAGGAAGGCCGGCTCGTCCGTCGCGCGAAAGCCGCTGCCCCAGTCTTCGCGTTCGTACGGCAGGTCGAGTTCCTCGCAGGTCCACAGGACTTTGCGGACGTTGATCGAGGCGGCTTTTCCAAGAATTTTCAGCATGCGGGGCTCCGGGGGCAGGTGATCGATCTGCCACTGTAGCCGAAATGACTATGCCGCGCATGTAAGATGCCTTGCATAGTTGAGATTTTCTTGGCATCGTAGCCACCCATGAAACCTATGCGCCACCACATGTCCAAAATCCTCGCGTTCAGCCGCTTCTCCGTGCGCGATTTCCTCGCCACCGCCGGTCCCACCCTGCTGCTGGTGGGCGCGTTTTGCGCGCTCGCTTACTGGCTGGTCGACCCGGCGCCGCCGCGCCAGGTGAGCTTGTCGACGGGGCAAGACAATAGCGCGTATGAAGAATTCGGCAAGAAATATACGGCCACCCTGGCCAAGCACGGCATCAAGGTGACCTTGCAGCCATCGCTGGGCTCGCAGGATAACCTGCAGCGCCTCAATAGCGGCAAGACCGATATTGCCTTCGTGCAAAGCGGCTCGACGGAACACGCCGATGCCGAGCGCCATGGCCTCATATCCTTGGGCAGCTTGTTTACGGAGCCCGTCTGGCTGTTCCTGCGCGAAGACAAGGCGGTGACGGAACTGACGCAATTGAAGGGCATGAAGATCAACCTGGGGCCGGAAGGCACGGGCGTGCCCAGTCTGTTCCGGCAGTTGCTGTCCGTCAATGGTGTGGAAGCCAGCGAGTTGACGGTGAGCGACTTGCAGAACACGCCCGCCACGGTGGAGCTGCTGGAAGGGCGCGTCGATGGTCTCGTGTTCAGCTCGGCGCCGGAAGCGCCGCTGATCCAGATGCTGCTGCAAACGCCGGGTATCAAGCTGTTTGATTTTTCGCAAGCGGAAGCGTACACGCGGCGCCTGCCTTTCCTCACGCATGTCGTCTTGCCGCGCGGTATCGTCGACCTGGGTAAAAACATCCCCGCACAGGATTACCACCTGATCGCGCCGACCGCCACTTTAGTCGCACGCGAAGACTTGCATCCTGCCCTGGTCGACCTGTTCGTACAGGCGGCGGCCCGCATTCATGGGGGCACGGGCTGGTTCCAGCAGCAGGGGCAGTTCCCGTCCGCGCGCTATACGGAAATTCCCGTGGCGCCCGAGGCGCTGAAATTCTACAAGGATGGCGCGCCTGTGTTGCAGCGCTACATGAGTTTCTGGCTGGCCAATTTCTTTGACCGCATGTGGGTGCTGGTGGTGGCGTTCGGTGCCTTGATCCTGCCCCTGTCGCGCGTGGTGCCGCCGCTGTACGTGTGGCGCATTCGCTCGCGCGTGTACCGCTGGTACGGCCAGCTGCGCACGGTGGAGCAGGCGCTGGAAGATGTGCCGCAAGAGCAGCGCGCGCAAGTGTATGCGGCGCAATTGAAGCGGCTGGACCAGATCGAGGAAATGGTCAATCAGATCTCGATTCCCCTGTCGTTTGCCGACGGCCTGTATGGCTTGCGCAGCCACATCAACTTCGTGCGCAAGCGCATCCTGACCCTGATGGGTGAGCATCCGGCGCCCGAGGTGGGCGAGCCGGCCTGAAGCGTCGAGCCACGGTTGGCTCTGCATCCGGCCGCCGCGTAGTCGTCATTGACAGCTGTTCAGTTGTTCCTGGTGTCAGGCGCCCAGCCACGGCAGTCCCGCCTTGCACCAGCCACCGATCTGCTTGCGGTGGCCGTCCGCATCCTTGTCGCCCTCGAAGCCTTCGAGGATGTCGAAGCAATTCATATAGCCGTGTTCGGTGGCCAGCTTGGCCGCATGGCGCGAACGCACGCCGGAGCGGCACAGGAACAGCAGCACCTCGTCCTTGCCAGCCTGGGCTGCCAGTTGCGCGAGGAAGTCGGGATTCGGCACGCCGCCCGGGTAGGTGGCCCACTGCACCGCACCATGCTGGGTATCGGCGAGGTCGATCCGGCCGACCCAGTCGCGCTCGGCATTCGTGCGCACATCGATGAGCTTGGCGGCTGCATCGAGTTGCAGCAAGTCGTACGCTTCCTGCGGCGTGACGGCGCCGGCATATGGCGTACCTTCATTGGCCCGGCTGCGGGCGGTGGTCAGGATGTCGGCGGCGGTAGTCATGGCGTCCTCGATGAAAGTGGAAAGGTGTGAACGATTATAGTGCGCCGTCCGCGCCCCGCAAACGGGAAGTCACGGTATACGGCGCATGCACCACAAGAAGGCATTTTTCAGGAATCGCCAAAAAATGCACGATAATGGTGCGTTATTCGTTTTTTGCACTTGCATAGTGCATTCTTGATTTGACGCAAACGCGCGTGAAAATCGCAGGCATGAAAACTTACACTGGGATGACCGGGTTTTGACCCACGTGGCCACATCCGTCCAGAAGCTGGCATGGAATCTGCTATGATCCTTATGAGTTTTGGTGGCACGCAATGTTTGCTTCGCTTCATCAGCCCAGACGCATTAAGGTCGGCTCACCCCACATTCATTTAGGAGATACGCATGGCAATGACAGCCGCAGAAGTCTTGAAGATGGTAGAAGAAAACGAAGTCAAATTCGTTGATTTCCGCTTTGCTGATACCCGTGGTAAAGAGCAGCACGTGACGGTTCCCGTGTCGCACTTCGACATGGACAAATTCGAGTCGGGCCACGCCTTTGACGGTTCTTCGATCGCTGGCTGGAAAGGCATTGAAGCGTCCGACATGATCCTGCTGCCGGATCCAAACACGGCCAATATCGACCCGTTCATGGAAGAAACCACGCTGTTCATGCAGTGCGACGTGATCGAACCGTCGGACGGCAAGGGCTATGACCGCGACCCGCGCTCGATCGCGAAACGCGCCGAAGCCTACCTGAAATCGTCGGGCATGGGCGACACCGCCTACTTCGGCCCTGAGCCAGAATTCTTCATCTTCGACAGCGTGCGCTGGAAGATCGATATGTCGGGCTGCTTCGTCAAGATCGGTTCGGACGAAGGTTCGTGGTCGACTGGCAAGGACATCGAAGGCGGCAACAGCGGCCACCGTCCTACCGTCAAGGGCGGCTACTTCCCGGTGCCACCAGTGGACAGCTTCCAGGACATGCGTTCGGAAATGTGCCTGATTCTGGAATCGCTGGGCATCCCGGTCGAGGTACATCATCACGAAGTCGCCGGCGCCGGTCAGAATGAAATCGGCACCAAGTTCTCGACCCTGGTCGAGCGCGCCGACTGGACGCAAAACCTGAAATACGTGGTGTGGAACGTGGCGCACAGCTATGGCAAGACCGCCACCTTCATGCCGAAACCTATCGTTGGCGACAACGGTTCGGGCATGCACGTGCATCAATCCGTATGGAAAGATGGTAAAAACCTGTTCGCTGGCGACGGCTATGCCGGCCTGTCCGATTTCGCCCTGTACTACATCGGCGGCATCATCAAGCACGCCAAGGCATTGAACGCAATCACCAACCCGGGCACCAACTCGTACAAGCGTCTGGTACCTGGCTACGAAGCTCCGGTGAAACTGGCGTACTCGGCGAAAAACCGTTCCGCCTCGATCCGTATCCCGCACGTAGCCAATCCAAAAGGCCGCCGCGTCGAAGCGCGTTTCCCGGATCCACTGGCGAACCCGTACCTGTGCTTTGCCGCACTGCTGATGGCTGGCCTGGACGGCGTTGCCAACAAGATCCATCCGGGCGAAGCCGCCTCGAAAGATCTGTACCATCTGCCGCCAGAAGAAGACGCACTGATCCCTACCGTGTGCGCTTCGCTGGAAGAAGCACTGGAAGCCCTGGACAAGGACCGCGAGTTCCTGACCCGTGGCGGCGTGTTCAGCGATTCCATGATCGATGCCTACCTGGAACTGAAAATGCAGGACGTACAGCGCATGCGCATGACCACGCATCCTGCCGAGTTCGACATGTACTACTCGCTGTAATGGCGCCATGCCGGCAACTTGCCGGTAGTGAATAAGAAACGCGGGTGAGGCGATCGGTCTTGCCCGCGTTTTTTTATGCGGCGCGCCAAGGCGGCGCCAGTGCAGTGTTGTATAGTCGGCCCAGGAACGATGCGGCATGTGCCGACAGGAGTGAAGATTGACCAAGCATTACAGAATGGCGCTGATGGCAGGATTGCTGGGCGCGGCGGCACAGGCGCACGGGCAGTTGTATGTGTGCGCCGATGCACAAGGACACAAGACGTACACGGACAAGCGTGCCGGCGCGCATTGCCAGTTGCTCGATTTGCCCGGCGCCATGACGGAGCCGCCACGCAAGACGGCGCCGCTGGCCGGTGCGCCTGCCCGGCCCGCCACGCAGGCGCTGGCCACGGCGGCGCCTGCCGCCGGCGCGTTTCCCAAGGTCGATGGCGCCGAGCAGCGCGCGCGCGACCTGGACCGGCGCCAGATCCTGCAGGACGAATTACGCAGCGAAGAGCAGAAACTGGTGGCCCAGCGCCTGGAATTGAACGCAGGACAAGCTGAGCGCCAGGGCAATGAGCGTAACTATGCAAAATACCAGGAACGGGTGGCGCAGTTGAAGGACAACATTAGCCGGACACAGCAAAACGTCGAGGCCCTGAAACGCGAGATCGCCAATATCCGATGATGAGACCATGACAATAGACAACCATTCCAGTCGTCCCGCCCACCTGGCCGGCCTTGATTTGCTGGCCTCGGCAGTGATCCTGCTCGATGGCGACGGGCGCATCAGCTATGCCAACGCGGCGGCGGAAAACCTGCTGGAAAGCTCGTTGAAAGCCCTGTCGCGGCAAAAGCTCACGGCGCTGTTCTTGAATCCCGACGAACTGGCCGGCATCTGTGCGCAGGCGCTCGAACATCAGTTTTCCGACTTGCGCCAGGACCTGAGCCTGGAGCGCCTGGGGCGCGAGCCGCTGCGCGTGCACAGCATCGTCAGCGCCCTCGACGCGTCGCGCGACGGCGTGCTGATCGAGCTGCGCGAAAACGTGCAGCAGTTAAAACTCGACCGCGAAGAGCGCATCCTCGACCAGAGCCAGGTCAACAAGGAGCTGATCCGCAACCTGGCGCATGAAATCAAGAACCCGCTGGGCGGCATCCGCGGCGCGGCCCAGCTGCTGGAGCTGGAATTGCCGGCCCTGCACCTGAGCGAGTTGCGCGAATACACGCAAGTCATCATCAAGGAAGCGGACCGCCTGCAAACCCTGGTCGACCGCTTGCTGGCGCCGCACCGCCGCCCGCACATTGTGGGCGACGTGAATATCCACGAAGTGTGCGAGCGCGTGCGTAGCCTGATCCTGGCCGAATTTCCCAGTGGTCTCACCATTTCGCGCGATTACGACGCCTCGATCCCCGAGTTTCGCGGCGACAAGGAGCAATTGATACAAACCGTGCTCAACATCGCGCACAACGCGGCGCAAGCCCTGGCCGAGCGCATCGAGGCGGGTGATGCGGAGCTGATTTTCAAGACGCGCGTGGCGCGCCAGGTGACCCTGGCCAAGGTCCGCTACAACCTGGCATTAGACTTGCATATCATTGACAATGGACCGGGCATCGCACCCCAGATCCGCGACCGGATTTTCTACCCGCTGGTGTCGGGCAGGGAAGGCGGCAGTGGGCTGGGACTGACCTTGGCGCAAACCTTCGTGCAACAGCACCTGGGCGTGATCGAGTGCGAAAGCCGGCCTGGATACACCGATTTCAGGATCGTTCTACCCTTGCCATAAGCGAGGGGGTATCCCACCCATGAAATCCATTGCGGGACGCACACACTAATGAAGCCAATCTGGATAGTTGACGACGACGAATCAATCCGCTGGGTGCTGGAAAAAGCCCTGGCGCGGGAAAATCTCGCCACCAAGAGTTTTGCCAATGCGCGCGACGCCATCGCGGCACTGGAATTTGACACGCCGCAAGTGCTCGTGTCCGATATTCGCATGCCGGGCGCGTCCGGCCTGGAATTGTTGCAGACGGTCAAGTCGCGCTTTCCTGGCTTGCCGGTGATCATTATTACCGCCTTTTCCGACCTTGATTCGGCCGTCGCGTCCTTCCAGGGCGGCGCCTTCGAATATCTGGCCAAGCCGTTTGACATCGACAAGGCTGTCGAGCTGATTCGCCGCGCGCTGGAAGAAAGCCTGCGCGAGACCAGCGTCGAATCGGGCCCCTCGGAAACGCCGGAAATCCTCGGCCAGGCACCAGCCATGCAGGAAGTCTTCCGCGCCATCGGCCGCCTGTCGCAATCGAATGTGACGGTGCTCATCACGGGTGAATCCGGTTCCGGCAAGGAACTCGTGGCGCGCGCGCTGCACAAGCACAGTCCGCGTGCGGCGCAGCCCTTCATCGCCCTGAACACGGCGGCGATCCCCAAGGATTTGCTGGAATCCGAATTGTTCGGTCATGAGCGCGGGGCGTTTACGGGCGCCCAGACGACGCGCCGGGGCCGCTTCGAGCAGGCCGAGAACGGCACCCTGTTCCTCGATGAAATCGGCGACATGCCGTTCGACCTGCAGACGCGCTTGCTGCGCGTGCTGTCCGACGGGCATTTCTATCGCGTAGGCGGCCACCAGCCCATGAAGGCGAACGTGCGCGTCATTACAGCCACGCACCAGAACCTTGAGCAGCGCGTGCGCGACGGCCTGTTCCGTGAAGACCTGTATCACCGCCTGAATGTGATCCGGCTGCGCTTGCCCAGTTTGAGGGAGCGGCGCGAGGATATCCCCATCCTGGTGCGCCACTTCCTGGTGCAAAGCGCGCGCCAGCTGGGCGTGGAAGCCAAGCGCATGAGCGAACCGACGATGCAGTTTCTCAGCAGCCTCGATTTGCCCGGCAATGTGCGCCAGCTGGAAAACCTGTGCAACTGGATCACAGTGATGGCACCGGGGCAGACGGTGGAAATCAAGGACTTGCCGTTGGAACTGACGCAAGGGCAGGGCGATGGCGCCGCGCCGCTGGCGTCCGCTGACGTGGCGCCAGCGAATGCTGCTCATGCGCATGGCGGCCAAGTCTTCGAAGCGCCCGCGCCCGCCAACGGCGCGCCGCCGGGCTGGATCGGCTTGCTGGAACTGCAGGCGGCCGGCATGCTGGGCGCGGGGCAGCAGGAAGTCATGGCTGTGCTGGGGCGGCAATTCGAGTCGGCCCTGATCAAGACGGCGCTCAAGCATACCCACGGGCGCAAGAACGACGCCGCCGTACGCCTGGGCATAGGCCGCAACACCATCACCCGCAAGATCTCGGAACTGGGCATAGACGGCGCCAAGGACGATTGATGCATGGCCGGACGGGGACTCCCCCGTCCGCTTTTCCCCTCGGCGTCCCTTGCACGCCACAACACCCACAACAAAGGCGGGCGATAAGGTAAGCTGGCGCCTGCCGGACTGTTTCGTCTGGTCTTAACTTTCATTGTGGAACTGTATGCTGATTAACTGCGTGGCCTACCAGGATGGCAAAAAACTGGCCGACTTGCCGATTGACGATATCAGCGATTACGTCGAGCGCCCCGACTGTTTCGTCTGGGTGGCCTTGCTCGATGCCACGCCGGCCGAGCTGAAACAGATGCAGCACGAGTTTTGCCTGCATGAACTGGCCGTCGAGGATGCGCAGCGGGGCCATCAGCGTCCGAAGATCGAGGAATATGGCGATTCCCTGTTTGCCGTGGTGAAAACCGTGGAAATGGTCGAGAACGAACTGGTCATGGGCGAAGTCGACATTTTCGTTGGCGCCAATTATGTGCTCTCGTCGCGCAGCAACAGCTCGCAAGGTTTCCTCGGCGTGCGTGCGCGTGCCGAGCGCGAACCGCACCTGTTGCGCCAGGGCTCGGCCTTCGTGCTGTACGCGCTGATGGACGCCGTCGTCGACCGCTACTTTCCCGTGCTCGATGCGCTCGAATCGGAGCTGGAGCTGATCGAGGACCGCATCTTCGACCGCGGCACCGAGCGCGACAATATCGAACGGCTGTACCAGTTGAAACGCAAGGTCATGGTTTTGCGCCACGTGGTGGCGCCCCTGATGGAGGCGGTGGGCAAGCTGCACGGCGGGCGCGTGCCGCCGCTGTGCCACGATACCCAGGAGTATTTCCGCGACGTGCACGACCACCTGGCGCGCATCAATGGCACGCTCGATACCATCCGCGACACCATCAGCACGGCGATCCAGGTGAATTTGTCGATGGTGGCCATCGATGAAAGCGAAGTGAACAAACAGTTGGCGGCCTGGGCGGCTATCTTCGCCGTGTTCACGGCGTTCGCCGGCGTGTGGGGCATGAACTTCAAGTTCATGCCCGAGCTGGATTGGCAATACGGCTATCCCGTGGCCGTGGGCCTGATGAGCTGTGTCTGCGGTTATATGTATTACTTGTTCAAGCGTTCCGGCTGGCTATAAAAAATTCCTGTGTATCTGTATTATTAAACAATAGTCAGGGGTACAATCGCGGCAGGTCCGCTCGGGCGGGCCATGGCTGAGGGTTGCCACGCCGGCAGGTTTGCTGGTGCTTCCAGTGTTGCGCAGGAGCATACATGAGTATTCCCTTGTTTGATGTGAATTCGCAAGAACCCCTGTTCGATCCCGAGCAGCGGCGCACCTTGGCGGAAGCGGCCCTGCGCTCGATCACAGCATCGACGGCGCACGCCCGTGGCGACGACTTCCTGCGCATCCTCGTCAAGGACCTGGCCGAAGCGCTCGACGTGCACTATGTGGTCGCCGGGCGTCTGGTGCGCATGGACGATGGCAGCGAAGGCATCCGCACCCTGGCCCTGTGGGGCGGCGACGGCTACCAGCCGAACATCGAATACAGCCTGCAGCACACGCCTTGCCAGGACGTGACTTGTCAGAGCATGTGTTTTCATGGCAGCGATATCCAGCGTCGCTTTCCATACGATAGTCTCCTGGTCGACATGCATGCGGAAAGCTATGTCGGCATGCCGCTGATCGATACCGAAGGCAAGACCCTGGGCATCCTGTCGGCCATCGACACGCGTCCCATCGATGAAAACAAGCGCTTGCTGGCCTTGCTGCTGCTGTCGATCTTCTCGGCCCGCAGCGCGGCCGAGCTGCAGCACCAGGAGCGCACCCAGCAGCTGGAAGAAATCGTGCGCGTGCGCACCGAATCGTTGCTGGCGGCGCAGGCCAACCTGATCGAGCAAGAACAGATGGCGGCCCTCGGCTCGCTGGTGGCCGGCGTGTCGCATGAAGTCAACACGCCCATCGGCGTGGCGCTGACGGCGGCGTCGAGCATGGGCAGTTATGCCGACCAGCTGGTGCAGCTGCTGGGCGGTGCCAAGGTCAGCCGGGCCGAATTGATCGACATTGCCGAAGCCTTGAAAGGCGCAGCCGCCTTGATCGAGCGCAACCTGGCGCGCGCCGCCGACCTGATCGGCAATTTCAAGCAGCTGGCCGTGGACCAGGTCAGTGAGTACGTGGCCGACCTGGCGCTGCACGACTATGTGCATGGCCTGGTGTCGGCGCACAGCCCGGAACTGCGCAAGGCGGCGCTGGGCGTGGAACTCGATATCGCGCCCGATTGCCAGGTGCGCCTGGCGGCTGGAAAACTGTCGCAAATCCTCTCTAACCTGCTGATGAACAGCGCCCGTCACGGCTATCCGCAGGGCGGGCCAGGACGCATCACGATACGCGCGCGCATCGAGGCGGACGCGGATGACGCGGCCGCGCGATGGCTGCTGCTGGAGTTTTCCGACGATGGCGTGGGCCTGGCGCCCGCCGTGCGCGAACATATGTTTGAACCGTTTTTCACCACCAAGCGGGGCCAGGGCGGCTCCGGCCTGGGCATGCACATCGTCTACACCATCGTACAGCAACTGGGCGGCCAGGTCAGCGCCGTCGATCGCACGCCCGGCTGCCACATACAGATCAGGCTACCGCTGGCCAGCTGACCCAGGCGTGCTTCGTCAGGCCACAATTGTTTCCCTCTTAAACTATTTATCAAAATTGCATTGTTCGTCAAATATGCGCAGGCATATTTGTGAAAACGGGCGCGAGTGTTGTTTCTATGCATGAACTGGGAATTCAATTATTGACACTGAATTTACGTCATGTTTTGATGAAATGTATCAGCCTGTAACAAAGTATTAGTAGATTTGTAGCAGAGTTGGCAAGGTGCCGCAAGACACTCCCCAGCTGGTTCGGCGCATCTCGGTGGGGGTGTGGTTTTGAAGGCTGAGCTACACGAAGACTGATAGTTGGATTCGCAATGTATTAACCCTCATCTACACGATGACGGTTTTCTAAAATTTGCCTTATTCAAGGATATAACAATGCTTAAAGAAACCGTATTATCTCGCTCTGTGCGCCTGATGTTTTCAGGGATTGCCATTGGCGTGCTGGCTCAGCCAGTACTCGCACAAGAGACCGCACCTGCCTCTCCTACTGTACAACGGGTGGAGATCACCGGTTCGAATATTCGTCGCGCGCAAGCTGAAGGTGTTTCTCCAGTTCAAACCCTGAGCCGGGCAGATATCGAAAAATCGGGTAAATCGACGGTGGCGGAATTGCTTCAGACGCTGGCGGTCGACAACCAAGGGTCGGTTCCTACCAGCTTCGGCAATGGCTTTGCCGCCGGCGCATCGGGTATTTCCCTGCGCGGCCTGGGCACCGCTTCCACGCTGGTTCTGCTCAATGGCCGCCGCATCGCGCCTTACGGCCTGGCGGACGACGGCCAAAAGGTTTTTTCTGACCTGAATATCATTCCCGCCGATGCGGTAGAGCGCGTCGAGATTCTGAAGGATGGGGCTTCGGCAATTTACGGTTCCGACGCCATCGCTGGCGTGGTGAATATCATTCTGCGCAGTGATTTTCAGGGAACCACCCTGAAGGTCAGCTATGGACAGACGGGTTACAGCGATGGCGGCGATGTGCGCCTCGCCGTGACGCATGGCTTTGGCGATATCGTCGCTGACAAATACAACGTGGTCATGAGTGCCGAATATGGCAAGAAAAATGCCGTCTGGAACCGTGACCGCTCCGACCGTGGCTATATTGGCGCTTCGGACTTACGCAATTACGGTTTTGATGCACAACAGGCGCTCGGCGGTACGGGTGCCATTACGGGCAACAACGCTGCAGGCAGTGCGATCAACGGCAACGTGCGTAATCCGACGACGCTTGATTACTACAACCGCGGCAACCCGAACGGCGTCGGTTTCACGCGGACCTTTCCAGGCGCGGCCTGCTCCAACTTCACCAACCATCCGCAAGGCGACCCAGGCGGTGGTTGCCTGATTGACGCTCCGCAACTGTACAGCCAGATGCAGCCTAGCCAGGAAACGGGCAATGTCTTCCTGCGCGGCACTTTCCAGCTCAGTCAGGACGTCCAGGCTTATGCCGAAGCGAACTATTTCACCAGTCAATCCTCTTCGTCAACGACGCCGACCGGTATCAGCGGCAGCGTTGGCTACCCGGGCGGTCCGGTCAGCAATGCGGCCGTGGCCTTGGGCGCCAATCATCCTGACAATCCGTATTTTGGGACAGCCGCGCGCTTCCGCTACCTGGCGGCCGATCTCGGTCCTCGCGTCAGCAATATCGATTCGACGTTCACCCGCTTCGTCACTGGCCTGAAAGGCAGCGCCGCAGGATGGGATTTCGATACGGCCTTGCTGTATTCGCAGAACAAGGTGTCCAACGACCGCTCCGGCTATCTGCAGCGCGACGTGATGTTTGCACTGCTTAACCCGACAGCGGCGAATGTGGCCGCCGCGAGGAGCAATCCGGCATATGCAGCATTGCCAGCAGGCAGCTACTGGCGCATCGGCGAAAATGCAGGCTTGAATTCGGCTGCCTTGTACGCTGCGCTGGCACCGAAGATCTCCAACGATGCGACGACCAAAATGGCGCAGATCGACTTCAAGGCGTCGCGCGAGCTGATGGCCTTGCCAGGCGGCGCTCTCGGTATCGCCGTCGGTGCGGAATATCGTCACGAATCGACCGAACTGGCGCCAACGGCGGGCACGGACAAGGGCAATATTGTCGGCCTGGGGTATTCGGCATACGAAGGCAGCCGCAGTGTTACGGCCGCTTATACGGAGCTGGTGGCGCCGGTATGGAAAGGCGTCGAGCTGTCGGGCGCCATCCGCGCCGACCATTTTTCCGATGTCGGCAATGCTTACACGCCGAAGGTCGGCTTGAAATGGAATCCGGTCAAGGAATTTGCCGTACGCGGTTCGTTCGCCAAGGGCTTCCGTGCACCTAGCGCGGCGGAAAACGGCAAGGGTGGCCTGGCTGC
Source organism: Janthinobacterium darwini (assembly GCF_051380905.1). Taxonomy (NCBI): domain Bacteria; kingdom Pseudomonadati; phylum Pseudomonadota; class Betaproteobacteria; order Burkholderiales; family Oxalobacteraceae; genus Janthinobacterium; species Janthinobacterium darwini. The sequence continues at coordinate 123,810 of NZ_JBNYXX010000003.1, forward strand.
CTTCTCGTCGGCCAGCGATCCGCTGCGCTGCGCCTTGGGTGTGACCAGCGCCTGCTCGGCCGCTTCTATTGCCATCATTACCTCGCCGAACCCTGCTTTGTCGCCGGAAAAATCGAAGAGCTCGAATATCGGTTTCGTGTGGGATCCATTGCCTAAGACAAATCTGACGGTGGACTTCTGGCAGATCAAGCGTACCAACGAGATCAACCAGGAGCAGACGGACGCGGCGATTGCCGCCGGCCATGTGGCGCGCGATCCTTCGACCGCGCAGGCCGGTATTGCTGGCGACCCGGGTGCCATCACGGCAGTGCTGGCGAACTATGTGAACTCGGCCCAGACCAAGGTACGCGGCGTCGACCTGGACTTCCGTCAAGGCTTCGACCTGGGTGCAGGTTATGGCAAGCTGACTTTCGATGCGAAGTGGACGCACCTCTTCACGTTCACCCGCACGGAAAAGGACGGCTCCTCGCGTGACTTTGCTGGTACACACGGCAATTGCGACGTGAGTAACTGCATGGGAACGCCGGATAACCGTGTCAACCTGGGTCTGACCTGGGAGCTCAACAAGTTGCGTGTCTCGGCTGCGGCCAACTACCGCGGTGCTTTGAAAAACACCAACTTCAAGAACGATCCGGATGGTTGCGCCTTCCACTACGCCAACGGCGACGATGCGCCGGCAGGTTGCGAGCTCGCTTCGTTCACCAGCATTGACCTGAATGCCCGCTACAAGATCAACGAGAAGATGGAGTTGTTCGGTACGGTGCAGAACTTGTTCGACAAACGTGCTCCGCTCGATCCGCTGACCTATGGTGCGGTTTCCTACAATCCGCTGGATTTTGCTGGCGCCGTAGGCCGCTACTTCTCGGGAGGCTTGAAGTACACCTTCTAAGCGCATGATGGCGCCCCTTGGGGCGCCATCGACTACGCTGGATAACCGGCCGGGCCCGTCACGGGGCCCGGCTTTTTTTATGGCTGGCCGCCACGTGGGCGGCGAGTACGCGCCTGTCTAGTCGCGCGCTGCCATCGACAGCGCCACCGCTTCGGCCACCTTGATGCCGTCAACGGCCGCCGACAGGATGCCGCCCGCATAGCCGGCGCCTTCGCCGGCGGGGAACAGGCCCCGTGTGTTCAGGCTTTGCAGGTTGTCGTCGCGGCGCTTGATGCGGATCGGTGAAGAGGTGCGCGTTTCCACGCCCGTCAGCACGGCGTCGGCCTTGTAATAGCCCTTGATCTGCTTGTTGAATGCAGGAAACGCTTCACGCAGGGCCGTGATGGCGTATTCGGGCAGCGACGGCGCCAGGTCCGTCAGGTGCACGGCCGGCTTGTACGAGGGCACCACACTGCCAAATTCCGTCGAGGCGCGACCGGCCACGAAGTCGCCCACCAGCTGGCCAGGGGCATCGTAGTTGCTGCCGCCCAGGGCAAACGCGCGCTCTTCCAGGTCGCGCTGCAGGGCGATGCCGGCCAGCGGGTCGCCCGGATAGTCAGCTGGCGTGATGCCGACGACGATGGCGCTGTTGGCGTTGCGCTCGTTGCGCGAGTACTGGCTCATGCCGTTCGTCACCAGGCGGCCCGGTTCGGAGGCGGCGGCCACCACCGTGCCGCCCGGGCACATGCAGAAGCTGTAGACGGAGCGGCCATTGCTGGCGTGGTGCACCAGCTTGTAGTCAGCCGCACCCAGGATAGGGTGGCCGGCGCTGGGGCCGAAGCGGCAGTTGTCGATCAATGATTGCGGGTGTTCCACGCGGAAACCGATCGAAAACGGTTTCGCTTCGATGTACACGCCGCGGCGGTGCAGCATTTCGAAAGTGTCGCGCGCGCTGTGGCCGATGGCCAGCACGACGTGGTTGCTGGCGATGGTCTCGCCATTGTCCAGCACCACGCCGCGCACCTGGCCGCCGTCGGCACCTGGCACGATGTCGAGATCGACCACTTTGCTGCTGAAACGGTATTCGCCTCCCAGCTGCTCGATATTGGCGCGCATTTCTTCCACCATCTTGACCAGGCGGAAAGTGCCGATGTGCGGCTTGCTCACGTACATGATTTCCTCGGGCGCACCGGCCTTGACGAATTCCGTCAATACCTTGCGGCCGTAGTGCTTGGGGTCCTTGATCTGGCTGTACAGCTTGCCGTCCGAAAAGGTGCCGGCGCCGCCTTCGCCGAACTGCACATTCGATTCCGGGTTCAGTTCGCGCTTGCGCCAGAAGCCGAAGGTGTCGACCGTGCGTTCGCGCACTTGCTTGCCCCGTTCCAGGATGAGGGGGCGCAAACCCATCTGTGCCAGGATCAGCGCCACGAACAGGCCGCAAGGGCCCGTGCCGATGACGATGGGACGCGGTTCATTGGTGTGGCCGGCCAGCTGTTCGCCGCCGGCGACGAATTTGTAGTCGGTGTCGGGTGCTGGCATCAGGTGCACATCGTGCTGAAGGCGCGCCAGCACGGCCGCTTCATTCTTGACGTCAACATGCAGCGAGTAAATCAACACCACGGCGCTGCGCTTGCGCGCGTCGTAGCTGCGCTTGAAGACGGTAAAGCCGAGCAAATCGGCGGCGGCGATGCCCAGACGCGCCAGGATGGCGGCAGGCAGGGCTGCTTCGTCGTGTTCGAGGGGGAGTTTTACTTCGTTGAGTCGCAACATGATGTGTAGTCTTAAAAATTGCTGGGCTCCGTATCTAGCGGAGAGTCTGTGAGACGGCGCGTGCGTTGCCATCAGGACGCTATTTTACCTGCTGCGCAACCGTTGATGCGGCGGGGCCGGCCGTCCTGTGCTGCGATGGCAAGGCGCGGACCGTTGCGAATGATCCCGTATCGCTGGCGCTGCTCGAAAAATAGGATACCCGTTCCAGCGCTTTGTGACACGACGCTAAATGTGGCGCAACAGGAAACAATTTATCGAGGCGAATAACAATCAAGGCAGGAGAATATTATTGCTAGCCGCGCTAATTGGAATGGAAATGCGCCTGCTGAAATGCGCCTGCTGAATATTGGAAGCAAGCCAGAAATGAGGGGGGCGGCGGGGGGATATTGAATCGAATGCGATTTAATTTGTTTCGGTGAGCCAATATATATTTGCGCATAATAAAAGACGCAAACTATTGTATTGAATAATTAATTCAATATGCATGAAATAAACGCAGTCGATATATTAACGTTCCTATGCTGGATACACGTTATTTTGTTTCAAACCGATTAGTAATGTAGTACAAAAAATGGAGTTTTGATAGCTTTAGTTTATTTTGTTGTATTTTTCCAACGTACCGTTTTTTTCCTGGCGCCAACAGACCGGGTTTTTGGCAGCCGCATGCCAGGCAGGATGGCTGCGGGACTGCCTCTGCATGCTGTAACACATTGGTGCATCATGCAGGGCCCTGTGATAGGGAAAGCGAGGATTTTTGCCTGCGTTGGCTGTTGTTTCTTACGGCGCCAGGCAATCCCGTCCATTTTATTTTTTGGTCTGGATGCACCAAAAAGTGGCGCATCGAACACGGTTGTGTAGCTACTGCACTGTATTGGTGCAATTGCGATTTTTAATCGGTATTGCTGCGATTGTTTTGGCTGGGAATTCAGGCAGAAGCGCAAAAAAAAGTGTTGTTTCTTTGTTGAATGTATTTTTTGCTATTATTGACAGTGCAGCTATTGAAGTGTTTTCATGGCGGACTGTCATAGTAACGTTGCTGGTTCGCTCATAAAGCGATAAACGGTTGGAGACACTGCCGACGGCACGGAGGAAAGACATTAAACATAATTTTATGTTTACCAGAGCCTGACTAGATCAGTAGGTATTATTAAAATCGGAGAACTTATGCATCAACGCACCAAGATTGCAGTAGCAGTAGCGATGGCATTGAACGCACTTACCGCATTTGCCCAAGCGCAAGCTGAAGCCGAAGCTCCTCAGCGCGTCGAAATTACCGGCTCACGTATTCGCCAGGTCGACCTGGAAACGGCACAACCGGTCTCGAAGATTTCCGCACAGCAGATTCAGGCTACTGGCCTGGTCACGGTTGGCGACGTCTTGAATCAAATGACGTCGTCGGCTCCTCCTACCGGTTTCAGCAAGGGCTCGACCCTGACGTCGAACCTGGAAATGGGCGGTCAATACATCGACTTGCGCAACCTCGGCCCTGAGCGCCTGCTGGTCCTGGTCGACGGCAAGCGTTGGACGCAGTCCGTCAATGGTTATACCGATCTGTCGACCGTGCCTACGGCGATGATCGAGCGCATCGAAATTCTGAAAGATGGCGCGTCGGCGATCTACGGCTCAGATGCTATCGCAGGCGTGATCAACATCATCCTGAAAACCCGCATGACCGGTGGCGCTGTCAGCCTCTACAAGGGTATCAACGAAGGCGGCGACGGCAAATCCGAGGACTACTCGCTGACGTACGGCGCTGGCGATGAAAAAGCATCCATGATTTTCGGCATCAGCCACAGCGAACAGCGTGCCGTCTGGGCCCGTGATCGTGAAATCACCAAATACAGCCGTGGTCCTGGCCATCCAGATGCCGGTTTGGGTGGCGGCCCGTGGGGCGCGATCCGTTTGAAGAATGCAGATGGCGACTGGGGCGATCAAATGGTCCTCAATCACACTGGCGGCAAGTATGGTGACGGCGTGGGTGCCGATTCGCGTAATCCGGCCAACTACCACCCTGCCAGCGCCAGCATCAACGACGACAAATACAGCACCACCAATGACATGATGTTCCAGGCGCCGACGGCCCTGACGACCATCATCACCAAAGGTGAAATCGCCTTGCCGAAGGACCTGCGCCTGAAGACGACGGCAATGTATTCCGAGCGTACTTCGAGCACGCAAAATGGCGGCTACCCGCTGCAGTCGGCTACGCAAGAAGCGTTCCCTGTGTACATCGACAAAGACAGCTATTTCAACCCGTACGGCAGTTCCGTCGCTGGCGCGGGCAATGGCCAGGATCTGTACTTCAACCGCCGTACTGTAGAGCGTCCACGCATAACAGAAAACCGTAGCCAGACCCTGCATATTGATGCAGTGCTGGAAGGCGACTTCACATTGCGCGGTTTGCCGTGGAACTGGAGCGCAGGTTACAACCACAACTCCGTTGCGGGCAACATCAAGGGCACGGGCAACCTCAACTTGCTGAACCTGAAAAAGGCCCTCGGCCCATCGTTCAAGAATGCCAGCGGCGTCGTGCAGTGCGGTACGGCAGAGAACCCGATTGCCTTGGGTGCCTGCGTGCCGTTCAATGTCCTGGGCGGCCCGTCCGCTTCGAACAAGCAGGCGCTGGACTACGTGATGGCCACCGGTCAATCGACCTATGGCAGCACGATCAACAGCGCGACCGCTGACATGGCCGGTGAATTGTTCTCCCTGCCAGCTGGCGCAGTCGGCATCGCAGGTGGCCTGGAGCACCGTTCCGTGCGTGGCTTTGACCAGCCTGGCCAGTTTGAGCAATCGGGTTACTCGTCCGACCTGGCCGGTAATGCTACCTATGGTAACTACTCGGTCAAGGAAGCGTATCTGGAAGCAAACATTCCAGTATTGAAAGACAAGCCGTTTGCAAAATTGCTGTCCTTGAACGTGGCATCGCGCTACTCCGACTACAGCAACTTTGGCAGCACCACCAATAGCAAAGTCAGTTTCATGTGGAAACCGGTGGACGACTTCCTGGCACGTGGTACCTGGGCCGAGGGCTTCCGCGCTCCATCGCTGGGCGACACGTTTGGTGGCGGCACGCAGTCGTTCGATGAATACATGGACATCTGCGACAGCGTCAATGGCCAGCGTAACAATCCAACCGTGGCAGCGAACTGCCTTGCAGGTGGTGCGCCAGCCGGTTACCGTCAAGTTGATCAGTCGGGCAACCCAGTCGATGCAGGTGGCAATCAGTCGAACGTGGCATTCCAGGCAGGTGCTGGTAACGCCGCGCTGAAACCGGAAATCGCCAAGACTAAGACCTTGGGCTTCGTCTACAACCCATCGTTCATTCCTGGCCTGAACGCTTCGCTGGACTGGTTCAAAGTCAGCGTCAAGAACCGTATCACGGCAGTTGACGCCGATTTCGTGCTGGAACAGTGCTACCTGAAAAATGTGTCGTCGTATTGCGCGGTCATCAAGCGCGATCTCGCTGGTAACGTGATCAGCTTGGCTCGCGGAAATGCCAACCTGGGCGAATTGTCGACTGAAGGCGTCGACATCGGTCTCGGCTACCGTCTGCCACGCACCGCGTACGGCCAATTCAACATTCGTTCGGACTCGACCTGGGTCAAGTCGTTCAAGAGCAAGAGCTCGGATGAATCTGAATGGCAAGAATACAACGGTGAGTACAACTACAATCGCTTCAAGACGAATTTGACGGTTGACTGGAGCATGGGCAACTGGAGCGCCGCGGTTACCTCGCGTTATGCGAGCGGTGTGAAGGGCAAGTGCTACTCGCCTACGGAAGAGTGCAGCAATCCAGATGGCGATGCAAGCTTTGGCCGTTACAACAAAATGGGTTCGGTTACGTACACCGACTTGAGCGTTGGTTACAAAACGCCATGGAAAGGCCAGATCCTGGTCGGCGCCAACAATGTTTTCGACAAGGCTCCACGCATCACCTACAGCGGCAATTCGTCGGGCAGCTCGGTTGATCCTAATGCGCCTATCGATCGTTTCGTCTACGTGCGTTACAACCAGGCTTTCTAATCGGGCGCGCCGCAAGGCGCGTTGGCTGATAGTCTAAATACAACCCGCCAGGTTCGCCTGGCGGGTTTTTTTTGTCTCGACACGCCACCCCGCAAGGCGCTCAGCGTCGCCAGGGCCGTCAATCCCGCCGTTTCCGTGCGCAGGATGCGCGGCCCCATAGCCAGGCCGATGGCGCCAGCCGCGATGGCGGCTTTTTCTTCCGTCTCGGTAAAGCCGCCTTCCGGCCCCACCATCACCGTGATCGCTTGCGGCGGCTGGTAACGGGCCCAGTTGGCCAGCGACTGTTCCTCCCGCGGCGTCAGGATGGCGTGCCTGTGTAGATCATGCAGGCGCGTCCAGTCGTACAAGGCATCTCGGTATGACGCAGGCGCTGATGGCCGCTACTTCAGCAGACACTGGCATGCACGGTCTCTATATGGTGAGCCGAACAGGCGGCGGCAATACCGCTCCGTTCGCCGAAAGGGCGGGATGACTGAGAAGTCAGGCCGCTTTTTTACCCAAATTTTTCTCCATCGGCGATCTCACCAGCATGCAGGGTAGTCTCCCGCCCTCAGTTCGGCAGGATTGCCGCAAAGCGGCCGCGCCGTGCCTCCTGTATCTGGCGTCGCCCGCGTTTGAGCAGCAGCCGATTTAACAATTCATTCTGGACGTCTTGATATTTGACGGCGAAACGGGTGACTACAGTATTCCATTTCGATAGTTACCGTGTTATCCAACAAAAATATTGACTTTATCAATTTATTTGTATTTTGTTAGGCTTGGTTGGGAAATTTTGATGTGTAAGGCGCTACCCAGGACAAGCGGTTTTCATGACGTTTTCATTCGAGAGATAGCCGTGGCCGCCATGCTGGAAGACGGTCGGCATGGCGGTGCCGCGGCAGGCCAGTTTTGCCGCCCGGAGCAAGATAAATAGTTGAGTAAAATGAAAACATTGCTCAATTTAAATGTAAAAAAACAACAGAAAAAGAGTATTTGACAGTTTTTTCTGCAATCCCTTTAGGATTCGACAATGTTAATTGACAATATTTTTTCTGTTACAGATACTTACTTGTGTCAAAAATTTTGATACATAAAAAGTGCCACATGAGCCACTGTGATCCAGTTGCCTGGTGTTCATTAAAAATTACAAGTTGAGATTGCTAATACATGATGCTGAGTAAACCAAAATTAAGCCCTATCAGTAAGGCGGTGTTTTTTGCTTTGAGCGCCATTGCTGCCTCCGCCCACGCACAAAATACAGCAGGTACCGCAGAGCCGGTCATGCAACGTGTTGAAGTGACTGGTTCGAACATCAAGCGCATGGATAGCGAAACCGCCTCGCCGGTGACCGTAATGCGCCGTGATGAAATCAAGGCGACTGGCGCCAATACCGTGCGCCAGATTCTCGATACGCTGACCTCGTTCGACACGGGCGCGATCAAGGATGACGGCAACTCCACCAGCTTTGCACGCGGTGCGTCCGGCGCATCGATGCGTGGCCTGGGCACAGGCGCCACCCTGGTGCTGGTCAATGGCCGCCGCGTTTCCAATTATCCGTTCGCCAATGGCGCCAAAGATACCTTCGTCAACCTCGATTCCATTCCGGCCGACGTGATCGACCGCGTCGAGGTGCTCAAGGACGGCGCTTCCGCGATCTACGGTTCCGATGCCCTGGCTGGCGTGATCAACATCATCACCCGCAAGAGCTTCCAGGGCGTCAGCACCAGCGCCAACTATCAGCAGGGCATCGACCCTAACATCGGCAAGCAAACGACGGTTGGCCTGTTGGCTGGTTACGGCGATCTGGAAAAAGACCGCTACAACGTGTTCTTCAACGTCGAAGGTTACAAGCGTGAAGGCTACAAGCTCAGCAAGGTGCTGCGCGAGTATCCTGAGTGGCACAAAAAATATGTTTCCACCGCCTTCGGCGATCCTAGCCTGACTTCGTTCCCGGGCAACTTGAACGAAAGCGGCCGCAAGGTGCGTCAAGCAGTCAAAGGCTGTAGCACTTTCAATGCTGCCGGCCTGTGTGTGAGCGACTTGAACGGCATTAACCCGTCGTCGGATGGCGCCGAACGCGTCAATCTGTACAGCGCCTTGCACTTCAAGCTCAGCGACACCACGCGCGGTTTCGCGGAAGTGTCGTATTCGGAAACCCGCACCAATTACTCGCCGCTGCCATTCGGCATGGCTGCCGGTTCGCCATGGACCTGGTTCGACGGTAATGTGAAGAAATCGCAAACCGTGCAGAAACCTAAATTGCCGGCCAATTCCGCCTACAATCCGTATAACTTCCCGGTTGGCCTCGATTATCGCTTCATGGATTCCAACATGGATTGGACTTCGCCGGCAAAAGCGACGCAGTACCGTGTCATGGCCGGCCTGGAAGGCACGATCGGCGCCTATGACTGGGAAGCCACCATCGGGCGTACCGGCGGCGAGGGTACCCTGCGCAGCCGTGGCGCCCACCGTGACCGCCTGCCTGCCGCGATTGTCAGCGGCGAGTACAAGTTAGGTGGTGGCAACAGTGATGAGTTGTTGAACCGCATGTTCCCAGTCGCAGGTACCGATTCCCACCTGTCGACCAACTTCATCGATGCCAAGCTGTCTGGCGACCTGATGCCCCTGCCTGGCGGTCAATTGGCATTTGCTTTTGGCGCCGAGTTGCGTCAAGAAAAGATGTACATCAAGTCGGTCGATGCCGTGATGAATGCCGAGATCATCAATACAGGTTCCCTGTGGATCGATGGCCAGCGCAATCTGAGCGCCGCATTTCTGGAGCTGAACGCGCCCGTATTGAAAGGCCTGGAGTTGAACGGCGCGCTGCGTCTGGACAAGGCGCCAGGCTTTTCGGCCCACGTGTCGCCTAAATTTGCTGCGCGCTGGACGGTAACGCCGAAGCTGATGTTGCGCGGTACGTTAGCCGGTGGATTCCGCGCTCCGAATATCCCGGAATCGCTGGGTAAAGTGGGCGTGACCGGTTTCTACAACAGCCAGCTTGATCCAAAACGTTGCGCAACCGCAACCGCAATCCGCGATATCCTGAAAAAGGGCACTGCCAGCGACGTTTCCGATTCGTCTACGGCCTATAACTCGGGTTGCCTGACTTCGGTTCCGGTCATGATTTCGTCGAGCTCGACCTTGAAACCGGAAACCTCGCGCAGTCTGACCTTGGGCTTTGTGGCAGAACCGATCAAGAACGTCAGCGTCGCTGTCGATTACTTCAAGATCGAACGCCGGGACGAGATCGCCACGCGCGACGTAGCGTACGTGCTGGCCCGTGAAGATGTGCCTGGCTATGCTGAAAAACTGGCGCGCAATCCGATCAGCGACACCGATCGCCGTCTGGCAGCACGTGCCAACGAACTGTCGCCAGGCGCGAACCTCGCCTGGGGTACTGGTACCATTCAATCGCTGTTCCTGGGCTATGAAAACTTCGGCAAGACCGAGACGCAGGGCGTGGACATCGATGTGAACGGCCGCTTTTCGGCTGGCGAGTATGGTACCGTTACGATGGGTCTGGCGACCACGGTCAACCTGAAGCTGCGTTACTGGGACATCGACGCCAACCAATACCGTCCAAACACCGTCGGCTTGCGTGGCACCCCGCGTGTCGTGTCGGTATTCAGCACGGCATGGCGCAAAGGTCCGGTCACGGCTGGCGTGCGCGTCAACTACACGTCGGGAACGGCATTGAACAACGACGAGACGGATCAGGATACCTGGAATGAAGCCGGTTGCCGCGCTGCATTGAAAGGCGATAACTTGCCATGCCGCGTGGGTAGTGATGTGCGCACCGATCTGAACTTTGCATACACGGGCTTCAAAAACCTGCGTTTGCTGGCGAATATCAACAACGTCTTCGATGAACAGCGTCCAATCAATGTGCGTGACGGCTACACGCTGCGTCCACGTACCCTGAAACTGGGTGCCGAATACACGTTCTAATAGGAAAAGAAGGGCAGCGCCAGAACGGGCTGCCTGATGACCTGGTGCCGCTTACATGGTATGCGGCACTTCTGGCGCAGTGCGGGAAACCGCGCTGCGCTTTTTTTCGCTTATGCCATTTACATCCCGCCCCACAGTGCACTCAGCGTCGCCAGCGCCGTCAATCCCGCCGTTTCCGTGCGCAGGATGCGCGGCCCCATAGCCAGGCCGATGGCGCCAGCCGCGATGGCGGCTTTTTCTTCCGCCTCGGTAAAGCCGCCTTCCGGCCCCACCATCACCGTGATCGCTTGCGGCGGCTGGTGACGGGCCCAGTCGGCCAGCGACTGCTCCGCGCGCGGCGTCAAGATGATGCGCGTATTGTTATGATTCGGTAAATCTTGCTGGCGAATCCAGCTGTTGAAGTCTTGCAGCGGCGCCAGCTGGGCCAGGCGGTTGCGCCCGCATTGTTCCGAGGCGGAGACGATGATGCCTTGCCAATGCGCGAGTTTTTTCTCGGCCCGTTCGGCGGACAGGCGCACGACGCACCGCTGCGCCGACAGCGGCACGATGCCGGCTGCGCCCAGTTCAATGGCTTTTTCGATGATCCAGTCCATTTTGGATGCTTCCGGCAGCGCTTGCGCCAGGGTCACGGCATACGGCAGCTCCGCTTCGCGCGCCACATGCGTCTGTATTTCAGCCGTCACGCTGCGCTTGGCGACCGCCACCAGGCTGGCTTGCACTTCGCCGCCTTCGCCATTGAACAGGGTGATGAGGTCGCCCGGCACCAGGCGCACGACCTGGATATGGTGGGCGACAGCCTCCGGCAGGGAAACGGTGGCGCCAGCGACGAGTGGCTGGGGGCAGAAAAAACGCGGCATGCAAATCCTCAACGGGGGGTAAGTGGGGTGGAAAGACGTCAAAGTATAGCCATTTGGCGGGCCAGTACGCCGCAATTCTAATTTGCAGCCCCCCAGTCTGGTAAAATAGTTGACTACAGAAAGCAGCCGGCTTCCCTGCCCGCGCTGTTGCAAACGAATCCCAAACTCGCGACTGACCCACACCATCATGACAACTACGCTCCCGACTACCAAAATGGCCAATGCGATCCGCGCACTGGCAATGGACGCTGTACAAAAGGCCAACTCCGGCCATCCAGGCATGCCAATGGGCATGGCCGAGATCGCAGTTGCTCTGTGGAGTGGTCACTATCGCCACAATCCAGCGAATCCAAAATGGCAGAACCGCGACCGTTTCCTCCTGTCGAATGGCCACGGCTCGATGCTGCACTACGCGCTGCTGCACCTGACGGGCTACGAGCTGTCGATGGATGACATCAAGGCCTTCCGCCAGATGCATTCGAAAACCCCGGGCCATCCGGAAGTCGATGTCACGCCCGGCGTGGAAACGACCACCGGCCCGCTGGGCCAGGGCATCGCCAACGCCGTCGGCATGGCCTTGTCGGAACAATTGCTGGCCGCTGAATTCAACAAGCCTGGCCACGACATCGTCAATCACTACACCTACGCCTTCGTCGGCGACGGTTGCCTGATGGAAGGTATTTCGCACGAAGTGTGCGCGCTGGCCGGCACCCTGGGCTTGAACAAGCTGATCGCCCTGTACGACGACAACGGCATTTCCATCGACGGCAAAGTCGAAGGCTGGTTTACGGACGACACCCCGGCCCGCTTCGAAGCGTACGGCTGGAACGTCATCCGCGCTGTCGACGGTCATGACGTTGCCGCCGTGGCTGCCGCCATCGCCGCCGCCAAGACCGCATCGAAGCCAACCTTGATCTGCTGCAAGACCATCATCGGCAAGGGTTCGCCGAACCTGCAAGGTGGCGACAAGGTCCACGGCGCCGCGCTGGGCGACAAGGAAATTGCTGCCGTGCGCGAATACATCGGCTGGGATGCCGCACCGTTCGAGATGCCGGCCGACGTGTACGCCGCCTGGGATGCGAAGAAACAAGGCGCCCTGCTGGAAGCGGACTGGAACGAGCGCTTTGGCGCCTACAGCCGCGAATTCCCGCAGCAAGCCGCTGAACTGACCCGCCGCATGCAGGGCGAGTTGCCGCAGGCATTCGAAGCGGCCCTGAGCGCCGCCATCGCTTCCTGCGTCGAGAAGAAAGAAAACATCGCCACCCGCAAGGCCAGCCAGAACGCCATCCAGGCACTGGCCTCGTCCTTGCCGGAATTTTTGGGCGGCTCCGCCGACCTGACCGGTTCGAACCTGACCAACTGGAAAGAATGCGTGGCCGTGCGTTCGGGCCAGCCTGGCAACCATATCAACTACGGCGTGCGCGAATTCGGCATGAGCGCCATCATGAACGGTATCACCCTGCACGGCGGCTACATCCCGTTCGGCGCCACCTTCCTGACGTTCTCCGACTACAGCCGCAATGCCCTGCGCATGGCTGCCCTGATGAAGCTGCGTTCGATCTTCGTGTTCACCCACGATTCGATCGGCCTGGGCGAAGACGGCCCGACGCACCAATCGGTCGAGCACGTCTCGTCGATGCGTCTGATCCCGAACCTGGACAACTGGCGTCCATGCGACACCGTCGAATCGGCTGCTGCCTGGGGCGCCGCCGTGCGCCGCAAGGATGGCCCGTCGACCCTGATCTTCTCGCGCCAGAACTTGCCATACCAGGAGCGTAGCGCCGAACAGATCGACAACATCTACCGCGGCGGCTATGTGCTGAACGACGTGGCGGACGCCAAGGCGATCCTGATCGCCACCGGTTCCGAAGTGGAACTGGCTGTGGCCGCCGCCAGCGCGCTGGCCTCGGAAGGCATCAATGTGCGCGTGGTGTCGATGCCGTCGACCGACGTGTATGACCGCCAGGACGCCGCCTACAAGGCCAGCGTGCTGACCAAGGGCGTGCCGCGCGTGGCCATCGAGGCTGGCGTGACCAGCTTCTGGTACAAATACGTGGGCCTGGAAGGCGCCGTGGTGGGTATCGACACGTTCGGCGAATCGGCGCCTGCCGGCGTGCTGTTCAAGCATTTCGGCTTCACGGTCGAGAACGTCGTTGCCAAGGTGAAAGCCATTATCGCTGGCTGATATTGATTTTTAACGGTCCTGGCGATGTTCTCGCCGGGGCCGTGCATGTACCTTCTTTTTTAATCAGGAGCAGAGTATGACGATCAAAGTTGCAATCAATGGCTACGGCCGCATCGGCCGTAATGTGTTGCGCGCTTTCTACGAAGGCGGCAAGAAACAGGATATCCAGATCGTTGCCATCAACGACCTGGGCGATGCCAAATCGAACGCCCACCTGACCCGCTACGACACCGCGCACGGCAAGTTCCCGGGCACGGTCACCGTCGAGGGCGACAACATGATCGTCAATGGCGATCCGATCCGCGTATTCGCACAGCGCAACCCGGCTGAAATCCCATGGGGCGAGCTGGGTGTGGACGTCGTGCTGGAATGCACGGGCTTCTTCACCACCAAAGAAAAAGCATCGGCTCACCTGAAGGGTGGCGCGAAAAAGGTCATCATCTCCGCACCAGGCGGCAAGGACGTGGACGCTACCGTTGTTTTCGGCGTCAACCACCAAGTGCTGAAATCGACCGACACCGTCATCTCGAACGCTTCGTGCACCACCAACTGCCTGGCACCGCTGGTCAAGCCACTCAACGACGCCATCGGCATCGAAACGGGCCTGATGACCACCGTGCACGCCTACACCAACGACCAGGTGCTGTCCGACGTGATGCATGAAGACCTGCGTCGCGCCCGTTCGGCCACCATGAGCATGATCCCGACCAAGACGGGCGCTGCCGCCGCTGTTGGCCTGGTGCTGCCTGAGCTGAATGGCAAGCTGGACGGCTTTGCCATCCGCGTGCCGACCATCAACGTGTCGCTGGTCGATCTGACCTTCATCGCCAAGCGCGACACCACCGTGGAAGAAGTCAACGCGCTGATGAAAGCCGCGTCGGAAGGCGCCCTGGAAGGCATCCTGACGTACCAGACCGAACCGCTGGTGTCGATCGACTTCAACCACAATCCGGCTTCGTCGAACTTCGATTCGACCCTGACCAAGGTGTCGGGCCGTTTGGTGAAAGTCTCGTCGTGGTACGACAACGAGTGGGGTTTCTCGAACCGCATGCTCGACACCACCGTTGCACTGATGGCTGCCAAGTAATTTTTTGACAGCATAAGAAAAAACGCCCTCCGGGGCGTTTTTTTTTCGTCTGTTGCCAGCCTATTCCTTGGGTTCGCACTGGTTGCGCCACTGCTCGCACGACGCCTCGACACCCTGGTAGCACATGTTGAGGATGTAGTCGCAGTTTTCCGACGGAATCCACGCGCGCACGGCGGCCGTGCTGGAGAACGAAGCTGCGGCGCCGACGGCGATGGCAAAGACAAACAGGGCTTTTTTAATGGAAATCATTTTTCTCGCTTTCACAATTGGACAACGGTAGGGTGTCGAATCAAAAGGCCGCCACGGCAGGCATGGTGAACCGGCCAGGCGCAGAAAAATATTAGCATTAAAGTCAGATTGATATTGCCTTAAAGAAAAATATTTTTATCAACGTTGCGCATGCAGGCGGCGCCGGTAGAAGCGCCACAGCAGGCGCAAGTCGCGCAGCACGGGCACGCCGGACAGCAGGGTCAGTACGCCGGCGAGCAGGATGGTGGCGGCCGGAAAGCCGATGTGCTTGAAGGCCAAGGCTCCGCTGACGCCGCCGATGAAGAAGCAGGCGATCAGCAGGCTGTGCGTTCTCAGCTTGCCGCGGTTGACCTTGACCATCCGGTCCGGCAGGTGGCGCCGGTTGTAATACGCCATCTTGCCCAGTTCGATGCCGATGTCGGTGGACAGGCCCGTCACGTGGGTGGTGCGGATGACGGCGCCCGAAATCTTCGTGATGATGGCGTTCTGCAAACCCATGACAAAGCACAGCAGCAAGATGGTGACGGGGCCCAGTATGTCGGGCATGGCCGCCAGGTAGTTACCCGCCAGGCCGAACAGCAGTAATAACGCCGCTTCCAGCAGCAGACTGGCGGCAAACTGGCTGTGCAGCCGGCGCCGCTTGCCCCAGTTCACCATGATGGCCGTCACGGCCGCGCCGCTGACAAAGGCCAGCCACGCGCCCAGCGCGGCCAGGGCCAGCGTGATATTGCCCAGGGCCAGGTCATCGGCCATGCCCGAGACGATGCCCGTCATGTGCGAGGTGTAGCCGCCGATGGCGAGAAAGCCGCCCGCATTCACGGCGCCTGCCACCAGCGCCAGCACGCAGCCCAGTTGCAGATTGGCTTGCGTATCGCGCGCCGATCCGCTCAGGCGGGACAGGTAATGGAGCGGCATGCGGATGCGGTTTCCTCTTGCCGTGGCTTATTTATAGATGCCGGAACCGACGATCATATTGTCGACCCGTTCGATGTAGCCGGATTTCTGCTCGACCACCTTGGTCAGCGGATTGGGCCACTTGAAGTCTACCCAGCCGCGTCCTGCCGGCGTGCTGGCCGTGGCGATCAGCGACTTGATGACGGTCTTGCCTTCATTGTCCTTCAGGTCGATCAGGTTTTTGCCGACCATCTTGGGATTGTTGCCGTGCGCCAGGGTGACGCCATTCATGTCGTACACATAAATATACAGGTCGCGGTCATGGAAGCTGGTGTTGGCGGGATCGGCAATGGCAGCAAAGGCCTTTTCCTTGCCATCGGCCTTGATCATGGCCACGGCGCGCTTGGTCATGGCGATGGCTTCGTCCGCGCTGCCCTTGGGGGCAGCCCATGCCGCTGCCGGCATGGCGCAGATGATGAAACTGGCAACGAGGGCGTGGATGCCCGTTTTTACACTAGTCTTCATACGCTGTCTCCTGGATGATAGCAACCCCGGCGTGGCCTGTTGTACGGCACTACTCGGAAGTGGAATTGCCTGTACGTATCATACGCCGCCGCCGGGCTTATGCAATCGTTGCGGGAAAGATCGTGTGCCACAGGCGCATCACGTTATCCGCATGCACGCGGACTCTTTCCGGTTCCACCCGGGCCAGGTCTTGTCCCTGCAGGCGCAACTGGTGCTGCAGCTTGCGCAGCGCGCGGTAGGCGTCGGCGACCAGGGCGGCCAGCTGCGCGTCGATCAACCCCAGTTCGCCGCACAGGCGCAGCAGGGCGATATTGCCCGAGTTGGCCGTCAGCTGCGGATACTGCGCCGCATGCTGCAGCACCAGGTATTGCACCATGAACTCGATGTCGATCATGCCGCCCGAATCTTGTTTCAGATCAAAGCTGCCGGGGCGGGACGGGTGGGCATCCAGCATTTTCTTGCGCATGGCCACCACTTCGGCCTTGAGCGGGCCATTTTCCGGGCGTTCCTTGCGCAAGATCGTGTCGCGGATGCGTTCGAAGTGCTTGCCGATGGCGACATCGCCAGCGCAAAAGCGCGCGCGCGTGAGCGCCTGGTGTTCCCACACCCAGGCCGCGCTGCCCTGGTAGCGCTCGAACGCCTGCACGCTGGAAACGAGCATGCCCGAGGCGCCATCGGGGCGCAGGGCGATGTCGATATCGAACAGGATGCCGGCCGAGGTGTGCGAGGTCATCCAGGTAATGAAACGCTGCGC
This sequence comes from Janthinobacterium darwini, assembly GCF_051380905.1. Classification (NCBI taxonomy): domain Bacteria; kingdom Pseudomonadati; phylum Pseudomonadota; class Betaproteobacteria; order Burkholderiales; family Oxalobacteraceae; genus Janthinobacterium; species Janthinobacterium darwini. Next base: position 140,952 of record NZ_JBNYXX010000003.1, read on the forward strand.
CAGCTTGGCGTACAGGCCGGGCGCTTCCTGGTCGTCGTCGTCGAACAGGAAGATGACGTCCAGGTCGGAGACATAACCGAGTTCCTTGCCGCCCAGTTTGCCATATGCGATGACGGCGAACTTCGGCACTTCGCGGTGGCGTGTGGGCAAGGTCTGCCAGACGGCTTGCACGGTGGCGGCGACGATGATGTCGGCCAGCTGCGACAGGTAGTCGGCCAGCTTTTCCACGCTCAGGTCGCCCGCCAGGTCTTGCGCCAGGCACTGGAACAGCTGCGCGTGGTGGGTTTCGCGCAGGATATCCATCTGCCGCTCCGTGTCGCCTGGCGCGTCGTCGAGCTGGCGCTGCAGGTCCAGCGCCAGCGCGGCCGGGTCGGGCACCGTGTTGCGGATGCGTTCATCCAATAATTCGTCGAGCAGAATGGGGTGCTGCGTGAGGAAGGTGGCGGCCCAGCCGCTGGCGCACACCATGCGCACCACGCGTTCCAGTGTGTGTGGATACTCGGTTAACAATGACAGGTAGGCAGAGCGGCGCGCGATGGCTTCCAAAAAGTCGAGCAGCCGGCCCAGGGTGGCCAGCTGGCTGGCGTTACCATTGGAAACAGAGCAATCGGTGATCAGGGGCAGGGCGGAATTGACGAGGGCGACGAGGCGCGTGCGGCTCGCCTCGGGCAACGATTGCAAACGCGGCGCCTGCCACGTGGCCAGCAAACGCCGTGCGCAGGCGGCGGGCTCATGGAAGCCCAGTGCGGCAAAGCGCGCCTCGATGGCTTCCTGCTGGTCCGAGGCGGCGCAGTCGTTCGACGTTTGCGGGTCGATGCCCGTGTCGGCCGGCGGCGTGCCGCTGCTCTTGTCGCTGAACATCTCGTCGAATTGTCCTGCGACAAACACGCGGTGCGCTTCCAGCTGGGCCAGTAGGGTGGGCGTATCGGGCAAGCCCATCATCTGCGCCACGGTGAGGCGGTCGGCCTCGTTGGCGGGCAGGGTGTGGGTTTGCGCATCGTCCAGGTATTGCAAGCGGTGTTCGAGGTTGCGCAGGAAAGTGTAGGAACCCAGCAACTGTTCCACGATGGCCGGTTCCAGCAAGCCCTTGTCCGCCACCGTGCGCAGGGTAGCGCGCGTGGAACGTTCGCGCAGCTCCGCATCGCGCCCGCCACGTATCAATTGAAACACTTGCGCGAGGAATTCGATTTCGCGGATGCCGCCGCGGCCCAGCTTGACGTTGTTGCTGCGGTCCGGGTGCAGCCGCTCCTGGCGGTTGACCTCGGCGCGGATCTGGCCGTGCATGGTGCGGATGGCATCGATGACGCCAAAATCGAGGTAGCGGCGGAAGACGAAGGGCCGCACGATGGCGTCGAGCGAGGCAATGTCTTCCGGCTTGCCCGTCACGGCGCGTGCCTTGACCCAGGCATAGCGCTCCCATTCGCGGCCCTGCACGATCAGGTATTGCTCCACCATGCCCAGGCTGGCGGCCAGCGGGCCCGAGTTGCCGTTCGGGCGCAAGGCCATGTCCACGCGGAAAGTAAAGCCGTCTTGCGTGATCTCGGCCAGGGCGGCGATCAGTTTCTTGCCCATGCGAATGAAAAACTCATGATTGGACAGGCTGCGCTGGCCCGGCTGAGTGGCGACCGTATCGCCATCTTCCGGATAGACAAAGATCAGGTCGATGTCCGACGAGACGTTCAGCTCGCCGCCTCCCTGCTTGCCCATCGCCAGCACCATCAAGGCCTGTTCCTCGCCCGATTCCTCGCCGACGGGCATGCCGTGCAGGGCCACCATCTCGGCCATGATGGCGTCCACATGCGTGCGGATGGCGAAATCGGCAAAGCCCGTCATGGCCGTGACGACCTCGTTCAAGTCCGCCTGGCCGCCCAGATCGCGCTCGATCAGGCCGCAGACGAGCAGGTTGCGCAGGCGGCGCATGGCGCGCTCGGCCGGCAGCGGGGGCGTGGCGGCGTTCGCCTGCTCAAGCAGCGCGGCGGAAAAATCGAGCCCGTCGAGCGGCGCGCGCACCAGTTGCGCTACTTGCGCGGCGCGCTCGGGGGCGGCGCCCAGCCAGCGCTGGTAGAAACGGGAGGCGGAGATCAAAGGCTGTGTGCTCATGGTGTTGGTAAGGGTCTCGTGAATGCTGCGTGCATGGTTCTTGTTTAACTTGGCTGCGAACGGCGGGGGATGCGGTAAAATTGTGCCGCTGGCGCGAATGCCGCCGGCAGGGCGTGCTCTTCCGGACGATGGTAAGGGAGGCTTTGCTCAGAAGCAAGCGCAAGGATGCAGGCGCGCACCACGAATGCAGACGATTTTTGCCATTATTTGACGCCGGGCCAGTTTATTAGCTTATTGATGCAAAAACCGCCAGAAGCAAGCGTGACAGAACATGTGCCATTGGCCCTGCGCTGGCAGCGGCTGCGTGCCGCCTATCGCATGGCCAACCTGGCCACCCACCATGTGTTGGGTTTTACCATCAAACTGGTGCTGCTCGCGTATTTCGCCTTCGCCGTGCTGTTTTTATTCCTGCGCTACGCCATCCTGCCGAATATCGATTACTACAAGGGTGATATCGAGCGGGCGGCCAGCCGCGCGCTGGGCAACCCTGTCAGCATCGCGCGTATTTATGCCTCGTGGCATGGCGTGCGGCCGAATCTTTTCCTGGGCGACGTGAGCTTGCGCGACCAGGCAGGCCGTCAGGCGCTGAGCCTGCCAAGTGTCTCGGCCACCGTGTCGTGGTGGAGCGTGCTCGGCTCCGTGCGTTTCGAGACCCTGGAAATCACGCGGCCCGACCTCGATGTGCGGCGCAGCACGGATGGCAAACTGTATGTGGCCGGCGTGCTGCTCGACAGCACCCAGGGCAGCGATGGCAAGGGCGCCGACTGGCTGCTGTCCCAGCATGAGATCATCATTCACGACGGCAAGGTGCGCTGGACGGATGAAGCGCGCGGCACGCCGGAGCTGGCTTTAAGCCAGGTCAACTTGTTGCTGCGCAACCGCTGGCGCAGCCACCGGCTGGGCTTGCAGGCCACGCCGCCTGCCAGCCTGGCCGCGCCTATCGATGTGCGCGCTCACTTCACGCATCCCCCTTTCAGCACGCGCATCTCGGATGTGTCGATGTGGAAGGGCGAGTTGTACGCCGACCTGAAAAACGCCGATTTGGCCGCCTGGCGCAGCTATCTCGACTATCCGTTTGAATTGAGCCAGGGCAAGGGCGCCCTGCGCGCCTGGCTGAGCCTGGATCACGCGCGCCTGGCCGGCTTCACGGCCGATGTGGGCTTGACGGATGTGCAGGCGCAGTTGGGCGAGCATATCGCCCCGCTCGATTTGCTGTCCGTCAGCGGGCGCATTTCGGCAAAGGAAGAGCTGTCGGCGCAAGTGCCGGACGGCAAGCCAACCTTTGGCGCGAATGGACACCAGGTGGAGTTGACGAATTTCGCAGTGGAAACGCGCGATGGCCTCAGCTTGCCGCCCACGACCTTGTCCGAACGCTTTGTTGCCGCCACCAAACGCAAGCCGGCGCGCACGGAAATCACGGCCAAGTCCCTCGATTTGCAAACCCTGGCCGCGCTGGCCGACAAGCTGCCGCTGGGCGAGCAGCAGCGCCAGCGCCTCGACGCTCTGGCGCCGCGCGGACGTTTGCAGGATTTTTCAGCGCAATGGGAAGGCGACATGGCCACGCCCGCCAGCTACCGCCTGCGCGGCAAACTCATCGACCTGGGCTTGAATGCGCAGCCGGCGCGCTTGGCCGTGGCGAAGACGGCGAGCAGCCCTGCACAGGCGGCCGCGCCAGCCATTCCAGGCTTCGACCACCTGAGCGGCAGCATTGACGCCAATGACAAGGGCGGCAGCATCAGCATCGACGCGCAAGACCTGGTGCTGCAATTTCCCACCTACCTGAGCGAGCCGGCCTTGCCGTTCGAACAATTCGCCATGCAGGCGCGCTGGACCTTTGAAGCGGAGAATATGCTGCAAGTCGGGCTGGACAAGCTCGACTTCAATCAGCAAGGCTTGCGCGTCGCCCTGCAAGGCACGCACCGCATGCCGCTCGACGGCAAGAACCTGGGCCAGGTCGATTTGACGGGGACGATCGACAATTTCCAGATCAACACCATTGGCCGTTATCTGCCGCTGCAAACGCCCGAGCACCTGCGCCACTGGCTGACGGGTGCGCTGGAAGGCGGCGTGGCGCGCGATGTCAGCCTGCGCCTGCGTGGCGAACTTGAGCACTTCCCCTTCAAGGCTGATACGCCTGCCCAGCGCAGCCGTGGCGACTTCCGTGTTGCCGGCAAGATCGAGAATGGCATCCTGAATTATGCGCCTGGGGAATTTGCGGAAAACGGACCGCTGGCGGGCAAGGCGCCCCTGTGGCCGCAGGCGGAAAAAATCAAGGGCAGCTTTATTTTTGAGCGGGCGCGCATGGAAATTCGCGGCGATACGGCCATGACGGGCGGCGTGGCCTTGACGAATGTCAAAGCCGTGATTCCCGACCTGACCGTATTCGACACCTTGCTCGACATCGACGGCAACGCGGCCGGTCCCATGCAGGAATTCCTCAAGTATGTGACGGCCAGCCCCGTGCTGGGCTGGATCGAACATTTCACGGATGAAACGACGGCGACGGGTAACGCCAGGCTGGCCCTCAAATTGCACTTGCCGATCGAGCGCATGCTGGAGTCGACCGTGCAGGGCAGCTTGCAACTGGCGGGCAATGACGTGGTGCTGTTCCATGACATGCCGCCCGTGCTGGGCACGCAGGGCAAGATCGAGTTCAACGAAAAGGGCGTCAACCTGAATGGCTTGAATGGCAGCCTGCTGGGCGGGCCGCTGGCCATCTCGGGTGGCACGCAGGCGGACAATTCCATCCAGGTGAAAATCGCGGGCAACATGACCATCGATGGCTTGCGCAAGACGTATCCGGCACCGGTGCTGCAGCGCCTGGCGAAACATTTGAACGGCGGCGCGCGCTACAGCGGCCTGATCACGGCGCGCGACCATCAGGTGGTGGTCAATGTCGAGTCGCCGCTGACGGGCCTGGGCCTGGATTTCCCCGCCCCCCTGAAAAAGCCCGCCGGCGATAGCCTGCCCGTGAAATTTACCCTGACGGGCAACGCGGCGAACGGCGCCGGCCTGCGCACGGACGATATCCGCATCGCGCTGGGGTCTGGCATCGCTGCCCGCTACCAGCGCCAGAAGCAGGGCAAGGATGCCTGGCGCCTGATGCGCGGCGGCATCGGCGTGAACGTACCGGCGCCGGAACCGGACAGCGGCATGATGCTCAACGTGAATATGAAAACGCTGGATGTGGATAGCTGGATCGCCGTCGGCAGCGAAATCGCCGGCAGCGCCACGACGCCAGCCGAGGCGGGCGGTAGCGCCGACGACGCGCCCGATATCGCGCAATACGTGGTGCCGGACATGATGGCGGCGCGCGCCAGCGAACTGATGCTGGGCGAGCGCAAGCTGGAAAACGTGGTGGTCGGCGCCACGCATCAAAAGGATGTGTGGCAAGCCAATATTGACGCGAAACAAGTGTCGGGCTATGTGACGTGGCTGGAAACACCGTCCGGCCTGGGCAAGATGACGGCGCGCCTGTCCTCGCTGATTATTCCGGAATCGGCCGCCAACGATGTGAAAAATTTGCTGGAAGGCAAGAGCGGCGCCCAGTCGATCCCTTCGCTCGATATCATCGCCGAGCAATTTGAACTGTTCAACAAGAAGATCGGCCGGCTGGAGTTGCAGGCCTATAACACCATGGCGGCGGGCGGGCGCGAGTGGCGCGTGGGCAAACTGCAATTGTCGAATCCCGATGGCGCGCTGAGCGGCAATGGCAAATGGGTCATCAAGGATGGGCAAAGCACGACCAGCCTGCGTTTTGGCCTCGATATCGTCGATGCGGGCAAGTTGCTCGACCGCTTCGGCTTTGCCGACACGGTGCGTCGCGGCAAGGGGCGCCTGAGCGGCGACATCGCCTGGAACGGCTTGCCGTATTCGCTGGACATTCCTACCCTGTCGGGGCAGATCGAGATGAATGTGGAGTCGGGCCAGTTCCTCAAGCAGGATCCGGGCGCGGCCAAGCTGTTGGGCGTGCTCAGCCTGCAAGCCTTGCCCCGTTTGCTGAAACTCGATTTTCACGACGTGTTTTCCGAAGGCCTGGCCTTCGACGGCATCACGGCCAACGCCAGCATCAAACGGGGCGTGGTGACCACCGACAACCTCAAGATGCACGGCGTGGCGGCCACCGTACTGATGGATGGCACGGCCGACATCGCCAATGAAACGACGAATTTGCACGTGGTGGTGATCCCGGAATTTAACCTGGGCACGGGGCCGCTCGTGTATGCGCTGGCTGTCAATCCCGTCATCGGCCTGGGCAGCTTCCTGGCGCAATTGTTCCTGCGCGCGCCCGTGATGAAGGCGCTCACTTACCATATGCAGATCGCCGGCCCGTGGAAGTCGCCCGTCGTGACCAAGCTCGACGGTGGTAAATTGGAGCCTGTCGCTGTTCCTGCCGCTGCAGCGGCGGAGGCTGTGGCGAAATAAGCGAGGCGTTCGAATGGATAAGAGGTGGCAATGATGCATACAGTCGCAGCAATACAAATGATTTCCTCGCCGTCCGTGGAAGACAACCTGGCCACGGCGCGGCGCCTGGTGGCGCAGGCCGCCGCCGGTGGCGCGCAGCTGGTGGTGCTGCCCGAATACTGGGCCATCATGGGCAGGCAGGAAACGGACAAGCTGGCCCATGCGGAACAGCCCGGCAGCGGCCCTATCCAGGATGGCATGGCGCAGATGGCGCGCCAGCATGGCATCTGGCTGATCGGCGGCACCTTGCCACTGATCTCCGGCGAGGAGGGCAAGGTCTTGAATACCACGCTGGTGTACGACCCGCAAGGCGCGCCGGCCGGCCGCTACGACAAGATCCACCTGTTCGGTTTTACGCGCGGCACCGAGTCCTACAACGAATCGCGCACCATCGTGCCCGGGGCGCAAGTGCGCGCTATCGAGACGCCGTTCGGCCGCGTCGGCCTGTCCATCTGCTATGACCTGCGCTTTCCCGAGCTGTACCGCGCCATGGGCGATTGCGCGCTGATTGTCGTGCCGGCCGCGTTTACCCATACGACGGGCAGCGCCCATTGGGAAGTGCTGCTGCGTGCGCGCGCCATCGAAAACCAGTGCTATGTGCTGGCTTCGGCGCAGGGTGGCCTGCACCCGAACGGCCGGCGTACCTGGGGCCACAGCATGCTGATCGACCCGTGGGGAGAAGTGAAAGCCGTGTTGCCCGAAGGCGAGGGCGTGGTGAGCGGTGAAATCGACCTGCTGTTTTTGGCCGGCGTGCGCGAATCCTTGCCCGCTTTAGCCCACCGCACCATGTAAATGTAAAGAATAGATAGCCATGATCCCATTTGAACCCAATCTGTCCAGCCTGGCCGTGGCGCGCGAACTCCTGCTTACGCCGTTTGGCCTGGACGAAGACAAGCTGCTCAAGGCTCTGGGCACGATGTTTACACACAAGGTCGACTATGCCGACCTGTATTTCCAGTCGACCAAGAGCGAAGGCTGGAGTCTGGAAGAGGGCATCGTCAAGACGGGCAGTTTTTCCATCGACCAGGGCGTGGGCGTGCGCGCCGTGTCCGGCGACAAGACGGCCTTTGCGTATTCCGACGACATTTCCGAGCGGGCCTTGCTGGAAGCGGCGGCGGCCACGCGCACCATCGCACGCGCGGGTGCCGGCAGAGTCAAGATCGCGGGCCAGATGCTGGCGCAGGGCGGACGTTCCTTGTACCTGCCCAACGATCCGCTCGCCTCGCTGGACGCCACGGCCAAGGTGCAATTGCTCGAGCGCGTGGAAAAGATGGCGCGGGCGAAAGATCCTCGCGTGGTGCAGGTGATGGCGGGCCTGGCGGGCGAATACGACGTGGTGCTGGTGCTGCGCAGCGACGGCGTGCTGGCGGCCGATATCCGCCCGCTGGTGCGCGTCTCGCTCACCGTCATCGCGGAACAAAATGGTCGCCGCGAAACGGGTTCGGCCGGTGGCGGCGGGCGTTTCAGCTATGACTATTTCAGCGATGCCGTGTTGGAACAATACGCGGCCGAGGCTGTCAATTCGGCACTGGTGAACCTGGAAGCGCGCCCCGCGCCAGCCGGTCCCATGACCATCGTGCTGGGACCGGGCTGGCCCGGCATCCTGTTGCATGAAGCCATCGGCCATGGCCTGGAAGGCGATTTTAACCGCAAGGGTTCGTCCGCATTTTCCGGACGCATCGGCGAACGCGTGGCCGCCAAGGGCGTCACCGTGGTCGATGACGGCACCCTGGCTGGCCGGCGTGGCTCCCTGAACATCGACGACGAGGGCAATCCGACGCAGTGCACGACCCTGATCGAGGATGGCATCCTGAAGGGCTACATTCAGGACACCATGAATGCGCGCCTGATGAAGATGCCCGTGACGGGCAATGCGCGCCGCGAATCGTTCGCCCACCTGCCCATGCCGCGCATGACGAACACTTATATGCTGGGCGGCGACCGGGACCCGGGTGAAATCCTCGCTTCCGTGAAGAACGGCTTGTATGCAGTCAACTTTGGCGGCGGTCAGGTCGATATTACAAACGGCAAGTTCGTCTTCTCGGCCAGCGAAGCGTACATGATCGAAAACGGCAAGCTCAGCTACCCGGTCAAGGGGGCGACCCTGATCGGCAATGGTCCGGACGTACTCAGCCGCGTCTCTATGATCGGCAACGACATGCGCCTGGACTCGGGTGTGGGCGTGTGCGGCAAGGAGGGGCAGAGCGTGCCCGTGGGCGTAGGGCAGCCGACCTTGCGCCTGGATGGCATCACGGTTGGCGGCACGGCTTGAATCAGGGGCCAACCCCAAACACCTGCGCCTTAAAAGTGGTGGTGAAAATGGAGCGGCAGTTGTAGCGTAAATCATGCGATGCTCCTGGAGGTCAGGCCGGAAAGGGCGGGCCGCCCTGAAGTCCTGGCCGTGTGGCCTGGGCGGCATTCGATCTGCATCAGTAGTGCGTCGCTTGCCACTGTCAAAAAAGGGCTGGCGTGGAGAGTGCGCCACGGCGGCCACAGCGTTGCCAGCCAGCCGAGGCGTATCGACAGCGCGCAACTTTTTATACTTTTTTACGCACTTTGCAGTGTAAAACGGCGGCGGCATGCGGCTTTGCCGACAAATATGCTTGCCAACCCTTGCAATTTAGGTTTATAGTCGTTCATCACTTATGGATGACTCGCATGTTCGCTCGCCACTTTTTTACCGCTTATTTTTACTTTAGCAATTCCAACCCAAAGGCGGTGGAGTAGCGGTCGGTTCACGTAGCAGCAAAAAACGAGATCCCAGCAAATTCTAAAAAACCGCCACTGATGGCGGTTTTTTTTTACCCAGATGTTTTACCCTTCCTTAAATTTTGGAGAAAATGATGCCCCGCACCGATGATTTGCGAATTCGCGAAATGAAGGAATTGACCCCGCCGTCCCACCTGATCCGCGAATTCGCCTGCTCGGAGCAAGCCGAACAGACTGCTGCCAGCGCCCGTATCGCCCTGCACCGTATCTTGCATGGCCAGGATGACCGTCTGATGGTGGTGATCGGGCCTTGCTCCATCCACGATACCAAGGCGGCGATGGAATATGCGCGCCTGCTGGTCAAGGAGCGCGCGCGTTTCGCGGGCGAACTGGAAATCGTCATGCGCGTCTACTTCGAAAAACCGCGCACCACGGTGGGCTGGAAGGGCCTGATCAACGACCCGTACATGGACAACAGCTTCCGCATCAACGATGGCTTGCGCATGGCGCGCGAACTGTTGCGCGATATCAATGAGCTGGGCTTGCCGGCCGGCACCGAGTTCCTCGACGTGATCAGCCCGCAATACATTGCCGACCTGATCAGCTGGGGCGCTATCGGCGCGCGCACCACGGAGTCGCAGGTGCACCGCGAGCTGGCCTCGGGACTGTCGTGTCCCGTCGGCTTCAAGAATGGCACGGACGGCAATGTGAAAATCGCCGTGGAAGCCATCAAGGCCGCCTCGCAGCCGCACCATTTTCTTTCCGTCACGAAGGGCGGCCACTCGGCCATCGTCTCGACCAACGGCAACGAGGATTGCCATATCATTTTGCGCGGTGGCAAGACGCCCAACTATGATGCTGCCAGCGTGGACGAGGCCTGCAAGGCCATCGCCGCGCAGGGCCTGGCGGCGCGTCTGATGATCGACGCCTCGCATGCGAACAGCTCGAAAAAACCGGAAAACCAGATCCCCGTGTGTGCCGACATCGCCAGCCAGGTGGCAGGTGGCGATGGCCGCATCGTCGGCGTCATGGTGGAATCGCACCTGGTGGCGGGGCGCCAGGATTTGATCCCGGGCAAGGAATTGATCTATGGCCAGTCCGTCACGGATGGCTGCATCGACTGGAGCGCCAGTGTGGCCGTGCTGGAAAACCTGGCGGCGGCCGTCAAGCAACGCCGCCTGCAGGGCGACGCGGAATGAAATGACGTGGCGCGCAGCATGAAAAAAAGCCCGGAAAGCTAAGCTTTCCGGGCTTTTTTACTTCATTCAAGACGCCTGACAGAAGCGTGGCGAGCGGCAACGAGTTGCGGCCGAGACGCGGAACTGTGCTTGAGCACAGTGAGCATCGCAGGCTGCAAATCGCGACGCGCAGTAGCTTGTGTCAGGTGTACTTAGAACTTGTAGGTAGCGCGCACGTAGAAAGTACGGCCCAGCGGATCAGTGTAACGCGGATCGTAGCCGGACTGGAAGGTGCCGATCTGGTTACTGAACGGTGGATCTTCGTTCAGCAGATTTTTTACGCCCACGGTGACTTCGGTATTCTTGAAGCCGGAGTACGCGCCCGACAGCGACCATACCGAGTAAGCCTTGACGCTTTGCTCGAATTGCGGATCGACATAGTTCTGGTCGCGGTAGCCGCTCATGTACTTGTTGGACAGCGTGGCATTCCACTTGTCCATATTCCATTGCAGGGAGGCATTGTGTCTCCAGCGGAATACCGGTGCATTGTCGCCATACACGCCCACGTTTTGCACGAATTCGCCGCCGCGTTCGTTCTGGTACTCATACTTCTGTACCCAGGTGCCGTCAAAGGCGAACGTGAAGTTGCCATACTGGCTACGTGGCAATTTCCAGTTCAGGCCCAGGTCGATGCCCGAGGTGTGCATTTCGCCCAGGTTGCCCAGGGTGGCCAGCACATAATCGAGCTTGCCATCAGCGGTATAGATGAAGTTGCTCTGATACTTGGCGTAGTTGTCGAACAGGGTCTGTTCGGCCACGGTGCCGATCTTGTCGCGCAGCTTGATCTGGAAGTAATCGAGCGAGACGGTCAGCGACTTGGTAGGCTCGATGACGATACCGGCGCTGAAGGTTTTCGATTTTTCCGGGCCGACGTCCGGATTGCCACCCGAGCGGATGTACTGCTGCGCGCCGCAGGCGACATTGCTGTTGGCGCCAGGAATCGGTACGCCGCCTGGGCACAGGCGTGGATCGTCGTACTTGTTGGCCGTGAAGGTCTTGGTTTGCGGACCATGCAGGTCATACAGTGTTGGCGCGCGGAAGCCAGTGTTGTAGGAGCTGCGCAGCAGCACCTGGCTCGTTGGCTGCCAGCGCACGCCGACTTTCGGATTGAAGCTGCCGCCGACGTCGTTATAGTGGTCATAGCGGGCTGCCAGCGACAGTTCCAGGTCTTTCACGACAGGAATGCTCAGTTCCGAGAAGATGGCGCTGATATTGCGGCTGCCCGACTGGTTCTGCGCTTCGGCGTAGCCGGAGCTCGATGCCTGGCCGGCCAGATCCCGGTTCACGTTGTATTCGGCCTTGTCGTTGCGGAATTCCGTACCGACGGCGAAGCCGACGGCGCCAGCCGGCAGGTCGAACAGCTCGCGGCTGACCTTGGCGTCGACCGCGGTGCTGGTCATCTTCGCGCTCAGGTATTCGCCTTTCAGGACGGAATCCTTCAGGTATGCCGCGCCGGCGGCGCTCTGCTCGCCGAACGGGTTCAGGATGCCATTGCCGATGCCGTCGATGATGCGCTGGTCATTCAGGTAGCCGCCCGTGAAGGCGCTGGTGGCCTTGCTGACGGAGTGGCTGAGGCCGACGTTGTAGTCCCACGCACCCAGGACGCCTTCGGAAGCCAGTACCAGGCGGTCCGAGGTGCTGGTGTCGAAGCCGCTGCGCTGGCCTGACGCCACCGGACGCCAGCTGATGTCCAGCGGCTCGCCCGACAGGCCCGCCACGGCTGGTACACCGCCGCTGCCGCCTGGATAGTAAGGGGAGCTCGACGACATGAGGATGCCGATGTTCGACATCGGCGGCGGCGAAATGCGCGCCTCGTTGGTGCTGCGCGAGTGCAGGTATTCGATGGTGGCCAGGTGATCCTGGTTCAGCTTGAAGCTGGCCTTGCCCAGGAAGGATTCCTGCTGGGTTTTCGGGATGGCCTGGATGAATGGTGTGACATCCATGGCGCAGGTGCTCTTGCCCGAAGTATTCTTGTACAGGTTCTCGCCCACGCAACCGCCGGCGAAGGCCGGGTTGCCAATCAGGCCATTGCCGGTGTCGTAGAAGTTGGCAGGGAAGGTGGTGCCGCTCAGGTTATCCACGCCCTTGCTCGGGATGTAGCCGCTCTTCGAGAAGGAACGGTCGGCCGTGCTCAGCGCCGCCTGGCGATGTACATCGACCACGCCGAAGACGTTGAAGCCATCTTTGTTCAGATCGCCGTAGCCGCCGGACAAGTTCAGGCGCGACTCGTCGCCGCCACCCGCTTTTTGTGGCTCGTAATGCTCGACAGTGACGGAGCCGCCCTTGACGGAACGCTTGGTGATGAAGTTGATCACGCCGCCGATGGCGTCGGTACCGTAGATGGCGGAAGCGCCGTCGCGCAGCACTTCAACGCGTTCGAGGGCCGAGATCGGAATGATGTTCAGGTCGACGGACGAACCGTTGAATGGGTGGCTGGCAATACGGCGGCCGTTCAGCAGGACCAGGGTCTTGTCGCCGCCGATGCCGCGCAGGTCGGCGACGGACTGGCCGCCCGTACCGGAACCGACGGATTGCGAGCTGCTTTGCGAACTCTGATTCATGGAAATGGTGGACAGGACTTCCTGTGCCGTCGTCAAGCCTTGCTTGGCGAAATCATCGGCCTTGATCGAGGTGATCGGCAGCGCTGTCTCCGATGCCAGACGCTTGATGCTCGAACCTGTGACTTCCACGCGTTGCATGGCGCCATCCGTTGTTTCTTGCGCATACGCGGCGTGCATGCTCAGGGCCATGCCGCCTGCAAACATCAGGCGCAGCGACCGCGATATTACATTTTCTATCATCATCTGAAATTCCTTGTTATTGTGATAAAGGCGGCAATTATTTTGAAATAACTTGTTGCTTGCCAACAATTTATTTGCCTTTTTGAAAATCCACCAATGAAAATTCTGTAAATTTTCTGGGCCCTCATCAAAACATTCACCATTCAGATTGTCAATTTCGTGCAGACTTTTTGGACGAAATGCAACATATTGCTATTTTTTTTGCATTACTTCAGGAATAAAGTATCGCCAACCCTTGCCAGGCGCGGTCAGGCGCGTAAAATAAAACGGCGCTCAGCATACCTGCTGGCGCCGTCCTTCGTGCTGCAGGCAAACGCTTGCCAGCGCTGCCCCGTTTATCGCTGTTTCAGCCCATCTCCCTTAGAACGTATAGCTGCCGCGCAGGTAGTAGGCGCGCCCGATCGGGTCCGTGTAGCGTGGGTCATAGCCTTTCTGGAACAGGGTGCCCTGGTTCGAGAACGGTGGTTCCTTGTCGAACAGGTTCTTCACGCCGGCCGTCAGCAGCAAGCCTTTCCATACGTAGCTCCCCGACACGTTCAGCAGGCTGTAGGAGGGCACATCGTGCCGGTACTGCGGATCGACCTGGTTCTGGTCCGTGTAGCCGGACTTGAACGATTGCGACACGGTGGCGCCCCAGTTGCCCAAGCGCCAGTTGAGGGCCGCCGTGTGTTTCCAGCGGAACACAGGATTGTTATCCGCATAGCGGCCCACGTTGGCAATGAATTCGCCACCGCGCTCATTCTGGTAGTCATACTTGTGGGTCCAGGTGCCATCGACCGACACGCTGAAATCGCCGTAGGTGCCGCGCCCCAGGCGTGCATTCAGGCTGACGTCGATACCGTCGGTTTTCACTTCGCCGAGGTTGTCGTTCAAGTCCAGGATGGCGAAAGGCGAACCGTCGGGATTGCGCAGGAACAAGGCCTTGTATTTTTCGTAGTTACCGTAGATGGATTGTTCAGGCAGGGACGAAATCTTGTCCTTCAGATGGATGTTCCAGTAATCGATGGCGACGGTGACTTCCTTGACCGGTTCGAGCACCAGGCCGAAGGCGAAGGTGGTGGATTTTTCCGGTTTCAACTTTTCATTCCCGCCTTGCAGCTTGAATTGCTGCAAGTCGCAATCGCGCAGGGGATTGGCGCCCGGCTGTGGCACGCCGCCCGGGCAGAGGATGGGATCGTCGTAGGAATCGTTGGTATCGTTCTTCGACGGCGGCGCATTCTTTTCAAACAGGGTGGGAGCGCGGAAACCCGTGCTGGCCGAGCCGCGCAGCACCAGCGCGTTGCTGGCCTGGTAGCGCAGGGCCAGCTTGGGGTTGGTGGTGCTGCCCACGTCGCTGTAATGGTCGAAGCGTGCCGCCAGCTGTACTTCCAGATCCTTGATCAGCGGCAAGTTGACTTCGCCGAAAACGGCCTGGATCGTGCGCGAACCGCTCTTCGACAGAGAACCGGACAGGCCGGAACTGGTGGCCTGGCTGGCGATATCGCGGTTGACATTGAAGTCGGCTTTTTCACGCCGCAGTTCACCGCCCAGTGCGATCGCCAGCGGGCCGCCGGCCAGCTGCATCAGTTCGCGGCTGCCCTTGATGTCGAAGCCCGTGGTGGTGACCTTGGCATTCTGTACCTCGCCGCGCAGGGCGGTGCTGTCCAGGTAAGCCTTGCCGGCCGTGTCCTGCATGCCGAAGGGATTCAGGATGCCATTGAGCACACCGGCCGCAAACGAGGCATCCTGCACATAGCCGCCCGTAAATTTCTCGGACGACTTGCTGATGGCGTGGCTCAGGCCTGTCTTGTAGTCCCATCCGGCCAGCTCGCCTTCGAGGGCCAGCACCAGGCGGTCCGCCTTGCCGTCCGAATCGATCTGCCGCTGGCCCGCTTCCACGGGCCGCCAGTTGACGCTCAGGGGCTGTCCCGACAAGCCCGGCTGGGCCGGCACGCCGCCCGTATTGCCCGGATAGTATTTGCTGGTATTGGGCAAGATCAAGCCCGTTTGCGGCGGCGGCGCCGTGCGTGCTTTTACCTTGTTTTCCGAGTGCAGATATTCCACGGTGGCCAGGTGGCCGCCGCCCAGCTTGAAGGCGCCCTTGCCGAAGACAGCCACCTGTTCCTGCGCCGGCAGGTCGTCGATCTGTCGCGTGTAGTCCTGGCGGCAGGTGCCGTTGGCCGCCGCTACCGACAGGGGCTGGTTGCAGCCCGTGGCCGCGTACGGATTGCCGGCCAGACCCTTGCCGCCGTTGGCCGCGGCATCGAAGTAGTTGCCGGGGAAGGTGGTGCCGCTGGTGAGGGACAGGCCCCGCTCGGGAATGATGCCGGTCTTGGAAAAATCGCGGTCCTGCGACGTGAGTACATTTTGCTTGTGGTAATCGACCACGCCGAAAATATTGTAGCCGTCCGTGTCGAGCTTGCCGAAGCCCGTCGACAGATTGATGCGGTGCTCGCCGCCGCCCTTGTGTTCGGGCGCGACCGCCTCGGCGGTAATGTTGGTGACATTGATCGAGCGCTTGGTGATGAAGTTGATGACGCCGCCGATGGCGTCCGTGCCGTAGATGGCCGAGGCGCCGTCGCGCAGCACTTCGACGCGCTCCAGGGCAGCGATGGGAATGATGTTCAGGTCGACGCTGGCGCCGTCATACGGATGGTTGGCGATGCGCCGGCCATTGAGCAGCACCAGGGTCTTGTCGCCGCCCAGGCCGCGCAAGTCGGCGCTGGCCTGGCCGCCCGTGGGCAAGCCGCTGGTGTTGCCGCCGACGGCGTTGCCGCTGCCCATGCTGGAGGAATTCGAGGGTATCTTGCTGAGCACTTCCTGTGCCGTGGTCAAGCCCTGCTTGGCAAAATCTTCGGCCTTGAAGATGGAGAGGGGGGTGGCTGTTTCCGAGACCAGCCGCTTGATGGAAGAGCCGGTGACTTCAACGCGCTGCATGGTGCTCGTATCGCTGACTTCTTGCGCCAGCGCCTGCTGGCTGAGCAGGCCAGCGGCAAGGCCGCTGGCGCAGATCAAACGGATGGAATGGGACAAGCGTGTTTCTCTGATCATGTTCAAGACTCCTGAAAAAGCGGTTGGCTAAAAGGGCAAGAACGGCCGCGCCGGTTGGCGCACCGAGAACATTGAAAAGTATGTATATCTTTTCAACTGACCAACTGTAATGATCCACAAAAGTCCTTGTCAACATGGCAAATAGCTTTGTGTGCTTAAACAACGCAGTACGTCATCGGGAGTGATTTAAAACAAAGTAGGCGCATTTTGTGCGGCATTAATGAAGATAGCGGCCGTGCCCAGTGCTGGCGTCGGGCGCGCAAAATAAAACGCCCGCTGCGGAGCAACGGGCGTTGGTGTGGCTGGCATGGCGATAGTGACTGGCGCCTGCCGGATGCACAGGCTGCACTTGGCAGCCTGTGCTGGGGCTTAGAAGAACTTGTAGCTGGCGCCCAGTTTGAAGTAGCGGCCGATGGCGCCGCTGGCATCCATCGGGTTGTAGCTCATGCCGCCGTAGGTCAGGGGGTCGAGCGGCGCGATCTTGTCGGTCACGTTGTTGATCGAGGCAAACAATTGCAACTGTTTGTTGACGTTCCAACGGCTCGACAGGTCGAGCGTGGTGAACGAGGCGATCTTGCAACCGTTCGGCGCGGACGTGCCATCGGCCAGCTTGGAGGCGCAAGGCTTGCCTTCAAACAGGATATTCTTCATGTCCGAACGATAGTTCAGCACGCCGCTGACATTCCAGTTGCCCAGATCCCACGAGCCGGTGAGATTGATCTTGTCCTTCGGCGTGCCGGCGCAGTTGGAGGTATCGCAGTTGCCATGCGTGCCAGCGAACTGGTAGCTCACGGTGGACGATTCGGCCCGCACCCACGAGGCGATGTGGGTCCAGGTCAGGCCAAACGTGGCGCGGCCGTAGTCGCCCAGGCGCACCCGCTGCTTGATGTCCAGGTCGATACCCTTGATCTCCGTAAAGCTGGAGTTGCGGTACGGTGCCTTGGTGATCAGCAAAGTGCCCGTGTTCGGCGTGACGACGCCATTGATGGTCAGGTTGTTGTCGGCGCGGATCGCGGTCGGCAGGGCGGCAGCTTCGTTGTACGGCAGCGGGTTGATCTCGTTTTCACGCTTGATCTTCCAGCCGTCCAGCGACAGGCTGGTATCGTTGAACGGATCCCACACCAGGCCCAGGGTGTAGCCCTTGGACTTTTCCGGCTTGAGGTTAGGGTCGCCAATCTTGACGGCAGCCACTTGCAGTTCGCAGTCGCTCGCATTGGCGCCCGGCAAACGCGTGCCGCCCGGGCAGCGCACGGGATCGCTGACCGTCGAGGTGCCCGTTGATTGCGAATTGGCATTGCTTTCCGCAGGTCCCGGTGCGCGGAAGCCTTCCGAATACGTACCGCGTACGGCAAAGGTTTTCAGCGGCGTCCACTTGGCGCCCAGTTTCGGCGTGGTCGACGAGAAACGGTCGTATTTGTCGTAACGCAAGGCGCCCGACAGTTCCACCGTCTTGATGACGGGCGCCAGCACCTCGAGGAAGACGGCCGAGACTTTGCTGTCGCCCTTGGCTGCCACATAGCTGGAGTTAATGGAACCGTTTTCCGTGCCCGACAGCGATGGATTGTCGAGCTTGTCGCGGCGGTGTTCCGCTCCCACGGCCAGGCCCAGGGCACCGCCCGGCAACTGCATCAGCTCGCGCGAGGCCTTGAAGTCGATGATGTCGAGCTTGGTGGTCGAATCGGAGGTGGCGTTCGTCACCATGGCCGCGTACAGCGAGGCCGGATTCTTGCCTGCCTGTGCGCCGATATAGTATGGGAAATACTTGCTGTTCGGATTGCCCAGGGCATCCTTGACGACGGCCATGTTGAGCATGTTGCTGTAGTCGAGGTGCAGCTTCGATTCCGAATGCGTATAGCCGGCGTCGTAGTCCCAGCCCATGGCGTTGCCTTTGACGCCGAGCACGATGCGGTTGAATTCATTGTTGGCCTGGCGTGTGCTGGCGCCCACGTCGAAGGCCTGGTAGCGCACGCGCACCGGCACGCCATACGGATTTTGCGGGTGGCCAGCGGCCAGCACAATGGTGGTGCCGGCGCCGGAACCGTAGTTGATGACGCCAGTCGGGCTGCCGGCGTTCGGCGGGAAGGCGATGGTCGGCGTGATCGATGGCGGTATCAGGGTAAATGCCGTATCGCGCTTCGAGTAGCCCGCTTCCGCGTACACCTGGGTATCGGCATTGACTTGCCAGGTACCGCGTGTGTACAGGTTGATCGATTCGATCTTCGGCTGCATGGAGCGGAACTGGTCGTGATGCCACAGGCAGCCGCCCTTCGGATCTTGCGGCGAAGATACGGACAAGGTGGAGCAGCCGGGCAGGGAGACATAGTTGTTGGTGACGGGATCGCGGATCAGGCCTGTCGGCGAGGCATTCGCATCGTTGTTGCCGTTGATGTAGCCGCCGGCGAACTGGGTGTTGATCGCATAGCCGTACGGACGCAGGTCGGCCTTGCCGATCCATTTGCGGCCGGCACGCTCATTGTTCATCAGCATGTCCGATTTGGTGTATTCGGCATTGACGACGACGTTGAATTTATCCGTGTCCAGATTGCCCTTGCCGAAGGTCAGCGAGGCGCGGTGTTGCTTGGCATCGCTGTCGCCGGAGATGCCCGTATCGCCTTTCAGGGTCAGGCCTTCGAAGTCTTTGCGCAGGATGATGTTGACCACGCCGGCGATGGCGTCCGCGCCGTAGGTGGAGGAAGCACCGTCCTTGAGGATTTCGATGCGTTCGACGATCTGCATCGGCACGGTGGAGAGGTCGGTGAAGCTCTTCTGGCCGTCATCGGCACGCGCAAACGGGGCCATGCGGCGGCCATTGAGCAGCACCAGGGTCGAGGTGGCGCCCAGGCCGCGCAGCGAGATGGCCGTGGAACCGGCGGCAAAACCGTTGCCGAATCCCGTTGGCAGGGAGCCTGCGCCATCGGCGGTCAGGGTTTGCAGGTATTCGGCCACGGTGGCCTTGCCCGACTTCATCAAGTCATCGCGGGTAATGACCTGTACCGGTGACGCGGTCTCTGCCGTCGCCCGTTTGATGCTCGATCCTGTAATTTCCACACGTTGGACATTGGCGTCTTGCGCCATTGCCGGCGCAGCCATCATGCCTAGGCTAACCGCTGCTACGCTACCCGAAAAAATCAGGCGTACGGAGCGGGACATAACTGTTTCCATCATCATTCTCAAAAACTCCGAAAGTAAGTTCGGCTGGCCGTTTTGCGACACAACCTCGCTAGGATAAAAAAGATTGCTGCGTTGGCAATCGCTGTGGGACGAACGGCATACTGTGCGTTGCCGTGATTGATAAGACCACTTGCCGAGAAACCTTGTCAACGTGTAAATGTGACATTTCGGGATGGAAACAACAGTGTTTTTTATAATGTTGAGGTATTTCATTATTGATAATTATTTTTATGTTGCGCCGCGCCATGCGTTTTCCGTCCCTCGATAAAAAGTGCGCCCATTCACGGACGTAAGGGTTTCTACCAATGGGCATTTGTGCGGCATTGCTCAGGTGATGTTGCGTTGCGGAAAATTTCCCCGTTGGCGCGGGTGCTTGTTGCTGCGTACGCCAGAAGTGCCGCGGCTTTTCGCCCGGCATGCAAAATATGCGTTATCGTTACGCGTTTTCCAGCGCGTCAAACCATCGGCGCTGCTGGCTGCTAACAAGGCATAGATCTTGCAAAGATGGACTGGTTTTGGCGGTGGAATCCTGTATCCCAGGGGGAAGCCAGTACAAGCGCACCAATACGGTGCGACAGATAATCGAGATGAAGGGTATTACATGAAGTCACCATGGATGCGGCGCATGGCGCTGCTCGCCTGCCTGGCCACCCTGCCGCTGGCGGCCACTGCCGTTGCTGCGGATGCCGCCCCTGCGGCCGCGCCGGTCAAAACCTTGCGCTATATCTTGCCGGCCGCCGAGACGGGCTTTGATCCGGCTACCGCGCGCGACCTGTATTCGAACCACATCACGCAGGCTGTCTTCGACACCCTGTACACCTATGATTACCTGGCGCGCCCCGTGAAGGTGGTGCCCGGCGCGGCGGCTGCGATGCCGGAAGTATCAGCCGACGGCAAGACCTACACCATCCGCCTGAAAAAAGGCATCCTGTTTACGCCCGACGCCGCGTTTGGCGGCAAGCGCCGCGAACTGACCATGGCCGACTATGTGTATTCGTGGAAGCGACTGTTCGACCCGCGCCTGGCCTCGCCCCACACCTGGCTGTTCGAAGGCAAGGTGGTCGGCCTCGATGACTTGGCGAAGGACGCGGCCAAGTCGAACAAGCTCGACTTCAACAAGAAGGTAGCCGGCCTGGAAATCCTCGACCCGTATACCTTGCGCATCACGCTGGCCAAGACCGATTTCAATTTCCCCATGATCCTTGCCTACGTGCCGACGGCTGCCGTGGCGCGTGAAGTGGTGGAGAAGTACGGCGACGTGAAGGGCGAAGTGGGATCGAATCCCGTCGGCACCGGCTATTACACGCTCGGTGAATGGACGCGCGGCAACCGCATCGTTCTCAATCGCAACCCCCAGCATTTGCCGGAAACCTGGAATTTCATGGCCGGCGACGACCCGGACGACCAGCGCATCGTGCGCCAGATGCAGGGCAAGCGCATTCCCGCCATCGACCGCATCGAAATTTCCGTGATGATCGAAGACCAGTCGCGCTGGCTGTCCTTCCAGAGCGGCGGCACGGACGTGTTCTGGCTCGATGGCCCGCTGGCGCCGAAAGCGCTGCTGAACGGCAAGCTGCGTCCAGAGCTGGCGGAGAAGGGCGTACAACTGTCGCGCCTGCTGGACCCGGAAATCAGTTATTACTACTGGAACATGGAAGACCCCACCCTCGGCGGCTTCAGCAAGGAAAAGATCGCCCTGCGCCGTGCGATTGCCATGGCGCACAATATCGATGAAGAAATCCGCATCATCTGGAATGGCCAGGCCAAGCGTCTCGACTATCCGATACCGCCCGGCGTCGTCGGCTACGATCCCCACTACAAAAGCCTGCTGCAATACGATCCCGTGCTGGCGAACAAATTGCTCGACAAATTCGGTTACAAGAAGGGCGCAGATGGCTGGCGAACCTTGCCGGACGGCAAGCCGCTGCTGATCCGCTACGCTTCGCGCAACGAAGCCAATGGCGTGCTGCAGGCGGAAATGTGGCGCAAGACGTATAACTCGCTGGGCATCCGCATGGAAAACGACCGCATGATCTTTTCCGACATTCTAAAGACGGAAAAGCAGTGCAAGATGCAGACGCGCACGGCGCCGTGGCTGGCCGATTATCCGGACGGCGACAACTTCATGCAGCTGTTCTATGGCCCGAATACGCACCAGAACAACAACGGCTGCTACCAGGACCCGGAATACGATAAATGGTATGCAGCCAGCCAGGCCATGCCGGCCAGCCCCGAGCGCGATGAACTGTTCCACAAGATGGCGCGCCGCCTGGAAGTGAACGCGGGCGCCCTGATCGGCTATGCGCGTTACCGCAACATGCTGGCGCAAAAGTCGGTACTCGGCTACAAGAAGCACCCGATCCTGTTCCAGGAATGGGCGTACATGGATATCGACAGCAGCAGTGCGCCAGTGGCGCCTGCTGCTGATTCGGCTAAAAAATAAGCGCGGCCGCTTATAACACCATATACGACAAGGAATCATTATGTTTGCTTATATCCTGCGCCGCTTGTGGCAGATGCTGCCCACCATGCTGGGCGTCGTCCTGCTGGTCTTCATCCTGTTTAACTGGGTGGGCGGCGACCCCGCCTACATTTTGGCCGGCAAGATGTCGAGTGCGGAAAGCATTGCCAACATCCGCCGCCAGCTCGGTGTCGACCAGCCGTACTACGTGCAGCTGTGGATCTTCATCAAGCAGATCGTCACGTTTGACTTCGGCCAGAGCTGGGCCACGGGAGAATCCGTATCGCATATCATCACTTCGCGCCTGGGCCCGTCGATGATGGTGCTGATCCCGCTGACCGTGCTGGAAACGTTTTTTGGCGTGGCGCTGGCGCTGGCCATCGCTTTCGTGCGCGGTTCGCTGACGGACCGCGCCGTCATGATCGCCTGCACGGTGGGCATGTCGATTTCCATCCTCGTCTACATCATCGTCTTCCAGTATGGCTTTGCCTACAAGCTGGGCCTGTTCCCCGTGCAGGGCTGGGGTGACAGCTTCTGGGAAAACCTGCTGCGCTATTCGACCTTGCCCATTTTGATCGGCCTGGCCGTCTCCATTGCGCCCACCCTGCGCCTGTTCCGCACTTTCGTGCTGGACGAGGCCAACCAGGATTACGTGCGCACGGCGCGCGCCAAGGGCTTGAAGGAAGGCCGCATCATGTGGGTGCACGTGCTGCGCAACGCCGGCATTCCCATCATTACCTATGTGATGTCGAACTTGCCGGCCCTGCTGATCGGTGCTTTCCTGCTGGAACGCTTCTTCGGCATTCCCGGCATCGGGCGTGAAGTGATTCTGGCGGTCGAGCGCAGCGACTTTCCGGTGATCAAGGCGATCACCGTGTATGTTGCCGCCGCCACCATGCTCTTCAACCTGCTCACCGACCTGCTGTACCAGGCGGTCGATCCTCGCGTACAACTGAAGTAGAAAGAGACGATGTCGAAACCTCATACATCGCCCGGCCTGTGGGCCCTGGCGTGGCGCCGTTTGCGCGGCGACAAGATTGCAATGGTATCGCTGGCCGTGGTCGGCGCGTTTTTCCTGCTGGTGCTGGCGTCCGCCAGTGGCCTGGTAGCCTCGAACTGGGAAGATGAAGTGGCCGTCAGCTATGCGCCGCCCACCTTCATCGGTGCCGACAAGGACGCGTCCGCGTCCGGTGATGGCGCCATTCCCCTGTCGGACGAGCGCAGCGCACCGACACAAGTCAATGTGCTCGACCCGCTGGCCGACGATATCGCCGAACTGCGCGCCCAGATGGGCAGCAATCCATCGGCTGGCGTGGAAATGTACGGCGTCACCGACCCGTTGGCTGACGACTTGACGGCCTTGCGCGCCGGCATGGGCAAGACGAAGAAGTTGATCGCGCACAAGGCGGCAACCTTGCCGTTCGGTGCCGACAAGTGGGGCCACGACATTCTCCAGAAAACCATCAAGGGCGGCGAAACGTCGATCGTGGTGGGCCTGGTGGCAGCCTTGCTGGCCGTCGTGCTGGGCACCTTGTTTGGCGCCGTGTCCGGTTACTTTGGCGGCATCGTCGATGATTTCTTCAACTGGTTCTACAGTATTTTCACGTCGATTCCGTCCATTCTGATGATACTCACCGTGGCGGCCGTGCTGCAGCAAAAGGGCGTGCTGACCATCGTGCTGATCCTGGGCTTGACGGGCTGGACGGGGCCGTACCGTTTGATCCGCGCCGAATACATCAAGCACAAGGCACGCGAATACGTGATGGCGGCCGACGCCATCGGCGCCTCGCACTGGCGCAAGATGTTTTCCCACATCTTCCCCAACGTGAGCCACGTGGCGCTGGTGCAAATGTCAATTCTGGTGGTGGGCTTCATCAAGGCCGAAGTGATTTTGAGCTTCCTCGGCTTTGGCGTGCCGGTGGGCACCGTGTCGTGGGGCAGCATGCTCAACGAGGCACAAAATGAACTGATCCTGGGCAAATGGTGGCAGCTGACCGCCGCCGCCACGGCGATGGCCGTGCTGGTGACGGCGTTCTCGCTGTTTACCGATGCCTTGCGCGATGCGCTCGACCCCAAAGTGAAATAGGAGTTGCTCATGGACCAGAATAACCTGTTGGAAGTGCGCGACCTGCGCGTCACCTTCCGCCTGGACAAGAAAACCACGTTTGAAGCCGTCAAGGGCATCTCGTTCAACGTGCCGCGCAACAGTACCGTCGCGCTGGTGGGCGAATCGGGCAGCGGCAAGTCCGTCAGCTCGCTGGCCGTGATGGGCTTGTTGCCGCCAGATAACACCATCATCGATCCCGCGTCCAGCATCCATTTCGGCGGACGCGACCTGCTCAAATTGTCGATCGCCGAGCGCCGCACCATGTGCGGCAAGGATATTTCGATGATCTTCCAGGAGCCGATGTCGTCGCTGAACCCCGTGTTTACCGTCGGGTTCCAGATCGCTGAAGTGTTGCGCCAGCACATGGGCATGAACCGCAAGCAGGCGCGCGCGCGCACTCTGGAGTTGCTCGACGAAGTGGGCATACCCGATCCCGCCACCAAGATCGACGCCTACCCGAGCCAGATGTCGGGCGGCCAGCAGCAGCGCGTGATGATCGCCATGGCGATTGCCTGCGAACCGAAACTCCTGATCGCGGACGAACCGACGACGGCGCTGGACGTGACGATCCAGAAGCAGATCATGGACTTGATCGCGGCGCTGCAAAAGAAACATCAAATGTCCGTGCTTTTCATTACCCACGATCTGGGCCTGGTGGGAGAAATTGCCGACCAGGTCATCGTCATGCGCCACGGCGAAGTGCGCGAGACGGGCGAGGTGCGCCAGGTGTTCGAGGCGCCGCAGGACAGCTACACCAAAGCGTTGCTGCATTGCCGCCCCTCGCTTGATGAGCGCCCGTGGCGCTTGCCCGTGATTGCCGACTACATGGAAGGCAAGGCGGGCCCCGGCGTGGAAGTGAAACAGCGCACGCGCGGCTATACGCCGGGCGACGAGCCCGTGCTGGTGGTGAATAATCTGAGCAAGAGTTTTTATACGCGTGCAGGCCTGTTCGGCAAGCGCGAATTCCAGGCAGTCAAGGACGTGTCATTTACCTTGCCACGCGGGAAGACCTTGGGCGTGGTGGGCGAATCCGGTTCCGGCAAGACGACGGTGGGTCTGACCCTGCTGCGCCTGCATCAGGCCACGGGCGGCACGGCCATGTTCCATGGCAAGGATCTCATTGCCATGCCGAACAAGGAATATTTACCGTATAAACGCCGCATCCAGATCATCTTCCAGAATCCGTATGCCTCGCTCAATCCCCGTTTTACGGTGGGACAGATCCTGCTCGAACCGATGCGCATCCACAAGATTGGCGCGAATGACCAGGAACGCATCGCCAAGGCTTACTGGCTGTTGGAGAAGGTGGGATTACCGGAACAGGCTTTCCACCGCTATCCGCACGAGTTTTCCGGCGGCCAACGCCAGCGCATCGCCATTGCCCGCTGCCTCACCATGCAGCCGGAAATTCTGGTGTGCGACGAATCCGTGTCGGCGCTGGACGTGTCGGTGCAGGCGCAAGTACTCAACCTGTTGCAGGATTTGCAGGATGAATTTGGCTTGTCGTACATCTTCATTTCGCACGATTTGTCTGTGGTCAAATACATCGCCGACCAGGTGATGGTGATGCACAAGGGGCAAGTGGTGGAACTGGCCGATTCGGATGAGCTGTACCGCAATCCCGTGCATCCGTACACGCGCACCCTGCTCAGCGCCATACCCAAGGGCGTGCAGTTGTAAGGGGCTTTTTACGGTAAGATAGCTGCCATGCCCAACCTCATTTACCTGCTCGAACATTACGGTGTCCTGATTGTCTTTGGCATCGTGCTGGTGGAGCAGCTCGGTCTGCCGATTCCCGCCTTTCCCATCCTGGTGGTGGCGGGAGCGCTGGCCGTCGATGGCGACATGAATGGGGGACTGGTGCTGGCCGCCGCGCTGGGCGCTTGCCTGATCAGCGACTTCACGTGGTTCCGCGCGGGCCGCCATTTCGGCAAGCGTATCCTGCGGCTGCTGTGCCGCATCTCGCTGTCGCCCGATTACTGCGTCAGCCAGACGGAAGACAAATTCAAGCGCTGGGGGCCGAAAGCCCTGATCGTCTCCAAGTTCGTGCCGGGATTCAATACTGTGGCCGCACCGATGTCGGGCGCGCTGGGCACGCCGCCGGGCCAGTTCTTCCTGTACGCGGGCCTGGGCGCCTTGCTGTGGAGCGGCACGGGCATCGTCGTCGGCGTGATTTTCCATTCCAGCGTGCAGCAGGTGCTCGACTTGCTCAGCACCATGGGCAGCACGGCCTTGCTGATGCTGGCCACCTTGCTGGGCTTGTTCCTGCTGTATAAATTCCTCGAGCGCCGGCGTTTCCGCCAGGCCTTGCAGATCGAACGTATCGGCATCGATGAATTACTCGAACTCATAGAGCAGGGCGAGGAGCCGCTGATGGTCGACGCGCGCAGCGCCACGGCGCAGGCTCTGGAGCCGGCCGTGCCGGGCGCCTTGTTCTTCAATGGCAAGGAACCCGTGCCCGCCATGATCGCCATGGACAAGGACCGCCACATCATCGTGTATTGCAGCTGTCCCAACGACGTGACGGCCGCGCAAGTGGCCAAGCTGTTGCACCAGCACGGCTTTCACCGGGCCAAGCCCCTGCATGGCGGCCTCGATGCGTGGAATGCCGCCTACCGCTCGGACCAGCCGGCGCCCGCCAGCCTGCTGGGCGAAGGCTTGCCTTCCTGATCCCGCTGCCCCTGGCAAGCCAGCTTGGCAGCAAACATAGGCAGAAAAAAACCGGTAGTAATAATACGAAAACACCATCGCCGTGCCGACGGGATGGCAGCGCCACACCTGCGCCGCCCCGTACAAAGTGGCTTTGCGCAAACTCCGGCATACTCTGCTTCCAAGGGGTTTCCTGCTGCTGTGCAGCATGCTTTTCGCATTCCTGTCGAGTGCAAGTACTTACTATAAATCATTGTTTTTGAGTAATTTTTCCCCTGCCTGTTGCATTTGGAGTGGAACTACCAATAAAGGCTGAATTTGATGTACTTAAACTACAAACTTTGCTTGCCTCCGGGCGCATTCATCCTTTAAGCTTGGCGTCCCATGCGTCCCACTTCATCATTTAAAATCATGAGCGCTTCGTCTTCACCCGTATTGCCGACTTCCGCCTTTGCCGATGGACCGCGCCTGCTGGCCGACGTGGGCGGCACCAATGCCCGTTTCGCCCTGGAAGTGGCCGCAGGCCACATCACCCTGGTGGAAGTGCTGCCCTGTGCCGATTACCCGAGTCTGTCTGCCGCCCTGCAAGCCTACCTGGCCCTGCCGCACATCGCTGCTGCCGGCGGGCAAGCCGTGCGCCATGCCATGATCGCCATCGCCAACCCGGTCGACGGCGATTTCCTCAGCATGACGAACCACCACTGGTCGTTCTCGATCCGCGCCATGCGCGAGGAGTGCGGTTTCACGACCCTGGACGTGGTCAACGATTTCACGGCCCTGGCGCGCGCCTTGCCGCAGCTGTCCAGCGAACAGAAGCATCAGATTGGCGCCGGCACGGCCCGTCCAAACACGGCCATCGGCCTGATCGGCGCCGGCACGGGCCTGGGCGTGTCGGGCCTGATTCCGTCGCACGGCGGCTGGATCGCCCTGCAAAGCGAAGGCGGCCACGTCAGCTTTGCGCCGTCGAATGAAACGGAAGTGAGCATTCTGCAATTTGCCTGGCGCGAATATGAGCACGTCTCGGCCGAACGTCTGATTTCAGGTGATGGCCTGGAACTGATCTACCGCGCCCTGGCCGACCGCGCAGGCGTGCCGGCGGAAGACTTGCCTGCGGCGGAAATCACGCGCCGCGCGCTGGCCGGTGAATCCCAGCTGTGCGACGACGTCATCGAAGCGTTCTGCTGCATGCTTGGCACGGTGGCGGGCAACGTCGCCGTCACACTGGGCGCGCTGGGCGGTATTTATATCGGCGGCGGCATCGTGCCACGCCTGGGGCCGCGCTTCGACCGCTCCGGTTTCCGCGCCCGCTTCGAGCGCAAGGGCCGCTTCGCCAATTATGTGTCGCAAGTGCCGACCTTTGTCATCACCGCGCAGTATCCAGCTTTCCTGGGTGCATCGGCCATTCTCTCGGAGAAACTCGCCTCCTTGTGATGCGGGCAGCGGGCGATGTGTCGCGCCATGACCGGGTAAAACGCGTGTTTTGCCCGGTTTTGCGCTTTTCCGCTTTTTATCAGGTACAATTGGCATCGTTGGATGAAACGACGACTGTCGCTCTCCTGTATGGCTGAATCTTCGCCACGGAAAAGCAGCTGCTCCGGAGTTCGTTTCATTGCTGGTTATTTAAGGCCAGCACCATGGATGGCAGGACTTTCACTGCATCCGCTTTAGTCCCGCTTTGCGCGCATCGGCCAAGGCGTCGGAAAAACAGCCTCAACTAGTAACCCAGCACGGCGTCATCATCGATGTCTGCCCTCTGTTACGTTGAAATGAACGTTTTTGATTTCTTTCTCTGCATACGAATTGCAACACACATCCGCACAGAATTGCTATGAATACAATTGAGGCTAAAAAAGTCCTCGAAACCGCGTTGCTGTGCGCTCGTGAGTCGCTGACGATCCACAGCCTGAAAAAGCTGTTCGTCGATGCGGACGAGAATGGTCGCGTGCGTGGTGTCGGCGTTGGTGCCGACACGATCAAGCAATTGCTGGAAGAGTTGCGGCAGGAGTGGGAAGGGCGCGGCATCGAGATCGTCAGTCTGGCTTCTGGCTGGCGCTTTCAAAGCCGCCCGGAAATGAAGATGTATCTCGATCGCATGACGCCCGAGCGGCCGCCTAAGTATTCGCGGGCGACCCTGGAAACCCTGGCCATCATTGCCTACCGCCAGCCGGTGACGCGCGGCGATATCGAGGAAATCCGCGGTGTTGCCGTCAATTCGCAGACGATCAAGATGCTGGAAGACCGTGGCTGGGTCGATGCCATCGGTTACCGCGACGTGGTGGGCCGGCCGGCCTTGCTGGCCACCACCAAGCAGTTTTTGGATGACCTGGGTTTGCATTCGCTGTCCCAGCTGCCGCCTTTGCAGCAAATCAGTGAAATGCAGGGCAATGGGCTCGAAGCCCTGGAAGCGGCCCTGCAAGAAAATTTTGACAAGGCAAGCAATGAGCTTGTCCCCCAGCTTGGTGCAGGTAGCAATACGGCTGTGACAGATGTAGATGTGACAGCAAGCCTTGATGCCGGCCCCGATGCTTCGCCCACGGACGAAGCCTACACTCACGACCCTGCGCCAGAACTAACGGTTGACGCTGCGCCAGGTCAGCACAGCCAAGAAACGAAGAATGAATAATCCGAACACACCCGAGACAGTAACCGCCAGCGACGAAGCCATCGTTGTCAAGCCCAAGCGCCGCACCAAGGCCCAGATCGAAGCTGATGCGGCTGCCGCCGTTGCAACTGCTGCAGCCGGCGACAGCGTCGCTGCCAAGCCGAAGCGCCGTACGAAAGCCGACGTGGCCGCCGACGCGCCTGTCGCTGACGCCGCCGTAGAGGCTGCACCTGCCGTCAAGAAAACCCGCGCCAAGCCAGCCCTGAAGGCCGTGGCCGACGCCGCGGAAGCCGCTGCCGAGGCGGTTGCCGCGCCGGCGCCGCGTCCGCCGCGCGCCCGCGCTGCCGCCAAGGCCGCTGCCGCCGTCGCTGAAACGGCGCCGGAAGCCGTGGCTGACAAGCCGGCCGAAGCACGCCCTACCCGTGGTCCGCGCCAGATGCGTGGCGTGCAAGCGGAACGCGCACTGCGCCAGCCGCCGCGCGCCGAAGCGCCGCAGGCAGCCGAAGCAGTTGCTGCAGCGCCTGCCGCAGAGCAAGCAGCTGCGCCTGTCGCCGATGTGTTCGATGCCGAAGGCAACCTCGTTTCCGGCCCGCGCCTGCCGCGCGGTCCGCGCAACGACGTTCCGGGTGCTGGCAAGAATGCCGGCAAGAGCCGCAAAAAGGGCAAGGGACGCCAGGCTGCGCCCGGCAAGCTCAGCGACGCTGACGCCGTGTTCTCGTTTGTCACCTCCGACGCGTTCGACAGCGAAGAAGGCGGAACGGGCCGCGTGCAGAAAGTGGCCGTGCGCCGCGACCTGACGTCCGACGACGATGCGCCGAAGCTGCACAAGGTGCTGGCCGAAGCCGGTCTCGGTTCGCGCCGCGACATGGAAGACCTGATCATTTCGGGCCGCGTGTCCGTGAATGGCGAGCCAGCCCACATTGGCCAGCGCATCCTGCCGAGCGACCACGTGCGCATCAATGGCAAGTTGATCCAGCGCCGCGTCAGCAAGAAGCCGCCACGCGTGCTGGTGTACCACAAGCCGGCCGGCGAAATCGTCAGCCATAATGACCCGGACGGCCGTCCATCCGTGTTTGACCGCCTGCCGACCATGAAAGCCGGCAAGTGGCTGGCCGTTGGCCGCCTGGACTTCAACACCGAAGGCTTGCTGCTGTTCACCACTTCCGGTGACCTGGCCAACCGCCTGATGCATCCGCGCTACGGCATCGACCGCGAGTACGCCGTGCGTACCCTGGGCGAGCTGGAAGAGGGCATGCGCCAGAAGCTGCTGGCCGGCGTCGAGCTGGAAGACGGCCTGGCGCAGTTCTCGAAGATCGCCGATGGCGGCGGCGAAGGCATCAACAAGTGGTACCGCGTGGTGATCGGCGAAGGCCGTAACCGCGAAGTGCGCCGCATGTTCGAAGCCATCGGCCTGACCGTCTCGCGCCTGATCCGGACCCGTTACGGCGCCATGACCCTGCCGAGCGGCCTGAAGCGCGGCCGTTGGGAAGAAATGGATGAGAACACCGTGCGCGATCTGCTGACCGCCTACGGCATCGAAAAGAAAATGCCGGCATCGGGCGACCCCCGTGCCGTTGGCGCCGCCAAGGGCCGCGAGGCACGCAAGGCCAGCCGCGATGACGAGCCGAATGGCAACCGCATCGATGTGAGCAACCGCAACGCCGATCCTTTCCCGGTCGCGCCGCGCCGTGGCCAGCCACAAGGCCAGTTTGCCCGCCCGCAAGGCCAGGCTCGCCCAGGCGGCACCGGCCGTCCTGGCGAAGCGCGTGGTCCTGGCCGTGGCCAGCCGCAAGGTCCGTTCCAGGGCGGCCAGCCGCGCTCGTCGGCATCGTTCGAAGGTGCGCCGCAAGGCCAGGGGCGTCCGCCGCGTGCGGCAGGCCAGGGTCAGGGGCGTCCTGCCGGCGGTGAAGGCCGCGCGCCGCAGCGTGGTCCGCGCCAGCCCGATCCGCTGCAAACGACCTTTGGCTTCGCCAACACGGGTCCGCGCCGCAATGCCGGCGGTGGTGCCGGCGGTCAGGCGCGTTCCGGTGGCCAGCCGCGTGGCGGCATGGATCGTGGCGGCATGGATGGCATGCCGCGCCGCCGCAGCAAAGGTTAATCCGGGAGACTTTCTTCTCGCGCGCCCGCTGATCTGCTGCGGGCGCACGCTCTTGTAACTGTTGTAAGCCGGGCCGCTCCTTGTGTGCGGCATTGCGGCGAAGTTAATAAGAGGTTATAATCTGCAGCCTAATAAAAGTTCTCCGCAGGGTTGTTTGGTGGGGAGATGCTTTCATCTGGTTGGGGAAATACAAGAAGATGGGCAGATGCCCATTTTTTTTTTGTTGAACCGTTTGTAATGGCTCCGCAAGGGGCCATATATGACTTGAATGCGTGTTTTTGCATGTTGTCGGCGCTCAATGCTGCGCTGTCATGCCGAAAACGGGCCTTATTTCTGGAGAATTTCTTGCAGCAGTTGGGATTAATTGAAAAGACAGTTACAGGTCTGGGCTATGAGCTCGTTGATGTCGAACGTGCCGAGCGCGGACTGCTGCGCGTCTTTATTGATTTCAGCGCCGCCGATGCCGCTGAAAAAGGTCCGATCACGGTCGAAGACTGTGCCACGGTGAGTCACCAGTTATCGCATGTGTTGACGGTAGAGAACGTTCCTTACGAGCGTCTCGAGATTTCTTCCCCGGGTCTGGATCGTCCGGTGCGCAAGCTGGAAGACTTTGTCCGTTTCGCAGGTCAGGAAATCATCGTCAAGCTGAATGTGGCGATGCCGGGTACGAACAACCGGAAATCGTTCCAGGGGATCTTGCAAGAACCCGTGGGCGATAAATTGTCGTTGGAATTTGAAGGTAAGGATGGTCCGGCGATGTTGGAATTTACACTCGCGGATGTGGATAAGGCACGCTTGGTGCCGCAGGTGGTTTTTAAGGGACGCAAAGCATGAGCCGCGAAGTTTTATTATTGGTTGACGCGCTGGCGCGCGAAAAAAACGTCGATAAAGATGTCGTCTTCGGCGCCCTCGAATTCGCGTTGGCGCAAGCCACGAAGAAACGGTATGAGGGTGAGGTAGACATCCGCGTTTCGATCGACCGCGAAACGGGCGAATTCGAATCGTTCCGCCGCTGGCACGTTGTGCCCGATGAAGCGGGCCTGCAATTGCCGGATCAGGAGATCCTGCATTTCGAGGCAAAAGAACAGATTTCCGATATCGAAGTCGATGACCACATCGAAGAACCGATCGAATCCGTTGAATTCGGCCGCCGTTTCGCCCAGGATACCAAACAGGTTGTCCTGCAGCGCGTGCGTGACGCCGAACGTGAACAGATCCTGGTCGACTTCCTCGAACGCGGCGATTCGCTCGTGACCGGCACCATCAAGCGCATGGAACGCGGCGACGCCATCGTCGAATCGGGCAAGATCGAAGCGCGTCTGCCACGCGATCAGATGATCCCGAAAGAGAATCTGCGTATCGGCGACCGTGTCCGTGCCTATATCTTGCGCATCGACCGCAATATGCGCGGCCCGCAAGTGATCCTGTCGCGCACCGCGCCAGAATTCATCATGAAGCTGTTCGAGCTGGAAGTGCCGGAAATTGAACAAGGCATGCTGGAAATCAAATCCGCAGCCCGCGATGCCGGCGTGCGCGCCAAGATCGCCGTCTACACGGCCGACAAGCGCATCGACCCGATCGGTACTTGCGTCGGCATGCGCGGTTCGCGCGTGCAGGCTGTCACCGGCGAACTCGGTGGCGAACGTGTCGACATCGTGCTGTGGTCGGAAGATCCGGCGCAGTTCGTCATCGGCGCCCTGGCGCCGGCGAACGTCTCGTCGATCATGGTCGATGAAGAAAAACACGCGATGGATGTCGTCGTGGACGAAGAAAACCTGGCAATCGCGATCGGCCGTTCCGGCCAGAACGTGCGCCTGGCCTCGGACCTGACCGGCTGGAAGATCAACATCATGACGGCCGAAGAATCGGCTGACAAAGCTGCCCAGGAAACGGCTGCCGTGCGCATCCTGTTCATGGAAAAGCTCGATGTCGACCAGGAAGTGGCCGATATTCTGGTGGAAGAAGGTTTCGCCAGTCTGGAAGAAATCGCTTACGTGCCAATTTCCGAAATGCTGGAAATCGAATCGTTTGACGAAGATACCGTCAATGAACTCCGTACCCGTGCGCGTGATGCGCTCGTGACCGAAGCGATTGCTTCGGAAGAGGGTCTGGAAGGCATGGACGAGGCGTTGGTGGGTCTGGAAGGCATGGACCGCATTACCGCCGGCAAGCTGGGTCTGGCTGGTATCAAGACCGTTGAAGCATTTGCAGCACTGGCATACGACGAATTTGGCGCAATCCTGGCCTTGTCTGCGGACCGTGCGCGTGAACTGATTACAAGTGAATTTAAAGATGTGACCGACGATGAGATGAAGTTGGTTGACTCGAAATACGACGATCGTGCCAAGGCGTTGCAAGCCAAGGCATGGAGTCTGGCCGAATCCGCAAAGGCTTAATTTGAGTATCTTTATCATCTCCGCGACACATAGAAAAGAGGACTGAATGGCGAGTAACAACGTAGCCCAATTTGCCACCGAACTGAAGATGCCTGCAGATTTGCTGCTGACGCAGCTGCGTTCTGCCGGCGTCGAGAAAAGTTCGACGTCAGATCCATTGTCGAAAGATGATAAGGACAAGCTTTTGGATCATCTGCGCCGCACACACGGCGCAGCGGCTGACACAGAAAAGAAAAAAATCACCGTGACCCGCAAGGAAACGACTGAAATCAAGCAAGCTGACGCCACCGGCAAATCGCGCACCATCCAGGTGGAAGTGCGCAAGAAACGCACTTTCGTCCAGCGTGACGAAGCTGCGCCGGTCGCAGCTGAACCGGTCGCGCCTGCCGCACCGGTGATCGATCCCGCCGACGTGGCGCGCCGTGAGGAAGACGCCCGTAAACAGGCTGAACTGATCGCCCGCCAGGAAGCCGATCTGCGCGAAAAGCAAGAACGTCTGGCCAAGCTCGACGCGGAAAAAGAAGCCCAGGCGAAAGCCACGCAACAGGCTGAATTGGCTGCGAAGAAAGAAGCTGAAGCGGAAGCGAAGAAAGCGGCTGCCAAAGCTGCTGCTGCGCCTGCCGCCAGCGCCGCTGCGCCTGTCGTTGACGACGCCGCTGCCGAAGCGAAAAAAGCTGCTGCCGCTGAAGAAGCGAAGAAGAAAGCCGCTGCCGCTGCTGTTGCCGCCAAGGAAGCCGCTGACAAAGCGGAAGCCACCGAGCGTGCACGCAAGGCCGTTGCCGACGAAGTCGCCCAGATCAAGGCCATGATGAACGCGCCACGCCGCGCCATCAAAGCTCCTGAACCCGTACCGGTTCCGGTGAAGCCGAAGGCGCCGGAAGGCACCCTGCACAAGCCTGCTGACAAGAAACCTGGCGACAAGCCGGGCGACAAGAAGCCTGCTGTTGCAGACAAGAAATCCATCAAGTCGGCCAATGTGTCGTCCACCTGGTCCGATGACGCGAAGAAACGCGGCACCACCGGTGGTCCTAAACCACGCGGCAATAGCGGCCCAGGCGGCCGTGACAGCTGGCGCGGTGGCGCGAAGGGCCGTCGCCCGACGCACCATGACGACCGTGAATCGAACTTCCAGGCTCCTACGGAAGCCGTCGTCAAAGACGTGCACGTACCGGAAACGATCACCGTGGCCGAATTGGCACACAAAATGTCCGTCAAGGCATCCGAAGTCATCAAGCATTTGATGAAATTGGGCCAGATGTGCACGATCAACCAGGTGCTGGACCAGGAAACCGCCATGATTCTGGTGGAAGAAATGGGCCACAAGGCGTTCGCCGCCGAACTGGACGATCCGGAAGCGCTGCTGGCCGATGTGGGCGAACACGCACACTTCGAAACCAAGCCACGCGCACCGGTGGTCACCGTCATGGGTCACGTCGACCATGGTAAGACCTCGTTGCTCGATTACATCCGCCGCGCCAAGGTTGCATCCGGCGAAGCGGGCGGGATTACGCAGCATATCGGCGCTTACCACGTCGATACGCCACGCGGCATGATCACCTTCCTCGATACCCCGGGCCACGAAGCGTTTACCGCAATGCGTGCCCGTGGCGCCAAGGCAACCGACATCGTCATTCTGGTGGTTGCCGCCGATGATGGCGTGATGCCGCAGACGAAAGAAGCGATTGCCCATGCGAAAGCAGCCGGCGTGCCGCTGGTGGTGGCGATCAACAAGGTCGACAAACCGGGTGGTAACGTGGACCGCGTGACGCAGGAACTGGTCGCCGAACAAGTCGTGCCGGAAGAATACGGTGGCGAATCGCCATTCGTGCCGGTCTCGGCAAAAACGGGTCAAGGTATCGACGACCTGCTGGAACAAGTGCTGTTGCAAGCCGAAGTGCTGGAACTGACGGCACCTGTCGATGCGCCTGCGCGCGGCCTGGTTGTCGAGGCACGTCTGGACAAGGGCCGTGGTCCTGTCGCGACGATCCTGGTGCAGTCCGGTACTTTGAAACGCGGCGACGTGATTCTGGCTGGCTCTTCGTATGGCCGTGTTCGCGCCATGCTGGACGAGAACGGCAAGTCCATCGCTGAAGCGGGTCCTTCGATTCCGGTCGAAATCCAGGGCTTGACGGAAGTGCCGGTTGCCGGTGAAGAAGTCGTCGTCATGGCTGACGAGCGCAAGGCGCGTGAAATTGGTCTGTTCCGTCAAGGTAAGTTCCGCGACGTGAAACTGGCCAAGCAGCAAGCTGCGAAACTGGAAAACATGTTCGACCAGATGGCCGAAGGCGAAGTGAAAAACTTGCCGCTGATCATCAAAACCGACGTGCAAGGTTCGCAAGAAGCGCTGGTTGGTTCGCTGCAGAAACTGTCGACTTCCGAAGTGCGCGTACAAGTTGTTCACGCTGCAGTCGGCGGCATCACGGAATCGGACGTCAACTTGGCAGTCGCCTCGAAAGCGGTCATCATCGGCTTTAATGCCCGTGCTGATGCCCAGGCACGCAAGCTGGCCGAGTCGAATGGCGTGGACATTCGCTACTACAACATCATTTACGATGCGATCGATGAGATCAAATCGGCGTTGTCGGGCATGTTGGCTCCAGAGAAACGCGAAACCGTCATCGGCCAGGTCGAGATCCGCCAGGTTATCCTGGTCTCGAAAGTGGGCGCGATTGCCGGTTGCCTGGTCACCGATGGCGTGGTCAAGCGTGCTTCTTCCGTCCGCCTGTTGCGCAACAACATCGTGGTGTGGAGCGGCGAGATCGACTCCCTGAAACGCTTCAAGGACGATGCGAAAGAAGTTCGCGCCGGTCTGGAGTGCGGCCTGTCGCTGAAGAACTACAACGACATTCAGGTTGGCGACACCCTGGAAGTGTTCGAAGTTCAGGAAATCGCTCGTACCCTGTAATCTCGGCAAGAACAATGGCGCGGACATATGGTTGTCCGCGCAAACACGTGGGGCGCATTGGTCAACGGGCAACCGTTTGACTCATGCGCCCTGCGGCACTTAGGACAGCATAAAATCATGGCTAAACATAGCAAAACCATGCCAGCGCGCGGCTTGCGCGTGGCCGACCAGATCCAGCGCGATCTGGCTGAAATCGTCGCCTACGAATTGAAAGACCCGCGCGTGGGCACGATGATCACCATCACCGAAGTGCAGATCACCCCTGACTACGCGCATGCCAAGGTGTTTTTCACGATGTTGAAAGACAGCAAGGAAGCCATCAAGAACACCACCGAAGGCTTGATGGCTGCGTCTGGCTTCATCCGTGGCTTGCTGGGCAAGCGCCTGCACATCCACACCCTGCCGATGCTGCATTTCGTGCACGACAGCTCGACCTCGCGCGGCATGGAAATGTCCTTGCTGATCGACAAGGCCAACGCCACGCGCGCGGCCGACGCCGAGCCGGACGAGAAGCCTGCAGACAAAGCGGACGAGCAGTAAGCGTGGCGGGTCCGAAGAAACCGCCCGGCATCAAGCGGGTGCGCGACCTGGTCGACGGCGTCTTGCTGCTGGATAAGCCCGTGGGCTGGTCCAGCAACGACGCCCTGATCAAGGCTAAGCGCGTGCTGAATGCGAAAAAAGCGGGCCATACGGGCACGCTGGACCCGTTCGCCACGGGCTTGCTGCCGCTGTGTTTTGGCGAGGCCACGAAGTTCTCGCAGGACTTGCTGGAAGCCGATAAAACCTACGAAACCCTGGTGCACCTGGGGCAGACGACGGATACGGGCGACACGGAAGGCGAAGTGCTGGAAACGCGCGAAGTCAACGTCACTCAGGAGCAGATCGAAGCCGTGCTGGCGCAGTTCCGCGGGCCTATCCTGCAGACGCCGCCCATGTACTCGGCCTTGAAAAGAGATGGCAAGCCCTTATATGAGTATGCAAGGGCAGGCATCACCCTGGAGCGCGAAGCGCGCCCGGTGACCATCCACAAGCTCGAGTTCCTCGGCTATGAAGCCCCGTTTCTGAAATTGTCCGTGATGTGCAGCAAGGGCACGTATATCCGCGTGCTGGGCGAAGACATCGGCCATGCCCTCGGTTGCGGCGGCCATCTGAACGCCTTGCGCCGCACGCAAGTCGGCAGCCTGACCCTCGATGGCGTCGTCACGCTCGACGAGCTGACGGCGCATGCCGCGCCGTTGAGCTTGCTGGCGCCTGTCGATGCCTTGCTGTCGAGTTTCCCCGCCGTCCAGCTGACGGAAGAATTGGCCAAACGTTTCCTCCACGGCCAGCGCATCGCACTGGGCAAGGAAGACGTTGCCGTGCCGGCTGAACCGGGCAGGGTGCGCGTGTATCACGATAGCAAGCTGCTGGGCACTGGCCAGTTGCAGGAATACAGCGTCCTGGCACCGGAGCGTTTGATTGCCACGGCGCATCAATAAGTCACAGCAACGTCACATTACCCAGCGACACTCTTTAACCAGTGTCGCTTTTTTAAACAAATCGTCCCCGACTGCGGGAGCCGCCAGCATTTTTAGATAGCGTTGCAACGCAACATGCTATACTACGCGGTTCCGGAAATAGATTAGCATTCGGGTATCTCGTACACCTTGTACGCACTCCGCAGTTTTTCAGTAACTACTACGACCATGTCAAATACAAAACGCGCAATTCGTAATATCGCCATTATCGCCCACGTTGACCACGGCAAAACCACGCTGGTGGATCAGCTGCTGCGCCAGTCCGGCACCTTCCGTGAAAACCAAGCGGTCGACACCCGAGTCATGGACTCGAACGACCTGGAAAAGGAGCGCGGCATTACGATTCTGTCGAAGAACTGCGCTGTTGAGTACGAAGGCACCCACATCAACATCGTCGACACCCCAGGCCACGCCGACTTCGGCGGCGAAGTGGAACGTGTTCTGTCGATGGTTGACTCGGTTCTGCTGCTGATCGATGCACAAGAAGGCCCGATGCCACAAACCCGTTTCGTCACGCGCAAAGCGCTGGCACTGGGTCTGAAGCCTATCGTCATCGTCAACAAGGTCGACCGTCCAGGCGCGCGCCCGGACTGGGCCATCAACCAGACGTTCGAACTGTTCGACAAGCTGGGCGCTACCGACGAACAACTGGATTTCCCTATCATTTACGCTTCGGGCCTGAACGGCTATGCCGGCCTGACCGAAGACGTGCGCAGCGGCGACATGAAGCCGATGTTTGACGCCATCCTGGAACACGTTCCAGTGCGTGACGACAATCCTGAAGGCCCGCTGCAAATGCAGATCACCTCGCTGGATTACTCGTCGTACGTCGGCAAGATCGGCATTGGCCGCGTCAACCGCGGTACCGTCAAGGTCGGCCAGGACGTGCTGGTCATCAATGGCCCAGGCGCCACGCCTATCAAAGGCCGCATCAACCAGGTGCTGAACTTCAAGGGCCTGGAGCGCGTGCTGGTGGACGAAGCTGTTGCCGGCGACATCTGCCTGATCAACGGTATCGACGAAATCGGCATCGGTTCGACCCTGTGCGCAGTCGATACCCCGGACGCGCTGCCTATGCTGACCGTCGACGAGCCGACCCTGACCATGAACTTCATGGTCAACAACTCGCCACTGGCTGGCCGCGAAGGCAAATTCGTCACCAGCCGTCAGCTGCGCGACCGTCTGGACCGCGAACTGAAAGCCAACGTTGCTC
Organism: Janthinobacterium darwini; assembly: GCF_051380905.1. Taxonomy (NCBI): domain Bacteria; kingdom Pseudomonadati; phylum Pseudomonadota; class Betaproteobacteria; order Burkholderiales; family Oxalobacteraceae; genus Janthinobacterium; species Janthinobacterium darwini. The sequence continues at coordinate 180,413 of NZ_JBNYXX010000003.1, forward strand.
TGCGCGTTTCGCCGACCGACGATGACACGATCTTTGAAGTATCGGGCCGCGGCGAGCTGCACCTGACGATTCTGATCGAAAACATGCGTCGCGAAGGCTTCGAGCTGGCCGTGTCGCGTCCACGCGTGGTGTTCAAAATGGTCGATGGCGTGCGCCACGAGCCGTTTGAAAACCTGTCGGTTGACGTTGAAGAAGTCAACCAGGGCGGCGTCATGGAAGAACTGGGCCGTCGTCGTGGCGACCTGCAAAACATGGAATCGGATGGCAAGGGCCGCGTGCGTCTCGAGTACCTGATCCCGGCGCGTGGCCTGATCGGCTTCCAGGGCGAATTCATGACCCTGACCCGCGGTACCGGCTTGATGAGCCACGTATTCCATGAATACGCGCCTGTCGACAACACCCGTGGCGAAATGGCTGGCCGTCGTAACGGCGTGCTGATCTCGCAAGATGACGGCGCTGCTGTTGCCTACGCTATCTGGAAACTGCAAGACCGCGGCCGCATGTTCGTATCGCACAATGACCCAGTCTACGAAGGCATGGTCATCGGTATCCACTCGCGCGACAACGATCTGGTCGTCAATCCGATCAAGGGCAAGCAGCTGACCAACGTGCGTTCGTCGGGTACCGACGAAGCAGTGCGCCTGGTACCGCCAATTCAGATGTCGCTGGAATACGCAGTTGAATTCATCGAGGACGACGAACTGGTGGAAATCACGCCTAAATCGATCCGTCTGCGCAAGCGCTTCCTGAAAGAGCACGAGCGTAAAAAAGCGTCGCGCGACGCGTAACACCTGCGTGAGCATGGATTGACGTCCATGCCGCTTTCGGCCCGCTGCGCCGCGTGACTTTAACCGGTGATGCGCGCAGCGGGTTTGTTGTTTCTAGAAGCTGTTATGTTTTGACCTGTTTTTATTGATCCTATGACTACGTCCTCCCTGCCTTCCCGCCGCCTGTCCGTCGCCCCCATGATGGACTGGACCGACCGCCATTGCCGCAAGTTCCATCGCGAAATTACGCGCCACACCTGGCTCTACACCGAGATGGTGACGACGGGGGCGCTGGTGTATGGCGACGTGGAGCGCCATTTGCGCTTCAACGAGGAAGAGCATCCTGTGGCGCTGCAGCTGGGCGGCAGCGATCCGACGGACCTGGCCACCAGCGCGAAACTGGGCCAGCAGTGGGGCTATGACGAAATCAACCTCAATTGCGGCTGCCCGTCCGAGCGCGTGCAGAAGGGCGCGTTTGGCGCCTGCCTGATGGCCGAGCCGCAACTGGTGGCCGACTGCGTGAAAGCCATGCGCGACGTGGTCGATATCGACGTCACCGTGAAGCACCGCATCGGCATCGACGACAGCGAGTCCTACGACTTCGTGCGCGATTTTGTGGGCACCGTGGCCGACGCCGGCTGCAAGACATTTATCGTGCATGCGCGCAATGCCATCCTGAAGGGGCTGAGTCCGAAGGAAAACCGCGAAGTGCCGCCCCTGAAATATGACTATGCCTACCGCTTGAAGCGTGATTTTCCGCAATTCGAGTTCATTATCAATGGCGGCATCAAGACCCTGGACGAAATCGACCTGCATTTGCAGCACCTCGACGGCGTGATGCTGGGTCGCGAGGCCTATCACAACCCGTATGTCATGGCGCAGTTTGACCAGCGCTATTACGGCGACGACACCCCTGTAAAAACACGCGAGCAGGTGCTCGAAGCGATGATTCCCTATATCAGCGCGCAGTTGGAAAAAGAAGCGGGGCGTTTAAAGCTGAACAGCGTCACGCGCCACATGCTGGGCCTGATGCAAAACCTGCCCGGTGCGCGCGGCTTCCGCCAGACTTTGTCGGACTCGAAGAAGCTGGCCTCGGGCGATCCGCGCTTGCTGCTGGAAGCGGCCGCGCGCTTGTCCTTGCCTGCCTGATGCGCGGCGACGGCCACGCCCATGCACGGCAGTTGCATGGCTACCTGCAAGCCGTCACCGCAATGAAGGATGATGGCAGCTTGTTTCTTTGCGCGTATCTGGGGCCCATCGCGCCGCAGTCGGCGTTCGACGCGCTGTGCCGCGTCCTGAAAATACAGCCGGACGGCATGCGCCTGCAGCCGGTCGAAAGCATGGTATGCAGCGGCGCCTTGTGTACGCCGCGCCAGTGGCTGCTCGAGCGCATGCTCCCGATGAGCGAGGCCGACCGGCAGCCGCTCGACGCGCGTTTATATGATGGCTTCGAGGGTGAACTGGCCGAATTGCTTGGTAGCGATCCCCGCTGGTATCAACTGGTATCATCAGGCCAGCGCATCCTGGCCGCTCAATTGGGCGCCATCTGGAGCGTCTTTGTCTTTGGCACAGAGTGCCACGCCTATGTGATGCATTGCAGCTGGGACCGCTGAGCCAACTTGTCTATACCGGTGCCTCGGCGCACTGGTATTGTCCGCACTACCCCCTCCTCTGAGTACCTCTTCCGAAACGATGTCATATGGCTATGCCATGTGTTGTAAATGCGCTGTTTCGGCGCACGCCCGCACTGTCGTAGGGCATTTCTAGGGGGCAAGAAACGGCGTTGTTGCCATTTCCCCGAAGAAAGTTAATCAGGCATTTATTCAGGTACATATTGCTTGCTTTGAGGCAAAATTTACACCTATAATTGATTATAGACAAATATTTCTCGTGTGAATGTTTGATGTTGATCTCACATCAACGCTGTCAGAAATTCACTGTGTGGAGCAAATTTGCATTCGCAGTCACTGGCGTTTTCAGGGCTGTTGTAGACCAGGAAGTACCCCAGGCTGCGTGCGGCCGGAGACCGCCAGCATACCAATGGGTAAGGGCGGATACCGGTGTTGCGCAGCCTTCGTCTTGTCGTGCCGGGCAAAAATCCTTATCAATAGTTTCATTTACGAAGAGCCGAAATGAATTTAGCAAAAATGAAGGTTGGTACCCGTCTGGGCCTGGGTTTCGCCCTGGTACTGGTTCTGCTGGTGGCCGTGACCGTTCTCGGCATCGCGCGCATGGCGCAAATCCAGGAACGTCTCGACCACGTGATTAATGTCAATAATGTCGTCACCCGCCTGGTGATCGATATGCGTGGCAACGTCAGCGACCGCGTCACCTCGCTGCGCATTCTCACCCTGATGACTGATGCGAGCGATATGGAGCCGGAAATGGCGCGTATCAAGACGCAGACCAGCACCTATCAGGAAACGCAGAAGAAGCTCGAAGAGAAATTCGCCGTCGAGTCCACTCCTGAAGAAAAAGCCCTGCTGACCTCGATCAAGGAATACGAGGCGGCCGCCATGCCGGCCATCGCCAAGGCATCCGCACTGTGGATGGCCAACGATGCGGAAGGCGCCACGCGCGTGATGATCAAGGAAATCCGCCCGGTACAGAAAAAATGGATGGAAGCGCTGGAGCAACTGGCCGTGCTGGAAGACAAGCTCAACGAGCAGATGCAATCGGACGCCCGCAAGGCCTTCGACAGCGCGCGTCTGTTCATGATCGTTCTCGGCGTGCTGGCCGTGGCGATGGGCGTGGCGGCGGCACTGGTGATCACCCGCGGCCTGCTGAAACAGCTGGGCGGCGAGCCTGACTACACGGCATCGATCGCCGGCAGCATCGCCAATGGCGACCTGTCGATCGGCATCCACACCCAGCCTTCCGATACGTCCAGCCTGCTGGCGGAAATGAAGGAAATGCGCAACAGCCTGGTGGGCATCGTCGGCCAGGTGCGCGTGGGGACGGAAACCATCGGCACGGCGTCGCGCGAAATTGCCGACGGCAATATCGACTTGTCGTCGCGTACGGAAATGCAAGCGAGCGCACTGGAAAAAACGGCGTCGGCCATGGAAGAGCTGACTTCGACCGTGAAACAGAATGCGGACAATGCGCGCGAAGCCAACAAGCTGGCCGCCACCGCATCGGATGTCGCCATCAAGGGCGGCTCCGTGGTGTCGCAAGTGGTTGACACCATGAGCTCGATCAATGAATCGGCGAAGAAAATTGTCGACATTATCGGCGTGATCGATGGCATCGCCTTCCAGACCAACATCCTGGCGCTGAACGCGGCCGTGGAAGCGGCACGTGCCGGCGAGCAAGGCCGCGGCTTTGCCGTGGTGGCCTCGGAAGTGCGCAACCTGGCCCAGCGTTCCGCCGGCGCCGCGAAAGAAATCAAGATCCTCATCGACGATTCAGCCGAGAAGACGGAACGTGGTACGCGCCTGGTCGGCCAGGCTGGCGTGACGATGGGTGAAGTGGTCGACAGCGTGCGCCGCGTCACCGACATCATGAGCGAGATCGCCAGTGCCAGCCAGGAACAAAGCGCCGGCATCGAACAGGTCAACCTGTCGATCATCGAGATGGATGGCATGACGCAGCAAAATGCGGCGCTGGTGGAACAGGCGGCCGCTGCGGCGCAAAGCTTGCAAGACCAGGCGGCCGAATTGGCCCACGTGGTCAGCATCTTCAAACTGGTCGAAGGCGAAGAGAAACCGGCAGCGTATGTGCCGGCACCCGTGGCTGCCGCACCAGTGGCCGTGCGCAAGCCGGCGCCGGCATTGCGCCCGGTCAAGTCACTTACCCGCAAGACGGAAGCGGCCGCTCCGGCGGCTGCTCCTGCACCACGCAAGGCGGCAGGTGCCGGCAGCAATGACGAGTGGGAAGAGTTTTAAGCGCCAGGCAGTTTGACGGAGGCATGGTGCTGGCACCGGGGGCAGACATCCCGGTGGCACCAACCTTCTTGGCAGGCAAGAAGTTGTAATTACCGTATCTGATAATCTTGGGGAAGCACATGTTTGAGAATAAACGTTTGATGAGTGTTGCAGCAGTCTTGCTGGTTTCCGTTTCTTCCGCCGCCTTCGCGGCCGAGGTGCCGGCGTCGTTCGATGCCAAGAACTGCAAGGCCGACTATCCAAAAGCCTCGCTGATGAACGAAGAGCAGGGCACCGTGTCGATGTCCTTCCTGGTCAATGCCGATGGCAGCGTTGCCGATTCGAAAGTCGAGAAGAGCAGCGGCTTCAAGAACCTGGACAAGGCCGCCATCAAGGCCCTGTCCGCATGCAAGTTCAAGCCAGGCACCAAGGATGGCGCTGCGGCGCAAACCTGGACCAAGGTCGATTACGCCTGGAAGCTGGACTGATCCATATATCGCCGGGAGCGGGTCTCCCGGCGTGGCCGACTCCGCCACGGGCGGCGCCTGCAAGGGTGCCGCCCGTTCTGTTATGTGCGCCAGCCAACGGCGGCGCCGCTCCCGATTCTGTTACCCTCGAAACATACCTTCGGGATATCCCATCACAAGAGGCTTACCATGCAGCGCATCCTGACACTTTCCTCCCTGGCCGCCACCGGCTTGCTGCTTTCCGCCTGCGCATCGCTGGGCACGCCTGCGGGCTTGCAGGCGGGGCAGACCGTGGCCGTCGTCAATAGTCTGAGCTGGGACAATCCCCTGACGGGCAAGCGCGATGGCGTGCGCACCAGCTGGCCTATCAAGGATGGCAAGATTGCCCCTGAGTATTTTCCTCTGGCGCAATTGAAGCAATGCGATGCGGACGGCAAGCCTTGCGCCTGGGGCGTGATGCGGGCGCAGCGCGGCGCGCCCACGCTCGCTTACACGGATGGCGGCGTGGACCTGGCGCTGAACGTGTCCATCGACGTGGCGCGGCGCCAGGATGCGCGCCAGGGCGAGACGCAGACGGCGATGGCGATTCCCCAGGATGTGGCCGCACTGGCTGGCCGCCAACAGCTGCAGCCCAGCTGGAAATTGAAGTATGGAAAGGTCGAGCAGGTCGAACTTGATTACGGCGTGCGCTACCAGGTGTGCGTGCAGCGCTACGACGCCGCGGGCAAGGCCATCGATACCTGCGCGATTCCGTTTATTTGAGGAAACATGCCGCCTGGGCCGCTTGTGGCAGCTTTGCCACATTTCATGTTGCAGCGTGCGTCGGGGTGTAACAATCGGTAAAAGCACAGCAAAGCACGGCGTAATTTCTTATAGTACTTAATTAAGGTAGTACACATTAGGAGAATTGCGATGAAAACCCTGTTGGCAGTAATTTCGCTGGCCGCCCTGGGTGGCTGCGTCGTGGCGCCCCCCGGACCCGCGTATTACGGTTCGCGCGCGCCGCAGGGAACCTACAATCCCTACGACTGGCATACAGTCTCGTCCACCCCGGTGCAGTCATCGCGCGTGGAATACACGAATGAGCCCGTCTACGTGCAGCAGCCCGTGTATGTGCCGGCGCCCGTATACGCGCCGCAACCGTATTATTACAATCCCCCCGTATCGATCGGGCTGGACTTCATGTTTGGTTTTGGACGTTACGGCGGACACCGTGGCGGCTGGGGCGGGCACGGACGCTACTACGGCCGCCGCTAGAGGCTCCCTGCAGCACCTTACGCCAGAATGCGCGCCGTGCTTCGTTCCAAGCGAAGCACGGCGCGCATTGTCATTGGCGGGCGTCGCCGCGAAGCTGAATTAGTGGAAATACACCGAACTCTGGTGCAGCACATCCGCCGAGCACAGGATATACACCGCCGCCGCTGCCAGACCTATTTGCAAGGCGCCAAAGCTGATCGGGATGAGGCGGGACATGTCGTACTCCTGAGTGGTGGGAAATGTGTGGTCAGGTTTTCATCATAGTTTGAGTTGATGCTCTGGTGCATCGGATGAATGTCCGTCGCGATGTAGGACAACACCTCGTGGCTGGCGCCCAGCCTCGCTCTCCGGCCGATTAGCGGTTTTTCCAGCGCACTACCGGCTCTTCCGGCGCCGTGTCCGGCACGTTCGAGATCGCCAGCCAGTGCGTCAGGCGTTCCGGATGCTTGAGATTGATGCCCATGCCATCGATGATGCCGACCTGTTCCAGCATGCGCGCATCGATTTTCGCCTTCGACACTGTGGGTGCGCCCATGACCATGCGGTCATACGCCTTGCGCGCCTTGTGTTCCCACTTGTGCAGATTGCTTTCGTCGAAACGGTTCGCTTCGAAATACACGGTCAGGGTGCCATCGAGGTTGCCGAAGCCGACGATGCCCGCGCCCTTGCGGATGGTGGTGGTGTTGTCGATGTCAAATTCCGCCGTGGGCACGAAAATGCCGGCGCGGCCATCGATGTCGGGACGACCCACTGGCGTATCCTTGCCGTAGGAACTGGTTTCGGTAATAGTTTTTTCTGCAGACATGGGGCGTGTGTGGTGGCCAAGCCGAGAGCGCAAACGGGCCCGGCAGCGCCAGTCATCCTGTTCAAAAAATGCGTGCTGATGATCAGGGCGGGGTAGTGGCCCTGGCGGAGCGATGCTAGGCATTGCTTGATACCCTACTATTGTAGCGTCAATTTAATTCTTCTTGGCAACATTTTATGAGCTGATGCACCCGCTCGCCCATGAAAAAAGCCGCCCGGCCAGATGGCGGGGCGGCTATTGCGTGAAGACTGGCCCGGCGTCAGGCGGCAGTCTTGCGGCGTGCCACGAAACCCAGCAAGCCCAGGCCCAGCAGCATCATGGCGTAGGTTTCCGGTTCCGGCACGGCAGCCATCACCGAGACGTTGTCCAGGTAGGAGCCATATGTGGGCGCGCTGACGGGGCCGATCGATTCGAAGCGCAGAACTGTCGAGCTACCCACCGCCGTCAGGTTCTGGCTGTAGCTTTGCCAGACACCACCCGTGTTGCCGACCAGGGCCGTGGGTGTCAGCAGGGTGGAACCCCAGTACACGTTCATCTGGCTGCTCGCGCCGCCCGGCGTGTCGGGACGGCCCGAATAGGCAAACGACAGCGCATACGTGCCGCCAGCCGTCGTGGCGATCGATTGCGACAGCGAGGACAGGCTTTCGGTATTGAGTTCCAGGTATTGCATGCCATCGGCGGCGACGGGGTTGAAACCGCTCTGGCCGCCTTGCGTGGCGCCTCTCTGGATTTCAAAGGCCGTATCGCCGCTGACGGACGAAGTCCAGCCCGTGACAGCGCTCAACTGCGCATAGGGCGAGGCAATGACATTGCTTTCGAAACTGCCGTTGACCACCAATTCGGTCGCGGCGTTGGCGGCGCCAGCGGTGGCCAGGGCGGCCAATGCGGCAATCTTCAGGACGGTAGTTGGCATTTTCATGGTGGTCTCGTTTGATTGATTATAAGATAATTTAATTTCCTAAATGGCATTTAAATAATATCACCAAAAATCACACAAAGAGCAAGTGATCGCTAAAAATATGTGCAATTGTGAAATCATTTGTATCTCTAATGCAATTAATTTCCATTGCGAAATAAATAATGCTTGTGGGAAGGCGAGCGCCGCCTCGGACCCTCTTGCATGATGGAATTTTTGTAACATCGGGGCGTAAAAAAACCTGCATCGAAACAACAAGATGCAGGTTTTTCTGAGGATGGCTGCGGGTATGCCGGCATATCAATTCGATAGGCACTGCCCATGCAGCGGTCAGAACGCCAGGCGGCCCTGCAGGTAGACCATGCGCGGCGCGCCCACCAGCTTGCCCAGGTTGCCATCCGAAGTGCGCGTAAAGTAACGCTTGTCGCTCAGGTTATTGACGCCGGCGACCAGTTCCAGGCCTTTCTGGCCCGGTACCGTCCATTTCACTTGCGTATTCCAGGTGCGAAAGCCCGGGATCACGCCCAGGTTACCGGCCGCGTTTTCCGCCACGCTGTTGGCGTCGTCGGCGAACTGGCGGCTCTGGTGGCTGCTTGACAGGTCGAAGCCCCAGGCGCCCAGCTGGTAGTGGGCGCCGACGGTGTCCGTGTTGCGCGAATAGAAGGGCACGTCATTGCCCGCGTTCACGCCATCCTGCAAGGTCGCCTTGGTATAAGTGTAGGTGGCGTAAGCATTCAAGCCGGCCAGCGGGCCGGACTGGTCGAAGTGGTAATCGATGGCCGTTTCCAGGCCCCGGTGAAGCGTGGCGCCCACGTTGTAGAAGACGACGTTTTCGCCGCTGCCCACGGACTGGATCTGGTTGTCGAACTTGATGTTGAACAAGGTCCCTTCAGCCGACAGCTGGCCGCTCTTCCAGCGCGCGCCAAGCTCGGCTGTTTTCGCCAGTTCCGGCTGCAGCGGGTTCTTGCTCGACTGGGCATTGAGCTGCGTGTTTTGCACGGCGCCAAACGAGCTGTTGTAGTTGCTGAACAGGGTCACGTTGTTGTTGAGCAGATAGGCTACGTTCAGCGAGGGCAGGGCCTTGTTGTTGAGCAACTCGATCTTCTGGTCGGTCGGCAAGTGATTGAAGCGTACCGTCTTGATGTGTTCATAGCGCACGCCCGGCGTGATCCGCCAGGCACCGATGGCGATCTTGTCGTCGATATACACGGCCTGGGCATCGGTGGCGTTGTCGGCAAAGCGCGTCGGCGCCTGTCGCACGCCGCTGGCGATGACAACATTGTAGATGGTCTCGTCTGCCCGCTCGGCCAGGTAGCGGTAGCCGATGGTGACGTCCTGCGAGACCTTGCCCGTGACGAAGCGCTGCGTGTAGCGCGGTTCGATGGCCGTCGTTTCATAGTTGCGCGGCTGGTGCCCCAGGTTTTTCCCGCTGATCAGGGTGCTTTCGCGCGAGCTCTTGTTGTAATAGGCGCGCATTTCGAATTCCTGCGTGCCAGACAGGGCATTCAGGTAGCCGATGTCGACAGCCTTGCGCTCGCCGTTCCAGTAGTCGGTGGGGCGCGTGTTCTGGAACGGGTCCTGCTTGTACTGCGCGGCGGTCAGGCCGCCCGGCGTGCGCGACGTCACGTCGTAGTAGGACAGCTTGCCGTACACCTCGGCCGTGGGGCTCAGGTCGTAGCGGAATTTCAGGGCGAAATCGTTGACTTTTTCATCGCTGCCGACGCGCCAGTCGCTACCGCGGATGCCCGAGTACAGCACCGCCAGGCCCAGGCCGCTGTCGAGCTGGGTGCCTGCAAAGACGCTGGCTTGCGTGTTGTGGCCCACTTCGCTGTACGCGTTATGGCGTACGGTGGCGTCGCCCGTGATGCCTGGCGTGGTGGGCACGCGGCGTGTCTTGAAGTTGATGATGCCGCCCACGTTTTGCGGGCCGAAGCGCACCGCGCCGCCGCCGCGCACGACGTCGACCGTTTCAACATTGGCCAGGCTGACGGGTGCGAACGACAGTTGCGGCTGGCCATACGGCGCCACCGACATCGGTATGCCATCGAGTAACACCGTGCTGCGTGGCGAATAGCGGCCGGCCAGGCCGCGCACACCGATATTGAGGGAAATGGCGCTGCCGGCGCTACCCGAGTTGTCGCTGATCTGTACGCCGGGAATGCGGCGCATCACATCGCTGAGGCTAGCCGCACCCGAGTTTTCGATGTCATCCTTTTGCACCACCGTGCGCGCGCCCGCGAAATTTTTCGTGCTGGCGGCCATGCTGGTGCCCAGCAGGTTGCCGCTGACCTGGATGGATTCCAGGATGGGCCCGGCGCTATCGGCTGTATTGGCGTCCTGTGCCTGCGCGGCAAGGGAAGCGCCCAGGCAGGCGAGGGCGACGGCCAGCGCGCACGGGCGCAGCGACAAGGGCAGTGTGGAAAGTGTGGCAGCCATGCATGAATCTCCGTAATGACAATGTTTGCGCGGGCAATCGGGCGGCGCGACAATATCGTGGCGTGGACATCCGGCGCAAGGGGATAAGAATGATAATGATTCTCATTTTATCCGTCAATTGCGCGTACTGCGTAGGGTGGGCTTTCTTCTCACGAAGGCAGGGAAGTGTTGCTGGCGCGGTACAGCGGTCGCCAGGATTGCCGCCTGGCTACAGTGCTAGGGTGCGGCGGCATTGTGCGTGCTTCTTGTATACTGCCGCTTTTGCAGCCGTAAGACGTGAACGTACTATGAGCCAGACAACTGAAACGACACCAGGCCATTCCCCCGTGGAGCGCCGCCAGGGCGACCAGCAAGCAAGTGCTGGGCGCAAACTCAATCTGCTGGTGGTCGACGACAACCAGGAGGTGGGCGAATCGCTGGCCATGCTGCTCGAAGCGCTGGGTCATAGCGCGGTGGTGGTGCGCAACTGGCAGATGGCCGTCGAGCAAGTCAAGCTGTGCGTGCCCGACGCCGTCTACCTCGACATCGAAATGCCCGGCATCAGCGGCATCGAAATCGGCCGCCGCCTGCACCACCATCCCGAGACGGCCAACGCCGTGCTGATCGCCGTCACCGGCCACAGCCTGCCCATGTATATGGACGACGCGCTGGCCGTGGGCTTCCGCCACTTCCTCGTGAAACCCGTGCGCCTGGAAGACCTGGCGACGACGGTGCAGTCGGTGCTGGCTGGCTAAAATCTGTGCTAAGGTTTGCGGCCCATCCCCGGGCGTCCGGACAAAGGCACGCAATGACCATGCACTCCCCGCAGCCAGCTGCAAGCAGCGACCTGGCCAGCCGTTATCTGCGCGCGCTGGCCGACTTCGACACGGAGTTGCTCGACCGTCATGCGCCGCGTGCCGATGCGAAAGAACTCTCCGGTCTCTTCCTTCCCAGCGTGCCGCCCAACTGGCTTGGCGCCCGGCAGCGCATCATGATCGTTGGCTGTGAAACGCGGCAATGGAATGTGCTGAAAACAGGGGAGCGTTTTAGTTCGCTGGAGCACTATGTTGAGCAGTCAATGTCGGTGCACCAGGCTTACTTTGCGCAGCAATTGTCGCGCTCTGATATCAAGGGCCGTGCCTTCCATAATTTTACGCGCGCCGTGGCGCAGCGCTCCGGCAGCGACGGCTTGATCTACGCCAACCTGTTATGCATGGCATGGAAACGAGGCAGTCCCGTCCGGTGCGATCATTTTGATCAGATCAAACACTATTCCAAGCTACTGCTGGATGTGCAAATCGCTTTCTTCCAGCCCGAGATCATTATTTTTGCCAACGGCAGTGCCACCGCCGGGCACCGGCGCGACTTCTTTCCACTGGCCCGCGATGAGCAGGGCAAGGCCTTGGGCTGCGATTATGTCGACGATGGTATACCGAATGCGCAATTGTGGCAGTTCCCGCTGGGTCACAGAAAATGCTACCGCATCCAGCATCCGTCGTCGCGCTCGCCTGCTGCCGCCAGCGCGCGCCAGTTCCTGTTGGGATTGCTACCGGGGAAGCCGGACTGAACGGCCGGAGGCGCCATTTTTATTTATGGCTGGCGAAAATGAAAAAAGGGTTACAAGCCGAAGCGTGTAACCCTTTGATTTTGCTGCTTATTCTGTGGGGTGGCTGATGGGGCTCGAACCCACGACAACAGGAATCACAATCCTGGACTCTACCAACTGAGCTACAGCCACCACTGTCTTACTTGCCTGTTTAGCTGTTTTGCTGAACAGGTGCCGAATTATACAAAGAACTCGGCAAAGTGGCAAATCTAAATGCAGTCTTTTTTAAAGAATCGAAAGATTGCATGAAAACGCTCGTTTTCACTCACACGGACAGGTGCGCGACGGGCGGCTGCAAGTCCAGCAAACCGGCGAAGGCTTTCGCCAAGGACTCGACCTTGGCCGTCGTGTAGCCCTGCAGTCGTGGTGCGTCGTTGTCGATGCGGCGTAGACTTGCCGCGTCCAGCAGGCGGGCCAGCTGGCGCGCCACGGCGTCGCCCGTGTCGACCAGGGTGATCTGTTCCTGCGTATGCGCGCGCACCGTGCGTACTATGGCGTCCTGCACGAAAGGGTAGTGGGTGCAGCCCAGCACCAGGGTATCGACGCCTAGCTCCAGCATGGGCGCGATGTAGCGTTCCAGCATGGCGCTCGTAGCGTCCGCCGGATCATTGCCCAACTCGCACTGCTCGATGCGGTCGGCCAGGCCGATGCAGGGCTGCAGGATGAACGTGGCGCCCGTGGCGGCGCTCACCTGCTCGCGCAGGGCCAGCAGCTTGTCGCCGCGCAAGGCGCGTTCCGTGGCCAGGACGGCGATCTTGCCATTGCGGCTGATGCTGGCCGCCGGTTTCAAGCCCGGTTCGACGCCGACGATGGGCAGGTCCGGGTAGCGCGCGCGCAGCGCTTTGATGGCGGCGATGGTGGCCGTGTTGCACGCCACCACCAATGCTTTCGCGCCTTGCTGTAACAGGAAGGCGGTGATCGCCAGCGAACGGTCGACTACTTGCTGTTCCGTCTTGTCGCCGTACGGCGCATACGCGGAATCGGCAAAGTACATTAAATCTTCCTGCGGCAACTGCGCGCGGATATGGCGCAGCACCGACAGGCCGCCCACGCCGGAGTCAAAAATGCCGATGGGCGCGTCTGGGCGGGCAGTGCTTGCAATAGAAGTCATATAAAGCCGAATTAGATAAAAAAACGCCGCGCTATGTTGCCGCGCGGCGTCGGGTAGTGCCTGTTTAAGCGACGGTCACGGGAATCTTGCTGACGCTACTGAGTTGCTCGATCTTCGCCTGCCATTCTTTCGGGCCCGTGTTGTGCACCGAAGTGCCTTTCGCATCCACGGCCACCGTCACTGGCATGTCGACGACGTCGAATTCGTAGATCGCTTCCATGCCCATGTCGGCAAAGCCCAGCACCTTGGCGTGCTTGATGGCTTTCGACACCAGGTAGGCGGCGCCGCCCACGGCCATCAGGTAGGCCGACTGATGCTTCTGGATCGATTCGATGGCGACCGGGCCACGCTCGGCCTTGCCGATCATGGCGATCAGGCCCGTTTTTTCCAGCATCATGTCGGTGAACTTGTCCATGCGCGTGGCGGTCGTCGGACCGGCCGGGCCGACGGCTTCGTCGCGCACCGGATCGACGGGACCGACGTAGTAAATGACGCGGTTTTTGAAGTCGACCGGCAATTCTTCGCCCTTGGCCAGCATGTCCTGGATGCGCTTGTGCGCGGCGTCGCGGCCCGTCAGCATCTTGCCGTTTAACAGCAAGGTCTGGCCCGGCGTCCACGATGCGACTTCTTCCTTGGTCAGGGTATTCAGGTCGACGCGCTTGGATTTTTCCGTGTCCGGCGTCCAGTGCACTTCCGGCCACGACGACAGCGATGGCGGCGTCATGTAGGCAGGGCCGGAGCCGTCGAGCACGAAGTGGCCGTGGCGCGTGGCGGCGCAGTTCGGGATCATGGCGACAGGCTTCGACGCGGCGTGCGTCGGGTGCATCATGATTTTCACGTCGAGCACGGTCGTCAGGCCGCCCAGGCCCTGCGCGCCGATGCCCAGCGAGTTGATCTTGTCGCACAGCTCGATACGCAGTTCTTCCAGCTTGTTCTGCGGGCCGCGTTGTTTCAGCTCAAACATGTCGATGTCTTCCATCAACACCTCTTTTGCCATCAGCATGGCTTTTTCAGCCGTGCCGCCGATGCCGATGCCCAGCATGCCAGGCGGGCACCAGCCGGCGCCCATTGTTGGCACGGTCTTCATGACCCAGTCCACCAGCGAATCGGACGGGTTCATCATGATCATCTTGGATTTGTTTTCCGAGCCGCCGCCCTTGGCAGCGACTTTCACGTCGACGGTATTGCCTTCGACCAGTTCCATGTGCACCACGGCTGGCGTGTTGTCCTTGGTGTTCTTGCGGTCGAAATGCGGGTCGGCCACGATGGAGGCGCGCAGCTTGTTGTCGTCGAAGTTGTACGCGCGGCGCACGCCTTCGTTGACGGCGTCGGTGACCGTGCCGCTGAAACCTTCAAAGCGCACGCCCATGCCGATTTTCAGGAAGACGTTGACGATGCCCGTGTCCTGGCAAATCGGACGCTTGCCTTCCGCGCACATGCGCGAGTTGGTCAGGATTTGCGCGATCGCATCTTTTGCCGCCGGGCTTTGCTCGGCCGCATAGGCGCGCGCCAGATGCTCGATGTAATCAGCAGGGTGGTAGTAGCTAATGTACTGCAACGCTGCGGCGACGGATTCGATCAGGTCTTCTTGCTTTATGACAGTCATGGTGTTCTCGCGGTGGATAAGAAGGGTAAGATTCTTTACTAATTACGGCATCGGAAATAACAAAGCCCATGGCCACCGCTGGCGGCCATGGGCTTCTTTCTAATGGGGCGCCCGGGCCTGGTTCTGCGTCACGGTCATGATGCGGTCCGTGTAGGCAATCGCCATCGCCGACAGGATGAAGACCATATGGATCGCCGTTTGCGCGATGACCACATTCGGTTCCTTGGCATACGCGGTGGCGTTGATGAAGGTCTTCAGCAGGTGGATGGACGAAATGCCGATGATGGCCATCGCCAGTTTCGTCTTCAGCACGGATGCATTTACATGCGACAGCCATTCAGGCTGGTCCGGATGGTCGTCCAGGTGCATGCGCGAGACAAACGTTTCGTAGCCGCCGATGATGACCATGATCAACAGGTTCGAGATCATGACCACGTCGATCAAGCCCAGCACCACCAGCATGATGGTCGCTTCATTGAGCTTGACCGGTGGCGGCACGCCGGCCACGGTGACGGCGCTGATGACGTGCTGCAGGGCCGCATCATTGCCGAACACGGCGCCGATCAGGTCCGACAGTTCCACCCAGAAGTGAAATACGTACACGCATTGTGCGAGGATCAGGCCCAGGTACAGCGGCAGCTGCAGCCAGCGCGACATGAAGATGAAGGCGGACAGGGGATGCAGTTTGCTATGTTTGGGTTTTTGTGAATGGTCGATCATCTGGAGTTTCCTGGGGGTAAATACCAATTTTTGGTATGCCCGACATTTTACACTCGCTGCTGATCACTGCGCATACCCTCGATTTGGATTCTTGGCCTTGATGAAACACAAAGTGGCATCAGGTAGTTGCGGCGTTGTCGGTTTTTCATCCTGAAGGCTGGATGGCGCACTCTTGACGCCCGTCGCCAGTGGCGATTATGGTTAGAATGGATCGAGGAAAACGCTGCATGTAAGGCGTCAGTAAGACAGCAGGAATATTGTGTTAACAAACAATTACTACACTGGAGACTAGCATGGCCGCTATAGAGAACCAAGGGCAGGGCACAGAGCAGCAGGGACCGGAAGAGTCGCGCGTATTTGAACCGTCGGCAGCATTTGCCGCACAGGCAACGATTTCCGGCATGGACGCTTACCGCGCCATGGTGGCCGATGCCGAGCGCGACTACGAAGGCTTCTGGGCCAAGCTGGCGCGCGAAAACCTGAGCTGGAAAAAGCCGTTCACCCGCACCCTGAACGAAGACAACGCCCCGTTCTACAAGTGGTTCGAAGACGGCCTGCTGAACGTGTCCTATAACTGCCTGGACCGCAACATCGAAAATGGCCTGGGCGACAAGACGGCCATCATCTTCGAAGCGGATGACGGCAGCGTCACCAAGGCAACATACAAAGAGCTGCACGAAAAAGTCTGCAAGTTCGCCAACGGCCTGAAAGCCAAAGGTATCGCCAAGGGTGACCGCGTCATCATCTATATGTCGATGTCCGTCGAAGGCGTTGCCGCAATGCAAGCGTGCGCGCGCATCGGCGCCACCCACTCCGTCGTGTTCGGCGGCTTCTCGGCAAAATCCTTGCAGGAACGCATCATCGACGCGGGCGCCGTCGCCGTCATCACGGGCGACGAGCAATTGCGCGGCGGCAAGAAGCTGCCACTGAAATCCATCGTCGACGAAGCGCTGGCGCTGGGCGGCTGCGATTGCGTGAAAAACGTCATCGTCTACAAACGCACGGGCAGCGACTTGCCGATGGTAGCTGGCCGCGACACGTGGCTGCACGACCTGGTCGAAGGCCAGAGCGCGCAATGCGAACCGGAATGGGTCGATGCCGAGCATCCACTGTTTATCTTGTACACCTCCGGTTCGACGGGCACGCCGAAGGGCGTGCAGCATTCGAGCGGCGGCTACCTGCTGTGGGCCGCGCTGACGATGAAGTGGAGTTTCGACATCAAGCCCAACGACGTGTTCTGGTGCACGGCCGACATCGGCTGGGTAACGGGCCACAGCTACATCGCGTATGGCCCGATGGCCGTGGGCGCCACGCAAGTGGTGTTCGAAGGCATCCCGACCTACCCGAACGCAGGCCGTTTCTGGGAAACCATCAAGAAGCACAACGTCAGCATTTTCTACACGGCGCCTACGGCCATCCGTTCGCTGATCAAGGCGGCCGACGTGGACCCGAAAGTCCATCCAAGCAACTACGACCTGACGAGCCTGCGCCTGCTGGGCACGGTTGGCGAGCCGATCAATCCGGAAGCGTGGATGTGGTACTACAAGCACATCGGCGGCGAGAAATGCCCGATTGTCGATACCTTCTGGCAAACGGAAACGGGTGGCCACATGATCACCCCGCTGCCAGGCGCCACGCCGATGGTCCCCGGTTCCTGCACCCTGCCATTGCCGGGCATCATGGCCGCCATCGTCGACGAAGCGGGCCAGGACGTGCCGAACGGCCAGGGCGGTATTTTGGTGGTAAAACGTCCATGGCCATCGATGATCCGCACGATCTGGAACAACCCCGAGCGTTTCAAGTCCAGCTACTTCCCGGAAGAGCTGGGCGGCAAGATGTACCTGGCAGGCGACGGCGCCATCCGCAACAAGGAAACGGGCTACTTCACCATCACGGGCCGCATCGATGACGTCTTGAACGTGTCGGGCCACCGCATGGGCACGATGGAAATCGAATCGGCGCTGGTAGCCAACCCGCTGGTGGCCGAAGCGGCCGTGGTGGGCCGTCCGGACGACACGACAGGCGAATCGATCTGCGCCTTCGTGGTGCTGAAGCAAGCGCGTCCGACAGGCGAGGAAGCGAAACGACTGGCGCTGGAGCTGCGCAACTGGGTCGGCAAGGAAATCGGCCCGATCGCGAAACCGAAGGAAATCCGTTTCGGCGACAACCTGCCGAAAACCCGCTCCGGCAAAATCATGCGCCGCCTGCTGCGCGTGCTGGCCAAGGGCGAGACGATCACGCAAGACGTCTCGACCCTGGAAAACCCGGCGATTCTGGATCAGCTGAAGGAAACGTCTTAACAGACAGGCCAGTCCCTCCGGAAGGACCGTGCGCACCACTGGCGCGCATCCTTCCGGCAAGCCTGGCCAAACTTTTACCCCTGGGTAAATAACTTTGGCAGTCTGTAGAATCTTTGCTATAATCTGCGGCTTCGCGACAAGCGATATGCAGTACACAATGTGAGCAAGCAAGACGCACGCATTGCCTTCAGGAGAGATGGCTGAGCGGCTGAAGGCGCACGCCTGGAAAGCGTGTATAGGGTAATACTCTATCGGGGGTTCGAATCCCCCTCTCTCCGCCACGGATAGTAATTAAGTAAGATCAGGACGTCTCAGGAAGTCCCTCAAAAACCGCTTAGAGCCTTGATTCTAAGCGGTTTTTTCGTTTCTGGACGTTGCACAGCGTCCCAGGACATCAACCTCAAGTAGGCGCAAGTTTGGGGGCTTCTCGCACTCAGCCATTGCCGCTTGCCCCAAAAATTCAAAAAAACGACTATATTGATCTTTACAGCATGCCGCGCAGGAGGTTTGCCATGCCAAAGATCATTGCTCCGCTGACAGATTTACTCATCCGCAACGCCAAGCCACGCGAGCGGCCATACAAAATGTTCGATGGTGACGGCATGTACCTCGTCGTCGCGCCAACTGGTTCCCGCATCTGGCGTTTCAAGTTCCGGCAGGCCAACGGCAAAGAGAATACGCTGACGTTCGGCCCTTACCCGGAAATTACCTTGCAGGATGCACGTGAAAAGCGTCTGGCGACACGCCGCCTGCTGCTGCAAGGAATCGACCCCGCCAAGCATCGCGACGACGCCAAACGCTTGGCAAAGGATAAGGCGTCCAACACGTTCGAAAAAATCGCGCGCGAGTGGCACGGCAACAAAGTGCCCACGTGGAGCGAACGCACCGCCAAGAACACCATCCAGCGCCTGCAAGCGGACATCTTTCCAGCCATTGGCCGCATGCCGATCGATGAGATAAAGCACCGCGATCTGATCGCCGCGCTGCGCAAGATCGAGGACCGTGGCGCGAGTGAAGTCGCCCATCGCCTGAGAGCGGTATGTGCGTCAATTTTCAGCTACGCGATTCAGTGCGGATTCACAGAGCGCAATCTGGTCACCGATATGAAGGATGTGTTGAAGACTGTCCGCGCCGGACACTTTGCCGCCATCAACGCCGACGAACTACCGCTGTTCCTGGCCATTCTGGACCGCAACGAAGCACGTATGTTCGCGCCGACCCGCATTGCGCTGCGTCTGATGCTGCTGTGCTTTGTGCGTACCAGCGAGTTGATCGAGACGCCCTGGTGTGAAATTGACCTGGAGCGCGGCGAGTGGATCATTCCATGGCAGCGCATGAAGCGTGGCAAGCTGACCGTCAATCCGGATATGACCAACCATCACGTCTGCCTGTCGCGCCAGGCGCTGGAGCTGCTGCGCGAACTGCACGCGATCACGGGCCGCAGCAAGTACCTGTTCCCGAATCAGCGCGACCACGAAAAGCCGATCAGCAATAACACGATACTGGTGGCGCTTGGGCGCATGGGATACAAGGGCAAGATGACCGGCCATGGCTTCCGGGCGCTGGCCATGAGCACGATCAAGGAGCGCCTGGGCTACCGGCATGAAGTCGTGGACCGGCAACTGGCACATGCACCGAAGGACAAGGTGGCCAGCGCCTATGACCGGGCGCAGTTCCTGGCGGAACGGCGCCGGATGATGCAGGATTGGGCCGACTACATCGATGCCGTCAGCGGCAAGGGAGCGCCGCCGCTGACGCCCAGATTAACGCTGGTCAGCGGAGAATCCAGCCGGGATGGCGGAACAGGAGGGCACCATGTCTAAGTATGTATTGCGCCTCACGGATGCGCTTATCAAGCAGGCTGCTCCGAAGGACAAATTATATAAACTTTCCGATGGGGCTGGTCTGTACATCGAAGTGCAGCCCAGCGGCAGCAAGATCTGGCGCATGAAGTATCGCCAGCAAGGCGGTGGGGAAAGCGCTCTGACTTTTGGCCGGTATCCCGAAGTCTCCATCGCCAAAGCCCGCGAACACAGGCTTGCAGCGCATCAGATGCTGGAGCGGAAGCAGGACCCGAGCACAGAATTCAATCGAGAAAAATTGCATCCACTGCCAAAGCCTATTGCAATCGACGAAATATTCGATGAGCCGGAGTGGGGCCATGTGCAGACCAGTGTTCTGCGGGCAACCCTGCTCGCTATCCGTCACCTCGAAACCGCCTTATTTCCTGCATTGGAGCGCATTTCCGTCAGTGAAGCACAGCACAGTATCCAGCAAGCAGCCATTCGGCAAATTGAACAGGACGGTTTGCAGGTCGTTTCCCGTCAGCTGGAGGGTGTCGCGACGGCGCTCGCTGCCAGTTATTTACGTAACGGTATGAGCATGGACCAATTGGTTAGTGCGATGAAGGAGTCAAGGAGGCGGGTACGTCGCCAGGGCGACAACATGCAGTAGCTATCGGAGCCTTTGACCGGGGCCCTATTCTGCGCACTACCAAAAGCGCACTTGACGAAACGAACCGCTTGCAAACGTCGTTAACCGGCATAGAATGAAGCTCTCTTATGTGGGAATCGCTCCCACGAGGGCATGCTTCGAGCATGTCCCTATGCTTAGCGGCATAGGCGTTGCGGTCGTTACCCGCCACCATGATACATAGCAGTTTCTGCTAGATATATCGCCGGGCCATGCGGAAGCATGCACATCTCGGCACGATAAAGCGCTGCCTTCAGCGCTAACATATCCCACAGTCCGCAAGACGGATTGCCTGGATGATTGCGCCCGGTGGGCGCTTCTTCAAACAGGAGCAAGACTCCTGCCCCGATTGGTTCGCATGCCCCGCGAGGTAGCGCACCGTATGAAGCACAGCATGGCTTTGCCGCAAGCCGCACCGTTAGCAGAAATGCCCGCGATGCGATGCCATCGCGGCTGCTGCCAGCGCATGTGCTTCAGAGCCGCCAGTATCGTCACCGCGAGTGCGATGCTGGCATGTATGCCGTCGCATGCCATGGCTACGTGCGCGCGTCGTTACTGGCGGCGTGCTGCCAGTGACGACGCGCCGCCGACGGCATAGGCCCAGGCGGCAAGCGGAATTCCACCGCGTGATGTTGTTCAGTGATGGGGCCAGGCGCCCCGCATCGCAGGCAAGCCCTGCGATGTCCTTTGCCCGCTACGGGCTGATTAATAGAAGTTGATCCGTGCACGATGTGCACTCCATGGACCCTGGGTGATTGGTCCCCGCTGCGGCAGCTTCCTCCGGGAGCGCGCAGCGGTGCCACACGCGTATGCGGCGCGGGCAGGCAGTAACAGCAACCGCATATACGGGAGTGGTGTCCCGAGGCCCTTGATTCAACCTTTTCTGCCGAGGCAGTGAGGGTGGCCAGAAACACTTACCAGACAGGATTACACCACGCGGCATCGATGTGAAAACCAAAGATCGAAAGGATGACTTTGCCATGCGCGACCTGAACTACCAGCTCAAGCAACTGTGTCACCGCAACCGGGATGGCAGCTTTGCGACGCAGGCCGACCGCGAGCGCCTATTAAACTTGTGCGCCAACGACCTGGCGGAACGGGGCTTCCAGCATATGAGCGTGGACAGTCTGAAACCAAAGCACGTGGCGGCGCTGCTCGACAAGTGGAAGCAGGATGGCGTCAGTACCGGAACGATCAAGAATCGCATGAGCGCTTTGCGCTGGTGGGCCGAGAAGATCGGCAAGGAGAACATCATCGCGCGCAGCAACGGCGAATATGGCATCTCCGCGATCATTCCGGCAGCGCCAAGGCTGCACTCCTTTGCAACTCTTCTGTTCCATTCGCTACGGCCCTGATGCAAGTGGGCGGTCATCTCCCCAGGTAAATGGAAGTGACCTGCTCACGCCCATGCCCCATCTCAACCGAAATCTTCATCCGCGTAGCGTGATCTGCGAGTTTTTGTGAAGCATCCAGCTGTCTGGACGTCGGGCCGCCACAGGCTGGACTAGGTCGGCCAGTCAGCTCGGCATAGCGCCGCTGCGCGTACTCATGGCGCAGCCCATGCACACCATGAATGCCAACCTTGTCGCACTGCGCACGAAAGCGGTTCAACTGGTCCCGATACCGCAACTGCGCCGGAATCAAGCTGCCTTTTCCTGCCAGTGCCTTGGCCGCTTCCAGCACGGCGCGTTGCTGCATGGTGGCAATCGCTCTATGGCAGCAGCGCTGTATTGACGCTAGGCGTGGAATCGCTTGAGTGGGAGTTAATAAGAGGTGCACGGTGCTTCGGTCGCCCCAGCGGGCCGCATCGGCCCCAGTTGCATACCTGATCGGCGCGGAGTTGTCGGCCAGTAGTGCTATACAACATCGCATGATCAGCTGGACGAATCGTCGCCGAAATCGTCATGGAGGGGCGCGCTGGCGAAGCGCCCCTGCTCTCGCAATCCATAAGCGGCTCCACGCGTATCTGATGCGAAGCTAACTGGGCCATGGCGTACCGGCGTTGGGGAACTGGTTGCGAGCTTGCCCATACGAGCTGCTTTTTCCTCGCTCACTTCATAGTAGCCTTTGCCATCGCAGCGGAAGCAGCGCTCATTTTCACCGCAGCAAGAGCACGGAACATCCACCGGTGACGAGGGGCGCGGCATGAGCGCCTGCTTAGCCGATTCCCCCACCAGTGTGGGCGATGGCTTCACGGGCGCGGGTAGGCACCTATGCAGTCACGACCAGCATTGACGCTGATATCGCTCCCGGCGTCATCTTCTGCCTACGTGCCGAAGGCGCCGTCGCGGCCAAGGGCCAGCAATCCGACTATCCACTCGCGCCGATCTACTTGGCCCATGTTGGCGATGATGGTGCCGTGCTGTTGCCGTTCCCCCAGGCCAAGCGTATTCTGGATCGACTCAAGCGCCTGGCCCTCGGGCGCGAGCTGCCCGATGATGGCGCCTGCGCCAAGTTCGATAAGGACACGCGCCAGGGCGAGGACATGCGCCACGCCCAGAAACTGCTTGCCGCCGCAGTGGCGTCGGTGGTGGGCAAGAACGAAGAACGTGCCGTGGCCAGCCTGTTTTCGCCGGGCGGCACCCATGCCATGAAGGGTGAGTTCGCCGGCAGCAATGACTTCGAGGTGGCCGCTTTCTTGGTGGTATTGCCAGGGAACGGCGCGTGATGGCGTTCGAGGTAATTGCGGCGCTGGCGTTGCCAGCCAGTTGCCGTGTGGACCAGCGTGTCCCGAAGAGGATGCTGATCGAGAACGGCGCCCCCACCGCTGCCGATAAACGGCTTCTGACCGACACCATCGAGGAAATCCAATGGATCGCCGCGCTCAAGCCCAACACGGTGGGCATTCCCAACTATCGGGACGGGCAACGCGAATACCTGGAAGTGGCGGTGCTGAGCATCACGACGCGCGGCGCGAATTCCATTTCCGCAGACGACGAGGCGGCAGCCCCAGCCCGCATGCCCGCCACTAAAATGGTCAACACAGCACGGCTGGCCGAGCTGGTACACCGGGCAGTGCCCTACCCCGTACTGCTACTGCTGACGACACCGCAGGGACTGTTTCTGTCTGCTGCCCACAAACGTTGGGCACAGAATGAGGCCGCAAAAATTGTGCTGGATGGCGAGGTGACCATCGTCGAAGTCGCCGTTGATCTAACTCCAGCGCATCCATTCATGCAAAGCGTTGCCTTGACGCGCCAACCCCAAACCACGCTGATGGCCCTATACCAAGGCTGGCTGGACTGTCTGACGGCGTTGCAAGTGTCACGTCATACAGGCACTTATAAGGTTATGGATGATCCGGCGCACGCCGATGCGCGCAGAGCGGCCCTGCGCGAATGCCTGCGACTGGAACAGGAGGCTACCTGCGCAATATGTTACTGGATACCAAGCGGTCAATCTACGAGCACGTCATCTACGACTCGAACACAGAGCGCGACTTCGCTGATGCCTTGGAGAAGAACCACGGCGTGGTGCTGTATGCGAAGTTGCCTAGCTGGTTCAAGGTGCCCACGCCACTGGGGCCTTATAACCCAGACTGGGCTATCCTGTTCGACGAAGACGGCACGCAGCGTTTGTACTTCGTCGTGGAGACCAAGAGCAGCCTGTTCACCGACGACTTGCGGCGCAAGGAAGATGCCAAGATCGCGTGCGGCAAAGACGTACGTTTTCCCCTGAGTTCAAACAGCAGGCGGCATGCCTGGTACTGGATCAAGGATATAGCCATACGGAGGCAAGCCGGTCGGTCGGCATCGGCGAATCAGTTTAATCACGGATTGGCACCGGCCATCGCCGAAGAAAAACTTAACGTAGTCTCCGGGATGGGTTGACCACTACACAGTGCAATTAAGCAACTTATCAGTAAGGGCATAATTGAGGGTAATCCTCAATTTACAACCCGTTAAAATTAACCGTCCATAAGCATTGCCAACTAGGATTCGAATCCCCCTCTCCGCCACAGACGAAAAAGAAAAAGCTACCCTCGGGTAGCTTTTTTTTCGTCTTTGGCGGAGAGAAGCACGCCCCCTGCGGGGCGTGCGCGGGGGATTCGAAGGGTCGGGCCTACCGGCCCGGCCCTCTCCGAATCTACTGGCTGCTGCCGCTGCGCGGCAGCTCCGCGCGCCGTAGGCGCGCGTTCGTGGTGCTAATCAGGGTTTCGGCTGAGTCGGCTTCTACGGCGTCCATTGCATCAGTCCGTGTACGAATGGCGGACCTGACCCTGGCGCCCCGTTCGTGGTTCTAATTAGGTTTCGACTGAGCTGGCTTCTACGGCGCCCAGCGCATCAGTTTGTGTCCGAATGGCGGACCTGACCCCGGCACGCGCTAGTCCCTAGTGCTTGGTAACGCCATAGTGACAGTCCAAACTCAATGACCGTTTGCTAAATGTCGCGAACCAACGTCACATTGATACCCGCGAAATAGTCGCGGTTCGCAAAAGATGCAGGAGTTCCCCCTTGTCCGCCCAAATGGCCCAGATTTGCCATTTGTGAATTGCACCAATTTTTACCTTGTTCGGACAGTCCTTCATACCAGCTTGGAGAAAAATGACAATTTTCGATGCTTTGTAGAAGCATTGATCCTAAGATCGGAGCGACGTGAGTAGCTGGCTTAGCACGTAATGCGTTGGCAAATGCTTCGCAGGCTGCCTGATCTTGTTCAACCCAACACAACAAGAAGTAGCTTCGCATATTAGCGGCAAATGACATGACACATATTGCATCTGGTCTTTTTGTTTTTTCGTCAACTTCTTGTACAAGAATTCCATCGACGTCAGCATGAGGAAAAAATGCTCCTGTACACTGAATAGGAAAAATATTGTCAAATTCGAACAAGACGCCTCGGACTTTACTCCAATCCTTGCTTTCCAATATTGCATCGTATATGGTCTTATTACCGGTTGCATCACGCAATCCGAGTTCTACACCGCTGTTGAATAAATCAATGAATTCTCTAAGTCCCGCGTCTTTGTACGCTAATGCGTGGCGAAGGGAGTTTTGATTTTTTGATGCTGATTTAGCATATAACTCCCAGACAATTGCACGATAGGCTAGTAAGAAACATTGCTCTCGCGAACCTGTGAATGCTGCGTCTTCCAACGGTGCAAATAATTGTTTGTCATGGTGCCCGCAGAACCCTGGGAAAGTTGACGCCACCTTCCAACCGACGAGTTGTGGTAAGAGTTTTCCGCCAGTTTTTGTCAATGATTGCTGGCTTACTTTGTATGAGTAAACGCAGCCATCGCGTTCGATCGCGCCTAAACTTCCAGATCGTGAAACGGTATGGGCAGCAATTGTACCTCGCTTGCATTCATTAGCCATGGATTGGGGAACCATGCATTTTTTATGGGGCAATGTTTTCAGTTTCTGCGCATCCAAGCGCCCCGGCGTTAATTTTGGAGGTGTACCTCCACCATGGCATTTTTTAAATTTATTTCCTGACCCGCAAGGGCAAGGTTCGTTTCGTCCAGTTTTCGTAGTGCGGTTTGGAATTGTGTTCATATCGCCTTTGTATCTTTGTAGAATTATACTAATTCAATTGGCTGCAAGAAAATCGCAGATTTTTTTGAATATTACATTTATCGCAAAGGTTTTACCAATTTTGGCCTTCGACGGTATACTGGCTCCGTAATTTTGCTGTCTGCGTGTGCAAGTAGTAGGAAGGCCGGGGTCAGGTCCGCCATTTGGACACGGGTTGATGCATTGAGCACTGCGGAAGCCGGCTCAGTCAGAACCAAGAACGTACACCCTCAGCGCGCGAAGCTGCCCGAGCCTGCGTAGCGGGCAGCAATTGCTCGATTCGAAGAGGGTCGGTAGGTCCACCCCTCGAATCCCCCGATAGGCTATGAACTTATGCCGACGAAGACCTAAAGGTTTCTACGGTACCCAAAGCATCAATCCGTGTCCAAATGGCGGACCTGACCCCGCCTCGCTGACCCCGCCTCGCCGCAAGTTGACGCTCCTCGATAGCAGATTGGAAGCTATTGTGTCATCCAACGCTTACCATTTAGCCTGCCAGGGACTTGAAATGTCCAAGTAAACAAACTTTTCTTGCATAAATTTCAAATTATCAATATTATAATTTTAAACCATCGTCGTACATCATAAGGTTGCGCGACATTTCCAGGCCTTATTTTTATCTCACTTCCCAAAGGGCTACCGTGTCGAACACCGTTCACAATCCCGATCAATATATGTTTGACTTCAAACATATCATTTCCCATGGGCGAAAAAAGATAGGAATACTGATCGGCGCAGGCGCGCCCGTCAGCGTGAACATCGGTAAGGCAGGTGCCTATGTGCCGTTGATCCCCAATGTGGCTGGCTTAACAGACTTGATCCGGGCGGGTCTTAAGGATGAATTTAAGGAAGCTTTTGAAGGGATCGAAAAGCAAATCCACAACTCGAACATCGAGCTGGCTCTCTCTCGCATTCGGGCGCTGGCAGAGGTGATCGGCGAATCCAAGGTCTGTGGCCTCGACGCGACGGGCTTCCAATCTCTGTCGCAGAAAATATGTTCGTTGATTTATGAGATCGTGAGCAAGCCTTTACCAGCGGGAGAAAACCCATTTTCCGATACGATTTCTTGGATCAACGGCATCAATCGAAATCACCCGGTGGAAATTTTTACCACAAACTACGATTTGCTTTTTGAGGAGGCGATGGAGCGTGTCAAGACGCCCTATTTTGACGGTTTCTCCGGTTCAAAAGTTCCATTCTTCGATCCGTCCAGCATTTCAAATAACGACTTGCCAAAGCGTTGGGTGCGCCTCTGGAAACTGCACGGCTCCATTGGCTGGTCAAAGAGCGCTAGCGGTGAGATCGTCCGCAGTAACACGGATGCAGGCTCGACGATGGTGTATCCATCCCATATAAAGTATGACCAAACGCAGTCTGCGCCGTTCTCATCGTTGTTTGAGCGTTTGAAGAATTTTTTGCTAGAGCCGGACACTTTGCTCATCTGCTCGGGCTTCTCGTTCGCCGACGCGCATATCTCCGCCAAGCTGAGCGAGTGCATGTCCGCAAATCCCTCCTCCGCGTTGATCGCGTTGCAGTATCAAAATCTTGACAACGAGGTATACGCAGCGGAACTGGCCTCCCGCTGCCCGAACATGAGCGTCTACTGCCGGGACGGCGCGATCATTAACGGCATCAAGGCCCCTTGGAAATTGGGAGATCCGCCCAGCAAAAATTGGGAAGCGATCCGCGCGGAATACTGGAAGGAAGGCACGTTCTTATTAGGGGATTTCAAGCTGTTGGCTCGATTCCTCGCCATGTCAGGCGGTGGAAAGTCCAAAGCGATAGAGCCAGCGCTTGAGGTTGCCACCGATGAATAAGGAGCCGACTTACTTGGGTAGCGTCAGCGCCGTCGCGGGCTCGTCCTTGACGGTTGAGTTGGCGCCGCAGGTGAATTCTGGTTTGCTGATCATTGGTGGAAAAACCCATCGCGTAGGCCAAGTGGGCAGTTTCGTCAGGATTCCCCAAGGGTATAACAACCTGTATGGGCTAATCGCCGAAACAAGCGAATCCTCCAGCGTGGACCAGGTCGGCAACGCGCACGAGATGGATCGGCGCTGGATCAAGATCGAATTGGTGGGCGAAACGATTGGCGACGAGTTTGAGCGGGGCATCAGCCAATACCCCAGTATCAACGACGAGGCGCACTTGGTTGTCGAGAGCGATCTCAGAAAAATCTATGGCGGTGCGGCTTCCGGCCAAATAGTCGTAGGCACGCTTTCGAGCTCGGACAGTATCAAGGTCAGCATTGACTTAGATAAGCTCGTAACCCGGCACTCTGCGGTGCTGGGCTCGACGGGCTCAGGCAAGTCCACTAGCGTGTCTAGTCTGCTCAGATCCATTGTGACGGATGAGCATGGCGCGACCAGCTATCCTGCCGCGCGAATCGTGTTGATCGACATCCACGGCGAGTATTCGGCGGCGCTGGGCGATATCGCCTCCGTTTTCTCGGTCATCCCCAAGGGCGGTGAAACCAAGCTTCATATTCCCTACTGGTGCGTTTCATCCGAAAACCTGATCGATTTTCTTTGCGGCCCGATTTCGGAGGGCAATAAGAGCTTGATTTTTGATCGCATCGTGGAGCAAAAAATTGCGTTCATAAAGAACAATAACGTCCAAGATTTTGATCTGGAGCGGATTTCGGCAGACACTCCGATTCCGTTTAACCTTAAACAGATCTGGCATGACCTGATGTGGCATGACAACGTGAATTGGGAGGACAAGGAACAAACTACGCCCTCTGTTGCCGATAAAGGGAATGCGGAGACTTTGGTTCCGCCGAAATTTAATCCCCCTGCGGCAGGAGGGAAGTCTCCATTTAAGGGCAGCGGCGGCTCGATGAAAAGGCAGCTCGATTTGATGCGGTCACGTCTGTTGGACAATCAATTTTCATTTTTCATGAGTCCCGGCGATTGGCAGCCCGACGCCGGTTTGAAAGTGAAAAAGGATCTACCGGAGTTGATTCAATGTTGGCTTGGTCATGATAAGCCGATCACCATTCTAGACCTTTCGGGCATGCCTTCTGCGCGCCTGGATTTGCTGTTAGGGTCCGTTCTAGACATTATTTTCGAGTCGGCGTTATGGGGGCGGAACTACAAAGAGGGCATGAAAAATAGACCTGTTCTACTAGTACTGGAAGAGGCGCATCGCTACTTGTCGGCGGGGGCAGTTGGCTTGGCCAAAGGCATGGTGCAGAAGATTGCGAAGGAGGGGCGCAAGTTTGGCGTCGGCGCCATGCTTGTCAGTCAACGCCCCTCCGAAATAGATGAAACGATCTTGTCTCAGTGCGGAACGTTGTTCGCTCTAAGAATCAATAACGCTACAGATCGAAGTCGCGTGAAATCGGCAATGTCGGAGGGTATTTCCGGGATCGTGGACAGCTTGCCAGTGCTTCGAACGGGGGAGGCCATTATCGCTGGTGAGGCTGCCCGGTTGCCGATGCGCTGTCGGTTTAAGTTGCCGCGAGAAGGGCATTTCCCGGATAGCAAAGACCCGGTGGTCGCCGCAAGCTGGTCGAAGGCTTTTGGCAAGGAGGATTATTCAGGACTGGTGTCTGCGTGGCGTAATCAAGATCCGAGCGCCGCGCCCAAGTAGGGCCAACCAAACAGGAGATACTATGGAAATGCATTACGTTGACTCATCGAACATCGAGCGTATTGGCTATGACTCAAACGCGAGTACTTTGCGCATCGAGTTTAAGTCGAATAAGACATACGACTACTTCAATGTCCCTGAGAGCGTCTTTAATGAACTCAGGTACGCGGCATCGGTTGGCAGCTATCATGCAACTAATATTAAGAATTCGTATTCTTACGCTCAGGTCTGACTTTTAGCCCACCCATGGGGTATCGTCCACCATTCGCGCCACTCATGGTACACATCCATGGGGCAGGTCTCCCATTCGTACACGGGCTGAGGCTTTATAGGCACGGTAGAAGCTAGCTCAGTCGAGAGCTTGATTAGAACCACGAACGCGTGTCCTCGGCGCGGAACCTGCTCGTGCAGCGGGCAGCAGTTGGTCGATTCGAAGAAGGCCGGGCCGGTAGGTCCGACCCTTCGATTTCCCTCCGATAGGCTATGAACCCATGCCGACAAGAACCTAGTAGGCTCCTACGGAGCCTATGCATCAGTCCCTGTCCAGTCGGTAAACCTGATCCCGGCACGCCATACTGCGAAATCCAGTGAACTACCAAGACAATCAACCAAGCAATACTCCTGGACGCCTTTGATGTCGGGGACGTTCACACCGAATACGCTGGCTGCATCTTTGAAAATGACAACGGGGATATGTATGGCCGCTCCCTGCGATTGAGCTGAGCGTGTATTTCAGCCTAGTCGCTGCGATACAATGTTTCAAATGCAATAAAGATCGCGGAAGCGGTTCTTTTGCACTCAATAAGCAACCCCATCAATTCGTGCCTGTGGCTATGCATGTCGGCTAACGCGTTCCGCTAAGCCGACCTACGAAATTGCCACCTGTAGTGGTTTAATGTACCCGGACACTGATTTAGGCGAGAGTGCTCGCCATGGAGAGGTGTTTGATGAGCAAGCAAAGACGTACGTTTTCCCCTGAGTTCGAACGGCAGGCGGCATGCCTGGTACTGGATCAAGGATATAGCCATACAGAGGCAAGCCGGTCGGTCGGCATCGGCGAATCAGTGCTGCGCCGCTGGGTGCAGCAGCTTCAGTTGGAGCGGCAAGGCATCACGCCACAGAGTAAGGCAATCACGCGGCCCTGTATATGGGACAGACGCTGGACGGTATCATTGTCATGGATCAGTGGTCGGGCAAGCGCCCGGGCGTCGTGACTTCCCGCACCTTGCGATCCAAAGGCCAGTACAAGAATGGCTTGCATATCGATCCCAGCAACAATGCCGATGCTTTTTTCGTCATCGAATAGCGGAGTATCCATGCAACCTAGACGTTTGTTGACCGGCGCCGCCTGCTGGCTTTTCCCGGCGCTCGCGCACGCCGCCGTGGCCACATCGCTCGCTTGCCCGACGAGCGTGCCTGCGACCTCTATCAAACTGGATGCCGTACCGGCTGGCTGGACATCGTATATTGGCAGCCCGCTCTACCTGAGCGCCGCAGCGCCGATCGATGGCGCACCGGAGCGCAGGGGGCAGTTGGTGCCCAGCGGGGAGCGCAAGAAGAAAGGGCAAACGACGCTCAGCTACCGTCTGGAGGGCCCCTATCCAGATGGCAAGTGGCAGCAATGCAGTTACGGCGTGCATGGTGAAGTCACACTGTCGAGGAGGATGGACGACAGTGTCAGCGTTTGCGAATTTACCTACAGGAAAGGCAGCAAGGCTGGGCAGAACGAGATCGATATCGATTGCCGTTAAGGCATTTTGGTATCACCGCGCACCACCGCCCTTGGCTTCGGCCTCGATCAAGCTGAGCGCCGCACGCGACAGCAAGCCGCTGCGCGTTTCGTGTCGCGCCGCCGCATAGCGGTCGATCTTGCTCAGCACAAAGCGTGGCAGGCTGATGTTGATGCGTTCGGGCTTGCTATCGAGCTTTTCAAGGTCGAGGTGCACCAATGCCCAGATGCCGCCCGCATGTTCAGGATTAGCCTGCAGGGCTTCGATCTTGCTTTGCGTGATATCCACGGGCTCGCCCAGTTCCAGCAATGTCTCGATGTGACTGGTGATGCCTGCCCGGACGTTGTTGAGCGCGTCTTCCACGCTGTCGCCCCACGAGTGGACGCCTTGGATGTCGGGGACGTTCACACCGTACACGCTGGCTGCATCTTTGAAAATGACAACGGGGATATGCATGGTCGCTCCCTGTGATTGAGCTGAGCGTGCATTTCAGCATAGTCGCTGCGCTGCCAGAGTTCAAATGCAATAAAGATAGCGGAAGCGCTTTTCGCACTCAATAAGCAACCCTGCCAAGCCGCGCCTGCGGCTGTGCATGTCGGCTTACGCGTTCCGCTAAGCCGACCTACGAAATTGCCGCCTGCCCGCAGCGCAGACGCAAAAAAACCCGCCGAAGCGGGTTTTTTTTCACTCTACAGCCAAACTAAAATCTCAGAACTGGTTCATGGTGTTGTCTTTACCAGCCGCCTTCAACGCCGCTTCGCCGCTGAAGTAATCCTTGTGATCGTCGCCGATGTCCGAGCCGGACATGTTTTGATGTTTCACGCAGGCGATGCCCTGGCGGATTTCCTTGCGCTGTACGCCGGCCACGTAGCCCAGCATGCCCTGGTCGCCGAAGTATTCCTTGGCCAGGTTGTCGGTCGACAAGGCGGCCGTGTGGTAGGTCGGCAGGGTGATCAGGTGATGGAAGATGCCGGCTTCGCGGGCCGAGTCGGCCTGGAAGGTGCGGATTTTCTCGTCGGCCGTGATCGCCAATTCCGTCTGGTCGTATTCCACGCTCATCAGCTGGGCGCGTTCGTAGGCGGACACGTCCTTGCCATCGGCCTTCATGATGTCATACACCTGCTGGCGGAAGTTCAGGGTCCAGTTGAACGATGGGCTGTTGTTGTACACCAGCTTGGCGTTCGGGATGACCTTGCGGATTTCGCTGACCATGCCGCCGATTTGCGCGATATGCGGTTTTTCCGTTTCGATCCACAGCAGGTCGGCGCCGTTTTGCAGCGAGGTGATGCAGTCGAGCACGCAACGCTCTTCGCCGGAACCGGCGCGGAACTGGAACAGGTTGCTCGGCAGGCGTTTTGGACGCAGCAGCTTGCCTTCGCGCTTGATGATGACGTCGCCGTTGCCCAGCGCATCGGCCGACACTTCTTCGCAGTCGAGGAAGGCGTTGTATTGGTCACCCAGGTCGCCTGGTTCATTGGTGACGGCGATCTGCTTGGTCAGGCCGGCGCCCAGCGAATCGGTGCGGGCGACGATGATGCCGTCGTCCACGCCCAGTTCCAGGAAAGCGTAGCGGATGGCGCGGATCTTGGCCAGGAAGTCTTCATGTGGCACCGTGACTTTACCGTCCTGGTGGCCGCATTGTTTCTCGTCGGACACCTGGTTTTCGATCTGGATGCAGCAGGCGCCCGCTTCGATGAACTGTTTTGCCAGCAAATAGGTCGCTTCGGCATTGCCGAAACCGGCGTCGATGTCGGCGATGATGGGCACGACGTGGGTCACGTGGCCGTCGATCTTGACCTGGATCGCTTGCTTCTCAGCACCTTGGGCCGCGTCCAGCTGGCGGAACAGGCCGCCCAGTTCGCGGGCATCGGCTTGGCGCAGGAAGGTGTACAGCTCACGGATCAAGCTGGTGACGGCGGTTTTTTCATGCATAGACTGGTCTGGCAGCGGGCCGAACTCTGAGCGCAGTGCGGCGACCATCCAGCCGGACAGGTAGAGGTAGCGGCGGTCGGTGCTGTTGAAGTGCTTCTTGATCGAGATCATCTTCTGTTGACCGATGAAACCATGCCAGCAACCGAGCGACTGGGTGTACTTGGATGGATCCGCATCGTAGGCAGCCATGTCGTTGCGCATGATCTTGGCCGTGTAGCGGGCAATGTCCAGGCCGGTCTTGAACTTGTTCTGGGCGCGCATGCGGGCGGCGGACTCGGGATTGATGGCGTTCCAGGCACTGCCTTGTTGCTCTTTCAAACCAGCAACAGCTTTGATGTCGTCTTGATATTGGGACATGTGAATCTCCTAAAAAGAAAAGCTATGTTTGAGAAAATCGCCGAGTGCGCCACAACGTCTTGTCGAAGCAAACTGCATGACTAAATAGTAGGCCGATTCGCGCCGATGTTCAAGTCTTATATAAGACATATAACTTAAATTTAATCCTTGTTTTTCAAAGGCTTAATTATAATTTTTCAGGATGTGAAACGAATTTTCAAAAAGTGAGAGCATTAATGGCTGAGCCTGCTGTTTGAAATTTCGCGATGTGAAACGTCTTTTCAGAATTTGGTGCAGCGCGACAAATCGGGGCAAAAAAAACCACCCGAAGGTGGCGCAGAAGCAATTTTGTTTTAATATCATGTTCCGATTGTGAAAGGTAAAGTCAGCAATGCAGATGAACGGTATGGATTTGCCCGTCGAGTATGTTGCTTTTGCAGCAAGGTATCGGGACGCGGAAGGATTCTGTAATTTGAGACTGAAGGAAGAGCTCGATTCTTTCGGTAACGTCTTGCAGACGGAATTGGCTCACATCTATATGGATGTCGTCGAATTGGGTGCCCAGACAGCGAAGCTTGGCGTGTGTTTCGTAGGTGATGGCTGCTATGGGGAGCCTGGAAGTGTCAGTGCTGAGCCGGGAGCCATGCCGGACATTATTGATTTTACAGAAATCATTTGTTTCGGCATGGCCGGTGACGGGAGTCCATTCTGTTTCGATTACAGGGGTGCCCACAGCGCGCCCTCTGTCATCTTGTGGGACGATGACTACTGGCGAAAGATTGCAAACTCCTTTGAAGACTTCCTGTTGCTATTTTCTAGATAGCTTACCGGGGCAGTTGCCGCAGCGCACGAGGCAAGCCCGTGCGCTGCGTGTATCTAGCGTCCCACAGTCTGCCGCTGATCCTTGATGAACAGCGCCGTCAGCATGCCGACCACGCACACGCCGATCACGTAGTAAGCGGGGCCCAGCACGTTGTTTTTCAGCATCAGGGTCACGACCACGGGCGTCAGGCCGCCGAATATCGCGTACGACAAGTTGTAGGAAAACGACAGTCCCGAGAAGCGCACCTGGGCCGGGAACGCTTGCACCAGCACATAGGGCACGGCGCCGACGACGCCGACGAACAGGCCCGTCATCGCGTACAGGGGCAGCAGCAGGTCGGGGCGGCTGCCGACGGTGGTATAGAAGATATACGTGGAAATGGCCAGCAGCACGGAGCCGACGAAGATCACGCGCTTGCCGCCCAGGCGGTCGGCCAGCATGCCGGCGATGATGCAGCCGAAGGCCAGGCACAGGGTCGCCACGGTATTGGCCACCAGGGTGGTGCGCGGGGCGATGTGGTGGATCTTTTGCAGCAGGGCCGGCGTCATCAAAATGACGACGACGATGCCGGCCGACAGCATCCAGGTCAGCAGCATCGACACGGCGACGGCGCCGCGGTGGCTGCGCAGCACGGATTTCAGCGGCATTTCCGTGGACAGTGCCTTGCGCTGCTGCATTTCCGCAAAGACGGGGGTTTCATGCAGCCAGCGGCGCAAATACATGGCGCCAAAGCCGAAGATGCCGCCCAGCAAGAACGGATAGCGCCAGGCGCCTTCGGTGATTTCTTGCGGTGTGTAGACGGTATTCAAACCCGTCGCCACGAGCGAACCGAGCAGGATGCCCACCGTCAGGCCGGCCGTCAGCACGCCGCAGGCAAAGCCCGTGAAACGGCTGGGCACGTGTTCGGAGACAAACACCCAGGCACCCGGCACTTCGCCACCCACGGCCGCGCCCTGGAAGACGCGCATCAAGAGCAAGAGCAGCGGGGCGGCCAGGCCGATGGTGGCATAGGTGGGCAGCAGGCCGATCAGCAGGGTCGGCACGGCCATCATCAGGATGGAGAGGGTGAACATGCGCTTGCGGCCCAGCAAGTCGCCGAAGTGGGCCATGACGATGCCGCCCAAAGGACGCACCACGTAGCCGGCGGCGAAGATGCCGAAGGTTTGCAGCAAACGCAGCCATTCCGGCATTTCCGGCGGGAAGAACAGCTGGCCGATGGCGTTGGCAAAGAAGACGAAGATGATGAAATCGTAGAATTCCAGCGCGCCGCCCAAGGCGGCAAGCGACAGGGTCTTATAGTCTTGTTTGGTGAGGGGACGGCTTGCGGCGTTGATTGCGGCGGTGTTGGAAGTAGGCATGTGTCTCGTTCTTGTGTGTTATCGGAGATTGCCAGACCTAGCATACGCATTTCCGCCGTGCGAGTAAACGCGTGGGGATGGGCAGTCGTCTCAGCTGTGCTTAATACAACGCCGCTATCATCAGCGTTGACTTCATTGGAAAGGACACAGTATGCACATCATGATCGTGGGCGCCAGCCGGGGCCTGGGACGCGCGCTGGTGGACGGTTTGCTCGCTGACGGGCATGCCGTCATCGGCGTATCGCGCCAGCAACCCGCCGACTTGCCTGCCGGCCAGGGCACACAGCTGCAATGGATTGCGGCGGACCTGGCCGCACCTGCCGAGGCTGTCGAACGCATCGCGCGTGATGCGCCGGCCGCGCTGGACGCGGTGATCTACAACCTGGGCGTATGGGAAGAAAAGGCGTTCAGCGATGACTACGCTTTCCTCGGTGATGCAGACGACGCCATCGTCGACATGGTCAATACCAACATCACGGCGACCATTTTGCTGCTCAAGCGCTTGGTGCCCCGCTTGCTGGCCAGCAGCAAGCCGCAGCTGATACTCACGGGCTCCACTTCCGGCCTGCGCCAGAGCGGCCGCCCGGAAGTGACGTTCAGCGCCTCGAAATTTGCCCTGAACGGCATCGCCGATGCCTTGCGTGAAGGTTTCCGCGCGCAGGGGCTGGCCGTGACGGCGCTGCAGCTGGGCTATCTGAATACCTACGACGACTTGTCGGTGCCGCTGGCGGATGCGGCGGCGCGGGGCGAGGGCGAGCTGATCCCCGTGCATGACGTCGTCGCCGTCGTGCGCATGCTGCTGAGCCTATCGCATGCCTCGTTCGTGCGCGAACTGGTGCTGCCGGCGCTGCGCGACGAGCGTTTCTAGGCCTTAGGCGTCTGCGCCATAGACTTCGGACCAGCCGAGACGCTCTTCCAGCCACTCATCCGCTTCGGAGGAGTCCATCTGCAGCAGCAGGGCGCCAAGGCGCAAGTTGCCCTTGGCCAGGGCCAGCACGGCAAACACGGATTCCAGCATGACGGGATCGAACTGGCTCTGCAGGTCGCGCGCGGCGATGGCGGGCAGTTGCGCCCAGGCTGCCTGGTAGCTGCCGGCCAGCCACGCCGGCAGCGGCGGATTGTGCTTGCGGTGGCGCTCCAGCTCGATCAGGGCGATGAGCGCATAAAAATCTTCCTCTCGCGCGTCAGCGTCGCCCAGCAGGTGGACGAGCTGGGGCACGGCCGCATATGAAGCCACGCCCACGTCGCCCTGGTGGTGCAGTTCTTCCCACAGTTCATGCCAGACGTCTTTGCCTGCCTGCATGGCCTTGAGCGCCTCTGCCACGTCGTAGGGCGTGCGGTAGCCGCCTTCCAGGGTGGGCCAGATGGGATCGTCGAGTGATAACAGCATGGGTTTCCTTGATGGGGCAGCTCGCGCGAGCAAACGCGCACTATACAAGCACTCGGCGCACGCAGCGCGCGTAGCCGTCAAACTCGCGCGCGGTCTGATAGCTGACGCCCGTGTCAAAATCCTTGCACCAGGCTTCGTCCTCGATGTCGCCCGGTTCGCACGACCAGTGCCAGTTGGGCCGGAACTCTTCTTTCAATGTCGCATACAGCAAGGTCTGCTCGCGCCGATCCGGCAAGCTGTGGCCCAGGCTGGCGGCCCAGTCTGATGCGGCTTGCCAGGTATGGCTCTCCAGCTCGCACTTGTCCGGCTGCAGCACCAGGTGGTAATCGGGCGCGCCATCCCTGCCGAGAATCAGGCCGGCATAGCGTTCGCCCTGTTGCAGGGGAACGGGCGCGGCGGCCGATGGCGGCAGCGCGACCCGGCGCACGGCGCAGGCACGGCCCGAGTAGGTTTTGCGAAAGTTGTACTGGGTGCCGCTGTCGAAATCGTGGTTCCAGGCCATGCGGGGCAGGATGGCGTCCTCTTCCGGCGACCAGTACCAGGCATCCGGGAAGGCGTGGCCCAGGTTGGCGTGCAGCAGGGCCAGTTCGCTGCGCGTCGGCAGGCAGGCGCCCCGCGCCGTTGCCCAGGCTAGAGCTGCCTGCCAAGGCAGGGCGTCGGCTTCGCCGGGTAGCAGGAACAGCTGGTAACTGGGCGCGCCATTGTGGCCAGGCATGATGCCCGCGTAGCGCTCGCCGGCGATGGCGCCCAGCACGCCGGGGCAATGATCGAGCCAGCCGTCGTCTTCTTCCTGTGCAATAAACGCCGCGATCAGCGCCCGATGCGCAGTCGGCGCGGCGGCCAGCAGGGTGTTGAAGCAGGTGATGGCCGAGGCGTGGGGCGTGCCCTCGCCGTTGGCGATGCCGACGAGAAAGTCACCGGCCCAGTCGGGCAGGGTAGCGATCAAACGCGGCAGTTCCTGCAGCAGGGTCGTGCAATACGCCGTTTCACCGAAGCGCCAGGCGGCGCGGTTGGCCGTCTGGTAGGCGCCGTAATCGTGCTCGGCTTGCACGGACTGAACAATGGCCAGCGCGTATTGCGCGCCTTCCGTGCCCGTCAGCGCATCGAGCATGGCGCAGTAGCGCTGGAAGCGCCGCTGGGCTTCATCGGGCGGCGTGGTGCTGTCGTCATCCTGGACGATGTTGCCCACAATTAAAAGTTCGGCTTTCCAGAGTTCAAAGGCGGTTGGCATGGCTGTGGCTGGCGAGAGTGGCGGCGGACGTGATTATGCCCGGCTCATTGGTGTTTCAGCGCGACGATTGAACATGCTAGAGTCCACCGTTGCCGCCACCCCGGCGCGGCCTTGCCTGGATTGTTGACCGATGCCCACCTGGACTTCCCCGCCACAACTCGTCGCCCTTGCCGCTTTCTATGCGCAGGCGCAAGCCCATCCGGAAACGCTCAGTGATGCTGTCTTCCTGGAAAATGTGAAAAACGCCCACTGGCCCACCAATTGCTGGAGTTATGCAGAAGCGTCGTTCGCCATCATCGCGCCCGCCTGCCTGTTGCGTCCACATCTGACCGCCGAGCTGATCGCCTTGCCCATCGATGCCATGATCGCGGGCGGCCTGGAAGATGCGGGGCAAGTCATCGCAATCGGCCTGGACTGCGCTACGCGCAGCGCGCCGTATGTGGAACCGAGCGAGGAAGGCAGGCGCTGGCTGACGCAGGTGTGGCCGGGCTTGGGCGAGATGGCGGGGGCGGTGTTCCGGGCCAGGCTGCAATTGGCGCTGGCCGATGACGATGATGATGAATAAGCGATCAACAAGCGCTGACGCTTGACACTGAAAGTTTGTTTACGTTAGGGTATACGTAACTACTTACATATATCCTGTCAAACATGTCTTCCAACCTGCAAACCTACGGCTCCCTGATGCTGGGCAGCCGACTGCGCCGTCTTTCCGATCAACTGTATGCGGGCGTCGATACCAGCTATCTGGCGGCCGGCGTCGAGCTGAGCTCGCGCTGTTTCCCCTTGTTATTGCTGCTCCGCGACAACGGCCCCACGGCGATCACGGCCCTGGCCGCGCAAATCGGCCAGACGCACCCGGTGGTGGTGCAACTGGGGCGCAAGCTGCTCGATGCCGGTGTGGTGACGGAAATGCCGGACGCCAAGGATGAGCGGCGCCGCCTGCTGGCGCTGTCCGATGCCGGGCAAGCCTTGCTGCGCAATATGGCACCCCTGTGGGACGATGTGCGCGCCGCCGTCGATGTGGTATTCGAGCAAGGCACGCCGCATCTGATGGCCAGCCTGGACCGGGCGGAGGCGCGCTTGCAGTCGCAAGGCTTTGGCGAAACCATCGCCGCTTGCCGGCGCCAGCGCGAGCGGGCCGCCGTGGAAATCATCGATTACGCCGCGCCCTACGCGGCGGACTTCAAGCGCCTGAATATCGAATGGCTGGAACGCTATTTCTATGTCGAGGCGCTCGACGACAAAGTGCTGTCCGATCCGCAGCGCTCGATACTTGACGATGGCGGGCAGATCTTCCTCGCGCGCCTCGATGGAAAAATCGTCGGCACCTGCGCCCTGATCCGCGCTGGCGATGCCAGCATCGAGCTGTCGAAGATGGCTGTCACGCCAGCATGCCAGGGCCTGGGCATCGCGCGCCGCCTGATCGAGCGGGCCTTCGATGCTTTCGAAACCAGCGGCGCGCAACTGCTGTTCCTGGAGTCGAACAGCAAGCTGGCGCCCGCCATCCGCCTGTATGAAAGCAGCGGCTTTCAGCACGTGGCGCGGCCCGCCGGCGACGCGCATTACCAGCGCGCCGACGTCTACATGGAGTGGCAGGGCCGGTAGCACACGCCGGGGCGCCACGCGGCGCTCCCCATCGGCCGTCTCACGCGTTACAATACGCGCACCCAATAACGGAACCACGGTTCCACTATCGAGAGACGCCGACGCCGCATGCCTTCCTTTCCGATGCCCTTCCCGCAGATGATCGTTCCACCCGAGCCCACCCAGGCGCGCAGCAAACAAGCATTCGAGCGCCTGCTGCTGGTAGGCGAGCAGTTGCTGGCGGAAAACCGTTTCGATGAAATTGGCGTGGCCGACCTGGCCAGGCTGGCGGAAACCTCGGTGGGCACGTTTTACCGTTTATTGGGCGACAAGGACACCCTGAGCCGCTTGCTGCTGCAGCGTTTTTTTTCCGACATGGTGGAAAAGGTCGAGACCCTGACGGAGCTGCGCCAGTGGGAAACGCGCAGCCTGGAAGAGTTCATCCGCGCCATGGTGGCCATGTTTGTTGCTGTCAACACGGGCCGGCGCGGCGTGTTGCGCGCCTTGATCACGCGCGCGTCGCAGGATGCGCAATTTCGCGACAGGGTGCATCAGATCAATCATCTGATCTCGCAGCGCACGGTCGCCGTGCTGGCCAGCAAGTCGGCCAGCATCCGTCACCCCAACCCCACGCAGGCGATGATGGTGGTGCCGCCCGTGCTGCTGGGCATCCTGAACCAGCATACCTTGACGGGTTCGCTGTCCTTTTTGTCGGGCGCGGCACTCGAAGATGAACTCGTGCGTGTTGCTTTAAATTATCTGACTTGAGATATTTATCGAATTAACTTGAAATCGGAATTCGGATTCCGTATTATGTTTTCCAACAGCAGGAAAACATATTCCTGCACCTGAACACAAAGCATGTTCAACAGCAAGGAGACAGAATGCGGCGTCACACGACATCCGATGTTACATTGCATCACCTCGACCTCGATCTCGGCACAGAGACAGGGCAGGGCGATCCCGTGTTTCTGCTGCACGGCCTCGGTTCCTGCGCCGAAGACTGGCGCCCGCAGATCGATGCACTCGGTAGCAGCTATCGCCTGATCGTGCCCGACCTGCGCGGCCATGGCGCCAGCCCTGCGCCAAACGGCGACTGGCAGATCGGCGACTTCGCCAACGACCTCTTCAACTTGATGGACCAGCTCGACGTGCCGCGCGCGCACATCGTCGGCTTTTCCCTGGGCGGCATGGTGGGCCTGGAAATGGCCAACCGCGCTCCCGACAGGGTGGCCAGCTTGTGCCTGATCAACTCCCAGCCGTTCCAGGGCAGCAAGCCGGCGGCGCTGCTGTTTGCCTACTGGCTACGCCGCACGGTGATCGCTACCTTCGGCCTGAAAGCCATGGGCAAGATCATCGGCAAGAAACTGTTTCCTGATCCGTCCCAGCAAGCCCTCGTCGAGCGCTTCGCCACGCAGATGGCGGGCATGGACAAGCGCGCCTACCTGGCCGCGCTGGACGCCATTTTCCACTGGGATATTGATCTGCATTTCCAGGCCCTGGCCATGCCCGTCTTCATCATGGCGGCCGACCAGGATTACACGCCCGTCGCCAGCAAGCGGGCCTTTGCCGCACAGTTTCAGCAGTGCGAGATCGAGATTATCGCGAACTCGCGCCACGCCACGCCCCTGGACCAGGCGCAGCGTGTGAATACCTTGTTGCAGTCCTTCCTCGCCACACATTCAAAATAAACAGGCCACTCGCCGCACGGGCAGGGGCCGGGAAACAGTCATCGCAGGGCAGGTGCTCGCATTGCGCGCGCGGGTACCGTTACGTCTTGCGATTCTGGAATCCGGTCATCTTCTCTGGTGGCAAGCAAGCCTGACATTGGAGACGCTATGAAACTTGCTTTGAAATTAATGCCCGCCGCCCTCGCCGTTGCCGGTGCCTTCAGCTTTTCTACACAGGCCCTGGCGCAGGAGGCCGCCACGTCTGCCGCCGCCAGCGCCCAGAGCGCCAGCGAGGCCAGCGATGCGAAAGAACGCATGGAAACCGTGACGGTCTCTGCCCGCCGCCGCGAAGAGCGGCTGCAGGACGTGCCGCTGGCCGTCACGGCGTTCTCCGCCAAGGCCCTGGAACGGGCGAATATCCAGAACCTGGCCGACTTGCAGGAGCGCGTGCCGAACCTGACCGTGTACGCTTCGCGCGGCACGAATACCACCCTGACGGCCTTTATTCGCGGCGTGGGCCAGGCCGACCCCGTCTGGGGCGTGGACCCGGGCGTGGGCATTTATTTTGACGACGTCTACATGGCCCGTCCGCAAGGCGCGCTGCTCGACGTGTTCGACGTGCAGCGCATCGAAGTGCTGCGCGGCCCGCAAGGTACCTTGTACGGCAAGAACACCATCGGTGGCGCCATCAAGTATATTTCGCGCCCCCTGGCGAAGGAAAACGGCGCCTCGGCGGAAGTGGGCCTCGGCAATTACAATCAGCGCAACTTCAAGGCCGCCTTCAATCTGGCCAACGAGAGCGGCACCTGGCGCGCGCGCCTGGCCGCTGCCAAGCTGGACCGCGACGGCTTCGGTCGCAACACCTTCAATGGCGAACAGGTCAGCGACCAGGACAGTACGGCAGCGCGCCTGTCCGTCGGTTACTTTCCGCAGGACATACCCCTCACCGTCGTGCTGAGCCTGGACGCCACGGACGACAAATCGGGCGTGCGCGGCTTCCAGCGCATGGGCGTGAGCGCCTTTGACCCGCTCAGGCGGCCAGCCAGCACCAGCGCCTACGATATCCAGAGCGGCATGCCGGGCCACAACTTCACGCACAACCGGGGCGGCTCGCTGGTGGCCAATTACACGCTGTCGAACGAGTGGTCCGTGAAAGTGATCGGTGCCAA
Organism: Janthinobacterium darwini; assembly: GCF_051380905.1. Taxonomy (NCBI): domain Bacteria; kingdom Pseudomonadati; phylum Pseudomonadota; class Betaproteobacteria; order Burkholderiales; family Oxalobacteraceae; genus Janthinobacterium; species Janthinobacterium darwini. Next base: position 223,051 of record NZ_JBNYXX010000003.1, read on the forward strand.
GCGGCGCAGCACATCCGAGCAAACCATCGACTTCGACGGCTTGCCGCAGCCCATCGCTGACGTGTTCGGCGACTCGCGCGACGAGCAGAAGAGCCTGGAATTGCAGGCCTCGTACAGTGGCGACTACGGCGCCGGCGTGATCGGCCTGTACCGCTTCGAGGGGACGGCCGGCGGCGGCATCTACAACAACTTCCTGGGGCGCCAGTTCACGGCCGCCGTCAGCACGGTGGAGACGGACAGCACGGCGCTGTATACGGACTGGACCTGGCCGCTGGGCAAGGTCTGGAGCATCAATGCGGGCTTGCGCCACACGCGCGAGGAAAAGCGCGCCATCGTGCTCAACCGCGCTTTTGCCGACGTGGGCTTTACGCGGCCCATCCAGACGGCGGCCGACTTCGACAAGTCCTTGTCGGTCAGCAATACCTCGCCGAAACTGTCCGTGCGCTATGAAGCGTCGAAGACGACGAATTTCTACAGCAACCTGTCGCGCGGTTTCAAGTCGGGCGGCTACAACGTGCGCGCCAACAACCTGGTGGTGCCCGATTCCGCGCGCCCCTACAAGGATGAAAAACTCGACGCGCTGGAAGTGGGCATGAAGTACGCGGCACCGGACGATACGTTTGACGCCAACGTGGCCCTGTTCTACAACCGCTACAAGGATATCCAGTTGTCGGTGTTTACCAGCTATGTACAGCCGGGCGGCGTGCCGGGCTTCTATGGCGACTTCACGAACGCGGGCAAGGCGACGGTGAAAGGCGCCGAGTTCGAATTCTCGTGGCGGCCTAACCGCCAGTGGGAAGTCAACGGTTTCCTCGCGCTGCTGAACGCAAGCTATGACGAGTTCATGAGTGGCGGCAAGAACATTGCGGATACGCAAAAATTCAGCAACACGCCGCGCCGGCAAGTGGGCTTGAACCTGACGCGCACGGACCGCGACGTCTTCGGCGGCGCGCTGCGCAGCATGGTCGGTTATGGCTACCGCAGCAAGGTGTATCCGACTACTGACTTGAGCGAAACCCTGGCGCAGGGCGGCTACAGCATCTGGACGGCTGGTGTCGTGTGGGAAGCGCCGAAGAACTGGACCTTCAGTCTGCACGGCAGCAACCTGGGCAACAAACGCTACCGCACGGATGGCTACAACATTCCCGCCGTGTTCATCCTCGACGGTTTCTACGGTCCGCCGCGCCAGATCATCGCCAAGGCAGGCTACAAATTTTAAAGTTCTTCACCGCCGGGGCTGGACCCATTGGGTCCGGCTTCGCCTGTCGGAAGTGCCGGTCTGGCCAAGGTCCAAGCCGGTTCATTGTCGCTGTTTTCGTCCTTAATGAATCAGGAGACTGGCATGGCACATCTGCATCAGCAACTGCGTCACTTCTTATCCGCAATCGCCGCCGCCTGCGGCTTGCTGGCCGCGCTGCCGGCGGCCGCTGGTCAGTGGGACTTCGGCCTGTACGCGAGCCTGTGGGGCACGCGCGAATACCAGGTCTGGCTACCGACCAATTACCATCCGAACACGCCGCTGCCCGTCGTGCTGATGCTGCACGGCTGTGGTTCCGAACCGAACAGCATGGCCGCCGTCAGCCGCTACAACCAACTGGCCGACAGCGAAAATTTCATCGTCGTCTATCCGCGCCAGAACGCCACGGCCAACCCCATGCGTTGCTGGAATTTCATGCTGCCGCTGAACCAGGAACGGGGTACGGGCGAGCCGGCCGTGCTGATGGGTATCTTGAACAAGGTCAAGAGCAAGTATGCGGTGCAGGATAGCCGCGTGTATGTGACGGGCATCTCGGCGGGCGGCGCCATGGCCTCCATCATGGCCGCCTGCTACTCGGACGTGTTCGCCGCCGTGATGGTGCATTCGGGCGGCATGTACAAGGGCGCCATCGGCATGCTCACGGCCGCCGATTCCCTCTTCAACGGCAGTTCCTTCGACCCGAAAGCGCGGGGCAAGGATGCCTGGCGCTGCTCCGGTTCGCCGCGCCGGCTGATGCCGACGATGGTGTTCCACGGCACGGCCGACATCGTCGTCAACCCCGTCAACGGCGAGCAAACCATCGAGCAATTCCTGCAGACCAGCGATGTGGGCGACGATGGCCTCGACAATGACAGCGTGCGCTACCGTGCCGACAGCATCGTGCGCCAGACAGTGCCGTACGGCCGCAGCTATTCCATCGACACCTACCTGCACAACGGCGCCGTCATCGCGCAAAAGTACACGGTCGAGGGCATGAACCATGCGTGGAGCGGCGGCCCTCCCGGCTGGCCGTTCAGCGATGAACTGGGGCCGGACGCCACCGTGATCAGCTGGAATTTCTTCAAGAACTACCAGCGCTGACGCTTTGAGGAATTTGCCGCTAGTAAAATGGGGTGCAGTGATTGCGCCCCATTTTTGATGCCGGTGAAAGATCCCATGCTAGCGGCTCGTAGCAAGACCGCGCCGGACTGCAATTGTTGCTCAGCATCGTCTTGCCGGCGATGGAGCGCTACCCGGCCGGCGTCTTCGCGCGCATGGACTTGCGCGTACACCACGAGTGTTACCACGTCATCGAATACCGCCTGTTCAACGATTTCTATTCCCGCGAACCCGCCTGGCTGGCCCTGAGCCCGCCCGGCACGGCCTATGGCAAGGGATTCCAGAACCTGGGCCACCCGCATCCGGGCCTCGTCAGCCTGCACGCAGCCTGCGGCCCCGAGGAAGACAAAACGGAGGTATTCGGCTGGATGATGACGTCCGCGTATGCGCTGCGACTGGAGGCGTGGACGGCGTTTGATCCCGCCTTGCTGGCCAAACGGCAATAGTTGACGGAAGTAGTGGAGAGCAAGACAAGGTCTGACTAAAGTTCAAGCCAGTTTCGCCAGTGGGTGCACGTCCTGACAGCCGCGGCTCCCTGTATTAGCTGCAAACTATATAATCTGCGCTTGGGCGATACCCGCCCCTGAACTCCGATTGAAGGAATGCCATGCCAGGATACATGCCAGGATATTTCGTGCGCCACTTGGCGCTGTGTGTAGTGTCGACCGTGTGCATCTCTGCCAACGCCGCCGAGGTGGTGACGGTGGATGCGCAGCAGCGCGCGTCCTTGCTGGAATTTTATGCGCAGCAATATCCGGGCGAGCCTGCCACGCGCACCGTGTTTGAGAGCGTGCCCGTGGTGGGGGGCCGTGGTCGCGAAGTGGTGGGCAGCGCGGAAACGCCGCCGTATCGCGGTCATGGCGCTCTGTGCCGTACGCAGCGCACCAAGTTCGTGCTGCATGGCGAGGGCAAGCAGGCGCGCTGGCAGGAGGCGGGCATGGAGTATTACGCCTGGCTCGACCGTGGCACTTGCCGCGCGGTGGCCGAGCCCGTGCGCATGCTGCAGCGCATCCCCGATGTGGAACTGGAAGGCGTGTTGCTGTATCAAAAGCCGCTGCTGGAGCGGGCGCGATTATTGATGGCGGGTAACACGGCCTGCGCCCCCTTGCGGGCGCTGAAGTTTACGCTGGCGGCCGTCGACGTGGGCGCCGCCGCACCGCGTGCCGAAGAGCGCTATGCGCTGGTGTTCAAGAGTGACCGCGACAGCTACGCCCGCGTCTGGCTGCGCAAGAGCGGTGCCCAGTATGACGCGTGGAATGTAACTTGCCCGCCAGTGCTGTAGACTGCTCGCCCTTTGCTCGATTCTTCTTTTTGACTGTTGCAACCATGAACCAGAATTCCACTTCCGCCCGCAGCTGGGGCACCATCGTCACGCATAGCGACGAGATGGCCATCATCTACCGTTATGTCGACGCCTTCCATGACGACTGGGACCTGTCGTCGCAGCCGGACCGCATCATCATCGCCTGGCGTTATGAAGACGAAACGGGCATGCCCGCGCCGAACGAGCGCGAGCACATGGAAGAGCTGGAAGCGGCGCTGGCGCCCGTGGTGGAAGAGGGCGGCTTCGCCACCCTGGCGCTGGTATCGACGGGTGAAAACTTGCGCGAATGGATTTATTACACGCAATCGGGCGAAGAGTTTTTCAATCGCCTGAATACGGCGTTGGCATCGCGCCCGAAATTCCCGATTGAAATCCGCAGCGCGGCCGACCCCGCCTGGTCCACGTATGCAGGTTTCATGGCCGCCTTGCCCCCAACGACCTGATCAAACCTGCTGCGCGTCGTGATCTGCCGCCTGCGATGCTCACTGTGCTACAGCACAGCTCCGCTCTCGGCGACAGCTCCCTTCCGCTCGCAACGGTTTTATCAGGGTTGGATCTAATCAGACCAGCGCGGACGCCACGATGCGCGTGGCGGTCGTGATGATGTCCTGATTCGTGTCCGCTTTTTTCTGTTCGCGTGTGTAGTACACGGCGATGACCAGCGGTGCGCCGCTGGCCGGGTAGGCGACGCCGATATCGTTGACGCTGCCATACGCTCCCGAGCCCGTTTTATCGGCCACCTGCCAGCCAGCCGGTACGCCGGCGCGGATGCGCTTGTCGCCTGTCGTGTTGCCGCGCATCCAGGCGTCGAGCTGCTGGCGCTGCGGCGCCGGCAAGCTATTTCCCAGTAATAATTGCTGCAAGCTGTGCGCCATTGACGCGGGACTGGCCGTGTCGCGCACTTCGCCGGGGATGGCACTATTGAGTTCCGTTTCCCAGCGCTCCAGCTGGAATACCGTATTGCCGATGCTGCGCGCAAACGCCGTCACGGCTTGCGGCCCGCCTAATAATGTCATCAAGAAATTGGCTGCGCTATTGTCGCTGTACTGCAAGGTGGCGGCGCACAGGTCCGCCACGGTCATGCCGTCGGCCAGATGCTTTTCCGTGATGGGCGAATACGTGACCAGTTCTTTTTTCTCGTAACGCACGTGCTGATCCAGCAAACCCGGCTGGCTGACGCTGCGGGCAAGCACGGCGGCCGCCAGCATCGCCTTGAAGGTGCTGGCCAGGGGAAAGCGTTCGTCGGCGCGATAGGCAATGCGCAGTTCGCTGCCCTGGCGCCAGGCGGCAACGCCGAGGCGTCCGCCTGCGGCCTGTTCCAGCGCGGCCAGTTGCGTGTGGGCGGCGACGAGGCTGGTGGCGGGCGCGGCAAACAGCAGCGATGTCGGGCACAGCAGGGCGGCACCGCTGGCCAGCAGGAGGTGGCGGCGGAGTTGGTTTGGGGATTCAGTCATGGTCTGTCGCTGTCTTTGGTGTGGAAAGGGTGGCCAGCAGTTCGCCGATGGCGAGCAGGTTGGCCGGCTTGGTCAGATGATAGTCGAAGCCGGCCGCGCTCGATTGGCTGCGGTCGTCTTCGGCGCCCCAGCCCGTCAATGCGACGAGCACGACGTTGGCGCCGGCCGGTATCCTGCGCAGCGCGCGCGCCACTTCGTAGCCGTTCATGCCGGGCAGACCGATGTCGAGGAAGATAACGTCTGGCAAAAATTGCGGCGCCGCGGCCAGGGCTTGCGCGCCGTCGTGGGCCACTTGCGTGGCATGGCCCATCATGTCGAGCACGGCGGCGAGGGTATCGGCCGCATCCACATTGTCGTCGACCACCAGCACGCGGAATTGGGGACCATGGGCGGCGCTGGCGCTGGCGGGGGCGGCCGGTGCGGCGGGCGCTGCCGCTTCCTCCTCCAGCAGGGGCAGGCGCACGATGAAAGTACTGCCCAGGCCCGCGCCGGCACTGGCCGCCGTGGCACTGCCGCCATGCAGCTCTGCCAGGCGCCGCACCAGCGACAGGCCGATGCCCAGGCCGCCCTGAGCCCTGCCCATGTTTTGCGACACCTGGGTAAACATGTCAAACACAGTCGTGATCGACTCGGCGGGGATGCCTACGCCGCTATCCTTGACCTCGATCAAGGCCTCGCTGCCATCGCGTACCGCGCGCAAGCTGATATGGCCGCCGGCGGGCGTGTACTTGGCGGCATTGTTGAGCAAATTGCCCAGCACTTGCGCCAGCCGCGTGGGGTCGGCCTCGAGCGGCAGCGCCTGCTCGTCGAGTTGCACCTGCAACTGGTGGTGGCCCGCTTCGATCAGCGGCATGCTTGTTTCCACGGCGCTGGCGATGATGGTTTTCAAGTCTGCACGTTCCAGCTTGAGTTCGATCTGGCCCCGCGTGATGCGGGCCACGTCCAGCAAATCATTGACCAGGTGCACCATCTGATTGACTTGCCGCTCCATCACGTCGCGCACTCTTGCCACCGTGGCGGGTTTGTCGGCCGCCAGGCGCATGATTTGCAAGCCGTTGCGGATGGGCGCCAGCGGGTTGCGCAATTCGTGCGCCAGGGTGGCCAGGAATTCCGTCTTGCGCCGGTCCATCTCGGACAGATTGTCCGCCAACTGGCGCAATTGCTGCTCCGAGCGCTTGCGCTCGCTGATGTCGCTGAACAGTATCGTCAGCAGGCGGCTGCCGGGGCCGCCCAGGCGCGCGGCGAAGACTTCGAACCAGCGCTCCATGGCCACGGCTTCGTTTTCATAGCGCACGGGCTCGCCGGTTTTGACGACCTGGTCGTACAGGTCGAACCAGTGCTGGTCGTGGTCGGGCACGAAGCTGCGGATGGTCTTGCCGATGGCATTGTCCAGGCCAGACTGCTTGACGAAGGCGGCGTTGCCTTCCATGTAGCGAAAATCGATGGGGTGGCCTTGCTCGTCGTACAGCATTTCAATGACGCAAAAGGCCTGGTCCATCAGCTCGATCAGGGTGCGGTAGCGTTCCTCGCTGCGGCGCAGCGCATCTTCCACCTGTTTCTGGCGCGTGATGTCGAGCAGGACGCCTGGAAATTGCAAGGGCGTGCCATCGGGTGCGTATTCCGCGCGGCCCCGCGCGATGACCGAGCGGTACTGGCCATCGCCGGTACCGATGCGGTAGCTGGCCTCGAACGGCGTGTGCGCATGCACTGCCTGGCTTATCTGCGCGCTGACTTGCTCGCGGTCATCGGGATGGATGATGCCCAGGTAGCGCGCCAGCGGCGCTGCCGTGGCCGCTTCGGCATTGACGGAGAACAAGCGCGCCATATTGCTGTCGGCCGTGACCCGGTCGGCCACGATGTTCCAGTTCCAGGTGGCCACTTCACCGGCCTCCAGAGTCAGGCGCAGGGTTTCCTCGTTTTGCTTGCTGGCCGTCAAGTCGAGCGAAATGCCGGACAGGGTGATCACGTTGCCGGCGCCGTCGCTGGTGCAGGTGCCGCGCATGTGCGCCCAGTGCAGCGCGCCATCGGGCCAGCGCACGCGGATATCGATGTCGAAATCGCTGGCGCTGGCGATGGCTGCATGCATCACCGTTTGCCAGTGCTGCAGGTCGCCGTCGAGCATGGCGCTTGTCAGTTGCGCGTAGTCCATGTGGCTGGCAGGCGGCAGGCCCAGATTGGCCTTGAACGCATCGGAGCAGGCCATGCTGCCGCTGCCCAGGTCGATCTCCCACGTGCCCATGCGGCCGCCCTTCATGGCCAGGCGCAACTGCTGCTCCGTCTGTCTTTGCTGCGTCACGTCGCAATGCGAACCCAGCCATTCAACGATGCTGCCGTCGGGCGCCAGCACAGGCAGCATGCGCACGACCATATTGCGGTAAGTGCCGCTGACGTGGCGCAGCCGGTATTCCGCTTCGAACACGCTGGTCAGGTGCGATGGCATGACGTAAGGCAAGTTGCGGTCATCCGGATGCAGGGCATTGAGCCAGCCGCGGCCCAACAGTTCGGCCTCGGTCTGGCCCGTGAAGGCGCGCCAGGAAGGCTGGTCGGCATCGAACTGGCCGAAGGTTTTCGTGCTCCAGACGATGTCGCAATGGGCGCCCAGCAGTAAATGTGCGGCCTGGGCGGCGGCGATGGAGGACGGGACGGCGTTGCTGGGCTGGCTCGGTTCTGGCATGGAGGCGATCGACGATGGTGCGGGGTACCGCCGCCGCACTGGGATGGGGCGGCATGGCAGCTCAATTCTGGCGATATTACAACTATTTTTACGCTCTGGGCTGTCTTGCAGGATGCCCATTCTGCTTTCTGCAGGCCACGAGAAAAAATCGCGTCCTGCGGAAAATCTTCGGGTGAAACAGCAAGGCAAGGGCGCTATTGTGGCTGAATAACCACTAGTCGGGCCATTATGTTGATGAATGAATATTTTACATAACAATATTCTTGCAGCGCATAAGGCGCTTGAATTAAATTGGCGCCTTACTCAAAAGTTGGTGTTCATCAGACATCCCAGAGATGCGGCCAGACCGCTGTCAGCTTGGACGACAGCCAGGGCAGAGCCAGTGACGCCAGGTGCGGAGAAACATCCGCTCGCGCTGCTGCACCGTGATGGTGCATACGATCATCCAGCGCCGTACATAAGCCGGAGACAAGTTGGAAGACAGATTTCGCAATTCTTTTTTAAACTTCTGGGAAACAACATGATCAAGATGTCCAAGATGCACCAGCGTTTGTGCGCCAAAAGCGCCGCCATGCTGGCACTGTCCGCTGCCTTGCCTATCGGCTCGGCGTATGCAGATGAAGTCGCTGCTGATACGACCCCTGCCGCCAGCCAGCTGGAAACCGTGACCGTGACGGCGCAGCGCCGCAAGGAAAATATCCGCGATGTGCCCGTCTCCGTGTCGCTGTTGCGCGACGAGAAGCTCGACGTGCTGGTGTCCGGCGGACAAGACATTCGCGTGCTGGCTGGCAAAGTGCCTAGCCTGAACGTGGAATCGTCGAATGGCCGCACCTTCCCCCGCTTTTACATCCGCGGCTACGGCAATACCGACTTCAACATCTTTGCATCGCAACCTGTTTCCCTGATTTACGACGATGTCGTGCAGGAAAATCCTATCCTCAAGGGTTATCCGATTTTCGACGTGGCTGGCGTGGAAGTGCTGCGCGGCCCGCAAGGCACCTTGTTCGGCCGCAATACCCCTGCCGGCGTGGTCAAGTTCGAATCCGTCAAGCCGAACCTGGACAAGGTTGAAGGCTATTACAACGTTTCCACCGCCACGCACAACACCAGCAATTTCGATGGCGCCGTCAACGTGCCGCTGAGCAAAGAATGGGCGCTGCGCTTTTCGACCCTGCGCCAGCACCGCGACGACTACGTCGACAATACCTTTTCGAGCCAGAAAAACGCGCTGGACGGCTACAACGAACACGCCGAACGCGTGCAACTGCTGTACGCACCGAACACCATGTTCAATGCCCTGTTCAATGTGCACCAGCGCAATACGACTGGCAGCGCGCGCATCTTCTACGCCAACATGATCAAGCAAGGCACGAACGACATCGTCGATGGTTTCGACCCGAACAAGTCGTTTACGAATGCACCGAACTTCCAGCGCCTGCGCACCAATGGCGCCAGCGCCCGCCTGAGCTGGGACCTGGACGGCGTCAAGCTGTACTCGATCACCGGCTTTGAACAGGTCGGCAATTACGTGTCGCATGGCGATATCGATGGCGGCACGCCGACGGGCCCCGGCTTCATTCCTTTCCAGGTTGAAACGGCCGGCGGCATCACCAGCGTGAAACAATACTCGCAAGAATTCCGCGCCGAATCGAAGAATGCCGGTCCGCTCAACTGGCAGGCTGGCGTGTATTACTTCAATGAAGATGCCAACGGTTTCACGGACAACTTCAATACCGACACGCATGTGCTGACCACGCACCTGGCCAGCCGCCAGAAGAACTCGGCCTGGGCAACGTTTGGTTCCGTCAACTACGCCGTCAACGATGACTTCATGCTGCGCGCCGGTTTGCGCTATACCAAGGACAAGAAAGATTTCAACACGGTGGAAGCGACCAACATCGTGCAGGTCAACCCGACCAGCGCCGATGTCAGCAAAGCCAAGGTCAACTGGGACTTGAGCGGTACCTACAAGTACAACAAGGACGTGAACTTCTACGGCCGTATCGCCACCGGTTTCCGCGCACCAAGTATCGCCCCAGCCAGCACCAGCGTGCCTGTCACCGTGGCCGATGCGGAAACGATCACCTCGTTCGAAGCGGGTATCAAGGCTGACCTGTTCGAGCGCCGCGCCCGCGTCGCTTTCAGCCTGTACAACTACCAGGTGAAGAACCAGCAATTGACGGTGGTGGGCGGCACCTCGAACGTCACGCGTTTGATCAATGCAGCCAAGACGAATGGCCGTGGCGCGGAACTGGAACTGGAAGGTTTTGTCACGCCTAGCCTGAAGATGTCCCTGGGCGGCAGCTACAACTTCACGGAAATCAAGGATCCTAGCCTGTCGATCGCCACCTGCGCCCAAACGCGTTGCACCGTGACCGATCCGCTGACCACGGGCAACCGCGCCATCATCGACGGCAATCCATTGCCGCAAGCGCCGAAGTGGACGATCACCGCCACGGGCCGCTATTCGATCCCGATGGAAAACGGCGAATTCTTCGTCTTCACGGACTGGGCTTACCGCAGCAAGATCAATTTCTTCCTGTATGAAGCAACCGAGTTCACCGGCAAGCCGATGGTCGAAGGTGGCTTGCGCGTAGGCTACACCTGGGATGCCGGCAAGTATGAAGTGGCCGCTTTTGGCCGCAACATCACCGATACCCAGCGTATCACCGGCGCCATCGACTTCAACAACCGCACGGGCTTCATCAATGAGCCACGTCAATTTGGTGTGCAATTCAAGGGCAACTTCTAATTGCCCGATACCAGGCGCCGGCCCTTGCGGCCAGCGCCTGCTTCAACCCGCCCGGTTTGCGCCGCGGCGGGTTTTTTTATGCCCGCTCGGGAAGCTGCGCCAGCCGCTGCGCCCAGGCGGGAACGGCTTGCCGCCAGAAGTCTTCCAGGCTCTCGGCGCGCACGTCGAGGCCGAGGAAGCGGGCAGCCGGCAGCAGTGCCGATGCCAGCAGTTCGGCGGCATGCGTGCCCGTGTCGAAGGCGAGGGCGCCTGTCTGCTTCGATAGTTTCTCGCCGCTGTCATTGTTGACGACAGGCACGTGCAGAAAGCCCGGATGCGGCAAGCCCAGCACATCCTGCAGATACAGCTGGCGCGGCGTGGAATCGAGCAAATCCGCCCCGCGCACCACCTGCGTGATGCCCTGTGCGCCATCATCGACCACCACGGCCAGCTGATACGCCCAGTAACCATCGCCGCGCAGCACGATGAAGTCGCCCACTTCGCCAGCCAGGTCCTGCTGCTGCTGCGGACCATGCCAGCGGTCGGTAAAACCATACACGGCTTGCGTGCCCTCTGGCACGCGCAGCCGCAGGGCCCGCGCCGCCTTGCCCGGCGCCAAGCCGTGGCGGCAAGTGCCCGGATACACGGCGGCCCCGTTCTTGTGCATACCCGCCTGCAGCACCGAATCGTGGATCTCCTTGCGCGAACAGCCGCACGCATACACGAGGCCATCATCCTGCAACTGCTTCAGCGCCGCCTCGTACAGCGGCAGCCTGCGGCTCTGCCACGTCGCCTCGCCATCCCACGTCATGCCGCAGCGTTGCAGGGTCGCCAGGATCGCCATATCGGCACCCTCGACATTGCGGTCATAGTCCAGGTCCTCGATGCGCAATAGCCACGTGCCGCGATGAACCTTGGCATCGAGATAGCTGGCCATGGCGGCAACGAGCGAGCCCATGTGCAGGGGACCGGAGGGGGAGGGGGCGAAGCGGCCGATGTAGGGTGCGGTGGACAGGGGCATACGGATGAAGGTTGTTGACAGTAGTGATACGTGCTGGTGTGGCTATGAGCGATGACGCATCCAAGTATCGTTCAGAGTGATTTTCAAGTCAAATTACGGCCCTGTTTCATATGTGGCCAGAAATCGCTGGCCGACTGTAGCAATAGCGAACACAAGCGTTTCGTGCGGCCGCAAGGTGCCATCGATGGTGTGTTTATTCAGCGCGACGTAGGCGCCTGCACCGTGCAGTAGCAGGGCGTCGAGCAGGGCCGCGCGCACGGACGGTACGCCATTGGCAAACAGGCGCAGGCTGGAAAAACCCGGTTGACCCAGATGGTACTGAGCGCTGCTGCTGGTGAATTGAATGCTGAGCAAGGCGCTGGCGCCAGCATACAGGCGCAGGCCGGGCGGCGCATTGATGATGGGCGAAAAGTGCCGGCGCGAAATGGCCAGCGTTGCCAGCATCAGGTCATACGCGCTGGCAAACTCGCGCGTGTACTGGCGAAACAAACCCAGCTCGCGCTCGTAATATGGCAATAGTTGTTCCACGGTCGCGCTCTCCGCCTACTGGAAAGCTCCATGCTGGCATCAGGCACGAGCGTGGGTGTTGATGCGTGACAATGATTCTTAGAAATGGTACTCCGCGCGTATCATCGGCGTCTTCGCCGTCTGGCCCACATTGCCCGTGGTGGCGGGCGAGTTGCCGAACTTGTTCTTCCAGTACTGGTATTCCAGGCCCACGCGGAAGGTGTTCTTGGCGCTGCCCAGGGCAGCACCCACGTCGTACATCACTTGCATGTCGATATTCGTTTCCACCGCCGTGTCGCGTCCCACTTCATCCTTGCCTTTGGAATCGATGAGGTTAAAGAAACCTTCGAACGAGAACAGCGGCGACAGGGGAATGGCCCAGGCGCCCGCCAGCATGGCGTGCGTTTTATACGTGTAGCGTCCCGTCACTTGCGAGATGGGCGGGAAGGCGCCGCTGGGGGCGTTGCTTTCACGCAGCAACAGCAGGCTGGTGTTGAAGAAGCCGGGCACGTCCCACATCAGCGTGGGGCCGGCCACCAGCATGCGCTTGCGCGAGTTGTAGCCGACGTCATTTTTCGTGTTGACGTCAAAGCCCAGGGTGACGCCGACGCCGCGCACGGGGCCGAACTTGATGTCGCTGCCGCGCACCTTGCCGATGTCGATGGTGTTGCGGTACACCAGGTACGCCTCTTGCGCGCCGGAAGTCTTGCCCAGTGCGCCAGGGTCCTTGCTGTCGGACAGCAGGAAATCCAGGTTGACGAAGTTGCTGCCGTATTTGTAGCCGCTGGCATGCGTGATCGCAAAGATGTTTTTCTTGATGTCGTCCGGATTGAACGGCTCGCGGTAATCATTGCCGGCGCGCCAGCTCAGCGCGGTATCGCTCCATTCGGCAGCCTGGGCGGTCGCGCCCACGCCGAGGGTAGTAGTGAGGCAGAGCAACAGACACGGTATGGTTTTTGGCACTTTCGGCTCCTGATGGCGGTGTTGAAAAACGGATATTCGGGATGGCAGGGGGCGTAGCCCGCATGAAGCGCTGCGATGGAACATATTGCGCACCGTTCAATCCATGATGCGAGCATCGCCGCACCGGACGATATGTATTTTCTGCATAGTTACTATCATTTTCTGCATATAATCATCGCACCTTCTCGCCCTTGCGGGGCAAGGCGGCTGCTGTAAAGCTGATAATTTTTTTCAAAATTGTATACAGGTGTTGTTTTTTTGCGGAAATAGAAATGCGCGCCGCCACGCCTGCCCCCAAGCGCTGCGGATGCCGATACGATAGAGACACCAGCTTGATTTATCCCACCGGCGACGATGCCGGCGACCATGCAGCGAGGCACGAAAAAAACAATGACGGCACGCCTGGAATTACACGACATCAGCAAGCGCTATCCGTCCGTGGTAGCCAATGACGGCATCCACCTGACCGTGGCGCCAGGACAGATTCACGCCGTGCTCGGAGAAAACGGTGCCGGCAAATCGACTTTGATGAAAATCATTTACGGTGCAGTGCAACCCGATGGTGGCCGCATCCTGTGGAATGGCCGCGAGGTCGAGATCGCCAATCCGTCGGCTGCGCGCGCGCTGGGCATCGCCATGGTGTTCCAGCACTTTTCCTTGTTCGACACGCTCACCGTGACGGAAAACATCGCCCTCGGCTTGCCCGCCGGTACCAACATGGCGGAACTGGCGCAGCGCATCGAAGCGACGGCGCGCCAGTACGGCCTGGACCTGGAACCGCAACGCCACGTGCACACGCTTTCCGTCGGCGAATGCCAGCGCGTGGAAATCGTGCGCGCCCTGCTGGCCAAGCCGCAACTGTTGATCCTCGACGAACCGACGTCCGTGCTGACGCCGGGCGCCGTGGAGAAACTGTTTGGCACCTTGCGTCAACTGGCGGCCGAAGGCTGCAGCATTCTGTACATCAGCCACAAACTCGACGAGATCCGCGCCCTGTGCCATACCTGCACGGTGGTGCGCTCCGGCAAGAACGCGGGCGTGTGCGACCCATCGCAAGAGTCTGCGGCCAGCCTGTCGCGCATGATGATCGGTGCCGAGCCGCCCGCAGTCAAGCGCGTGGCGCGCACGCCCGGTGCCGTCATGCTGAGCGTGCGGCAGCTGGACTTGCCGAAGAGCCATCCGTTCGCCACGCAGTTGACGGACATCAATTTCGACGTGCGCGCGGGCGAGATCGTCGGCATCGCTGGCGTGTCCGGTAATGGCCAGCAGGAATTGCTGGCCGCCCTGTCGGGCGAAGACATGCGCGCGGCCCCCGCCAGCATCGTCCTGAACGGCACGCAGGCGGGACGCTTGCCGCCGGGACGCCGGCGCGCCCTGGGCTTCGGCTTTGTGCCGGAGGAGCGACTGGGGCGGGGCGCCGTGCCCGACATGGGGCTGGCCGACAACGTGTTGCTCAGCTTGCAGACACCAGCCACCATCCGCCATGGCTTCGTGCGCCACAAGGTCATCGCGCAGCGGGCGGCGGCCATCATCGCCCGCTTCCAGGTGAAGGCGGGCGGGCCGCAAGCGCTGGCGCGCAGCCTGTCGGGTGGCAACTTGCAGAAATACATAGTCGGACGCGAAGTCATGCGCGAGCCCACCGTGCTGGTGGTGGCGCAGCCGACCTGGGGCGTGGACGTGGGCGCGGCCGCGCAAATCCGCGCCGAATTGCTGGCGCTGCGCGACGCGGGCTGCGCCCTGCTGGTGGTATCGGAGGAACTCGATGAATTGTTCGAGATCAGCGACCGCCTGCTGGTGATGGCAAAAGGAAAAATTTCACCGTCCCTGGAGGTGGGCGGCGCCAGCGTGACCCTCGTGGGGCAATGGATGAGCGGGCTGTGGCCGCAGGAGGTAGTCCATGGCTAAGTTCGCCTTGCGTCTCGAAGCCCGTCCCACACCGTCGCGGCTGATGTCGTGGCTGTCGCCCGTGCTGGCCGTGCTGCTTACCGTGCTGTGCGGCGCCTTGCTGTTTCTGGCGCTGGGACACGATCCGCTGGCCGGCCTTGCCGTCTTTTTTGTGGAACCCTTGCGCGACGCGCACGGGTGGTCCGAACTGGGCCTCAAAGTGGCGCCCTTGCTGCTGATTGCCGTCGGCCTGGCCATCTGCTTTCGCGCCAATATTTATAACATCGGCGCGGAAGGGCAACTGACCCTGGGCGCCATCTGCGGCGGGGCGGCGGCCTTGTACCTGGACGATGGCGTGGGAAGTGCGGCCATCATCGGCGTTTCCTTGCTGGCCGGCATGCTGGGCGGCATGGCCTGGGCGGGCTTGGTGGCGTGGTTGCGCGACCGCTATAACGCCAGCGAAATCCTCGTCTCGCTGATGCTGGTCTACATCGCGCAATTGCTGCTCAGCTATCTGGTGTACGGCGTGCTGCGCGACCCGGAAGGGTTTAACTTCCCTCAATCGAAACTGTTGTCGGACGGTTTGCTGTTGCCGATGGTGATCAGCGATACGCGCTTGCACGTGGGCATCGTGTTTGCCTTGCTGGCTTCCCTGGGCGGCTGGCTGTACTTATCCAGAAGCATCTCCGGCTTCCGCCTGCGCGTGGGCGGCATGGCACCTGCCGCCGCCCGGTATGCGGGCTTTTCTTCGCGCAAGACTTTATGGTCGTCCCTGCTGATCTGCGGCGCCCTGTCCGGCCTGGCCGGCGCGTGCGAAGTGCTGGGGCCGATGGGGCAGTTGACGCCCACGGTCTCGCCCGGCTACGGCTTTGCCGCCATCATCGTCGCTTTCGTGGGGCGGTTGCATCCCGTGGGCGTGATCTTCTCCAGCTTTGTCATGGCCCTGTTCTATATCGGCGGCGAACTGGCGCAATCACGCCTGGGCTTGCCCAGCGCAATCACGGGCGTGTTCCAGGGCATCTTGCTGTTCGCCTTGCTCGCTTGCGATGTGCTGATCCAATACAAACTGCGCTGGAGAAAACATGGATAACCTGGCCCTGACGATAGCGCCCTTGATTGCCGCCAGCATCAATGCGGGCACGCCGCTGATGCTTGCCGCGCTGGGGCTGCTCGTCAATGAAAAGGCGGGCGTGGTGAACCTGGGCGCGGAAGGCATGATGCTGGTATCGGCCATCACGGGCTTTGCCGTGGCCGTCAACACGGGCAGCCCCACCCTGGGATTTCTGGCGGGGGCGGGCGCCAGCATGGTCTTGTCCGGCTTCTTTGCCTGGCTGACCGTGTGGCTGGGCACGAACCAGTATGCGACGGGCCTGGCCCTGTCGCTATTTGGTGCGGGCGCGTCCACGTACATCGGCCTGAACTATGTGGGCAACAGCTTGCACAACGGCCGCTTCGGCATCCCCTTCCTGGAAGACATTCCCGTGCTGGGGCCGGCCCTGTTCCGCCAGCATGCGATGGTGTATTTGTCCCTGTTGCTGTGCCTGGCCATCGCCTGGTTTTTGTACCGCACGCGGGCGGGCCTGGTGCTGCGCGCGGTGGGCGAGTCGCCAGCGTCCGCGCATGCGCTCGGTTACCCTGTGCGCCGCATCCGCCTGGCAGCCGTGCTGTTTGGCGGCGCCTGCTGCGGCCTGGCCGGCGCCTTTTTGTCGCTTGTCTACACGCCGCTGTGGGTCGAGGGCATGGTGGCGGGACGCGGATGGATCGCGCTGGCGCTGACCACGTTCGCCACCTGGCGCCCGGCGCGCGTGGTGGGGGGCGCCTATCTGTTTGGCGGCATCACGATATTGACCTTCCATGCGCAGGCGCTGGGCGTGCCCGTCGCCTCGCAACTGCTGTCGATGCTGCCGTATGTGGCGGCCATCGTCGTGCTGGTGTTGATCTCCAGCAATGCCAATTACATCAAGCTGAACATGCCTGCTTCACTGGGCAAGAATTTCAATCCGGGCAGCTAGCCCGTACCGTGCCCAGGCGCGCCGTCACTCCCCCGCGGCGCGCTGTCTTTTTTATTTTCGATGGGGGGCCATCACAAGGAAAACCATGTCCAAGAAACTATTGTGCGCCGCCGTATGCAGTGCTGTTTTGATGCCTGTCATGGCCGCTGCACCCGCCAATGCGCCGCTGAACGTCGGCTTCGTGTATATCAGCCCCATCGGCGACGCGGGCTGGACCACCCAGCACGACCAGGCGCGCAAGGAAATGGAAAAGGCGCTGGGTAACAAGATCAGCACCAGGTTTGTGGAAAACGTGCCGGAAAGCGCCGATGCGGAGCGCGTGATCCGGGACCTGGCGCAAACGGGCAGCAAGCTGGTCATCACGACCTCGTTCGGCTACATGAATCCCACCTTGAAAGTGGCGAAGCAATTTCCCAATGTGAAGTTCATCCACCTGACTGGCTACAAGACGGCGCCGAACGTGGCCAACACCAACGCCCGTTTCTACGAGGGCCGCTACCTGGCTGGCGTGTTGGCCGGCAAGATGAGCAAGACCCATGTGGCCGGTTACGTGGCGGCATTCCCCATCCCGGAAGTGTTGCAAGGAGTTAACGCCTTCACGCGCGGCATGCGCAGCGTCGACCCGAAGGCGGAAGTGAAAGTGGTATGGGTCAATAGCTGGTTCGACCCGGGCAAGGAACGCGACGCGGCCATCACCCTGATGGGCCAGGGCGCCGACGTGGTCACCCACCACACGGACTCGACCGCCGTGGTGCAGGCGGCGGAAGAGAAGGGCAAGTACGCGATCGCCTACCACTCTGACATGAAAAAGTACGGACCGAAGGCGCAGCTGGCTGCCGTCACCCACCATTGGGGCGAGTACTACACGAAGCAGGCGCAAGCCGTGCTGGACGGTACGTGGAAGTCCAGCAGCACCTGGGGCGGCATCAAGGACGGCATGGTCAAGCTGGAAGGCATCAACGCTGCCGTGCCCGCCGATGTGAAACAGTTTGTATTGGCGCGTGAGAAAGACTTGGTAGCTGGCAAGCTTAATCCTTTCAGTGCGCCGATCAAGGATAACGACGGCAAGATGCGCCTGGACAAAGGCGTGCTGGACGATGCAGCGCTGACGAAGATGGATTATTTTGTCGAAGGCGTGGCAGGGAAAGTTTCCGGAAAGTAATAGGTTTGCATATAGACTTGCTGTAATATTGCCGGAAACGGGAGTCGGGCCGGGGATACATGCGCATTCCCGGCCTACCCATAGAGCAGAGCTTGAACAAGCCCGTACCGGAGATCGACCCATGGATAGACTGGAAGTATTCAAGATTATCGCGCTGCAAGCGAGCAAGGGAGAACTGACGTTCCCCGCCAACGTCAAGGCCACCTTGAAGCTGCAGGAAGCGCTGGACGACCCCGATTGCCATATCGAAGCGGCCGCACGGATGGTCATGGCCGAGCCGTTGCTGTCGGCCAGGGTCGTGGCCTTGGCCAACTCGGCCGCCTACAACCGTTCCGGCAATGAAATCGCCAATGTGCGCGCGGCCGTCTCGCGCCTGGGCTTTGCCACCTTGAAGTCGATGGTGGCGTCCGTTATCGTGCGCCAGCTGGGCAGCCAGATCACGGACCCGCAATTGCGCGCCAAGTCCGCCAAGCTGTGGGAACACACGGCCCACGTGGCTGCGTTGAGTCAGGTCATCGCCAAAAAGGTCACGCATGTGGACGTGGAAACGGCCATGTTCGCCGCCATCGTGCATGAAGTGGGCGGCTTTTATCTGCTGTCGCGCGCCGAGGAATATCCTGGCTTGCTCGACGACAACACGGAAGACTGGATCGAATACGGCGAAAAACTGATCGGCCGCGGCGTACTGCGCCAGCTGCAAGTGCCCGACATGGTCTTGCAAGCCGTGGAAGGCATGTGGCACGGCGGTAGCCCGTTTCCGCCCCGCACCCTGGGCGCGACCCTGGTGCTGGCCAATGATTTGTCGCCCGTGGGCTCGCCCCTGCATCCGCCGGAAAGCGCCGCGCGGCGCCAGGCGGCGGCGAAGATCGACTTCGGCATCGGCGGCAGCACCCTGCACACCATCCTCGACGAATCGGCCGAAGAGATCGAATCCCTGGCCGCGGCCTTGCTGGTCTGACGCTCTTCTTTCTGCTATCCCCGCCTTTGCTGCGGGGATTTTTTTCGTCCGCATTTTGATGCGCTTGCCCCATGGCATACAATCGCCGGCCCGGCTATCCGCCGGACCGCTTTCCTCCTCTTACCCAAAGGATTTTATGCAGAAGCTGTTTTCTTCCCTGGCCGCCACCGCCCTCGCTTCCAGCCTGGCGCTGGCATTTTCCGCGCAAGCCGCCGCGCCTGCCGCGCAGGGCTTGCCCATCGTGCAGGAAGCGCCGCTGCGCGCCCACCTGGCCTTCCTGTCCAACGATTTACTGGAAGGCAGGGGCACGGGCCAGCGCGGCGCCGACCTGACGGTGGCTTACCTGGAAACCCAGGCACAGATGGCCGGACTGCAACCCGTGCGTGGCAATAGCTACCGCCAGAGCGTGCAAATTGCCGGCGTGAAGTCCTTGCCACAAGAGAGCAGCCTGCAAGCCGTGGCGGGTGGCAAGAGCGTGCCGCTGGCATTCGGCCCGGACTGGGTCTGGGCCACGGGCGACTCCGTTGCCGCACATTCCTTTGACGCGCCGCTCGTGTTCGTCGGCTACGGCATCACGGCACCGGAAGAGGGCTGGAACGATTTCAAGGGCGCCGATGTCAAAGGCAAGATCGTCGTCATGATGGTCAACGACCCGCAGCCGACCAGTGCCGAGCCGAGCCGCTTCGCTGGCAAGGCGCTGACCTATTACGGCCGCTGGACCTACAAATTCGAAGAAGCCAAACGCCAGGGCGCCGCTGGCGTATTGCTGATCCACACGAAACCGTCCGCTTCGTACGACTGGAGCGTGGTGCAGAACAGCTGGAGCGGCAGCGAGCGCTTTCAATTGGCCGACCGCACCGCCGGCACGCCGCTGCAGGGCTGGATTGCAGAAGATGCGGCGCGCCGTCTGTTTGCGGCCGGTGGCCAGGACCTGGATGCCTTGCGCGCGCAAGCGGAAAGCAAGGACTTCAAGGCCGTCGCATTGAATGCCAAGCTGTCGGGCGAGATGAAGTCCGCCGTGCGCAAGGTGGAGCAGTTCAATATCGCCGGCATGGTGCCGGGCACCGATCCGACATTGAAGGATGAAGCCGTCATTTACAGCGGCCACTGGGACCACCTGGGCAAGCAAGGGGAGACTGGCGACACCATCTACAACGGCGCCGTGGACAACGCTTCCGGTACGGCCGGCTTGCTGGCCATGGCGCAGGAAGCCGTGAAAAAGCCGGCGAAGCGCACGCAGATTTTCCTGTGGGTAGCGGCCGAGGAACAAGGCTTGCTGGGCAGTGCCGCCTACGCGGCTGACCCGTTGTGGCCTTTGAACAAGACGGCCGCCGCGTTGAATCTTGACAGCCTGAACTTTGTCGGCGCCACGCACGACATCGGCGCGCAGGGCAGCGAGCGCACGGAGCTGGGCGCCATGGCCGCTACGGTGGCCAAAGCCATGGGCATGCACATTGCTGCCGCGCGTCCTGACCTGGCCGGCGGCTACTTCCGCAGCGACCATTTCAGCTTTGCCAAGGCGGGCGTGCCCGCGTTTTCCATCAATGGCGGACGCGAGTACATCAAGGACGTGGCAGCGTCGAAAGCCAAGGCGGCCGCCTACGGCCCCCGCTACCATCAAGTGACCGATGAGTACGACGCCAGCTGGGATTTGTCCGGCATGACGCAGCAGGCGCAGTTCACCTTGAACCTGGGGCAGGCCGTGGCGAACGCCGCCAGGATGCCGGCCTGGAAGGCGGGCGATGCGTTTGGCAAGGCGCGTGAGCAAACAAAATAAACCCGGGGTCAGACCCTCAACACCGCCAACATCAAAATTAGCGCTAACTCACCCGGGGGTCTGACCCCAGCTTTCGCTGCTCGAATCGGTACTTGCTCCACACCAGCAGCATCAACAGCGGCATGGCGCCGCCCACCATGCATAGCGCGGGCCAGCCGCCGGCGGCGAAGCTGGCGCTGGCCAGCGCCGAGCCTGCCGAAGCGCCGATGAAGCCACCCGCGATGAAGACGGTGGTCACGCGCGCCCGCGCATGCGGCGCCAGTTTGTAAATGATGGACTGGTGCGTCACTTGCAAGCCCATCACGCCCATGTCCAGCAGGACGATGCCAATCAGCAATAGCACCAGCGAATGGGCGCCAAAGCCGATCAGGGCCCAGCCCGCGATCGAGGCGACGGCCAGCAGCCAGGTGGCCTGGCGCGCGTAGCCGCGGTCGGCCATGCGGCCCGCCGTATTCGCGGCAAAGGCGCCCGTGGCACCGGCCAGGCCGAACAGGCCGATCTGCATTTCCGAATAGTGGTAGGGAGCGCCGCTGAGCAAGAAGGTCAGGCCCGTCCAGAACACGCTGAAGGTGCCCAGGCCCAGGCCCGAGAACAGGGCGCGCTGGCGCAGCAGGGGTTCCTGGCGGATGATGTCGGCCAGCGAGGCCATCAGCTTGCCATATTGCAGCTTGCCACGCGGCGCTTCGTTCGGCAGGATGCGGCGCAGCATGACGAGCAGGGCGGCCACGACGATGGCGGCCAGCACGTAGACGGTGCGCCAGCCGCCGCTGATCTGCGACACGGTGCCGGAGACGGTACGCGCCAGCAAGATGCCCAGCAACAAGCCCGTCATGACGGTACCCACCATGCGGCCCCGGCTGTGATCGGGCGCATACGAGGCCACCATGGCCGTGACCACCATCAAGGCGCTGGCCGTGATCCCCATCAAGACGCTGGCGATGGCAAAGACGATGATGTTCTGACTGGTGGCAGCCAGCAGCAGGGCGCCTATCTTGGCGATCAGCATCCACGTCAGCAACTGGCGGCGGTTCAGCACGTCGCTGAGCGGCACCAGAAACACGATACCCAGCACATAGCCGATTTGCGTGGCCGTGACCAGGTAGCCCGCTTGCGGCACGCTCACGCCAAACGAGGCGGCCAACATGGACGTGAGCGGCTGCACGTAGTACAGGCTGGCGACGAGCACGCCGGCGGACAGGGCGAACAGCAGGATGCGGGTGGCGCTCAGCAGGGTGCTGGCGTCGAGGGAAGGGGGGACTGCAGGTTTCATGCGATACAGCTTTCGAGTGATGCTTTTGGATCAGCATGATAGCGGGGCTGCGCATTTCTTGCCGGGCGCGGCCGATTTTTGCGGCGGGGCGGTGGACAAGACAGCAGGCAAAAAAATCCCGGCGATCGTTGCCGACGGCCGGGAAAAGGGTATAGGGGGATATACCGAGGGAGGAAAATGTCCGTTACTGCTGCTGCGCCAATTCCGCATGCACCTGCGCCGTGATTTCATACGAGCGCAGCCGGTGCTGGTGTTCGAAGATCTGCGAGGTGATCATCAGCTCGTCGGCACCCGTTTCGGCGATGAAGGCGGCCATCTTTGCCTTCACCGTCTCCGGCGCGCCGATGGCCGTGCAGGAAAGGACGGAGTCGAGCATGGCGCGTTCCTGCGGACCCAGCTGTTCCAGATAGCCGGGCACGGGCGGCTGCAAGCGTGACGGGCGGCCCGTGCGTAGGTTGACGAAGGCTTGCTGCATCGAGGTGGCGCGCAGGTGCGCCTCGGCATCCGTGTCGGCGGCAAACACATTGAAGCCCAGCATCACGTACGGTTTGGCCAGTTGTTTTGAAGGCTTGAAGTGTTCGCGGTAATACGCCACGGCTTGCATCATCATTTGCGGCGCGAAGTGCGAGGCGAAGGCGTATGGCAAGCCCAGGTGCGCGGCCAGCTGGGCGCCGAACAGGCTCGACCCCAGTATCCACACGGGCACTTTCGCGCCCTTGCCGGGCACGGCCAGCACGCGCTGGCGCGGCTCGTCGGACATATAGTCGATCAATTCCAGCACGTCTTGCGGAAACTGCTCCGCGTCGGACTGCAGGTCGCGGCGCAGCGCGCGCGCCGTCGTCTGGTCGGAGCCGGGCGCGCGGCCCAGGCCCAGATCGATGCGGCCCGGGTGCAGCGCTTCCAGGGTGCCGAACTGTTCCGCGATGACCAGCGGCGAGTGGTTCGGCAGCATGACGCCACCGGCGCCCACGCGAATGGTCTTGGTGCCGGCCGCCACATGGGCGATCACGACCGCCGTGGCGGCGCTGGCGATGCCGGGCATGCCGTGGTGTTCGGCCAGCCAATAGCGGTTGTAGCCCCAGCGTTCGCCGTGCTGCGCCAGGTCCAGCGTGTTCTTGAATGACTGGCTGGCGTTGCTGCCTTCAGCGATGGGCGCGAGGTCGAGTAAGGAAAATGGAATCATGGTAGCGATATCGGGACGTGGTGGAAAATCACAATGGACGATTTGTCTATCCCCTGATGCTGGCAGGGTCACCCTGGACAGCGTGGCGGGGAAGACAGGCTGCGCACATGATAATGCGAATCGGGAATTTGCGTACTGATCGGTAAAAAACTCATGCTGATTGGAAATCGGTGCGGGCGATGCTAGAGTGGGCCTCCCCACTTTATGCACCCCGCCATGTTCAAGAAACCCCTCCTGCTGTCCCTGCTAGCCCTGATGCTGCAGCCCTCCGTTCACGCCGCCCCCGTCAGCTTGCAGGCGCAGGACACGGCACGCCATGCGCTGGCCACCTATCCCGAAGCGCTGATCGCCAGCCTGGCAAAAATGGTCAGTTTCAACACGGTGGCCGATCCGGCCGTGCCGTTTGCCGACAATCCCCAGCACACGGGCTTCAAGCGCTACCTGGCCGCCGAGGCGCAGCGCCTCGGTTTCGACTTCCACGATCATGGCCACGTACTGGTTATCGGCATGGGCAAAGGCAGCGAAAGGGTGGGTGTGATCACGCACGGCGATGTGCAGCCCGTCAATCCCGCCAAATGGGCCCGCTCACCGTTCGAACTGGACCGTACCAGCGAAGCTGGAAAACTGCTGGGACGGGGCACGGAAGACGACAAGGGCCCCATCGCCACGGCCCTGTATGCGATGAAAGCCATCCAGGACAAACAGATACCGCTGAACAAGCGCATCGAGCTGTACGTCTACATGGCCGAGGAATCGGACTGGGAACCGTTGAAACAGTTCTTGAAAACCCACACGCCGCCGCAGGTGAACATCACCATCGATGCGGAATATCCGGTGGTGACGGCCGAGAAGGGCTACGGTTCGATCAAGCTGGCCTTGCCGCCGCGCACGGCACTGCCAGCCGATGGCGG
This sequence comes from Janthinobacterium darwini, assembly GCF_051380905.1. Classification (NCBI taxonomy): domain Bacteria; kingdom Pseudomonadati; phylum Pseudomonadota; class Betaproteobacteria; order Burkholderiales; family Oxalobacteraceae; genus Janthinobacterium; species Janthinobacterium darwini. The sequence goes on from NZ_JBNYXX010000003.1 coordinate 247,238, forward strand.
CCCCGTGCTGACGCGGCTGACGGGCGGCTTTTTCGGCAGCCAGATTCCGGAAGATGCAATCGCCGTCATCGCGCACGCTCCGGCGGCGCTGGAAGCGGCCATCCGCGCCCGTGCGCAGGGCCAGCAGGGCATGCGCTACAGCTATGCGCGCGCTGGCGACACCCTGACGGTGACGGCGCTGGGCGTGTCGGCCCACTCGTCGAAACCGGAAGATGGCGTCAACGCCATCAGCATGCTGGCCGACGCGCTGGCCGTGCAGCCTTGGCAGGGCACGCAGGCGGCCGACATGCTGTCATTCCTGAATGAACTGGTGGGTACGGGCATCTACGGCGAGCGCTTTGGCCAGATCGCTTACCGCGACGGTTTCATGGGGCCGATGACGGTGGCGCCTACCGTGCTCAAACAAGATGGCAGCACGCTGGAACTGAACATCAATTTGCGCCGTCCGCAAGGCAAGACGGCGGCCGTGCTGCAGCAGCAGGTGACGGCCGCCTTCGATGCCTGGAAGGCGCGGCGCCAGGTGCCGGCCGCGCTGCAGGTGCAGATCGGCGAGCCGTGGCTGCAGACGGGCGCGCCGCAGATTCCCACTTTATTGTCCGTCTTCGAGCATTACACGGGCATGGCGAATCCGCAACCGGTGGCGATTGGCGGCGGCACCAATTCACGGCTGTTTCCAAACGCCGTCAGCTTCGGCCCGGCCATGCCGCACACGGTGTATACGGGGCATTCCGAACACGAGTTCATCACGGAAAAACAGCTGCTGCTGAACTTGCAGATGTACACGGCCGTGCTGATCGAGCTGGCGAAATAGCTGCTTGCAAAAATAGAAGGAAGTCATAGACTGCAAGCCTGAGACGAATCCAGGCGCCGAACTTTTTATGCGCATGCCGGTCTTACGTCTGTATGCAGGAAGGGAGCAGCTATGCATGAACAACAGGAGGCCCGGCAGGCGCCAGGCATGCCAGGCGGGGTGGTGCCGAGCCTGAACCCGAGTCAGGAGTGGTCATGAACTGGCCGCTGGAAATGGAAGTGGCGCACAAGCTGGCGCAGATGCGGGGCTGGCTGGAACAGGAGCGTGCCGGTGCCGTGCGCCTGCGCGGCGTGGACTGGTTTGCGTGGGCCACGGCGGGCGCGTCGAACAGCCATAGCCATACGGCCGAGTGCGGCTGCGCGGAAGTGCTGGTGACGCGCGACGCCAACTACATCCTGACGGACGAAGCCGAAGCCATGCGCATGCGCGACGAGGAAGTGCGCGGGCCATGGACGTGGCAAGTGTCGCCCTGGATGCAGCCGCAGTTGTATGAATTGCGCGAGCATTTCGTGCAGCATGCGGCCGGTGGTGCGCCTGTATTGTCCGACCGGGCAGGCTTGCACGAACGCAGCCTGCCCGTGGCCTTGCGCGAAGAGCGGCTGGTGCTGCTGGAATCGGAGCAGCAGCGCTATCGCCAGGTCGGTCAGCTGGCCGCCGGGGCCGCCGCCGATGCGCTGCGCCAGGCCCGACCCGACTGGAGCGAGCAGGAACTGGCCGCCGCCTGCGTGCGCGCCCTGTGGCTGCGGGGCTTGCAGGCCGTACACGTGCTGGTCAGCGGCGAGGCGCGCCAGCACCGGTATCGGCGCGCGCCGCCGGCCCAGGTGGTGCTGGGCAGGCAAGCCGTGCTGGCCCTGTGCGCACGGCGTTTCGGCCTGTGCGCTAGTCTCAGCCGTCAACGGCGCTTCGGCCCCGCGCAGCGTCGCGTTGATGGCGCGGCGGTGGCCATGGACGATGCCGATGCCGCCATGCTGGCGCTGGAAGCGGTGGCGCTCGACGCTTGCGAAACGGGCCATACGCTGAGCATGGTGTATCACGCGCTCGACAGCGCCTACGCGTATGCAGGCCAACCCGACGCAGTGCGCACCAGCAGGCAGGGCGGCATCCATGGCTACCTGGCGCCCGAAGTGGCGGCCGGCGCGCACACGGAAATCATCCTCAAGCGTGGCATGGCGCTGGCCTTCCACCCCAGCCTGCCCGGCAGCACGGTGGAAGACACCTTTCTGCTCGACGGCAAGCAATTGCATAACCTCACGCACGACCCGGCCTGGCCTTCGGCCGTGGTGCAGGGGCGCAGCCGGCCGCTGACACTGGCCATGGCCTGATGCGGCCATGTGCGCAGCGGCAAGCATCGGCAAGCCCCGGCATCGATCAATAGCGCTGCATCATGCCTTTTGCATGCTGACCCGGTCGTCGATCTGGAAGGCGAACCGGGTATTTTGCGTGAAGGTGCGCGTCGTGCCGTCGTCCAGGTGCAAGGTGACGCGGTACAGCCCATGCCCGCCACCCCCTGCGTGCTGCCGCCCGCGTGCATGCCAGGCAGGTCGGCAGCAGCGTTGTTTTCAATCTCAGCTTGGTCTGCTCATGGTCGAACACGCAGGATCGTCACCTGCGCTGATACGGATGGCAGCGATTGCTACATGAAGAGCATGGCGGCGCAGGGATGTTCGGCAGCCGTCATGAGCGATTGAGCTAGATCAAGCGTCTCATTGCTGTGCTTGGTATAAACGATGCTGGTAATCACTAGGTCGTGCGCCTGCACGTTTCCTCACTGTTGATTCGGGAGAAAAAATGTCATCTGGTCCTACCGCAAAACTGATCGATGAGTTGGTGCTGGCCGTAGTCGGCACCGCGCGCGATGCCCGTGCGCGCCATGTACTGGCCCAGGCCTTGCATGGTCTGGTGCGGCTGGCGCGTTCGGAGCACTTGCTGGACATGCAGCGTGATGCTGCACGCGCCGTGAGCGCCGGCAGCCGGCGCGAGACGCGCGCCCTGATGCGGCGCCTGGGCACGCGTAGCCAGGGGCAGTTGCCGCTGGCATTGCAGGATTGCGAAGCGGACCGTGCCTGACTGGCTGGCATTGCCCCAGTTCAGATTCCAGGCTGCGCTGCGTCCTTGCCAAGGGCGGCGACGACCATTTTTGGCCAGAGGAAACACAGAGGCAGGCAGACCACCGCTGCGGCCGTGATATCGACCACCCAGTCGCTCACGGCGCCATGGCGGTAAGGCAGGAAACTCTGGATGAATTCGTCCAGCGCGCCCATGGCCGCCACCATCAGCACCGACAACAGCGCCCGGCGGGTCATGCCGCCGCCCGTGCCGCTGAACAGGATCAGGGCCAGCACGCCATAGCCGAAGGAATGCAGTACGCCGCCCGAGGCATATTGGCCCACGTCAGCGCGCATGCCGGGTATGTCGCCGATCAGAATCACCAGCGAGTACAACACCAGGGCCGTGCGGTAGCGCAGGCGTGCGTGGCGGTCGGCAAAACAGAGTTCAAGCAAGGGTGCAGGCATGATGCGTCAGGACGGTGGAAAGGCAGTCACAATATCATGTGCATGGCGGACCCTTGTGTTTTTGCGCAGGAGCTTGTCTTGCAGGCAAAAAAAAGGCCCGCGGGGACGCGGGCCAAAAACCCAAATGAGTGGGTCAAGAGTTGAGAGTTGCTCGGTACTTACCATGTCGCGCACCTTGCCGGTGCCCGCCACGGTCATGAAAGGGGAGTGGTGTGCCATCGCAGCACACCTGTCTGTAGTCAGGCATATCGGTTGCCTGTACAGCAGATGAAGCAAGTATAGGGGGCGAACATGACGGGCTGATGACACGCCGCAACATTTTTTTGCGACAGGCAGAATGACTGGAAAGATTGGGTGGCATGGCAAGAATGGCCATGTTTCATGAGTGACAGCAAAAAAAAAGCCCGCTGGTGAAAGCGGGCTTAAAACTATTTTCTTGGAGGAGAATAGTGGAGACAGGTGCATTATGCTGCGTTGCACGATATGTGTCTAATGATCTTTTTAGATATGCGTTATTATTTTTTTATATAACTCCCTTGTTTCCCTCTCACTCCTTCACGGCCACCGTGTAGTTGAGCGCCATGCGTCCGCCATCGACATAGATGGTCTGGCCCGTCATGTAGGTGGCGTCGTCGCTGGCCAGGAAGGCGGCGATGCCGGCCACTTCTTCCGGCTCGCCGCAGCGGCCCAACGGCGTGCGCGACAAAATCGTGTGGCGCGCCTGCGGGCTGGACAATACCGCCTGCTTGGCCAGTTCCGTCAGGATGGTGCCCGGCCCGATGCCGTTGACGCGCACGCCATGCGGCGCCAGGTTCAGGGCCATGACCTTTGTCAGCTGGTTGATCGCGCCTTTCGACACCACATAGGGCACTTGATTCGGGATCGCCAATTCCGCGTTCACGCTGGACATGTTGATGATGCAGCCGCTGTTGCGCTTGACCATCTCGCGCGCTACGGCCTGGCCGCACAGGAACATCGATTTCAGGTTGATGCGCATGACCCTGTCGAAATCGTCTTCGCAGACGTCGAGGAAATCGGCCGCGTGCGTGACGCCCGCATTGTTGATGAGGATATCGATGTGGCCGAACTGGGCCAGAGTTTCCTTCAGCATGGCATCGACGTCTGCCTTCTGGCTCACGTCGGCGCAAAAGAAGCGCGCTTGCGGGCCGAGGGCGGCGGCTGCCTGCGCGCCTTCTTCCTTGATGTCGACCAGCATCACTTGCGCCCCTTCGGCGATCAGGCGGGTGGCGCACGCCAGGCCGATGCCTTGCGTGGCCCCCGTGACGATGGCGGTTTGATTGATCAGTTTCATGCGGTCTCCTCGGCGGTATTAGGGGCCGCGCCCAGCTCGCGCGGCAATGGGCAGATTTTAATCCCTGGGCAGGAATTAGAGGAGGATGGGTTCGTTCGGTAACTGGTTGCCACGCGTGCCGCTGGCGGGGAAGTGGCTTTGCAACAAGGTATTCAGCTGCTGCAAGGCATCGAGCGTACTATCATGGAAATTACCCTCCTTGAAGCCTCCCGTCATGATGCGGCACACGGCTTGCCACTGTTCCGGCGTGACGCGCCGGCCCACGTTGCGGTCGGCCACGATATCGACCTGGTGTTCGGCCAGGTTGATATAGATCAGTACACCAACGTTATCTTCCGTATCCCATACACCATACTGGGCGAACAGTTCGCGTGCCCGCTCGCGGTTGCTCACGCCCTGGTAGGCCATGCCGGGTGTCAGGGCCGCCTCAACGATCAGGCGTACTTCCGCCTGGTGCATCGCCTCACCGTCGGCAATCGTCGTTTCGATGGCTTTCAGCGTGCGTTCAGGAAAGGCCTGGCGCGCCGTTGCCGGCGTGCCGCGCAAATGCTTCAAGGCGCGTCCGCAGCGCTGTCCAAAGGTCAGTTGTTTCGTCATTACCAATCTCCCGAGGCGCCGCCGCCGTCAAAACCGCCGCCGCCGCCACCGAAACCACCGCCGCCACCGCCACCGCCAAATCCGCCACCGCCGCCGAAGCCGCCGCCGCCACGGTTGTTCAGCGCCTGGCTGAGGATGCTGCCCAGCACGACGCCCGTGGCGCCGCTGGACCAGTTGCTGCCGCGCTGCAGCCGCGTAGGTCCGCCGCGCGAGCGGAATACGGTCAGCAAGACGAGAAAGCCGAAGAACAGCAGCGGCAGCCAGAAGGTCAGGCCGCCCGCTTCCACTGTGGCCGGAGCCTTCTGCTGTGCGGGGGCGGGGAATTGCTCCTGGTTCAGCAGGGTGGCAATCGCGCCAATACCAGCGACCAGGCCACCGTAATAGTCATTTTGCTTGAAATGGGGCGCGATCACGTCCTGCAGGATGCGTTTCGATTGCGCATCCGTCAGCATGCCCTGCACGCCGCGCCCGGCTTCGATACGCAGGCGGCGCAGGGACGATGGGTTGTCTTTCGCCACCATCAGCAACACGCCGTCATCGACGCCCTTGCGGCCCAGCTTCCAGGCATCCGTCACGCGGATGCTGTATTGCTCGATGGCTTCCGGTTCCGTGCTCTTGACCAGCAGTACGGCGATCTGGCTGCCCGTCTTGGCTTCGTAGTCGGCCAGCACGCCTTCCAACGCCGCTTTCTGCTTGGCGTCGAGCATGCCGGCGTTATCCGTCACGCGCGCCGCCAGCGGCGGCACGGCTTGCAAGCCCTGTGCGCTGGCGGGCAGGCTGGCGCACAGCAGCATTGCCATCGCCAGCGCTGCCAGGGAAGACCAGGCTTTCATCTTATTTGCCGAAGTTGACGGTTGGCGCGGTCGAAATGGATTTTTCGTTTTCCACCGTGAACGAAGGCTTGACCTTGTAGCCGAACATCATGGCCGTCAGGTTGTTCGGGAAGCTGCGCGCATGCACGTTGTAATCTTGCACGGCAACGATGTAACGCTGGCGCGCCACGGTGATGCGGTTTTCCGTGCCTTCCAGCTGCGACTGCAAGTCGCGAAAGCTCGTATCGGCCTTCAAGTCAGGATACTTCTCGGACACCACCATCAGGCGCGACAGGGCCGACGACAGCTGTCCCTGCACTTGCTGGAATTTTTCGAACGCGGCCGGGTCGTTCAGCACTTCGGGCGTGATCTGGAAACTGGTGGCGGCGGCGCGCGCCTTGGTCACCGCTTCCAGCGTTTCTCGCTCGTGCGTGGCATAGCCCTTGACGGTATTCACCAGGTTGGGGATCAGGTCGGCACGGCGCTGGTACTGGTTGACCACTTCGCCCCAGGCGGCCTTGGTCGCTTCGTCCTTGGTCTGGAAGTCGTTGTAGCCGCAGCCCGTCAGGATACCGGCCAGGACGGTAACGCTCAGCGCCAGGCGCAGCCATTTGGTGAATTGATTGGTGATTTGCATGATGGGTTCCGTGCAGAGTAAAAGGGATGAGGCAAATATACCTGAAACGGCCCGGGATGTCGGTTTAATAAGCGCAGGCCGCCGCCCCTGGGGGGCTGTCTCCTGTCTTGTAAGGCCCGCGCCGCGTTACAATATGGGGTTTGCAACTGAATATAGAGAAGGTGTGCCGTGAATTTCATCAATAAATTATCCGCCGCATGGACGGCCAATAATTCCCTGCTGTGCGTGGGACTGGACCCCGACCTGGCGAAACTGCCGGCCGAACTGCGCGACTTGCCCGATGGAATCACCACCTTTTGCACGCGCATCATCGACGCCACGGCCGACCTGGCCTGCGCCTTCAAGCCGCAGATCGCGTATTTCGGCGCGCTGGGCGCGGAAAATCAGCTGGAAGACATCTGCCGCTACGTGCGCGAGAATTACCCGCATATCCCGCTGATCCTCGACGCGAAACGGGGCGACATCGGCGCCACGGCCACGCAATACGCGCGCGAAGCGTTCGAGCGCTACGGCGCCGACGCCGTCACCGTGAATCCCTACATGGGCGAGGATTCGCTCGATCCCTACCTGGCGTGGAAAGACCGCGGCGTGATCATCCTGTGCCGCACCTCGAACCCGGGCGGCTCGGATCTGCAATTCCTCGACACGGACGGCGTGCCCCTGTACCAGCGCGTGGCGCGCCTGGTGGCCGAGAAATGGAACAAGAACGGCCAGTGCGCGCTCGTCGTCGGCGCCACCTTCCCTGAAGAACTGGCGCAAGTACGCGCCATCGTGGGCGACATGCCGCTGCTGGTGCCCGGCATCGGCGCCCAGGGCGGAGATATTGCCGCCACCGTCGGCGCGGGCCAGACGGCGAACGGCATGGGCATGATGATCAGCTCTTCGCGCGCCATCATCTACGCCACGCCGCAAGCGGGCGAAGACTTCGCCGATGCGGCGCGCCGCGTGGCGATTGAAACGCGCGATGCCATCAATCAACACCGCGCGTCTGATGGTGTCTGACATAAGCTACTGCGCGTCGCGATTTGCGGCCGGCGATGCTCACTGTGCTATAGCACAGTTGCGCTTCTCGGCCGCAACTCTCATCCGCTCGCTACGCTTCTGTCAGGCACCGTGATGACTGTTGTTTGTCATCCATGCAAAATGCCGGGCTAGCCCGGCATTTTTCATTTAGTCGCGCTGCGGCGCGACGATCTCCGCGTAATCGTACAGCTCCCCCAAAATTTCTTCTCCCCGCTCATCCACGGACTCCGACAGCACGTCGATTTCCGTAAACAGCATCTCGATGGTGCGGGCGCCGCCGTCGCCGTCGAACAATCGGGCGGCGCGGTGCTGTTCCCAGCGCAGGCTTTCCGCTTCGCTCAGGGTTTGCGGGAAATTGCGGGCGCGGTAGCGGAACAGCAATTCCTGCAAGCGTTCGTCGGCAAACGAGGGGCGGGCCGTGGCCAGCTTGGCCGGCGTATCGCGGCGCAGGGATTCGAGCAGGCGGCGGTCGTCGTTGCTGACGAAACCATTGTACAAATCTTCATCCACATCCAGGGCGACATTCGCGCCCGGGCGCTGGAACACTTCGGCCCAGATCGCCTCCATGTTCGGCGCCGTGGCGGCCAGCTGCGCGTTGGCGCGCGCCGCTTCCACATCGATGCCCCATTGCTCGGCCATGGCGGGCGACAGGGTTTTCAGGTTGCCGACCAGCATGGGCGACTTGTTCAGGTGCACGCTTTTCACGGGCAGGCGCGTCATGCCTTCCGGCATGGCCTCCTTGCGCGTGAACAAACGCGTACGGATGGTGTCGGCATCCAGGTTGAACAGTTCGCGCGGATCGTAGGCGCAGTCCCAGACGAGAATTTCATTTTTATTGCTCGGGTGCGTGGCCAGCGGCCAGACGATGCCCAGGCAGCCCCGTTCGGCGGGGAACATGCCGGACACGTGCAGGAAGGGCTGGCGCTCGCCGGCGGCCAGGTGCATGCCCATTTCACTGGCGACCCTGTCTTTCTTGTGCAGGGCCAGGCAGAATTCGAACAGTTTCGGCTGCCTTTCACGGATCAGGCGGGCCAGGGCGATGGTGGCGCGCACGTCGGACAGCGCATCATGCGCCGCTTCGTGGGCCAGGCCATTGGCCTTGCTCAAGTGTTCCAGCCTGAAACTGGTCTGGCCATCGTCGCGCTTCGGCCATTGAATGCCTTCCGGGCGCAGCGCGTGCGTCATGCGCACCACGTCGAGAATGTCCCAACGGCCGCAATGGTTCTTCCATTCGCGCGCATACGGGTCGATCAGGTTGCGCCAGAACAGGAAACGCGTGACTTCATCATCGAAACGGATGGTGTTGTAGCCCACGCCGATGGTGCCCGGTTCCGAAAAGGCCGCTTCGATGGTGGCGGCGAACTGGTGTTCGGGCACGCCCAGCTGCAAGCATTGCTGCGGCGTGATGCCCGTGATCAGGCACGATTGCGGGTCGGGCAGGAAGTCATTTGCAGGCTGGCAATACAGCATGATCGGGTCGCCGATCTCGTTCAGGTCGGCATCCGTGCGGATGGCTGCGAACTGGGCCGGACGGTCGCGGCGCGGCTGGGCGCCAAAGGTTTCGTAGTCGTGCCAAAGGAAAGTCTGGGTAGTCATTGATGGTCGTTGATGGTCGTTGCTTAATTGGTTATCCGGGCCGCTAAAAGTGCCACTGCTACAGTTTTCTGAAAACCTGCCGATACTACACGAGAGCATGGTCATCATTGCGTTTCCCGCATGGTGGCATATATTGCCCGTTCAAGGAGGTCTATCGTGTCAATTCCCATCGCCGCAAGCGGCAATTCCACCCCTTCCGTGACTTCCGTCAGTACCGGCGTTGCCGGCAAGGACGATAAAGTCCAGCAAAAGGACGGCGTCAAGACTGAAATGAGCGTGAATGACCGCAGCAAGCTGCAGTTGAACGCCTCCATCATGCAGGCGTCGCTAAATGTCTCGATCGGTTCGGAAAACGAGCCGCTGGCGCTGCTGTACAAGACGGCCATCACGAATATCAATGAAGCGCTGAAGGGCCAGTACGGCGACGACGCCATCCAGAACGCAGCCTCGCAGGACAATAGCGCCGAGGCGACGGCAAGCCGCATTGTATCGCTGTCGACGGGGTTTTTTGACGCGTTCAAAAAACAGAACCCCGGCCTGGATGACGATACGGCCCTGACCAAGTTCATGGACACCATCAGCGGCGGCATGGAAAAAGGCTTCAAGGAAGCGCGCGACATTCTGGGTGGCTTGAAAGTGCTGAATGGCGATATCGCCGGCAATATCGACAAGACGTATGAACTGGTGCAGAAGGGCTATGCGGATTTCATCGCCGCGCACAGCAGCAAGAAGGATGAGACCGCCAAGCCGGCCGACAGCAAGGCCGCCTGATCCTTATTACGCCGGAAGCGCCGGAGAAAATGTCCAGGGCGAGGCGCATTGCCGAAGGCAGTACGAATGTACGACGAGGCAATGCAACGACGCCATGGGCTTTTTATCAGGTGCTTACGCGGTTTCGCCCGCCGGCTTTGGCGCGGTACAGCGCCGCATCGGCCGCCGCGATCAACGCTTCGTCGTCCTGTTCCGCCTCCAGCCTGGCCACGCCGAACGAGCCCGTGATGTGCGGCAGCGCGCTGCGCATGTCGGCGAAGATGACGGCGTGCTCCATGCGCTCGCACAGGCGCTCGGCCACCCGCAAGGCGACGTGTTCGTTGGTATCTGGCAAGATCACCATCATTTCCTCGCCACCATAGCGCACGGCAAAATCCGTGGGCCTCAGGGCTGCGCCCAGCACTTGCGCGGCGATGCGCAGCGCCTGGTCGCCCGCCTGGTGGCCGTGCGTGTCGTTGAAGCGCTTGAAATGGTCGAGATCTATCATCACCAGCGACAGCGGAGAGTTGCTGGCGTGAGCGGTGATGATCATGTTCGGCAGTAAATCGGTCAGCCAGGCGCGGTTGTACAAGCCCGTCAGGCTGTCGACCATAGACAGCTGGCGGTAGAATTCGCCCAGTTTCTGGCGCCTGCGCAGCAGGGCATTGGCGGCGCGGATGCGGAAGGACAGCAAGCGCAGCAGGTTGCGCGCCAGACCGTTCGATTGTTCGATCAATTCCCAGACGACGGCCGCGTCGATCACCAGCAAATCGGTTTCTTCCAGGGCAGAAATGGCGGCCAGGTTGCTTGCTTCATCGAGCACCGATTGTTCGCCCACGCTTTCGCCGGGCAAGACCTTGCTGACGGTGCCGTCATCCATACCCGTGTGGGTGTCGGCCGCCACGGCTAGCGAGCCGCGCAGGACGATGTACAGGCTGGTGCCCTTGCTGTCGGCAATGGCTTCGCCCGCTTCGAGGCGCATGACGGGGCAGGGCGCCAGCATGGCGGCCGTCTGGCTGTCAGCAGCATCGCAAAATAGCTGTAAATCGCCGATGTTGCAGCCTGAAGCACCGAAGTTGCCGATATGTTCCACAATCATACTTTCAAAAAGCCGACGCGCGCGAGCAGCGGGACGGTATCTTCATGATAGCGTAAAGCGGCCTTGGCTGTAACGGCAAAGGCTTGCTTGATGTCACTTACTGTGGGAAATACGACAATTATTTCAATGTCGCGTTAATCAGCGGGAATGCTGATGGTTTTGGCATTGTTGTTGCCGCGCGCGAAAGGCGGGCCGGATGTGCAAAGGCAGCCTTGAACGGCTGCCTTGGTCACTAGAGTACTGCGGTGGGTGGAGTTACTCGGCGGTTTCTTCCGCTTCGGCCGTATCGATCACGGCATTCTTGCCGGTGGCGTGGCGCTTGCTGTCTTGCAGGCGGCCCAGGGCGCTATCGATGGCACGTTTCAGCTTGTCGGTGGCGCCGGCCACGGATTGATGCACGGTGGCGTTCTGTTCGGTCACGGCAATCGGCTGATAGCCAGCAACGCGAGCTTCCATGACGCAGCGGATATCGTCGGCGCCGCCTTTCGGGCCGTTCGTATCGCTGATGTGGACTTCGATGCGGGTCAGGTTGTCGCGGAAGCGGTTGAGTGCGCTTTCAAGTACGGATTGCACATGTTCGTTCAGTCCAGCGGTGTTGGCGATGGTGCTGTCGGTATGAATATTGATTTGCATATGCTTACTCCTGTCAATTCAAAAAAAACCCATCTCAGGCGCCATGCACGGCAGCGGTCTATTCCACTGCGGGTGCGCGTCGGCGCCTGGTTCTTGCCTCATGCACTTGATCTCTGTGCATGACTTATCTTACTCCAGTTTCCACAATTTCAAGGGGTCTGCACGATTAAGATGCGCTTAACCCTTCAGCCAGATCAAGTTTCCTTGTGGAATCTTTTTGCCCTGCTGCTTATCCATTGATCAAGCCGGCGGCAATATTGATGGACAGTCCCAGCACGACCAGGTTGAAGAAAAAGCTCAGCACGGATTGCCCCAGCACGATCTGCCGCATCGATCGCGTCTGCACGCAAACGTCCGACGTTTGCACGGCCACGGCGATGGTGAAGGAGAAATACAAAAAATCCCAGTAATCGGGGTTTTGCTCGTCGTCGGGAAATTTCAGGGGACGTAGTGCGGGGTCGGCCTGGTAATACAGGTGGGCATAGTGAAAGCAGAACAGGGTGCCGACGAGAAACCAGGAGCCGACCAGCGTGAGGATCGTCAAGCCGTAATGCAGCGCGCGCTCGTCCGGCGCCATGTCTTTCATCGACGACAGTTGCGAGACGATGGCCGCCAGGCTCATCACGGAGGCGACGGACAGGGCCGACAGGACCGTGGCGGCCCGCTCATCCTGGCGCGCTGCCATCACCTTCACCTTGTGATGGTTGGCGCGCATCATCATCCAGGCCATCGTCGCCAGGTAAAACCAGACGGCGACGTTCCACGCCGTCAGCAACCGCGTCATCTGTTGCCAGGACGAGGGCAGCAGCAGGCCGGCTACCACGCCGATGGCCGTGGCCATGCTCAGGTGGGGGCGGCTGCGGATGAAGCTGCGCAAGGGAAACGTGATTTTCATGGTGCGAGTTGGTCAGTAGCGATAGCGCATCTTAGCGCTTAGTGTGCGCTCGCGGTCGCCGTTCTGGCGGCCGCTTCCTTTTCGTGGTGGGGGAAGCGGTCCATGCGTGACAGCACGGGGAACAGCACGGCCCAGATGCCCGTCACGGCCAGGGTGGCGGCGCCGCCGAAGAGCACGGCGCGCACCAGGCCGAACCAGCCAGCCGTCAGGCCCGATTCGAATTCGCCCAGCTCGTTCGAGGCACCGATGAAGACGGCATTCACGGCGCTGACCCGGCCGCGGATCTCGTCAGGCGTCTCGAACTGCACCAGCAGGTGGCGGATGTAGACGCTGACCATGTCGCCGGCGCCCATCAGGAACAGCGCCGCCAGCGCCAGCGGGAAATAGCTGGTGCTGCCCAGCACCAGGGTGCCCAGGCCGAAGACGGCCACGCCGCCGAACATCCAGGCGCCCACGCGGCGCGTGATGGGGAAGATGGCCAGAATGATCGAGCACAGGGCGGCGCCGGCGCCCGGTGCCGTGCGCAGCAGGCCCAGGCCGCTGGGGCCGATATGCAGCACGTCATGCGCGAGTGCCGGCAGCAGGGCCGTGGCGCCGCCGAACAGCACGGCGAACAGGTCGAGTGAAATGGCGCCCAGCACGATGGGTTTCGACCAGACGAAGCGCAAGCCTTCGAGCAGGGTATGCCAGCTGACGGGTTCGCGCTTCACCACTTGCGGCGCCGGCGTGGTGGCGCGCATCAGCAAGACGGATACCACCAGCAGCGCGGACGAGATCAAATACACCACCTTGGGGCCGAAGTAATACAGCAAGCCGCCCAGGGTGGGGCCCAGGATGATGGCCACGTGCGAGCTCGATGAGCTGAGCGCGACGGCGCGGCTGAAGTGCTGCGTGGGCACCATGTTTACCAGCACGGCTTGTGTGGCCGGCATCATGAAGGCGCGCGCGCTGCCGAACAGCACCAGCACGGCAAACACGGGCCAGACGATGGAGAGTCCACTCAGCGTAAAGGCCAGCAGGGCCAGCGCGCAAGCGAGCTGCGCCGCCAGGCACCAGGCGATGATGTTGCGGCGGTTGTAGCGGTCGGCGACATGGCCGGCCGGCAGGATCAGCACGAGGAAGGGGGCGAACTGCGCCAGGCCGATCAGGCCAAGGTCGAACAGGCTGCCCGTGATCTGGTACACCTGCCAGCCGATGGCCACGCTTTGCATCTGCACGGCCACCGTGCCCAGTACGCGGGCGGACAGGTAAAAGGCGAAATTGCGGTGACGCAAGATACTGAAGCCGTTGCCGGCGGACGCGAGGGACATGATATTTCCAGGGAGCAGCGGGGAGGGGGGGGGCAGCGGATGCCGCACCAGCAGCCCCCGCTGTCTGGATGCCTACTTGGCCAGGTCGGCTTCGGTGGTGAAGGCGTCCGCGTAGAACTCGTCGGCTGGAAGTTGACACAATTGCACGAAATCGCGGTTGGCCGACTCCACGACGATCGGTGCACCGCAGGCATACACCTGGTAAGCGGACATATCTGGCAGGTCGGCCATGACGGCCTGGTGCACGAAGCCCGTGCGGCCGCTCCAGGCGTCTTCCGGCAACGCGTCCGATACGACAGGCACATACGTAAATTGCGGCAGGTCAGCGGCCCACTGGCGGCACAGCGCATCCATGTACAGGTCGTGCGGGCGGCGCGCGCCCCAGTACAGGGTGATCGGGCGCGGGGATTGCTCGTTGATCATGTGTTCGACGATGGCTTTCAACGGGGCAAAACCCGTGCCCGAGGCCAGCAGCACGACGGGCTTGTCGCTGTCTTCGCGCAGGAAGAAGGTGCCCATCGGACCTTCGAAGCGCAGGATGTCGCGCTCTTTCATGCTGCCGAACACCTGGTCGGTGAACAGCCCGCCCGGCATGTGGCGGATGTGCAGGCTCACGGGGCCACCGTCGACGGGCGCGCTGGCCATGCTGTAGCTGCGGCGCTTGTTGTCGCGCAGCATGATTTCGATATACTGGCCGGCGCGGTAGTGCAGGCGCTCGCTGGCCGGCAATTGCAGGGTCAGCACAACGACGTCAGGCGCGACTTTGTCGATGGTGGTCACGCGCGACGGCATTTTCTTGATCGGATAGTCGCTGCTGCCTGCCACTTCGCGCGCCTGCACCACCAGGTCGCCCTGGGGCACGGCGCAGCACAGCAGCGAGTAGCCGGCGGCCGCTTCATCTTCCGTCAGGGAGCGGGCCTGGTATGGCTTATGCTGTACATCGCCGGACACGATCTTGCCCTTGCAGGAACTGCAGGCGCCGCTCTTGCAGCTATACGGCAAGCCCACGCCGGCGCGGATCGCTGCCGACAGAACGGTTTCGTCCGCTTCACAGCTGAATTGGTGGCCGCTGGGCTGAACAGTAATTTGAAAAGTCATACAATCCTTGATATGAAAAATATGTTAATGCACTCTTTGCGCAAGCCGGTGGGTTTGCCGCGCCTGCTGATCCTGGGCTGCGGCGACGTCGGCATGCGTCTGCTGCCCCTGCTGCGCGCGCGTTTTCGCGTCTTTGCCGTCACCAGCCAGCCGGCGCGTTGCGCGCAGCTGCGGGCGGCCGGCGCCGTGCCCATCGTGGCCAACCTCGACGACCGCGCCAGTCTGAAGCGGCTGGCGGGACTGGCGAGTATGGTCGTGCATCTGGCACCGCCCCTGTCGTCGGGCTTGCTGGACCTGCGCACGCGCAATCTGGTCGCCATTTTACCCGAGCATGCCCGCATGGTGTATGTGAGTACCAGCGGCGTGTATGGCGATTGCGCTGGCGCCTGGGTCGATGAGACGCGGTCGACAGCGCCGGCGAATGCGCGGGCGAAGCGGCGCGTGGATGCGGAGCAGGTCTTGCGTGGCTGGGGCGCGCGCCGCGGCGCCAGCGTGGCCATCCTGCGCGTGCCGGGCATTTATGCGCACGACCGTCTGCCACTGAAGCGCCTGCGCGAAGGCACGCCGGCTCTGGCCGCTGGCGACGACGTGTACACCAACCATATCCATGCCGATGACCTGGCGCGCATCATCGAACGGGCCTTGTGGCGGGGCAAGCCGGGACGCGTGTATCACGCCAGCGATGACAGCGAACTCAAGATGGCGGACTATTTCGATGCCGTGGCCGATACGTTCGGCTTGCCGCGCCCGCCGCGCCTGCCGCGTGCCGAGTTGCAGCAAGTGGTCACGCCGATGCTGCTGTCGTTCATGTCCGAATCGCGCCGGCTGCACAATACGCGTCTCAAGCGCGAGCTGGGTGTGTGCCTGCGCTACGCGCGCGTTGCCGATGCCTTGCAGTCGCTGTCCGACGATGTGGCCGGCATCGGGTAAAATGGCCGGTTATCTGCGCACTTTGCTGGGCCGGCGCGCAGCGCGCCGTTGCGGCGGTGCGCCATTCACTTAAGGACTACAGCATGAGCACCCTCACTTACGAAGAATACCTGGACGAGGTCACCACCGTCCTGACGGAACTGTACGACCTCGACGACGATGCCGCCATCAAGCTGGTCGTGGCGGCTCAGGATGCCGAATTTTTTGTTCCGCACGATGCGCATGAGGAAATGCGTACCGCCGAGCAAGCCAAGAAAGATGCGGTCACCCTGTTCGAGCGCAAGCAGAATCGCCAGCAAACGCAGGAAAAACAGCAACAGCGCGTGCGCCAGCAAAAGAAATAAGGGCGGACCATCGGCTGCCTGGCCGCTGGCGCAGGGAACAGTGCGGGCTTCGGCGCAATGCCGGGGCTTGGCCATTTGATGCAGCGCAAGGGCATCATGGCGAACTGGCGATATGCTGAGCAAAGTCGTCACGCGTCCAGGTTATTTGTGGTGGGCTCTACACAGCGCGACGCTGTTACCCGTCAGTAGGAGCGAGCCATGCGAACTGCGAGTTACCCCAGCAAGGAACAAGTACGCGCCTACATGCGCGGTCGCGAACATGCGCTGCGGCCACCGCCACCGCCCGATGAAATTCGCCGGCAACTGGCCTGGTGCCGCATGGATGCCTTCCCGGGCGCCTGTTTGCTGGCCATGCCGGCCGACGTGGCCGCGCACAGCTGGGTTTTATCGGCCGACATGGCCCGCCTGAGCACCCTCATGGCCATAGCTTGGCTCATGCACAGCGGTGTTCCTCATCGTAAAAATTGATGACTTGCAGCAAATTTTTCCGATTTGAGTTATCCTCTAGCACATTCCAAGTGCGTCAATTCTCTTCAATTATCACAATTTTGCTTTAAGTTACGCAAAAATCAACAATAGCGTGTATTATATTGTTTGTGGCTTAAAAGCCGCATAAGTGATGGCGCTTTTTAGTGTGTTTACCCTGAATTATTGCAGAAGAGACATTCGGTTTCTTTATGCATTAATACAACAAGTACGGATTTTTGATCATGTCTCTCAAACAAATTACTTCTTTGCCTACCTACAACCCGAATCGCGTCCTCGATGCGATCATCGACAAGCTGCAACTGAAAAACGATGCCGCCTTGTCGCGAGCTCTGGAAGTGGCGCCACCTGTTATCAGCAAGATTCGTCACAACACCTTGCCGATCGGCGCCACTATCCTCATCCGCATGCATGAAATCAGCGATTTCAGCATTCGTGAACTGCGCGAGTTGATGGCTGCCTAAGAGCGCCTGACAGACGGTAAACTGAGAGGTGCCGTCTGCGTAAGTCAGGCTTGCCGCGTGCGGCAGCCATAGCTGTTGTCTGCTTTTCTATTGCGGGTCGCGGTTCAGTACCGGACGATCGACATAGAAACGCCCCCTTTCCAGGCCAGTGGTGGACGACTTGACCACCGCTGCGGCCAGTGAGGCGGGCGCGCTGGAAAATGCGGTGTTGGCAGCCCCGGTCGCGCGGCCCGAATACGCCGTCGCCTGCACCGCCGCACTGGAAAACGCCGTTTGCACGGCCCGGCCCGAGTAGGCTGTCGCCTGCACTGCTGCACTGGAAAACGCCGCCTGCACCGCCCGGCCCGAGTAGGCTGTCTCCTGCACTGCCGCACTGGAAAACGCCGCTTGCACGGCCCGTCCCGAATACGCCGTTTCTGCGCGGATATAATCTTCCCCGAACGTTTGCTCATACAGCTGCTTCATGCGCTCGCCCACGCGCTGGTGCGCCGCTTCGTCATCTTCGCCGCGCAAGCCGATGTACGGAAAGTGATGCAGGAAATAACCGAAGACCTGTTCGCAGTCCGCTGCATATTTCAGCGTGTCGAGGATGTGGTAATGCCAGAAGGTATCGACGTCCATCAGCGGCGCCGTTTCTTCTTCCGGAAACTGTTTCATCAGGATCAGGAAGCGCCGGTATTCGAACTCCACCGCATTCGCCTTCTCCAGGCTCCATCCTTCGCCTGACTCCCTGTGCATCAGCTTGACTTTGATCGCGTCCAAATTTAAATCAGCAATTGCCTTGAAACTGTCGTTCGTATCCATGAATGTCCTTTGGTAAAGAGCGTTGTGGGAAATACGGTGCAACAAGGGAGAGTGGTGGGTGTGTCCTCCTTGCAAGTAGTCGAGGAATGCCTAGTCCTTGGCGGGCAGGTGCTAAGTTGTTCTACATCAATATTGCATTTAATGACAAAATACGCAAGCTGAGCTTGCTTCATGCGGGACGTGCCTGTCAGGCGTTGACCCGGCTGTCTTCCTGGTAGGGGAATGCAGTGGCGTCCGCACCCAGCGGCACGCTGACATGCACGCTCATGCCGGCACCGGGGCTGCTTTCTATGTAGAAAGTGCCTCCCAGTAGCTTGATGCGCTCCTCGATCCCCACCAGCCCAAATGAGCCCAGCTTGTTGCGTCCGTCGATGGCCGCGCCCACGCCGTTGTCGCTGACGCACATCGACACGGTATCGCGGCACTTTTCCAGCTTGACTTGCACGCGGCTGGCATTGGCGTGCTGGGAAATATTGCTGAGCGACTCTTGCAGGATACGGAACAGGGCCGTGGCGCACTGGTCGCTCAAATAAATATCGTGATGGCTTTCGCTCACTTCGCAGGCGATGCCCGTGCGCTGGCGAAATTGCGCCACCTGCCATTCGACGGCCGCATTCACGCCCAGGTCCAGCACGGTTGGACGCAAGTCGTTGATGATTTGCCGTACGCTTTTAATCGTAGCGTCGATCTGCTCCAGGGTCGATCTGGCGCGGGCGTTCAGGCGCGGGTGACGGCGCTGCGTGCGCGAGGCCAGCATGTCGGCATCGATGCGCAGCACCAGCAGGTTCTGTCCCAGGTCGTCGTGGATTTCGCGCGCGATGCGCTTGCGCTCTTCTTCCTTGATCTGGTCGGCGTGGGCTGCCAAGCGGCGCAGTTTCTGGTGCGACAGCTGCAGGCGGATCTGGCTGGCGCGCAATTCCTCCGTCATGCCCGTCGCCAGCTGGATGGCGCGCCGGCGCGACGACGCCAGGGTGTGAAACAGCATGTACAGCAGCATGGTGCTGGCAAAACCGGTCAGCAGGGCCAGCCACGGCAGGAAGGCGCCGAAGCGCGTGTACAGGTCGCTCTTGCGCACACTGAACAGCGCTTGCCACGCGCGGCCATTGTGGTCGATCAGCATCGTGCTGCTCAGATACCGCCCCGAGTTGCCGGGCAGCCACCATGGTGCACGCATGCCCCCCGTCGTGCTGTCGAAGATGGGGCGCATGTCGTGCGGCAAGTCCAGCTGTTCGCGCGCTTGCGGGCCGATATCGAACAGGGTCAGGCGGACATTGCGTACTGGCATGTCGGCCAGCGCGCTGCGCATCATCGTCACCAGATCGTAGCCGACGCCGACGGAACCCTGGTAGGCCGCGCGCCTTTGCCCCACCGTGCCAGTGGGCATGCCGAAGCGGTACACGGGCATGCGCATGGCCATGCCCGTCAGCTGCGGCCGCCCTTCCATCGGCACAGGCACGCCGGAATTGCTGATCTGCGCCGTATCGCGCGACTGTGCCAGTGCTTCGGCGATCAGGGGCCGCGAAGCGATGTCATAGCCATACTTTTCCGGGGCGCTGGCAATCGGTTCGAGGTATACCATCACGGAGTAATGGGGGCGCGGCCCGGGCGGATGGATGGCAAACGCCGGATAGCCATCGCGCCCGGGCGGATGGTCGTGCTGCATGGCCGCTTCGAAGGCGGGGCGCTGCGACTCGTCGAGTTCCCGGCTGTAATTGAGATTCATCACCCCCGGATAGTTCTGTTGCAAGTCCATGTTCGCCACGTAGCGGTGGAATTGCTCGCGGCTCACGTGTTCGTTGGCGTGGAACAGGCTAGCCGTGCCGCGCAGCAAGTTGGCATACGACTTGATGCGCGACGCGATGTTTTTCTGGGTAGTGCGCGCCAGATTGTTGAACAGCTCGCTGGCATCGTTTTCGATCGACAGCGAGGCGGCCATGTAGAACATCAGGCCCACCAACAGCGACACCACGAAACCGAGCAGCCAGAGCGGTCTTTTTTCAGCAGATAAAGGGTGTTTGCCGGCAGTAGTAGACATCGCCATCCGCATCAGGAAGAGGAATCGGTGCCGCCCGTGTGCTGGAGGCTGTACCAAGTTGCACAAGCACTAATGACATTGCAAATTGCTCAATAGCTGCCTAATATACAAAATTTTCGGGAATGTAGTCAACAGGCAATATTTCGCTGGTGACTATGTTGCTGAAAAGAAAAAAACCGCCGAAGCGGTTTTTTTGTGAGCAACATGACGGCTTATTTTGCCGGCTGCCAGCTGTCTTTCAGGGTGACGATGCGGTTGAAGACGGGCTTGCCAGGCTGGCTGTCGACCCGGTCGGCCGCGAAATAGCCGTGGCGCTCGAACTGGAAGCGCTGTTCCGGCTGGGCCAGTTCCGCGCCCGGTTCCAGCCAGGCTTGCACCACTTCCTTGGCCAGCGGATTCAAGGCCAGCTTGAAGTCCTTGCCGCCCGCGTCCGGCTGCGGGTCCGTAAACAGGCGGTCGTACAGGCGCACTTCGGCGGGAATGGCCGTCGGCGCGCTGACCCAGTGCATATTGCCCTTGACCTTGTAGTTGGCGCTGCCTTCCGTGCCCGACTTGCTGTCCGGGAAGTAGGTGCAATGCACGGCAATGACCTTGCCGTCTGCATCCTTGTCGTAGCCCGTGCATTCGATCACATAGCCATAGCGCAGGCGTACCTTGCTGCCCGGCTTGTCGGCTATCGGTGGATACAAACGGAAATAGCCTTTGTTCGGCACTTCCATGAAGTCGTCTTCCTCGATCCACAGCTCGCGCGAGATGGGGAAGGTGCGCAAGCCCCGTTCCGGGAAGTGCGGATGCACGGGCGCCGTGCATTCCACGCTCTCGTTTTCAGGGAAATTGTCGATGATCAGTTTCAACGGACGCAGCACGGCCACCGTGCGCGGCGCCTTCGGGTCCAGGTCTTCGCGCAAACAGCCTTCGAGCACGCTGTAGTCGATCCAGCCGTCGGATTTGGTCACGCCCGTGCGTTCGCACATCAGCTGGATTGCTTCCGGCGTGTAGCCCCGGCGGCGCATGCCCACCAGGGTCGGCATGCGGGGGTCGTCCCAGCCGTCGACGATTTTTTCTTCCACCAGCTGGCGCAGCTTGCGCTTGCTGGTGACGATGTAGGTCAGGTTCAGGCGCGAGAATTCGAACTGGCGCGGCACGGGCTGCTGGAAGAAGCCGCCGGCCGACAGGGTTTCCAGCAGCCAGTCGTAGAACGGGCGGTGGTCCTGGAACTCCAGGGTGCAGATCGAATGCGTGATGTTTTCCAGCGCGTCCGAGATCGGGTGCGTGTAATCGTACATCGGGTAGATGCACCAGGCGTCGCCCGTGCGGTGATGATGCGCATGGCGGATGCGGTAAATGGCCGGGTCGCGCAAGTTCATGTTCGGCGAACTCATGGCATCTTCGCTCATCTTCGCGCGCAGAATGTGCTCGCCATCCTTGAACTGGCCCGCCTTCATGGCGCGGAACAGGGCCAGCGACTCGTCGCGCGGACGGTCGCGGAATGGCGAATTCTTGCCAGCCTGGCCGAAATTGCCCCGGTTGGCAGCCATGTCTTCGGCGCTTTGGCTGTCCACATAGGCAAAGCCGGCCGTGATCAGGTATTCGGCCATCGCATACAGCTGGTCGAAGTAATCGCTCGCGTAGTGCAGGTGGCTCTGGCCATCGGCATGCTTCGGTTCCCAGTCAAAGCCCAGCCATTTCACGCTGTCCATGATGGTGTCGACGTATTCCTGTTCTTCTTTGGCCGGATTGGTGTCGTCGAAGCGCAGGTTGCACTGGCCGGCGTAATCGCGCGCCAGGCCAAAGTTGACGCAGATCGACTTGGCGTGGCCCACGTGCAGGTAGCCGTTCGGCTCTGGCGGAAAACGCGTGATCACCTGGGGCAGTCCGGGACGCACGTGGGCGCCGGCAGCCAGGTCGGCTTCGATGATGTTACGCAAGAAATTGGGCGCCAGCGCTGGCGCGGCGGTATTCGGTTTATCGTTGCTCATTGATCAATGCGGAAGAGTGACAGTAAAAAGCATTTTACCGTACCGCAAGCGCTTTATAAGCACGTATTTGACCCCATATCCCAGCATGCAAGGGACGCGGGCGCCGTTCTATAGGATAATCTGCCTTTAATTAGCAAACAAATCGTGACCCCGGAGCCATTTATGGAAAATTTATATAACGTCCTCGGTGTCGCGCCCAATGCCAGCGACGATGAAATCAAGAAGGTTTACCGTTCGCTGGCCATGCGCTTCCACCCCGACCGCAACCAGGCCCCCGGCGCCGAGGCGCGCTTCAAGAGCGTCACCAAGGCGTATGAAATCCTGGCCGACCCGGCCAAGCGCGCCGAATACGACCAGAGCGTGAATCACCGCATCATCATCGATCCGGAAGCGGAAGCCTATGCCTTGTGGTGTGGCGTGTTCCGCCTGCATGGCACCGTCCTGCCGGCAGATTAAGCCTGCTGGCGGCCGCCCGGCCAGCCTGAATGATTTGAAAAACAACAAACAATGGTGCTTTTGCTTTTAAGTAAAAGTGCCGCGCATCACATTGGAAAGCACAGCATGAGAAGAGTACACCCTGAATTCGCGTACCAGTCGCGCGAGCTGGAAGGCCAGATCGATGGCATCCTCGGCGACCCGCCTAACCGCAAGAATTATAAAAGCATGGTTGATGCGCTGGTCAGCGAGTACGCCAGCGGCGGCGGCATCGAAGACGTGAACATGCTGGCCTTCGCGCTGGTCGATCACATTACCTTCAGCGACCCGAAAGGCTTGCTGGCCGAAAGCGAAGACTACGAGTTTGGCGACCCGGCCCGCGTGTTCTCCATGGCCGCCTGCGCCGCGCCGGAAGCGGCCAAGATGTACGCCGCCATCGAAGAGAGCTTCCCCGACCTGGCCCGCCAGGCCATCATCACGGCATTTTTGCACAAGAATCCGCGCCTGTGGGACGACGACGACCAGTCGCTCGACCAGCTGGCTGCCAATGACGACGGCGACGACGATCACGACGAAGACGAAGCCACCGACGATTTCGCCCAGATGTTTGACCAGGATGGAGATGACCATGGCCGATAACAAGGATGAACAAAAAAGCAACCTGCCCGCGCTGACCAAGCAGGTCACGGAATTGGTGCTGTCCGGTTCGCTGGGCCACGCCGAGCAGGCGTTTGCCGACGCGGCCGACCAGTATGGCGATCTTGCCGTGGTGGAAGTGCTGAGCGCCATCCCGCCGCAAGTGACGGCCCTGCACCTGGCCGGCTTTGACGGCGGCAAGATGTCGCTGGCCACCTTGCTGGTGCCGCCGAAGGCCTGGGCCGACAGCCTGGCCTTCATCGCCGCCACCTGGAGCGATGACCAGATCGAGGATGATCCGGAACGCATCGCCGAGTCGCTGTTCGCGCACATCCACGGCGTGGTGTTTTCCACCGACGATGCCGAGCGCCGCCGCGAGCTGCTGCTCGAAGCGTCCGCCACCGACTGGGGCGCCACGGCGTTCGCCATTCTGTTCTCGATGGCGCCGAAGGAAATCCTTGAGGTGGCGGGTGAAATCGTCATCAAGGGACCGTATGTGACGGGCGTGACTTCGTCCGACAACGACGTCGTGCCGCTGGCCATTGAGCTGGCGCAAGCGAATGAAGACGGCTGGGACCGTTCCCTGTTCGAACTGTTCCCCGACTTCCGCCACAGCGCCGACCTGGCCGATGCCGAATACTCGGACGACCCGGACGAAGAACCGACCATGTTGCAGCGCAGTACCAAGGAATTGCTGTACCGCCTGCGCAAGCAAGTGCCGAGCACGCGCAGCGCACCGCGTTCCAGCACGCGCCGCAGCCTGGGCACCGGTATTTTCTCGTAATGAAAGCAGGGAACGTCTAATGCTGCCAGCAATTGTTGTAGAGAATCTTCCGCGCCTGGTGCGCGCCATCAAGCTGTTGCCGAACGACCCGCGCGAGGATGCGGCGCTGGACCTGGCCGATGAATTGACGGGCATCACGGCCATGGTGGCCGAGAAGTTCACGAATGAACGCACGGCCGACGGCATCCAGAAAGCGCTGTTCCTGACGGTGGGTGGCGTTTCGCTGGGCCTGGAGCAGGCCGTCACACATGAAGGCGACCAGGCCGCACTCGATTTCCTCGTCGAGCATGGCGCCGAGCACGCGTTCCAGGTGGGTTTCCGCCTGATCAAGGAGCTGTCGCAGTTGCCGGAAGACGCTCTTGTCGGTGAGTACGACCAGGACCCCGTCTACCTTGCGCGCCGCCTGCGCGAGCTGTTCATCGATATTTGCCAGGCCGACCCTAACCAGAACTGGGCCGGTTATGAAAAGTACGCGGTGCAGTTGCAACAGCGCAAGGAAGTGCAAGCCGTGGTGCGCCTGGCCAGCTGGCTGCGCCGCCACCACGACAACGGCCCTGTCAGCGATAGCGACTTGAATGCCGAGGGCGTCATTGCCGTGGCCATCATCTTCGCCATCGAAGGCGGCGGGCGCATCATGGCGCGCACGGGTCAAAAGGAGTTTGAACGCTTCGTGCGTTCCGTGCGCAAGAACAAGCCCGACTTCGAGGAAGGCTGGGCCGCCCTGGTGGCCAAGGTGCCGGTGCAGCATCACCCCGTGCTGCTCGACCGCATAGAATCCTACCGCCGCAGCTGCACCGTGGTGCATAAAATCCTTACGCGGGCCAGCATGAAAAGCCTGTTCGAGGACCTGGAAAATTATGCGGGTTCCGAGCTGGACGCGGATTATTCGTAATCCAACGCTGTTGTCGGATTACGCGGCGGCTTCGCCACCGCTAATCCGACCTACGACTCAACGTAGGCCGGCATGCGCCGGCCTATTCTTTTTCCTCCAGCGCCGCTGCCTCGGCCAGTTTGACAAACGCCGCCACCAGCGGCGACGTTTCTTCTTCCCGTTGTGCCAATAACAAGCTGGTGCTCGCCTGCGGATCGGCGATGGGGCGGTAACACACGCCATCCATGCGGATGCGGTCGAACGAGGCGGGCAGCACGGAAATGCCGCAACCGGCCGCCACCAGGCCGATGATGGTCGACGCTTCGCCCGCTTCCTGCGCTACCTGGGGCACGAAGCCGGCCGCCTTGCACAGGCGGAAGATCTGCGGATAAATCCCCGTGCCCGCATCCTTGGGATACATGACAAAACTTTCGCCCGCCATGTCGGCAATGGCGATGGCATCCTTGGCCGCCAGCGCATGGGCAACAGGCAGCACGAGAAACAGCGGGTCTTGCCGCAGTGGCGTCAGCTTGATATCGGATGGGTAGGTCGTTTCCGGCGGACGCACGAAACCCAGGTCCATCGTCCTGCCCGAGATCGCTTCGAGCTGATGCAAGGTCGCCATTTCGTGCAAGGTCAGGGTGACATGCGGGAATTGCTGGCGGTAGCGGTTGATGACGGTGGCGAAATACGGTGTAAATGGCGTGGAAAAGGTAAAGCCGATGCGCAATTCGCCCGCTTCGCCCCGCTGCGCCCGCCGCGCCGTGACGGCCGCCTGTTCCGACAGGGCCAGGATGCGCCGCGCATCATCGAGGAAGAGTGCGCCCGCCTGCGTCAGCCGCACGGAGCGCTTGTTGCGCTCAAACAACTGCGCACCCAGTTCCCCTTCCAGCGCCTGGATCTGCTGGCTCAGCGGCGGCTGGCCGATATGCAGCCTTTCGGCCGCGCGCGTGAAGTGCAGCTCTTCGGCGACGGCGACGAAGTAACGCAGGTGGCGCAATTCCATTGTATGGTCCGATTCAGTAATCGTTTTAAAGTATGAGTTGGGCCTTAAATATATATTGGACGATATGAGTTGGCAATCCTAAGATGAAAACTCGCTTCTCTTTCGAAACATGGCCATGTCTGATTCATCGCTTGCTTATGCCTCCGCCGCCACCCCGGCGCTTACGCCTGTTGCTCCGGCCACTCCCGCTCCCCGTTCTGCCATCGCCAAGGGGACGGCGGAATTCAAACGCAGCAACCGCGCCCTGTTCTTCGGCGGCTTTTCCACTTTCAGCTTGCTGTATTGCATCCAGCCCCTGTTTCCCCTGTTGTCGCAGCAGTTTCATTTGACGCCGGCGCAAAGCAGCTGGTCCTTGTCCGTGTCGAGCGGCTTGCTGGCCATCTCGCTGGTGCTGCTCAGTGCCGTCTCGGACCGCATCGGCCGCAAGCCGCTGATGGTAGCGGCTATGTTTTCCGCCGCAATACTCACCATTCTGTCCGCGTTTGCCCAGGATTATGCGCAACTGCTGGCCATCCGCGCCGCGCTGGGCGTGGCCCTGGGCGGCATGCCGGCCGTCGCCATGGCTTACCTGGGCGAGGAAATCGAGGGGCCATCCTTGGGCCTGTCGATGGGGCTATATATTGCCGGCAGCGCGTTTGGCGGCATGTCGGGACGCTTGATCGCCTCCTTGCTCAGCGATATCCTCTCGTGGCGCTGGGCCCTGGGCGTACTGGGCGTGGCCGGCGTGCTGGCGGCGTTAGAGTTCTGGCGCAGCCTGCCCGCATCGAAAAACTTCGTGCCCAGTACCAAGGGGTGGAACGCTTTGCCGCATGCCATCAAACAGCATTTTTCCGACCAGGGTTTGCCGTGGCTGTTCTGCCTGGCTTTCGTGCTGATGGGGTGTTTCGTCAGCCTGTATAACTACATCGGCTACCGCCTGCTGGCCGCGCCATTCGGCTTGCGCCAGAGTACGGTTGGCTTGCTGGCCTTTTTGTACCTGATCGGCATCTTCAGCTCCGTCTGGGCGGGTCGTCTGGTGGACCGCCTGGGGCGCCGGGGCGTGCTGTGGATCATGCTGTCGGTGATGCTGTCCGGTATTTTATTGACCCTGTTTGATTCCCTGCCGCTGATCGTCATCGGCATGGCGCTGGCCACGTTTGGCTTTTTTGCCTCGCACTCGATCGCCAGCAGCTGGGTCAGCCGCCGGGCGCGCGCGCCGCAGGCGCTGGCCTCGGCCTTCTACCTGCTGTTCTATTACCTGGGTTCAAGCCTGATCGGTTCCGCCTCGGGCATGATGTGGGGCTTCGACGGCTGGACGGGCGTCATCATCATGCTGGGCCTGTGCCTGGGCGGCGGCGTGCTGATCGCCTTGCGCCTGCGCCATCTGCAGCCGCTGGGCGCGCGCGAAGCGGTGGGCTGAGGCCGCTATTTGGGGCAGTTGCCGATCATCGTTTCCCCATTCTTGCCCGCGCGCGTGGTCACGCACAAGGTGCCCAGCGCGCTGGTGATCTTGTAGGTGCGGCTGCCCCTGGCCGCATTTGCGCCCACTTCCTCGATTTTTGACGCTTCATACCATTTCGGCGGCACGGCTGCGTAGGCCTCGGCAAAGCCTTGCTGCATGCGCTTGTAGCCTGTGTCGTCGAATTTCTCCCCGCCACGCTGTGGGAATTCCTTGCGCAAATCCCTGTCGATCTTGCCCACGTCGCGTTTGGCTTGTGCCAGGATCTCGGCCGCGCTGGGCGCTGGCGGCGCTGTGATCGCTTCTGGCGTTGCTGGCGCTGGCGCCAGTTCGATGCTGGGGGCGGGCAGGGGGCGGCTGGTTGGCGCCGCCACTGGCGGGCGCGGAGGGCGCACGGGGGCTGGTTTGATGCTGGGCAACGGTAGGGGCTTGGGCGGCGCGGGGAGCGTGTGGCGCAGCCAGGTGATGGCCGGACCCTGCGGCAGGTGCTCGTCAATGGCAAGGCGGGGCCGCGACTGCAGGATGACATATGCCAGCCCCGCGTGCAGCAGGACGATCAGCAGCAGGCCGGGCGCGCGGCGGGGCAGGATGGGCAACGAGGTCATGGCAGGCATGGTAGTTCGGGTACGCCAATGTATCTGAGGTATTTGATCATTATCTAAAATGTCACAAGCGCTTACAAAAAAGTGCCTCATGGAAATTGTGATGTCATGGCCGCGGGTGGGGAACCCTGCGCCAGCTTGGCGATCCAACCCGGATACCACGCGAACAGGAGATGATCATGATGCAGGCAAAGGAGGTGGCACGGCGCTTTGGCGCCATCGAACACGCGATCGGCCAGGCGGCCCAGCTGTGCGGCAAGCAGCTGGGCATGTCCGTGGACTTGAAGGATTGCATCGAGCAGCTGGACCAGCAAAAGAGTGCCGTGCGGCAAGCCATCGACACGCATGACGATGCGCGCATCCGCCAGGCCGTCGACCAGATGGAATCGCTGGGCGACCGCGCCAAGCGGGCGTGCGGCACGGCGTCCAGCGTGACGCCGGAACTGAAGAGCGCCGTGCTCAAGGTCCACGATGAACTGTCGGACCTGAAGCACCAGCTGCATTAGGCCTTGGCTCTTGAACGCCTTACATCTGGCGGAACAGATGGGCATATAAAGGACTGACGCGCAGCTGCGCAGGATGCTGGCGCAGGGTCAGTGACAGCTTGCCCGCCTCGTCGCGCACGGCCGTGGCGATGGCACTGGCATTGACGATGGTGCCCCGGTGGATTTGCCAGAACTGTTGCGGGTCCAGCTGGGGCAAGAGTTCCTTCAGGCTCGTGCGTATCAGCGCTTCGCTGTCCTGGCACACGACGTTGATGTATTTGTCCAGCGCCTCGAAATATACGACGTCGGCAAGCGCGATCATGCGCACGCTGTTGCCGACGGCCGCCCGTATCATTTGCAGGCGGGGCGCGGGCGGTAGCATGGCTTGCAGCTGGCTCAGCAAGCGGGCCATGTTGTCGTCGCTGGCGGACGCTGTTGTCTCCGTCGCCGCCATGGGCGCCGTCGTGGCGGCTGGCGCTGCCGCTGGGGTTGCTGTTGTTGTGCCGTTGCCGCTGTCGCGCAGGCGCTGCTGCAGGCGCTCCACCGTCTTGCCCAGGCGCGTATCGTTGACGGGTTTTAGTACGTAATCGGCGGCTGCATGCTCGAAGGCGGCCAATGCGTATTCATCATAGGCCGTGACGAACACGATGTGGGGAAACGCAATGCCGTCGGGCCATTGTTCCGCCAGTTCTTCGGCCGTTTCCAGGCCCGTCTTGCCTGGCATCTTGATGTCGAGAAATAGTATGTCGGGCTGCAGTGCCAGGCCTTGCCGCAAGGCTTCCACGCCGTTGGGGCAGGTGGCGACGATGTCGAGTTCCGGCCACAGCCGCTGCAAGGCGTGGGCGAGGGCGGCGGCGAGGATGGGTTCGTCTTCGGCGATCAGGGCGCGTGGCGCACGCGCAGTGTGGTGGCTCATGTGAGGTGGCTCATGATGGTGGGTGGAAGGGGGAGTGTCAGGCGGGCGGTCGCGCCTGCCGGATGGTTGGGGACCAGCGACAGGCTGGCGGCATCACCATGCATGCCGCGCAGGCGTTCGCGGATATTCGCCACGCCCAGGTGCGTGCCCTTGGTCTGGCCCGGATGCCCGAGGCCCAGGCCATCGTCGCTGACGGTCAGCATCAGCACACCGCCGTCCGTCGATGCCTGCACGTGGATATGGCCGCCTTCGATCTTCGGTTCCAGGCCGTGCTGGATGGCGTTTTCCACCAGCGGTTGCAGCAGCATGGGGGGCACCTTGATCTGGCGCAAGGCCTCGGGCAAGTCCAGCGTAAAGCGCAGGCGCGCGCCCATGCGGATGGACATCAGGCCCAGGTAGGCTTGCATCAGGGAAAACTCCTGCTCCAGGGTGGTGAATTCGGCGCGCGAGGAAGAAAGGGTGGCGCGCAAATACTGGATCAGCTGATCGAGCAGCAACTGGGCGCGCTCAGTATCAAAGCTGATCAGGCCCTGCAAGTTGGCCAGGGTATTGAACAGCATGTGCGGTTCGATTTGCGCCTGCAGCAGCTGCAGTTGCGCTTGCATGGCCTGGCGGGCAACGGATTCGGCACGGGCTTTTTCCTGGGCTGCCTCCATTTGCAGGCGTGCAATTTTTTCTCTGCTGCCAAAAAACAGGATGGCCGCCCCCGCCGCCGCCAAGGTGAAGACCGTCATGCTGACATTGCGCGGCGACATGGAGACGGGCGCGGGAACGTCGATATTGGCCAGCCAGCCGAACAGCATGGTGCCGCCTACTTGCGCCACGGCGGCGCTGACGATGATGAGGGCAGTGAAGGGGAGCACTGGGGCACGCCGCTGTTCGCCCCACCACGCCAGGCGGATGCCGTCGATGAGCAGGAAGGCGATGCTGCCGATGCACATGGACGCAAGCAGGTTGAGCCAGAAGCTTTGTCCGCCGCTCAGCACGTAGGTGATGAAGAGGGCGCACAGGACATTGAGCAATAGCGCATAGCGCGCATCGCCCAAGAGGCGTCGGTAGGGGAAGCCCTTCTTGCTGGGGGCGGTGTCTGTCGTGTGCATGCGGGACCGCTTTCGGATGGGCATTCTGGTTGGCAATGCGGCAATTATGGGCGGCTCTGCATGCGGGCGCAACGCCGCTGCGACGAAACAGGGCAGGCGTGGCGCCAATCGCCTGATCGCGTCCTTTACATGGTGGCGCTGGCACGCGATGATGGCAAGAGGTCTTGACCGACAACCTCCTCATGATAAAGGAACCCCATGTGGCCCTATCCACGCATCCTGGCGCACCGCGGCGGCGGCACCCTGGCGCCTGAAAACACCCTGGCTGCCCTGCGCTGCGGCCTGGCCTACGGCTACCGCGCCGTGGAATTCGACGTCATGCTGGCGTCCGACGGCGTGCCCGTCGTCGTGCACGACCCCGAGCTGGGCCGCACCGTGGCCGGCAGCGGCCATATCAACGATTACACGGCCGCGCAGTTGGCGGCCATGGAGGCGGGCGCCTGGTTCGGTGCTGCCTTCGTGGGCGAAGGCGTGCCCGCGTTTGACGCCGTCGTTGCGTATTGCAAGGCGCAGCGCATCTGGATGAATATCGAAATCAAGCCGGCGCCCGGCTTCGACGTGCAGACAGGGACGGCGGTGGCGCGGGCCACGCGCGATTACTTTGCGCAAGAAATCGCGGCTGGCCAATTACTGCCGCTGTTGTCGTCGTTCAGCATCGAAGCCCTGCAGGCGGCGCGCCAAACGGCGCCGGAACTGGCGCGCGGCTGGCTGGTCGAAGCCATTCCCGCTGACTGGGAATGCACGGCGAAGGAACTGGGCGTGGTGGCCATCCATTGCGACCATCGGCAGCTGACGCGCGCGCTGGCGCTGGCAGTCAAGGAGGCGGGATACGGGCTGTTCTGCTACACCGTCAACACCCCGGAACGGGCCAGCGAGCTGCTGGCCTGGGGCGTAGATGGGTTTTGTACGGACAGGATAGATATTATTCCATCCATGGCGTAGGTCGGATTAGCGGGGCAAAGCCCCGCGTAATCCGACAACATTGTTGATGTTATTGGTGTTGTCGGCTTACGCGCTTGCGCGCTAAGCCGACCTACGTTTCAAACAGCTTAGAAAGTTACGCGCATGCCGACCGTCACATTGCGTCCCGTCAACGGCGCCGCATTCTTGATGAAGGAAGTGTGGCTGTACGCCAGTTCATTCGTCAGATTGTTCGCCTTGACGTAGAACTGGGCGGGCGTGGTACCGATGCGCGTGTCGTAGTTGGCGGAGAGGTTCAGCATGTTGTAGCCAGGGGTTGCCGTTTCGAACGCTGCCACTTTATCCTGCTTGCCCACGCGGTAGAACTCGGCCACGCCGCTCCACGCCTGCCAGTTGGCGTCAAACTTCACGCCGAGGCGCTGGGCGGGGATGCGCGGCAGGTTGCCACCGCCGTCGGCCAGCTTGGCCCGCACATAGTCGCCGAACACGCTGGCGCCGAACATGGGGTTCAACTGCTGGCGGACTTGTCCTTCCACGCCTGTAAACGTGGCGTCGCGCTGGGCGTACTGGATCAGCTGGAAGCCTTCATGGCTGTCCAGCGTGCTGCCGAAGATGTAGTTTTCTACCTTGTTGCGGTAGGCGCTGGCCGAGAATGTCGTGGCGCCCGCATATTTGCGCAAGGTCAAGTCGATATTGTTGGACGTTTCCTTGCCCAGGTTTTGATTGCCCAGTTCATACGTGGCCGTGGCCATGTGCACGCCGTGTGCATACAGTTCCTCGGCGCTGGGCAAACGGTGCGTGCGCGAGATGGTGGAACCGAGCGAATATTGCGGCGCGAATTTCCATACGGCGCCCAGCGACACGGACGTGCCCTTGGCGCTGCGGTCCTGCAAGGTGGCGCTGTCGACCGTGATGTCTTGCCATTCGTGGCGCAAGCCCGCCTCGAAGCGCCATTGATCGAGCTTGTATCCCTCGACCAGGAAGGCGGCGTGTTTCTTCGTTACCGTGGGCGCCACGTAGGCTTCCTCGCCCAGGGCGGAGAAATCGCGCTTCGACGTTTGCAGGCCGACCACGCCGCGCCAGCCGAAGAGGGGATGGTGTTCCATTTCCAGGCGCGCGTCGTGGCCCTTGTTTTTAAACGTGGTGGCGATTTCCGCACCTTCGATTTCATCGTGCTTGTAGTCGGTGAACGCGGCGCGCAGGCGCAGCTTGGCGAAGCCGGGCACGGGATCGCGCAATTCGCCGCGCACGTCCCAGCGCTCGCTCTTCAGCTTCACGAACGGCACGCTGCCGTGCTCGTGGTCATGTTCCTCTTCAGCACCGTGGTCGTGGCCTTCGTGGCCGCCGCAATGCAGGTGCGCGCCGTGCGGGTGGCAGCTCTCGAATTCGTGGTTGTGGCCCGGCAAGCCGTATTGCGCATGCTGGCTGGTGAAGGCCAGGCCCAGGAAACCGCGAGATCCCACCCACGACACGCCCACGCTACCCGTATCCGTCTTGTTGTAGCTGCCGGCCACCCTGGAGCCGCCTTCCCAGCCGCTGCCGACCTTGTATTCTTTCGCGTCGCGCTTGACGCCTTCCGCGTGGAAGGCGATGTTGCCGGAGCCGCCAGTGACTTCAAAGGCGCCCGCCTTTTCGCGCGCAGCCGAGTTGGCGCGCACTTCCGCGCTGCCTTCAAAGCCTTTTGCCGGCACGCGTGTGGGGATTTTCTTGTCGATCACATTGACCACGCCACCGACGGCGCCGCCGCCGTAGGCCAGCGCAGACGGGCCACGCAAGACTTCAATCTGTTCCGACAGCATCGGTTCGGCCGCCACGGCATGGTCGGGGCTGATGGTCGAGGCATCCTGCACTTCGGCGCCGTCGGACAGCACCTTGACACGGGGGCCATCCATGCCGCGAATGATGGGACGGCTGGCGCCGGCGCCGAAATGGCTGGACGTGATGCCGGGCTGGCCGGCCAGGGTTTCGCCCAGGGTCGCCTCGCGGGCGCGCACCAGTTCCTCGCCTTCCAGTACGGTGACTGGCGTGCTCATGTCGTCGCTGCCCAGGGCCAGTGCGCTGGCCGAAACGGTGACGGCAGGCAAGGTGGCCGCCTGCTGCGCCAGGGCGCTGGCAGGGGCGGCAAAGGCCAGCATGATGGCCAGCGCGAGGGGAGTGGGTTGTTGAGGACGGACGGACATGGGCAAGAGTTCCTTTATCGGCTATCGGTGTTTGCGGGGTTTGGGCAGGCTGTTGCCGGATGGGGAGACTGCCCGAAGATGATAATGATAACCCATTATCATTACTGCGTGACATTTTTTCCGGGTAGTGCAAGAAGGCGGATGGTGTATTCTGTCGGCTATGGAACGCACAACACGTCAAAAAACCGCTATTCAAGCCGCCATCGAATCGGCCCAGCGCCCCCTCTCGGCGCAGGAAATCCTCGAACAGGCCAGCTTGCAGGTGACGCAGCTGGGCATCGCCACCGTTTACCGCAATCTGAAATCGCTGGTGCTGGAAGAAAAAGTGCACGTGGTGACCTTGCCGGGCGAAAACCCGCGCTATGAGTCGAACACGGCAGCCAATCACCACCACCACCATTTCCAGTGCACCACGTGCCAGCGTGTGTTTGACGTGCATGATTGTCCGGGCGACTTGAAACGCATGGCGCCGCAAGGCTTTGTCGTCGAGCGCCACGAGCTGACCCTGTACGGCCGCTGCGCCGACTGCAATGCCGCCGCCGGCGCCAGTACGGCTGCCGCTGGCGCGGCCCCGCACGCCTGCGCCAGCGGCCACGACCCAGCCTGAGCGGGCAGGGCTGCATTGCTGGGCAGGCTTGCAACAATGCTGCCTGCCCGGCGTCAATTCCCGTACCCATATCACGTATAATCTTCCCTTTAAAGCTGCCGCCACTCTTTGCCAAAAAAACATGAAATCATCTGAAATCCGCGACAAGTTCCTCAAATTTTTCGAATCCAAGGGCCATTCCATCGTCCGTTCCAGCTCCCTGGTGCCAGGCAACGATCCGACCTTGCTGTTGACGAACAGCGGCATGGTGCAATTCAAGGACGTGTTTACGGGCACGGACAGCCGTCCGTACACGCGTGCCACCTCCGTGCAGCGCTGCGTGCGCGCCGGCGGCAAGCACAACGACCTGGAAAACGTCGGCTACACGGCGCGCCACCATACTTTCTTTGAAATGCTGGGCAACTTCAGCTTCGGCGACTACTTCAAGCGCGATGCGATTCAATACGCGTGGGAACTGCTGACCAAGGTGTATGGCTTGCCGGCTGAAAAGCTGACGGTCACCGTGTACATCGAAGATGACGAAGCGTACGATATCTGGGCGAAAGAAATCGGCGTGCCCGTCGAGCGCATCATCCGCATCGGCGACAACAAGGGTTCGCGCTACGCGTCCGACAATTTCTGGCAGATGGCTGACACGGGCCCATGCGGTCCATGCACGGAAATCTTCTACGACCACGGCGCCGACATTCCTGGTGGCCCGCCGGGCTCGCCTGATGAAGATGGCGACCGTTTCATTGAAATCTGGAACCTGGTGTTCATGCAGTTCAACCGCGACGAAGCGGGCGTCATGCACAAGCTGCCGAAGCCGTGCGTCGACACGGGCATGGGCATGGAGCGCCTGGCCGCCGTGCTGCAGCACGTGCATTCGAACTATGAAATCGACCTGTTCCAGCATTTGATCCGCGCCGCCGCGCGCGAAACGGGCGCCACGGACCTGGAAAACAAGTCGCTGCGCGTGATCGCCGACCACATCCGTGCCGCCGCCTTCATGATCGTCGATGGCATCATTCCGGGCAGCGAAGGCCGCGCGTATGTCCTGCGCCGCATCATCCGCCGCGCCTTGCGCCATGGCCACAAGCTGGGCCAGACCAAACCGTTCTTCTACAAGCTGGTGGCCGATCTCGCCATCGAGATGGGCGGCGCCTATCCCGAGCTGGAAGAAGCGAAAGAAAACGTCGCCAACATGCTCAAGGCCGAGGAAGAGCGTTTCGGCGAAACCCTGGAAACGGGCATGAAAGTGCTGGAAGCGCAGCTGGCCAAGGATGCCACGGGCATCGACGGCGCCACCGCCTTCACCCTGTACGAAACCTACGGCTTCCCGCCAGACCTGACGGCCGACATTTGCCGCGAACGCAATATCAGTTTCGACCAGGTGGGTTACGACGCGGCCCTGAAGGAAAGCCAGGAACTGTCGCGCAAGGGCGGCAAGACGCACAAGGACAGCAAGGTCGAGTACACGGGCGAGAAAAACACCTTCGTCGGCTACGATCAATTGACGTTCAGCAGCAAGGTCGTGGCGCTGTACGCGGCCGGCACGCCCGTGCAGGAACTGAAAGCCGGTGAAGCGGGCATCGTCGTGCTCGACACCACGCCGTTCTACGCGGAATCGGGCGGCCAGGTGGGCGACCAGGGCGTGATCAGCTCGGGCGCGGGCAGCTTTGCCGTCAGCGACACCCTGAAAGTCCAGGCCGACGTATTCGGCCACCATGGCGTGCTGGAATCGGGCGTGCTGAAGGTGGGCGACGCCGTCTCGGCGCAAGTCGACACGGCCAAGCGCGCGCGCACCATCCGCAACCACTCGGCCACGCACTTGATGCACAAGGCCTTGCGCGAAGTGCTGGGCAGCCACGTGGCGCAAAAGGGGTCGCTGGTCGACCCCGACAAAACCCGTTTCGACTTCAGCCACCATGCGCCGATGACGGCCGAGCAGATCACCGCCGTGGAAACCATCGTCAACAAAGAGATCCTGGAAAACCGCGCCACCCAAGCCCACCTGATGTCGTTTGACGATGCCGTCAAGCATGGCGCAATGGCTCTGTTCGGCGAGAAATACGGCGACGAAGTGCGCGTGCTCGACATCGGCAGCTCGAAAGAGCTGTGCGGCGGCGTCCACGTGCAGCGCACGGGCGACATCGGCCTGTTCAAGATCATCGGCGAAAGCGGTGTTGCCGCCGGCATCCGCCGCGTGGAAGCGGTGACGGGCGAGGGCGCGCTGGCGCTGGTGCAAACCATCAACCGCCGTCTGGTCGAAGCGGCCAACACCCTGAAGGCGCAGCCGGAAGAACTGACTGCCCGCATCGTCCAGGTGCAAGACCATGTGAAGGCGCTGGAGAAGGAACTGGCTGCGCTGAAATCGAAACTGGCTTCTGGCCAGGGTGATGAGCTGGTCACGCAAGCCGTCGATGTGAACGGCATCAAGGTGCTGGCTGCCGTGCTGGAAGGCGCCGACGTGGCCCGTTTGCGCGAAACCATGGACAAGCTGAAGGACAAGCTGAAAACGGCCGCCATCGTGCTGGCCAGCGTGACGGACGGCAAGGTCAGCCTGATCGCCGGCGTGACTGCGGATGCGACTTCCAAGGTCAAGGCGGGTGAGCTGGTGAACTTCGTTGCACAGCAAGTGGGCGGAAAAGGCGGCGGACGCCCCGATATGGCGCAGGCGGGCGGCACCGATGCCAGTGGTCTGGCAAATGCCCTGGCAGGCGTACCGGCCTGGGTCGGCGAACGCGCGAAATAAGGCGTAAGCTAGAGGACATGCGGGGTTTTCGCCCCACAGCCCCTTGAAAACGGCCCGCAGATGATGTTTGCGGGCCGTTTTTCCGTGTGGCATCTCGTTGTGACACCACAACAGCCGATGAACTATTTTGGTGCAGCGCGTCAATGCCCCTGATTTAGAGTAGTATGTCGAAAATCAGTGCAACAAAACAATGGTGGGATATTGATGATGAGCGACACACTACTTGATACCGAGATTATGGAATTTCACAAAGAACTCGACGCGCGCGGCTTGAATTGCCCGTTGCCGATTCTGAAGGCGAAAAAGGCTTTGTCAGAGCTGCAGAGCGGGGAAGTGCTGCGCATCATGGCAACCGATCCCGGTTCCGTGCGCGACTTCCAGGCTTTCGCCAAGCAAACGGGCAATGCCCTGCTGTCGCATGTGCAAACGGGCACCGAATTCGTCTTCCTGATGCAACGCAAATAATTCTGCCAGCCGGGGCCGCCGTGGCGCGGCCTGCTTGCTACCGTGCCGTGCAGTTTTTTCTTTATTTTCACGCCCTTTTGCTGCCCTGCAGCGTAGCGGCAAACTTCCCTGAAATACTCGAAGCTGGACAATTTAGATGGATTGCTCTAACAAAAAATCGCACGATCGTGCTTAAATTCGGTTCAGGATTCAAATTTCTCTTATAATCGAACGCACAATCAGCACTTGATCCGTCATTTTTATAATTTCCCAAAGGCATAGCTATGAAAGTCTTGGTACCCGTCAAACGCGTGGTCGACTATAACGTCAAAGTCCGCGTCAAGAGTGACGGCACTGGCGTCGATACCGCCAACGTCAAAATGTCGATGAACCCTTTCGATGAGATCGCGCTGGAAGAAGCGATGCGCCTGAAAGAAGCCGGCAAGGTCACTGAAGTGGTCGCCATCTCCTGCGGCGTGACGCAGTGCCAGGAAACCTTGCGCACCGCCATGGCCATCGGCGCCGACCGCGGCATCCTGGTGGAAACGACGACTGAACTGGAACCGCTGGCAGTGGCCAAGCTGGTGAAAGCCCTGGCCGAGAAAGAGCAGCCGCAACTGATCATCCTGGGCAAGCAAGCCATCGATGACGACAGCAACCAGACCGGCCAGATGCTGGCAGCCCTGCTGGGTTGGCCGCAAGCCACGTTCGCCTCGAAAGTCGTGCTGGAAGACGGCAAAGTGACCGTCACGCGTGAAGTCGACGGCGGCCTGGAAACGCTGGCATTGACCTTGCCAGCGATCATCACCACCGACCTGCGCCTGAACGAGCCACGCTATGTGACCTTGCCGAACATCATGAAGGCGAAGAAAAAGCCGCTCGAGACCGTCAAGCCGGAAGACCTGGGCGTCGACGTTGCGCCACGCCTGAAGACCCTGAAAGTCGTCGAGCCAGCCAAGCGCTCGGCCGGCATCAAGGTAGCGGACGTCGCTACCCTGGTCTCGAAGCTGCGTACCGAAGCCAAAGTCATCTAAGCGCGGCCCCGCCGTTCATATCTATACCCGGGGTCGGTCCTTCAGGCCTGACTTCGGCAGTTGCATATACTATTAGGAATAATCATGGTCGCATTAGTTATTGCTGAACACGACAACGCTACCTTAAAGGGCAGCACCCACCACACCGTGACTGCGGCTGCCCAGTGCGGCGGCGACGTGCACGTGCTCGTCGCAGGTTCGAACGCATCGGCTGCCGCCGCTGCCGCCGCGCAAATCGCCGGCGTGACGAAAGTCATCGTGGCCGACGCGCCCTATTTCGCCGATGGCCTGGCAGAAAACGTGGCCGAGCAAGTGCTGGCCATCGCCGGTAACTACAGCCACATCCTGGCGCCAGCCACCGCCTACGGCAAGAACATCCTGCCGCGCGTGGCCGCCAAGCTGGACGTGGCGCAAATTTCGGAAATTACCAAGGTCGACTCGCCTGACACCTTCGAGCGCCCGATCTACGCCGGTAACGCGATTGCCACCGTGCAATCTGGCGACAAGATCAAGGTCATCACCGTGCGCACCACCGGTTTCGACGCCGCTGCCGCCACCGGCGGTTCGGCTGCCACCGAAACCGTCGCCGCCGTTGCCGACGCCGGCAAATCGGCCTTCGTGGGCCGCGAACTGGCCAAGTCCGACCGTCCTGAACTGACCGCCGCGAAAATCATCGTGTCGGGTGGCCGTGGCATGGGTTCGGCCGAGAACTTCCACATCCTGGAGCCACTGGCCGACAAGCTGGGCGCTGCCATGGGTGCTTCGCGCGCCGCCGTCGACGCCGGCTTCGTGCCGAACGACTGGCAAGTGGGCCAGACGGGCAAGATCGTCGCGCCATCGCTGTACATCGCCGTCGGTATCTCGGGCGCGATCCAGCATCTGGCCGGCATGAAAGATTCGAAAACCATCGTTGCCATCAACAAGGATCCGGAAGCGCCGATCTTTGCCGTGGCCGACTACGGCATCGTGGGCGATCTGTTCGAGATCGTGCCGCAACTGGTCAAGGAACTGGGTTAATTTCAACCCGTCCCGGTTTTGTTACTGACAAAGCCACGCCGGCCCGCCCCACACGGCGAGCCGCGCGTGGCTTTTTTCTTGGAGAAAAGAAGATGAGCTATCAAGCCCCGCTGAAAGACATGTTGTTCGTCATGAACGAGCTGGCCGGCCTGGCCGAAATCCACACTTTGCCGGGCTGCGAAGACGCCACGCCCGACACGGCCGAGGCTGTGCTGGAAGAGAACGCCAAATTCTGCGGCGGCGTGGTGGCGCCCCTGAACTGGCCCAGCGACAAGGAGCCGAGTTTCTGGCATGACGGTCAAGTCACCACCTCGAAGGGCTTCAAGGAAGCCTTCAAGGCCTATGGTGAAGCGGGCTGGCAGGGCGTGCAGCATCCGACGGAGTTTGGCGGCCAGGGCTTGCCCAAGCTGCTAGCCACGCCGTGCATTGAAATGCTCAACGCGGCCAGCATCTCGTTCGCCCTGGTGGCCCTGCTGTCCGATGGCGCCATCGAAGCCTTGCTGACGGCTGGCAGCGACGAGCAAAAAGCCACGTATCTTGAAAACCTGGTGTCGGGCAAGTGGACGGGCACCATGAATCTGACGGAGCCGCAAGCGGGTTCCGACCTGGCCGCCGTGCGCACGCGCGCCGTGCCGCAGGGCGATGGCACGTATAAAGTGTTCGGCACGAAGATTTTCATCACCTATGGCGAGCACGACATGGCGGAAAACATCGTCCACCTGGTGCTGGCCCGCACGCCGGACGCGCCCGCTGGCGTGAAAGGTATTTCGCTGTTTATCGTGCCTAAATTCCTCGTCAATGCCGATGGCAGCCTGGGCGCGCGCAATGACGCCCAATGCGTTTCGATCGAGCACAAGCTGGGCATCAAGGCCAGCCCCACGGCGGTATTGCAGTTCGGCGACCACGGCGGCGCCATCGGCACCCTGGTGGGCGAGGAAAACCGCGGCCTCGAATACATGTTCATCATGATGAACGCGGCCCGCTTCGGCGTGGGCTTGCAAGGCATCGGCCTGGCCGAACGCGCCTACCAGCAAGCCGTGGCGTTTGCCAAGGACCGTGTACAGTCGCGCGACCTGGCGGGGTCCACGGGCCCCGTCTCCATCATCCACCACCCGGACGTGCGACGCATGCTGATGTCGATGCGCTCGCAGACGGAGGCGGCGCGCGCGCTGGCCTACGTGGGTGCGGCCATCAGCGACGTGGCGCATCACCATCCGGAGGCGGAAGTACGCGCGGAAAGCCTGGCGACCTATGAATACCTGGTGCCCGTCATCAAGGGCTGGTCGACGGAAATGTCGCAGGATGTCACGCGCGACGGCGTGCAAGTGCATGGCGGCATGGGCTTCATCGAGGAAACAGGCGCCGCCCAGCATTACCGCGACGCCAAGATTCTCACCATTTACGAAGGCACGACGGCCATCCAGGCGAACGACCTCGTGGGCCGCAAGACGGTGCGCGACGGCGGCGCCGTCGCGAAAGCCATCATCGCCCAGGTGCGCGCCACGGAAGCCCAGTTGGGTGAGCTGAGTGGCGCCGACTTCCAGGCCATGCAGCGCCACCTGGCCGAAGGCAGCGCGGCCCTGGAAGCGGTGGTCGAGTATGTGGTGGCGAACATGAAGACGGACATCAAGGCCGTGTTCGCGGGCAGCGTGCCCTACCTGAAGCTGGCCGGCATCGTGCTGGGCGGCTGGCAAATGGCGCGCGCGGCCGTGGTGGCGCAGCAAAGGCTGGGAGAAGGCAGCGGCGACGCCTCGTTCTACAAGGCAAAAATCGCCACGGCGCGCTTCTTTGCCGACCACATCCTGTCGCAAGCGCCAGGACTGCGCGCCACCATCATCGACGGCAGTGCCGGTGTGATGGCGCTGTCGGAAGAGCAGTTTTAACCTGGGTCAGACCCCCTCGTTCGCTAACGCCGAGCTTCGATGTTAGCGTTGGCGAGGGTCTGACCCCAGCAGTTTGCTGAAGGCAGGTTGAATGAAAAAAGCGCTGGAGATCACTCTCCAGCGCTTTTTTAACCCCAAACGTAAGTGCCGGGGTCAGACCCGCCGGGTCTGACCCCAGATTTACTCTGCGCTCTTAACGGCGGGCGATGCCGTTGCCCGAATTGCGCACGAGGTCGCCAGCCGCCAGGCCTGGATCCTGGTCAAACGCGAAGTCGGCCTTGGCGCCCGTTTCGTATTGCACGGTCACGGTCCAGGTCTTGGCATTCTTCATCTGGCCTTCGACTTGCTTGCCTGCGTAGGCGCCGCCGGCGGCGCCAGCCAGGGTGGCCAGGTCCTTGCCGCGTCCGCCGCCGACCTGGCGGCCCAGCAGGGCGCCGGCCACGCCGCCGCCGATCATGCCCAGGGCGCCGCCTTCCCCCGCTTTTTCAGTGACGTTGACTGCCAGCACCTTGCCGCAATCGGCGCAGATTTGATGCTGGGGCTGCTTGGATGGCTGGCTGGCGTAGGAATTGCCTGCTTTTTGCGCGACCTTGGCGTTGATGATGGCCTGGTCGTATTCGCCCTTGGCGTCGCGCAGGCATTGCATGCGGGCTTTCGAGCTGGTTTCTTCTGCGCACAATTTCTTGTCGTCCGCATAGCGCGTGCTGGCTTGCTTTGTGTCGTAGGCGTATTGCGCCTTCGGCGACAGGTTTTGCGCGAAGGCGGATGTGCTGAACAGGGCCGTGATGGCCACTGCGAGGATGAGTGGGCGACTAATCATGATCTTCTCCTAGGGGGTGTTAAATGTGCCAGTAATGCCGGCATTGTGAATGCAGTATAGAGGAAAATCATGATTGCTTACCAACACTTACATGTGCGTGCGGGGCGCTGGAAATAATGCCATTTCCATACGGAAATTAACCGTAGGCGCCGCCTGTGTACAGCAAGTCGAACAGGCGCGCCATGGTGGCGATCAGCACGCCTGCGCCTAGCATCAAGGTAGCGACCAGCACCACGGCCAGGGGCCAGCCCGTGTCCGACAGGCGGCCGGAGGCGGCGTTGTAGCGCGCATCCCATTTGTCGTCCGGCATCAGGCCCAGTACCAGCGCTTCCAGGAAGCCGCACAGGGCGGACAGGGTCAGTGGCAATATCTGGTAAAACCAGTCGGACTCGGGAAGCAACTGGTGCAGCAGCAGGGTGGCGGGCAGGGCGGCCAGGTGTAGCCAGCCCCAGCGGTCCTTGGTGCCATGCAGGTAGAAGCGGTGCGCGCCAAGCATGCCCAGCAGGAAGGCTAGCAAGGCGGTGTATGCCTTGTTCTTGTGCGACTGTTGCAAAATGGTAGTGGTGGTCATGGGACTCCAGAGTTGCTCATCGGTAAAGATTGCCAGTATCGGTCATTGTCTCGCACAACGATAGCACTTTCCTGTGGCTTTTATACAATGATTTAGCTTGAATTCAAGCCATGGCCGGCACGATAGGCGCAGACGCCTATTGCGTCTTCGGCCATGACTGGTCATAATGTTTGATTAGCCCAAATTACACGCCCGTCATCATAACGCTTGCTGCCTGGCGGTAAAGCGCGCTATAATTTGCGGCTTTTTCCGCCTCAGCACACTTTTTGGAAATATTATGGTCGTTATTCGTTTAGCTCGTGGAGGCGCCAAGAAGCGCCCGTTCTTCAACATCGTCGCTACTGATTCGCGCAATCGCCGCGATGGTCGCTTCATTGAGCGTATCGGTTTTTACAACCCGATGGCGCAAGGTGGCGAAGTTCCACTGCGTATCACCGCAGACCGTCTGGCCTACTGGCAAGGCGTTGGCGCACAATTGTCGCCAACCGTTGCTCGCCTGGTTGCCAGCAACAACAAAGCAGCAGCTTAATTAGATCACTGGTTTGACGGTCAAGACTGCATCCGGGGTGAAAGTCCCCGATGACCTGGTACAGGTAGGCTATGTCTCCGGTGCTTATGGCATTGCTGGCGGGGTCAGGATCACTCCTTTCTCCGACGACGCGGATGCATTATTAAGCGTCAAAACCTGGTGGTTTGATAAACCGACCTTGCATGATGTTCAAGTCAGGCAAGCGAAGTTACACGGCGGCGACGTCGTGGCCCAGCTGGTGGGTGTGGTCGGGCGGGATGCCGCAGAAGCTCTGAAAGGCGTCTCTGTGCAAATTCCGCGTAGCCATTTCCCGACGCTGACGGCCGATGAATTTTATTGGTCCGATTTGATCGGACTGACAGTTGAGAATTTGCAAGGCGAGTGCCTCGGCACAGTGCACGACATGATGAGCAATGGTCCGCAGTCGATCTTGCGCGTCACTCCTGTCGCCACTGCCGATGAGACCGTTGAAATGGCGCCTGAGCGCCTGATCCCGTTTGTCGGCCAATTTGTCATTAACGTTGACAAG
Source organism: Janthinobacterium darwini (assembly GCF_051380905.1). Taxonomy (NCBI): domain Bacteria; kingdom Pseudomonadati; phylum Pseudomonadota; class Betaproteobacteria; order Burkholderiales; family Oxalobacteraceae; genus Janthinobacterium; species Janthinobacterium darwini. The sequence goes on from NZ_JBNYXX010000003.1 coordinate 290,908, forward strand.
GCTGCCAACAAGATCACGGTTGACTGGGGCATCGATTATTAAACCGCCTGCGCATAATTTTGCGCCGGGCAAACTTTGCAGGATGGTGAGCGATGCAATTTGATGTCGTGACCCTGTTCCCGGAAATGTTTGCCGCGCTGACGCAGTCGGGTGTGACCCGGCGCGCCTTCGAGCAGGGTAAATGTGGCTTGTCGCTGTGGAATCCCCGCGATTTCACGACCGACAATCACCGTACCGTGGATGACCGCCCGTATGGCGGCGGCCCCGGCATGGTGATGATGGCCCGTCCCCTCGAAGCGACAATTAACGCCGCGAAGCAACGCCAGAGCGCATTAGGCCTGGCGGCGCCCCGCGTGGTGTTCATGTCGCCGCAAGGCCGTCCGTTGACGCACGAGCGCGTCACGCAGCTGAAAGCCGAACCTGGTTTGGTGATCCTGTGTGGCCGCTATGAAGCCGTGGACCAGCGTTTGCTGGACCGCTGCGTCGACGAAGAAATCAGCGTCGGCGACTTTGTCTTGTCGGGCGGTGAATTGCCTGCCATGGCGCTGATGGATGCGGTGATCCGCCTGTTGCCGGGTGTCTTGAACACCGAGGCATCGGCCATCGAGGATAGCTTCGTCAATGGCTTGCTCGATTCGCCGCACTACACGCGGCCGGAAACATATGAAGGCATGACCGTGCCGCCCGTCCTGATGGGTGGCAATCATGCCGAGATCGTCAAGTGGCGCCGCCAGCGCATGCTGGAAGCGACCGCGACAAAGCGGCCTGACCTGCTGGTCAGTGCACGTGCCGCCGGCTTGCTCAGCAAGACCGACGAAAAATTCTTGGCCAGCCTGTAAGCCGTCTCCGGACGGCCGGCAGCGTGGCCAGTAGTGCCGGGCATGTTGCCCAAATTGTGTTACCCATCCTCTACCGGGCGGATACTTGCTATCCACAGTGCGCCGGCATGATGGTTTTCGGAGTTATAAAAATGGACTTGATTCAACAATTAGAGCAGGAAGAAATTGCTCGTCTGGGTAAAACCATTCCTGAATTCGCACCAGGCGATACCGTTATCGTCAGCGTCAACGTAGTCGAAGGTACGCGCAAGCGCGCCCAGGCTTACGAAGGCGTCGTTATCTCCCGTCGTAACCGTGGCCTGAACTCGAACTTCATCGTTCGTAAGATCTCGTCCGGCGAAGGCGTTGAGCGTACGTTCCAACTGTACTCGCCGCTGATCGCTTCGATCGAAGTGAAACGCCGTGGTGATGTTCGCCGCGCCAAGCTGTACTATCTGCGTGAGCGTTCGGGTAAATCGGCGCGTATCAAAGAAAAATTGCCAAATCGCCGCGTTGTGGCGAAAGCAAGCGCGTAATATCAGCGTCTGCGTTGGGAAAAGGGGTGCCTCTGATGGTGCCCCTTTTTTTATGGTGACACCTGGCCTAAGCTGCTGCGCGTCGGCATAGGTAGCCTGCGATGCTCACCGTACCAGAGTACGGTTGCGCGTCTCGGCCACCTCTTCCTTCCGCTCGCGACGGTTTTGCCAGGTGGCTTTAATCATGAGGGAGGGGCAATGGCCACTATTGCATTTGATCCCAAGCAACTAGCCATCGATTCGATCGCCGGTGAGGCGGCGCTGGACGCCGTGCGCCTGACGCCGGACTGGCTGCGCCAGCGCCTGGCCGAACAGCCCGACTGGCAGCCCGAGATTACCCAGGATTTTTTGTCCGTGCGCGCCGTGCCCGTGCGCGCGGCTGTGCTCATTCCCCTGGTGCAGCGTCCGCAGGGCTTGACCATCTTGCTGACCCTGCGCACGGAGCACCTGAGCAGCCATGCGGGCCAGGTCAGCTTTCCCGGCGGACGCAGCGAGCCGTTCGATGACTCGCCCGTGGCCACGGCCTTGCGCGAAACGCAGGAAGAAGTGGGCCTGGCGCGCGAGCACATAGAAGTGCTGGGCTGCTTGCCCGACTACCTGACGGGCACCGGCTACCAGGTGACGCCCGTGGTGGGCCTGGTGACGTCGCCGTTCGAACTGCGCGCCGACCCGTCCGAGGTGGCGGAAATCTTCGAAGTGCCGCTGGCCTTCCTGATGGATGGCCTCAACCATCAGCGCCTGTCGGTGGAATTGCCCGGCGGGCGGCGCTCGTTCTATGCCATGCCGTACGAGCACTTCTACATTTGGGGCGCCACGGCTGGCATGCTGCGCAATCTGTTTCACCTCTTGCGCGCGTAAAATGGTGCCCCGCACGTAATAAGTTTGATTCCAGCACTGCACTGCGCTATCGTAGCGGGCATTGCGGTATTGCTGAAAAAGACAAAAAGGACGTTTGATGACATTTCTCTCCATACTTTGCGCATTGCTGATCGAGCAGCTCAAACCTTTGCGCGCGGACAATCCGATCTACGCCGAAATCAAGAGCCTGGCAATGCGCATGGAGACCTGGTTCAATGCCGGCCATGCCAACCATGGCCGTATGGGCTGGTTCCTCATGATCGGCGTGCTGATGGTGCCGACGGCAGGCATTTACTGGCTCTTGCAGCATTATCAGCTGACCCTGCTGGCTTTTGCCTGGAACGTCCTCATCGTGTACCTGACCTTGGGCTTCCGCCATTACAGCCACTACTTTACGTCCATCCAGCTGGCCCTGAGCGCCGGCGACGAAGCCACTGCCCGCACCTTGCTGGCCGACTGGACCAAGCTCGACACGGTGGGCATGGAAGCGAGTGAAATCGCCCGCATTGCAGTGGAAAAAGCCCTGATCACCACGCATCGCAATGTATTTGGCGTGTTCTTCTGGTTCCTGATGCCGCTGGGTCCTGCCTGCGCCGTGATGTACCGCGTGGCCGAATACCTGGCGCGTGCCTGGAACGAGCCAGAGCACATGCGCAATGAAGCCTTCGGCCAGTTCGCCGCGCGCGCCTTTTACTGGATCGACTGGATTCCCGTGCGCCTGACGGCCGTGGCATTTGCCGTGGTTGGCAATTTCGAGGATGCCATCTATGCCTGGCGCAATTTCGCCCAGCGCTGGCAGGACGAGGCTATCGGCATCATCCTGACGGCCGGCGGTGGCGCCATGGGTGTACGCCTGGGAACGCCAGCGGAAACGGCAGCCCGTGTGCTGGTGACCCCCGACATGGCCGTCGATGACAGCGACAGCGAAAGCGATATCCTGCCCGGCGAAGAGCCGGGCGCGCGCGCCTTGCAGAGCACGGTGGGCCTGGTCTGGCGCGCCTTGCTGCTGTGGATGCTGCTGCTGCTGTTGATGTCGGGCGCCGTTTTCCTCGGGTGATACGCGCGCACACGCGCCATCCATGCGCCTGGCGCGTGGAACAAGGTTAAAATAGGGGTTGGCGCGTTACGCGTGCCAGCCCCTGTTTGCATCCGCAAGGCAGATCGAGGTAGAACCCAAGTCTTCTATAAGATATAATACTGGCTTACCGCAGCAAACGTAGTTGAATTACCAGCCCGGCTTACCCGCCGGGGCCATTCACGCAATCCAGTCCCGACAAGCCACATGGCCGAGTTATCTCAAAAAACAGGGGAACTCTCAGACGAGTTCTTCATCCTTGGTCTCACCAGCAATGGCAAGCAATTCCGACCCAGCGATTGGGCCGAGCGCCTTTGCGGAGTGATGTCCTGTTTCAATCCCGAAGGTGGCGGGCGCAATGCGCACCTCCAGTATTCGCCCTACGTGCGCCCGACCGTCGTCAATGGCGTCAAGTCGGTGGTGGTCAACACCAAGCTGCGCGAGATCGAGCCGATGGCGTTTCACTTCGTGCGCGAGTTCGCCAAGGATAACGACCTGCAAATCGTCGAAGCCTGCTTCCTGCCGCCTCCCGAAGAAAAGTAAGACGCGTTTCACTTGATATGGCGCAAAGCCCGCCACGGCGGGACGGCGCAGCATGGACAATCTGCCTCAAACGCAGCGGCGACATGCGTACTGGCGAAATCTGCAGCCTGCACACCATCCATTGCCAGCGTGACACGAGCGTGCAAGCAGCGGCTGCTGATCCGCCAGCACACGCGGGCGACCTCATCGTGGCCGAACAGCCGAACAGCCGAACGGCGAGCGCCTGCCCGTCGGCATCCTCACCGACCGCAGCATCGTCAGCCCAGGACCTGGACCCTGCCAGCCGGCTGGTGGAGCGCGCAACTGCTCACCGCCGGCGAAGACAAAGACGCCTGAGGCATCATCGAACACATGCGCGTCAACGGCATCCGCCGCCTGCTCGTGGTCAATACCCTGGTCGGCCTTTCCGGCATTCTCAGCATCGACGACCTGCTGGCCTTCCTGGCCCAGCAGATGGCCGGGCTGGCACGCATCAGCAGCGGCCAGCAGGTGCATGAAAAGCACTTGCGAAAGTAGGAGCCGGCTAGCTGTCCCGCATTGCGCAATTTCAGTCAAATCCCCTTCACCCGAAAATGCTACAGTCGCTGCTCGTTCAACGGGAAGCGTTCATGCACTATCTGGCCAAGGCACTCTGGTATATCGAATCGCATTACGCGGACAATATCTCGCTCGGCGATATCGCCCACGTGAGCGGCGCCTCGCCCTGCCACCTGACGCGCACGTTTGGCCTGGCCACGGGCCACTCCGTGATGCGCTATGTGCGGGCGCGCCGGCTCAGCGAGGCCGCCCTCGTGCTGGCGCAGGGCGCGCAAGATATTCTTTCCGTTGCCCTGGAGTCGGGCTACAGTTCCCATGAAGCATTTACGCGAGCTTTCCGCGAACAGTTCCAGATCACGCCGGAACGGGTGCGGGAGCAACGCCACGTGGGCAAGCTCGCGCTGGTGGGGGCCATCAAAATGGATGTGGCGCCGGGCGTGCCCCTGGAGGCGCCCCGTTTCGAGCAGGCTCCCGCCTTGCTGCTGGCGGGCCTCGTTGAACGTTATCGCGCGGAAACATCTGCCGGCATTCCCGCCCTGTGGCAGCGCTTCCTGCCCCATGTGGTGCCCGGCCAGCTGGTGTATGGCGTGTGCTGCAACAATGACGATGCGGGCAATTTCGACTACCTGTGCGCCATGCCGGTGAGCGACTTTTCCCGGTCCCCCGACGGCTGGACGCGGCTGCGCATCGCGCCGCAGCGCTATGCCGTGTTTCACCACCGCGGGCATATTTCCACCATTCGCGCCACCTGGCGCACGGTGTGGAACGATTGGCTGCCCCAGTCGGGGCTGGAAGTGGCCGACGCGCCCGATTTTGAACGCTACGACCAGCATTTCGATCCTGCCAGCGGCATCGGCGGCGTGGAAATCTGGCTCCCCTTGAAAGCCTGAGCATGTTCCCAAGCTTGTCTGCACCGACCCTGTTTGCCGGCGGCACCGCGCTGCGCCGGCGCCTGTCGCAAGCCGCCGCCGCGCTGGCGGCGGGCCTGCCCCTGTACTGGGTGCTGGGGCCGCAGCCGCTGGCCTGGCTCGCCTGGTGCGCGCCGCTGCCCGTGCTATGGCTGGCCCTGCGTTCGTCCCACCGCGATGCAGCCTGGATGACGTTCCTGGCCGCCATGCTGGGACTCTCATCCAACCTTGTTTATTTCCGCCTGCTCATGCCCTTGCCGGCCGTGCTGGCCGTGATGCTCTTCAAGGTACTGCTGTGGCTGCTGGTGGTGCTGGCTGCGCGGCGCCTCGTACTGCGCTACCGTTCCGGCTGGACAGTGCTGGCGTATCCCGTGCTGTGGGTCGCCATCGACACCCTGATGGCGGCTTTTCTGCCCGATGGCAACTGGGGCAGCCTGGCGTATTCGCAAGCCGATAACCTTGACGTGCTGCAAGTGGCGGCTCTGGCGGGCGTGCCTGGCCTGCTGTTTTTGCTGTGCCTGGCGCCCTCGGCACTGGCCTTGCTTCTGGCCGGTGGGCGCGCGTATGCGCCAGCGGCGGGCGCGACCGCGCTGTTGCTGCTCGCCGCGTGCGCGGCTGGCGCCTGGCGCGTGCAGGGCGCGTTGGCAGCAGGCGGGACGGCATCAGTCGGGCCGCTGGCGGGGCTGGTGGCCATCGATGACTTTATCGGCCCGGCCACGCCGCCGGCGCGCGCGCAAGCCGTCTGGGACCAGTACGCGCATCACGTCGAAGCGCTGGCCGGGCAGGGCGCCAGGCTGGTGCTGTTGCCGGAAAAGATAGCCGTGCTGGCGCCGGCGCAGGCGGATGCCGTGCGGCAGCGTTTCCATGCGCTGGCGCGCAACACGGGCGCGTGGATCATTCTGGGCATCGGCGTGCAAGACACTGCCGGCCGGCGCAACCTGGCCTGGCTGTTTTCTCCCGATGGCGCCGCGCTCGTCAGCTACCAGAAACATCATCTGGCGCCGCCCGAGCGCGATTTTCTTGCTGGCAGCGCCTATGCCGTGCAGCCGGTGGCGGATCTGGCCATGGGCCTGGCCATCTGCAAGGACATGCATTTCGCGCCCTTGGGGCAAGCGTACGGCGCGGCCGGGGCGCAAACGATGCTGGTGCCGGCCTGGGATTTCCAGTTGGATGCCTGGATGGGCGCGCGCATGACTGTGGTGCGGGGCGTGGAAAACGGCTATGCAGTGCTGCGCGCGGCGCGCGAGGGCGTACTGACGGTCAGCGATGCGTATGGACGGGTGCTGGCGGAGCGGACCAGCAGTGCCATGCCGGGCAGCACCTTGCTGGCGCCCCTGCCGGCGCACACGCCTGTGGCCACCTGGGCAGGATGGCTGGGGCCGCTGTTCGGCTGGCTGTGCGTGGCGCTGTGCCTGGTTCTGCCATGCCTGGGCCGCCGCGCCGCGCCCGCTTCCTGACAGTTAAGGCCACGCTTTGCTGCAATGCGCAAAACTGCATTGCGCCGCCTTTTTTAATATTATCTCCGGGGCTGCCACATAATCGCCACCGATTACTTCACCATTGCCTTGCATATATCTACGCGTTGACGGCATGTATATTGCACTGCAATAAGTGGTGTTATCTGGTATTGAGAAATTCGGGCATCTGGTATTAATTGGTACTTAATTCTGCCACGAAGTCATACATATCGCCGCGGAAGTAGGAGCGGCAAAATTCCACGGCGCGGCCATCGCGTAAAAAACCCAGCCTTTCCACCGACAGGCCCGCGTCGCCTTCCTCCGCCTGCAGCAGGCTGGCCTGTTCCCCCGTCAACAACAAGGCACTGAGGCGCTGCAAGGCGCGCACGGGCCGGTTGCCCGCCTGTTCCAGCGCGTCGTACATGGACACGTCGACGGCGTCGAGCGCCGGCAGGCAGCTGGCGACGATGGTCGCGTATTCCAGGCACATCGGTATCTCGTCCGCATAGCGGATACGGTGGAAGCGGTACACGGGCGCGCCCGGCGACAGCCGCAGGCGCAAGGCCTCTTCCGGCGTGACGGTGCCTTCTGCCCGCTTGAGCCACACGCTGCGTGGCGTGCGTCCGCGCGCGCGCATGTCCTCGGAAAACGAGGTCAGCTTGGCAAAATTCTTCTCGATGCGCGTATTGATGAAATTGCCCGAGCCGGGCCGGCGCACCAGCAAGCCCTCGTTGACCAGGCCATCGATGGCCTTGCGCACGGTGATGCGAGAGACGGACAGGTCGCTGGCCAGTTGGCGCTCGGCTGGCAGGGCTTCCTCGGGGCCGAGGATGCGCTTGTCGATCGCTTCGCGCAGCGCGCGCTGCAGTTGCTGGTACAGGGGCAGGCTACTCGTCTGCCCCAGGCCTTGCATGATGTGAGCCAGGGTTGTCATACGCTGAGGGTCTCCGTTACGGCGCGTTGCAGACGCGCTCTGTATCTGTTTTGTGTCGCTGGATAATACCAAAAAAGGCCGTTATAAAACCAATTTGAATTATCAGTCCAGCAATTTATGCCTGGCTTCGCCGGTATTTAGGCTACCCATACGGGCTACAGATTGATTTAGCTGAAGTGGTCTGTGTGATTCAAACAACGTTATAAAAAAAAAGTTGCAACTGGTAGTGTTCTGGTATTGGATAGTAGTATATTGGCGTTGAATTGGTTTTGTAAGTGGTTGTGCCGAAGGGTCTGCAGCATGCTGGCGAGATAGGGCGGGCTGGAAAGAAGACCTACGTTAAAAATGAAAAGGTTCCAATCCTGGAGCCTAAATCAAGGGGGAGTACATGAAACGCAATTTGACACCTGCAGCTGCCGTCGTGAAATCCGGATCGCGTAGCCGTACGCCGATCGCTACGGCCGTTGCCGTGATGGTCGCTGGTCTGGCCTTTTCGGCGCAGGCGCAGGAAGCACCCGCCGACGACGTACCCACCGTAGTGACGGTGACCGGCGTGCGTGCTTCGCTGGAAAAATCGCTGAAGCAAAAACGTAATGCGGATTCCGTGGTGGAAGTGGTCACCGCCGAAGATATCGGCAAGATGCCAGACCGTAACGTGGCTGACGCGATCCAGCGCCTGCCAGGTGTGAATACCCAATCGTCTGCCGGTGGCGAAGGCGGCTTCGGCGAAAACGACCGCGTCAGCCTGCGCGGCACCAGCCCGAGTTTCCAGCAAACCCTGTTCAATGGCCACGCCATCAGCACCGGCGACTGGTTCGTCTTGAACCAGTTCGGCGGCAACGTCGGCCGCAGCAGCAGCTTTTCCTTGCTGCCATCGGAGCTGGTAAGTTCCGTCGTCGTGCACAAGAGCGCCACGGCCGACCTGCCCGAAGGCGGCGTCTCGGGTGTGATCGACGTGATTACCCGCCGTCCGCTGGAATTCAAGAATCAGATCACGGCCGAGGGTTCGATCCAGGCCTTCCATAATGACTTGGCGGGCAAGACCGATCCGCAGTTCTCCGGCCTGGTGAACTGGAAAAACGACACGAACACCCTGGGCATCATGGTGCAGGGTTTCTCGCAAAAATCGACCGTGCGTCGCGATGGCCAGGAAATCCTCGGCTACACACCGATCCTGGCCAACAGTGCCGCAGCGCTGGCCCATCCTGAACTGGCTGGCGTGAAAGTGCCGACCTTTATCGGCGCGAGCCTGTTCGAACAAAAGAAAACCCGCGAAGGCGGCGCGTTCGACATCGAACTCAAGCCGAACAAGGACTTGACCCTGGATGTGAACGGCTTCTATTCGCAGCTGAAGGCGCCACATCAAAATACCAACTGGCTGGCCGCACCGGCGAACTCGATCAACAGCGCCAACCAGGTACCGACCAACTACACGGTCAAGAGCGGTACCCTGACGGCTGCCACGTTTGCCACCAACTCGGGCGAGGTCGACAATATCTACCGTCCTGACGCAGGCGGCGAATCGTACTACCTCGATTTCAACTTCAAGTACCGCGCCACCAAGGACCTGACCCTGAGCGGCAAGCTGGGCAAAACCCACGGCGTGGGCTATGACCGCGACGATGTGTACTACCAGAATAACGTCGATGGCGGCATGGTGTACCAGTTGAACGGCATGAGCCCGGCCAACGTGTCCTATCCAGGTGGCACCACCACCAAGCCAGGTTCGACGGCATGGGCGGGCGGTGGCGAATCGCGTTCCGTCGACCAGGAAAAATATGCCCAGATCGACGCCGAACTGCGCCTGTCCTCGGGCATCTGGGACTCGATCAAGTTCGGCGGCCGTCTGACCGACCACAAGCGCGCTGCCGAGCATCCGTTTGAAACCCGTCCGGGCGCACTGGGCTTCTCCAATCCGGGCCCCGTCTGGAATGGCACGATGTACCCGAGCGACTTCGCCAGCAACCTGGGCGGCAACCTGTCGAGCAACTACTTCAAGTACGACGGCGCGGCACTGGGCGCCTGGGGCGCGGCCAACGGCAACCGCCTGTTCGACTACGTGCGTCGCCACAACTGGACGGACGAATTCAAGCTGCAGGAAAAAACCTCGGCAGTCTATGCCATGGCCAACCTGACGGGCGACAACTGGAGCGGTAACTTCGGCCTGCGCGCCGTGCACACCGAGCAGTCGACGCTGGTCAACCAGGCCGGCGGCCCGATCACCGGTTCCGACTGGGGTCCGTACTCGCAGCACCTGTACGAGCGCAGCTACAATGACTTCCTGCCTAGCGCCAACATCAAATTCGATGTGCGCAATGACGTAGTGGTCCGCGCGGCCATCGCACGCACCATCGCCCGTCCTGACTACAGCGCGCTGGGCGGCTCCGTGTCGCTGAACGACGATGCATTGAGCGGTGCAGGCGGCAACGTGAAGCTGAACCCGGTCAAGTCGGATAACGCCGAAGTCAGCGCCGAATGGTATTTCGCGCCGAGGTCGGCCGTTTCGGCGGGCCTGTTCTACATGGACTTGAAATCGGTCGTGTCGAACGGTACCACCAGCGCCACTTACTTCAACAGCAAGCGCAATGCCAATGCCGTGTACCTGATCACGTCGCCCTTCAACACCAGCGGCAAGAACAAGGGCGTGGAATTGAGCTATCAGCAACCGCTGTTCGGCGATTTCGGCATCCTGGCCAACTACACCTATGCCGACGGCAAGCTCGACAATGGTGACGAGCTGGTCAATGCATCGCGCAACACGTACAACCTGACGGCCTTCTACGAAGCCAATGCCCTCAGCGCACGCCTGGCCTACAACTACCGTTCGTCCTACAAGGCGGGTGTGGACCGTGGCGCCAGCCAGCACGTCGAAGGTGCGGGCGGCCTGGCCGGTTCGCTCAATTACAAGATCAACGAACACTTCACGGTCACGTTCGATGCGCTTAACCTGACGAACACGACCATCAAGATGTACGCTGAAAACCGCGATCAGCCACGCGCGTTCTACAGCAATGGCCGTACCTTCTACCTGGGCTTGCGCGGCAAGCTGTAAGCAAGACGATCAGGCCTGATGCGCCCGCATCAGGCCAGGTCTTCCTCGGTCTTTCAAGCAAGTTCCTGCTTCAGGGGCTTGCTTTTTTTTTTGCGCTCACCGGCAGGGCCGTTTCTGTCTTTTTTACGCCAGGGCTGTCCCCGCCGGTCGCCAGCATGACTTGCGCCCGCTAAGTTGGTAGCCGGCGGCGTAAGGTTTTCTGCCGCCTCCTTGCCGCAAGCAGGAAGGCGGTTTTTCTCATTTGGAATTGTTTGATCATGACTATTGCATCTCAACGCTACCTCGCCCTCGACGTCCTGCGCGGCCTGACCGTGGCCCTGATGATCGTCGTCAATACGCCCGGCGACTGGGGCAGCGTGTATGCGCCGTTCCTGCATGCCGAGTGGCATGGATTCACCCTCACGGACCTGGTCTTCCCCAGCTTTTTGTTTGTCGTCGGCAATGCGCTGGCCTTTGCGCTGGGGAAATATGAGCACCTGGGGCATGGCGCCGTGCTGGCCAAGCTATGCAAGCGTAGTGCGCTGATCTTTTTATTGGGCTTCCTGCTGTATTGGTTCCCCTTCTTCAAGATCGACGACGCGGGCCAGTTCGCCTGGTCGCCGCTGTCTCACACGCGCATTCCCGGCGTGCTGCAGCGCATCGCCGTGTGCTACCTGGCCGCCGCCCTGATCCTGCATTACTGGAAGACACGGGGCGCGCTGGTCTTTAGCGCCTGCGCCTTGCTGGGCTACTGGGTCATCCTGGCATGCTTTGGCGACTACAGCTTGCACGGCAACGCGCCGGCCAAGCTGGATCTGATCTTGCTGGGCGACAGCCACCTGTACCACGGCGAAGGCATCGCCTTCGATCCGGAAGGTATCCTCGGCACCTTGCCCTCCATTGTCAACGTGATTGCCGGCTACCTGGCGGGCAGCTTGCTGCGCCAGACGGCGCCGACGCAGCTGCGCTCCCGCCTGGTTCAACTGCTGCTGGCCGGCGTCATTTGCATGGCCGTGGCCCTGTGCTGGAATGAGGTGTTTCCGATCAACAAGAAACTGTGGACCAGCTCTTATGTGATGCTGGGCATCGGCCTGGATTTGCTGCTGCTGGCGCTGCTGATGTTCATCATTGACGTGCGTCAAATGAGGGGCTGGACCTATTTCTTTGAAGTCTTCGGCAAGAACACGCTATTCATCTACCTGCTGTCGGAAGTGCTGGTGATCATCGCATTTACCGTGCGCATCGGCGGCGGTAAGCTCTACCAGTGGGTGTACCAGCAGTGGTTTACGGGCTGGGCGCCGGCGCGGCTAGGCTCGCTGCTGTTTGCCATCAGCTTCATGCTGCTGTGCTGGCTGATTGCCTGCGGCATGGACAAGCGCAAGATCTACATCAAGGTCTGACACGCCACATCAAGCTGCGCCGCGTCGACAGGGCAGCGATGCCCACCGTTCGCTGGACGGAGGCAAGGTCGAAAAAAAAGCAGCCCCGGCCTGAGCCGGGAACCGCTTTGCGCATGCTTGAGGGGGAGGAATTACTGTGCCGCTGCTGCCGGCGCCGCCGCTGCCGTGGCAGGACGGTTCAGCCACAGGATCCAGTAGCGGGCCAGGTCGCCCACGCCGTCGCCGCCCTTGACCGTTTCCAGGACCTTGATGGCGTCGTCTTTCTTGCCCGCCATGGCGTAGGAATAGCCGAGGCGCAGTTTGGCGTCTTCAGCACGCTTCAGGCCGCCCTTGGCGATGCCCTTCTGGATCAGGTCGATACCTTTGTCGAACTGGTCCATCGTCACGAAAGCGTAGCCCAGGTTGATCAAGCCCGTGCCATCCTTGCTCTTCATGGCCGGGGCTTCGCCGCTGGCGATGTTTTTCGCATCGTCGGCAGCGGCCTTGGCGGCCTGGTCGCGCAGTTTTTTGTGCTTGGCGGCATTCGCACCCGTGCCCAGCACGCCCTTTGCAAAGCCCGCGTCGAGGACTTTTTTCGCTTCCGTCGGGAAGGCGTTCTGCAAGGCGATTTCAGCCATGTCGCTGTAATCTTGTGGCGGCATGGTGCCTACGGCCTTGAATTGCAGGCGCAGCACGTCCAGCGCGAAGCGGTCCGAATAGCCGGCCTTGCCCTGCAGACGGCCCAGCAGGTCGGTCCAGTAGTCGTCCGACGGGTAGTAGCGCACGAGGTTTTCCATGGCGACCAGGTAGGTGGCCGGATCCTTGCTTTTCGAGCCCGTATTGGCCAGCAATTGCAGTTCCTCAAGGGTCGGCGTCTTGCCTGCTTGCTGCTTGGCCGTCAGGTCGGCCATCAGTTCCTGTTTCGCGCGCGCGAAATCGTTGCTGAAGTAATAGGCGCGGATGATGTAGGGACGCACGCTGCTCACGTCGCCTGTTTCCGTCTGGTAACGGGTGAACCATTTGATGGCGTTCGGGTAATCCTTGGCGTTGTAGTGGTAGTTGGCCAGTGCCTGGATGAAGTCGCCCTGGGCTTTCTTGTCCAGCTTGCCCGATTCGATCACTGCTTCCAGCGCCGTCATGGCCATAGCCGCATTGTTGGTGGTCGACGCCAGCGCCACGCGCAGGCGGTTCAGTACGAACAATTCGTAGGGCGTCAGGGCGGGAATGGCCGCTACCTGGTCGATGCGGCTTTGCACGTCGGCGTAGTTTTTTGCGTCCATCGAGGTCTTCACTGCGGTTGGATCGAGCAGTTTGAACACTTCAGGACGCACCGTGTCGGCCGGGGCGGCGGCGGGCGCACCGGCGGCAGCGGCTGGCTTGGCATCCTGCGCGTGCGACAGGGCTGGCAGGACGTTCAGGCCGATGGCGGCCAGGATCAGGCTGAGACGGGCAAGACGGAATTGGGACATGGTCAATCCTTCAATCAATAACAAAAATACGCACCGGCACTGGCTGCCGCAGCATCGCGCAGCGGCATCGCAAAGGGGCAGGGAATCTTAAAAAACACACATTCTGCCATTCCGCCCGTATAAGTCCAAGGGCGGCAGCATGATAAACAGCGGCTATTGTCACATAAACGGCTGAGCGGGTGCGGCAAACGTGCGCGCCAGTGCTTGCCCTGCGGCATCGAACAGCAGGCAGCGCTGCGGCGGCAGATGCAGGCGCATGGCGTCGCCCGCCCGGCGCAAGCCATCCTCGGCCGGCAGCTTGACGGCGAGCATCTCCGCCACGCCCGGCATGCTGGCGTAAACGATGGCCACGTCGCCCAGGTATTCGACATGGCTGACGGCCGCGTCGAGCACGTTGTTTCCCGCATGGCTGTCCGCATCGTCATGCTCGCGCAGGCTGACATGCTCGGCGCGCACGCCCAGGGTCAGCTGCTGGCCCGGCGCCACGGCGTCGCCGTGCGCCTCGACCTCGACCACGGCGCCGCCAGGCAGGCGCACGGCCACCGTGCCGGGGCTCGCCGCGACGGCCTCGCAGGCGATAAAGTTCATCTTGGGCGCGCCCAGGAAGCCGGCCACGAACAGGTTGCCGGGATGGTTGTACAGCTCGTGCGGACTGCCCACCTGCTCGATGCGCCCGCCGTTGAACACCACGATGCGCTCGCCCAAGGTCATGGCCTCGACCTGGTCGTGCGTGACGTAGATCATGGTGGTCTTCAGTTCCTGGTGCAGGCGTGAAATTTCCACGCGCATCTGCACGCGCAGCGAGGCGTCGAGGTTCGACAGCGGTTCGTCGAACAGGAATACCTTGGGCTTGCGCACGATGGCGCGGCCGATGGCCACGCGCTGGCGCTGGCCGCCCGACAAGTCCTTCGGTTTGCGCTTGAGCAAAGGCGTGATCTGCAGGATCTCGGCCGCGCGCTCGACGGCGGCGCGCACCTCGGCCTTTTTATGTCCGGCCAGGGAGAGGGCGAAAGCCATGTTCTCGAACACCGTCATGTGCGGATACAGGGCGTAGCTCTGGAAGACCATGGCCAGGCCCCGCTCGGCCGGCGCGATATCGTTGGCCAGCCGGCCGTCGATGTGCAGCTCGCCGTCCGTGATGTCTTCCAGCCCGGCGATCATGCGCAGCAGGGTTGATTTGCCGCAACCTGAAGGCCCCACGAAGACGATGAATTCGCCGTCGCCGATAGCGAGGTCGATACCGTGGATGACGGGATGCTTGTCGTCGTACAGCTTGACGATATTCTTTAAGACGATATGTGCCATGTGGTGGTTCTGTCCTAGTTGGCGCTGGCTGGCGCCTGGGGGGAATCGGCCTTGTTCAGGTCGGGTTTGCCGGCATCGGCCTTGGCGCCGATGCGCATGAAGCGCGACAGGATCAGGACGGGCAGGGCCGACACCAGCACCCACAGGAAAAAGGTCTTGTAGCCGAGCGCCGTCTGGATGTCGCCGCTGATCATCTTGAACAGCACGAAACCCAGCTGCATCACCCCTGTGGCGAACGCATAGTGGGCCGTCTGGTATTTGCCGACGGAAACCACCTGCATCATGAACAGGATCAGGCCGACGAAGCCGAAGCCATAGCCGAACATTTCCACGCTGAGCGCGGCCGTGATCAGGGTCAGGTCGGTGGGCATGCTGTGGCTCAGGTAATAGAACACCAGGTTCGGCAAGTTCATGGCCAGGATCAGGAAGAACATGGCGCGTTTCAGGCCCAGCCACGAAGTGAAGTAGCCGCCGCCTATGCTGCCCAGCAAAAAGGCGACCGTGCCGGCCGTGCCGTATACGGCGCCCACTTCCGTCGTCGACAGGCCCAGGCCGCCCAGTTCGCGCGCTTCGCGCAGGAACAGAGGGCCGATGGTCTGCACTTGCGCCTCGCCGGCGCGAAACAGGATGATGAAGGCTATCATGCCCCAGATGCCGGGCTTTTTCAGGAAGTCCACCAGCACGTCCCACAAGGTGCGGCTGATGCCGGCCACGCTCTTGTCGGCCACGGCCGAGTTGCGCACCTGCGGCAGGGCCCACAGGTGATACGTGGCCAGCGACAGCATCATGGCGCCGATGATCAGGAAGATGACCGACCAGGCGGGCTTGATGCCGATTTTTTTCTCCAGGTAGCCGGCCAGGATCACCAGGCCGCCCAGCGAGATGAATTTGCCGGCGTTGAAAAAGGCGCCTTGCCAGCCCGCGTAGGCCGCCTGCTGCTTGTCCGACAGGCTGGCGATATACAGGCCGTCGCAGACGATGTCGTGCGTGGACGACGCCAGCGCGGCGACGAACAGCACGGCGATGCAGGCGGCAAACCACAGCGGCGTTTGCAGCGCCAGTGCGATCAGGCCCAGGCTCAGGCCGCCAAGGAACTGGAACAGCACCACCATCGTCTTCTTGCTCGATGCCAGCTCCAGGAAAGGGCTCCACAGCGACTTGAAGACCCAGGCAAAGCCGATCAGGCCCGTCCAGCGGGCGATCTGGTCGTTCGGCACGCCCATGCTCTTGAACATCAGGCCGGCCACCAGGGCCACGGCGTAGAACGGCAAGCCCTGGGCGAAGTACAAGGTGGGCACCCAGGAAATCGGGCTGCGGACGCCGCCCTTGCTACTGTTGCTGCTGATGCTTTTCTCGTTCATGGATGCTTCCTCGGGTCGTCTTGAAAGTCGGGTATTGCGTTCGGTGCGAAGGCGGCGGTCACTGGCAGCGCCGCCTGGCCTCTGCCATGATGATGCGGTCAGCCGCCTCCTGCGCGTACACGCCGGCGCCGGCCGGGTAGCGTGCGGCCATGGCCGCCAGGCGCTGCAGCCGCGTTCCCACGGCCTGCAGCGGCAAGGCGCCCGACGCCAGCGCGGCGCTGACGTCGTCCAGTGCGGCCGGCAGCTGCGTGGCATCGGCCAGCAGGGCCATGTCGGCGCCGGCGGCCAGGGCGCGCGCGCCGACATGCCCGCCCTGCGCGTCGATGCCGGGCGTGAGCAGCACGCCGCCGTAGCCCCACTGCTGGCGCAGCAAGCCATGCATCACCGCGTGCGACAGGCTGGCGGGCTGGTGTGCGTCGAGGGCCGGATACACCACGTGCGCACTCATCATCGAGGCCGTCTGCGTGGCGGCCTGGCGAAACGGCACGAAATCGTGTTCTTCCAGTTGAGAGCGGGTCTTGCCGACGCTGGGGAACTGGCCGCCGGCGCCGTGCTGCGGCAGGTACAGCCGCGCGCAGCACGCCACGCCCTCGGCCTGGCAACCCGCCGTCCAGGCTTGCGCCATGGCGGCGGCTTGTTCCGGATCTCCCCCAAAGGCCTGCGCCGCGCCAGGCGCCTGTCCGGCACCGGTGACGAGATTGATCATGGGGGCCAGCAGCCAGTTGATACCCAGTGCGCGCAAGCCGCGCGCCGTCGCCGCGCCCGTGCCGTTGGCCTGCTCCGCGTCACCATGGGCGCACAGGTCCATGGCGCCCGGTGGCTGCGGCAGCCAGGCCGGGTATGCCGGGGGGATGCCGGCCGGGTCGATGGCGATCAGGACCTGCGGACCCAGGGCGCGCCGCAAGTCCGTGCTCAAGCGGGCCAGCTGCGCCGCATCGCGCAGATTGGCCGCGCGCAGACACACGGCGCGCACGCCGTTGGCCTGCAGCCATTGCGCGCCTGCCGCATCGAGTTCGGTACCGGGCATGCCCGTCATCAGCAACTGCCCGGCGAGGCGGCGCAGGTCGGTGGCGATGGTGGCGCTCATTTGACCGCGCCGTCCATGCCGCGCATGAAGAAGCGCTGGGTAAACAGAAAGGCGAGCAGGGTCGGCACGATGGTGATCAGGGTGCCGGCGGCGATCACGCGGGTGCTGCTGCCGAAGGTGCCGCGCAAATACAGCACGCCCACCGAGAGGGGGAATTCATCGGGCTTGCTCATGACGATGGAGGGCCAGATATATTCATTCCACGATTCGACGGCCGTCAGGATGCCGACGGTGGCCAGCCATGGCGTAATCAGGGGCAGCATGATGCGGCTGAAGATCACCCACTCGCTGGCGCCATCGACCCGCGCCGCGTCGATCAGGTCTTGCGGCACTTCCTCGAACGCTTGCTTGAGCAGCAAAATGGCCACGGCCGTCACCACGTTGGGCAGGATCACGCCCGTGTAGGTGTCGACCAGGCTCATTTGCGTGATAGTGATGAAGTTGACGAGGAAATTGACTTCCGACGGCAGCACCAGGGTGGCAAGGATCAGGCCGAACACCAGCTTGCGGCCACGAAATTTCAGGCGCGCCAGCGGATACGCGGCCAAAGAGCACAGCAGCAGTTTCCAGAACACGGTGAATACGGCGATCAGCACCGAGTTCTTGAAAAACGACCAGATGGGGATGGCCTGGAACACTTCGATGAAGTTGTCGAAGGACGGCGCCTTTGGCCAGAAGGTGGGCGGGAAGGCGAAGATATTGCCCTCCGTGGATATGGCTGTCACCAGGGTCCACCAGAACGGGAAGACGCAGACGACGGCGATCGCGCACAGCACGGCATAGTGGCCCAGCATTTGCAGGCGCGTTTTCAGGGGGCGGGAACGGGTTGTCATGGTCATTGCCTGTCAGCGGTGCTTGGGTTTCAAATAGCGCAGGCAAAGCAGGGCGATGGCTATGCAGAACAGCGAGACGACGAAACTGGCGGCCAGTGCGCGCGGCAGTTTCAAGTGTTTGAGGCCCTGGTCGTAGGCGTAGTACAGCGCCGTGAAGGTGGAATTCATCGGCCCGCCCTGGGTCAGCACGTCGACTTCCTGGTAGGCTTTCAGGGCCGCCAGCACGGACAGGATGGAGCACAGCATGATGGTCGGGCGCAGCATCGGTACGGTGATCTTCCAGAAGCGCTGCCAGCGGTTCGCGCCATCGAGCATGGCCGCTTCCTGCATGTCCGACGGGATAGCTTGCAGCGCCGCCAGGTACATCACCATGTACCAGCCCAGGCCGCGCCACAGGGTCACGAACATGACGGCAAACAGGGCCAGGCTGTCGTTCGTCAGCCAGCCCACGGGGGCGTTCACGAGTTTCAGGGTCATCATCACGTAATTGAGCGCGCCCTGTTCGTGGAACATGAAGCCCCACATGATGCCGACCACGGAAACGGTGGTCACCACGGGCACGTAGAAGGCGGCGCGGAACAAACGGATGCCGGGCAGGCGGTTGTTCACCAGCACGGCCAGCACGATGGCGCCTACCTGCACGAAGGGCACCATCAGCAGGAACAGCAGCGAGTTTTTCAGGCCAGAGACGAACATCTCGTTGTTGAAGATGTAGCGGAAGTTATCGAGGCCGACGAAGCGCGTTTCGCGTATCAGGCTGTAATCGGTGAACGCCAGCACGGAGCCGTAGCCGACGGGCCAGAAGGAAAAGGCGGCCAGCAGCAGCAGTGCCGGGGCGAGGAATAGCCAGGCTTGCAGGGTGTGGCGATGGGCGAGTTTCATGGTGTCCTCAGTGGCGCGGCAGGGTGGCCAGCTTGCGGTTCCAGATGGCGACGGCCTGGTCCAGCGCCTGCTTGACATCCTGCTTGCCCGTCACGCCCGCCTCGACGGCTTTCACCAGCGAGCGGCGCAGTTCGTCGTAGTCGTCGATGCCGGCCACGTACAGGGTGCGCGAGTGGCCCATCGACAGGGCGCCAGCGGTCACCGCCTTCTCGGCGGCGCCTGCGTTCTTCGGCGTGGCGAGGAAAAACGGGTCGGCCGCCGCCTTGACGGTGGTGGGGAAGACGCTGGCCTGGCGCGCGAAGGCCAGCTGGTTGTCGTCGTTCGTCAGGAAGCGGGCGAACTTGCCCACCGAGGGCAGCAGGCGCGCCGGTACGCCTTTCGGAATCGCGAAGTGCACCAGCCAGCCGCCGTCGGCAATGCCGGTGGGGCCCAGCGGCGCTGGCGCCACGTCGGTGATGGCGTAGATGTCTTTCGCATCGCCGCGGATGCGCTGCATGGCCGTCGGCGGCGCCAGCAGCATGCCCAGGCGGCCGCCCTTGTAGGCGTCGATCACGGCCGGGAAGTTATCTTCGGCGAACAGGCTCTCTTTCAGCAGGCCGCCGACTTTGTACGTGTCGGCCAGTTTCTGCACCAGCGCCACGTGCTGCGGCGAATTGAAGACGGCGCGGTTGTCGGTAATGACGGCCAGGCCCTGCTGCATGAACAGGCCGTCGATCTTCGACAGGGCAGGGGCAATGCCGGCCTTGCCCGTGCGTTGCGCGATCTGGCGCGCGAACGCCAGCTGTTCGTCGAGGCTGGCGGGGCCGCGCGTGAGGCCCGCTTGCTTGAAAATGGCGGTATTGAAGGCGATCACCGCGACATTGCTGTACATGGGGAAGCCGTAAGTGCGGCCCTTGAAGCGCAAGTCGTCCAGGGCGCTGGGAATGTAGCTGGCGCGCGCCTCCGCGATCAGGCCATCGACGGGCGTGAGCAAGCCGTCGCGCGCATATTCGTCGGCCCAGGGCACGTTCAGGCTGACCAGCGCGGGCGGCGTGCCGGCCACGATGCGCGTGACCAGCTTGGTCTGGATGACGTCCCACGGGAAGTCGATCCATTCGATCTTGACATCGGGATTCTGCGCCTCATAGCGCGCCACCACCGCATTGAAATACGGCGTGAACTTGGGCTTCATGCTGAAGGTCCAGAATTCGATTTTCTCGGCAGCCCATGCCTGTGGCGCGAGCAGGCCCGCGCAGGCAAACACTGCCAACAGTCTCTTGATCGTCATTTTTATCCTGGAGCGTGGCGCTCCAATGTCCATGAGTCCGCGGCGCGGGTACATGCCCTTGCCGTCTCTTATATTCGGGTACTGCTGCCGGCAGCCGCGCCCCGTGCCGGGGGCGCAGCTGCCGGATACTGCTTACATACTGCTTAGTTGGTCTTGGTGACCTTGCTCAGGTGGCGCGGCGCATCCGGGTCCATGCCGCGCGCCGCCGACAACTTGGCCGCCATCACGTAGAAGGACTGGATGGCGACGATCGGATCGAGATCCGGCGTGGCGGCCACGGGCAGGGTCAGGTCGCGTTCGGCCACGTCGGCGGGGGCCGCCAGCAAGACCTTGGCGCCGCGGCCGCGCATTTCCGTGGCCAATTGCAGCAGGCCGGCCTGGGTCGGGCCGCGCGTGGCAAAAATCAGCAGTGGGTAGCCGTCTTCGATCAGGGCCATCGGGCCATGCTTGATTTCTGCGCCGCTGAAGGCTTCCGCCTGCAGGGCCGATGTTTCCTTGAATTTCAGTGCGGCTTCCAGCGCCACGGGGAAGCTGATGCCGCGCCCCACGACCATGATGTTGCGGGCCGGGGCCAGCACGTCGATGGCGGGCGACCAGTCCACGCGGGTCGCTTCAAGCAGCGCTTCGGGCAGCGCTTCCAGGCCTGCCTGCAGCTCGGGGTCGTTCTGCCACTGTGCCACCATGCGCGCGCCGGCGACCAGGCTGGTGATGAAGCTTTTCGTCGCGGCGACGCTTTGTTCCTTGCCCGCGCGCAGGGGCATGGCCCACTCGGCGGCGTGCGCCAGCGGCGACTCGATATCGTTGACGAGGGCCACGGTGGTGGCGCCGCCGTCGCGGAAGTAGCGGATCGGCTCGACCACGTCGGGACTCTGGCCCGATTGCGAGATCGAAATGGCCAAGGTATCACGCGTCACCAGCGGCGACTTGTTCAGGGTGACCAGCGACATCGGCAGCGACGCGACGACACGGCCCAGGCGTGCCATGATCAGGTAGGCGACGTAGTTGCAGGCGTGGTCCGAGCTGCCGCGCGCGATGGTCAGCGCGGTCGAGAACGAGGTGCTCCTCAATTTGCGGCCCAGTTCCGCGTAGCGTTCCGTGTCGCTGTCCAGTTGCAGGGCGACGCATTCGGCGGCGGAAATGGCTTCTTTAAGCATCATTGAGGTCACAGATTTCTCCTTCTATATACACAGCTTTGAGTTTGAGATCGCGATCGAGTACCACCAGATCGGCGTAAGTGCCGGGGGCCAGCCGGCCGCGTTCTTCCAGGCCCAGGTAATCGGCGGCGTTGGTCGACACGCGCTTGGACGCGTCGGCCAGGTCCAGTCCCAGTCCCACCAGATTGCGCAGCGCCTGGTCCAGGGTCAGGGTGCTGCCCGCCAGGGTGCCGTCGGGCAGGCGCACGCCGCCCATGCATTTCTGCACGGCGTGTCGGCCCAGCATATATTCGCCGTCCGGCATGCCGGTGGCGGCGGTCGAATCGGTGACGCAGTACAGGCGCGGAATGGCGCGCAGGGCCACCTTGATGGCGCCCGGATGCACGTGCAGCAGGTCGGGGATCAGTTCGGCGTATTCGGCGTGCGCCAGGGCGGCGCCGACCATGCCCGGCTCGCGGTGATGCAGGCCGCTCATGGCGTTGAACAGGTGCGTGAAG
This sequence comes from Janthinobacterium darwini, assembly GCF_051380905.1. Lineage (NCBI taxonomy): Bacteria > Pseudomonadati > Pseudomonadota > Betaproteobacteria > Burkholderiales > Oxalobacteraceae > Janthinobacterium > Janthinobacterium darwini. Next base: position 312,839 of record NZ_JBNYXX010000003.1, read on the forward strand.
CCCATGGCGCCATGCTCCAGCGCTGCCACGCCATCTTCATAGGAACCGAGCGTGTGGCCGATCTGCACGCGCACGCCGGCGTCAGCCAGGGCGCGCACCAGGTCCAGGTGACCGGCGATTTCCGGCGCCACGGTGATGACGCGCAGTTTGGCCAGGGTTTGCAGGCGTTCGATTTCGGCCAGCGTGGCGGCGCGCGCGTAGTTGGGCTGCGCCCCGAGCTTGCCCGAATTGATGTATGGGCCCTCCAGGTGGGCGCCCAGCACGCGCGCCGTGTTCGGGCGGCGGTTGTTGGCTGCGATGCCGATGGCCGTCAAGGCCATGTCGATATCTTCCGGTGGCGCCGTCATGGTGGTGGCCAGCAGGCTGGTGGTGCCGTGGCGCGCATGGATGGCGGCGATGGTGTAGACGGCTTCGCCGCCTTCCATGATGTCCTTGCCGGCGCCGCCATGCACATGCAGGTCGATGAAGCCGGGCAGGATGTAATCATCGCTATTGCTCGACGGGTGGAGGGAATCGCCCGTGATGCTGTCGACGCGCTCGCCGAAGGCGATGGCGCCGTGGATCCAGCCGCCGGGGGTAAGGATATTGCCTTTGATAGTGCTGCTCATCTGCGCGACTCCGCTACGAATTCATAATAATCACTGCGGCAATACGAGTGGGTCAGTTCCACCGCTGCGCCGTTGTCGAGATAACTGACACGGGTGATGTGCAGCATGGCTTCACCCGTCTTGATATTGGCCAGCTTGGCCTGTTCCGCCGTGGCGTTGACGGCGCGGATATGCTGCAGCGCGCGCATCGGGATGGTGCCGCGCGACTCCAGGTAGCCGTACAGCGAATCGGTCACCTGTTGCGGGTCCGGCATGTACAGCGCGGGGATGGTGGTCGTTTCGATCGCCATCACCACTTCATCGGCCGTGCGCAGGCGGCGCAAACGCGCCACCGGCATGTGCGGCGACAGGCCCAGCGACAGCAGTTCCAGCGGCGCGGCCGCGCCGATATCGCGCTGCAGCCAGCGCGAACCGGCCGTAAAGCCCCGCTGGCGCAATTCTTCCGAAAAGCTCGTCAGGCGCGACAGCGGCTGTTCCAGCTTGGGCGTGATGTAGGTGCCCGAGCCGCGCTTGCGCGTCAGCATGCCCCGGTCGCACAGCATGTCGATGGCCTTGCGCGCCGTCACGCGCGAGATTTCCAGGATCTCCGACAGCACGCGCTCCGAGGGCAAGGCCTGGTTGGCGCGCCAGTCGCCGCTGGCGATACCGTCCGACAGCATGTTCGCCAGCTGCATGTAGAGCGGCGTGTCGCTGGCGGGATTGGGTTTGAAGGCGGACAGTTTGGCCAGCATGGTCATTGCTCCTGCAAGTGCTTGCGTATCAGGCGCAGGCCGCCTGCGGCCGAGTCGCCCTGTGCCGGCACGACCAGTTGCAACAGTGCCGCCGGCAGGTAGCTTGACAAGGGCGCCGCCAGGCCGCCGCACAGGGCCACGGGCAAGGTGCCGGCCGGGTCCAGCGCCCTGGCGATGAGGGCGATCTGCCGGCCCGCTTCGTTCAGGATGCCATGTGCCACGGCATTGCTGGCCGCGTGTTCGAGTACCAGCCGCGCCAGTTGCGCGAAAGTGGTCTGGCTGGCGGCGGCCAGCCACACCTGCATGGCGTCGCGCTGGCCACCGCAGGCGTCGATGATGGCCGTGGCGAAGGTGCTGCCGGGTACGCGCCCATCGACCACCTGCTGCGCGTGGTTGACGGCGCGCATGCCGATCCAGGCGCCACCTGCTTCGTCGCCGGAAGGAAAACCCCAGCCGCCCACTTCGTGACGGCTGCCATCGGCGTGCAGCACTTCGCCCACGCTGCCGGTGCCGATGGCAACGATGACGCCCGGCTGGCCCGCGTGGGCGCCCAGTAAGGTGGTCAGGGCATCCGATTCCAGTGCGACGGCGGCATAGCCGGGATTGTGTTCGACAAAGCTGGCAGCCCACTGTTTGTTGTGCACGCCGGCCAGACCGAGGCCGATAGCCATGCGCTGCAGGGACGGCTGTTCCAGGCCGGCGGCGCGGAAGGCCAGCGTGACGGCATGCGCCACGGACGTCCAGGCCCGTTCGATGCCCAGTCCCAGGCCGGATGGGCCGCTTTGTCCCTGTGCCAGTTCCTGGTTATCAAGGCGCGCCAGGCGTACGCGGGTGCCGCTGCCCCCGCCGTCGACGCCGATTATGTATTCGATCATGTTGTGCAGCCCCGCATGTGGTTGATTGCGCCTGTCTCGTTTTTTTATTTGTCGGGCGGAGAAAAAGCTGAAGGCACTATATTGTCGCCTCGATGGCTTGTCAACAGGTATTTAAGTGGTATTAATAAATGCCTTGCGCGATGCCGCACCGTACCCGAGGAGGCGATTGCAAGTTGCTGTTAATAAAGGATTTTTTATGTATCGTGAATGGTATTGAAATTGGCCTTGTACAATGCCAATTTTTACCGAGTGGTCTATGTCTGGTTTTGCGCTATTGCTTGTATGCATGCTTGGCAAGGCGCGCCATGAAGAGTAAAGTCCGCCTTTTACACCTGAGTTGGAAGAGCATGATGAACGACAAGGCAGCAAAGAGCGAGTACTGGGACGACTGGCAGCAAGAGGCGCTGGCCGCCGGCGTGTCGGCGCCGCTGGCCGCGCTGGGCATGGAAATGATGCGCACGCACCGCAAGAACCGCTGGCCGAAGGATTTCCTGGGCCGCGAAAGCGATGGCCCGGTCATGATCGAAATGTGCCTGGAAGACGAGGCGGAAACGGAATTGTTCTTTATCGAGAACCTGTATCCCTACGATGCGGCGTTGATCGAGAAGACGCGCCGCCGCCTGTGCCTGCACTAGGCTGAGATGCGCGCGTGACTGGAACGGCCGCCTTGTGCGGCCGTTTTGCTTTTCGGGTGGCATTTTCATGGGGGAGTGTCATAATGGCCCAGGCATTTCCGCCCAAGTATGGAGTAGATGATGAGCAAGGCACAGGACAGCAAGAAAGAAGCCAAGAAGGAACCGGCCAAGAGCATGAAGGAAAAGAAGGAAGCCAAGAAGGTCAAGAAAGAAGAGCGCAAGCGCTGATCATGCGCGTGCGCCGTTCATTGACGCGCCCGTGGCGTGCGCCGGCCGTGCTGGCGGCGTTCGCCCTGCTGGCCTTCGGTGTTCCCGTGTCCGGCGTGCTGGCGCAGCAAAAGGCGCCGCCGTCCACCTTCGGGCAAGTGGTGGGCAATGCCGTGCTGTGCATCGACCAGATCGACAACAAGGCCTTCTATGCCTATTTGCTGACGGCTTTCGGTCCTGCCTACAAGCATGAAGGCGGCGCCTACTGGTTCCGCACGGACGCCACCCTGTGGGGCGCGAGCATTACCGACGTGATCGTCAGCGACGACACCAGCCCCCTTGTCTTCATGGGCGTGGTGGCCGATTCGACGCCGGAAAAGCTGGAACCGGCCATCCGCAGCGCCTCTGGTCTGCGTTTCAATAAACTCGACAATTCCGCCTTTCCTGTCCGTGGTTCCGTGCCCGGCAGTAAAATCGTCTACTTCCGTAGCAAGGCGAAAGTGTATTGCGCCAAATACAAACCGTTGCCGCCCGCCCGCACCCGATGAGGGTACCGGCTTGCCGCCGCGCATTTTGATTGTTTCATCCGCAGGGTCTCCATGTACACGCATTATTTCCAGCTCAAGCAATCGCCGTTCTCGATCGCCCCCGATCCCCGCTACCTGTTCATGAGCGAACGTCACCGCGAAGCACTGGCGCACCTGCTGTATGGCGTGGGCAGCGGCGGCGGCTTCGTGCTGCTGACGGGAGAAATCGGCGCCGGCAAGACTACCGTGTGCCGCTGTTTCATGGAGCAGATTCCGGAAAATTGCCAGCTCGCCTACATTTTCAATCCGAAACTGTCCGTCGAAGAATTGTTGCTGTCGATCTGCGAGGAATTCCGCATCGCCTTGGCGCCCGGTGTGGCCAGCGTGAAAGGCTATGTCGACGCCATCAATGCGCACCTGCTGGCCAGCCATGCGCAGGGCAAGAACAATGTGCTGATCATCGACGAAGCGCAAAACCTCTCCGCCGCCGTGCTCGAACAATTGCGTTTGCTGACGAACCTGGAGACGAGCGAGCGCAAGCTGCTGCAGATTATACTCATCGGCCAGCCGGAATTGCGCGCCATGCTGGCCCGTCCCGAGCTGGAACAGCTGGCGCAGCGCGTCATTGCCCGTTATCACCTGGGTTCGCTGACAGCCGAGGAAACGGCCAGCTATATCCGCCACCGCCTGGCCGTGGCCGGCAGCACGGCGCAGACGCCGTTCGCCCCACGTTTGATGGCGCAGATCCATGCCATGAGCCACGGCGTGCCGCGCCGCATCAACCTGCTGTGCGACCGCGCGCTGCTGGGCGCCTACGTGGAAAACCAGCCGCAGGTGACGCGCCAGATATTGCGCCGTGCCGCCGAGGAAGTGTTTGCGGAAGAGGGTAGGCCGGCGGCCGGACGGGGCTTGCGCTGGCCACATGTGGCTGGCGGCGTGCTGGCCGGCGCCGTGGTGACGGCCGCGCTGGCCTGGCAGTTTATGCCGCGCGCTGGCGTGCCCGCCCCGGCGGCCGTGGCGCCAGCCCTGGCCGCATCCGTGCCGGCGGCGTCCGCAGCGGTGGCCGCGTCCGCGCCCGTCAGCGTGCCGGACCGCAACGCCGTGCTGCGCCAGCTGGCCGCCCTGTGGGGCGAGCAGTTGCCGGCCGGCGATGCTTGCCAGGCGGGTGCGCGCGCCGGGCTGCGCTGCCTGCACAGCCGGGGCGGCATCGCCGAACTGCGCGTGCTGGACCGTCCAGCCATGCTGGCCTTGCGCGATGGGCAAGGAGTTGAAAAGCTGGCGCTGCTGACCCGGCTGCAGGGCGAGACCGCCACGCTGATGCTCGATGGCAAACAGCAAGGCCTGCCCCTGGCCCAGCTGGCGCAGCGCAGCGATGGCAGTTTCACTACCTTCTGGCGCGCCCCGCGCAATTGGCGAGACGAAGTGCCGCTGGGGGGGCGTGGCGCCGACGTGGACTGGCTGGCGCAGCGCCTGGCGCAACAGCGGGGTTTGCCGGCACCGGCCGCCAACCTGCCGCTCGATGCCGAAATGCAAGGCCAGCTGCGTGCTTTCCAGCAGAGCCAGAACCTGCGGGCCGATGGCCTGGCGGGTCCGAAAACGTATATACGCCTGATGCAACTGGGTGACAATGCGGAGCCGCGCCTGAGCAGCGCAGCTTCTGCCGTGGCAGCACCCGCTGCGACGGCGATGGTGGCGGGGAAATAAGATGTCTTACATACTAGAAGCACTAAAAAAATCGCAGGCCGAGCGCCAACTGGGCGAGTTGCCCTCGATTCACGCACCGCAAGTGCAGCTGCACGATGCCGCCGCGTCCTCTGCTGCGCGGCGCGCACCCGTCTGGCTGGCGCTGGGCGGCGTGGGCGTTGCCGTGGCTGCCGCGTTGCTGCTGTGGCAGCCTTGGCGGGCGGGCGCGGCTGCGCCTGTCGTCCCTGCCGTGCTGGCCCAGGCTGTGCCCGCGCCCGTGGCTGCCCTGCCAGCGGCTCCTGCGCCCGCGCCTGTGGTGGCCTCCGTGCCGCCAGCGGCCATTGCCGCACCCGTGCACCATGCCAGGCCTGTGGCGGAACCGAAGCAGGAGATGCCCGGTCAAACCGTGCCGCCGCCCGTTGCGGCCCCCGCGCCTGCGGCGCCGCCCACGCCCGCCGTAGAGGAAACGGTGGCTGGCATGCGCGACCTGCCCGAGCCGATACAGCGGCAAATCCCCGCCATCGTCATCGGCGGCTATATCTATTCAAAGAATCCGGCTGACCGTCTGTTGCTGATCGACAAGGTCCTGCGCCACGAGGGCGAGGAGCTGGCGCCGGGCCTGGTGCTGGAGAAATTACAGCCGAAGGCTGCCATCTTCAGTTTCAAGGGCTACCGCTACCGCGTGCCGTATTGACTTGTTGCGCATCAGGGCCGGGCCGCTATGACTGAACCAAACTGGCTTGGCCTGCTCGAACCAGGGTCGCTGCGACCGTTTGCGCGGTCGGGGAGCTGCCATGATTGCTGCCACCACTGCTGGTGAGAGTGTTCTTGACGCGGCTGGCTTGGGAAAGATGGCGCGTATCGATCATATCGTCGTGCTGACGATGGAAAATCGCTCGTTCGACCACATCCTCGGCTACCTGAGCCTGGAAGGCGGGCGCGCCGGGCCAGCCATGCCAATGTGCATGCGGGCGTGGCTTACCCCGTGCACCATGTGCGGCGCACGGCCTTCGCTCCGCAGCAAGACCCGTCGCATACGGGCCTGTCGGTGGCGCAGCAATTGCAAAACAATAACGGCGGCTTCATCGACGACTATGGGCAAACGCATCCGGGTGATTCCGACATCGATCTGGTGCTCGGTTACTGCAATGGGGACGATTTGCCCGGGCAATGATTTCCTGGCGCAGGACTTCGCCCCGCTGGCGCTGGCGGGCGAGCTGGCTGCCGTTGCCCCCGTGCCCGTGCAATCGGAGGCCGAAGCGGGTGTGATCGCCGCACAGCGGCATGTGGCGCGCCCGGCCAGGAATGCGCAGGCGGCGCATGGCAAGACAGCGCCCCGGCCGGCGGGCCGGTGCTGGCGGTAGGGTGGCAAGCTGGCTCCCGCTAATGCCGGGAGTGGCGGAAAATCCGCACGCGCTCGCGACAGGCGCTGGCGCCGGTGGGGCTGCGTATAATCATTCCTTCTCAATCAAGGAGTGACCATGCACGATGCGATGCCCACCCACCCGGTACTGGGGGTGATCGGCCGTTCCGGTAGCGGCAAGACGACCCTGCTGGAATTTGTGGTGAAGGAACTGGCGGCGCGGGGCTTGCGCGTCAACCTGGTCAAGCACAGCCACCATGACTTGGCGCTGGAGCCGCCGCAAAAAGACAGCGCCCGCTTGCGCCTGGCCGGTGCGGCCGAAGTGCTGGTGGCGTCGCCGTATCGTTTTGCCATCGTGCATGAGCTGCGCGGCGCACCCGAGCCTAGCCTGGCGCAGCAATTGGGCCGCATGGGGCCGGCGGACCTGACCCTGGTGGAGGGTTTCAAGACGGACCCCATCCCCAAGCTGGAAGTGTTCCGCCCGGAAGTGGGGCAGGCGCCCCTGTATCCGCATGATCCGCATGTGATCGCCGTCGCCTCCGACAGCCCGGCGCCGGCCGACCTGCGCGAGGGCGTGCAATGGCTGGACTTGAATGTACGCGAGCACGTGCTGGCATGGTTGCTGCACAGGCTGGAAAAATAAGCTAAAGGTTTGCCGGCAGCATCCGTTAACAAGGGTAGAACCTCATTGGAGAAACGTATGGACGTCGGAAGCATTGCTCAACTATCAACTACGATGGCGGAGACAGGCACGCGGCAAGCCGTCGGCTTGACTGTCCTGAAAAAAGCCCAGGATATCCAAAGCTCGACTGCCACAGCCTTGCTGGCAGCCCTGCCACCGATACAGGCCGCGCCTAGCCTGCCGGCTCACCTCGGTAACCGCATCAACACGACAGCCTGAGCGCAGTCCCGCGGCGCCAGTCCGGCGCTCGCCATTGCCATGCCCACACCACCGTCGCCGACGGCGGCGCGTGGGCATTTTTGTTTGCCCTCTTGCCTGCCTTCCTGCCTTCCTACCGCCATCTTTCCCGCACCTGTCAAATGAACTCATTGATCATGGTTCGCCATGGCGCGGCCGATTCAGTAAAATGATGTGCATTAGCGCGCGTTGTCCATCGTGCAGTCTGCGGCGTGCCATGATTTGCCGCTGATGTACGATGACTTACCGATTACTTTGACCCATGCAAGAGGATTATCCATGAACAAACGTCAAGCTCTCATCGCCGCCGCCCTCGCGGGCCTCTGTGCCGGCACCACCGTCCATGCTGCCGCGCACGATGGCCCCGCCCCTGGCGACAAGGAAAAATGCTACGGCGTGGCCAAGGCAGGGCAGAACGATTGCGCCTCGTCCGACGGCGCGCATTCCTGCGCGGGCCAGGCGGAGGCAGACAACTTGCCTACGGAATGGACCTATGTTGCCAAGGGCACGTGCGAACAGACGGGCGGCTCCGTCAAGCCCATCAAGGCCGGCAAGGCCGCCAAGCCAGCCACCCAACCGTAAGCGTCCGCAGCCTGCCCATGCCGCCAGTTCCCGCGCTTGCCGGCGCCGGCGTCGGCTTGCGCGCCGCGCACTACCGCGACTTCCTGGCGCGCCGGCCTCGCGTGGGCTGGCTGGAAGTGCATACCGAAAATTATCTGCAGCCGTCGGGCTGGGATAGTCATGTGTTGTGTGCCCTGCGCCACGATTACCCGCTCAGCCTGCATGGCGTGGGCCTTGGCCTGGGTTCCGCGCGGGGCTTTTCCGAGGCCCATTTGCAGCGCGTGCGCGGCGTGGTGGAGCGCGTCGAGCCGGCCCTCGTGTCGGAACACCTGTGCTGGGGCGCCGTGGCGCAGCAGCAACTCAATGATCTGTTGCCGCTGGCCTTGAATGGTGCCGCCCTGGATTTGTTGTGCGCAAGAGTGGGGAGGGTGCAGGATGTGCTGAAAAGGCCGATCTTGCTGGAGAATGTATCCACTTACCTGCGTTTTGCCGACGATGCCATGAGCGAGGCGCAATTCCTGGCGGAGCTGGCGCGTCGCAGCGGCTGTGGACTGCTGCTCGATATCAATAACCTGTATGTCAACCAGTGCAACCACGGCGAAGATGCCCTGCTAGCCATGCAAGCCATCGCGCCGGGCAGCGTGGGCGAACTGCACCTGGGCGGCCATCTGCTGACGCCGCAGGCCGTGATCGACCACCATGGCGCCGCCGTCGCCGATCCCGTCTGGGACTTGTATGCGGCCGCGCTGCTGCGCTTTGGCGCCGTGCCCACCCTGGTCGAATGGGATACGCATTTGCCGCCGCTGGATATCCTGTTGGGTGAGGCGGACAAGGCGCAGGCCATGCTGGCGCGTCATGCACCACAGGCGCCATGGCAGGGAGCGGCGGCGCCGCCGGCCGCCACTGCCGCTCCCGCCGAAACACTGGCGCAGCAGCAGCAAGCTTTTGCCACGGCCCTGTTTGATCCCGTGGCGGCCCTGCCATCCTTCGCGGGGGCGGCGGTGCAGGAGCGCTTTGCACTGTATCGTGGCAATGTGAGCGCCACCTGGCGCCGCACCCTGGGTCAGGCATATCCTGTCGTGCTGGCGCTGGTAGGCGAGGATTTCTTTGCTGGCCTGGCACGCGCGTATGGCCGGAAGATGCCATCCGATAGCGCGGATTTGAACCAGTTTGGTGCCCGTTTCGCCGATTTTCTCGCTGCTTTCCCGCCTGTGGCCGCATTCCCCTATTTGCCGGACATGGCGCGCCTGGAATGGGCCTTGCACCTTGCCCATTACGCGGCCGATGCGCAGGCGCTGGCGCCCGAGTCGCTGGCCGCCTTGCATCCTGATCAGCTGGAAGTGCGCCGTTTTACCTTGCATCCCGCTTGCGCCTTGCTGGCATCGAACTGGCAAGTGGCGGCCTTGTGGCAGGCGCATCAGGAGGGTGAGGGGCAGGGGATGTTTCCGCAGGATATGCAGGTGGCGAGCTGGGTGCTGGTATGTCGGCCGCGCTGGAAGCCGCAGGTGCAGGTAGTGGATGCGGCCGCGCACGCGGCCTTGCTGGCCTTGCAGCAAGGAAAAACGTTTGGCGCCGCGCTCGACGTGGCATTCGAGCAGGACCCGGCATTTGACCTGGCGGCACACTTGCGCCAGTGGCTGGCGCATGCGGTGCTTGCAGCGTAATGGCCTACTCGAAGGCCCGCAGCACGCGCGCTTCGCCCGTCTGATCGCGGTACAGGGCATTTGCGGCCAGGGTGGCGTCCATCATGCGCGTCACTTGCTCTTCTTCGAAGCGGGCGAGTTCGGCAATGGCCGCGACGAGGGCCAGTTCCAGCCTGGCGCGCGCGCTCTGGTACAGGCTGCTAGTGTATTTGTCTGTGTTACGCAGTAATTCTTCCGCGTTTTCTATCACTTGGCGCAAGTCGCCGATCAGGCGTTCCTGGCTGCGCGTACCTTGTTCGGGATGGTCCATGGCGCTTCCCTTCTGCAATCGATATTTATATGACAATAACGACATGTTGCAGCTTGATCCGGGCAGCCGGGCTGGCAGGCATGCTGGCTGGACGCATGGGGCTGCTTTCGCGCCCCATGCCGGCGTCAGACAGGAGCGACGACCGTGATACGGATATCGCCCACGCTGACGACCTGACCGGCGCGGATCTTGGCAGTCTTGCGCAATTCCTTCTTGCCATCGACCTTCACCACGCCGCTATCGACCATGACCTTGCCAGCGCCACCACTGTCGCACAAGCCCACCAGCTTCAACAGCTGGTTCAGCTCGACGAACTCGGATGTTAAATCAAAGCTTACTTTTTGCATTGTATCCCTTATTGCAATGATGTGTTTTAAACACTTGGTGACAGCATCAACTAAGGTCATAGTTTACATGAAGCCAGGGATAATGCAGGCTGAGCTTTAACTTTTGTTGGGTCGCGTCATCTCCAATGGCACGATCCATGCACTGAATTGCTCTTCCGTCACAAAGCCCAGGGCCAGAGCCGCTTCCTTCAATGTCGTGCCTTCGTGCTGGGCCTGCTTGGCAATTTGCGCCGCCTTGTCGTAGCCGATGTGGGGCGCCAGCGCCGTGACCAGCATCAGGGAGCGCTCCATCAGTTCGGCGATGCGACCACGGTTCGGCGCGATGCCGTGTGCGCAATGCTCGTCGAAGCTGCGCATGCCGTCGCCCAGCAGGCGCGCGCTTTGCAGGAAGTTGTGCGCGATCAGGGGCTTGAAGACGTTCAGTTCGAAATTGCCCGAGGCGCCGCCCACCGTGATGGCGACATCGTTGCCAAACACCTGGCAGCACAGCATGGTCAGTGCTTCGCACTGGGTAGGATTGACCTTGCCCGGCATGATGGAGCTGCCCGGCTCGTTTTCAGGGATGGTGATTTCACCGAGGCCGGAACGGGGGCCGGAGGCCATCCAGCGCACGTCGTTGGCGATCTTCATCAGGGCCGTGGCCAGGGTTTTCAGCGCGCCATGGGCAGCCACCAGTGCATCATGGGCGGCCAGGGCAGCAAACTTGTTGCTGGCTGTCTCGAACGGCTGGCCCGTCAGGCGCGCCAGTTCCGCGGCGATGCGGTCCGCAAATTCCAGGTGGGTATTCAAGCCCGTGCCCACGGCCGTGCCGCCGGCGGCCAGTTGCAGCAGCGGCGGTAACGATGCCGCGATGATGTGCTCGGCAAAGTCCAGCTGCGCCACATAGCCGGAAAATTCCTGGCCCAGGGTCAGCGGCGTCGCATCCTGCAAATGGGTGCGGCCGATCTTGACGATGTCGGCAAACTCCGTGGCTTTTGCGTCGAGCGTGGCGCGCAGCTGGCGTAGCGGCGGCAAGACTGTATTGGCGACGGCCAGGGCGGCCGCCACATGGATGGCGGTCGGAAAAATGTCATTCGAGGACTGGCCCAGGTTGACGTCGTCGTTAGGATGCAGCAAGCGCTCTTCTCCCCGCAAGCCGCCGATCAGCTCGGAACCGCGGTTGGCCAGCACTTCGTTCATGTTCATATTGCTTTGCGTGCCAGAGCCCGTCTGCCAGACGGCCAGTGGAAATTCAGCGTCATGCTTGCCTGCCAGTACTTCGTCGGCTGCTTGCGTGATGGCGATGGCTTTCTTGCCATCCAGTAATCCCAGGTCCAGGTTGACGTGGGCGGCCGCGCGCTTGACGGTGGCCAGGGCGGCGATCAGTTCAGGCGGCATCTTTTCCGTGGAGATATGGAAGTGCTCAAGCGAGCGCTGCGTTTGCGCTCCCCAAAGCCGGTCGGCGGGTACGTCGATCGGGCCGAAACTGTCGCGTTCGATTCTGCTACTCATGGCATCCCTTTCATCGATGGAGGTGGATCGAGTGTACTCCAGGCGTCCAAAAGACACAGGATGATGCTGTATTGCATCATTTTTGCCATTGCCCATCTATATTTTTGCGATTTCCTGCCGTTAAAGACAGACGAGTTCCCCCTTATTTATCTTGTTATCAAAGCGATCAGTCCATGCAAAGCAGCATTGTTCCCCGTTGGTCCCTGATCGCGTGCGCCGCCGCCAGCCTGGCCTTGGCGCCCGTCATGGCGGCCGAACTGGGCGAGATGGCGGTGCTGTCCCATGTGGGCCAGCCCCTGCTGGCGGAGATCGAATTGACCGCCCTGGCGCCCGAGGAGGCCAGCGGCGTGGCCGTGCGCCTGGCCTCGCCCGATGTGTACCGGGGTGGTGGCATCAGCATGGACCCGGCCCTGCAAACCTTGACGATCAGCCCGCTGGAGCGGGGTGGGCGGCAGTATGTGCGCGTGGCTACCCGGCAAGCGATCCAGGCAGGCCACGTCCATCTGTATTTATTATTGGGCAATGGTAGCGGCGCCGTCGTGCGCCTGGGCACCTTGTGGCTGACGCCGGCACCGCCAGCACCGCCAGCCGTCGCCAGTGCGCCAGTCAGGCCCGCTATTCCGGTGGCAGTGGCTGTGCCGCTGGCACAGCCACTGCCACTGCCGCGCGCGATGCCCGGCGCGCCGCCGGCCGATGCCGCCGCGCTGGCGGCGCGCGCGCGCGCCGAGGGCCTGGTGCGTCCGGCACGCGTGTTTGTGCCACCGCCCGTCGCGCCCACGCCATCTGCCCCGGCGCTGCGCCCGGCGCCGTTGCGCCGCGCCACTGCGCCCGTGGCCGCCTGCGCGCCGCAGGCCAATATGGAGCAGGCGCAAGCATGCGTGGCGCTGGACCAGAAAAACGCGGCCCTGAATGAAAAGCTCGGCGAATTGGAGGGCAAGATCGGCGCCTTGCAAAAGGCGCTGGCGCTGCCCGTCGTCGCCGCACCAACCGCTCCACCGGCTGCCATACCGGCTGTGGCGGAAGCGCCGCATGCCAAACCCAAGCCCCTGCACGCGGCGCCGGCAGCCGACAAGGAAAAGAAAGCGGGCGGCAATGGTTTGATGTGGCTGCTTATCGGCACCCTGTCCTTCCTGCTGCTGACGGCGCTCGTCGTGTATGCCGTGCGCAAGCGCAGGCAAGCGGCGGGGGCGGGCACGCCGTCGAAATACTGGGTCTTGCTGCGCAAACCGTTCAGCCGCAAGAAGAAGGATGTGCCGGTGCTGACGGAAGCGCTGGAAGAGGACGCGGCCGAGGCGGAAGCGGAGCCGTTCTCGCGTTAACGCTGCTGCAAGGCCGCGCCCAGATTTGATATAAAAAAAGATATTGAAAAAAGGATAGAAAGTGCCTGTCTAACGTGTTGCCTATTTCTTAAAGATGGTGATATGATTAATTCAGTGGACTTGCTCTACGATAAAACAGTCCCAGCCTGGCGCAGTCACCAACGATAGTGTGGCGCGGCAAACAGGTGTAGCGTTGCATAAACGCCTGGGTCTGGAAGCGGTTTGCGATGCCGACGATGTGCTCGCGAACGCCGGATGCAACCGGCAGCGAGGCGACGCCAGGAGATACCTGGGGCTCGCCTTCCAAATTCCCCCTCCTTGCTTTTCGGACGCCGCAAATGCAGCGCTCCCCGGCACGGCGGCAGACGTAAAAAAAGCACCCGCAGGTGCTTTTGTTGTTTCTGGCGCGGCAATGTTGACCTACATGCGGGCGCGCGATCCCTGCATGGCGTTCGGCAGTTGCGTCATCCACGGTTCCGTGATGGCGCGGATTTCGCGATCGTTGGCCAGGATTTGCTTGAGCAAGTCAATCTTGCGCTGGCGCGAAGCGCCGGCCAGGGCAGGCACTTTGCCCGTCATGGTCGTGCTGGCGGCGCTGGCGCACTGGTTTTCCAGGGTGTCCAAGCCATCCCAGTCGCTCGAACGTGCGGCGACGACCATTTTGTTGGTCATTCCTGCAATATTTTCATACATCGAGAGAACGTCGTTGGAGGTCATGAGCACACCCGTAACTAGTGAATGGATTACCGCTTGTCTAGATTAGCGGCAGGTTCAGCGGGAACTTGAGGGTGTTTTTGAAAAAAAAGTGAAAATAATTTGGATGGTTGTGGCTGGCTGCCGGAATCTCCCGCCGAGCCGTTGTTCCGCATGCGAAAAAGGTATGATTCTCAGGCTATGATTTTGCTTATTTTCATCGAAAGGATCGCCATGCACGGTTTGCGTTTTTCCTGGTCCCGGACTCCAGTCCAGGCTGCCATCGCCCTCGCCCTGGCCGGCGCCACCGTGGCCTATGTACCGGCTCAAGCGCATGGCCAGCAAGCGGCCACCAGCGCCGCTGTCCCCGCTGCCGCCACGGCGTCGCCCGGCGACGACTTCTATGACTACGTGAATGGCGACTGGCTGCGCAGCACGGAGATTCCCGCCGACCGCAGCAGCTGGGGCTCGTTCGCCATCCTCGCCAACTCGACCAACGAGCGCATCATCGGCCTCGTCGAAGGCCTGGCGGCGGCGCCGCAGGCGGATGCATCCGCACGCCAGGTCAGCGATTTTTACCGTTCCTGGATGGATGAATCGGCCATCGAAGCGAAAGGCTGGGCGCCGATCAAGCCCTTGTTGAGCAAGATCGATGGCATACGCGACCAGGCGGGACTGGCACGCGCGCTGGGCGAGAGCCTGCGCGCCGATGTCGATCCGCTCAATGCTACCAATTTTTATACGGAAAACCTGTTTGGCCTGTGGGTGGCGCAAGACTTGAACGACACCACGCGCAATGTGGCCTATCTGCTGCAGGGCGGGCTGGGCTTGCCCGACCGCGCCTTCTACCAGGACGACAGCGCGCGCATGCAGGGCTTGCGCACTGGCTACCAGGCGCATATCGCCGCCATGCTCAAGCAGGCTGGTTACAGCGATGCGCCAGCCCGCGCCGCGCGCGTGTTTGCGCTGGAGCAGAAAATTGCCGCCAGTCACGCCAGCCGCGAAGAGTCAGCCGATGTCGCCAAGGGCAACAACGCGTGGCGCGCCGCCGACTTCGCCAGCAAGGCGCCTGGCCTGGACTGGAAAGCCTTCTTCCAGGCTGCAGGCCTGGGCAGGCAGACCGATTTCATCGTCTGGCACCCGACGGCCATGAAGGGCAGCGCGGCGCTGGTGGCGAGCGTGCCGCTGGCGACCTGGAAGGATTTCCTGGCTTTCCACGCGATTAACCATTTCAGCACCACCTTGCCGAAGGCGGCCGCCGATCAGCGTTTTGCCTTTTACGGCAGCACCCTGAGCGGCACGCCGCAGCAGTCACCGCGCAGCAAGCGCGCGCTGGCGGCGACGAACGCGGCCCTCAGCGACGCCGTCGGCAAGCTGTACGTGGAGCGTTATTTCCCGCCTGAATCGAAAGCCCGCGTGCAAGACATGGTGGGCAATATCGTCGCTGCCTTCTCGCGCCGCATCGACAAGCTGGACTGGATGGCGCCGGCCACCAAGGCGCAGGCGCAGGAGAAACTCCAGACCCTGTACGTGGGCGTGGGCTATCCGGAACGCTGGGCCAGCTATGCGGGCTTGCGCGTGGTGCGCGGCGACGCGCTGGGCAATGTGCAGCGGGCGGAGCAGTATCATTACCAGCAGGAACTGGCCAAGCTGGGCCAGTCGCCTGACCGCAAGGCCTGGGCCATGCCGGCGCAGTTGGTCAACGCCGTCAACTTGCCGCTGCAAAATGCGCTGAACTTCCCAGCTGCCATCCTGCAGCCGCCTTTCTTCGACCCGCAAGCCTCCGACGCGGCCAATTATGGCGGCATTGGCGCCACCATCGGCCATGAGATCAGCCACAGCTTCGACGACCAGGGCGCGCAGTTCGACGCTCAGGGCAAGCTGCGCGACTGGTGGACACCGGCCGACCTGGCGCATTTCCAGGCGGCGTCCCAGCAACTGGTGGCGCAGTTCGCGGCCTATAAACCGTTTCCCGATCTGGCCGTGAATGGCCAGCTGACCCTGAGCGAAAACCTGGCCGATCTGGCTGGCGTGGCGGCCGCGCATGACGCGTTCAGCTTGTCGCAGCAAGGCAAGCCGGCGCAGCCGGGCGCGGACCGCGCATTCTTCACGGGTTACGGCGTCAGCTGGCGCAGCAAGGCGCGCGAAGCGGCGGCGCGCCAGCAAATCCTCACGGATGGCCATGCGCCGGCGCAATACCGTGCCGCCACCGTGCGCAATCTCGACGCCTGGTACCCGGCCTTCGACGTCAAGCCGGGGCAGCAGTTGTACCTGGCGCCGGAACAGCGCGTGCGCGTCTGGTAGTCATGGCCGGTGCCAGCGCGTAGCGCGCTGGCACCGTAAAATGGGGGAACATATCGATAGGACCGCCATGATGCCAACCCCGCCGCAAGACCCCATCCACGCCATCACGGGCCGCACCCTGGCCCATTACGACGCCAGTGCCGAGCAGTTTTTTGAAGGCACGCGCGACCACGACGTCAGTCAGAACATCAACGCGCTGCTGGCCGCCATCGACAGGCCCGCGCCCTTGGCGATCCTTGATCTGGGCTGCGGCCCTGGCCGCGATCTGAAGACGTTCACGGCCATGGGCCACCATGCCACGGGCGTCGATGGCTGCCCCCGCTTCGTCGAGATGGCGCGCGCCTACAGCGGCTGCACCGTATGGCAGCAGGATTTCGTCGACCTCGAGCTCCCCGCTGCGCACTTCGACGGCGTGTTCGCGAATGCCGTGCTGTTCCACGTGCCCAGCGCCGTCTTGCCCGGCGTGCTGCGTGCTTTGTACGCGTGCCTGAAGGAGGGCGGCGTACTGTTCAGCTCGAATCCGCGCGGCCAGAACCAGGAAGGCTGGAATGGCGCGCGCTATGGCAGCTACCACGACGAAGCAAGGTGGGCCGCCTACGTTCAGGCGGCCGGTTTTACCCTGATCGAACAGTATTACCGTCCACCGGGCTTGCCGCGCGAACAGCAGCCGTGGCTGGCCACTGTCTGGCGCAAGGGCGCGTAATCGATGATGTCGGCGCTGTGTTAGGAACCGTACAGAGCCTTTGATTTTCCCTGGGTACTATGGACACATCGACACGCATGAAGCAGTTTGCAACAGCGTGTGAGCCGCAGTCCCGGCCCTGATGGGCCGGACAACAGATGCACCAACTACAGTGAGGATCCATCATGAACAAAGATCAAGTCGAAGGTAAACTGAAGGAAGTCGGCGGTAAAATCCAGGAAGCCGCTGGCAAAGTCGTCGGCAGCGAAGAACAGCAAGCCAAGGGCCTGGCAAACCAGGTCGAAGGCAAAGTGCAGAAGAAGGTCGGCGATGTGAAAGATGCAGTCGACACCATCACGCGCAAACCGTAATTTGCCGTACGGATAAAAAAACCGCCGCCTGTTGCAAGACAGGCGGCGGTTTTTTATTTGAGGCTGGTCAAACTTATTTCGCTGGATTGGCCAGGTTTTGCTTGAAGAACATTTCAATTTTCTTGTACACGTGACGCTGGCCCGCGCGCGACGAGATGCCGTGCTTGGCGCCCGGATACGTCATCAGGTCGAACTGCACGCCACGGTTCACCAGCGCGTCGATCAAGCGCGTGCTGTTGCTGAACAGCACGTTATCGTCGGCCATGCCATGCACCAGCAGCAGCGGCGACTTCAAGCCGTCGAGGTGGGCGAACACGGTGCTGTCCTTGTAGCCCTCTACGTTCTCTTTCGGCATGCCGAGGAATTGCTCCGTGTAGTGGGTATCGTACAGCGACCAGTCGGTCACGGGCGCTACCGAAACACCCATGGCGATCTTGTCGGAAGCTGCCGACAGCAAACGCAGGGTCATGAAGCCGCCATAGCTCCAGCCAAACACGCCGATGCGTTTCGCGTCGACGAAGCTTTGCTTGCCCAGCCAGTCGATGCCGACCAGTTGGTCGGCCACTTCGGCTGCGCCCAGCTTGTGATAGATGGCGTCCGTGAACGCGCGCTCGCGGCGCGACGAGCCCCGGTTATCGAGGCGGAAGACGACAAAGCCTTGCTGCGCCATATACTGATCGAAGTTATTGCCCCAGCGGCGAGCCACGTGCTGCGAGTGCGGGCCGCCATACGTCGACAGGTAGACGGGATAGCGCTTGCTCGCGTCGAAGTTCGACGGCTTGACGATGGAGTAATACAAGGTCTGGCCATCGTTGGCTTTCAGGGTGCCATACTCCGTCGGCAGGTGGTCCGCCTTGTATCTGGCGTACGGGTGGCTCGCGTTCAGCGCGTTTTCTTCCAGCCAGCCCACCATGGCGCCGTCAGGACGGTGGATGCTTACCTGCGGCGGCGTGGCCGGGTCGGAATAGGTGTCGACAAACACTTCGCCATTGCGCGAGAACGTCGTGTCGTGCCAGCCGTCCGCTTTCGTCACGCGCTGCGGCTTGTCGGCGGTGCTGCCGTCCAGCGCCAGAGCGTAGGTCTGCTTGTCGATCACCGCGTCGCGGTTAGACGACACATACACTTTGCCGGTTTTCTGGTTCACGGCCAGCACGCTGTCGATGCCCCATTCACCGGAAGTGACCGGGTGCAGCAGCTTGCCGCTCATGTCGTACAGGTACAAATGGTTGCGGCCCGTGCGCTCGGACGACCACAGGAACTGGCCGTTGGCGAGGAAGCGCAGGTCGTCATGGATGCTGACCCAGGTCTTGGCCGTTTCCGTCAGCAGGGTGCGCTGCGCCAGCGTCGCTGCATCGACGGCGACCAGGTCGAGGGTCTTCTGGTCGCGCGACTGGCGCTGGTATACCAGCGACTTGCTGTCCGCGCTCCAGTCGGCGCGCACCAGGTAGATGTCCGCGTTCGTGCCCAGGTCCACCTGGCGTTGCGCACCCGTTTCCGGCGAGACGATCAGCAGCTGTACCAGCACGTTCGGGTCGCCGGCGGCAGGGTAGCGCTGTTCGACGACGTCGGTGCGGTCGGCGAAGATTTCAAAGCGTCGCACGACGGGCACGGGTGCTTCGTCGTAGCGTTTATACGCGATGGCGCTGTCGTCGGGTGCCCAGTAGTAGCCAGTGCGCTGGCCCATTTCTTCCTGCGCCACGAATTCGGCTTCGCCGTTGTGGATCGTGCCCTTGCCATCCGTGGTCAGCTGGCGTTCCTTGTTCGTATTGAGGTCGATCACAAAGATGTTTTGATCGCGCACAAACGACACATAGCGGCCTTTCGGCGAAATTTTCGGGTCCAGTACATTGCCCTTGGCGACCAGGCGGGCCTTGTCCGGGTGGGCCGCATCGACCAGGTACAGATTGCCGGCCAGCGGTACCAGCAGCTGCTTGCCATCGGGCGACCAGCTGTAGCTGAGAATGCCGTTCAGGCTGGCCGTGCGCTCACGTTCGCGGCGCGCCTGCTCTTCGGGCGAAATCGTTTCATTCGGCACCAGCGCCTTGGAGTCGATCAGGCGGTGCGTGCTCTTGTCCTTGAGCTTGAATTCCCACAGGTCGAGCTGGAACTGGTTGTCTGCACGGCCGCGCAGGAACGTGACGCGCTCGCCATCGGGCGAGACCTTCAGGTTGCGCACGCCGGGGCCGGCCAGCGCCGGATCGGCGTGGATGCGTTCCAGGGTCAGCTTTTCAGCCGATGCGGGAACGCTGGCCATCGCGGCCAGAAAACAAAGAATAAAACGCATGGATGTCTCGGTAGTTGGAAGAATGAATAACGCTGCATGCCAAACAGGGCAGGCAGGATCGAGCGTTGCCTAAGCGTAAGACGATACCAGAGCGTGCCTGTTTATGCGATAGCCCCGGCCACGGAATAAGACGTTCCTGGCCGTATTTCCTTCGTCAAAAATATCCAACAGCCGCCCATTCCATGGCACTTTACTTGGTTCAGGCCAATATCGTACCTTCTATCACGGTCAGGCATGCGCCGCCTATCCAGGCGTGGCCATCGCGGAAATTGACGGATACGCGGCCGTCGCGCTGCAGGCAGGTGCCCTGGCGCACGCGGTAGTCGGCGCCCGCCAGCAGGTGCGCGATGCAGGCGTTGGCGCTGCCCGTGACGGGATCCTCAACCAGTGCGCCGTGCTCGCTGAGCAGCGCACGCACTTCGTAATCGGCCGGTCCGCCGGCGCCGTGCGCGCCATAGAGGGCCAGTCCGTCAGCCATTGACGCGGCCAGCAATGCCGTCAGGGCCGCGATGTCGGCATGGACGGCCAGGCAGGCCGCGGCGCTTGGCAGCGGCACGCACAGCCAGCGGATGCCCATGTCGACGACAGTGCCGCCAGCGACCGCCGCGTCGTCCAGCGCCGTTTGCAGCAGCGGCAGCAGCGCGGGGGCGAGCGCGCGCGTGGTGCAGGGCGGCGCCTGGAACGCCAGTACGCCTCCGGCGCCGCGTTCTATCTGCACCAGGCCGACGCCGCATTCCTGCACGATGCGCGCGCCCTTGGGCCGCATGCCCGCATCGAGCAGGGCGTGCGCCGTGCCCAGGGTCGGGTGGCCGGCGAACGGGAATTCCATCTCGGGCGAAAAAATCCGCACGCGGTAATCGGCGGCGGGATCGCGCGGCGCCAGCACGAAGGTGGTTTCCGACAGGCCGGTCCAGCGCGCGATCGCCTGCATCTGCGCGTCATCGAGGCCATTCGCATCGAGTACCACGGCCAGCGGATTGCCCAAGAAAGGCATCGTGCTGAAGACATCGACTTGCCGGAAGGGGCGCTGTTGCGGCATGGCGGTTTCCTTGTTGGTTTATCGGGCGGCGCGCAGGCGTTGCAGCGACAAACGGTTCAAATACCAGGTCAGCAGCACGGCAGCCACCGTCAAGCCCGTGACCAGGCCGATCCAGAAACCGGCAGCGGCCATCGGCTCGGCCGGCGACCAGGGGAAACCGGCCGGCGCGAGGCCCAGCACATAGCCGATCGGCAGCGAGAAGCCCCAGAAGGCCAGCAGCTGGATCAGCATGGGCTGGCGCGTCACCTTGTAGCCGCGGATGGCGCAGGAGGTGGCCACTTGCGTGGCGTCGGACAGCTGGAACAGGGCGGCAAACAGCAGCAGCTGCGCGCACAGGGCCTGCACCTGCGGATCTGACGTATAGGCTTGCGCGATCTGGTGGCGGAAGACGGTGATGAAGGTGGCCGAGACGATGGCCGCCGTCAGCGACATGGCCACGCCCACCCACGAAATGAAGCGGGCGCGGCGCAGATTGGCTTCGCCCACGGCGTGGCCTACGCGCGTGACCAGCGCGATGCCGAAAGTGAGCGGCACCATGAAGACGACGGACGAGAAATTCAGGGCAATCTGGTGCGCCGACACCTGGATCACGCCGAAGCGCGCCACCAGCAGGCTGATGACGCCAAAGGCACTCACTTCGGCAAAGTAGGTCACGCCGATGGGCAGGCCCAGGCGCAACATGGGACCGATGGACGACAGCTGCGGCCATTCCCAATGCGTGAATGGATACGTGGCTTGGTAGGCGGGCGCGATCCTGATCCAGACCAGCATGGCCAGCAGCATCATCCACACGCAGCAGGTGGTGGCCACGGCGCAGCCCACGCCGCCCATCTTCGGCATGCCCCAGTGACCGTAGATCAGCAGGTAGTTGACGAGGATATTGAGGCCCAGCGCGGCCAGCGCGATGACCATCACGGGCTTGGTCTGGTTGATGCTGGTGCTGTAGCCGTACAGCGCGCGGTATGCGGCGAACGGCGGCAGCGCACAGCTGATGATGTGCACGAACAGCTTGGCCTTGGCCGCGACGGCGGGTTCGAGCATCAGGTGGTCGAACACCAGCGCCGCCATGTTCGTCAGCAGGCAAGCCACCAGGCCCACGAGCAGCGCTTTCCATAGCGACTGGCGCACGATGTGCGGCACCTGGGCGTGGCGCGCGGCGCCGATTTCATGCGCCACCAGGGTATTGATCGCCATCATGATGCCGCTCACGGTGACCAGCACGATGGACCAGATGGCCGCGCCCAGCGACACGGCCGCCAGTTCTTCGGGGTTCGTATGCCCCGTCATCGCCACGTCGGCCGCGCCCATGCCGACGGTGGCCAGCTGGCCGATCAGGATGGGCCAAGCCAGCTTCCACAGCGAAGAAATTTCAGTACGGACGGCAGGCAGGGTGAACGAGGTGGTGTGTGGCATAGGCGGCAACCTTAACTAAACACAACATTCTACTGGCATTCGCCGTGTTTGTCCGCCGAGGCATTCCTGACGCCGGGCGCGGTAATCATTTGTTACAGCTAAGTGGGCCAGTCGCGGATAGACTGCGCGCTCTATTTGGCAAAATGACCAAATAGTCACACCGCATTATCCTGACTATGGAGTAAGACCATGTTGAAGAAAGCCTTGAACTGCGCCCTGTTGTTGGGCGCCGCCATGACGGCCGAGCTGGCCGGCGCCGGCGAACTGACCCTGTATTCGCGCGACGATTATCACGGCCGCTCGCAGACCGTGCGCGACGCCGTCGCAGACCTTGAAGACGTTCGTTTCAACGACACGACGCAAAGCATCCGCGTGCGCTCGGGCCGCTGGGAAGCGTGCGAGGAAGCCGATTTCCGCGGCGACTGCTTCCTGCTCGAAGCGGGCGACTATCCCTCGCTCGATGGCCGCGCCAACAAAATCACGTCGCTGCGCGAAGTGCGCGGCGGCTGGGACCGTGGGCGGGACCGGGAGCGCGAGCGAGATTGGGATGAACACCGGGATCGTGGCCGCGAGCGCGGCCATCTGCCGGGCCGCGCGCTGGGCGGCGAACTGACCTTGTACACGCGCGACGACTTCGTCGGCCGCAGCCTGAGCGTGCGCAATGGCGCGGCCGACTTGCGCGAACGCGACTTCAATGACACGGCGCAAAGCGTGCGCGTGCGCGCCGGGTACTGGGAAGTGTGCGAGGACGTGGGCTTCCGCGGCCGCTGCCGCACGCTGGGTCCCGGCGAGTACGCGAGCCTGGAACGCATGAGCAACCGCATCTCGTCGGTGCGCGAAGTGCGCTGATGCGGGGCAGTTAGTACGCCAAATGGCAATAACCGGCTCTCGCAGGGCTTGTTATTGCTTTTGGTAACAATTTATTGTGCTTTTCCCATACTTTGTTACACCGTTTTTTCTACGGATGGCTACACTGACATCAGTTGTCATGTCGATCACTTGGCTTTGCCGCCGCCGGAGACCGCCCCATGAATCGCCCGTTCGCCTTTGCTGCGCTGTGTGTCAGTTCGCTGTTTGTCCATTTTGCCGCGCAGGCCGGCGAGATCCGGTTGTACACCGATGATAATTTCAAGGGGCGGGTGGTGGTCTTGCGCGATACGACGGACGACCTGTCGCGCGTCAATGTCAATGACACCGTCTCGAGCATCCAGGTCGATTCGGGCAGCTGGGAAGTGTGCGCGAGGAGAACCGTCCGCAAAATGACGCGGGACTGGTGGTGCTGTATGGCCGCGCGTTACTGAAGGGACGGGGGCTGCAGATGAACCGCGACGTCAGTGACCTGGTACTCCTGAACTTCAACGACCAGGCCGCATCCATCGCCATCAACGAAGGCACCTGGGAAGTTTGCACGAACTCGCAGTTCAACGGCAGTTGCGAGCGCATGGGGCCGGGCAAGCATGAAGTGCTGAACACGGCGCTCGACAAGCGCATTTCCTCGCTGCGCCGCCTGTACTGAACGCATGATCGGGCCTTTGCCGTGGCCTTGTATTTGTTACACTAGCATCCTGGCGCAACAGCCAGGCAAATCATCACCAAAGAATGAAGAATGGAGTTAATCATGACGGGCCCTTTCAAACACACGCTGGCATGCGCGGCCACCTTGCTGCTTTCGCTGGGCGCCCATGCGTCCGCCCATGCAGGCGATATTACCCTGTTCGAAGACGTTGATCTGCGTGGCCGCGCAGTGAACCTGCGCGAGACGACGGACGATCTGTCGCGCATTGGATTCAACGACAAGGTGTCGAGCATCCTGGTGCGTTCGGGCACCTGGGATGTATGTACCGATGCCGGTTTTCGCGGCAATTGCCGTACTCTGGGGGCGGGCGAATACCGTTCGATGCCGGGCATGAACGACGCCATCAGTTCGGTGCGCGAGTCGGGTCGCGGCGATGGCAACAATCCGGGGCGCCCTGGGCGCGATCCCGACCGGGGGCATGGCGGCGGCTATGGCCGTGGCGGCACCCTGGAAGTGTATTCGGGCGCAGGCCAGAATGGCGGCTCGGCGCGGCTGAACCGCGACACGGACGATTTCGTCAATATCGGTTTCAACGACCGCACCACCAGCATCGTCGTTTATAACGGCTACTGGCAGCTGTGCAGCGATTCGAACTATAACGGCGTGTGCCGCATCTTTGGCCCCGGCCGTCACGACGACCTTGGACGCGGCCTCGATGGGCGCGTTTCGTCGGCGCGCATGGTCGACGAGCGCGAAGCGCGGCGCCAGCAGCAATACGACCGGCCGCAGTATGAACAGCCGCAATATCCACAGTACCAGCAGCCGCAGTACCAGCAGCGCGGCGCCGTCCTGCTGTTCCCCGAAGCGGGCATGCGCGGCGAACCGCTGGCGCTGGACCGCAATGCGGAAGACCTGGTGCGCTACAACTTCAATGACCGCGCCTCGTCCATCGTCGTCAACGAGGGCCAGTGGGAAGTGTGCAGTGATTCGAACTTCCATGGCCGCTGCGAAGTGATCGGACCGGGCGAATACGGTCGCTTGAACGGCATGGAAAACCAGATTTCCTCGCTGCGCCGCGTGCGCTGATTTTCTCCAGCACACATGCTGACAGGCCGCCTGCCGGGTTGATCCCGCCGGGCGGTTTTTACATTCGCTGCCGTGCGCTGACATTTGCTTGCTCTTTGTTACACTCGCCGCCTGCCGCCCGGACTACACTGGCGAAAATGTAAACAGTATTGGAGTTGTCATGGTTCGATCTTTCCGCCCCGCGCTGCTGTGCGCCGCCACCTTCCTCGTCCCCCTTGCCGCATCCGCGGGCGAAATCACCCTGTTCGAGGACGCCGGTTTCCGGGGCCGCCCGGTCACTTTGCGTTCCGATATGGGCGACCTGTCGCGCATGGGCTTTAACGACAAGACCTCCAGCATCATCGTGCGCTCGGGCACCTGGGAAGTGTGCAAGGACGCCAATTACCGGGGCAACTGCCGCGTGCTGCAGCCTGGCCGCTACGACAGCATGCCGGGCATGAACGACGCCGTTTCTTCCGTGCGCGAAGTGGGCCGCCCGGGCCATGGCGGCGGCGATCACCGTCCCTATCCGCCGCGCCCTCCGCGTCCGGAGCCGGAGCGTCCTCATCCCGGTTATCCAGGCCATGGCGGCGGACACCGTCCCGACATGAATGGCGCCGTGCTGATGTTTCCTGATGCCGGCATGCGCGGCCGGCCCGTGCGCCTGGACCGCGAAGTGCGCGACTTGAGCCGCTATGGCTTCAACGACCGCGCCGAATCGATCGTCGTCAACTACGGCCGCTGGGAATTCTGCGTCGATGCCAACTTCCGTGGCCGCTGCGTGGTAATGGGGCCAGGCAGCTACGGCCGCCTGCACGGTGGCCTCGACCGCCGCATATCCTCGCTGCGCCGCGTGCGCTAGGCTTTTTTCGCTGCCACTTTAAGCGCCCGCGCGACCTGTGTCCCGCGGGCGCTGTTGTATTGTGCGCACGCTATGTCGCCGCCAATTCGTGTACTCTTCCCATAGGCAGTTCAACCATGGGGAGCAAGCACGGTGGAATACAAGGACTACTACAAGGAGCTTGGCGTCGAAAAGACGGCGACCGAGGCCGAGATCAAGAAGGCCTACCGCAAGCTGGTACGCAAATACCACCCCGACGTGAGCAAGGAGCCGGACGCCGACAAGCGCACGAAGGCCCTGAATGAAGCTTACGGCGTGCTGGGCGACGCGGAAAAGCGCGCCGCCTACGATGAACTGGGTCGCAACCAGGGCGCGCAGGGCCAGCCCTTCCGTCCGCCGCCAGACTGGGGTTCGGGCTACGAATCGTCGGGAGCCGACGACAGCGACTTCTTTGCCGACCTGTTTGCCCACGTGGGCGGGCGCCGCCGCGCCGGCGGCAGTTTCCAGATGCAGGGCGAGGACAGCCACGCCGCCATCACCATCGATTTGCACGACAGCTATCACGGCGCCAAGCGCCACATCGTCATGCGCATGCCCGAAGCTGACGCGCAGGGCCATGTGGTGACGCGCGAGCGCACCCTGGAAGTGACGATACCGAAAGGCGTCACGGAGGGCCAGCAGCTGCGCATGAAGGGGCAAGGGAACCCGGGCAGCGGCGGTGCGCCGGCCGGCGACCTGTATCTGGAAATCCGCTTCCAGACGGATGCGCGCTACAAGGTGGAAGGGCGCGACGTGTTCGAGACGGTGCCCGTCACGCCATGGGAAGCGGCGCTGGGCGGCGAAATTGCCGTGCCCACGCCATCGGGCACGGTGGCCGTCACCGTGCCGCCCAATTCGCAGACGGGGCGCAAGCTGCGCCTGAAAGGGCGCGGCATTCCCGCCGCCCAGCCGGGCGACCTGTATCTGCTGCTGGAAGTGGTGCTGCCGCCGGCGAACGATGACAAGGCGCGCGAACTGTACGCAACCATGGCGCGCGAGATGGCTTTCAATCCGCGCCAGAAGCTGGGAGGGTAAATCATGACAAACAAGGTAATTGGCGAACTGCTCGAAGATCGTGCCCTGAGCCTGGAGGAACTGGCGTGCGCCTGCGCCGTGGAGCCGGACTGGGTGGTGCAGCATGTGCAGACGGGCGTGCTGCTGCAAAATGGCCCGCCAGCGGGGCAGCTGACTGCCTGGCGCTTCACCAGCCTGGATCTGGTGCGCGCGCGCCGTCTGCACGAAATCGAATCCGTGTTCGATGCGAACGCCGAACTGGCCGGGCTGGTGGTCGATTTGTCGGAAGAAGTGGCGCGCCTGCGGCGCCGTCTGCACGTGCTGGGCGTCGATTAGACCATTTGCCCTTATGCCGGCTCGCCGTGGCGTGTCACGGTGAGCCTGGCGATATAAAACTGCCCGTCGACGACCACCCGGTGCGGGATGCCGGCCACGTCGAAGCCTGGGCCACCGTCTTCCATCCATTCCTGCGCTAGCGAGTCGAATTGCTGCGGCGTCATGCGCAGCATCTGCGCCGTGATGACGAAGCGCGCGCCAGGTTTTTGTTTGTTGACGAAGTCGTCGATGCCGGCCATGTGAATCTCTTCAAGGTTGTGTCTGAAATCGGGGTCAGACCCGACGGGTCTGACCCCAGCAGTTGTTTGGGGTTTGCTCAGGCATGATACCCGTCCCCGAGCGCTTCTAAAACCCCTGCGCCAGCAGCGGCAGCTGCTCCGCAAAGCGCTCGGTCAGCCACTTGCCCGCCTGGCCGGGCGGCGTGTCGGCGCGCTGGATCAGGTAAATCGGATAACTCTCGCCCTTGTCGACGGCCAGCGGCAGGTGTACCAGGCGGCCTTCTGCCAGGTCGTCGCGCACCATCGCTTCGGGCATGTTGCCCCAGCCCAGGCCCGCACGCAACAAGGCATGCTTGGAACCGAGGTCGCCCAGGCGCCAGTTGCGCAATCCCAGCACCCCGAAATCCTGGCCCTGCGTCAGGTCGCTGCGGTCGCTGAGCACCAGCTGCACGTGTTCGCGCGCCACGTTGGAGGCAATCGGCCCTTCCAGCTGCGCCAGCGCGTGGCTGGGCGCGGCCACGGGAATCAGTCGCACGTGGCCCACGGCCAGGCGCTCGAAGACGCTGGCCGTGGCCGTCATCCAGCCACCGAGGCCGATGTGGCAGCTGCCATCCATCACCAGCTGCGCCACGGCGCCCATGGCTTCAATGCGCAGCCGCAGGGCGACGGTGGGGAACTGCGCCTGGAACGATTCCAGGACGCGCACCAGCACGCAAGTGGGAAACATGACGTCGACCACCACCGACACTTCCGCCTCCAGCCCGCCGGCCAGGGCCTTGGCGCGCGCGCGCATGCCGTCCACCTTCAAGGCCACTGCGCGCGCGTCGGCCAGCAGGGCCTTGCCCGCATCCGTCAGGGTGGGCTTGCGCTTGCCGCGGTCGAGCAGCACCACATTCAGTTGTTCTTCCAGGTTGGCGATGGTGTAGCTGATCACCGACTGCGTGCGGTGCAGCTGGCGCGCCGCGTGGGCGAAGCCGCCCGCGTCGATGACGGCGACGAACACGCGCAACTGGTCGAGCGAAGGTTGGCCCGGTTCTCTCATGGGAACTCCCTATCTAAAATTTCGATGCTAAACATTTATATTTATACGGTTTCATCGATGGTAGACCCGAACTATGCTGTGTGCAAGGGCTGCGACGTGGCCCATCCCGTCATCCATATCCATAGGAGCAATTCATGAGCAAGGTCTTGTACATCAATAGCAGCGTGCGCAACAGCGGTTCCCTGTCGCGCCAATTGTCCGGCGAATTCGTGGCGAAACTGACCGCCCAAGGGGCCAGCGTCGTCGAGCGCGACCTGGCCGCGCAGCCCGTGCCGCACCTGACGGAAGAGGTGATGGGCGCCTTCTTCACGCCGGCAGCGCAGCGCAGCGCGCAGGCAGCAGCGGCGGTGCAATTGTCCGATACCCTGGTCGATGAATTGCTGGCCGCCGACGTGCTGGTGCTGGCCGCGCCCATGTACAACTTTTCCGTACCTTCGACCCTGAAGGCGTGGATCGATCACGTGGCGCGCGCGGGCCGCACTTTCCAGTACACGGCGACCGGCCCCGTCGGTCTGGCCACGGGCAAGAAAGCTGTTATTTTCACGGCCAGCGGCGGCGTCTACAGTGCAGGCCCCGGTGCCGCGTATGACTACCTGAGCACCTATCTGCGCACGGCGCTGGGCTTCATCGGCATTACCGACATCGAGTTCGTGCAAGCCGAAGGCGTGGCCATGGGCGAGGATGCCGTCGCCAGCGCGATTGCCAGGGGCCGTGCCTCGATCGAGGCCCTGGCCACCTGAACTAGGTCTTCAGGGGGATTGCCAATCTGCCATGGTTGACATAAGCTTGCCGGCGGCACGCCCCGTGCCAGGCCGGCGAACGGTTCGCCATGAAAGTCCCCCATGCACAAGTTGGCAAGCGCAGTATTGTTCGGGTGTTCCCTGCTGGCGGCAGGCATTGCGCAAGCGCAAACCGGGCCAGTGGCGCCGCCTCACGTGGGCCGCCACGCTTCCACGCCCGAAGATATCCGCGCCATCGAAAAAGTCGTCGCCGACTTCCAGGCGGCCCTGATCGCCAAGGATGTCAAGCTGCTGTCGTCGCTGATGCTGAACACGAACATTTTGTTCGCCTCGCCGGCTGACGATGCTTTCATCAAGAAGATGCGCGACACGACAGACGTCCACTTCGACGGCGTCGGGGCGGCCGGCTACGTCGGTTTCGCCAATTTCATCAAGCGCGAACCGCAGCGCACGGAAGAAAAATTCTACAACGTCAAGATCACCCAGGACCGCCATGTGGCGTGGGTCAACTTCGACTATGAATTCCTCGTCGGCGAAAAATTGTCCAACTATGGCGTGGAAGCGTGGCAATTGGTCAAGCGCGATGGCGAATGGAAAATCCTCAGCGTTGTCTGGTCCATGCATCCCGCTGCCGAGGCAGGAAAGTAGGCCCCAGCCATGCCGCGTCAGTCGCGCGGCAGTGCGCGCATTGCCGCCGTGCCAGCTGCGTTCAGTACGGAGTTGCCCAGTAATAATTTTTTCGCATCGTCTATACTTTCAGCTTGCACACGTAGTTAGCCTGACAAGTGTGCTGTCACCGGCCTGGCTGGTGCAAGCAGATGCTTGTCTGTCGTCATGCATGAAGATGATGTAGTCATGCATCCCTTTTCTCCTGTGCCGCGTGATAAAAAGAGAGCTGAATTGAGTATCCTGATCAATCGCGAGCGCATGGTTTTACCCTTTACCGCGTCAGTCCGTAGAGACAAGCTGTCCGGCCATGTCATTTTTGGAGCGCACATCGTGCCGATAAAGTATGTTGATTTTTATGAGGTGAATTACACGGCAGAGCGCCTGCGCGGCTGCAAGCTGTGGGGCGCGTACGTCGCCATCTATGCCCCCTCGTCCAACCCCATGCATCGGGTGAATCTGGTGCGCAAGCGCCGGGTGTCGGCCGACCACCAGTTTACAACGGAAGCGGACGCCATGACGGAAGCGGGCGAGGTGGCCGTCAAGCTGGTCGAGCGGCGCCAGCGCCGCTATGTTTTCCATCCCTGATGCCATTGCGCCGCATCCTGCAGCGCGCGCCATGGCAGGATTTGCACGCGGCCGGAATGCACGGCTTCCAGCGCCACGTGCGTGACGGGCTCATCGGGCGTGTCCGTTGCGCATAGCTTGATGACGAGGAAGTGTTTTTCCTTGTTGGCTGGCGTGACGGCCGTCCATTTGCTGTTGAGTAATTTGTTCGGACGCACGTTATTGTGATTGAGAATATTCATGGCGGCCTCTGGTTTGGCATGATGGCGATGTTGCCATTATGATGCAACTTCCTGCCACGCACGAGGACCGCCATGAAACGCCAGCTGCACCTGCTCGTCATCGACCCGCAAAACGATTTTTGCGACTTGCCTGCCACCTGGCTGCCGCCAGGTGCCGCACCGGCCCTGGCCGTGCCCGGCGCCCACCAGGACATGCTGCGCGTGGCGCAGCTGATCCGTGAAGGGGGCGGCGGTTTGACGCAGATCAGCGTGACCCTCGACGCCCACCACCGCTATGACATCGCCCACCCCGCCTTCTGGCGCACGGGCGATGGCGGTCCCGTCGCGCCGTTTACGCAGATCAGCGCGCAGCAGGTGCGCGCCCGCCTGTTCCTGCCCGCCGCCAGCGACGCCTTGCCACGCGCGCTGGCTTACCTCGATGCCTTGCAGCAAGCGGGGCGTTACCAGTTGATGGTGTGGCCCGTGCATTGCGAGATCGGCAGCTGGGGCCAGAATATCCATGCGGCCGTGCGCGCCGCCTACAACGCCTGGGAAGTGGATCAGCTGCGAGTGGTCGCCAAGCTGAGCAAGGGTTCCAACCCCTGGACCGAGCATTACTCGGCCGTCATGGCGGAAGTGCCCGATGCCCAGGATGCGGCCACCCAGCTCAACCTGGATTTCCTCGCCACCCTGCTGCCGGCGCAGCAGATCTATGTCACGGGCGAAGCGGGCAGCCACTGCGTGAAAGCCAGCACCGAGCACATCGCCGATTATCTGGAAGCGCAGCAAGGCAAGCCGGCCCTGTCGCGACTGGTGCTGCTGACCGACTGCATGAGTCCCGTCACGGGCTTTGCAGCGCAGCAGCGCGACTTCCTTGCCGCCATGCACGAGCGCGGCGCGCGCCTGGCGTCGTCCGCCGAGGTCTTGCCCGAGTTGCTGTCCAACGCGCTGGCCTGAGCCACTGTCGAGCGTTCCCTGCTGAAATGCTTGCGGTGGCGTACTATTCTGGCTTCAGGAAGTTGGAGAAAACACACATGACCCCGATAGTGCGCAGTTTGCTGGAAACCGATCTGTATAAATTTACAATGTGGCAAGCATTGCTGCACGGTCATCCGAACACCCATACCGAATACGAATTTGTCTGCCGCAACGCGACCGCCTTCCCACTGGCCGAACTGAAGGTCGAGCTGGAAGAGCAGCTCGACCACCTGTGCTCGATGTCGTTTGCCGACGATGAGCTGGCCTATTTGCGCACCCTGCGCTTCATGAAGAGCGATTTCGTCGACTTTTTGACGGTGTTCCGCTTCCAGCGCAAGTTCATCGACGTCAGCACGGATGGCGACACCTTGCTCGTGCATGCGGCCGGGCCGCAAGTGCACGTGATGGGTTTCGAGATTTTCGTGTTGTATATCATTAATGAACTGTATTTCCGCCGCTTCGACCTCGATGTGGCCATGCGCGAAGGGCGTCACCGCCTGGGCTTGAAAGTGGCGGCCGTCAAGGAGTTTGGCAAGCTGCCGCGGCGCAAGCATCCGTTTGAGTTTTCCGATTTCGGCGTGCGCCGGCGTTTTTCCGGCGCCTGGCACGATGAGGTGGTGCAGCGCCTGGCGCATGAAGTGCCTGAGTATTTCAAGGGCACGTCGAATGTGTACCTGGCGAAGAAGCTCGGTATCGTGCCGATCGGCACGATGGCGCATGAATACATGCAGTCATTCCAGTCCTTCGGCGTGCGCCTGCGCGACTTTCAAAAGGCCGCACTGGAAGACTGGGTGCAGGAATACCGGGGCGACCTGGGCATCGCCCTGACGGACGTGGTGGGCATGGACGCCTTTCTGGCCGACTTCGACCTGTATTTCGCCAAGCTGTTCGACGGCTTGCGCCACGATTCGGGCGACCCCGTCGAGTGGGGAGAGAAGGCGCTGGCCCACTACGCGGCCCTGCGCATCGACGCCAACACCAAGCGCCTCGTGTTTTCCGACGGTCTGGACCTGGACAAGGCCTTCGCCCTGTACCAGCACTTCGCCGACCGCATCATGACGGGCTTTGGCATCGGCACCAATCTCACCAACGACGTCGGTTTGACGCCGCTCAACATCGTCATGAAACTGGTGCGCTGCAATGGCCAGTCGGTGGCAAAACTGTCCGATTCGCCGGGCAAGACCCTGTGCAAGGATGAAACCTTCCTTGCCTATCTTCGGCAGGTGTTTCACCATCCTGCCGTGCAAGTACCGGTCTAGAAGCCTGCGACCACCGTGTTCATGTGCTCGACCTGGGGAGGGGCAGCAAAGAATTCGCCCACCAGGCCGCGCCATGCCTGGAAGTCGTCGCTGCCGCGGAAATGCACGGTATGGTCTTCCAGGGTGCTCCAGCCCACCACCAGGCGGTAGGCATCGCCGTTTTCGATCGAGCGCTCCAGGCGCATCGATACGCAGCCGCGCGCGCTGGAACAGGGGCACGGCTTTGGCGACGGCCGCCTCGAAAGCGTCATGCGTGGCCGATTTGATCTGGATGTGGGCAATTTCAAAAATCATGGCAAGTTCCACTGTGGAATGAAGGAAGCTTGATCTTGCCATAGTTTGGCCGCGCGGGGGAGGGCCTCAGCCCGCCAGCGCGTGTGTGCCTGCGGGATGGCATGCGCCCATTCCCGTTTCCGTTCCCGTTACTGTGGAGTGCCGATGTCGACAACGAGGCGGAATATGCCGCGCCATGCCGCCATACCGCCATGCCCACTTCGACCTGCGAGCCTGTAAAAAATTCTGCCTCAGCCTGTAAAATCCTCGATCAAGTCGCAAAAGTTTGATAAATATCCAGTATGGCTGCCAAGTCGCGCTAAGATACGCCTTGCGGTGCATTCTGCAGGCAGGGATGCGGGATCAATCTTTCATAGGAGAACTAAATGGCAGCGAAGAAAATTCTGTTTTTGACCGGCGATTTTGCAGAAGATTATGAAACGATGGTGCCGTTTCAGGCCTTGCTGATGCTGGGCCATACCGTGCATGCCGTCTGTCCCGGCAAGAAAAGCGGCGAGACGATCAAGACGGCCATCCACGATTTCGAGGGCGACCAGACCTACACGGAAAAGCCGGGGCATTTGTTCACCCTGAACGCCAGTTTCGACGAGATCGACCCGGCCGACTATGACGCCGTGATGATCGCCGGCGGCCGCGCCCCCGAATACCTGCGCCTGAACGCGAAAGTCATCGCCGCCGTGCGCCACTTTGCCGACGCGGGCAAGCCTGTCGCGGCCGTCTGCCACGGCGCGCAATTGCTGGCCGCGGCCGATGTCATCCGCGGCAAGCGCATTTCCGCCTATCCCGCCTGCGCGCCGGAAGTGACACTGGCGGGCGGCACGTATGCCGACATCGCCGTCACGGACGCCGTCACGGATGGCCAGTTCGTCACTGCCCCGGCCTGGCCCGCGCATCCGGCCTGGCTGGCGCAGTTCGTCAAGCTGCTGGGCACCGAAATCCGTTTGTAACGTCACACTTGCCCGGCGTGCCAGCATGCCGGGTGTTTATCCTCCCTAGAATCGATTCGAGTTTTTCATGCATGCGCCGCGCAGTCAACCTTCCCGCAAACAACTTCCAGCCTCGCGCTGGCGCCAGCGCCGCCTGGCGCAGGCCGAATCGGGCCTGAGCGCCGCGCAGGAACGCCAGTTGGCCACCCTGCATGAGATCTCCACCCTGCTGGCGGGCCAGCACGCCATCGATGCGCTATGCCGTGGCTTCCTGCGCCATGTGATGCAGTTTGCGCAAGCCGAAGGCGGCACCGTGCGCATCCTTGATCCCCAGCACGATACCGTGCACATCATCGTGCATGAGGGCATTTCGGACGCCATGGTGGAAGAGGAACATTGCATCCGCAACAATGATTGCCTGTGTGGCGCTGCCGTGGCGCAGGGCGTGATCCAGATCCGCGATTTCCGCCAGGTCGATGCGCTGCAGCGCTTCCGCTGCCAGGACGAAGGTTTTATCGCCATCGCCGTTTTCCCCATCCTTGCGCGCGAGCAGGTAGTGGGCAGTTTTTCGCTGCACTTTGCGCGCCCGCAAGCCGTGCATGCGCAGCAGCAGGGCTGGCTGGAGACGCTGGGCCAGAGCCTGGGCATCGCCATCGAGAACCAGCGCCTGATCGCGCGCGAGAAGGAATTTGCCGTCGCGCGCGAACGCAGCCTGCTGGCCGAAGGCTTGCATGACAGCATCGCGCAAAGCTTGAACTTCATCAGCCTGCAAGTGCAGATGCTCGACGATTCCGTGCGCCGGGGCCAGCTCGACGAGGCGGCTGAAGTGCTGCCGCTGATGCGCATGGGTGTCGAGCAAAGCTACCAGGATGTGCGTGAATTGCTGGTCAATTTCCGCACGCGCTGGCATGGCAGCGACCTGGAAAGCAAACTCAGCGAAGTGCTGGCCAAGTTCGAGCTGCAGACGGGCGTCGTCGGCACCCTGGACATGAGCGGCAATGGCGCGCCGCTGGCGCCGGAGCAACAGCTGCAGATCCTGTTCATCGTGCAGGAAGCGCTGTCGAATATCCGCAAGCACGCGCAAGCGAGCAACGTGGCGCTGCGCGTGGAAAACGGGCGCGATTTTGCGCTGCAGGTGCGCGACGATGGCGAAGGCTTCGCCGCCAACCTGCGCGACAAGAAAACGGAGTTGCAGATCGGCTTGCGTATCATGCAGGAAAGAGCCGAGCGGCTCGGTGCGCAATTTGCCATCGACAGCACGCCCGGCGGCGGCACGACGATCTCGCTGGCCTTGCCGGCAGCCCGGCGCCAGGCCGCGTAACATCAGATTCATTCCTACCAGGTAGAAGATACAAATACGTGAACGCTCCAATCAAAATCCTGCTGGTCGACGACCACACCTTGCTGCGCAGCGGCGTCAAGCTGCTGCTGCAGCGCAATCCTCTGTTCCAGGTGGTGGGCGAGGCATCGAACGGGCTTGACGGCGTGCGCCTGACGTCCGAGCTGCGGCCCGACGTGGTACTGATGGATTTGAACATGCCCGGCGTAACGGGCGTGGAAGCGCTGCAGCTGATCTTGCAGGACATGCCGCAGATGGTGGTGCTGATGCTGACCGTGTCCGAAAACGCGGCCGACCTGGGCGCTGCCCTGCGCGCGGGCGCACGCGGTTACTTGCTGAAAAATATAGAAGCCGAACAGCTGGGCCAGGCCATCTGCCGCGCCGCCGCCGGCGAATCCGTGATTGCCGACGCCATGACGGCCAAGCTGGTGTCCCAGTTCCGCGCGGGGCAGAACGCGCCCCAGGCCGACTACGACAAATTGACGCCGCGCGAGCGCGAAGCCATGGCTTGCCTGGCGCAAGGGCTGAGCAACAAGGAAATCGCGCGGCAGCTGGATGTGGCCGAAAGCACGGTGAAAATCCACGTGCAAAACATCCTCAAAAAGCTTAAGCTCAGCAGCCGCGTGCAGATCGCCGTGTATGCGGTCGAGCGCGAACTGGGCAGATAAAAATCAAGCAAAGCGCAAATAGGCCACGAGGAATGCGCGATTGTTTGATCTGCATGGCGTTCCGGCCTAGACAACCCTAGTTCCTTTGACGTATGGCCTTGACGGTGCCTGCGCATTACACTCTTAGTCATTCGCTAATCTAATAAGAGAGTGTCATGCATAAGGTCAACGTCGATGGCTTGCTATCGAGCCAGGCTCTGTTCCGCCATATTTCCCCTTCGCAATTAGAACAATTGCGCCAGGATGTCGTGCGCGTCGAAGTGGAAAAAGGCAAAGTGCTGTTCCGCAAGGGCGAAGTGGCGGAAGGCGCCTATGTGGTGGTCTTCGGCCTCGTCAAGCTGAGCGTATTCTCCATGGAAGGTACCGACAAGGTACTGGAACTGATCCGCCCGGGCCAGAGCTTCGGCGAAGCCATGATTTTCCTCGATGAGCCGTACCCGTTCTGCGCCGAAGCGCTTGAGCACTGCCTGCTGCTGCGCATCCCGCCGCACGCGCTGCTGCGCCTGCTGGACCAGTCGCCCCGCATCGCGCGCCAGATGATGAACAGCCTGTCGCACCACCTGATGGGTTTTATCCGCAACGTGGAACGCTGCTCCGTGCAGAACGCCACCCAGCGCGTGGTCGAATACCTGCTGCAGGCGTCGGACCAGCAGCGTTCGAACGAGGTCAAGCTGGACTTGAAGAAAAGTCTGCTGGCATCGTTCCTGAACCTGGCGCCCGCCACCCTGTCGCGCGTGCTGCACCAGTTGACGGACTTGCATTTGATTAAAGTCAGCGGTTCGCTGATCCAGATCCAGCCCGATGCCTTGAAAACCTACCGCCATGGCTCCGCCACGGCCATGCTGAACTAAGCTTTTTCAGCAGGCAAGGTCAGCCGCCAGAACAGCAGGGCGAGCAAGCTGACC
Source organism: Janthinobacterium darwini (assembly GCF_051380905.1). NCBI lineage: Bacteria > Pseudomonadati > Pseudomonadota > Betaproteobacteria > Burkholderiales > Oxalobacteraceae > Janthinobacterium > Janthinobacterium darwini. The sequence goes on from NZ_JBNYXX010000003.1 coordinate 349,478, forward strand.
GCCGCGCCCAGCGCGCATACCCCATGCCAGCCCGCCAGCGCATACACGCTGGTGGCGGCAATCGCTCCCACACCGCTACCCACCGCATAAAACAGCATGTAGCACGCCACCAGGCGGCTGTGCGCGTCGCTGTCCTGTTTGAAAATCAGGCTCTGGTTCGTCACGTGGATGGCCTGCCCTGCCAGGTCCAGCGCGATGATGCCGACGATCAGGGGCCACAGGGCCGTACCGGCAAACCCGAGCGGCAGCCATGCAGCGAGCAGCAATAGCAGGGCCGCGCCCGTCGTCCATTGCGCGCGGCCCTTGTCGGCCAGCGCCCCGGCACGCGCCGCGCCCAGCGCGCCGATCACGCCCACCAGGCCAAACGCGCCGATGGCCGCATGGCTATAGCCTTGCGCCGTCAATGGCAGCACCAGGGCACTCCAGAAAATATTGAACACGGCAAACATCAGCATGGCCAGCATGCCGCGCACGCGCAACACCTTGTTATGCATCAACATGTCCAGCATGGAGGCGAGCAGGGCGCCGTAGGCCAGCTTCTGATTGGATGGCTGCGCTGGCGGCAGCTTGCGCCACAGCAGCAACAGCAGGGCGCAAGCCATGGCCGCCGAGACGAAATACACGGCGCGCCAGTCGGCGAGATCGGCCACCACGCCGGACAGCGTGCGCGCCAGCAGCAAGCCGATCACCACGCCGCCCTGCGCCATGCCCACCACCCGGCCCCGCTCGTGGCTGGCCGCCGCGCTAGCCGCGTAGGCAATCAAGCCTTGCGTCATGGCCGTGCCCAGCAAGCCCACCAGCAGCATGCCGCCCAGCAGGGCGGCCGTGGAGCGGGCGCAGCCCAGCGCCGCCAGGGTGATGGCCAGCAGGCCCAGCTGGATCAGGGTCAAACGGCGCCGGTTCAGCATGTCGCCCAAGGGCACGAGCAGCAGCAGGGCCAGCGCGCAGCCGATCTGCGTGGCCGTGATGACCATGCCGCTGGCGGCGTCCGTCATGCCGAATTCGTGCGCCAGGGTAGCCAGCAAGGGCTGGGAGTAATACACATTGGCCACGCTGAGGCCGGCTGCCGTTGCAAACAGCCAGACGAGGGTGGGCGGAAGTGCGGTCGTGAGGGGAGGGTTTGTGTCGCGCATAGAGTTGTATATAAGTGGTTTCAAATTAAAACCAGTTGGAGTCTACGCGGGGAAGTTTTAAAATGCAACCACTCAATCGTGGAGACTACCCGTGGCCAAGCGCAAAAGCCTGAAAACCGACCCCTGTCCCGTGGCGCGCGCGCTCGACGTCATCGGCGAGCGCTGGTCGCTGCTGATCGTGCGCGATGCCTTCGACGGCATGCGCAGGTTCGGCGAATTCCAGAAAAGCCTGGGCGTGGCGAAGAACATCCTGGCCGACCGCCTGCATACGCTGGTGGAAGAGGGCATTTTTACGGTCGCGCCCGCCTCGGACGGCACGGCCTACCAGGAATATGTGCTGACGCAAAAGGGGCTGGCGCTGTTTCCCGTCGTCGTCGGTTTGCGGCAGTGGAGCGAGGAGCAGCTGTTCGAGGCGGGCGAGGCGCATTCCACCCTGCTGCAGCGCGGTTCAGGCTTGCCCGTGCGCCGCATCGACGTGCTGGCCGAGGATGGACGCGTCTTGCAGGCGGGCGATACCGTCGTGCATAAGGTGGTCACTGAGGTGGAGCCGAAGGCATGAAGCGCGTGGCCGTCATCGGCGGCGGCATCACGGGCGTCACCAGCGCTTACGCGCTGGCAAAACGGGGCGTCAATGTCACCCTGATCGAACGCCACCGCTATGCGGCCATGGAAACATCGTATGCGAATGGCGGGCAATTATCGGCCTCGCATGCGGAAGTGTGGAACCACAAGGCGACGATATGGAACGCCTTGAAATGGATGGCGCGGCGCGATGCACCACTGCTGCTCAATCCGACTCCCGGCTGGCACAAGCTGAGCTGGTTTGCGCAATTTCTCGCCGCCATGCCGCACTACGAGCGCAACACGATCGCCACGGCGCGCATGGCGATCGCCGCGCGCGAACAATTGTTTGCGTGGGCGCAAACAGAAAACATCGCTTTCGATCACCGCCGCGCCGGCATCCTGCACATTTACCGGGACCGGCGCGGCTTCGAGCGGGCGGCCGGCGTGTCGCGCCTGCTGGCGCAGGGCGGCTTGCTGCGGCGCGCCGTCACGCCGCAGGAGATGCGCGCCATCGAACCGACCCTCACCGGCGACTTTTACGGCGGCTACTACACGGACAGCGATTCCACGGGCGACATCCACAAATTCACCAGCGGCCTGGCCGACGCCTGCGCCCGCCTGGGCGTGGCCTGCCGCTATGGCGCACAGGTGACGGCGCTGGCGCGCGAGCACGGCAAGGTGCGTGTCAGCCTGGGTGAGGACAGTATCCTGTTCGACGCCGTCGTCATTTGCGCGGGCACGGCCAGCCGCGCCCTGGCGGCATCGCTGGGAGACCATGTGAATGTGTATCCCGTGAAAGGCTATTCGATCACCGTGCAGCTGGACGACGAAGCCAGCCAGGCGGCCGCGCCCAAGGTCAGCCTGCTCGATGATGCCACCAAGCTGGTCAGCAGCCGCCTGGGCGAGGACCGGCTGCGGGTGGCGGGCACGGCGGAATTCAATGGCATCAATTACGATATCCGCGCCGACCGCATTCGCCCGCTGCTGCAGTGGGTAGAGCAGTGTTTTCCTGGCGTGAATACGCGCAAGGTGATCCCGTGGGCGGGCTTGCGCCCCATGCTGCCGGCCATGCTGCCGAAAGTGGGGGCGGGCAAGGCGCCGGGTGTGTACTACAACACGGGCCATGGCCACCTGGGCTGGACCCTGGCGGCCGCCACGGCGGAGCTGGTAGCAGAGGTGGTGGCTAGTTCTTTGGCAACAAATCGCTGAGCGCGGCGCGGCCCTTGACGGTCAGGAAGGGGCCGACCTTGTTGTAGGGCAGCAGGAAGTCGTTTTCGCAGCCGCTGCCGTTCGAGTCTTCCCAGAAGGACACGCCTTCCGGCTTCAGCGACAGGTGGAAGCGGCCGCGGCCGTCGTAATCCGTGCCCTTGCACTCGGCATCGATCTTGACGTCCTTGAACAGGGCTTGCCGCAGGCGGTCCGGCAATTCGGCCTTGTCGTCGCCATCGCTGGCGCTGGCGCCAAACCAGTTCCACACGTCCGTTTCCTGGCCCGTTTTCACGTCCCAGGTGCGGAACCGGATGGAGATGCCATTGGCGCCATAGCCGGCCGGCCAGCGGTAAAACTTGATCGTCACCCAGCGCGGCGACCAGTAGGTGGGCTCCGCATACACTTCGTCTTCCGTCGTGAAGCCGTTGCGGCCCAGGTATTCGCGGCGCGTGGCATAGAAGTCGGCCAGGTCTTTCTTGTTCCTGGCCAGCACGGCACGCAGTTGGGTATTGATTTTCGCCACGCCATCGCCGGGCGCCATCAATTCCACGGTGATGGTGTCGCCTACTTGCAGGTTGCGGTATTGCTTGCCTTCGAAGGCAATGGCTTTACTCACCTTGGTGCTGGGAAAGTCTTCCAGCGCCAGGTTGTAGGTGTCGCTGGCGCAGGATGGATGGTCGCGGTCGCCTGCCGCTTCCAGCAGGGTCAAGGCCAGCGGCAGGGTCTTGCCGCTTTTCGGGGCTGTCCAGGTGCCGATGAGCTTGTCACTTTGCTTGCCGCCCTGCGGCACATGCAATGACCACGTGCCCGTCGTGTCGCCCTTGGCATCGGACTCGCTCCAGTCGCTCTTGCCGTTCGGCTTGGCCAGCATGATGGGCGTCTTGTAGCGCGTGTAGTAATAATTGCCGCTGCGGTCAGACCCTTGCGTGGGGCTGGGCTGGTTGAAGCAGGCCACGATATTGGCCTTGCCCAAGGTGCCCTGCCACACCCCTTGCACGGGTGGCTCGGCCGCCATGGCGGCGTTCAGGGCGGGCAGGGACAGGCATACAAGCAATGAACGTGGCAAAAAACAGCGCATCGGGTTTTCCGGTGATTGGCGATGGCCGATTCTACATGGCCACTGCCTGGATGTGCCGCACGACAACTAACTGCGAGGGCGCTCCAGCGCCACCACGGTCATGGCCGCACCCAGGTATTGCAGCATGGCCCCGTCGACAAAGCTGCCTTCCATCAGACGCGGTTCCTGCTGGTGCGCCTGGCGGAATTTCAGCTGCGTGGCCGGGTCCGTGCCTGCATAGGAGCGGAACAGCTCCAGCCACTGCCGCGCCAGTTGCAGCACGGCCGGGGCGGTGGGCGGCGTGCGCGCATCCATGGCGGCGCGCACGGCGGCGATCAGGGCCGGCCACTCGCCAGAGCGCTTGCCATAGTTGGCCACGAGGTATGCGTACTCCTGTTCGTCGAGGAAGGGCTGGTACAGCGCTATGCGCGAGGCATTGAAGGCGGCAATGATGAATTGCATCAAGTCCGCATCGATGCTGGTCGTCGCTTGCATGGATGGCTCCTGCGCGTGCATGTCGTTCAGGCGCGCGAACAGGCCGGGGTGGGCGCCCGTGTCGCGCACCAGCTTGACCATCCACTCCGTGGCCAGGGCTTGTGCTTGGACATCGTCGGGGCCGGCGCCCGCGTCCCTGGCGGCGCGCACTCTTGCCACCAGTGCTTTCCATTCCTGTTCCACAGCCGCGTCCGACAGCAGCGGCAGTTGTTGCAGTTCTTCGTGACTAAAGTATTTGTCGTACATGGTCATTAACTCCATCGTGGTGAGCCACTCGGCCAGTTCCGGGGCTTGCCCTTGCGCCAGTTGCGCCTGCAAGGTGCACAGGCGTGCGCGCAGGGTGGATGCCTGTGCGATCTGGCGCTCCAGCATGGCGATCTGCTGCGCCACGATGGCGCTCAAGGGCAGATCCGGGCCGGCGAGTGCGTTGGCGATCTCGGCCAGCGACAGCCCGAACTTGCGCAGCGCCATGATCCGGTGCAACCGGTCCATGTCGCTGTGCTGGTACAGGCGGTAGCCAGCGGGTGTGCGCGCCGAAGGCGAGAGCAGGCCGATGCTGTCGTAGTGGTGCAGGGTGCGGATAGTGAGGCCCGTGAGCCTGGCCAGTTCACCGATTTTCAACAGCATCGTCTTCTCCCTTTCTTCAGTGCGTGCAGCCACGATGGCGCCTGACGCTACGTCAGGGTCAAGCAGGAATGTAGCAGAGGACCCTGAAAAAAACGGAAAAAGAATCCGTTGACCTTCATTTTTTTGTACGGTATATTTATAAAACCGCATGACGACGTCAGCCAAACAAGCAGGTTCGGGTCAGGTGGAATGACGGAATAGTCGTTGTGCGGCGCAGCAAGTTGCGCCATTGGCCGGGCTGGAAAGATAATCCGCGCAGACGGATTTTTTTCGCAGTTGAGTTGTACGTTAAATATAATATGCCACCGGCAAGATCCGGGCGGCGAGAGAGACGACCATGATGAAAAGTATCGTTTGCGATACGCCCGGCAGTTTGCGCATGGAGCAGCGCCCCGTGCCCGTGCCAGGCGAGGGCGAAGTGCTGCTGCGCATACGCCGCGTAGGCATCTGCGGCACCGACATGCATATCTTCCGCGGCACTCAGCCTTTCCTCAGTTACCCGCGCGTGATGGGCCATGAATTGTCCGGCCATATCGACAGCGCGCCAGCCGGCTCGCGCCTGGCAGTGGGCGACCAGGTCTACGTGATGCCCTACCTTTCCTGCGGCAGCTGCGTGGCGTGCCGCCAGGGCAAGACCAACTGCTGCACCCGCATCGAAGTGTTGGGCGTGCACCGCGACGGCGGCATGAGCGAATACTTGGCGCTGCCCGAGCGCTTTGTCTTCAAGACCGAAGGCATCTCGCTCGACGACGCGGCCATGATCGAATTTCTCGCCATCGGCGCGCATGCCGTCAAGCGCGGCGCGGTCGATGCAGCCAAGCGCGTGCTGGTGGTGGGTGCAGGCCCGATCGGCATGGCCGTGATGCTGTTCGCATCGCTGAAAGGCGCCGAGGTGACGGTGCTCGATGGCCGCGCCGATCGTCTGCAGTTTTGCCGCGAGGCGCTGGGCATCGTCCGCACGGTGGCGCTGGGCGAGGGTGACAAGGAGCAGTTGTCGGATGCCACCGGCGGCGAATTTTTCGACGTGGTCTTTGACGCCACTGGCAATATCGCCGCCATGGAGCGAGGCCTGGATTTTGTCGCCCACGGCGGCAGCTACGTGCTGGTCTCCATCGTGCGCGATCGCCTGTCCTTTTCCGACCCTGAATTCCACAAGCGCGAAACGACCTTGCTGGGTAGCCGTAACGCCACCGTCGACGATTTCGAGGAAGTGGTGGCGGCCATGAAGGCAGGCCTGGTGCCGACCGCGCTGCTCAATACCCACCGCACCACGCTCGACGACTTTACCGGCGTGCTTGATCGCTGGATGCAGCCCGAGGCTGGCGTCATCAAGGCCATCGTCGAGGTCTGAGATGGCGCATTCCAACCCCATACTTCAATTTGGCACCAGCCGCTTCCTGCAGGCGCACGCCGACCTGTTCGTCAGCGAAGCGGCCAGCCAGGGCGAGGCGCTGGGCAATATCACCATCGTGCAGACCACGCACAGTGCGCAGGGCGCGGCGCGCGTGGCGGCGTTTCGCCGCGGCGGCGGCTATCCCGTGCGCATCCGCGGCTGGCAGGATGGCGCGCCAGTCGATGAAGAGCGCCGCTCCCACGCTGTCACGCAAGCCTGGCAAGCCGGCAGCGACTGGCGGCAGGTGCGCGATGCGGCCCAGGCCGCGTGCGTGATTATCTCGAATACGGGCGACACGGGCTACCAGCTGGATGACGCCGACCACGCCGGCATGCTCGACGGCGCGGCCGTCCCCGCCAGCTTCCCCGCCAAACTGCTGGTGCTGTTGCACGGGCGCTTCCTGGCCGGCGCCGCACCCATCTCGATTTTTCCGTGCGAACTGGTGGCCGATAACGGGAAGGTGCTGCGCCAGGTGGTCGTGACACTGGCGCGGCAATGGCGGGTTTCGCCAGACGCCATCGCCTATCTGGAAACGGGCTGCCTGTGGATTAATTCCCTGGTCGACCGCATCGTTTCCGAGCCGATCGAACCGGTAGGCGCGGTGGCCGAGCCCTATGCGCTGTGGGCCATCGAGGCGCAGGAGGGCATGCTGCTGCCGTGCCGCCATCCGCAACTGGTGGTGACGGGCAGTCTGCGCGAGTATGAACAGCGCAAGCTGTTCCTGCTTAACCTGGGCCATACCTATCTGGCGCAGCTGTGGATGGAGCGCGGCAGCCCGGTTGGCATGACGGTGCGCGAGGCGATGGAAGATGGTGGCATGCGCGCCTCGCTGGAAGCCGTGTGGCAGGAGGAGGTGCTGCCCGTGTTTGCCGCCATGGGGACGCCGCACGGTGACGCCGCGCTGGCCTATGTGGCGCAGGTCAGGGAACGTTTCGGCAACCCCTTCCTTGCGCACCGCCTGGCCGACATCGCCCAGCACCACGCCGGGAAAATCCAGCGCCGCATGGCGCCCGTGGCGGCACTGGCGCAGCAGCTCTGTCCCGCCCTGGCGCAACCGCGCCTGCGCGCCATGCTGGCGCCGGGAGCGCAGCCATGAACGCCCCGGTCAACGCAGTTGTTTCTTTTTCGGCATGCCGATCCAATCCGATATCGACTAAAATGGCCTACTTATCCACTTTCCTTTTCGCTGGCATAGCGCGTTCATTCATCCATGTCCAAACCCGCCACCGTCTTCAAGCGCAGTACCAATCTGCTGTTGCAATTTCTCGCAGAGAATGTCGCAGTGGGCGAGATGCTGCCGACGGAGCAGTTCCTGACGACCATCTGCCAGGGCAGCCGCACGGCGATCCGCAGCGCGATCGCTTACCTGTCGACGCGACGGCTGATCGGCAGCCCGGCGGACCGGCGCTTGCTGAGAAAGCCCATACCGGGCGACTACTTCGATATCTCCGAATTGCAGTCTGGGGCAGAGCGCATCCAGCAAGTGCTGATGGAGCGCGTCTACCAGCGCGACATGCCGCCCGGCGCGGAATTTTCGGAAGCGGAGCTGGCGCGCGAGGCGGGTGCCAGTACCGTCAGCGTGCGCGAATTTTTGATCGGCTTTTCGCGCTTCGGCCTAATCGAAAAGAAGCCCCGCGGCGGCTGGCGCCTGTGCGCGTTCGACCGCTCGTTCGCCACCGAACTGGCGGACATGCGGCGCATGTTCGAAATGGCGGCCGTGGAGCAGTTTGCGCACCTGCCGCATGGCGATCCGGCGTATGCGGAACTGGCGCGGCTGATCAAGCAGCACGAGAAGCTGGCGGCCAGGATAGCCACGCGCCACAATGCCTTTCCGGCGCTGGACCGCGAGTTCCACACTTTCCTGATTGGCCTGCTGAACAATCGTTTCGCCCAGGGCTTCTACGATATCGTCTCGTTTGTCTTCCACTATCACTACCAGTGGGACAAGGGCGAGGAAAAGGGCCGCAACCAGTACGCGGTGCAGGAGCACCTGGCAATCTTGCGCGCGCTGGCGGAGCACGACATACCGAAGGCGCTCGCGTGCATGCAGGAGCACCTGGATTCATCGCGCCGCACCATGCTGTCCTCGATAGGCACGCGCGAAAAACTGAGCCAGCCAGGCGCCTAGCAGCCTTTGCCGGGGAGGGTGCGCCATGAGCCTCGCTTCCCCGCCTGCCAGCCTGCTGCTGATGTCGCCCGAGGACAACTGCCTGATCGCCAGGACAGCCCTGGCCTGCGGCGACGTCGTGGCCATCGATGGCCAGCCAGTCACCCTGGCGCAAAACATCCAGATCGGCCACAAGGTGGCGCGCCGCGCGCTGGCCGTGGGCGACAAGGTGTTGCGCTATGGCGCCCTGATCGGCAGCATCACGGCCCCCGTCGCCATCGGCGAGCACATCCATACGCACAACCTTGCAAGCGATTACATCCCCACGTTTACCCTGGGCCAGGACGGCCACCATTTCCTGGACAAGGACGACCAAGCATGAACGCTCCCGTAACGACACCCGCCCTGTCGGGCTACCTGCGCGCCGATGGCCGCAAGGGCATCCGCAATATCGTGGTGGTGGCCTATATGGTCGAATGCGCGCATCACGTGGCGCGCCTGATGGTCAACGCCTTTCCCGGCCAGCCCGTGCACCTGATCGGCTTTACTGGCTGCTTCCCGAACGAGTACGCGGACCAGGTGATGCGCCGCCTGCTGACGCACCCGAATGTGGGTGCCGTGCTGCTGGTGTCGCTGGGCTGCGAAGGCTTTAATAAATATGGCCTTTCCAGCGCGGTGGCCGACAGCGACCGTCCGGTCCACACGATCACCATCCAGGAAAACAGCGGTACGCGTCCCAGCGTGCGCAGCGGCACGGAATGGATAGGCTGGGCCCTCGAGCATCTGGCGCGGCAAGAGCGCGTGCCGATGGGGATAGATGAGCTGATCGTCGCCACCATCTGCGGCGGCTCCGACAGCACCAGCGGCATCAGCGCCAACCCCGCCGTCGGCGTTGCTTTCGATACCCTGATCGCGGCCGGCAGCCCCTGCATCTTCGAAGAGACGGGCGAACTGGTGGGCTGCGAATACCACATGCAGCGGCGCGCCGTCAGTCCGGACCTGGGCAATGCCATCGTCGAGACCGTGGCCAAGGCCGCTCGTTATTACACCATCATGGGGCACGGTAGCTTCTCGCCGGGGAACGCCGATGGCGGCCTGACCACGCAGGAGGAAAAGTCGCTGGGCGCCTACGCCAAGAGCGGTTCCTCACCCATAGTCGGCATTCTGAAACCCGGCGACCAGCCAGCCGGCGGCGGCCTGTACCTGCTCGACGTGGTGCCGGACGGCGAGCCGCGCTTCGGTTTTCCGAACGTGTCGGACAACGCGGAAATCGTCGAACTCATTTCCTGCGGTGCCCACATCACCTTGTTTACCACGGGCCGCGGTTCCGTGGTGGGCTCGGCGATTTCGCCCGTCATCAAGGTGTGCGCCAATCCGCAAACCTTCGAGCGTCTTGCCGACGACATGGATATCAACGCCGGCAAGATACTCACAGGAGAAGCCACCCTGGAGGAAGTGGGCGCGGAGATTGTCGCCGCCGTGCTGAACGTGGCCAATGGAGAACTGAGCCGCTCGGAAGACCTGGGTCACCAGGAATTCGTGCTGACCTATAAACAATTCGATGCGGTGGGGCCAGGCTGTTTCCCGCTGCGCGCAGCATGATGGCCACGGCGATGGATGTCATGGATACCACGCGACGCCGTACCCTGCCGCGCGGCGGCTTGTCGCTGCCCTGCATTGGCATGGGCTGCGCGCCGCTGGGCGGCCTGTACCAGCCCGTCTGCGACGCGCAGGCGCGCGCCACGCTTGATGGCGCCTGGGACGCCGGCGTGCGCTTCTTCGACACGGCGCCGTTCTATGGCTATACCCAGTCCGAACACCGGCTGGGCGCGGCGCTGCGCGAGCGGCCCCGCAATGAATTCGTGATCAGTACCAAGGCAGGGCGGCTGATGCGGCCCGACGCCTCCGTGCGCCCCGGAGACGACGGCTTTGCCGCGCCGCTGCCGTTCCGCCCCCATTACGACTACACATATGACGGCGTCCTGCGTTCGCACGACGATAGCCTGCAGAGATTGGGGCTTGAGCGCATTGACATCCTGTTCGTGCACGATATCGGCAAGGTTACGCATGGCGAGCGCGATCAGCAATACTGGCGCCAACTGACGGCCGGTGGCGGCTTTCGCGCGCTGGAGCAGCTGCGCGCCAGCGGCCAGGTGAAAGCCGTGGGCCTGGGCGTCAACGAATGCGACGTCGTGCTACGGGCGATGGCGGAGTTCGACCTCGATTGCACCCTGCTGGCCGGCCGCTACACCTTGCTGGAACAGGCCTCGCTGTCACCGCTGCTGGCCGCCTGCGTGGAACGCGGCAACGCCATCGTGGTGGGTGGTCCATTTAATTCCGGCGTGCTGGCCGGTAACGGCAAATTCAATTACGCCGATGCGCCGAGCGCGATACTCGAGCGCGTGGCGCGACTGGACGCCGTTTGCCGCGAATTTGGCGTGCCCTTGCAGGCTGCCGCCTTGCAGTTTCCGCTGGCCCATCCGGCCGTCGCGTCCTGCATCCCGGGCGGCCAGGACCTGGCGCAGCTACGGCAAAACCTGGACTGGTTCGCCACACCGCTGCCCGACGCTCTGTGGCTGGCGCTGCGGGAAGCGGACCTGATTGATGCGCGCGCGCCGCTGCCTACGGGAGTGGCCGCATGATGCGCATCGACGCCCACCAGCACTTCTGGCAGCTTGCCGCGCGTGCCGGCAGCTGGCCGCCGCCATCGCTGGCCGCCATTCACCGCGATTTTTCCCTGGAAGACCTGGCGCCGCTGCTGGCCGAGCATGGCATAGCTGGAACCGTGTTGGTGCAATCGCTGCCTTCGGAAGACGATACGTACTGGATGCTGGCGCTGGCCGGACAGGACAGCTTTATCCGCGCCGTGGTGGGCTGGACCGACTTGATGGCGCCTGATGCACCCGTAGCGATTGCGCGCCTGGCGTCGCACGGCAAGCTGAAAGGTTTGCGCCCCATGCTGCAGGACCTGGATGACGATCAGTGGATCGCCGATCCTGCACTGGCGCCAGCTTTGACCGCCATGGTGGCGCAAGGCCTGCGGCTGGACGCGCTGGTGCTGCCGCGCCACTTGCCCGCGCTGCTGCGTTGTGCCCGCAACTATCCGCTGCTTCCCATGGTGATCGACCATGCGGCCAAGCCGCCGATAGCCGATGCCGCCTTCGGCACATGGCGCGAAGACATGGCGGAACTGGCCGCGCTGCCGAATGTGCACTGCAAGCTGTCCGGGCTGGTGACGGAGGCCCGGCCTGGCTGGCGCGCGAACGATTTGCAGCCGTATGTGCAGCACGTTCTGGACGTATTCGGCCCCCGGCGCGTGATATGGGGCAGCGACTGGCCAGTGGTGGACTTGGCCGGCGGATATGCGGCGTGGCTGGCCGCCAGTGTAGCGCTGCTGGCACATCTGGGACAAGAGGATAGAAACGGTATTTTTGGACTCAACGCACTGCGCTTTTACGGCATCAACCAGGAAACGCCATGAAAAGAATGGGCATGGTCATCGGCATCGCGCCGGACCGCATCGCTGAATACAAAACCTTGCATGCCGCCGTCTGGCCGCAGGTGCTGGCCAGACTGTCGGCAGCGCATGTCAGCAATTATTCGATCTTCCTGCGCCAGCCGGAAAATCTGCTGTTTGGCTACTGGGAATACCACGGCGAGGATTTTGACGCCGACATGGCGGCCATCGCCGCCGACCCGGAAACGCAGCGCTGGTGGACCTTTTGCGCCCCATGCCAGCTGCCCCTTGCCTCACGCGCCGAGGGCGAGCATTGGGCGATGATGGAACACGTATTTCACATGGCTTAGACCTAAAAAACAAGGAGACAGCATGACCGCCAGACTACAAGGCAAAATCGCCCTGCTCACCGCCGCCGGCCAGGGCATCGGCCGCGCCACGGCCGAAGCGTTCGTGCGTGAAGGCGCTACCGTGATCGCCACCGATATTAATCAGGCCCAGCTCGATGCGCTGAAGGAAGCGACGGGCTGCGCCATCCGCCTGCTCGACGTGACCGATGGCGCGGCGATCACCGCGCTGGCCGACGAGATCGGCCCCGTCGATATCCTGTTCAACTGCGCCGGCTTCGTTGACGGCGGTACGATCCTCGAGTGCGACGACGCTGCCTGGGATCGTTCCTTCGACATCAACGCCCGCTCCATGTACCGGCTGATACGCGCCGTCCTGCCGGGCATGCTGGCCAGGGGTGCCGGCTCCATCGTCAATATGTCGTCCGTGGCATCGAGCGTGAAGGGGGCGCCGAACCGCTTTATCTACGGCACCTCGAAGGCGGCCGTGGTGGGCATGACAAAATCGGTGGCGGCCGATTTCGTCACGCACGGCATCCGCTGCAATGCGATCTGTCCAGGCACCATCGAGTCGCCCTCGCTGAAGGAGCGCATTGCCGCCCAGGCGGCAGCGACAGGCGTGAGCATAGCTGAGGTGCAGGCCGCCTTCGTGGCGCGCCAGCCGATGGGCAGAGTGGGCCGCGCTACGGAAATTGCCGCCCTGGCTGTCTATCTGGCCTCCGACGAATCCGCTTTTACCACCGGCATGGTGCACGTCATCGATGGCGGCTGGTCCAACTGATTACTACAACGAGAGAAGCACATGAAACTGATGCGTTATGGCGCCAAGGGCGCTGAAAAACCTGCATTGATCGATGCCAACGGCGCCGTGCGCGATTTGTCCGGCGTACTGCCGGACATCACGGGCGCGACCCTGAGCAAGGATAGCCTGGCGAGCCTGGCGGCCCTCGATATCGGCAGCCTGCCGGTGGTGGACTATCCGGGGCGCATCGCGCCGCCATGGAAGGGCGTGGGCAAGTTTTTGTGCGTAGGCCTGAACTATGCCGATCATGCGGCCGAGTCGGGGATGGCAGTGCCGTCGGAACCGGTGTTGTTCATGAAGGCCTCCAGCGCCATCATCGGCGCCAACGACGCGGTGGTGATGCCGCAGGACTCGAAGAAAAGCGACTGGGAAGTGGAGCTGGGCGTGGTGATCGGCACCACCGCGCGCTATGTGAGTGTAGACGATGCGCTGTCGCACGTGGCCGGCTACTGCGTCGTCAATGACCTGTCCGAACGCGAATACCAGCTGGAACGCGGCGGCCAGTGGGACAAGGGCAAGGGTTGTGACACCTTCGGCCCGATCGGACCATGGCTGGTGACGGCCGACGAAGTAGCGGACCCGCAAAACCTGGGACTGTGGCTGGAAGTCAACGGCAAGCGCGTTCAGGACGGTAATACTAAAACCATGGTTTTCGGCGTAGCCAACCTGGTCAGCTACATCAGCCGTTTCATGACCTTGTACCCGGGTGACATCATCAGCACCGGCACCCCGCCAGGGGTGGGCATGGGGCAGAAACCGTCGGCCGTGTATCTGAAGCCGGGCGACACCATGCGCCTGGGGATCGAAGGCCTGGGTGAACAGCGTCAGACCGTGCATGCCTGGAATCCGGAACTGATCGACAGTTAACAAAGTGACAGACAGGCGCGCCGCCAAGATGCCTAGACATCGGTGCGCCAGCCTATAGCAGTGGAGTGGAGGAGACACACCATGAAGCAATCCGAAGAGATACTGTCGTTGAACAAGGTCAGCAAGCGCTTTCCCGGCGTGCTGGCGCTGGACAACGTCAGTTTCAGCCTGCGCAAGGGCGAGGCGCATGCGCTGTGCGGCGAAAACGGCGCTGGCAAGTCCACCCTGATGAAGGTGATGAGCGGCGTGTACCAGGCCGACGAGGGAGAACTGGTCTACAAGGGCAAGGTGTGCAGTTTTGCCTGCAGCGTGGACGCGGAAGCGGCCGGCATCGCCATCATCCACCAGGAATTGAACCTGATCCCGCACCTGAGCGTGGCGGAGAATATTTTCCTAGCGCGCGAACCGGTGCGCGGCCTCTTTATCGACCGCAAAAAAATGCATGCCGACGCGCAGGCGCTGCTGGACCGTTTGAAACTGCGCATCGACCCTCGCCAACTGGTCAAGAACCTGTCCTGTGCGCAGCAACAGATGGTGGAAATCGCCAAGGCGCTATCGCTCAATACGGAAGTGCTGATCATGGACGAACCCACGTCCTCGCTGACGGAAAGCGAGACGGGCCAGCTATTCGATATCATCAATGAACTCAAACGCAACGGCGTGAGCGTGGTCTACATCTCGCACCGCCTGGAGGAGATGCAGCACATCATCGACCGGGTGACGGTGCTGCGCGACGGCAAATTCGTCAGCACCGACGATTTTGCCGCCACCACCCTGGATGCCATCGTCGCAAAGATGGTGGGCCGTACCCTGGATGAAAAATTTCCCGACCGCGTATCAAAGCCGACTGATGAAGTACTGCTGAGCGTGAAGGATTTGCACCGCAAGGATGTCTTCGGCCCGCTGAGCTTTGATTTGCGGCGCGGCGAGATACTCGGCTTCTCCGGCCTGATGGGGGCGGGGCGCACGGAAGTGGCGCGCGCCATCTTCGGCGCCGATCCCCTCAGTAGCGGCGCGATCCACTTGGGTGACATGGCGGTGACGATCACCAGCCCCATTGACGCCATCGGACACGGCATTGCCTATCTGTCGGAAGACCGCAAGAGCCACGGCCTGGCGATCCGCATGTCGGTGGCGGCCAACCTGACCTTGACCAATGTAGCGGGGCTGGCTAACCGTTTCGGCTTCATCGATTTCGCCAGGGAAGAGGCGGTGGCGCAGCAGTACATCGCAGCGCTTGGCATCAAGACGCCGACCTCGAAACAGATCGCGCGCAACCTGTCCGGCGGCAACCAGCAAAAGATCGTCATCAGCAAATGGTTGTACCGCGAATCGAAAATCATCTTCTTCGATGAACCCACGCGCGGCATCGATGTGGGTGCCAAGTTCGCCATCTACCAGCTGCTCGACAAGCTCGCTTCGGAAGGCATCGGCGTGGTGCTCATCACGTCCGAGCTGCCCGAGATCATGGGCATGACCGACCGGGTGGCCGTGTTCCATGAAGGGCGTATCAGCGGCATCGTCAATACACGCGAATCGTCGCAGGAAGAGATCATGCAGCTGGCGTCGGGGCGCGTAGTCTGTCCCACCCTTGGCCAGGTGGCAGTCCATTAGAAACAGAAAGCTAAAAAAAAATGAATAAAGAACTGATACAAAAATTCGCCGCGCTGGGCAGCCTGTCGCTGTTGCTGCTGGTGTTTTCCCTGACCAGCAACGCCTTTTTCTCCGTCAGCAATGGCATGAGTGTGGCCTTGCAAGTCACGTCGATCGCTTACTTGGGCATTGCCGCCACCTGCGTCATCATCACGGGCGGCATCGACCTCAGTTCCGGTTCCGTGCTGGCGCTGGCTGGTGTGGCCGCCGCGCTCCTGGTCAAGAGTGGCGTGCCCGTGCCAGTCGCGATGCTGGGTGGCATCTTGGTGGGCGCCATGTGCGGCGCTGTCAACGGTTTTTGCATCACGCAATTGAAACTGCCGCCCTTCATCGCCACACTTGGCATGATGCTGATCGCGCGCGGCCTGGCGTTGCAGGTGACGGGCGCGCGCGCCATTTCCGGCCTGGGCGATTCGTTCGGCGAACTCGGTAACGGCGTGCTGTGGCGCATCGAGCGCGACACGGGCGGCACCTTCCCCGAAGTCGTCTTCCCTGGCATTCCGTATCCGGTGGTGCTGATGGTGGTGATCGCCGTGGCCGTCTCCATCATGCTCAGCCGCACCACCTTTGGCCGGCATATCTATGCCGTTGGTTCGAATGCGGAAGCTGCGCGCCTGTCGGGCGTGAAGGTGGGCCGCGTCACCCTGCTGGTATACACATTGTCCGGCGCCTTGTCTGGCCTGACGGGCTGCGTGCTGATGTCGCGCCTGGTGACGGCGCAGCCGAACGAGGGCGTGATGTACGAACTCGATGCGATCGCCAGCGCCGTAATCGGCGGCGCCTCGCTGATCGGCGGCATAGGCACCATTTCCGGCACTGTCATCGGTTCCTTCGTCATCGGCATCCTGCGCAACGGCCTGAATATGAACGGAGTGTCGAGCTTTATCCAGCAAATCATTATCGGACTGGTCATCCTGCTGACCGTCTGGATCGATCAGAAGCGCAACCGCGCCTGAAGCAGCAAGCAGTACGCCGTGAAGTCAATCTACTAAATCTATAATTAAATGAGGACGACAATGAAAACCATCAAAGCTGTGTCGCTCGGTCTGTTGACCGCAGCCTTTGCCCTGAGCTCCAGCGCTGCCTTCTCCGCCCCGGGCGAGATCGCCGTGATTGTCAAGACGACCAATTCCAACTACTGGCAAAACGTCAAGAAGGGCGCCACGGCCAGCGCCGCCGATGCCAAGGGCTACAGCCTGACCTTCCAGGGACCCGCCTCGGAATCGGCCATCGCCGACCAGGTCAGCATGGTGGAAAACGCCGTCACGCGCAAAGTGGCCGGCATCGTGCTGGCCGCGTCGGACCCGGACGCGCTGGTGCCGGCCTTGAAGAAGGCGTGGGAAGCGAAGATTCCCGTTGTGCTGATCGATTCGCTGGTGGCCGACAGCGGCAAGCGCTACTACCAGTCTTTCCTGTCGACGGACAATGAAGCGGCCGGCGAGCAAAGCGCCAAGGCCCTCATTTCCCAGGTCGGCAAGACGGGCAAGATCGCCGTGATGTCATATGTGGCGGGCGCCGGTTCCGAGACGGGCAGGGTGGGCGGCTTCAAGCGCTATATCGAAAAGAACTCGCAGCTGCAGATCGTCGGCACGTATTACTCGCAGTCGCAGATGGCCACGGCGCTGAACCAGACGACCGACGTGCTAGCCTCGAACCCAGACTTGAAGGGCATCTTCGGCGCCAATGAGCCGACAGCCGTGGGCATGGGTCGTGCCATTGCGCAGGCGGGCAAGGCTGGCAAGGTGATCGCCGTGGGCTTCGACGGCAATGAAGACCTGAAAAACTTCGTCAAGGACGGCACTCTGTACGCGACCGCCGTGCAGGGTTCCTACTCGATGGGCGCGCTGGGCGTGAAGACCCTCGTCAGCCTGATCGAGGGAAAGAAGGTCGCGCCTTTCGTCAACACGGGCGTGGTGATCGTCACCAAGGCCAATGTCGATCTGCCGGAAGCGAAGAACGTTCTATATTGAGCGTCAGCTGATTGTCAGGCGCTGCTTCAATTCCTTGAGCAGCGTGCCGGTCTTGGCAGTGAGCTGGCGCGCCAGCGGCCACGCCAGGGAGAGCGGCAAGCCTGGCGTGGCGCAGGCAGGCAGTACTTCGACGATGGCGCCACTGGCCAGGTGTTCCTGCACCAGCCAGGTCGCCTGCTGCGCGATGCCCAGGCCAGCCAGCACGGCGGCGGTCTGCGCCTCGGCGTCACCCACCGTCAGGCGTGGACGGACCGCGCGCCGTTCCACCCCGTCCTCGCCGGCAAACAGCCATGGCGCCGCCGTGCCGTCGCCCCGGCCATAGGCGATGCAGTCGTGGCCATCGAGATCGGCGATGGTGACCGGCGTGCCGCGTCGCTCCAGGTAGGCGGGCGCCGCGCAAAAGATCAGGCGCTCTTCGCCCAAAGGCATCTGCCCCAGCGTTTGCGGCCAGTTGCCAGGTGCGCCGATGCGCACGGCGATATCGATGCGCTCCTCGAACAGGTCGACGAAGCGGTCGCTGAAGGCGATCGACGGCTGCAAGCGCGGATACTGCGCGCACAGCTCCAGCAGGGCCGGCATCACGCGCAGCCGGCCATATGAGGCGGGCACGCCGATGCGCACCTTGCCGGCCAGTTCCGTCGCGTGTTCAGCCAGGACGTCTTCCGCGTCCGCCAGTTCCTGCAGCACGCGCTTGCAGGTGGCGTAGTAGGCGCGCCCAGCATCGCTCAGTTTGAGCCGGCGCGTGCTGCGCTCGAACAGCAGCACGCCCAGCCGTTCTTCCAGCCGCGCCACGCTCTTGCTGACGGCCGAACT
Organism: Janthinobacterium darwini; assembly: GCF_051380905.1. NCBI lineage: Bacteria > Pseudomonadati > Pseudomonadota > Betaproteobacteria > Burkholderiales > Oxalobacteraceae > Janthinobacterium > Janthinobacterium darwini. The sequence goes on from NZ_JBNYXX010000003.1 coordinate 367,972, forward strand.
GCTCAGGTGCAGGCGCTCGGCCGCCTTGGTGAAACTGCCCGCGTCGGCCGTGGCGAGGAAGGGCGTGAGGCCCTTTAAATGTTCCGATGAAAACATGATTCGAGAATTTCATTCATGAATGAGGTGAAATAGTATCGTGGATAAGAAGTTCAGTCGCGGATATGATGGTTTTTTCTTTTGGAGGCTTTCTCTCATGCAAAAACACGCCCTCATTATCGGCGCCAGCGGCGTCATCGGCAGCAACCTGGCCACCCATCTGTTGGCGCAAGGCTGGCAGGTGACGGGCGTCTCGCGGGGACGCACGCCAGTCCCCGCCGGCTGCACGGCCTTGCCGCTCGATGCGACGGACGGCGCCGCCGTCGCCTCGGCGCTGGCGGGCCTGGATGCCAGCCACGTCTTCTTCACGGCCTGGGCGCGCCAGGACAACGAGCAGGAAAACATCCGCGTCAACGGCGCCATGGTGGCCAATGTGCTGGCCGCGCTGGGACCGCAGGGCCACTTGCGCCATGTAGCGCTGGTGACGGGCCTCAAGCATTACCTGGGACCGTTCGATGCGTATGGACAGGGGAGCGTGCCCGTCACGCCGTTCCGCGAAGAGCAGGGCCGCCAGGACGTCGACAATTTCTATTACGAGCAGGAAGACCGTTTGTTCGCCGCCGCTGCCCAGTACGGCTTTACGTGGAGCGTGCACCGCCCGCACACCATCATCGGCTACGCGCTGGGCAATGCCATGAACATGGGCCTGACCCTGGCTGTGTATGCGAACCTGTGCAAGGCCAGCGGCCAGCCTTTTGTGTTTCCCGGTTCATCCGCACAGTGGCATGGCCTGTCCGACATGACGGATGCGGGGCAGATCGCGCGCCACCTGGCGTGGGCTGCCGATAGCCCGGCCGCGCGCAACGAGGACTTCAATATCGTCAATGGCGACGTGTTCCGCTGGAAGTGGCTGTGGCCCCGCCTGGCAGCGTACTTCGGCGTGGCAGCGGCGGACTTGCCGGAGACCATCGCGCCGCTGGCCGGCCGCATGCAGGATGCGCCTGCACAATGGCGTGCCATTGCGCAGCAGCATGATCTGGTGGAAACGGACATCAGCCGCCTCGCTTCCTGGTGGCATACGGATGCCGACCTCGGGCGGCCGATGGAAGTGATGACGGACATGGGCAAGAGCCGCAAGGCGGGCTTTCTTGATTACCAGGATACGCCGGATGCCTTCTTCAATCTGTTCGAGAAGTTGAAGGCGCAGCGCATCATTCCGCGCTGACCCGGTCGTGGCCCATCATGTCGTCGGCTTACGCCGTTCCGGCTATGCCGACCTACCGGGCCATCGTGGTAGTGCGTAGGTCGGGTTAGCGCGCAAGCGCGTAAGCCGACATCCCCACATGCTATTCGGGCTTGCGCCGGTCCTGCGCCCGCTGCCATTCCAGGCCCGGGCGGTCGACGCGGAATTGCAGCAGGCGTCCCTGCACCACTTCCGTCACGTAGGCCGTGCGGCCATCGGGGCCGCCAAAGGTGATGTTGCTGGGCTTGGCGCCGGGCACGCTGATCTCGCGCAAGATGCGCCCTTGCGGCGACAGTTTCACCACCGTGCCCTTGCCGTAGCGCGTCACGTACAGGTTGCCATCAACGTCCACGCGCATGCCATCCATGCCAAAATCGTCAAACTTGATCAGCAGGCGCTTGCCGCTCAGGCTGCCGTCGGCGGCGATGTCATACATCCAGATATTGCGCTGTACGCTTTCGTTCACGTACAACATCTTGCCGTCAGGGCTCACTTCGATGCCGTTGGCCGTGCCCATGGTGTCGAGCGCCAGGGTCACCGTGCCGTCCTGCGCGATGCGCCACACGCGCCCCGTGTTTTCCTTCCAGTTCGGGTCGCTCGCATACAGCACGTCATCCTGCGTGATGGCGATGTCGTTCGGCTGCGTCATGCGCGGCTCGCGCGCGTGGATGGTGAGCGCGCGCGTGCCCGGATCGACCAGGTATATCGTGTGTTCCATGTAGTCGGCCAGATACATCTGCCCACGGCTGCCGAAGCGGATGCCGTTGGCGATGCTGGTGCCGGGCAGGGTCAGGAACACCTCGCCAGTGCCGCCGGGGCTGACCTTTCCGATGGTTTGCTGGCGCGCAAAGTTGACGGCGTAGATATTGCCTTCCGCATCCACGGCCGGCCCTTCTATGCCCTTGGTAAAGGAATGCGCGGGCGTGAAGGTGGTGGTGAGAAACAGCGTCTCGTGCGCGGGCGGGCTGGCGCAGGCGGACAGGTTGGCCAGCGCGGCGGCCAGCACGGCGGTGCGCAGCCAGGGCAGGGCGGTTCGGGAATCGTGCATCAAGGATCTCTGTATGGCAAAGGTGGCGTATGTTACCCGACGCGCGCCAGTCGGGGCGCCAGTCTACGCCTCACCCCATGCCGCCACCCTAGGCCGCCACCACCACCAGGTCGGGGAAGTCGTCTTGCCAGCCAGCCCATGCGTCCTGCAGGTGCGCGTGCATGCCGGCGCGTTCTTGCGCCAGATCAAACTCGTCGGCGCTGGCCAGCAGAAAATGGGCAATGGAGCGCAGGGTAGCCGGGTCGGCGTGGATGGTCACGTCGGAACAGGGCAGGGGGCGCTCGGCGGCCTGGTCTTGCAGATAGCAATGCAGCGATAAATGTGGCGTCATGGGTGTCAATTGTTGGTGTGAAAGCCCAGCATGGCGTGCGCCAGCAGGTCGGCGCGCGCGGCCGCCTGTTCGGCGCGCGCGGCCGCCTGTTCGGCGTGCGAGAGGAAGCAGTGGATCCGGCCATGCTGCTGTTCGCAGCGGCCATGGGCTTGCGTGGCCGCGCGCAATTCTTCTCGTAATTTCTCTGCGAGAATTTGACGACCTTGCCGCGCCTGCTGCCGTAGCGTTCGACGCGCTCGCCTGTCTGCGCGAACCAGGCAAACAGTTGCGCGCTGGCCGAAGCGGGAATGAAAGGACTATCCTGGGTGAATTCGCCGACGAGGAAATGGTATTGGTCCATACGGCAATGCACGGAGAGGGTATCGAGGGGCATACTTTTGCATGGGATGCCAAATGCTGTCAATGCGTTCCTGCGGGCCCACTTCAAGCGACCTGATGCGTATGTATTTGATTTAAATGAGATTCGCGCCGCATTGCGGTTACACTAAGTCTGACTATACTTCAATAAGAGCCATGGTTCTTGTTCACGGCGGCGCTGGCAATCCCACGGAGGCATCATGTCTTATGCGAATCCCACCACCCATAATGGGTTCCTGATCTCGGCCTACGCCTGCGAACTGCCCGAGGGGTGCTGGCAGGGACAGTTGGTGCTGAGCAAGTGCGGCTTTGAAGATGTCCGGCAAGCCAATCTGGAAAATCGCAGCACGCGGCACGAGGCGGAGCAATCGGCCCTGGCCATGGGGTGGCAGCTCGCCAATTACGTGCTACCCCTGCGCACTGTTGACGATAAGTAATCTAATTCTTTCATTTCGTAAGGAAAATAGAGTATCGTGCTCAGGTAGCAAGTAATACACCGTATGCAGCAATAGAGCTGGCGTGCGCGGCGATGTCTGAGTGAGCGCCGCGGAGCGAAGAGTTGTCCTTGAGGCCGGCCCCCACAAGCCGGACACCGTCACCATGCACCACACAGCACTCTCGCCGGATCCTGAGGATGCGCCCGCCCAGCAGTTGCCAGCCGAGCCAAATTTGCATGACTTGCACGGTCGTGAAGTCAAGCTGCTGCGCGAAACGATCAATCAATTGTTGATCATGGCCAAGATGCAGGTGCAGGAGAAGGATAAATCCGACGCCTTCGGCCTGTTGATCATGCAGTTGCGCGAAGCCAATCAAAACCTGGTGCTGGCAACGTTTGGTGCACAGGACATGCAAGCTTCCGCTGAAGCGACGACCGTGCGCCAGACGGAGTTCCTGGCCATGCTGGCGCATGAGTTGCGCAATCCCTTGCAGCCGCTGGCGATGGCCAATGACTTGCTGGCCAAGAAGGTCGACCTCGATCCCCAGCTGGCGCACGTGCATGGCGTGATCGGCCGTCAGGTGGCGCACATGGCGCGCCTGATCGATGACTTGCTCGATGCATCGCGCGTCAGCAGCGGTAAGATCACCTTGCAACTGGCGCCTATCCTGCTGAGCGACATCATCGCCAGTGCCGTGGAAGTTGGCCAGGCCAGCATCAGTCTACGCCAGCAAGTGCTGAGCGTGAGCTTGCCGAAGGAAGCACTGGTCATCGAAGGAGATCTGGTGCGCCTGACGCAGGTGTTTGCCAACTTGCTCATCAATGCAAGCAAGTTTACGCACGAGTTTGGCCATATCGATATCGTCGTCAGGCGCCAAGATGATTTGGTGGAAATTGCCGTCAGCGACGATGGCGCCGGCATCGCCCTCGATATCCAGCCCTTCATCTTCGATTTGTTTACCCAGGGCTTCCGCTCGCTGGAGCGGGCGCAGGGCGGCCTGGGCATCGGTTTGTCGCTGGTGCGCATCATTACCCAGTTGCATGGCGGCACCGTGGACGTGTTCAGCGCTGGGGTCGGCTTTGGCAGCCAGTTTGTCTTGCAGTTGCCCTTGTCGTCGCTGGCACCGCTGTCGCAGGGGATGCAGGCGGAACCTGCGGCGTGCGCATTGCCGCGCCGCGTACTGCTGATCGAAGATAATGCCGATGCGGCGGAAATGCTGGCGCTGCTGCTGACGCAGGACGGCCACCATGTCGACGTGCGCAATGACGGCCCCAGTGGCTTGCGTGCCGCGCTCGATGCGACCTATGATGTGATCGTGTGCGATATCGGCTTGCCGGGCATGGATGGCTTCCAGGTCATCAGTGCGGCACGCGCGGCCCTGGTGCCGCCTCTGCCATGCTTTGTCGCCGCATCCGGCTACAGCCAGCTTGGCGAGTACGACCGCGCCGGCGAGGCAGGGTTTGACCATTACCTGGTAAAACCCATCAATATCGACGCCTTGTTGAAAATAATCACGGCAAAGGCTCCGCGCTGATGGGTGAAGGAGCCCTGATGCTTTTTTTTAATATGGTCCAAGCACCGAAAACCGCAGAGAAAAGATCCGATTATGGCCACAGTCCATGAACAGCGGCAGCGCAGGATAGAGCACGCGCTGTTACGCGACCCAGGTGCGGTGGTAGACGTCAGTATTCGCCTTTGGGAGCAACTGGCCACTGAATTGAATCAGATCATAGGTGAGCGGGGCGTGGAGTCGATGTATGCCCGCAGTCTGCACCAGAGTGAGAAACAGTTCAGCTGGTTGACCCCCCATCCGCCGCAAGCATTGGAAGCTGCGATGACCTCCTTGCGCGCCAGCCTGCAGGGACAGGCGGACACCGCTGCCTGCGCGGCAAGCACGGCGATGTTGATGCACTTCATTAACACCCTTATTTTATTAATTGGCGAACTCTTAACGAATAGCATCCTCCTCAAAGCCTGGGGTGATGACGTTGTGAATAATGCTGGAACGGAGCCGAACGAATGAACAAAGTCACCATCCATCGCCTGGAAACTGGCGTGCCGGGACTGGACGAACTGCTGGGCGGCGGAATACCGGAGTTTTCTTTCAATCTGGTGGCGGGCACGCCAGGCAGCGGCAAGACGACGCTGGCGCACCAGATCATGTTTTCCCTCGCCACGCCGGAACGCAAGGCGCTGTTTTTCACGGTCCTGGGCGAGCCACCGCTGAAGATGCTGCGCTATCAGCAGCAGTTTCCCTTCTTCGATGTGGACAAGATCAACCAGTCGATCAAATTCGTCAATCTGTCGGCTGACTTGCTGGAAGGCGATTTCGACCGCGTGCTGGCGCGCATCGCCGAAGAGGTCGAGGCGTTCTCGCCCAGCCTCGTCTTCGTCGACTCGTTCCGCTCCGTGGTGCAGTCGGCCAAGGCCATGGACGCGGGCCCAGCCGGCCTGCAGAATTTCGTGCAGCAACTGGGCGCGCAAATGACCAGCTGGCTGGCCACGACCTTCCTGATCGGCGAATACCTGGCGCCCGAGGCCGAGTCCAGCGCCGTGTTTACGGTCGCCGACGGCATCCTGTGGCTGTCGCAGCTCGTGCACCGCGACGCCATGGTGCGCAAGATCCAGGTGGTCAAGATGCGCGGACAGGCGCAAAGCCTGGGCGTGCATACCTTCCGCATCAATGATGATGGGGTGGAAATTTTTCCCCGCGCGGTGCTGAAGACAAGCGGCATGGGGAAGGTCAGCATTTCCGGCAATGAACGCCTGTCGATGGGCGTGCCGGAGCTCGACCGGATGATGGGCGGCGGCTTGCCGGCCGGCTATTCGCTGCTGCTGGTGGGGCCGTCCGGTTCCGGCAAGACCGTGCTGGCCACGCAATTTCTCACGGAAGGCGTGCGCTGCGGCGAGCCTGGCGTCATCGCCGCCTTCGAGAAAAGCCCGAACCAGCTGCTCAGCCATCAATTGAACACCCTCGTCGATTCCGGCCAGATCGGCGTGATCAACACGCGCACGCTCGACCTGTCGCTCGATGAAATCCTGCATGACCTGTTGAGCATGATCACGCGCATGAAGGCCAAGCGCGTGGTGATCGACTCGCTGTCCGGCTTTGAAATGGCGCTGGCCTCCATGTTCCGCGAGGATTTCCGCGAATCGTTGTACCGCCTGGTGGCGGCATTGACGGACATGGGCGTGTCCGTGCTGATGACGGCCGAGCTGGAAGACCAGTACACCATGCTGCGCTTCAGTTCCTACGGCAACGCTTTCCTGGCCGACGCCATCGTCATGCAGCGTTACATCGAGCTCGAAGGCCAGTTCAAGCGCGTGGTATCGGTGGTGAAGGTGCGCGGCAGCGCCCACAGCAAGGATATCCGCTTCTACGACATCGACGCCGAGGGCATGAAGATCGGCACCGCCCTCAGCCAGTATCAGGGCATCCTGTCTGGTGAGCCTTACCGGGCCTAGGTAAACGCTGTTGGTGACAGATGAGTAGAGGCGTATGATGGAAGTGCGGCCATGCGGACGGTGATGGCCGTGCGCACAGAGGATCAATGCGTCTTCTGTGTTTCCGAGCTGATCAAGAGGAGATATGATGGACAAACCCGAATTCGTCCTGGCCGCGAAAGCCATGGAAACGCTGGAGATGTATCAGACCTTCTATGGCCATTCGGAGGAATACCAGGCGCACCAGCAGGAAGTATTGAAGCTGCTGCGCCACAAGGGCGCCTCCCTGCTAGTATCGGATCATGGCCCGGCGAAGTTCTTGCTGGCCTTTGCTGATGCGCTGGAAGCGGCCAGCTTGCCTGGCGAGTATGTGCCCTTGAGCCGCAGGTAGGGCGAACCTGCCCCGGCAGGGACGGTCGTCTTTTCCGAGGGGGCGCGGCTAGCCGCCGTTCGCTCCTTCGTTCAGCGATACCCTGGGTAGCCGCACGGTAAACACCGTGCCGCATTCCAGGCTCGACTCGGCGCCGATGGTGCCGCCGTGTGCGCTGGCGATTTCACGCGCGATAAACAGACCCAAGCCGATACTGGTGGCATTTGGCGCCTTGTGATCGTCGGAAATGGCCAGCTGTACCAGGGGATCGAAAATGCTCTTCAGCGACGCTTCCGGGATCTGGCGGCCGAAATTCTTCACTTGCACCACGGCCGTATCGGCATCGCCGCAGGCTGTGATGGTCACCGGCTGGTCGTCGGTGCGGTATTGCGCAGCATTATTGAGCAAATTGGAAAACAGCTGGGCCAGGCGGGGCGCATCGAAATCGCCGATCATCTCGCCCGTGGTGCTCAGGTCGAATTTGCATTGCGGGTGAGCGGCCGAGGCATCCTCGACGGCCGTTTTGCAGATTTCCCCCAGGTCGCCCAAGCTGGGCGAAATGGGCATGCGCCCCCCCAGTTGTGTCCTGGCAAATTCCAGCAGATCGTTCACCATGGTTGTCATGGCGGCCGCGCTGCGGGCAACACGTGCGCCGATCTGCACCGTGGAAGAAGCGCTCGCGCTCGGCCTGCTCAGCAGCGCGCCGGCCATCGTCATCGTGCTCAGAGGACTGCGCAGATCGTGGCTGAGGATGGCGAGAAAGGTGTTGCGGGTGCGGTCGCTCTGCTGCGAGTAGCGGATGGCCGATTCCTGCAGCGCCTGATCTATCGCTTCATTGAAGCGCAAGATGTCCAGCGTCGCCGTTTTCGACGTCACCGACACCTGTGCCATCCACAGACGCAGTACGCTGGCCCGCATCGCGCGAAATTCCGCCGTCAGCTGCGGCAGCGTGAAGCCAATCTGCTGGCGCAGGGAACCATGCGTGGCGGCTGCCGTTTCCTTGCCCGTTATTTCCGATACGCCCGTGGTCGATTTCTTTTTCCGCTGCGCCGCGTTCTCGATGACATCCATGTCGCGCACGATGGTTTCCAGCATCTGCTTTGCATGATCGCGCAATTCCGCTTTCGAGATGGCGGTTCCAGGAATGGGGAGCGACCTGGCGAAGAGTTCCCACTCTTCCAGGATCGGCTCCAGATGGCCGCTTATAAAGCGCGATAGTTTCACGGTGGACCAATGCGATGATGGAAGAGCAGACAGTGTACGCGGTTGAGGCGAGGGATGGGGCAATATGAAAAATCCGCGTTTATCCCTGGGCTGAATTTCAAGCATGGTCAACTCCGTTATGCCCAACGGTGGGGGCGCTGGCATTGTTTCGCATTCCGTTTCATCGGAAGTTGCGGTATCGCAAACTAGAGCAAGCTGGTACGAAGGTGTTGATCGCGGTGCCGGCGTAGCGGGTTTGACCATTGCTCTCGGCGGCGCGTGTGCCAGCCTTGTCCATGTACAATCGGCAACATACGGATCGACGTATCCGCCCCTTCACTGCGGAATGCGCTTGAGCGTGACACAAATATTGCAAGCCTGGCTACTAGCCTGGCGGGAAGCCTTCACGTGCGTTGGCCTGGGACTGCGCGACGCGCGTCATGCTGGCCTGTGGTGGCGCTCCGCGCTGTGGTGCATGGCGGTCGTGGCGCTGTGGCTGGGAGTGTATAGCTACTTCGGCCGTTTTTTTGTCGAGCTGAGCGCCATGCTGGCACTGGTGTCCGTCACCGGCTTGCTGGGCCTGGGCGTGATGGACGGTGTCGGGACACTGGCCAATGGGCCTGCCACGCTCTCGCAGATGGGCAATATTGCCGGCAGCCTGGGCAGCGCCGCCAAGGCCCTGCTGTCGATCGGTCAGATCGCCCTGGCGCTGCTGGCGCTGGCTGCTTTTTTCTATGTGATCGTCTTTATCGTCGGCGCCATCGGTACGGCACGCTTGCCGTTGCGCTGCTTGTTGCTGGGGCGCGCCAAGACCGTGGCGGCGCGCCGCTATGCCAACTGGCAAGCACCGGCCGGCCTGGATGCACCCGCCGCGCGCCCCGCCTGGCGGCGGCGCCTGTTGCTGCTGCTTTCCCTGCTGATTCCCCTGTGGGCCATGTGCGTGCTGATCTCGTACTTGCTTGCCTGGAATGTCCAGATGATCTACAGCGCGGCAGCTGAAGAGGTACTCGGCGCGGAACAGCAAGCGGCGTTGCGCCGCGAACAGCGCCCGGCTATTTTTGCCCTGGGGTTGCTGTTGTGCTTGCTGATGTTCGTACCGGTCCTCAATTTATTGTTGCCAGCCTTGCTGTGCACCAGCGTTTGCCATTTGCAACGCCGCGGCTGGCGCGCAACGGATACATCAATCAAAGTGGAGTGAACAAGGAGTGAACATGAGTGAACACGCAAGACGCGCCACCCTGGAGCGCGCGATTGAAATTGCCGCCGCCACCCATGCCGGTCAGACGGACAAGGGCGGCGCGCCATACATACTGCACCCCTTGCGCGTCATGCTGCGCGTTTCCCCCGGCGCCCAGCAGATTGTCGCCGTGCTGCATGATGTAGTGGAAGACAGCGAAGGAAAAATCAGCTTCGACGACCTGGCACGCGAAGGATTTTCCCAGGAAGTCATCGACGGCGTGCGTGCCGTGACCAGGATCGATGGCGAATCGTATGAGGATTTCATTGCCCGTGCGGCCTTGAACCCGGTCGGCAAGGCCGTCAAGCTGGCTGATCTGGCTGAGAATAGTGATTTGTCGAGGATAGGGGCGCCGACGCAGAAGGATCTTGAGCGGGTGGAGAAGTATCGGAGGGCGATTAAGCGATTAATATCGCAGCAATGATTCTGAAATGTCGGGATCGTATCCGAATGGATGGCCTGATCCCTGCACCTGCAATCACTATTGCCGCAGAGCTACTCCTGTCGTTGGCCTGGATACTTCTTATTGCGCCTCTGCGCCGATTCGTATAAACCGGCATTGGAACCACTGCCTTGTTTTCTGATGCCCATACCGGTACGTAGTGCACGCGAGCTTATATGTCACGTCATCGGCAGTTGGCAGACCATGACTACCATTCCAATTGCAACTTTGTCTGTTTGGAAGGCGATTTCACCGCGCTCTTGAAAACCCTGTTTCGCGTAGAAACGGCGAGCTCTTAAGTTGGTTTTGAGCACATCTAACCATATCAAGCTCTCCCTGCGCTCTAGCGCCAGATCGTGAATATAGCTCAAGAGCTGCTTTCCATAACCGCGCCCAGCCTCGGATTTGAGGAGGTATATCTTCTGCAGTTCCAGGCCCACCTCGCCGCTGATAGGCGCCGGCTTTGACAAGTTGACCTTGGCGAAACCGACGACTTTTCCGCTTTCGTCGGAAGCGACAAGCCAGACTTGCTTCAATGAATTGAGCGAGTTTTCAAGCGTGCTGGGAGAAAAATCTTGATCCAGGAAATCCGATATTCCGGAAGCGGACCAAATATCCGAAAAATGCTCACGGTAGGTCTGGTAGCCGATTTCCTGTAGAGCGCGCAGGTCTGTGATTTCAGCCTCACGGATATTAATCATATTCTTTCGATTTAATCAGAAACGCGACATGCAATGATATTGTAAATTGCATCATTCCGTTGGGGAGCTGTTGCCAAGAGTCATGCCGTGAACGGACCTCATCTTGTTTCCTGGCGAGCGGCAGGTCTGCCATTCGTACACAGCCTGAGCGGCTGAGGTTGTCATGAGGAAAAACAGCCTGCGGCGCAAAAAGCTAGTCAGACGAATCGGAGAGGGTTGCGCTTGCAAGCGCAACCCGGTTTTGCGGCTATCGGACGAGCAGTGCTCGTCCCCCCGCAAAACCCCCGCGCCCGTACCGGACGCGGATTCGATGCCCGCGCTCTGCATGCATGGAATAAATAAAAAGGGCCTCCCCGCCAAAACGGGGAAGCCCTTTTATTTATTCAGTGGTGGAGACGGCGGGAATCGAACCCGCGTCCGCAAGCACTCTACAGACAGTTCTACATACTTAGCACTATCATTTAATTTAACTCAGCCAGCACGGATGTGCACGTTATGGGCAAGCGAGTTACCTATTATTTAGTCGGACGCTAAGTAACCCAGCATACGACGAGTCCCTGTAAATGACTCTAGAGCTTTTGACGGCCCACCCCAGGGACGAGGTGTTCTAGAGCTAACAGCGATTAAGCTGCCAGTGCGTACGAGTTATCGTTTGCAGTTAAGTTTTTTCAGGTTGTATTTACGAGGTAGCCCGCCCTCGGTATGCCCTGCGCTGCTTTGCAACCCACGTCGAAACCAGGTCGTCCCCACAGAACCTTCATTGTAGCGCAAAGTTCACACTCTTGCATGATGCATTCGTGAGTTGGCGCGTCAGATCAAGCGGCGGCTGATTTACGCCGCCAGTTGCCGCGCCTGCGCCGCCTTTACCACCGCGCTGACCAGTTCCAGCAAGGCTTGCGGCGTGTCCAACAAATGGTCGGCGTTCCAGTGCTGCGGCTCGACAGGGCCGCAGTAGCCCCAGGCGCAGGCTACCGTGCGCATGCCGGCGGCGCGGCCGGCCTGGATGTCGCGCAGGTCGTCGCCCACGTACCAGCAATCTGCTGGCGCCAGGTCCAGGCGGCGCGCCGCTTCCAGCAGGGGGGCGGGGTGCGGTTTCGGGTGGGCCATGGTGTCGCCCGAGATCACGCAGCCGGCGGCGCCCAGGCCGATCTGGCCCACCAGCGGGTCGGTGAAGCGGGCGGCCTTGTTGGTGACCACGCCCCAGGCCAGGCCCAGTGCTTGCAAGCCGTCGAGCAGGGCAGGGATGCCGTCGAATAAACGGCTTTCCACGGCCAGGGCTGCTTCGTAATTGTTCAGGAAGCCGTCTTTCAGCGCTTCGTAGCCGCTTTCGCCAGGCTGGACGCCATAGGACGCGCCTATCATGCCGCGCGCGCCGGCCGAGGCGGTGGGGCGCAGGATGTCATACGGGGTCGGCGCCAGGCCGGCGCGCGCGCGCAATAGATTGATGGCCGCTGCCAGGTCGGGCGCGGTGTCGGCCAGGGTGCCGTCGAGGTCGAACAGGATGGCGCGCGGGGCTGGCAGTTGGTCTGTAATCATGGCGGGCAAAGTGTGTCAAGTAAGAATGAAAAATGGCGGCCGCAGCCGCCTTGTATTGTGCGTGATGGTTACAGCGACCGGGTGCAGGCCACCAAATAATTGACGCTGGTATCGCTATTAAGTGAGTAAATCTTGGTCAGCGGATTGTAGCCCATGCCGCGCATGCTGTTGAGATCCAGGCCAGCGCTGCGCGTGTATTGCGACAGTTCTGCCGGGGTGATGAATTTGTCATAATCGTGCGTGCCTTTCGGCAGCAGGCGCAGGATGTATTCGGCGCCCAGGATGGCGAACAGATACGCTTTCGGGTTGCGGTTCAGGGTCGACAGGAAGACGTGGCCGCCCGGCTTGACCAGGGTGGCGCAGGCCTTGACGATGGCGGCGGGGTCCGGCACGTGCTCGAGCATTTCCATGCAGGTCACAACGTCGTACTGGCCCGGCTCTTCCTCGGCCATGGCTTCGGCGGCGATCAGCTTGTAGCGCACCTTGGCACCCGATTCCAGGCTGTGCAGGTCGGCAACTTTCAAGGCCTTGTCGGACAGGTCGATGCCCGTCACGTCGGCACCCTTGCGGGCCATCGATTCGGCCAGGATGCCGCCTCCGCAGCCGATGTCGATCACGCGCTTGCCGGCCAGCGGCACTTTCGCGTTGATCCATTCCAGGCGCAGGGGGTTAATTTCGTGCAAGGGACGAAACTCGGAAGTGGGGTCCCACCAGCGGTGGGCCAGCTCACTGAATTTTTGGATTTCAAGAGGGTCGGCGTTCATAGGTCGAATGATAGCGGCAATTTTACAATTGGGCAGCCACGGACGAAAAAAAACCCCGCCAAGGCGGGGTTTTTCATGCTGTCCTTGACTTGCGCGATGACTTGCGGCAAGTCCAGGGGATCAGCTATTACTTGTTGCGGGTACCAACAACTTCGATTTCCACGCGACGGTTTTTCGCACGGCCTTCGGCAGTTTTGTTATCAGCAACAGGTTGTTTTTCGCCTTTGCCTTCGGTGTACACGCGGTTGCTTTCAACGCCTTTGGTGACCAGGTAGGCTTTGACAGCATCAGCACGACGTACCGACAGTTTTTGGTTGTAAGCATCGGTGCCGACGGAATCGGTGTGACCCACAGCGATGATGACTTCCAGGTTGATGCCACCCAGTTGTGCGGACAGCTCGTCCAGCTTGGCTTTGCCTTCTGGCTTCAGCGTAGCTTTGTCGAAATCGAAGAATGCATCAGCAGCGAAGCTGACTTTTTCCGAGGTAGGAGCAACGACGACTGGTACTGGAACGACAGGTGCTGGTGCAGGTGCTGGTACGACTGGCGCTGGTGGAGCTACGCATTTGCCGTCTTGCAGGGTTTCTGGCTCAACGCACAGTGGCACGTCGCAACCTGGCACCGCGTCAGCAGGTGTCCAGTAGCCGGTGCGCCAGCACAGACCGAATGGATCGCGCACGATCACGCCGCGGGCATCTTGCACGTAAGCGCTTTTTGGGCTTGGTGCTTTGATGTCAGTGGTAACTGGCGCGAATGGTGGGGAGGTTGGGGTTTGGGCCGAAGCCGAGCCAGCAATCACTGCGGATGCAGCGAAAAACAGCGTTACAAATTTATTCATTCTTTTTTCCTTTCGGGGGGTGATATCCGCAGAACAACACTGCGCTACTGGTGCTACGTGCCAAGATTTTATCATGTAGACCATATGCGCTCGTTTCAGATTGCGAAACTAGCAATTAACTTCCCAGTCATTTTGCCACACGCATCAGGGGCGCACGGCCGTGGTTAAATCAAAGCTTGCCCGATTTTAGACCGCGCGTTGTTTTTGCGCAACGAAAATGCCCGTTTGTAACGCATCTGTAACAATTGATCGTTTTTTTTGCCACTTTGAAGGGCAGCCGTCTTGAACTGAAATTGCCAGTGTGCATTATCGGCAGGCTGGCGTGCACGGCCCTGGTGCAATCTGACAATATTGTCGGCATGGCCAATTTGTACAGGTAGCTGGGCGCGCATGCTAAAATCGTGCGCTTGACTGTTAAGAGTGTCGAGCAAATGCCCACGGCGGCACTGCATGGCCTGCAAGTACCCCTGCGGTACAGGTACCGGCCGCGCCGCCCGCCCGCCGATTTGCCCGGGCACTCTGCGACATGGAAGCCGGGCCGCGCCAGCAGCGCGCGGTGCGGCGTCCACGACGACAGCCGCCTAGGATATGCAGTATTGCGTCATACATTGCGTAACAGATAAGTTAACCACAGCCTGAGATCAGTCGAACCGCCAATGGATCAATTCGCAAAAGAAACAATTCCTATTTCCCTCGAAGAAGAGATGCGCAAGAGCTACCTCGATTACGCCATGAGCGTGATCGTCGGTCGCGCCTTGCCCGATGCGCGTGATGGCTTGAAGCCAGTGCACCGCCGCGTCTTGTTCGCGATGCATGAAATGAATAACGTGTGGAACCGCCCTTACGTCAAGTGCGCCCGCGTGGTCGGCGAAACCATGGGTAAATACCATCCCCACGGCGATGCCTCGATCTACGACACACTGGTGCGCATGGCGCAAGATTTTTCGCTGCGCTACATGCTCGTCGATGGCCAGGGCAACTTCGGTTCCGTCGACGGCGATGGCGCCGCGGCGATGCGTTATACCGAGTGCCGCCTGGACAAGATCGCCGGTGAGCTGCTGGCCGATATCGACAAGGATACCGTCGACTTCCAGCCCAACTACGATGGCAAGGAAAAGGAACCGACGGTCTTGCCGACGCGGATCCCGAACCTGCTGATCAATGGCTCGTCCGGTATCGCGGTCGGCATGGCGACGAACATTCCGCCACACAATATTACCGAAGTCATCGATGGCGCGCTGCACGTGCTGCGCAACCCGGAATGCACGATCGATGAATTGATCGAGCTCATTCCCGCTCCCGATTTCCCTACTGCCGGCATCATCTATGGCGTGTCGGGCGTGCGCGACGGCTATCGCACCGGCCGCGGCCGCGTGGTGATGCGCGCCAAGACCCACTTCGAAGAATACGGCAAGGATGGCGGCCGCATCGCCATCATCGTCGACGAGCTGCCATTCCAGGTCAACAAGAAATCCTTGCTGGAACGCATCGCCGAGAACGTGCGCGACAAGAAGCTCGACGGCATTTCCGACATCCGCGATGAATCCGACAAGTCGGGTATGCGCGTGGTGATCGAGCTGAAACGGGGTGAAGTGCCGGAAGTGGTGCTGAACAACCTGTACAAGCAGACCCAGTTGCAAGATACCTTCGGCATGAACATGGTGGCCCTGGTCGATGGTCAGCCGAAGCTGCTGAACCTCAAGCAGATGTTGCAATGCTTCCTGTCGCACCGCCGCGAAGTGGTCACGCGCCGTACCGTGTTCGAACTGCGCAAGGCGCGCGAACGGGGCCACGTACTCGAAGGCCTGGCTGTCGCGCTGGCCAATATCGATGACTTCATCGCCATCATCAAGGCCGCGCCGACGCCGCCGATCGCCAAGGTCGAGCTGATGGCCAAGGCCTGGGACTCATCCGTCGTGCGCGAAATGCTGGCCCGCACGGGCGACGGCACGACGCCGGGCGGCATCGATGCCTACCGTCCGGAAAACCTGCCGAAGCACTACGGCATGCAGACGGATGGCCTGTACAAGCTGTCGGACGACCAGGCGCAGGAAATTTTGCAGATGCGCCTGCAGCGCCTGACCGGCCTGGAGCAGGACAAGATCGTCAACGAGTACAAGGATGTGATGGAACATATCGCCGACTTGCTCGACATCCTGGCCAAGCCGGAACGCGTCACCGTCATCATCACCGATGAAATGACGGCGGCGAAGAACGAATACGGCGCCGGAAACAAGGACGTGCGCCGCTCGCAGATCGAGCTCAATGCCACCGACCTGGAAACGGAAGACCTGATTACGCCGCAAGACATGGTCGTGACCCTGTCGCACACCGGTTACATGAAGGCGCAGCCGATTTCCGAGTACCGCGCACAGAAGCGCGGCGGACGCGGCAAGCAGGCCATGGCGACCAAAGAGGAAGACTGGATCGACCAGCTGTTCATCGCCAACACGCACGACTACATCCTGTGCTTCTCGGATCGTGGCCGCATGTACTGGTTGAAGGTGTGGGAAGTGCCGCAAGGCTCGCGCAATTCGCGCGGCAAGCCGATCGTCAACATGTTCCCGCTGCAAGACAACGAAAAGATCACCGTGATCCTGCCGCTGTCGGGCGAGAACCGCACGTTCCCGGAAGACCATTACGTCTTCATGTCGACCAGCCTGGGCACCGTCAAGAAAACGCCACTGAAGGACTTCAGCAACCCACGCAAGGCCGGCATCATCGCGGTCGACCTGGACGATGGCGACTTCCTGATCGGCGCGGCGCTGACCGATGGCCAGCACGACGTGATGCTGTTCTCCGATTCGGGCAAGGCAGTGCGCTTCGACGAAAACGATGTGCGTCCGATGGGCCGCACGGCGCGCGGCGTGCGCGGCATGAACCTGGAAGAGGGCCAGCACGTGATCGCCCTGCTGGTGGCCGAGAACGAGCAGCAGTCGGTGCTGACGGCCACGGAAAACGGCTACGGCAAGCGTACGCCGATCACCGAGTACACGCGCCATGGCCGTGGCACGAAGGGCATGATCGCCATCCAGACCAGCGAGCGCAACGGTAAAGTGGTTGCCGCGACCCTGGTCGATACCAGCGATGAAATCATGCTGATCACCACCGGTGGCGTCCTGATCCGCACTCGCGTGTCGGAAATCCGCGAGATGGGCCGCGCGACGCAGGGCGTGACCCTGATCGCCGTGGAAGACGGCACCAAGCTGTCCGGCCTGCAGCGCGTGGTCGAGACGGATATCGACGAAGTCGAGCTGACGACGGAGGCGGGCCTGGAGGCCGCGGCTGCGCCGGCAGCGGCTGAACCAGCCGATCCTGTTGATCCGGCCCAGCCGGAGTAAGATGATTGGGGCTCTTTCGGGAGCCCCAATTGCTATTGGCGTGCCATGTGCGGCGCCAGCCTGCCTACCCCCAGGTAGTTCCCCCGCTTTTGTAAAGTCCCGCATGCCATGAGAAAAATCGTCGCCACCTTCTTCGCCGCGTTTTCGCTGGCCTTCCTTGCAACCCTGCCGGCCCTGGCCCAGAGCGCGCAAGCCACGCCCGCCCGCCAGGCCGCGCCCAGTCCCGCCATGAAAGTGGCCGTGCGGCGCATGCTCGACGCGATGCAGTTCCCGCAGCTTACGCGCAGCATCTTCGACCAGATGCTGCAATCGGTGCCCGCCATGATCCGCCAGTCGGCGCAGCAGCAAATCAGCAGCAACCCGAAGCTGGACGAGCAGCGCAAGGCGCGCGCGCTGGCCAGCGCCGAGGAGGAAATCCCCGTTGCCATCGCCACCCTGACGCAGGTACTGGCCGACCCGACCCTGATCGACGATCTGAGCGCCGAAATGGTGCCCCTGTACGCGCGTTTTTACACGGTGCAGGAAGTTGAGCAGCTGACGGCCTTCTACAAGTCGCCGCTGGGACGCAAGATGCTGGCCACGATGCCGCAACTGTCGGCCGAGTCGATGGCCATCAGCCAGCGCGTGCTGATCCCCCGCGTGAATGCCGTGCTTGAGCAAGTCATGCGGGCGGCCACGCAGTCGCCCCAATAACTCCATTTTTCCAAGGACCGTATCGTGACCCATATCTACAATTTCTCCGCCGGCCCCGCCGTCCTGCCCAAGGAAGTGCTGGCCCAGGCGGCTGCGGAAATGCAGGACTGGCATGGCAGCGGCATGTCGGTGATGGAAATGAGCCACCGTGGTCCCGAATTCATTTCCATCTACAAGCAGGCGGTGGCCGACCTGCGCGAACTGCTGGCGGTACCCGAGAACTACAAGATTCTGTTCCTGCAGGGTGGTGGTCTGGGCGAGAACGCCATCATCCCCATGAACCTGGTGGGCCTGGCTGCGCAGCAGCCGGCCACCATCGACTTCGTGCACACGGGCTCGTGGTCGGGCAAGTCGATCCAGGAAGCGGCCAAGTACGCCAACGTCAATGTGGCCGCGTCCTCCAAGGCCGCCCGTTTCACGGGCGTGCCGCCGGTCTCCGAGTGGAAGCTCACGCCGGGCGCTGCCTATCTGCACATCTGCACGAATGAAACCATCGATGGCGTGGAATTCCAGCAAGCGCCGAATGTGCCAGCAGGGACCACCATCGTGGCCGATATGTCCTCGCACATTTTGTCGCGTGTCATTGACGTATCGCAATATGGCGTCATTTTTGGCGGAGCGCAAAAGAATATCGGCCCGGCTGGCCTGACCCTGGTCATCGTGCGCGAAGATTTGCTGGGCAAGGCGCTGCCGATCTGCCCGTCCGCTTTCGACTGGACCATCGTGGCCGAACATGAATCGATGTACAACACGCCGCCCACCTACGGCATCTATATCGCCGGCCTGGTTTTCCAGTGGCTCAAACGCCAAGGTGGCGTGGCAGCCATGGAACAGCGTAATATTGACAAAGCGGCGCTGCTGTACGCAGCGCTCGATGCGGATGATTTCTACCAGAACCGGGTCGACCCCGCATACCGCTCGCGCATGACCATCCCGTTCTATCTGCGCGACGAAAGCTTGAACGACGCATTCCTGGCCGGCGCGAAACAGCGCGGCCTGCTGCAACTGAAGGGCCACAAGTCCGTCGGCGGCATGCGTGCATCGATCTATAACGCGATGCCGATCGAGGGCGTGCAAGCCCTGGTCAATTATTTGAACGAGTTTGCCGGACGCTAGAATGCCTGCCAAAAAGTCCAGGGCGTTGTTGCATTGCCTTGTCGTACATTCGTACTGCCAGCGGCAACACGCCTAGCCCTGATCATTTTGTCCGGTATTCTCATGAATAAGCGCGCCGGCCCGCCGCCGGCGCAGGCCGTGCGGCCATGATTGAAGTACAGCTGACGAAACAAACAACCATGACCGATAAATTGAAACCGCTGCGCGAACAGATCGATGCGATCGACGCGCAAATCCTCGAGCTGCTGAACCGCCGCGCGCAAATCGCCCAGCAAGTGGGTCACGTGAAGGCCGAAACGCAGGCGCCTGTGTTCCGCCCCGAGCGCGAAGCGCAGGTGCTGCGCGGCGTCGCCGAGCGCAATCCCGGCCCCATGGGCGACCGCGAAGTGCAGACTATCTTCCGCGAAATCATGTCGTCCTGCCGCTCGCTGGAAAAGCGCGTCACCGTCGCCTACCTGGGCCCCGCCGGCACCTTCAGCGAACAGGCTGTCTATCAGCAGTTCGGCAGCGCCGTCGAAGGCTTGCCGTGCGCATCCATCGACGAAGTGTTCCGCTCCGCCGAGGCGGGAACGGCGGACTTCGGCGTGGTGCCGATCGAAAATTCCTCGGAAGGCGCCGTCAACCGCACGCTCGACATGATGCTGCAGACTAGCCTCATCATCAGTGGTGAAGTCGCCATTGCCGTGCACCACAGCCTGATGACGAAGAGCGGCAACATGGACGGCGTGACGTCCATCTGCGCCCATTCGCAGGCGCTGGCGCAGTGCCAGGTGTGGCTGAACCAGAATTACCCCCACATCGCGCGCCACGCCGTGGCCTCGAACGCCGAAGCGGCCCGTATGGCCGGAGAAGATGGCACGGTGGCGGCAATCGCCAGCGAACTGGCGGGCGCGCAGTACAAGCTGGGCGTGGTCAAGGGCCATATCCAGGACGACCCGCACAACCGCACGCGCTTTGCCGTCGTAGGGACCTTGCAGACGGCGCCGTCGGGCAAGGACCAGACGTCACTGGTGCTGGCCGTGCCGAACAAGGCGGGCGCCGTGTACCAGTTGCTGGCGCCGCTGGCGAAGCATGGCGTGTCGATGACGCGCTTCGAGTCGCGCCCGGCGCGCATGGGCAGCTGGGAGTATTATTTCTATGTCGACGTGGAGGGCCATGTGCACGACCCTGCCGTCGCTCAGGCGCTGGCCGAGTTGCAAGGCAATGCGGCGTTTTTCAAGGTGCTGGGGTCGTATCCGGTCAGTCTGTGACGCCGACGGTGGTGTCGGATTACGGCTTGCAGCCTAATCCGACCTACAATAAGCCGTAGCTTGGGTTAGCGCAGCGTAACCCAACAACAGCCACCAGCCTAATCATTCACCAACTTTTAAAGAACACCATGTCTAAAAATATCGGTCCAGAATACGTCCGCGCCATCGCCCCTTACCAGAGCGGCAAACCGATCGCGGAAGTCGCGCGTGAATTCGGCCTCGATGAGGCAGCCATCGTCAAGCTGGCATCGAATGAAAACCCGTACGGCATGCCGGAATCGGCCAAGCAGGCAATGATCGCCGCCATCGATGACCTGGGCCGCTACCCGGATGCCAACGGCTTTGACTTGAAAGCCGTGCTGTCGAAGCGCTATGACGTGCCGGCAGACTGGATCACTCTGGGCAACGGCAGCAACGACATCCTGGAAATCGCCGCGCACGCCTTCGTGCAGCATGGCCAATCCGTGGTGTACTCGCAGTATTCGTTCGCCGTGTACGCGCTGGCCACGCAAGGCCTGGGCGCGCGCCACATCGTCGTGCCGGCGCAAGCTTACGGCCATGACCTCGACGCCATGGCGGCGGCGATTGCCGACGATACGCGTTTGATCTTCATCGCCAACCCGAACAATCCGACCGGCACCTTCCTGACCGCAGCGCAGCTCGAAGCGTTCCTGCAGAAGGTGCCGCAGCACGTGGTGGTGGTGCTCGATGAGGCCTACAACGAATTCCTGTCGGCCGACGACCAGTACGAATCGACGGCCTGGGTGCGCCAATATCCGAACCTGGTTGTCTCGCGCACTTTGTCGAAGGCTTACGGCCTGGCCGGCCTGCGCATCGGCTTCGCCATTGCCCAGCCGGTGCTGACGGATTTGATGAACCGCATCCGCCAGCCGTTCAATGTCAATTCGCTGGCGCAGGCCGCCGCCATCGCTGCCCTGAACGACAAGGCATTCCTGGAGCAAAGCGCGCGCAACAATGCGGCCGGCTACCAGCAGTTTACGGAGGCGTTCACGCAGCTGGGCCTGGAATTCGTGCCGTCGCACGGCAATTTCGTGCTGGTGAAAGTGGGCGATGACGACGGCGCCGGCGCCAGAGTCAACCTGGCGCTGCTGAAACAGGGCGTGATCGTGCGCCCCGTGGGCAGCTACGGCTTGCCGCAATGGCTGCGTATTTCCATCGGCCTGCCGCAGGAAAACGCCATCTTCATCGCCGCGCTGACGAAAGCGCTGGCCTGACGATATGACGACGCCTGCATTGAACAAGGTAGTTATCTTTGGCGTAGGCCTGATCGGCGGCTCGTTCGCGCGCGCCTTGAAGCATGCGGGCGCGGTGACCAAGGTGGTCGGCATGGGCCGCTCGCCGGCATCGATGGCGCGCGCCCTGGAGCTGGGCATCATCGACGAGATCGGCGGCGACATGGCGCAAGCCGTTGCCGGCGCCGACCTGGTGCTGCTGGCCGCGCCCGTGGCGCAGACGGGCGCCATCCTGGCGTCCATCGCGCCGCATTTGCAACCGGGCACCATCGTCACCGATGCGGGCAGCACGAAAAGCGACGTAGTGGTGGCCGCGCGCGCAGCGCTCGGTGGCAAGGTGGCGCAATTCGTGCCCGGCCACCCGATCGCGGGACGCGAGACGAATGGGCCTGACGCGGCCATCATCGATCTGTATCAAGGCAAGAAAGTGGTGCTCACGCCTCTGGCAGAAAATAGCGCCGCCGATGTGGAACGGGTGGCGGCCGCGTGGCGTGCCTGCGGCGCCATCCTGCGCAACTTGAGCCCCGAAGAACATGACAAGGTGTTTGCCGCCGTCAGCCATCTGCCGCATTTGCTGGCCTTTGCGCTGGTCGACGACATCGCCAAAAAGTCCCACGCGGGCCTGCTGTTTCAATACGCGGCCAGCGGCTTTCGCGACTTTACGCGCATCGCCGGCTCATCGCCGGAAATGTGGCGCGACATCAGCCTGGCCAACCAGCCGGCGCTGCTGCAGGAACTGGATGCCTACCTGGCGCAGTTGACCACCTTGCGCGCACACCTGGCGGCCAACGACGGCGCCGCCATCGAGGGCGTGTATGCGAACGCCCAGCACGCGCGGCAGCAATGGATCGAGGCGATTGAAACGGCGGAAATTCCTGCCGCGCCCGCACAATAAATACTCAAGGATTCCAGCATGACCCAGACCAAGCACTACCCTCACCATATCGATCTGAAACCGGTGATGCACGCCGAAGGCACGGTGCGTTTGCCCGGCTCGAAAAGCATTTCCAACCGCGTGCTGCTGCTGGCCGCGCTGGCCAAGGGCACGACGAAAATCATCGACTTGCTCGCCTCCGACGACACCTTTGTCATGCTCACGGCACTGACTTCGCTGGGCGTCAAATGGACACAGGATGACATGACGGGCGACCCGGCCACGGCCCACCAGGTGCACCACGTGGAAGGCTGCGGCGGCGTCTTCCCGCACCACGAGGCCGACCTGTTCATGGGGAACGCCGGCACGGCGATCCGCCCGCTGACGGCGGCGCTGGCCGTCATCGGCGGCGACTACACCCTGCACGGCGTGTCGCGCATGCACGAGCGCCCCATCGGCGACCTGGTCGACGCGCTGAACGCCGTCGGCACGCAGATTGAATACACGGGCGAGCAGGGTTTCCCACCGCTGCGCATCCGCCGCGGCCACATCCACGCCCAGCGCATCGCCGTGCGCGGCAATGTGTCGAGCCAGTTCCTGACGGCCCTCCTGATGGTGGCGCCGCTGATGGCGCGCGACCATGCGGTGACCATCGCCGTAACGGGCGAGTTGATCTCGAAGCCGTACATCGAGATTACGCTGAACCTGATGCGCCGTTTCGGCGTGACGGTCGAGCATGACGGCTGGCAGTCGTTCACCGTGCAGCCGGGCCAGCAATATCAAAGCCCGGGCACCATTCACGTCGAAGGCGACGCTTCGTCGGCCTCGTATTTCCTGGCGGCCGGCGCCATCGGCGGCGGTCCCGTGCGCGTGGAAGGCGTGGGACGCGACAGCATCCAGGGCGACGTGCGCTTCGTCGAAGCCTTGCAGCAGATGGGCGCTACCATCACCATGGGCGAGAACTGGATCGAAGCCCGCTCGAACGGCGTCCTGAAAGCCGTCGACATGGATTTCAACCACATTCCCGACGCGGCCATGACTATCGCCGTGGCCGCCCTGTACGCAGATGGTACTTCGACCTTGCGCAATATCGCCAGCTGGAGGGTGAAGGAAACGGACCGCCTGGCCGCCATGGCAACAGAGTTGCGCAAGCTGGGCGCGGAAGTGGAAGAGGGTGCCGACTACCTGCGCGTGACGCCGCCGGCACAGATTCTTGCCGCCACCATCGACACGTATGACGACCACCGCATGGCCATGTGTTTCTCGCTCGCCTCGCTGGACGGCGCCGCGCGCCGTGGCAATGAAATGCGTATTAATGACCCGAAATGCGTGGCCAAGACCTTCCCCGAGTATTTCGCCGCATTCGCGGGGATTGCCAAAGATACCTTGATTTAATTAATTTTTTAACACTATGTCAACCTCCAACATTCCAGTCATCGCCATCGATGGACCCACCGCTTCTGGCAAGGGCACGGTGGCGCACCGCGTGGCCGACAAGCTGGGCTTTCATTACCTGGATTCGGGCGCGCTGTACCGCCTGACGGCCCTGACGGCGCTGCGCCGCGGCACGGACTTGCGCGACGAGCATGCGCTGGCCAAGCTGGCCGAGCACTTGCCCTGCCATTTTGCAGGCGGCGAAATCCTGCTGGCGCAGGAAAACGTTACCGAGCAGATCCGTGCCGAAGAAGTGGGCAACACGGCGTCGAAAATTGCAGTTTTGCCAACCGTTCGGCATGCGCTGGTGGGCTTGCAGCTGGGTTTTCGCAAGACGCCGGGCCTGGTGGCCGACGGGCGCGACATGGGCACGGTGATCTTTCCGCATGCCCCATTGAAGGTATTCCTCACGGCCAGCGTCGAGGCGCGCGCGCAACGGCGCTACAAGCAATTGATAGACAAGGGTTTTTCTGCTAATATGGAAGACCTTCTGATGGATTTGCAGGCGCGGGACGAACGTGATACTCACCGTGCGATTGCGCCGCTGGTCCCCGCGGAAGGGGCGCATGTCCTCGATACGTCGGAAATGACGGCAGATGTTGCCGTTGAAACCGTGTTGAAATGGTATGCCGCCGTAACAAAATAGCGTCTTTTTGCTATGTGGTGCCCGTGACGGCCCCTGGCCAGTCCGGGTGTGTCAAAAACCTAACCCAGTTTAAGTCGCATGGTGCGATCTCTGCTGGTTAACTTGTGTGAACCCTATGTCTACTGTTACAACTAACGAATCTACCGGTATGGAAAGTTTTGCTGCGCTCTTCGAGGAATCGTTGTCGCGTCAAGATATGCGCTCCGGCGAAGTTATTTCCGCTGAAGTCGTGCGCCTCGACCACAATTTCGTGATCGTGAACGCTGGCCTCAAATCCGAAGCATTCATCCCTGTCGAAGAATTCAAGAACGACCACGGCGAACTGGAAGTCAAAGTTGGTGACTTCGTTTCCGTGGCGATCGAATCGCTGGAAAATGGTTTCGGCGATACCATCCTGTCGCGCGATAAAGCCAAGCGTCTGGCTTCGTGGCTGGCTCTGGAAAAAGCGATGGAATCGGGCGAAATCGTCGTCGGTACCGTCAATGGTAAAGTCAAAGGCGGTCTGACCGTGTTGACCAACGGCATCCGCGCATTCCTGCCGGGCTCGCTGGTTGATACCCGTCCTGTCAAAGACACCACCCCATTCGAAGGCAAAACCCTCGAATTCAAGGTCATCAAACTGGACCGCAAGCGTAACAACGTGGTTCTGTCCCGCCGCGCCGTCATCGAAGCTTCGATGGGCGAAGAGCGTCAGAAACTGATGGAAACGCTGAAAGAAGGCACGGTCGTGACCGGCGTCGTCAAAAATATCACCGACTACGGCGCGTTCGTGGATCTGGGCGGTATCGATGGCTTGCTGCACATCACCGACCTGGCATGGCGCCGTGTACGTCACCCGTCGGAAGTACTGACGGTTGGCCAGGAAATCACCGCCAAAGTCCTGAAATACGATCAAGAGAAAAACCGTGTTTCGCTGGGCGTGAAACAACTGGGCGACGATCCTTGGACCGGTCTGTCCCGTCGTTACCCACAAAGCACCCGTCTGTTCGGTAAAGTAACGAACCTGACCGACTACGGCGCATTCGTGGAAGTGGAACAGGGTATCGAAGGTCTGGTACACGTTTCCGAAATGGACTGGACGAACAAAAACGTTGCTCCTAACAAAGTTGTCCAACTGGGCGACGAAGTAGAAGTGATGGTTCTGGAAATCGACGAAGAGCGTCGTCGTATCTCGCTGGGTATGAAACAGTGCAAAGCCAACCCTTGGGATGACTTTGGCGTTACCCACAAGAAGGGCGATAAAGTCCGCGGCGCGATCAAATCGATCACCGACTTCGGCGTGTTCATCGGCCTGGCCGGCAACATCGACGGTCTGGTGCACCTGTCCGACCTGTCCTGGACCGAAACCGGCGAAGAAGCCGTGCGTCGCTTCAAGAAAGGTGACGAACTGGAAGCCATCGTTCTGGCCATCGACGTTGAGCGCGAGCGCGTTTCCCTGGGCGTCAAGCAACTGGAAGGTGACCCATTCAACAACTTCGCAGCCATGAACGACAAAGGCTCGCTGGTAACCGGTACCGTTAAATCGGTTGAGCCTAAAGGCGCCGTGATCCAACTGTCCGAAGAAGTTGAAGGCTACCTGCGCGCTTCCGAAATCTCGCGCGACCGCGTTGAAGATGCTGGTACGCACCTGAAAGTCGGCGATACCGTCGAAGCAATGGTGTTGAACATCGACCGCAAAGCCCGTGGTATCCAACTGTCGATCAAAGCGAAAGACAATGTTGAAACCCAGGAAGCCATGCAGAAGATGGCAGCTACCGACAACAACGCAGCTTCGGGCACCACCAGCCTGGGCGCCTTGTTGAAAGCTAAGTTCGATAACAAGAACTAAGACTGCGGATACGGCAGATGACAAAGTCCGAGCTGATCAACCGCCTCGCTGAGCGTTATTCTCAGCTGGTGGCGAAAGATGCGGAGTATGCCGTCAAGACCATTCTCGATGCGATGACCAACGCCCTGGCGACCGGTCAGCGTATCGAGATCCGCGGTTTTGGCAGTTTTGCCCTGAACAGCAGGCCCCCGCGCATCGGTCGCAACCCGAAATCCGGCGACAAGGTGATGGTTCCTGAAAAACGGGTACCCCACTTCAAACCGGGCAAACAGTTGCGCGAGCGGGTGGACGCGATGGTCGGGCAACCGATTATCGAGGATTAATCGTCTGCTGGAAGGCGACATAAAGAGCGGCGTCCTTGGATGCCGCTTTTTTTTGTTAATATGCTGAGAATACCTGACATAAGCTACTGCGCGTCGCGCTTTGCGGCCTGCGATGCTCACCGTACTCAAGTACGGTTGCGCTTCTTGGCCACAAATCACTGACGCTCGCTACGCTTCTGCCAGGCATTCCAAGGTTGTGCCATACGGGCATTTTTTGTACTTTCTGGGCGTATCGATGAAAATCATCTCCACCATCGTTGGCTGTGTTCTTTTCGTCTTGTTCTTCAGTTTTGCGCTGAAGAATGCGCAGGTTGTCGACCTGCATGTTTTCCTCAATTATGAAATTCGCGGCCCCCTGGTCCTGATGCTGCTGGGCTTTTTTGTCGCCGGCGCCAGCCTGGGCGTCCTGGCCCTGACGCCGACCGTGTTTCGTCACCGCCGCGAAGCAAGCAAGCAAAAAACCACCATTGCCGCGCTGCAAACCGTTGGCGTGGCCAGCAATGTCCAACCGCAACCGGACAGCGTGAGCGCGCAGTAAGCGGCGCCATCGCTCCTATCTCTCTTACTCGAATAAAAACAATCGCATGGATTTTGAACTCTGGTGGCTCTTGGGTATCCCGGTGTTTTTCGCGTTGGGCTGGATTGCCGCGCGTGTTGACATTCATCAACTGGTGTCCGAATCGCGCAGCCTGCCGCGCAATTACTTCAAGGGCTTGAATTTTCTGCTTAACGAACAGCATGACAAGGCCATCGATGCCTTCATCGAAGTCGTCAAGCTGGACCCGGAATCGGCCGATATGCACTTTGCGCTGGGCAACCTGTTCCGCCGCCGCGGCGAGACGGAGCGCGCCATCCGCGTGCACCAGAACCTGCTGGCGCGCCCGGACTTGCCGGTGGAACAGCAAGGCCACGCCGCCTACGAGCTGGGCATGGATTACCTGAAGGCAGGCTTGCTGGACCGCGCCGAAGAAACCTTCAATAGCCTGATCGACACGCAATATGCGGCCCAGGCGCGCCGCGCGCTGCTGGAAATTTACCAGCGCGAAAAGGAATGGCCCCGCGCCATCGAAGCGGCCGTGGGCTTGCAGGAAGCGGGCGCCGGCGCGCGCCAGAAGGAAATCGCCCAGTTTTATTGCGAACTGGCGCATGACGCGCTGGTGCACATGAAGCCGGACGACGCCATGCCGCTGCTGGAAAAAGCCCTGCTGACAGACCGCAAGAGCGTGCGCGCCACCATCCTGACGGGCGACGTGCTGCTGGCGCGTGGCGACGTGGAAGGCGCGCTGACCACCTGGCGCCGCGTGGAGCAGCAAAGCGTGCCGCACGTGGCCCTGGTGGCGCAGCGCCTGATGGATGGCTACACCAAGGTGGGGCGTGCGCAGGAAGGCGTCAATCTGCTGCGCTCCTACCTGGAAGAGGCGTCGTCGATCGACCTGATCGAAGTCGTCTTCAAGGCTGTCATCGAACTCGACGGCGTGGAAGCGGCGAAGCAGCTGGTCAGCGCCGAGCTGCGCCGCACGCCGACCTTGCTGGGCCTGGACAAACTGCTCGAGGCGCGCATGATGGATGCGCCGGCCGCCATCTGGTCCGAGCTGTCGATGGTGAAGAACCTCGTGCATGGCTACACGCAGAAGCTGGCCCGCTACCAGTGCAGCCACTGCGGCTTCAAGGCACGCCAGTTCTACTGGCATTGCCCGGGCTGCAACAAGTGGGAAACCTACCCGCCACGCCGCACGGAAGAATTGAATGTCATGAACTGATCAATCGTACACGCCACCTTGCCCCGCGCAACGTGGCGTGTACTCGTATGTAACACCTATATTTCAGAAATACGGCACAACCATGAAAATCACCATTATCGGCACGGGCTATGTGGGCCTCGTGACGGGCGCCTGCCTGGCGGAGCTGGGCAACGATGTTTTTTGCCTCGACCTGGACGCACAGAAGGTAGCCTTGCTCAACAGCGGCGGCATCCCCATCCATGAACCGGGGCTGGAAGAAGTCGTGGCGCGCAACCGCGCCGCCGGCCGCATGACCTTTTCCACCGACGTCGAGGCCGCCGCCGCGCACGGCGTGATGCAATTCATCGCCGTCGGCACGCCGCCCGATGAAGACGGCTCGGCCGACCTGCAATACGTGCTGGCGGCCGCGCGCGGCATCGGCAAGTACATGAAGGACTTCAAGGTCATCGTCGACAAGTCCACCGTGCCCGTTGGTACGGCCGAAAAAGTGCGTGCCGCCATCCAGGGCGAACTGGACGCGCGTGGTGTTGCCGCCACGTTCTCGGTGGCGTCGAATCCGGAATTCCTCAAGGAAGGCGCGGCCGTCGAAGACTTCATGCGACCGGACCGCATCGTCATCGGCGTCGATGCCACACCGGATGGCGAGCGCGCGCGCGAATTGCTGAAAATCCTGTACGCGCCGTTCAACCGCAACCACGAGCGCACGTACTGGATGGATGTGCGCTCGGCCGAATTCACGAAGTATGCGGCGAACGCCATGCTGGCTACGCGTATTTCCTTCATGAATGAACTGGCGAACCTGGCCGATAAGGTGGGTGTCGATATCGAGGCCGTGCGCCACGGCATCGGTTCCGACCCGCGCATCGGCCACAGCTTCCTGTACGCGGGCTGCGGCTATGGCGGTTCCTGCTTCCCGAAAGACGTGCAGGCGCTCGAGCGCACGGCACGCGGTTACGGGCAGGAGTTGCTGATCCTGCGTGCCGTCGAAGCCGTCAACGACCAGCAGAAGCAGGTGCTGGGGCGCAAAGTGGTCACTCGCTTCGGCGAAGATCTGACGGGCCGGCATTTCGCCGTGTGGGGACTGGCCTTCAAGCCGAATACAGACGACATGCGCGAAGCGTCGGCTCGCGTCCTGCTGGCCGACTTGCTCGGTCGCGGCGCCACGGTGGCCGTGTACGACCCCGTCGCGATGGCCGAGGCACGCCGCGTGCTGCAACTGGACTTGACGCCGGAGCAACTGGCAAGGGTGCGCTTTGCCGACAGTTCGAAGGATGCGCTGCAGGACGCCGATGCGCTGGTCATCGTGACCGAATGGAAAGCCTTCCGCAGTCCCGATTTCGAGCAGGTCAAGGCGCGCCTGAAGCAGGCCGTGATCTTTGACGGACGCAACCTGTTCGAGCCGGCCGTCATGGCCGAGAATGGCATCGAATACCACGGGATCGGTCGCTCGATCCTGACACGCGCATGAGCGCCCACGAGGTGGCAGCCTTGACGGCGCCGGCCGCGCTGGCCCAGGTGCGCCTGCTGGTGGTGGGCGATGTGATGCTGGATCGTTACTGGTTCGGCGACGTCAGCCGTATTTCACCGGAAGCACCGGTGCCCATCGTGCGCATCGAGAAGCGCGAGGAGCGCCTGGGCGGCGCTGCCAACGTGGCACGCAACGCCGCCGCGCTGGGAGCGAAGACGAGCCTGCTGGGCGTGGTCGGAGACGACGAGGCCGGCAGCCAGGTCGAGCGTCTGCTTGAGGGGGGCGGCATACACAGCTATCTGCAGCGCGACGCGGCCATTTCCACCATCATCAAGCTGCGCGTGATCGGCCGCCAGCAGCAGATGCTGCGTATCGACTTCGAGGATGCACCCAGCGATACGGTGCTGCGCGACAAGCTCAAGCAATTCAATGCGCTGCTGCCGCACTACGACGTGGTGATCCTGTCGGACTATGCCAAAGGCAGCCTGGTGAATGTGGCCGAGATGATCAAGGCTGCCAGGGCCGCCGGCAAGATCGTCATGGTCGACCCGAAAGGTGATGATTTCAGCCGTTATGCAGGAGCGTCAGTACTCACTCCGAACAAGTCCGAATTGCGCCGCGTGATCGGTAACTGGAATACGGAAGAGCAATTGACGGAGCGCGCGCAGCAGGTGCGCGCGCAACTGGGCCTGGAAGCCTTGCTGCTGACCCGCTCGGAAGAGGGCATGAGCCTGTACACGGCCGATGAGGTGTTGCACATGCCTACCGATGCGCGCGAAGTATTCGACGTCTCGGGCGCGGGTGATACGGTGATCGCCACCATGGCGGCCATGCTGGGCGCCGGCATGGGCCTGGGAGACGCTGTGCGTACGGCCAACCGGGCCGGCGGCATCGTCGTCGGCAAGCTGGGCACGGCCACCGTCACCCGCGAAGAGCTGTTCCCGCAGTAATCGCCGCTGTATTCCACATCTTGCCTGCGCCGGCCGTTTGATCTGGCGCAGGTTGTCCCCTTCTTCCGCTGTCCCGTCTTGTCAACCGTATCACGCCCCAGCCGTTAAAGCCGTTAAGGCGCTGTTCCTCCCTTGCGTTCGAGTCATCTTGAAACCACACCACGGAGAGATACCCATGTTCAAAAAAATACTGCTGGCCATCGTCACCCTGATCGCGACGATGGGCTTTGCCTTTGCCCAGGTCGATGTCAACAAGGCGGACCAGGCGGCACTCGACAGCGTCAAGGGCATCGGCCCCGTCACGTCGAAAGCCATCGTCGATGAACGCGCCAAGGGCGGCGCCTTCAAGGATTGGGCTGATTTCGAAAGTCGCGTGAAGGGCATCGGCCCGAAAAGTGCCGTGAAACTGTCGGAAGCGGGCTTGCAGGTGAATGGCCAGGCCAAGTCCGGCGCGCCAGCGGCCCCGGTGGCGAAAGCTGCCCCGGCAAAAAAGGAAGCTGCTGTGAAGGAAGTTGCAGCGAAAGAAGCCGCACCGAAGCCAGCTGCTGCGACCGACACCGCTGTGGCGCCAGCCAAGACAGCCGCTGAAACGAAGAAAGAAGCTGCTGCCGCGAAGAAAGAAGCCAAGGCCGCCGCTGCAGCTGCCAAGAAAGAAGCCGCCGCCGCCAAGGCTGCCGCTCCTGCCGCCGCAGCCGATGGCGCCGCGCCGGTGAAGAGCGCTGCGGAAGCGAAGAAGGAAGCTGCCGCGGCCAAGAAAGAAGCGAAGGCTGCCGCCGCTGCCGCGAAGAAAGAGGCGAAGCTGGCTGCCGCTGATGCGAAGAAGGCTGAAGCCGAGAAAAAGTAAGCGTGTTGCTGTAAAGCGTGTTGCGTGGTGGTGCCGCGCAGCACGAGAAGAAAACCCCGCGTGGTACCGGCCGCGCGGGGTTTTTTTATGCGCCTACAACTGTGACTCGATCGGCAGCCAGCGCATCACGGACACCAGCATGCGGCGCCAGAAGCCCGCTTCGGGATCGTGCGTCCACACCTTGGCGGGCTCTTCGGTGGCGTCGGACCAGCGCAGGGCGCCGTTGTCGAGGAATACACGATAGCTGGTATCGCTAGCCGTCGAGTGCAGGAACAGCGTGCGCATGTCGGCCGCCAGCGCGGCATCGTCGAACAGCACGCCCATCTCCGTGTTCAGCTGGGCCGAGCGGGGATCGAGGTTGAAGGAGCCGACGAAGCCCCGCTGGCCATCCACCACCACGGTCTTGGTATGCAGGCTGGCGCGGCTCGAACCCATCAGGCTGATGCGCTTGCGGTGCAGGGTCTTCAATTCAAACAGGTCCACGCCCCCGCCCAGCAGTGCTTCGCGGTAGCGCGCATAGCCCGCGTGCACGAGGGCAACGTCGGTGGCGGCCAGCGAGTTGGTCAGCACCTGGACCTTGACGCCGGCGGCCACCTTCTCGGCCAGGGTCTGCGTCAGCGCCTGGCCGGGCACGAAGTAGGGCGAAGTCAGCAGCGCTTCTTCACGCGCCTGCGTCAACAGGGGTAGCAAGCTGTGCATGAGCCAGTGCTCGCTGCGCTGCAAACTGGCCACGGGCGCAGCTTTTTCCGGCGGATCCGACAATACTTGTACCTGCGCGCTCCAGTGCAGGCGCAGGCGGCCATCCAGGTGGGCCTGCAACTGGCCCGCATCGGTCAGTTGCCGCAGGTAGGGCGAGGCGCCCAGTTCGCCCGTCAGCGCATCGAGGCGGGCGCGCACACCCTGCAGTTCCGCAGCGCCCGCGTTTTTGCCGGCATGCAAGGCGCCGATGGGGATGACGGCGCGGCTGTTCCAGAAGCGGTCGAAGATGTCGCTCGTCTGCTGCACGGCGGGCCCCACCAGCAGCAAGTCGGCATCCTGGAAATTGACTTGCTCGGCGGCATCGAAGTATTCATCGCCGATATTGCGCCCGCCGACGAGGGCGACCCTGCCGTCGACGATCCAGGCCTTGTTGTGCATGCGCCGGTTCAGGCTGACGGCGCGCAAGGCCATTTCCACGGCGCGCAGCCAGATGCCATCGCGGTTGCGGCCCGGATTGAAGATGCGCACGTCGATCAGCGGATGGCTGTCGAGCGCGAGGATGGCGGCGTCCTGGCCTCGCGCGTTGATATCGTCGAGCAACACGCGCACGCGCACGCCGCGGTCTGCCGCGCGCAGCAGTTCGCGCACCAGCAGGCGTCCCGTGACGTCGTTGTGCCAGATGTAGTACTGCAGGTCGATGCTGCGGCCCGCCTCGCGCGCGCTCAGGGCGCGCAGGGCGAACGCTTCGAGATTGTCGTCGATCAGGGCCGTGCCGCTTTGGTCCGGGCGTTGCGCCAGCTGCGGCGCCAGCACGCGGTCGAGCAGGGTGGCGTCTGCAGCGACGGGCAAGGCTGCTCCCGGTGCGCCCAGCGACCGTTCGGCGAAGCGCCCATAGCTGTACAGGGCGGCGATGCTGAGCAGGGCAAACAGCGTGGCCAGCAGCAGCAGTTTGACGAACATGCGGCGCACCGTCAGCGGACCGCGCGCTTGGTACGGCGTGCGGTGTAGAGGGGGGACTGGCGCATGCGGGTGTCTTTCCTGAGCGGGACGGGTAGTGGCCGATTGTAGCAGTTTCTGCAATGCACGATTTTCATCCTGGAACATCCTTGCCTGCCGTCAAAAATGCGAGAATGATCAATCATCAATGTTAATGATCAGGAGACTTCGGCATGGTTGGGATGTTGACGGGAGTGACGGCAGCCATGCTGTCGGCGGGCGTGGCGGCAGCGCCGGGTGCCGAAGCGGTGCAGCCGCAGATCGAGCGCGTCGTGGCGCAGATATCGCCGCAGCGCATTGAGGCGCACGTGCGCAAGCTGGTCAGTTTCCAGACGCGTCACACCATGTCCGATACCGTGTCCGACACGCGCGGCATCGGCGCGGCCAGGCGCTGGATCAAGACTGAGCTGGAGCGCTGCGGCGCGCAGGCGGGCGGACGACTGCAGGTGGCGTTCGACAGCCATGTGGCGCCCGCGTCGAAGCGCATAGCTAGGCCGACGGAAATCGTCAACGTGGTCGCGACCCTGCCGGGCAAGCAGCCGCAATCGGCCGGGCGCATCTATGTCGTCAGCGGCCACTACGACTCGCGCGCCACCGACGTGATGGATGCGCAGGGCGACGCGCCCGGCGCCAACGACGACGCATCGGGTACGGCGGCCGTGATCGAGATGGCGTGCGTGATGGCGCGCTACCAGTTCGATGCCACGCTCGTCTTCATGGCGGTGGCGGCCGAGGAACAGGGTTTATTGGGTTCCGGCCATTGGGCGCAGCAGGCGAAGTTGAACAAGCTCAACATCGCTGGCATGCTCAATAACGACATCATCGGCAGTTCGCGCGCCGACGACGGCACGGTCGATGGCGGCCAGGTGCGCCTGTTTGCCGAGGGCATCCCTGCAGTGAAAGAAATGAGCGATGGCGTGCGCGCCCTGGTGGCGACGGGTGGAGAAAATGATTCCATCTCGCGCCAGCTGGCGCGCCACGTGAAGCAGGTGGGCGAGCGCTACGTACCGGGCTTTACGGTCAACGTCATCCAGCGCGCCGACCGCTACCTGCGTGGCGGCGATCATATGCCTTTCCTCGCGCAAGGCTACGCCGCGCTGCGCTTCACGGAACCGCACGAGGATTTCTCCCACCAGCATCAGGATGTGCGCGTGGAGCATGGCGTGCAGTATGGCGATTTGCCGCAATTCGTCGACTACGATTATGTGGCGAAAGTGGCAAGGGTTAATGCGGCGGCGCTTGCTTCTCTGGCCTTGGCGCCCGCCGCGCCCGCCGGCGTGCAGGTGCGCACGACCCAGCTGGAGAACGCCACTTCGCTGCAATGGCAGCCGAACACGGAGCCGGACCTGGCCGGCTACCGCATCGTCTGGCGCGCCACCACGGCAGACCAGTGGCAGGGTGCACAGGACGTGGGTAATGTCACCGAGGCCAAGGTCAAGCTGTCTAAAGATAACTATTTCTTTGGCGTCCAGGCCATCGATCGCGACGGCAATGTCAGCGTGGCAAACTACCCCATGCCGTTGCGCTAATCAGGAACCGACTGGCAGGCGCGCAAGAAAGCCGTGAATCTGCGAAACAACCGCCGCCCCTTCGCCCACGGCGGCGGCCACGCGCTTGGTCGAGCCGGCGCGCACGTCACCGATGGCGAACACGCCCGGCACGCTCGTTTCCAGCGCGGCACGGTCCGGCAAGTCGGGCGGGTAGATTGCATGGCCGTGGGCGCGGCATTCGGCGCGCGTGACGTCGAAGCCCGTGCGGATGAAACCCTGTTCATCGACGGCCACGGCGCAGTCGTGCAGCCAGTCCGTGTTCGGATCGGCGCCGACGAAGAGAAACACGCGGCGCAAGGCGCAATCGCACTCTTCGCCCGTTTGATTGTTGCGCCAGCGGGCGCCCGTCAAGCCATCGTCGTCGCCTTCGAGGGCGATGATTTCCGTGTGCGTGTGCAGGGTGATGTTGGGCGTGGCGGCGATGCGCTCGATCAGATAGCTCGACATGCTGGCCGCCAGCCCTTCGCCACGGATCACCATGTGGACCTTGGCGGCGTGGCCGGATAGAAAGACAGCGGCTTGGCCTGCCGAATTGCCGCCGCCCACCAGGATGATCTCTTCCTGCTTGCACAGCTTGGCTTCGATGGGCGAGGCCCAGTAGTACACGCCCCGTCCTTCATACGTTTTCAGGTTGGCCAGCGATGGCCTGCGGTAGCGCGCGCCGCAGGACAGCACCACCGTGCGGGCGCGCACCTGGGTGCCGTCGCACAGATTGACGCGCAGGGGCCAGCTGTCGCACAGCAAGTTGGCGGCGCTGGCCGGGGTAGCGATTTCGACGCCGAATTTTTGCGCCTGCACATAGGCCCGCCCCGCCAGCGCGCGGCCGGAAATACCGGTGGGAAAACCCAGGTAATTTTCGATGCGCGCGCTGGCGCCCGCCTGGCCGCCATAGGCGCGCTGCTCCAGCGCCAGCACCGATAGCCCTTCCGAGGCCGCATACACGGCCGTGGCCAGACCGGCTGGCCCGGCGCCCACCACCAGCACGTCGAAGATCTTGTCACCGGACAAATCGGGCAGCATGCCCAGGCAGCGTCCCAGTTCCGCATTGCCGGGATTCTTCATGACCTTGCCGTCGGGACACACCACCAGCGGCCATTCCTGCTGCGTTGGCTGGTAGCGCTCGGCCAGCGCGGCTGCCGCCGCATCGCTGGCCGGGTCGAGCACTGTGTGCGGGTGGCCATTGCTCGACAGGAAACTTTGCAGGTGAAACAGATTGCCATTGCCGCGTGGCCCCACCAGCACGGGGCCGCCTGAATTGACTTCGATCAAGGCCACGCGGCGCAGGATCAGGGCGCGCACGATGCGCTCGCCCATTTCCGCTTCCGCCACGATCAGCGCGCGCAGGGATTCCGAGCTGATCACGAGCACATCCACGTCGCCCACGGCATGGCCGTTGACGAGGGCGGGGCGGCCCGACAGCTGCGCCACTTCGGCGATGAAGTGGCCGGGGCCGACTTCTCGCATCAGCGAGGTGCGGCCCAGTCCCTCGTGGCGCGTGACGGCGACGTGGCCCGCCAGGATGACCAGCATGCCGAAGCTGCTGCTGCCCGCCTCGAACAGGGTGGCGCCGTCCGCATAGTGGCAGACCGCGCCATAGCGCTGCAAGCGGCGCAGTTCCGCTTCGGTGAAAACGGGGGAAATCTGGTGCATGCGGCCCTGGATATCGAGGCTGCTGGCCTGGACGGGATCGTCCTGCGTGGTTTCGGGGATGAATTCGGGTGCGCTGCTGCTCATGACTGATCCATTGATTGAATAAGCAAATTACTAAAATAACTAACCGTCACGAGTCTAGCGCATGCGCGCGCGGCTCGCTGGCGCAACGCACGCGGCAGCCCTGGCATGGCGCAAAGTCAGGCGCCATGCGGCCTGGCGCGCAGGCGGGCGCAGCGTGGGCTGCCTGGCGGGGCGGCGGTTTTTAGCCATACGCCGTCCAGCATCTCATATTAGAATGGGTCTTTGTTGAATTTACTCAAACAGACACGATGGCTTACAAGACACTTGAAGATACGATAGGCAATACCCCGCTGGTGCAACTGACGCGCTTGCCGGGCGCCGATGCGATTGCGCGCAACAACGTCATCCTCGGCAAGCTGGAAGGCAACAATCCGGCTGGCTCCGTGAAGGACCGCGCTGCCATGTCCATGCTCAAGCGCGCTGAAGAGCGCGGTGTCATCAAGCCGGGCGATACCCTGATCGAGGCCACCAGCGGCAATACGGGCATCGCGCTGGCCATGGCCGCCGCCTTGCGCGGCTACAAGATGCTGCTCCTGATGCCAGACAACCTCAGCGTGGAACGCCGCCAGAGCATGGCCGCCTACGGCGCCGACATTTTATTGACGCCGAAGACGGGCGGCATGGAATATGCGCGCGACCTGGCCGAGCAGATGCAGAAGGATGGCCGCGGCGTGATCCTCGACCAGTTCGCCAACGAAGACAATTCGCGCGCCCACTATGAAAGCACGGGACCGGAAATCTGGCGCGATACCAATGGCCAGGTCACGCATTTCGTCAGCGCCATGGGCACGACGGGCACCATCATGGGCGTGTCGCGCTATTTGAAGGAACAGAATCCCGCCATCCAGATCATCGGCGCTCAGCCAGAGGATGGATCGCAGATTCCCGGCATCCGCAAATGGCCGGAAGCGTACTTGCCGAAAATTTACGACAAGTCGCGCGTGGACCAAGTGGAATAC
The DNA here is from genome assembly GCF_051380905.1 of Janthinobacterium darwini. Taxonomy (NCBI): domain Bacteria; kingdom Pseudomonadati; phylum Pseudomonadota; class Betaproteobacteria; order Burkholderiales; family Oxalobacteraceae; genus Janthinobacterium; species Janthinobacterium darwini. Next base: position 405,659 of record NZ_JBNYXX010000003.1, read on the forward strand.
GTGAGTCAGGGAGTGGCTGAGCGCATGGCGCGCAGCCTGGCGGCGGAAGAGGGCTTGTTCTGCGGCATCTCCGCGGCCGGCGCCTGCGAAATTGCGCTGCGCATCTCGCAAACGGTGGAAAACGCGACCATCGTGTTCGTCGTCTGCGATCGCGGCGACCGTTACTTGTCGACGGGTGTATTCCCTGCCTGATGCAGGACGCCCAAGCGAAGCTACTGCGCGGCGCGCTTTGCGGCCGGCGATGCTCACCGGCTCGGCGCCCCCGTGCAGAGCACGGTTGCGCTTCTTAGCCACAAATCACTACCGCTCGCTACGGTTTTGTTGGGCGTCGATACAGCGTTGGGAATACGGTAGGAAATTATATCGGCCAGAACGGCCTGAGAAGTGCTGGAAATACCCCCTCCCCATGGCGGGGAGGGAAAACCTGCGAAACTGGCAGGATCAGCCTTGTGGCATTTCGCCTTCTTTTGGCTTGAATTGCTTGTCGCTGATGCGGAATTTGTTACGACGGTCACCCATCAGGTAACGCAGGTCGCGAATGCTCAGGTCGCTCACTTCATGCATGCGGATCAGCAGCGAAGCGCCGACGGGCAGGCGGTGGTGACGGATTTTGCTGATGACCGGTGGCGCGACTTCCAGCGCGCGGGACAGCGCTGCGTCATTTTTCAGGCGCAGGTTTTCGATCAGGGTATCGAGCAATCTGTTTGGGTTGTACTGGAGCAGATCGTCGGAGTCCGAATCGCTGTTCATATCAATGCCGACTTGGTTTGTCATGATGTTAATGTTCCTTCTGTAGTTGCACTGCAAAGTAAAAAACACTCGGAGCTCGCTCTTGCTGCGTTCATGTTCATTCTTTACCAAAAGGAACGAATTCACACACGGTACGATCCGGGATACAGTTTTTCATGATATATACACAATTGTACAGCAGGATTCAATTTCAGACCGGAAAGCCTGATAATCTTGCTTTGCGCAAAATAAGTGTTGTCTTGTTGCAACAGCTATTTATTCTTTATTATGCTCTATCATAGAACAAAAATTGTACTTTGACAAAAGTTAAGTGTAGAACCATTTCTGTATTCCGTGCCGCACAAAGGCTGGCGAGCGAGGCTGGCACATGTTATCGCTCCCACCATAGACCTGTTTGCTGGTCGCTTCAACATCGCTTACGCTTTCTTACAAGTAATATTATAACTTTACACTGACTTTCGGTTAGCGTGCGCGCACTTGGCTGATGGCCTTGCCCAAGTCGATGACAGACATGGCATAAAAATAACTTCTGTTGTACTGAGTTATAGCAAAAAAGTTATTGCTTGCCAAGTGATACTCAGTTGCTTCTGAACCATTTTGCAGATCGATCAAGCCGAACAGCAAGTTCTGGGGCGGGGATGAGACGGTACTCACGCCGGCTTCCTGCAATTCTGCCAACCGGTACTTGGCTTGCAAGCCCTGACCGATGAACTTTTCCCAGGCGTGGCTGGATGAGACGGTGACACGATACGTGCTGATGGCCGGATCATCGCGCCGCCAGCCGTGTTCGACGAGGAAATGCGCCACGCTGCCGATGGCGTCGGCGGTGGAATTGCGCAGGTCGATGTGATCATCGCCATCGAAGTCCACCGCGTATTTCATGATGCTGCTGGGCATGAACTGGGGCAGGCCGATGGCGCCCGCATACGAGCCGAGCAGGGTCAAGGGATCGATGCCATCCTTGCGTGCGTACAGCAGCGCGTTTTCCAGTTCCCCCTTGAAGAATTCCATGCGCGCGGCGCGCGTCGGGCTTTCCGGATAGGAAAACGCCAGGGTCGTCAGCGCATCGAGCACGCGGAAACGGCCCGTGTTGCGGCCGTACACGGTTTCCACGCCGATGATGCCGACGATGATTTCGGCCGGTACGCCATATTCGCGTTCGGCGCGCGCCAGCGCTTCGGCATTCTCTTCCCAGAATTTCACGCCCGCATTGATGCGCACCGGCTCGATGAAGCGGGCGCTGTAGGCTTGCCAGTTCTTCGGCTTGCCAGGCGGGGCCGGCTTCATCAACTGCACGGTTGACTCGACATAGCGCACCTTGCCGATCAGGGTATCGAGTTCGGCGCGGTCAAAACCGTGCTTGGCGGACATTTCATCGAGGAAGGCGCGTACTTCTTTCCAGTTGGCATAGTCGACAAACTCACCTTCGAAGTCGAATTTCGCCGGTGCTTTTTTTGCCGTCGCCTTGGCGGGCGGCGCCTTGGCCGCACGCACGGCACGGGCGCGGTCGGCTGCGGAAATATTGCTGTTTTCGCCCGCGTGCGCGGTCGCCAGGCACAGGGGAAGGGAGAGGAGCAGGGACAGGGCGGAGGTTTTGATCGGTAACAAGGAGCGTCTCATCGGCATTGGGTTAACAGGCGGCGCAAGCTGTGCCGCGCGCGGGATTGTTCGTATGGGTTGGCATTACCATACTTCATCGCGGCATAGATTGCCAGAAACTGTGCGATGGCGGCATGCGTTTCGGGCGTGGCTTTGCCTGCGGCCAGGCGGGCAGCATAACCGTGCGGCCCTTCATGCGGCGCACGGCTGTAGCCGCGCCGCGCCTGCTGGCGGCAAAACTGTGCGTACAGGGCCTCGAGGGGATCGCCTTGCCGCGCTTGCCACCACCAGACCAGTACGCCGGCCATGGCGGACAGCAAGGCCAGCACGGCGCAAGCGAATGCCAGGGTCCTAGCCGGCAAATTTTTCACACTATCGAGCATGGCGCGCTGGCGTTGCGGCGTGGTGTCGAGCACCCAGCTGCTCCAGGCGTGCTCGGCTTGCTGCCATTGCTGGCGCCACGCGGCAATCGTCCCGTGCGCGCCGCCATCGAGGCCGGCCAGGGCGCGCCAGGCCGTCAGCGGCGACGGGGCCGCCGGCAGGGCGGCGTCCAGGTTGCGCTCCGTGCGCAGGGGCGCAACGGCGCTGGTGGGGTCGACCCGCACCCAGCCCCGGCCCGCCAGCCACACTTCGCTCCAGGCATGGGCATCGGACTGGCGCACGCTCAAGCTGTTGTCTGCAGCGTTGCGCAGGCCGCCCTGGTAGCCCGTGACGACGCGCGCTGGGATGCCCATGGCGCGCATCAGCACGACAAAGCTGCCCGCGTAATGCTCGCAGAAGCCCGCCTGCGTGCTAAACAGGAAGTCATCGACGCCTTGCTTGCCCAGCAGCGGTGGCTGCAGGGTGTAGCGGAATGGCGCGCGGCGGAAATACTCAAGCACGGCGGCGATGGCGTCGGCGGGGGCCAGCGCGCGCGCGCCGCTGCCGCGCAAGGCGCGGGCCCAGGCCACGCTGCGCGGGTTGCTGCCAGCGGGCAAGGCCAGCCATGGCTGCTGCTGGGTCAAAGACAAGCCCGCCTGCAGCCGGTAGCGGGACTGGGAACTGGCGCGGTAGCGCACGGTCGAAGCAATGGGCTGTATGGTCAGCACTTCCAGCGCGGACGACACGACATACGGATTACCGGGCAGGCGTTCGATGCTGCGCGGCAGGTCCAGCGCGAAAATGCGCCGCTGGCCGCTCGCTTGCAAGGTCACTTCGTATTGGCTGGGCTGGCCTTCGAGGGTGATGTCGATGCGGCTGTCGCTGGCAGGCGCATGCCGGCCGGCGCCCCGGCGCGTCCATGTGGCGCCGTCGTAGTCACCCAGCACCACGCCGCGCCAGTACAGCTGGTCTTGCGGCGGAATCGTCGTGGAAAAGCGGGCCGTGAAGACGGGTTCGCCCGACAGAGCCAGCGAGGCGATCGCGCCCGGCTGCATGCTGTCGGACAAGCCCGTGCGCGCCTGCGCCCCTTCTGGTGCTACGCCCCACAGGGGGCCGTCGACGCGCGGCACGGCAAGAAACATCACGGCCGCCAGGGGAATGGCCAGCGCCAGCATGCGCCCGAGCAAGCCCAGCCTTTGCGCCATTCGGGGCTGCAGCGTGCCGTACTGGGCCGAGAGCAGGGCGGCCAGCAGCACGATGACGGTCGCGAGCATCCAGGCGGCGCTGAGGATGCCTTGCGCATGGAAAAAATTGGCCAATAGCAAAAAGAAACAGAGGAAGACGAAGACAAAAATGTCGCGCCGGCCATGCATTTCCAGCGATTTCAAGGCCAGCATCAGGGCCAGCATGGCCACGCCCGCATCGCGTCCCAGCACGCTGCCATAGCTGGCGTACACGCCGGCGATGCCCAGCAGGGCCAGCGGCGCCAGCACGCTTAGCTGCGGCTGGCGCTGGCCCCGCACGGTAATGATGGCGCGCCACAGCAGCGGTGCCGCTGTCGCTACCGACAACCACGGGGGCAGGTGCAGCGCATGCGGTGCCAGCACCATGGCGGCGGCCAGCAACAGCAGCAGGATGTCGGCCTTGTCGCGCGGCAAGCTGCTTAGCCAGCGCATCATGGCGTTTCCTGTCGCTGAGGCAAGCCATGCAGGGCCAGCGCGCGCAGGCAGGCGTCGCGCTGATTGGCGCCCAGGGCCGGTGCCAGAGTCAGCGCACCCAGGCGCAAGCCATACGGCAGGCCCATGCGTTCCGCCTGCAGCACCCAGGCTGCCAGGCGTGACAGGCGCGCTTCCGGCGCCAGCGCGTGCAGGGCCGCGTGGTCGAGCATAAGGTTGCCATGCGTGCCGTGCGCTACGCCCGTTGGCGCGTCGGCACCAGGCTGGAAGTGCTTGCTGAACAAATGCTCGCCATCATGGCGGGCGATCTGGCGCCAGGCCAGGCGCTGCAAGGGGTCGCCGGCTTGGTAGGCGCGCACGCCCGCCAGTTCCACGACTCCGCCGCGCGTGCCAGGCTGCCGGGCCTGCCGTACCGTGCCGGCCAGCAAGGGCAGCGGTGGCGCATTCTGTTCTGGCTGTGGGTACACGAGCACGCGTGCGTCGGGCCGCCAATGGCACCAGGCGACAAACAGGCCCAGTGGAAAACTGCCGGACAGGAGGATGGATGGCGCATCGAACCAGCCCCGTTGCGGTGCCGGCATGCCGATGCTGACGGCCGTCTCCCCGTGGGCGGCGATATCGGCCAGGCTCGGTGCTAGCGGCGAACCGATGATGGCCAGGCGGATCGCATGGCGCGGGCGGGTGCTGCGGTTGATCAGGTGCAAGGTAAAAAAAGCGTGGCTGCCGGCAAACACGGGCTCGCCTGGCGTGGCCGCCAGCGACAGTCCCGCCAGGTTACGGCTGGTAAACAGCATGTCGGCGATAGCGCAGGCGGCCGCGAAATACGTCAGCGCATAGCCCAGGCCCAGGCGGTAATTGACGGCGGCGATCCACAGTGCCAGCAGCAGGGCGGCAAACGCCAGACCCGCGCGCGAGGGGCGGATGTGCACGCGCTGCGCGCCCAGCCAGGGGCGCGTGGGAAACCATGAAATATTGCCCCAACGCATGCCGGTCAGACGGGGATACTCAACAGCATGTGCTGCAGCAGGGCGCGGCTGTCCGTGGACCCTTGCGCCGCATGCAGGCGGTGGGCGCAGACGGGTAACAGTACGGCTTGCACGTCGTCGGGCGTGACGTGGTCGCGTCCGGCCAGGGCGGCCCAGGCGCGCGCCGCCTGCAACAGGGCCAGCGCGGCGCGCGGGCTGAGGCCATCGGCAAACACGCCCGGCACGCGGGTGGCATGCACGAGGGCCAGCACGTAGTCGACGACGGCGGGCGAGGCGTGGATGGCGCGCAGGCCCGCTTGCGCCTGCAGCAATTCTTCCGCGTTCATGACGGCCGGCAAGGTTTGCAGCATGGCGCGGCGGTCGGCGCCCAGCAGCAGCGCCCGTTCGGCTGCCGTATCGGGGTAGCCCAGAGTGACGCACATGAGAAAACGGTCGAGCTGAGATTCAGGCAGGGGGAAGGTGCCCAACTGGTGCACGCAGTTTTGCGTGGCGATGACGAAAAACGGCTGCGGCAGCGCGTGGGTGACGCCATCGAGCGTCACTTGCCGCTCTTCCATCGCTTCGAGCAAGCCCGATTGCGTCTTCGGCGTGGCGCGGTTGATCTCGTCGGCCAGCAGCACTTGCGTGAACAGGGGACCTGGGTGGAAGATGAAGCTGTCGCTGCCGCGGTCATACACGCTCATGCCGGCCACGTCGGCCGGCAGCAGGTCGCTGGTAAATTGCTGGCGCTTCCATTGCAGCCCCAGCGAGATGGCCAGCGCATGGGCCAAGGTGGTCTTGCCCACGCCAGGCACGTCTTCGATCAGCAGGTGGCCGCCCGCCAGCACGCAGGCGAGGGTCTGGCGGATCTGGACATGTTTGCCAACGAGAACTTCGCCGATCTGCTGTGCGGCCTGGTGTATTTTCGAAAACATGTTATTTCTATCACAGTACGTGAGATTATTTAATTTACAATCGCTTTGGCCAGGTCAAATGGCGCCGCCCGCCCGCTGCGCGCTCGTGGTAGATTAGAGTGACAGCAAACGCGGTAAGGGTGGCACAGACCAGCCAGTGATTTTATGCGAGAACGCGCCAGGCAGGCAGGAATGCTCTGCGGTAACTCCGGCGTGCGTTCCCGGTATGGATAGAGAGCAGAGACAGAGGTAACCAGTACAGCGCATGAGCACAGCCATTTATACCCATCCCGATTGCCAGCGCCATGAAATGGGCGACTGGCACCCTGAATCGCCGGCCCGCTTGCAGGCCATCAACGATCAATTGATCCTCGCGCACATCAGCGACCTGGTCGAGCACCGTGACGGCGCGCGCGCGCAAATGTCTGACATCGAGCGCAACCACAGCGCCACGGCGATCGGCCTGGTGCGCGACAATGTGCCGCCCGAGGGCGACTACTATCCGCTCGACGGCGATACCTTGCTCAACGCGCACAGTTACGACGCGGCGCTGGCGGCGGCAGGTTCGGCCGTGGCTGCCACGGACGCTGTCATCGATGGCGAGATCAGCAACGCCTTTTGTGCGATCCGCCCGCCCGGCCACCATGCGCGGCCCAGCGAGCCCATGGGTTTCTGCCTGTTCAACAATGTCGCCATTGCCGCCAAGCATGCGCTCGACGTGCGCGGGCTCGAACGCGTCGCCATCGTCGACTTTGACGTGCATCATGGCAATGGTACGGCCGAATCCGTGGCGAACGACCCGCGCATCCTGATGGTGAGTTTTTTCCAGCACCCGTTTTATCCGTACAGCGACGTCGAGTCCTACACGGACACGCGCGTCAACGTGCCCGTGCCGGCCCGCTCGAAGGGCGATGCCGTGCGCCAGCTGGTGCTTGACCACTGGTTGCCGGCACTGCACCGGCAGCAGCCGCAGATGATTTTCATTTCCGCCGGTTTCGATGCCCACCGCGAAGACGACGTGGGCGGCATGGGCCTGGTGGAGGCCGACTACACGTGGCTGACGCAGCAGATGATGGCCGTGGCCAATCAGTATGCCAAGGGCCGCATCGTCAGCTGCCTCGAGGGGGGCTACAACCTGTCGTCGCTGGGCCGCAGCGTGGCGGCGCATGTGAAGGCGCTGGCGGAGCTGTAAGGGGTGAACTGTAACTACAGCAGGCTAGGACGGCTGCGGGAATTCGTGTGGCGGTGGGTCTGGTAGTCGAGTGCGTCGCCGGCCATGAAGCGGCGCCAGGCTTGCGTGTAGACGCCTGCGGACTTGTCCGCGTCGAAGCTGTCGAGCTGCAACATGTCGCGGTGGTGCTTGATTTCATTGACCAATTGGTCATACAGCACTTGCAAGCCATAGCTGTCCGCGCTCTGGCGCTTCAGGCGCTCTTCCAGTTGCGCCACCTGTCCCCGTAACTGCAGGTTTTCCTTCTTCCACTGCAACAGGCTGCCATTGCGCGGCACGCGCTTGGGCGTCGCCTTGGCCGGGCGCGGCCTGCCACGTTTGCATTCCCCATGTGCCGCTGGCGCCATGCCAGTGTGTTCCATCATCATATCGACCTATCCCCATCGCGTATCTCCCGAAGCCAGCCCGGAAAATAATTGCTTTTCATTTAAGAGGCGATATTAGAGCACACTTTTTTGTTTCCTTCAGTAAATATAAAAATCCAATTGGAAATATTCGACCTGACTTCGCGGGTGCGCCTCACTGGCGCAGCGCTGCCTTCATGGGCGCTGCGGGCGGCGCTTCCGCCATGTTGCCGTCGTCGGCGTAAGTGATGGTCAGCAGGGTGTCGTCCTCCCAGCTCAGGTCATGTAGCGGCGGTACGTAGCGCTGGCGGTCGTCCGTGACGCGGATGTCCAGCGTGCGCTCGCCAGAGCGCGCCTGTACGGCCAGCAGTTTGCGGAACACGGGAAACGGCACGTGGATCAGCGACGAGTGGCAGGGCCCTCCCGCCAGGCGGAACAGCTTGCGCCGGACAAAGGGCAGGTCATCCTGCTCGACTGCCCAGCGGATTTCGCATTCCAGGCGCAAGTCGCCCAGGCGGCGCACGTTCTGTGGCAGGCCCGGCGTGTGGATGTCGGCGCGCCAGCGCAGGGTATCGCGCTTCTTGTTGCTGACCAGGTCGGCATTCGCGTCGTAGGCGGTCTTGTCGCGCGTCAATGTGAAGCCGCCGTCCGCCGCCAGGGGGACGGGAATCGACAGGTTGTCAGCCGACAGGTGCAGAGTTACGCCATCGAGCCTGCCCTGGGGCGTGGCGGGGAACAGCATGAAGCGCAACGGTGCGCCCGGCGCCAGGCGCTGGTGGTCGGCATACGCGTCGAGTCCCTTGAGCATGGTGCGGTAGGGGCGCAGGTCGGGATCGCGCGTACCTTGCACGTCGACAACCGGCTGCATTTCCTGGCGGGCCGTGTCGCCAGGCGCCGCCGCCATTTCCTGGGCCATGGCGGGCAGCAGACAGGTGCAAAGCGAGGCGAGGAGGAAAAAACGGGGAAGTTGCATGGAACGCGTGCCAGGTTGAGCGTGCAATAGGGAAACCGGCCAGGCTGGACGGACTGCGAATATTATCATTCAAGTAACTGCTAAATTATCACCAATTGTCTCGTCCTCGTCGCACGACTGGCGCTGGCGGCGGAAAATGGGACGTCGTGGCGGCAACCACGTAAAATAGCGGATTGACTGAACGAACTGAAGGCAAGAGCATGGCGATACAATGGTACCCAGGACACATGAACGCGGCCCGCAAGAAAGCGGCCGAGACCATGGAAAATACCGACCTGGTGATTGAAGTGGTGGACGCGCGCCTGCCGGCAGCCAGTTGCAATCCCATGGTGGACGAGCTGCGCCTGTTCCGCCAGCGCCCTTGCCTGAAGATACTTAACAAGACCGACCTGGCCGATCCGGCTGCCACTGCCGCCTGGGTGGCCTATTTCAATGCCCAGGAAGGCGTGACCGCGTATGCGATGACGACCAAGAAGCCGGGCGATGTGGCGCGCATCCCGGACCTGGCCAAATCGCTGGCGCCGCACCGCGGCGTGCCGACCAAGCCGCTGCGCATCATGATCATGGGCATCCCCAACGTGGGCAAGTCTACCCTGATGAATGCGCTGCTGAAAAAGCGCGTAGCCAAGGTGGGCGACGAACCAGCCGTGACGAAGATGCAGCAAAAGTTGTATCTGGACAAGAACACCATTCTGGTCGACACGCCCGGCATGTTGTGGCCGAAGATCGCCATCCCCAGCGATGGCCTGATGCTGGCGGCCAGCCACGCCATCGGCTCGAACGCGCTGATCGAAGAGGAAGTGGCCGTGTTCCTGGCCGAGGAATTGCTCAAGCGCTATCCAGACTTGCTGGCGGCCCGCTATGGCACCAAGGTCGGTGAAGTCGACGCCATCGGCGTGGTCGAGGGCATTGCCGCCAAGCGCGGTTTCCGCATCAAGGGCGGCGACTACGATTTCGAGAAAGCTTCGCATACCTTGCTGCTGGACTACCGCAGCGGCATCCTCGGGCGCATCTCGCTGGAAACGCCGGACACGCGCGCGGCCCTGCTGGCCCAGCACGCGGCTGAGATGGCGGAAAAAGCGGCCATAGCGGCAGCGATTGCCGCCGAAAAGGCGAAGAATGCGGCGCGCGGCAAGCGCGGCACGTAAGAAGAAAAGCCGCTAGCTAGCGGCTTTTTTAAATTCTGGGGTCAGACCCCCGATGACGTTGGCGCTGAATCAATCGTTAGCGGCGTTGAGGGTCTGACCCATGCCCCGGCATTTCCGCGTTCGGGTTTCATTGGGCTGCGTTGCCAAACCTGAAACTGCTCACGGCCAGCGCCCCAAAGAAATCTTCCTCGTGGTACACGACGTGCGCCGCTTCCTGCTCGGCCGCACCGAGCGCCACCATCAGCGGCAGCAGATGGTCTTCCTGCGGATGGGCCTGGCGCGCACCGGGCGCCTGGTCCCAGGCCAGCAGCTGTTGCAGCCTTTGTTCTGGTGGCAAGGCCATCGTCTGGCGCAGCCAGGCGTCGAAGCGGTGCGAGGCGACGGCGCCCGCCTGGCCGAACTGGCGCAGGTTATGGTAAGACAGGCCGCTACCAACGATGAGCACGCCCTCGCGGCGCAGGCTGGCCAGCGCGCGGCCCACCTCGACGTGCGTCAGCGGGTCGTAGCCGTGTTTCAGCGACAATTGCACCAGCGGCACGTCTGCTTGCGGGTAGATGGGGAACAGGGCGCTGAAGGTGCCGTGGTCGAAACCCCGCTCGTGGTCCAGGCGCGCCGGATGGCCGGCTCCGTCAAGCAACTGTTTCACCTGCGCCGCCAGTTCCGGCGCGCCGGGCGCCGGGTACTGGATTTGATACGTGTGCGGCGGAAAGCCCGAATAATCGTAGATCATGCCCGGCTGCGGGCTGGCCGAGACGAGAAATTGCGGCCCTTCCCAGTGCGCCGTGACGACCAGCACGGCTTTCGGGCGCGCGCCGATCTGGCGCGGGATATCTTGCAAGGACGCTTCGAGCACGTCGTAGCGGTCGCCGAACTGGTCCTTCATGAACGGCCACGGGCCGCCGCCGTGCGACAGGAAGTAGGTGGGGAAAGTGTGTTCTTGCATGGCGGCTCCTGAGGGGAATGGCTGATGCTATCGATGATAGTCATGCTCGGTCAGTTGATCAAGATCGCAATTATTGATATATCATTTCCATTTTGTTGATGATGGGGTGCTCATGGATACCTTGCGCAGCATGCGCGTGTTTCGCGCCGTGGTGGAACTGGACAGTTTCGTGCGCGCCAGTGTACGTCTGGATCTGTCGGCGGCGATGGTCAGCAAGCATGTGATGCACCTGGAGCGCCACTTGGGTGCGCGGCTGCTGAACCGCAGCAGCCGTCATCTGAGCCTGACGGAAATCGGCAAGGTGTATTTTGAACAGTGCCGTGACATGCTTGACAATCTCGACGAGGTGGAGGCAACCGTGGGTCGCACGACGGTGGTGCCGCGGGGCATGTTGCGCCTGAGCGCCCCTGTCTGGTTCGCCAACGCCATCTTTACGCGCACCCTGGTGGCTTACCGCGAGCGCTACCCGGAGGTTACGTTCGACATCGACTTGAGCGGCCGCGTGGTGAACCTGGTGGAAGAGGGCTTTGACCTGGCCCTGCGCGTGAGCCAGGCGCCGTCGCCGACCCTGATCGCGCGGCCTATCGGCAGCATCGCCTTTCACCTGGTGGCCGCGCCCGCCTACCTGGCGCGCGCCGGTCATCCGCATGTGCCGCAAGATCTGGCGCAGCACGCCATGATCAGCTATTCGCTGTTATCAAACGGCAATGAATTAACGTTTGACGGCCCGCAGGGACATGAGACAGTGAAGTTCTCGCCCGTGCTGCAATGCAATAACGAAAGCCTGCTGCACGCGGCCGCGCTCGACGGCATGGGCATCGCCCTGCTGCCATCGTGGCAAACGGATGCGGATCTGGCGGCGGGGCGGCTGGTGCGCCTCTTCGATGATTTCAAGCTGGCGGGCGGCAAGGTGTACGCCGTCTACACGAGCCGCCGCTACCTGTCGTCGAAAGTGCGCACCTTCATCGACTTCCTGGCCGATGAAGGGCGCCTGGGGAGATAACATCACCAGGCGAGCGAGCGCTTGACGTCGATCAGCGCGAACAGGCGCGCGCTGCGCATCCACGCCAGCACCAGCGTTGCCAGTAGCGTCACCACCAGGCCAGCCACGATGGCCAGCGGATCCGGGGCGGCCAGGTTCAGGCGCGCCACGCCCAGCAGCGCATACAGCGCCAGTCCCAGCATGGTGATGACAAGGTAGATCGCCAGGCAGGCCAGCGGACGTCGGCGCAGCATGCCCAGGCCCCGCCACCAGGCCTTGACGGCCGAAGTGCGGCGCCGGTCGATGGCCAGCGCCGCGCGGCCCGCATCGAGCGTGGCGCAAGCCAGCAGGAACAGCAGGCCCGTCACCAGCAAGGCCAGATGACGGGCCAGGTCGGCATCGGCTTCCAGGATGGCTTTCGCCGCGTGCTTGTCAGCCAGTTTCAGCGCGCCGGCGCCGATCGCCAGCGCCACGCCCAGCGGCACTATGCTCCATAGCAACATGCGCAGCATGCGGCCGTATTCGCTGAAGGCGCCCGTCAGCAGGGGACCGAAGCCGGCGGGCGCAGGGGCGCGCGCGGCCGTCACCACCAGGCCGCTCAGCAGCGGCGACAACAACAGGGTCAGGATGATGCCGGCGATGGCGGCCTGGCTGATGGCGGCGCCGTTGCGTCCCGTGTTGGCGATCAGGTCGGCCAGGGTCATCAGGTCTAGCTTGTGCGCCAGTGCCGCCGCATGCACGGCCTGATCGAGGCTGGCGCTCAAGGTGCGCCAGAGGGGAATGATGGCGACAACGGTCGGTATCAGCAGCAGTCCCAGCCACAGCAGCAGCAAGCGCCATTGCAGGGCGGCACGGCTGGCGCGCATGGTCAGGGTCAGGCCGCTGGCCCGTGTCGTGGAAGTGGCGCTCATACGATGGCAATCAGGGAAAGGAGGTATTGGAAGGCGGCGGCGAGGTCGAAGCTCCAGCGCCGCGCGGCCGAGGTATCGGCCTTCAGGGTGCGGCTGTCATCGAGCTTGTTGACGTCGAGGTAGTGCACGCGGTCGGGATCGAGTTCGGCCGAGACGGCCTTCACGGACTTGCTCCAGGTGTAGCGCTGCCACAGCTGGTCGTTATCCCACACCACGCGTTCGGCTGTGCCATCGGCAAATTTCACCAGCAGCACCTGCGGCACGGGTGCGCCGCGGCGGCGCAGGACCACGCTGGTGAGATACGGATAGGGCCCCGTGCCGGGCTTGGCGTCCGGGTGCGCCTTGTCCCACGCCTCGCGCACTTTTTTCTCTTCCTTTTCCAGCGCCTCGGCCGTGCGTTCCACGCGCTTGCCGTTCACCAGCACCATGCCGGCCAGCGGCGTCTGCTCTTCGCTCGTGAAGCTGCCGATGCGGTCGTCGATATTCGCGCTGGCATAGACTTGCTGCGCGAAGACCTGTTCCACGATGCGCCGCTGGCCCGTCGCCTCGGCCAGCGCTTCGCGCAGGTCGGCCACGCTGGGGTGGCGGAATTTCCACTGTTCGTAATACGCCTTGAAGCCCCGTTCCATGGCCTCGCTGCCGACGCGCGCTTCCAGGTCGCGCATGGTGATGGCCGTGCGGCTGTAGACAGGCCCCACGCCCTGCAGGCGGTCCCAGGCATTCTGGCCCAGCGGGTCGGCGGCATCCTGGCGCGGCGCACCCAGGCGCTCGCCTTCGAAGACCTTGAAGGAGGGCGCGAAGCCCAGGCGCTTGAGCAGGGGCGTGGTGGCGTGGATGTCCTGGCCGCGCGCGCGCAGCATGCGCTGGTCCCAGTACTCGTTCAAGCCTTCGTCGAGGATGGGTTCCTCGAACTCGTTCGAGGCCAGGATGCCGTAGAAATAGCCATGTCCGAATTCATGGATGGTGACGAAATCGAGGCCGAATCCGGCCAAGGTCTTCGGCTGCAGCGTGGCGTAGCTCGAGGCGGTGATGAAGGTCGGGTATTCCATGCCGCCCGCTTCGGCCGCATTAAACGGCGGAATCACCACTGTCAAGGTCTTGTACGGATACGCGCCCAGGGTGCGCGAAAAATACGTGAGCGAGTCCTTGGCCGCCTGCAGCGCGGGCCCCGCGTTGGACGCGTACTCGGGCGGGTACAGTACCTTGATGGCCACCGGCGGGCTGCCGGGACCGCTCCAGTTGCCCATCAATGGCTGCGCGCTGCGCTTGTCGGCCGTCCAGGCGAAATCGTGCACGTCGCCCTGCACATAGTGATGCGTGAGCATGCCGTCCTTTTCCAGCGGTGCGCCCTGCAACTCGCCCGTGGCGCCCACCGTGTATTCCTTGGGCACGGTCAGCTTCACGTCGTAGTTGCCGAAGTCGGCGTAGAACTCCGAATTGAGGTGGAATTCATGCGCGTTCCAGCGCGGCGCGGTGGCGCCCCGTTCGCCGGGCAGTTCCAGCACGGCGATCTTGGGGAACCACTGGCCGACCAGGTGGAAGCTGCCGAAATAGCCGGTGCGCGCGATGACGCGCGGCAACTGGTCGAAGAAGCGGATGTCGAGCGTCGTCTCCATGCCCGGCGCGACGGGCTGCGGCAGGTCGACGCGCACGACCGTGCGGTCGGTGGCCGGGCCGTTGTCCGGCTGGACGAAATGCGAGGGCGCCGTGGCGCCGTTCTGCGTCATGCTGCGCAGTTCGATATAGCCCCATTCGCCGTCGCGCGTCTCGACGCCCGAGCGGAAGCCCTTATCGAGCTTGCGCTTCTCGGTGAAGAAGGTCGAATGTTCGCCTTCGAACGCATTCAGGTAGAGGTGCAAATATACGCTGCTGACCGCTTGCGCGCTTCGATTGCGCCAGCGCAGTTTCTGCTGGCCGGCGATGGTGTGTTTGACGGGATCGAGCGTCGCTTCGATCTGGTAGTCGACCACGCGGTCAGACAGGGTCGCTTGCGCAGCCGTGCGCGCACCGCCCCAGGCGTTGCTGGCGCTGGGCTTGCTGACGGCGGACGCGTGCGGCAAGGCCAGGGCAATGCCGTCGGCGGCCGGCGCCAGCGCGATGGCCGCGCTGGCTGGCTTGCCCTGGCCCGGCTGGGCGAACAGATCGGCCTGCAGGGCCAGGCCGGCCAGCAGCATGGCGGCGATGGAGAGGGCCTTGAGCTTGCCCGAGACGGGGAAAAAACCAATGCTGCGGCGCGTGCCGCGGGGACTTGGCGGCCCCCGGCGCGTTGTGCTGCGACTTCCCATGCGTGACTCCTACAGTGACTTCTTATTGTTGTTGATTTTCAAATGCAGTCGGCTGCGCCCAGGATCGCCGGGCGCACCTCGCACTTTACTTAATATACCTGCAAAAATGCCAAATAACCAATCAAATATGGGAGTGCCGCAAGCACCGCCGGAGCGCTGCTTGCGGCGCCGCGCGCCGTGCGTATAATGTTTCGCTTTGCCATCCCTCTGCCCCGCTACCGTGCGCCCGCCTCCCGGCAGCGCAGCCAGCTTCCCGCCATGATGCCTGCCTCTCCCGCCCTGACCATCGCCATGCGCACCTTGCTGCTGTGCGCCCTGGCCATGCCGGCGTGCGCCCAGGACAGCGTGGATGGCGGCGCGGCCGGCGTCACGCATGGCGACTTGTCCGCCGAACTGGGGCAGGGCGGCCAGCACAGCGTGCGCGGCGCTCTGTCGCGCGACCAGGATGGCATGTCGCTCGATGTGGCCATCGACAGGCAGCGCAATGGCAATTACCGCGATGGCAGCGTGTTTCACCAGCATGGCTTCAATGGGGGCGCCGAATGGAAGGCGCGGCAGGGGCGCTTCGGCTTCAGTGCCGACCAGCTGAACCAGAACACCCGCTATCCGGCGCCCGAGGCGCCGTTCCTGGCCCTGCTGGCGGCCCGCCCGGAAGACCTGTACCGCTACGAAGTGCGGCGTGCCAGCGCCTTCGTGCAGCGCTATGTGGGCAATTTCGAGCTGGGCGTGGAACTGTCGCAGCGGGAAAAGCGCGCCACGGCCCACTATGCGGGCGAGGAGGGCAGCAGCGAATCGAGGTACAGCAGCCGCCGACGGCAACTGGCGCCCCGCGTTCGCCATTACGGCAAGGTGGGCGGCGTTGGCACGGACACGGAAGTGGGCCTGGACCTGATGCAGTGGGAGCGGCGCTCGGGCCGCGACGCGCCGGGCCGCGATGGCGATGGGCTGCGCCGCCAGTACTCGCGTGCGCTGCTGCTGCGCGAAGAACTGGCTTTTGGTGGCGCGTATGCGCCGCGTTTGCTGCTGGGGCTGCGGCATGAACAGTTCCAGCTCGATCCGGCCGACATGCCAGCCGGCGGCAGCGACTGGGAAAACCAGAACGCGTGGGACTTGCAGGGCAGCTTGCAGCTGCGCCCGGAACTGAGCGTGTACGCCAAGGCCGCGCGCAGCTACCGCATCGATGACGACGGCTATACCCGCGCCGGCTACCGTCCCCTGGCGGGACAGCTGCGGCGCGAAACGGAAGTGGGCGCCACCTTCGGCGACGCGGCGCGCAGCGCTTCCGTGCGCGTCTTCAGCGAGCGCCTCAGCAACCAGATCGTCTTCGACCAGAGCCTGGGCCAGCTGGGCTTTGCGGGCAACCTCGACCCCTCGCGCCGCGATGGCATCGCCATCGAGGCCAGCATGGCGCTGGCGCGCGACTGGCGCCTCGACGCTGAGCTGCGCCAGGTGCATGCACGCTATGACGACTACGCCTACGATGGCCCGGATATCGCCCTCGTGCCCAAGACCCTGGCCAGCCTGCGCCTGTACTGGACGGGGCAGGCCGGCGCCAGCGCGGACGTTGGCGTGCAATGGCTGCGCGCGCTGCGCTATGGCCCCGATTTCGCCAACAGCTGCCTGGCGCAAGTGCCCGCATTCGCCACCGTGGACGGGCGCTATGTGCGCAAGCTGGGCGCCTGGGAGCTGGAACTGGCCGGCAGCAACCTGGCCAACCGCCGCCATTACGGCGATGCGCCGGGCTGTCGCTCCAGCATTTACCTCAACGATGCGCGCCAGCTGCGCGTGTCGGCGCGCTACCATTTCTGACACTGGGGCGCAGCGGCGCTTAAAAGTGGCTTAATCAGGCGCAAACGGAGCGTGCAAACGTGCTTTTTTTCCGGCCTGGCCTCATCGCCCGCCGCAAAAAGTGGTAATCTCGCCCCGTTCACGACCACTTTATGATGAAGGATTAATATGCGTTTTATGCGTTTCTTGCGTCCCCTGCTTGCCGCCGTCACCCTGGTGGCGGCCACCGGCGGCGCCATGGCGGCCGATACCGGCTTTACCACGCTTCCGACGCCAGTGCGCACGGACACGGGCAAGAAGGTGGAAGTGGTCGAGTACTTCATGTATTCCTGCCCGCATTGCTATGCGCTCGATCCGCTGATGCACGACTGGGTCAAGAAACAGGGCGACAAGATCGCCTTCCGCCGCATCCACCTGGCCTTCAATGGCCCGAAAGATCCGCAGGCGCACGCCTATGCCACCTTGGAGGCGATGGGCCAGCTGGACCAGTTCCACGACAAGATCTTCCGCGCCATCCACGTCGAGCGCAACCGCCTGAACCGCGATGACGCCATCCTCGAGCTGCTGGTGAAGAACGGCATCGACAAGGCGAAATACCTGGATATGTTCAATTCCTTCGGCGTGCAGACCAAGCTGAAACGCAATGAGCAGCTGATCACCGCCAGCAAGATCGACAGTGCGCCGACCATCGTCATCGATGGCCGCTTCGTCACGTCGCCGGCCCAGCTGTCGCGTCCTGGCCAGTCCGAGCCGCAGACCCAGACAGCGACCCTGCGCGTGATGGATGAACTGGTGGCGCGCGTCCTGAAAGAGCGCGCTCCCGCGCCAGCGAAGAAGTAAGCGGAGAACGTCATGAAACAGCTGCCCTGGACCTTGTGCGTATTGGCCCTCGCCCTCGTGGCGTGGCTGGCGCTGGCCGTCGTCAACGTGGAAAACCAGCGCAATGCGCTGGTCACCAAGGCTTGCGTGGACCCCGCGTTCAAGAACGAGGTCGACGCGAAATGCCTGGCGTCCGTTCAGTCGCGCGAGCACTGGTGGCAGCATCTGAGCTACGCCATGACGCATTTCAGGTCATAGAACACCGGATAAAATCTACTGCGCGTCGCGCTTTGCGGCCGGCGATGCTCACCGTACTAGAGTACGGTTGCGCTTCTCGGCCACAAATCACTGCCGCTCGCTACGATTTTCTCCGGTGTTGTGACGATGAGGATGGATAGGAAAACTGCCCGCTTTGTGCGGGCTTTTTTACGTCTGCTGGTTGCGGGTATCATGAAGCCACAACCATTCTGGAGGAACGATGAAGGAAGTGATCTTGATTACTGGCAGCAGCCGCGGCATCGGCGCGGCGACCGCCCTGTTGGCGGCGCGCCAGGGCTATGCCGTCTGCGTCAATTATGTGCGCGATGCGCGGTCGGCCGAAGAACTGTGCGCGCGCATCATGGCTGGCGGCGGCGAGGCCATCGCCGTGCAGGCCGATGTCGGCAATGAAGCGGACGTGGCGCGCCTGTTTGACGAAGTCGATGCGCGCCTGGGGACCTTGACGGCGCTGGTCAACAATGTGGGCGTGCTGGAGCAGAAATGCCGGCTGGCCGATATTTCCGTGCAGCGCCTGGAACGCGTGCTGCGCACCAACGTAATCAGTTACTTTTTGTGCTGCCAGCAAGCCGTGCGGCGCATGTCGACGGCGAACGGCGGCCAGGGCGGGCGTATCGTGAATGTCTCGTCGGTGGCCGCGCGCATCGGCTCCCCGGGCGAGTACATCGATTACGCGGCCTCGAAAGGCGCTGTCGATACGCTTACCCTCGGCCTGGCAAAGGAAGTGGCGGCCGAAGGCATCCGCGTCAACGGCGTGCGGCCCGGCATCATTTATACGGACATCCACGCCTCTGGCGGCGAGCCTGGGCGGGTGGCGCGCCTGGCGTCCGGCGTGCCCATGCAGCGCGGCGGCGAGCCGGAAGAAATCGCCGGCGCCATCCTGTATCTGCTGGGGCCGGGTGCGACGTATGTGACGGGCAGCCTCCTCGACGTGGCGGGCGGGCGCTGATTTTCAACTCGGCTTCAACTTATTTTCAACTACAGCAAGCAATTGATTCAGGCGTGGGGCCAATTATCAATTAATGCAAGCGAGTCCAGAATGGCGATGTGCGATGTGCACACCGATCAACCCACCTGGAACTACCATGTCCGCTTCCGCTTTTTCCCCCGCCATCCTGGCCCTGTCGCTGCTGGCCGCCGCGCCAGTCCATGCCGCCATGAACCTGCCCATGCCCGCCCACCTGTCCGGCGCCAGCGCCACCGGCGCGGTGGCGCTGGCGGCGCGCCGCTACGCCGCGTTCTGGCAGAGCGGCGATCCGGCCCTGGCGCGCCTGGCGCTGGCCGACGATTTTATTGACCGCACCTTGCCAGCTGGCCGCCCTCAGGGGCTGGCCGGCCCGCTGAAGGCGTCGCAAGTGTTTCACGCCGCCGTTCCGGACTTGAAGGTAGGCATCGAGGAGATGCTGGTAGCGGGCGACCGGGTCACCCTGCGCCTGCATTTCACGGGCAGCTTTACGGGCGTCTTCCCCACGCCGCAAGGGATCGTGCAGGGACAGGGGCAAGCCATCGATTTTCAGGCGTTTGATTTGTACCAGGTCAATGCGCAGGGGCGCATCAGCGAGAACTGGCACCTGGAAGACAACCTTGCCCTGCTGCGCCAGCTGGGCGTGCTGCCACCCTGAGGTAGCCTAGTTCTGCGCCGGCAGGGCGGCGAACTGCTGCAGCAGGAAGTCGATCAGCAGGGCGACGCGCGGCGGCTGGAAGCGGTTGCGCCGGTACAGCAGGTTCAGGGGGACGCTATCGGCAAAGTAATCGTCGAGCACCGTTTGCAAGCGCCCCGCGCGCAGGTCGTCGCCGATGTCGAGCAGGGATTTGTAGGCATAGCCATGGCCGGCCACGGCCCAGCGGCGGATGATTTCGCCGTCGTTGCTGTGCCAGGCCCCCTGCAGGCGCAGGCTGTGGCGCTTGCCGTCTTCTCGGTAGCGCCATTCCTGCGGCGCGCCGTCGCCCGCCGTGAGCACCAGAGTAGGCAGCATCGTCAGGTCGCGCGGCACGTTCGGCTGGCCCACCTTGGCGGCCAGCGCGGGCGCCACGCACACGACGCGCCGGCCCGGATGCAGCAGGCGCGCCACCATCTCGCTATCGGGCAGCTCGCCGTAGCGGATGGCCAGGTCGATGTCGTCGTGCACCAGGCTCGCCGTGGCGTCCGTCAGGGTCAGCGCTTGGCGCACCTGCGGGTGCAGCGCGGCAAAGCGGTCGAGCATCGGCAGCAGCAGCTGGCGGCCGATATCGGAGGGCGCCGAGATGCGCACCACGCCGTGCACGGCGCCGGCGTCCCCGTGCAAGCCGTCTTCCGCCTGCGCCAGCAAGTCCAGCGCCTGTTCGCTGTACAGGCGGTAGTGCCGGCCTTCTTCCGTCAGGCGCAGCTGGCGCGTGGTGCGTTCGAACAGGGTGGTGCCCAGTGCGGCTTCCAGGCGCCCGATGGCGGCGCTGGCGGCGGCTGGCGACAGGCCTTGCTTGCGGCCGGCGGCGGAAAAGCTGCCCAGCGCCGCGGCGTCGAGGAACAGGGCGATTTCTGCCAGGCGCCCGGCGCCGCCGCTGCGGCTCATGCGGGGTGCGCGGCCGCAGGCTTGGGTGCGGGCCTTGAAGGGGGAGCAGAATGGGGCGTGATCACCACGGTGCAGGTGGTGCCGGCCACCAGGACCTGCTTCTTGTCTTGCTCGTCGATGTGGATGCGCACGGGCACGCGCTGCGCCAGGCGCACCCAGTTGAAAGTGGGATTGACGTCAGCCAGCAATTCGCGGCCCGTGGCGGCGTCGCGGTCGGTGATGCCGCGCGCGATGCTCTCGATGTGGCCATGCAGGGTGCCGCCGCTCATCAGATTCATTTCAGCCTTGTCGTCCTGCGCCAGCATGCCCAGCTTGGTTTCTTCGAAGTAGCCGACGACATAGTACGAGGCGCTGTCGATGACGGCCAGCTTGGCCGCGCCGACGGCGGCGAAATCGCCCTTGTGCACGTTCAGGTTGGTCACGTAGCCGCTGACGGGCGCGCGCACGGTGGTGCGTTCCAGGTTCAATTGGGCCAGCGCGCGGGCGGCCAGCGCGGCCTGTACTTGCGACGAGGCCGAACTGGCGGCAAAGGCGGCGCTTTCGCGGCTTTCCGTGGAGATGATGCTGGCGTCGAGATTGGCGCGGCGCTGCGCTTCCTTGCCGCGGCGGCCCTGCTCCGTCCTTTGCGTGGCCAGCACGGCGTCGGCCTGCGCCAGCGCGCTCGCATAGCGCTCCTTGTCGACGACGAAGAGGACGTCGCCTTTTTGCACCACCTGGTTGTCGCGCACCAGCACGTCCGTGACAGTGCCGGCCACGTCGGCGCTGATATTGACGATATCGGCCTTGATGCGCCCGTCGCGCGTCCATGGCGATTCCATGTAGCGGTTCCAGACAGTCTTGCCTATCCAGAGGGCCGCAGCCAGGAGCAGCAGGGTGATGGCATAGCGGGTCAGTTTGGCTACCATGTCGGCATCCTTTCCTTGATCAGATTGAACATTTTTTTTATTTGAACGTTATTTGTACAGCGATAAAGCCAGCGCGCCGAAGATGGCGATGAAGATGCACAGCCGCGCCAGCGAGGGATGCCACACCATGCGGTAAACGCCCAGCCAGCCCAGCACGCGGTCGAGCAGGGTTTGCAGGCCGATGCTGAGGATGAACAGGGGTAGCAGGGTAGGAATCAGAATTCCGAACAGGGCGAATTCACGCGGCATCATGTTCTCCGGCGCCAGGCGCCACGTTGTCGAGTAATGAGGTGTAGATCGAATGCAGGTCGACCAGCGCCGTCTGCAGGCGCACGCCCTGTTCCGGTGCCGTGCCGCTGGCAGCCTGGGCCGCCCGCACCACGGCGCCCGCCTGCAGGGTGGCGGCCAGCGCCCCCTGCAGTTGCGCTTCGCCGCGCGTGCGCAGCCAGGCGGCGATGCTGTCCACGCAGCGCTGCAGGGCGTCGTGCGCGGCGCTGTTGCCGGAGGAACTGGCGATCAGTTCGCGCAGATCGATCACCGAGTGGCCGATTTCCAGCAAGGTCAGGGCCTGGCGCACGACGGCGCGCGTGGCGACACCCGGCGCCGGGCCGGCCGCCGCGTTGAGCTGGCTGAGCAGGTCGCGCACGCGGTTGTCGAAACGGTGTTTCACGCGGCGCGCGGGCGCTGTGCACGCATGCAGGGCTTCACGCCACAGGGCCGGGCCGATATGGTCCTTGTGGCCCATGGTGTGCTCGGGCAGCAGCACGGCAAACACGAGGGCAGCCAGCATCAGGCCGACGATCAGCGCCATGCCCGTATTGAGAAAAGCGGCGCCATCGACATGCATCACGTTGGTCGGTGCCATCTGTGTGATAAAGGTCGACACGCCCAGGCCCACGCCCAGTTTGGCGGGATTCGTCATCAAATACAGGCCCACGGCCAGGAAGGGCGCAAAACTGAGCACCAGCATGGGGAAGCCGTCACCGTGCACCAGCACGAAGTACACGCACACGAGCGACAGCGGCATGGCGATCAGAAAGCCCGCCAGCACTTGCCGGATCATCATGATGGGGCGCGGCGAGGACGAGGCCAGCGCGCAGAACACGGCCGCCATCAACATCGCCGTGCTGGCATGGGGCCAGGCCAGGAAATAGGCGCCCAGGGCCAAGAGGGCCAGGCTGATGGCCGCACGCGCACCGCTGGCGATCACCAGCGCGGGCGGCGTCTTTGGCGCATACGCCTGCGGCGTGCTGATGGCCAAGGGCGTGTCATGCGCCAGGCTGAAATAGACTTCGTGAAAGCGGCTCATGTCGCGCGCGAAGCGTTCCAGCAGTTCGCACATGGTGTCGAAATCGATGCGCTGCGCGTGGTTGATGTGCGCACTGTCAATCTCCGCGCGCGCCAGCGCCAGCGCCGTTTGCAGATGCCGCTGCATGGTGTCGAGCGAGTCTTGCGAAGGCGTGGCTTGCAGCGCTTCGGCGACGATGGCGTACAGGGGCGCGCAGGCTTGCATCACTTGTGTCTCTCCATCGCGCTGCAGGCGGTCGAACAGGCGGTGGAAAGTATAGAAGGTAGTGAGCGCCGTCATGAAGGTGGCGTTAAAGGCGTGCAGCTTGCGGTTTTGCGCGCGCACGTGGCTCACCTTGCTGGTGACTTCGAACAGGGCGGCCGAGCGGCCCTGTTCCAGCGCCGCCACGTCGGCGGCAAACTGCAAATGCGTCAGTTCCACTTGCGCCGGCGTGAGTTTTTGCTGCAGCACGTCCTGGCAGAAGGTGAGGAATTTGCCGTAGCGCGCCTGCACCGTGCGCATCACTTGCGTGCCCTGGTGACGCGGCAGCAGCACGCTGGAGACGGCGGCCGAGCAGATGATGCCCAGGCCGACTTCGGCCACGCGCGTGACGGCCAGCGCGAACGCCTGCATCGGCTGCTCGATGGCGGGCAAGACGATCATGCAAGCCGTGTAGCCGGCCAGCACATACACATACGACTGGGCGTTGCGGTGCAGGGCCGAGCCGCTCGTGCACAGGCCCACCCACAGGGCCAGGCCGGCGAACAGCAGCACCGGCTGCTGCGGGAACAGGCCGATCAGGGTCAGCGCGGCCGTGCATCCCAGCAGGGTGCCACACAAACGGTAAAAGCTTTTTTCCAGCACCATGCCGCTGCTGGGCAGGGCCAGGATGATGGTGGTGGTCATGGCCGTGCTGGGGGAATCGAGTCCCAGGCGGTAGGCCAGCCACAGGGCGCAGAACGCGGCGATCAGGGTCTTGCCGACGTAGATCCAGCGTTCGCCTTCCGTCTTGCGCCAGTCCTGCAGCGCCAGCGCCAGCCAGTGGGCCGCCCGGGTCAGGGGGCCTTGCGTGAATGTTGTTGCTGTGGCTGGCGTCATCGATAGGCTATCAGTTCTGGTTGTTGAGATTGTTCAGGTTGCGCAACTGGCGCATGTACAGCTTGTCGAGCACTTGCAGCTCTTCGTCCGTGAACCCTTCGTACAGGGCCGAGGTTTCCTGGTACACGTCGGGCAGCGCCGTTTCGATCAGCGTGCGGCCCTTGTCGGTCAGCGAAATCATCACCGAGCGGCGGTCGCCGGGGCGCGTGCCGCGGTGGATCAGGCCGCGCGTTTCCAGGTCGTTGCACACGCGTGTCAGGTTGGCCGGTTTTTCATGGCAGGCCATGCCCAGGGTGCAGGCGTTCGACGTTTCGTCGTCCGTGCCGTACAGTACGGCGAGCACCATGTAGCTGGCATCGACCAGGTCGTGCTTTTTCAGCGCGGCATTGGTCAAGTCCTTCATGCCTTTTTGAATGTGGTACGTCATGCGCAACAGGCGCATCAGTTCCATGGGGAAGCCTGGCATGCGCGTGCGGATGTTTTGCAGCCGCTTGGAGGTGGCGTCAAAAGCGGTCATGTCATATTCCTTCATGTGTGAATAAAGCTCCGATTGTATCTTGTTGAGCCATGGCAATGCCAGGATTGCAAGCTTAGATCCCGCCTCCTAATGCATTCATCAAGGAAACGTACAGGTCCAGCTCGCGCGCTCCATTTTGCGCCTGCTGCTGCTCTTCCGCCAGCAGGGCCACTTGCGTGTTGAGCATGTTGATGGCGTCGCTCATGCCGGCCTTGTAGGCTTTTTCCGCCAGGTCGCGCGCGCGCTGTGCCGTGGCCAGCGCCTGCACCGTCAGCTGGTGCTGTTTTTCCAGCGATTGTGCTTTGGTGACGGCATTCGCCACCTCCGACATGGCGTTGATGACGGTGGCGTTGTACTGCTCCACGGCACCGTCGTACACGGCCGTCTGGCTGCCCAGCTGGGCGCGCAGGCGGGCGCCGGCAAAGATGGGCAGGCTCAGCGCGGGCGAGACGCCGCGGATGTCCGAGTTGGCGTCGAGAAAATGGCTGAAGCCGAAGGCCTGGAAGCCGGCAAAGGCCACCAGGTTGACGTTCGGGTAAAACTCGGCCTTGGCCGCATCGATGCGGTGCGCCGCCGCTTCCACCCGCCAGCGCTGGGCGGCGATGTCGGGCCGGCGACCGATCAGGTCGGCCGGCAGGGCGGCGGGGATGGCCAGCGGCTGGTCCAGGCGCAGCACGGGGCGCGTGAGTGCCGCGCCGGCTGCCGGCCCCTTGCCCGCCAGGGCCGCTAGCTGGTTGCGCAGCAGGGCCAGCGACTCGGCTGACTGCTCCAGCTGGCGGCGTCCTGCGGGCAGCGTAGTTTCGATTTGCGCCACGTCAATATCGGTGCCGATGCCGGCCGCCTTGCGCTGGCGCGTGATGTCGAGGATGCGGGCGCGCTGCGCCAGGCTGCGTTCGATCACGTCCTGCAGCTGGAATTCATACGATAGCTGGATGTAGGTGCGCACCAGCGCCGTTTCCAGGGCCAGGCGGGCCATCTGCGATTCGGCCGAGGCCATCTGCACGTCGCCCAGGGCGGCGGACAGGGCGGCGCGGTTGCGTCCCCACAAGTCCAGATCGTACGAAGCCGTGACGGTGGCCTGGTTGCGCCAGGCGTAATTGCCGGCCAGGGGCGCCGGCGTGCTGCCGTGCTGTGAATACAGTTCGCGGTTGATGGAGACATTCGCGTCCGCCTGCGGGCGGGTCTTGTCCTCGGCCGCGCCAGCCAGCGCCTCGGCCTGGCGCACGCGCGCCTGGGCGCCACGCAGGGTGGGGCTGTCGGCCAGCGCCTGCTCCATCAAACGGTTCAATTGGGGGTCATGCAAATCTTGCCACCATTGTGCGCGGGGCCACTGTATGGCGGCGCTGGCGGCGGCATCCATGGCCTTGCTGGCCGCCAGCTTGTTGGCGTCGAGCATGGCCGATTGCGGCGCGATATGGCCCATGTCGGCGCAAGCGCTCAAGGCAAGGATCAGGCTGGCGGCAAGCAAACGGCGGTGCAGGGACATGCAGTGACTCCGGGAGGCGATAGTGTTGGGGGTGCTGCTGACAGCTCGCCGCGGTGAGCGTCGGGAGTGCCCGAGTGCTGCGCCGCAACTGAGTTGTTACTGACTGAAACCGGCTGACTGGTTTCTTATTGCACGACGTGCTTGGTGGTTTGCGCGACATCAAAATCCGCTTCCGTTTGCGGGATCAGGCCAGCCTTGCGGGCAGCGTAGAACTCGGCCATGACTTGCTCGCGCGTCACCTTGCTGGTGGCGGTGGCCGGTGTTTTCGGATAGTCGACTTCGCTGGTGGCGATTTCGCCGGCGTTGCGGGCACGGATGTATTCGGCCGTGACTTGCTCGCGGCTCAGCTGCTGGCTGGTGGCCGGCGCCGTGCTTTGTGCGAAAGCCGAGGTAGCGGTGGTGATGGCAAACAATGCTGCGATAAGTGATTTGGCTTGCATGATAAAACTCCAATATGTGCATGATGGCTGGGTGGATGGGCCGGCTCGCCACGTACCGGTCGGTTCGGCGGCAAGGCGCTGGTGGGCGCTTTGCCGCCGATGAAGCAGTTTCTGGATGAGAAGGTGCTTACTTGAATTAACTATAGCAATGAATAGTACATTTGTGAAGTACTTTTTGAAGATATTTGTGCGCCGCCGCATTCCCCCCCCCGTGGAGAATGCCGTGCAGGCGTGCGCCGCTGGCTGGGCGAGGGGAGTAAGCTGGTTTTTTTATCAAGAGGAGTCAGCCATGAGCGGCAGCACACTCGATCCGGACAATTTGCCCGTCATGCCCGACCGTGTCCTGGGCAGCGGCCATGGCAAGGGCGTGCTGGGGCCCAGCGACAGTTCTGACAGCGGCAGCGACATGCAGGGCGTGCCCGGCCAGGATGCAGAAGAGCTCGATAACGACAGCGATGCTGCCGGCACTGGCGATCGGGCCGGCGTGGAGCCCCACAACGGGGCACCCGATGGCGGCGACATCGACGTCGATCATGTGGAGCGCATGGTGCCCGTGCCGCCGGCAGAGGAGGAGGGCACACCGCGCACGCCGCAGGTGCCGGCGCCGCGTCCCTGATCCGGGCGGCCGACTGAGAATAGCCGCCACGAATTACTGTCCCTCCTTCGCCTTCAGCGTAAAATGAGGTTAAGGCGGCGTGCGCGCCGCCATGGCCAGCCGGCCGGCACAGGATAGGATGTCAGAGGATGCAAACGCAGATGTCGGAAGAAAAAGAAAAAGACTTGATGTTGATGTACCGCGAGACGCGGCCACGCGAGTTTTTTGGCGAAAAAAGTAACACCAATCACCTGGCCTGGAGTTTGCTGGTGGTGTTGCTGGCGCTGGCGTTCTGGCTGGTCGTGGCCCTGGCGGCGGCGGAAAACCAGCGCTATGCCCTGGCAACGAAGGCTTGCCAGGATCGCGTGTTCCCCGCAGAGATCGACACGTCTTGCCTGAAGCAGGTCAAGTCGCGCGATCACTGGTGGCAGCATGTGGGCCATGCGCTGGTGCGCATGGGCGCCTGAGCCGGGCCCGATCCGGCGGAACTTGGCCGCCGCCGCGAGGGCGATAATACGTCGATGGAGCGATGAGGCGGGAGGCGCCATGCCACGCGATCATTCGCGCGAGCAGCCGCAATGGCTGCTGGCGCGCTACAGTGCCTTGACGGCGCGCCAGTTGCTGTGCGCCTATGGCTTGCTATGCCTGTTTTCCCTGACGATTGCCGCCGCCTTTGCGCTGCGCGGCTTCTGGACCATTCCCGCCTTTTCGTTCGCCGAACTGGGCCTGGTGGCCATCGCCCTGCTGCATTACCTGCGCCATGCGCGCGACTATGAGCATATCGCCCTGCGCGACGGCGAGCTGATCGTCGAACAGGTCAGCGCCGGCCACTGCCGGCGCCACCACTTTTCGCCGTGGTGCACGCGCATCGCCGTGCCGCAAGGGCCGCGCCAATTGATACACATCAACGATATGCGTGATGCTACACGGCATGTGGCGGTGGGCGTCTTCGCCACGCCTGAACGGCGCCGGCAGGTGGCGCAGGAGCTGCTGGCCCTGCTGCCACCGCCAATGTCGCCGCCAGCGCCGCCGTGACTGCCTTACACGGCCCGCGACGGGCCTTCCCACAGGTTGATATGGCCTTCGCGCGCCTGCACGTCGATGGCGGCGAGCTCGTCGGCCGTGAACGTCAGTTGCTGCAGCGCTGCCACGTTTTCGCGGATTTGCGCGCTGCTGCTCGCGCCGATCAGGGTCGAGGTGACTCTTGGGTCGCGCAGCACCCAGGCCAGCGCCATCTGCGCCAGCGTTTGCCCCCGCTGGGCGGCGATCTGGTTCAGCGCGCGCACGCGGGCCAGGTTTTCCGCGCTCAGGTGCTTTTGCAGCAGCGAGCCGCCGCCGGGGCGGTTGACGCGCGCATCTTGCGGCACGCCATCGAGGTACTTGTCGCTGAGCAAGCCCTGCGCCAGTGCCGTGAACGTAATGCAGCCCATGCCTTGCTCTTGCAGGGTATCGAGCAAGCCGTCTTCCTCGATCCAGCGGTTGAGCATATTGTAGGCCGGCTGGTGGATCAAGCATGGCACTTTCCACTCTTTCAGCAGGGCGGCCGCCTCGGCCGTCTTTTGCGGCGAATACGACGACAGGCCCACGTACAGCGCCTTGCCCTGCTGCACGGCGGTGGCCAGCGCGCCCATGGTTTCTTCCAGCGGGGTGTCGGCGTCGTAGCGGTGCGAATAAAAGATGTCGACGTAGTCCAGGCCCAGGCGCTGCAGACTTTGGTCCAGGCTGGCCAGCACGTATTTGCGCGATCCGCCACCCTGGCCGTACGGACCGGGCCACATGTCCCAGCCCGCCTTGGTGGAAATGATCAGTTCATCGCGGTAGGGCAGAAAATCATCGCGCAGCAGCTTGCCGAAATTGCTTTCCGCGCTGCCATATGGCGGGCCGTAGTTGTTGGCCAGGTCGAAATGTGTGATGCCCAGGTCGAAAGCCGTGCGCAGCATGTCGCGCTGCGAGGCCAGATTGTTGCTATCGCCAAAGTTGTGCCACAGTCCCAGGGACAGCAGCGGCAGTTTCAGCCCGCTGCGCCCGCAGGTGCGGTATGGCATGCTGTCGTAGCGGTTCTCGGCGGCGTGGTAGGTCATGGCATCTCCTGGTTGAATGAAGCGCTTATTTTCGCGCAAAATCAAGGTGTGCGTGCGCCTTGTACGCGACCGGGCACGCCTTACAATGGGCGTTGAGGAATCTTGCAAGGAGCGGTCATGGAAATCGAATTGAAATTGTTG
This sequence comes from Janthinobacterium darwini, assembly GCF_051380905.1. NCBI lineage: Bacteria > Pseudomonadati > Pseudomonadota > Betaproteobacteria > Burkholderiales > Oxalobacteraceae > Janthinobacterium > Janthinobacterium darwini. The sequence continues at coordinate 434,723 of NZ_JBNYXX010000003.1, forward strand.
CTGGCGCCGCAAGACGCGCCCCGCCTGCGCGCGCACCCGCTGCTGGCGCAGCTTGCGCAAGGAGAGCCACTGGTGCTGCAGATGCACGATATGTATGTCGATACGCCCGATTTGCAGCTATGCCGTCACCAGGCGGGCTTGCGCGTGCGCCAGGTCTCCGGGCGCTGGATGCAAACCCTGAAGGCGGGCGGCAGCGTCAGCGGCGGCTTGCACAGCCGCCACGAATGGGAAGGGCAAGTTCCCGGGCCGCAGCCGGACCTCGCCGCGCTCGACTCCGTCATCGGCCGCAAGCAGCCCATCCGAGCGCTGCTGCGCCAGGACGCCATCCGCGACGCTTTGCAGCCCGTGTTTACCACCCGCATCAAACGCACCGTATGGCAGCTGCGTACGCCGCAGGGCGACCAGATCGAATGCGTGCTGGACCAGGGTGTCATTGAAAGCGGTGCCGATGGGGCCGTGCGCAGCGTGCCCGTCAGCGAGATCGAACTGGAATTGAAACAGGGGCAAGCGGCCAGCCTGTTCGACGTCGCGCTGGCCCTGCTGCAGGACGTGCCGCTGCAGCTGGGCCACCTGAGCAAGGCGGAACGCGGCTACCGCCTCGCAGCGCCGCAGCCTTTGCGCGCCGTCAAGGCGCAGACACTGGCGCTGGACGCGGCCATGTCGGTGGAGCAGGTGTTCCTGGTCATCGCCGGCAATTGCCTGGAGCAGGTGAGCGGCAACCAGGATGGCGTGGCGGCGGGCGAGGACATGGAAAGCGTGCACCAGATGCGCGTGGGACTACGCCGTTTGCGCTCGGCGCTGGGCATGTTCAAGTCCCTGCTGGCGCTGCCGGACGCCTTGAAGAGCGAACTCGGTTGGCTGGGCGGCGCGCTGGGCGAGGCGCGCGACGGGGACGTGTTGGCTGGCAATACCCTGGCGCAGCTCGACGGCGAGGCGGCCACGGAGGTGGCGGCCTTGGTAGCGGCGGCGCACGCGCAGGCACGCCGCAAGCACGTGCAAGCGGCCAAGGCCGTCACCTCGGCGCGCTACACGGCTTGCATGCTGGGTTTGCAGCGCTGGCTGCAGGCGCGCGCCTGGCGCGACAGTTGCTCCGTGCGTCAAGTGCGGCGCCTGGACGCGCCTATCTGCCCGTTTGCCCGCGCTACCCTGCGCAAGGATCAGCGCCGCCTGTTAAAGCGGGGAAAAGACTTGCCGAAGCTGGCGCCGCCGGCGCGCCACCGGGTGCGCATCGCGGCCAAGAAAGCCCGCTATGCCACTGAATTTTTTGCATCCTTATATGACGCAGGGCAGCTCCGGCACTACGTGAAGCGACTGTCCGTCTTGCAGGACGAACTGGGCTGGCGCAACGATATCGAGGTGGCGGACGGCTTGCTGCGCGCGCTGGCCGAAATGCAGCCTGATCTGTTGCAGCCAGCAGCCTATGTGCGCGGCTACCTGGCAGGGCAATTGCAGGGCGGTGCAGGCAAGGCGCTGGCGCGGCCATGGCGGCGCTTCGCGGCCGCCCCTTTGCCGTCGAAGGGCAGCATCGGGCAGGCCTGACAAGCTTGTCGTCCCTTGCAGCCTGTCCCCATCGTTTAACTCATCGCCTGCTGGCACTTCTCAAGAACGCAGAAGGCGTTGATCGTCGTCGCATGGCGCAGCATGCGAGCGGTACTGCACAAATTTTTCCAGGTCCATGAGCGTCAAAGGGCGGCTGAAGAAGTATCCCTGATAGGCGCGACAACCGTAGCGCGCCAGGAAATCACGCTGTGCCAGCGTCTCGACGCCCTCCGCAATGACTGCGATGTTCAGGCTGCGAGCCAGGGCGATGATGGTTTTGGCGATCGATGCGTCGCTAGGGTCATGCGTCACGTCGCGGACAAAAGACTTGTCTATCTTTAACTGGTCCAGCGGCAACCGCTTGAGATAGGCCAGGGAAGAATAGCCCGTGCCAAAATCGTCGAGCGAAAAACCGACGCCGTGCGCTTTGATTGCGGACATCTTGGCGATCACGCCGCCAACGTCGGACACCAGCAGGCTCTCGGTCAGCTCTAGCTTGAGAAGATGTGGGTCGGCGCCGCTGCAAGCCAGTGCAAACAGCACCTGATCGACAAAATCGTCCTGGTTGAACTGGCGCACGCTGACATTGACCGCAATGCTCAGATGGCGCATGTCGGGATGTCCGGCCCAGGCGACCAATTGTGCGCAGGCCGTTTCAAGCACCCATTGTCCCAGCGGCAGGATCACGCCGATTTCTTCGGCCAGCGCAATGAAGTCGCCTGGCGGCACCAGTCCGCGCAGCGGGTGTTGCCAGCGTACCAGCGCTTCGACGCCGGTAACGCCCCCACGGTGGTCGATTTGGGGCTGGTAGTGGAGTATCAACTGGCGGCATGGAATGGCGTCGCGCAAGTCCGTTTCCAGCGCGGCCCGTTCCAGCATGGCCACCTCCATGGCGGGATCGAAGAAGCGCAAGGCATTGCGTCCCACCGCCTTGGATTTGTACATGGCCAGGTCCGCCTGCTTGAGCAGATCGTCGATGCTGGTCAGATTGCCCATGAAGAGCGTCGCGCCGATACTCGAGGTGCTGCGGTGGGTGACCTGGTTGAGCCAGTAGGTCTGGCTCAGTTCCTGCAGGATCTTGTTGCCGACGATATCGACCTGGGCCGCCGCCTGTTCCGCATTCACATGCAGGTCCGTCAGCATGACGACGAACTCATCGCCGCCCAGGCGGGCCACGGTGTCGCCAGCGCGCACGCAGCCGACCAGGCGCCGCGCGACTTGATTGAGCAGGAGGTCGCCCATGTCGTGCCCAAGCGTGTCGTTGAGTGTCTTGAAGTTGTCCAGATCGATGAACAGGACGGCGCCATGGTTGCCGCTGCGCAGGCTGGCCTTCTTCGCCTGCTTCAGGCGGTCCAGCAGCAAGATGCGGTTGGGCAGCTTGGTGAGTTGATCGAAGAAGGCCAGTTGCTGTATTTGCTTCTCTGTCTTCTTGCGTTCGGCCCGCCGCAAGCGGTGCCGTTTTTGTATGATCAGCAGCCCGAGCGTGCTGAAAATGGCAACCAAACCGAACAGGACGCTTTGCGCATACAGGCTCTGGCGCCACGGCGCGAACAAGACCTCGGTGTCGCGGCTCACGGCGATGCGCAGCGTCGTCCCGAAGAGGGACGCGCTCGATGGCACATGGCGCTCGGCGACCATGCGCTGCTTGTCGGCGCCGCGCGGTAACCCGGGCATCTGGGCGTCAGTCCGGCGTGTAGAAGCCAGGTACAACTGACCGTCTTCGCGTGAGATCGAGCTATGGACATCGCGCGCATAACGAATCGAATCGAGCAGGTTGGAGAAATAGGCGGGCGCCAGGCTGACCATGACGATGCCGCCAAAGCCGCCCTGAAACCCGCTGATGCGGCGGCACAGGCTGATCGCGCCGGGAGCGGCGGTGTTGCCAGGCGGTGCGCTAACGTGCAGCAATTGCGGATCGGCGAGTCGCATGGCTTTCTGGAAGCAATCGTTTCGCCTGAAGTTTTCGTCCGCCAAGCCGGCGTCGCTGCCGGCCACCACCTGCCCGTCAGGACCGATGACCAGGATGGGGCGGATGCCGATCAGCGCATCGCTGATCACTTTGAGCGAGTGATTCGCCCGCCGCAGGTGATCGTCTTGCGCCTGCCAGACCGCCAGTTCGTCGATGATGCTGTCGATCACGCGCTTGCTCAACTTCAATTGCGGCGTTAAATTCTTTTCCACGATTTCCGCCTGCATCGCCAGCCGCTCGTGTTCCTGCGTATCAATCCGGTGATATTCCTCGTACTGGGTGAATCCGATGAAGCCGGCCAGTGCCGACAACACCATGGCGTGGATCAGCCATTGCTGGAAAAAGTGTTCATTTTTGATGTGCTGCGGTGCGGACATGGAAGGTAGGGGGAGGTTCTGGCGCGGCAGCCCGTTGCCACTGGCTTGCTTTGGCCCGGATGGCCAAATGCTTTTGTTGCAAATGAGAAAGTGTAGCGGGGCATGCGTAAGCAAAATGTAAATTGCTTGGTCGGGCACGTAAATATTTCGTAAATTCCGGCCCTGTCATCCCGCAACCATTTGCATGCGCAGTGCCAGAAGGGGGATGGATCTGCCTGGCAGGTGCGCGGTGCCGGCCTGGTCCGACCTGGCCTGCGTTACGCGCTGATGTGAAGCATGCGTTCACATGTAAAAAAGGAAGTTATTACCTTACGGTAAAAACTTCCTTTGAGAAAATATGACAATTTTCATGTCATATTTTTATGTCAAAATCTCGTTGACGTTGACAAGAGAAACGCGCTTACGCGAAGTTCTTGGCAACGAATTCCCAGTTGACCAGGCCCCAGAACGTTTCCACGTACTTGGCGCGCAGGTTGCGGTAGTCGATGTAGTAGGCGTGTTCCCAGACGTCGCAGGTCAGCAGTGGCTTGTCGCCGGTGGTCAAAGGGCAGCCGGCGTTCGAGGTGTTGACGATGTCGACGGAGCCGTCGGCTTTTTGTACCAGCCAGGTCCAGCCCGAACCGAAATTGCCCACGCACGACTTGGTGAATTCTTCCTTGAACTTGTCGAACGACGACCATTTGGCGTTGATCGCGTCAGCCACGGCACCGGTAGGAGCGCCACCGCCGGCCGGCTTCATGCCGTTCCAGTAGAAGGTGTGGTTCCATACTTGCGCAGCATTGTTGAAGATGCCGCCCGACGATTTCTTGATGATCTCTTCCAGCGACAGGTTCTCGAACTCGGTACCCTTGATCAGGTTGTTCAAGTTGGTGACATACGCCTGGTGATGCTTGGCATAGTGGTATTCCAGGGTTTCTTTCGAAATATGCGGCGCCAGAGCGTCCATTTCATACGGCAGTGGTGGCAGAGTATGTTCCATGTGATGTCCCTTTGTGGTGAGTGTTCGGAGTCTTCCGGCCCGGGCCGGAGGGTTGAGCCTTGCGTGCTTGAACCAAGCATTCTTGCTGAACGAGCCACTATTGTAAAGCGGATGCGCCATTGCTGCAGATTCCGGCACGCGTCGCGGATGCTGGTAGCGTAGTGATTCTCGTTTAGCTTAAGTCGCAAGGAAATGGTCCCTGCCGCAAGCCTCAGCGGATGCGCCGCGTGGTTTCTCGCACAATCAGTTCCAGGGGCGGAATGGCCGCCTGCACCGCTTCGCCATTGATCAGGCCCAGTAACGCTTCGGTGGCGATGCGGCCGATGTCATACAGGGGTTGGCGGATGGTCGTCAGCGGCGGCGTCGTGTAGGACGAGCCGGGCAAGTCATCGAAACCCACGAGCGAGATGTCGTCGGGCACGCGGATGCCCTTGCGGTACAGGCACAGGCGCGCGCCATAGGCGGACAAGTCGTTGGCGGCAAAGACGGCGCTGAATTGCTGTTGTGTCTCGAACAGGTGGTTCATGGCCAGCATCCCACTTGCCTCGTGGAAATCTCCTTCCGCCATCAGCTTCGGGTCGATGGCGATATCCGCCTCGCGCAGCGCGCGCTGGTAGCCCGTCAGGCGCTCGTTTGCATCCGTATTGTTGGCGGGGCCGGACACGAACGCGATGCGGCGGTGGCCCAGTTCCACCAGGTGGCGCACGGCCAGGTAGGCGCCGTATTCGTTGTCGAGCTTGAAGCCAATGGCGCTTCTGGTCGCCAGCAGGCGGCCGGTCGAGACGATGGGCCGCTGCTGCGAGAAATCGAGCACGCTCTGGTCCGAGATACGCCCGGACAGCAGGATGATGCCATCGACCTTCCTCGCCAGCAGCAGGCGGATGCGGTCGGCCTCTTCCTGCGCATTCCAGTGCCCGCTGACGATCACGGACGCATAGCCCGTGTCTTTCAGACCGTCGTCCACGCCGCGCAGGCTTTCGTCGAAGAAGGGGCTGGAAATATCCTGCACCACGATGCCGATGGTCATCGAGCGGCCCTTTTTCAGACCCTGCGCCATCTGGTTCGGCGCAAATTTCATCTGCGCGATGGCCGCCAGCACGGCGTCTCGCTTGTCGTCGGAGACCCTGGCCGTGCCGTTCAGAATGCGCGAAACAGTGCTGGGCGACACGCCAGCCTGGCGGGCCACGTCGAGCAGGGTAGAAGGGGGAGCAGCGTGGGCGCTATCGTTCAAGGTGATTCCTGGGTATCAAGATGGCTGGTTGTCAGTGCTCTGAAAACCTTTTCAGTGAAAGATTACCATAAACGGCCGATGACGACCGCAGGTCGGCGCAGGTCCGGGCAGGTCAGGGTAGGTCGGGGTAGGTCGGGTTAGCCCGCAGGGCGTAAGCCGACACAGCGCAGCCAACAAAGCGCAGCCAACAAAGCGCAGGAACCATGCTTTTGCCGCCAACAATGCGTCGGATTACGCGCTCACGCGCTAATCTGAGTTACATATGAAAACGTTTTCACAAAAAACAACGGCAGCTCAAATGACGATTTTTTGCATTTTTTCATAGGAGAATCCGCGCCACGGCGTGCAGCTTGCCATGCTGCCCTCAATAAAAATGACAACTATTTCGGTTGACTTGATTTTCTTTGCAGTGTTAAATGGATGTATGGTGTGAAAACGTTTTCAAGATAGAAGACGCTCAATAAACGGAGATGAAATAATGAAGTCAAGCATCCTTGGCGCAGCCTCCCTGGCCGCGCTGACCCTGGTCTATGGCGTGGCCGCCGCGCCCGTCGCGCCGCCGGTGTCGACACTGGCCCCGGCGACCATCACTGTCGCCTCCTTCCCCGACCTGGACCGCGCCGTCAAGACGGCCTTGCCCCTGTGGGAAAAGCTGTACCCGCAAGTGAAGGTCAAGCTGGTCAGTCTGCAGATCGACGACCACCACAACTCGATGACGACGGCGCTGGCGGCCGGTGCGCGCCTTCCCGACGTGATGGCCATCGATTTCCGTTATGTGGGAAGCTTCGCCGAATCGAAGGGCATGGAAGATTTGCTGCAGCCGCTTTACGGGGCAGGGCAGTACCGCGCCCTGTTCGTGCCGTTCACCTTCGTGCAGGCGACCAGTTCGCGCGGCACCCTGGGCGCCATGCCGGCCGACTTGGGGCCAGGCACCTTGTTCTACCGCAAGGACTTGATGGACAAGGCGGGCATCAAGGAGGCCGACCTGACGCAATCGTGGGAGTCGTACATTGCCGCCGGCAAGAAACTCAAGGCCGCCACCGGCACCTATCTGCTGGCCGGTGCCAGCGACCTGGCCGACATTGTTATCCGTGCCAATCTGAAAGATGGCGAAGGCATTTATTTTGGCGACAAGGGGCAGGTGCTGGTCGACTCGCCGCGCTTCGTGAAAGCGTTCGAACTGGCCAAGGCGGCGCGCGTCGCCGGCATCGATGCGCGCACTGTGGCCTGGACGGGCGAATGGGCAGAGGGCTTCAAACGCGACAAGGTGGCCAGCCAGATGATGGGTTCCTGGCTCAGCGGCCACCTGGCCAAGTGGCTGGCGCCGGAGTCGAAAGGCCAGTGGCGCGCGGTGAACCTGCCCGCCGGCGCGCTGGCGTCGTATGGCGGTTCCTTCTACGGCATCCCGAAAAAGGCGGCCAACAAGGCACAAGCGTGGGAATTCATCAAGTTCATGACCGTCAACAAGGATATCCAGCTGCACTCGCTGAAGGAAATCGGCGCGTTTCCCGCCCTGAAGGCGGCATATGCGGATCCGATGATGGACGAGCCGCAGCCGTACTTCGGCGGGCAGAAAACGCGCTTGCTGGCGCGCGACACGGCGGCGAAAATCCCCGTCATCCGCGTCGACAAGTTTGACGCCGTGGCGCGTGACATCGTCAACATGGAGCTGGAAAGCGTGCTGGCGCAAAACAAGGACATCAAGACGGCCCTGGCCGACGCCAAGGCCCTGATCACCCACCGCGCGCGGCGCTAGGAGCAGCATGAATACGACCATGCCTTGTGCCGAGGGTGCCGCCGCTGCCACGCGGTCCGTCAGGAAGCGCTACGACAGGAAAAAATGGGCGCCGTACATTTTCATCAGCCCCTTCTTCATCCTGTTCGCCGTTTTCAGCCTGTTCCCGCTGCTGTTCTCTATCTATTTGTCGTTCAACCAATGGGAAGCTGCCAGCGGCGTGGAAGCCATGCAGTGGGTGGGACTGGATAACTACAAATATGCCCTGAGCGATCCGTGGTTTTTGCGCTCGCTGGGCAACACCTTGTGGCTGGCGCTGGCCTCTGGCGTGCCGCAGCATCTGGTAGCCATTCCGCTGGCGGCCTTCATCCACAACAGCTTCAAGCGCTCGCGCAACCTGGTGATCGGCATTTACTTTTTACCGTTCATCACGTCCAGCGTGGCTATCGCCATGGTCTTCAATACCCTGTTCTCGCGCGACTATGGCCAGATCAATGTGCTGATTCAATGGTGCGCCAGCCTGCCGCTGGTCGGCGCCCTGTTCCCCGCTGAGTCGATTGACTGGTTGGGCAGCTCTCTGTTCATCAAGCCGGCCGTCGCCTTCGTCATCTTCTGGCGCTACCTGGGCTGGAACCTGGTGTTGTATCTGTCGGCGCTGCAGGTGATCCCCAAGGATCTGTATGAAGCGGCGACCATCGATGGCGCCTCGAAGCGCCAGCAATTCTGGTACATCACCTTGCCACAGCTGCGCCCCATGATCTACCTGGCCGTCACGCTCACCATCATGGGCAATTTGCAGCTGTTCGAGGAGCCGTTCGTGCTGGTGGCCGAGTCGAGTGGCGTGAGCCAATCGGTGATGACGACGGCCATCTTCGTCTACAAGACGGCGTTTTCCTCGGGCGACTTCGGCACGGCGTCGGCCATTTCCTGGCTGCTGTTCCTGATTATCGCCAGCACCACCTGGGCGAATAACCGCATCTTCAGCCGCAATGAACGTAATGAACGCAAGGAGGCCAAATGAACACCACGCGCTGGACGGCTTACACCATGGTGGCCATCGGCGCCCTGATCATGGTCGCGCCGTTCTACTTCATGTTCGTCTTCGCCACGCACACGAGCGCGGAGATCTACAGCCTGCCGCCGCCGCGCTGGTTCGGCACGGCCCTGCTGCACAACCTGGAACTGCTGCAGGAACGCCTGCCGTTCTGGCGCAATATCGGCATCAGTCTGTACGTGGCGCTGATGACGACTGCGCTCACCCTGTTCTTTTGTTCGCTGGGCGGCTACGCCTTTGCCATGTACGAGTTCCGCTTCAAGCGGCCCCTGTTCACCCTGGTGATGGCGTCGATGATCATCCCGTCCTTCATGAACATGATTCCGACCTTCATGCTGATGGATTTCCTCGGCTGGCTGGACCAGCCGCGCGCCCTGTACGTGCCGGGAGCGGCCGGCGCGCTGGGTATCTTCCTGATGCGCCAGTACATCGGCACGGCGATACCAAGGGACCTGATCGAGGCGGCGCGCATCGACGGCTGCGGTGAATTTGCGATCTACTGGCGTGTCGTGCTGCCGCTGATCGGCCCTGCCATGGGCACCCTGGGCCTGATCACCTTCATCAATTCCTGGAACAATTTCATTACGCCGCTGGTCGTCATGCGCTCGGTCGAGAACTACACGATCCCGCTGGCCCTGCGCAGCATGCAGGCGCCGAACAACACGGAGTGGGGCGCGCTGATGACGGGCGCCGCCATCGCCGTACTGCCGCTGCTGCTGATGTTTTTTGTCGCCTCGAAGCGCCTGATCGAGGGCCTTACGCAAGGCGCCGTCAAAGGCTAGAACTCTCTTAACCACTCACACTGACATGACCACCATGCATAACGACGACACCGATACCAACTTTCCCGCCACCTTCACCTGGGGAGTGGCCACCAGCGCCTACCAGATCGAGGGCGCCGCCGCCATCGACGGCCGCGGCCCGTCCATCTGGGATACCTTCAGCCATGCTGATGGCAAGATCATCGACGGCAGCAATGGCGACGTGGCCTGCGACCATTACCACCGCTACTTTGATGACGTGGAGCTGATCGCCAGCCTGGGCGTGAACGCCTACCGTTTTTCCATGTCCTGGTCGAGGGTGCAACCGGCCGGCTCGGGCGCCTGGAACGAGGCGGGCTTCGATTTCTATGCGCGCCTGCTCGATGCCCTGGCTGCCAAGGGACTCGATGCCCATCTGACCCTGTACCACTGGGACTTGCCGCAAGCCTTGCAGGACGAGGGCGGCTGGCTCAATCGCGCCACCTGCTATCACTTCGCCGCCTACGCGGCCGAGGTGGCGCGCCGCTTCGGCCACAAGGTCGTCAGCATCGCCACGCACAATGAACCGTGGTGCACGGCCGTGCTGGGCCACGGCACGGGCCAGTTCGCCCCCGGCATGGCCGACCCGGCCGCCGCCGTGCAAGTGTCGCACCATCTGCTGCTGTCGCACGGCCTGGCCATGCAAGCCATGCGCGCCGTCAATCCACCCGCCAAGCTGGGCATCGTGCTCAATCAATGGACGGCCACGCCGGCCACTGACAGCGCCCAGGACCGGGAGCTGGCCGAACTCGAATATGCGCGCTCGGTGCAGTGGTATATGGACGCCATCTTCAAGGGCCGCTACCCGGCGCTGGCCCTGAAACACGTCGACGCTTCTGCTTTAGCTATCTTTGAAAACGATTTCACAGATATTAAACAGCCCATCGATTTCCTCGGCGTGAATTACTACACGCGCGCTTACATGAGCGCCGAAACGCCGCCGCGCAAGCCTGAATGCAAGCTCGGCGTCAACGACATGGGTTGGGAAACCTATCCGCAGGGCTTGACGGAGCTGCTGGTGGGGCTGCACCGCGAATACCGTCTGCCGCCCGTCTACATCACGGAAAACGGCATGGCCGTGGCTGACAAGCCCGTTGACGGCAAGATCAATGACCAGGCGCGCATCGAGTACGTGCAGCTGCACCTCGATGCCCTGCGCGCCGTGATCGCACAGGGTATCGACGTGCGCGGCTATTTCTACTGGAGCCTGATGGATAACTTCGAGTGGAATTCTGGCTATGCCAAGCGTTTCGGCATGCTGTATGTCGATTACGCCACGCAGCAGCGCAGCTTCAAGGACAGCGCCCTCTGGTACCGCGACTTCATCGCCGCGCAGCGCGCGTCCCACGCTGCCGTCCTGGTCGGGGAGCATTGAGATGGCTGCCATTTCGCTACGCGGCATCCGCAAGACCTACGGCGACGGCCCGGAAATCGTCAAGGGCCTGGACCTCGATATCCACGACGGTGAATTCATGGTTTTCGTCGGACCATCCGGCTGCGGCAAGTCGACCCTGCTGCGCATGATCGCGGGACTCGAAGACATCAGCGCGGGCCAGCTGCACATCGGCGACTTGCTGGCCAACGACGTGGCGCCGGCCGAGCGGGGCATCGCCATGGTCTTCCAGAGCTACGCGCTGTATCCACACATGACGGCGCGCGAGAACATGGGCTTTGCCCTCAAATTGGCAGGCAAGCCGGAAGCCGAAGTGCGCGCGGCAGTGGGCAAGGTGGCGGAGATCCTGCAGATCACGCACCTGCTTGACCGCAAACCCAAGGCCCTGTCCGGCGGCGAGCGCCAGCGCGTTGCCATCGGCCGCTCCATCGTGCGCCAGCCCAAGGTGTTTTTGTTTGACGAGCCGCTGTCCAACCTCGACGCGTCGCTGCGCGTGCAGACGCGCATCGAGCTGGCCAAGCTGCACCAGGAACTGGGCACCACCATGATTTACGTGACGCATGACCAGGTCGAGGCCATGACCCTGGGGGACAGGGTGGCCGTCTTCCACGGCGGCCACCTGGAGCAGGTGGGGGCGCCCCTGGACCTGTACCGCCACCCGGCGAGCCAGTTCGTGGCTGGCTTCATCGGTGCGCTGCGCATGAATTTTTTGCCGTGCGCGGCCGTGCCGGCCCTGGCCAGCCAGATCGGTGGCGAGGCCGGCATGCTGGTCGGCATACGTCCCGAGCACCTGCGCCTGGTGCCGCGCAATGAGGGCTACGGCGCCACCGTCACCCTGATCGAGCAGCTGGGCGATGCGCAGATCATCCACGCAACGCTTGACGGCAGCATCGATGGCGACAGGCATGCGGTGGCCATCAAGCTGCATGGCGAGGCGCGCCACGCGCTGGCGCAGGGCAGCGCCATCGGCTTCGCGCCGGAAGAGGGCCATGCCTTTCTGTTTGACACGGCCGGGCGCGCCGTGGCGACCCATTGAACCCGCACGGAGGCGACATGACTTCAGATTGACACCCAAAAAATGTGCAGCAATAGCCAAAGAGCTATGTGATCATCATTCAACCAGCGGTACAGGAGACAACAACAATGCAACAGCTTAAACGCAATACCATCGCCCTCAGCCTGGCGCATGCGACCTTCGCCCAGTTCATCTTGCTGGGCAGCGGCGCCGCGCTGGCACAGGAGGCGTCCAGCACCACGGCAGCCACGGACGTGGCAAAACCGGCCGCCGAGCAGATGGACCGCATCGTCGTCACGGCCACGCGCCGCAACACTTTCGTGCAGGAGACGCCGCTGGCCGTCACTGCCTTCAACCAGGACACCCTGCAAAACAATCAGGTCAAGGATCTGGCCTCGCTGGCCACCATGGTGCCCAGCCTGGTTGTCGAGCAACATGGCGATTCGGGCGGCGTGCACGTCTACATGCGCGGCGTCGGGTCGGCCAACCACACGGAGCTGGGCGACCCGGCCGTCGCCTTTTATGTCGATGGTGTGTACTCGCCGCGCCCTCAGGGCGCCACAGCGCTCATGTATGACCTGTCCCACGTCGAGGTGGCGCGCGGACCGCAGGGCACGCTGAACGGCCGCAATTCGACGGCAGGCGCCGTCAACCTCGTGTCGGCCGCGCCAAGCACGGCCAAGTTCATGGGTTCGGCCGGCATCACCGTGGGCGATTACCGTCATTTGCAGACGCAGGGCATGTTGAATATCCCGTTTTCCGACGACGTGGCGCTGCGCATCGCCGCCATCAAGGATAGCCACGACGGCACGGTGGACTTCCGCCGCGGCTCGAACGTCATGCCTGGCACGGCCAAGTATGGCGCAGGCGACCAGATGGGCGTGCGCGCCTCACTGCTGTGGAAAATCACGCCGCAGCTGCGCGGCACCTTCATCGCCGACTACTTCCTGGACCAGGGCGCTGGCAACGTCTACCTGGCGGCCGAGCCGAAAGGGGGCGAGAAGCTGCGTTCGGCCCTGATCGACACGCCGGGCACCCTGGACCAGTCGATTTTGACCTACAAGGGCAAGCTCAATTACAAGCCGACGGAGGCGCTTGACTTTACTTACCTGGGCAGCTGGAGCCGCTACAAGCGCCAGAACAGCAACGATGCCGATGCGGGCCTGTTCCCCGGCTTCAAATCGGAAAACCGCACCGACTGGGCGCAGTTCGACAGCTATTCGCACGAGCTGCAGGCCCGTTCTGACGACGATGCGCCATTCCAGTGGGTGGCCGGCCTGTTCCTCTTCAATGAAAAGAACAAGGTGCGCTTCGATATCGACCGCAGCCAGATTTCGCAGGCGGCCGTGCAGCAGGATATCGCCAACGGCGCCGTGATTTTCGTGCAGCCCACCGTGGGCCAGTATGCCTCGGCCATGTCCTTCATCCAGGGCGACCGCCAGCTCAAATCGAAAGCCGTGTTTGGCCAGGTCAGCCAGCAAGTGACCGATACGCTCAAGCTGACGGCCGGCGCGCGCTACACAAAAGACCATAAATTCGATATCGGCGGCAAGAACTGGGCCTGCCCGAACTGGCCCGCGAACACGCCGCTGGGCACCACCGTGCTCACCCCGGACCAGATGGCGCAGCTTGTCACGCCCGGCACGGGCTTGGCCAACACGCATAATATCGGGCCCGGTGGTGCTATCACGGCGGCCAGCTGCGGCAATACGCCTGGCGACAATACGGCCGACCTGAAATACGGCCAGGCCACCTGGCTGGGCCGCATCGAGTACAAGCTGCGCTCCGATATCTTGCTGTTCGGTTCCGTGACGACGGGCTTCCATTCGCCGGCCATCGGCGACGGCGGCGCCACCACCAAGCCGGAAAAGCTGACCAGCTATGAAATCGGTTTCAAGTCGGACTTGCTGAATCGCCAGCTGACCCTGAACCTCGATGCTTTCCTGATGAAATACAAGGACAAGCTCGAATCGCAGGTGGTCAACAGCGTGCTGGCCAATTTCAATGCGGCCGGCGCCACTGTCAAGGGGCTGGAAGCGGAGTGGGTGTGGCGGCCAACGTCGGTCGACCGCCTGACGGGCAACGCCACCTGGCTCAAGGCCGTATACGATAATTTCATGTCGTGCGACGTCGACGCGGCACGCGCGAATGGCCAGTCCTGCGGTTCGACGGCGCCTTTGGTGAACGTGGGCGGCAGCACGATGAAGCATGCGCCGAAGTTTTCCACGACCGTCCAGTACGAGCATGATTTCAATGTCGCCGGTGGCCAGCTCACGCCGCGCGCCTCGGTGCACTATGAAACCATGTCGTACGTGGGGGCGGGAGCCTTCAACGGCGACGTGCCAGGCCATGCGGGTGTCAAGCGCCAGGAAGCCTACACCACCCTGGACCTGAGCCTGCGCTTCCAGCCGGCCAGCAAGGCCTATACGGTGGAAGCGTTCGTGCAGAATGCCACGGACAAGGCGGTCAAGCTGGACGTCAATGAAATTTGCACGGACGTGGGTATGCCATGCCAGCCTACCCAGCAGATCTACGGCGCCTTCTACAATGCGCCGCGCACGGTAGGCGCGCGCGTGTCGATGAAGTTCTGATGGCGTAGCGACAGAGTAGTAGCAGTAGCAGTCCACTCAGTAGGGCAGGTGTTGGGCCGGGGAGTTTCCCCGGCCTTTTTTACTCTAACGCTTATTCCAAGGTGGCCTGCACGCTGGCGATGCCGATCTGCGCGCTGCCTTCGGCCAGGCGCACATTGACATTCTGGCGCGCCTGCAGCTGTGCCGGCGAGCGCACGATGGCGCCCTTTTCGTCGCGCAGGATGGCGTAGCCGCGTGCCAAAGTGCGCTGGGGATTCAATAGTTCCAGCTGAGCCGACAGGCCGTCGAGGCGGTGGCGCCGCTGCGTCACCAGCTGCGCCATGGCCGCGCTGCCGCGGCGCTGTGCTTCCAGCAGGCGCGCGCGCGGTGCCGTGACGTCGGGGCGCAAGGCCGCCCAGCGCGAACGCAGGCGCTCAAGCGCATACCGCGACTGGTTCACGGGCGCGCGCGCCGCATGCGTCATGGCTGTCGACAGGGCCAGTAGCTGCAAGCGCTGCTGCTGCAACTGCGCCTTCGGGTTGAGCAGGCGGCGGCTATGGCGGTCCAGGGTCTGCGCGGCATCGTCGAGGCTACGGCGCATGGCGCGGCGCAGGTCGGCCGCATCGGCACGCAAGGAGGCCATCCAGTCGGCGCGCGGCGTGGCCGCCAGTTCGGCTGCCGCCGTCGGCGTGGCGGCGCGCAGGTCGGCCGCGAAGTCGGCGATGGTGAAATCGGTCTCGTGTCCCACGCCGCTGATCACGGGCATGGAGCAATCGGCGATCGCGTATGCCACGGCTTCATCGTTGAACGACCATAAATCCTCAATGCTGCCGCCACCACGGCACACCAGCAGTACGTCGCACTCGGCCCGCAGCGACGCGGTGCGGATGGCGTGCGCGATTTTTTCCGGTGCCTGCTGTCCCTGCACGGGCGTGGGGTAAAGAATGATGTTGATGTGCGGTGCGCGGCGCTTGAGGGCGATCAAGACGTCGCGCAGGGCTGCCGCCTGCGCACTGGTGACGATGCCGATGCTGCGCGCGAACATGGGAATGGCGCGCTTGCGCTCCTGGTCGAACAGGCCCTGCGCAGCAAGCTTTTCCTTCAGTCGCTGGAACGCTTCATACAGGGCGCCCACGCCGGCGCGGCGGATGGCTTCCACGTTGATCTGGTAATCGCCGCGCGCACCATACAGGGTGACGAGGGCGCGCACTTCGACCTTGTCGCCTTCGCGCGGCGTGAATCCCGCGTATTGCGCGCGACCGCGGAACATCACGGCGCGCACCTGGGCGCCATCGTCTTTCAAGGTGAAGTACCAGTGGCCGGAGGCGGCGCGCGTGAAGTTGGAAATCTCGCCGGCGATCCAGGTCAAGGGGAAGCTGCGTTCCAGCAGGCGCGCGACGGCCTGGTTCAGGGCGCTGACGGTCAGCACGGGTGGGGCGGCAAAGCCGCTGTCAGTGGGGGTGTCGGTCATCATGAAGCGGGAGAGGGAAGGGAGCTGTCCACATATTATCGGCGAGGTCATGCTTATGTCATATATCGCGCAAAACAACAAGTTCTATTTCTAAGTAATTGATTTCATGCAGAATTCCTATATGCCTGATTTGCGTGCACAGGAAAAAAAACCTTTAATATCAAGCACATCAGTGTACCCCCTGCCACTTACGCACAAAGTTATCCACAGAAAGTGTGCGGAACTTTTTGCCTTGGACAAATGTTGCAGGACAGGCCCGCCAATTGCCGATAAGTTGCCTTGCTACATTTTTGCGCACGGAAATAAAGTCCATATGAATCAATAGCTTAGTATGCCATGCATGGCCTTGCGCACAATCTTATCCACAAAAAATGTGCAGAACTCTCGCGCAGCGCCTGATTTATCCACTGGAGCGCCCATGGCATGGCTTGCCTGAATTTTGCGCAGCATAAAAATATACATATAAATCAATAACATAGAATAAAGTTGCATGCCTTGCTCACAATCTTATCCACAGAATGTGTGCAAAACTGCATAAATCATTTCGCCTTTTATCCAGGTTTTTCACCGCGCGGCCACCCCTTCGTGCTGCGCAATTTTTAAGCATCAAGAAAAACTCCTTTAAAATCAATGCTCTTGTGAGGAGTTGATCCGCTTGCTCACAATCTTATCCACACTTTATGTGCGGAACTACGCTGGCGGTGGAAAAGTGCCGTTCGACGACTTTTTTTTGCATGAAAACCCCTGCTTTTTACATCTTGCTACATTTTTATGCAGGGCAATAAAAACGATATAAATCAATGTACTTGGCGCCTATTCTTGCGCTTGCGCACAATCTTGTCCACAGATTGTGTGCAGAACTTTGACCGTGTAGTTGGTGCTTGTGTCGGGCTGGCTGCCACTTTTTTGCGCATTGATTTAATTTCCTTTGAAATCAATGACTTAATTCAATTCCTCGGCTTTGCGCACAATCTTGTCCACAGTAAATGTGCAGAACTCTTCAAGTATTAATTTATTGACATTGACTACTGTCGATAAGCTGCTATGCCTGTATTTTACGCAGTAGCATAATCTTCATGTAAATCAATGACTTGCGTGTTGGACTTCATGCTTGCTCACAATCTTATCCACACAAAGTGTGCAGAACTGTGTGCCGGTGGTGCCGGCCCGCCGTGCGGTGTGGACAGGTACGCATGCAGGCGCCACTTGCCGCCGGCGCGGCAACGCGCTACATTGCGCCATTCCTGCGCCGACATACAATCGGACTCCGGCGCTCGGTACAATACAGGCTGTCCGGGCGCTCCATCGCCTTCCCTTTACCAGGAGTTTCTTTTGCTCGCTATATTTCAAGCCGCCGGCTGGCCCATCTGGCTGTTGTTGATCGCTTCCATCGTCGCCCTGGCCCTGATCATCGAGCGCCTGCTGTACTTGCGACGTGGCAAGATCCTGCCCCGCAAGCTGTTCGATGAAGTGGTGCAGGTGTATCGCAGCGGCAAGATCACGCCGGACACGGTGACCAAGCTGGAAGACAATTCGCCGCTGGGCGTGGTGCTGGCCGCCGCCCTGCGCAACGTCGATGCGCCGCGCGATGTGATGAAGGAATCGATCGAAGAAGCCGGTAGCGGCGTGGCCCACGTGCTGGAACGCTACCTGACGACCCTGGGCACCATCGCCACCCTGGCTCCACTGATGGGCCTGTTTGGTACGGTGGTGGGCATGATCGAAATCTTCGGTTCGCAAAACGCCAGCGGTTCGAATCCCGCACAATTGGCCCACGGCATCTCGGTGGCCTTGTATAACACAGGCTTCGGCTTGGCCATCGCCATGCCAGCCCTGATCTTCTACCGCCACTTCCGCGCCCTCGTCGACAGTTTCGTCATTGATATGGAGCAGCAAGCGGTCAAGTTCGTCGACATCGTCCATAGTGGCCGCCAATGAACTTCCGCAAAGGCAAGGGGCGCGAAGACCCCGAAATCAATCTGATCCCGTTCATCGACGTGCTGCTGGTGATCCTGATCTTCCTCATGGTCAGCACCACCTACAGCAAATTTACGGAGTTGCAGATCACCTTGCCGACGGCCGATGCCGAGCAAGCCAAGGACAAGCCGCAGCAGATCGACGTCACCATCGATGCCAAGGGCAACTACACGGTCAACCGCGAACCGGTCTCCTTCCGCGACGTGGCCGGTCTGGCCGATGCCCTGCAAAACGCGGCGAAGGCCGCCAACGGCGGCAAGGCGCCCGCGCAGACGCCCGTGGTGGTGGTCAACGCCGACCAGTTTGCCATGCACCAGATGGTCATCCACGTGATGGAAGCGGCGCGCCTGGCCGGTTATGAAAAGCTGACGTTTGCGGCGCAGGCTGGCGGCAGCAAATAAGCAGGCGGCATCGGCCTGTAGGTCGGCTTAGCCGGCACGGCGTAAGCCGACAAAGCCGCCGCCTAGCATGTCGGATTACGCTGCGCCTGACGGCGCAGCTAATCCGACCTACACTATTTTTACGTCTTCCTTCATGCCCACATCCTCCCCCGCCAAGCTTGAAACCACATTGACCCGCGCCTGGCTGACGCGTGGCCCGCTGGCGTACGCGCTGTGGCCCGTGTCCTTGCTGTTCGGCGCCCTGAGCGCCGTGCGGCGCGGCCTGTACCGGGCAAACATCCTGAAATCCGCGCGCCTGCCCGTGCCCGTCGTCGTGGTTGGCAATATCTTTATTGGTGGCACTGGCAAGACCCCGCTGACGATCTGGCTGGTGCAAGCCTTGCGCGAGGCGGGCATGCGCCCGGGCGTCATTTCGCGCGGCCATGGCAGCGCCGACCGGCTGCCGCGCGCCGTCACCACGGCTTCCACGCCGCAGCAGGTGGGCGACGAGCCGCTGCTGATCTTCCAGCGCGGCGGCTGTCCCGTGATGGTGGGGCGCGACCGCGCGCAAGCGGGAAGGGCACTGCTGGCTGCGCACCCGGACGTCGACGTGCTGGTGACGGACGACGGCTTGCAGCATTACGCTTTGCGGCGCGACGTGGAAATTATGCTGTTCGACGGCCGTGGCGCCGGCAATGGCTGGCTGCTGCCGGCCGGCCCGCTGCGCGAATCGCTGCGCCGCCGGCGCGACGTGACGGTGATCAATGCGCCCGAACTGGGGCCGGCACTGGTGGCCAGGATCGCGCCACAGGGCGGGCTGGTGGTGCAGATGCTGCTGGCCGGTGGCGTGGCCGAACGCATGGTGAACCGCGGCGAAAGCATGCCGCTTGAAACCCTGGCAGCCAGCGGCCAGCGCATCGTGGCGGCGGCCGGTATCGGCAATCCCCGGCGTTTCTTTGCCATGCTGCGCGGGGCCGGATTGGACTTCATGGAACTGCCCTTGCCCGACCATCACGACTTCCTCGACCAGCCATTTGCGGCACTCGACACGGATGTGATCTTGATCACCGAGAAGGATGCAGTAAAATGTGCGCAAATTGAACATCTCAAAGATGACCCGAGACTGTGGGTCGTCCCCGTCAGTGCGCGCATCGATAGCGCGCTGGCCCAACAAATTGTGGAGAAATGTCGTGGACGCTCGACTGCTTGATATCCTGGTCTGCCCTGTTTGCAAGGGTCCGCTTGAACTCGACAAGAAGGCGCAGGAATTGATTTGCCGCGCCGACCGCCTCGCCTATCCTATCCGCGATGGCATCCCCATCATGTGGGCGGACGAAGCGCGCACCCTGCAAGACGCAGTGGAATAACGATGGCGTTCATCGTCATCATCCCGGCGCGCCTGGCCTCGACGCGCCTGCCGGGCAAGCCGCTGGCAGACCTGGGCGGCAAGCCGATGGTGGTGCGCGTAGCCGAGCAGGCAGCCCTGTCGGGCGCCGCGCGCGTCATCGTCGCCACCGACCATGACAGCATCCGTGCCGCCTGCGCCGCGCATGGCGTGGAAGTTTGCATGACGCGCGCCGACCATCCGTCGGGCACGGACCGCATCGCCGAAGTGGCGCGCACGCTCGATTTGCCGCTCGACGCCGTCGTCGTCAACCTGCAGGGCGACGAACCCCTGATCGATCCGTCCCTGCTTGCCGCCTGTGCGGCGCAGATCAGCGCCGCCGTCCCCATGGCCACCTGCGCCCATCCGCTGCACGACATCGCTGACGCTTTCAACCCGAATGTCGTCAAAGTGGTGCTGGACAAGAACGGCCGTGCCTTGTATTTCTCGCGTGCGACGATTCCGTGGCACCGCGATGGCTTCGCGCAGTCGAAAGACTGCTTGCCGCATGGCTACGTGCCGCTGCGCCATATCGGCCTGTATGCGTACAGCAATGCGTTCTTGCAAGAATATCCGCAATTGTCCCCATCGCCGCTGGAAGCGATCGAGGCGCTGGAGCAGTTGCGCGTGTTATGGCACGGTGTTGCCATCGCCGTGCACGTCACGGACTCGGCCCCGGCCGCCGGTGTCGACACGCCGGAAGATCTCGAACGCGTGCAGGCGCATTATCACGCCCTGTAAGCCCTACCCGCAAAACGGCAGGCGTGCAAATATAATTGTGCGCCTGCAGTAAAAACCACATTTTGTAACGTGCGCCGCGCTAATTGCTGGCTTTGATCAATCAGGGCATAGCAATTCGATAGCAAACTGGCGCTTCGGGGATTTTTTGTGGTAAGTTTCGTAGGGAAAGATAGCCATAGCAACATCATCTAAAAATAATTACACATACCACCATCCAAAATCTGTTTTTTAGGAACTTTTCAATGCGTCTGATACTTTTAGGAGCACCCGGTGCCGGCAAGGGCACCCAAGCTAACTTCATCAAAGAAAAATACAGCATTCCACAAATCTCCACGGGCGACATGCTGCGCGCGGCGATCAAGGAAGGCACGGAACTGGGCCTGGCAGCGAAAAAAGTCATGGATGCGGGCGGCCTCGTGTCGGACGACATCATGATCGGCCTGGTCAAGAACCGCCTGCAAGAAGCCGATTGCGCCAATGGCTACCTGTTCGACGGCTTCCCGCGCACCATCGCGCAAGCGGACGCCATGAAAGATGCCGGCATCAATGTCGACTACGTGCTGGAAATCGACGTGCCTGACGCATCGATCATCGAGCGCATGGACGGCCGTCGCAGCCACCCGGGTTCGGGCCGCGTCTACCACGTCAAATTCAATCCGCCCAAGGTCGACGGCATTGACGACATCACGGGCGAACCGCTGATCCAGCGCGACGACGACAAGGCGGAAACGGTCAAGAAGCGCCTGGACGTGTACCACAACCAGACCAAGGTCTTGCTCGGTTATTACAATGACTGGGCCAAGTCCGGTCTGCCAGGCGCGCCGAAATACCGCCGCATTGCCGGCGTCGGTCCGGTCGAGCAAATCCGCGACAGCGCATTTGCCGCCCTGGCGGATTAAGCAGTTTTTAAAAGCGGACCTGAGTGTCCGCTTTTTTTGTGCCCGCTTTTCGCCAGCGGTGCCGTGTCGTTTTCGTAGTTCAAGTTTTTTGCAGGTCGTGTTTTCCTGGCTGCGCGTGCCTACCCGGTGCGGTCTGCAGCTGTTGGCAATGGCGTCGGATAAAAACAGAAGGGGACGATATGGCAGCCAGTTTGTGGTTTGCAGTAGCCTGCGGCGTGGTCGCAGTCATTTACGGTTTGGTGTCGCGTAGCTGGATCCTGAGGCAGGATCCCGGCAACGCGCGCATGCAGGAAATCGCCCTGGCCATCCAGCAGGGCGCTGCCGCCTACCTGGCGCGCCAGTACCGCACCATCGCCATCGTCGGCGTGGTGCTGCTGATCGCCATCTATGCGCTGCTTGGCCTGCATACGGCGCTGGGCTTTTTGATCGGCGCCGTGTTGTCGGGCGCCTGCGGCTTCATCGGCATGAATGTCTCGGTGCGGGCCAATGTGCGCACGGCGCAGGCGGCCACGCTGGGCATCAACCAGGCGCTGAACGTGGCGTTCAAGGGCGGGGCGATTACCGGCATGCTGGTCGTTGGCCTGGGCTTGCTGGGCGTGACCCTGTTTTACTGGCTGCTGGTGACGACGGGCGCCCCCGGCCTGACCCAGCACGACTTGATCAAGCCTTTGATCGGCCTGGCCTTCGGCGCCTCGCTCATTTCCATCTTCGCGCGGCTGGGCGGCGGCATCTTCACCAAGGGCGCCGACGTGGGCGCGGACCTGGTGGGCAAGGTTGAGGCGGGCATCCCCGAGGACGACCCGCGCAACCCTGCCGTCATCGCCGACAACGTGGGCGACAACGTGGGCGATTGCGCCGGCATGGCGGCCGACCTGTTCGAAACCTATGTCGTGACCCTGATAGCCACCATGCTGCTGGGCGCACTGCTGATGGCCGAGGCCAGCAGCACGGCCATCATCTACCCGCTGCTGCTGGGCGCCGTTTCCATCCTCGCTTCCATCGTCGGCTGCTCGATGGTGAAGACCAGGCCGGGCGCGAAGATCATGTCAGCCCTGTACACGGGCCTGTGGTGGGCGGCTGGCCTCTCCTTGGTCGGCTTTGCCGTGGTGACGTGGCTGCTGTGGCCGGACGACGCCATGCGCTACAAGATGATGGGCGCCACCGTCGTCGGCATCGTGCTCACGGGCCTGATGGTGTACATCACCGAGTACTACACGGGCACGGATTTCAAGCCCGTGCGCCACATCGCCGAAGCGTCGACGACGGGCCACGGCACGAATATCATCGCCGGCCTGGGCGTGTCGATGAAGTCCACCGCCTATCCGGTGCTGGCCGTCTGCGTCGCCATCCTCGTCTCGTACCAGCTGGCCGGCTTGTACGGCATCGCCATTGCGGCCACTTCCATGTTGTCGATGGCGGGCATCATCGTCGCGCTCGACGCGTATGGCCCCATCACCGATAACGCGGGCGGCATCGCGGAAATGTCGGGCTTGCCCGATTCCGTGCGCGCCATCACCGATCCGCTCGATGCCGTGGGCAATACCACCAAGGCCGTCACCAAGGGCTATGCCATCGGCTCGGCCGGACTGGCCGCGCTGGTGCTGTTTGCCGACTACACGCATGCGCTCGAATCGGTGGGGCAGCACATTACGTTCGATCTGTCGAACCCCATGGTCATCGTCGGCCTGTTCATCGGCGGCCTGATTCCCTACCTGTTCGGCGCCATGGCGATGGAAGCCGTGGGCCGCGCGGCGGGCGCCGTGGTGGTCGAGGTGCGGCGCCAGTTCCGCGACATCAAGGGCATCATGGAGGGCACGGCCAAGCCGGAATACGACAAGGCGGTCGACATGCTGACGGCGTCGGCCATCCGTGAAATGATCGTGCCATCCCTGCTGCCCGTGGTGGTGCCCATCGTCGTGGGCATGCTGCTGGGGCCAGCGGCGCTCGGTGGCCTCTTGATGGGCACCATCGTGACGGGCCTGTTCGTGGCCATTTCCATGACCACGGGCGGCGGCGCCTGGGACAATGCGAAGAAATACATCGAGGATGGCCATTTCGGCGGCAAGGGTTCGGACGCGCACAAGGCGGCCGTCACGGGCGATACGGTGGGCGACCCGTACAAGGACACGGCGGGACCTGCCGTGAACCCCTTGATCAAGATCATCAATATCGTGGCCCTGCTGCTGGTGCCGCTGTTGCCAGCCACGGGCTGGCTGGCCGTCAAGGCGCCGGCGCCCATCCACGCACCCGTGCCGCCCATCCTGGCACCGGCGACACCCGTGCAAAGCTTGCCCGCGCAATAAGAGGGCGCCATCCTTGCAGCCCCGTGGCCCGCGCCGCGGGGCTGTTTGCGTTTTGTACCGGTGAAACTTTCCTGCCGTCCATATCCTCGCGTATCAAAGGTGAGCAATTGTTACGGCGCCTTTGCTTGTGCCCGCCCTCTGCCAATAATGGAGTGAGCTTTACAGTCTGGCATGGATGGCAGGAGGATGTCATGGATAGCAATAACACAGGCCGCTGGGCGTCGCTGGCGCTGGCAGCGGTAATGGGACTGGCGGTGGCGGGCGGCGCCTGGGCCGCTCCCGGCGGGCATGGTGGACATGCCGGCCATGGAGGGTTCCACGGCAGCCACGGCCATTTCCATGGCCGTTCGCACGTGGGCGTCTGGGTGGGATCGACGTGGGGTTACGGCTATGGGCCGGGCTGGTATGGCGACCCGTGGTATGGCTATCCCTACCGTTATCCGTATGGCCGCACGCTCATCGTGCAGCCGCCGCCCGTGTATATCGAGCAGGGCGGCGTACCGACGGCGCAGATGTGGTATTACTGCGCGCGGCCGCAGGGCTATTTTCCGTATGTGAAAAATTGCCTGACGCCATGGCGCGCAGTGACGCCCGTGGACGGACGCTGAGACGCGGGAGGCCGACATGAACAAGAACGTGTGGTGGAGGGTAGCGGCCATGCTGGCGCCCTTCTTGCTGACCGCCTGCACGGTGCTGCCGCAGGGGCCGTCAGCCATGGTCTTGCCCGGTACTGGCAAGAGTTTCGAACAGTTCCGCGGCGACGACTTGCAATGCCGCGGTTATGCGCAAGGCCAGTTGGGCGGTAGTTCGGCGCAGCAGGCCAGTGTCGACAGCGGCGTGCGCAGCGCGGCGCTGGGCACGGTGCTGGGTGCGGTGGCCGGTGCCGCCATCGATGGCGGCCATGGCGCCGGCGTGGGAGCGGGAACGGGTCTGCTGTTCGGCGCGCTGGCGGGCACGGGCGCTGCCGACAGTTCCTCGTATGGCATGCAGCGCCGCTACGATAATGCGTATCAGCAATGCATGTATGCGAGTGGCCACAAGGTACCTGTCGCCGGGCAGATGCTGAGCGGCGTGCCGGCAAATGCCGCAACGCCGCCGCCCGATACGCCGCCGCCCCGTTACTAGGCCTTAAAAACCAGGCCTTAAAAACGCGAGGTCAGGCCAAGGAACATACGGCGTCCGGGCACGTAGTAGTCGACCAGTCCATCGGCCATCGGTCCCTTCTTGAACAGGTTTTGCACGCCGCCGCGCACGGTCCACTGGGGCGTGACCTGGTACGACACGACCGTGTCGACGATGGTGTAGGCCTTGTCGGCCAGCTTGCCGGCATCGAGTTCCTTACCCGTGTACTGGGCCGACACTTCGCCGAACAGCTGGTCGTTGACTTGCCAGCCCAGCGCCGAGTACCACGACAGCTTCGGCGTGGACAGCAGGTTGGCGCCCGTGGTCAGGTTTTTCGCTTCCGCCATGTAGGTCACGTTGTTGCGCCAGTTCAGATTTTTCGTCAGAGGGATGGTGGCCGTCGCTTCCAGGCCGCTGGTGCGCGCCTTCTGGATATTCGTCATCTTGGTCCACCAGCGCTGCTGGTAAAAGCCCAGCGGCGCATAGTCGATCTTGTTCTTGAAATCCGTGTGGAAGTAGGTCAGGCCCACGTCCCAGCCATTCTGTTCCCACGCCACGCCGATCTCGCCGGCCGTGCTCGTTTCCGGCTTCAAGTCTGCATTGCCAGCCATGTAGCAGGAGCCTCTGATGTAGCCCAGCGGTTTGAGGCTGCCGCAACCGCGTCCGCCAGAGTTGGTTGCTGCTGCCGGCGAGTTTTCCTTCAGGCTTGGGGCGCGGAAGCCTTGCGAGACGCCGCCCTTGATGGTCCAAGCGGGGGCAGGGTGGTATACCAGGTACAGGCGCGGGCTGTAGTGGTTGCCGAACTTGCTGTGGTGGTCGAGGCGCAGGCCGGCTGTGACCGTCAGGTTGTCGCGCAGGAACAGCTGATCTTCCGCAAACAGGGCCGAGGTGGTACCCGATAGGGTCGCGCCGCTCACAGTGTTGCCCAGGTAATCGGTGGGCACGGTGCCTATGGTGTCCGTGTTCGTCAGCTCCTGGTGCTTCCACTGTCCGCCCATCACCAGCATTTGCTCGATGCCGCCCCAACCGAGCCGTTTTTCCAGGCTGGCATCGAGCGTGCTATCTTTGGATTTCGCTACCGAGCCGACGACTTCGTTATCGAAGTCGTTGTGATACAGGTTGACCGTCGTCTTGCCGAAGTCCCAGCGGCCTTCGTAGCCGACGCTGACGCTCTTGCGTATCAATTTGTTGGCGCCCCAGCTGTAGACCAGCGGATCGCCATTCTCATCATGCGCGCTCGAATCTCTGGCTTCCTGCCTGCCATAGCTGGCATCCAGCGACAGGTTCTGTTTCTTGCCCAGCGCCCAGGTCAGCTGGCCCGAGACAGTCTGGTTGCGTTCGCCGCCCATGGCGCCAGCTTTGTCGAAGAATTTTTCATCGGGATTCTGACGCGACTGGCTTACGCCCAGGCGCATGCCGACCGTGTCCGACAGGGGGCCTGCTAGGTTCACGCCCAGCTGGTGCGCCGTGCCGCGGTCGCTGTCCTGGGGCTGCGTGTAGTTGGCCGTGGCCGAACCGTTCCACTTGCCCGGCACCTTGCGCGTGATGATGTTGATCACGCCGCCCATGGCGTCCGAGCCGTACAGCGAGGACATCGGGCCGCGTACCACTTCGATGCGCTCGATCATGTCGGGCGAGATCCAGTTCAAGTCCTGGCGGCCCAGGTCGGGACGGTAGGCCGTGTCGGCCGAGCTGCCCATGCGCTTGCCGTCGACCAGGATCAAGGTGTATTTGTCGGGCAAGCCGCGCAGCTTGATCTTCGACGCCTCGCCTTCGGGGCTGGTGCCGCCCGTCACGCCGGGGATGCGGCGCAGCAGGGTGTTGAGGTCGTAGACGGGCTGGCGCTCGATTTCCTCGCGCGTGATGACGCTGATGCTGGCCGGCGCATCCTTGATGTCGATGGCCGTGCCCGACGCGGTGACGACCACCGTGTTCATGGTGGGATCGGCGGCCACATTGCCTTCGGCCCAGGCGTTGCTGACGGCCAGCGAGAGCAGGCAGGGCAGGAGCAGGGCGGCGGAATGCATGGAGCGGGCGGGAGCGGAAACGGGTCTTGCGAAGACGGGACTACGCTTGGTCATGGTGAACTTTCCGGATGTTGTTATTTCCTGGCTGCCTTCCGGGTGGCTCGGGTATAAATGAATAAAAAATAATAAAATGCGCTCGAATTCAGTTAATGAGAATAAGAATCGTTCTTATTGTAATGCCATCCTGGCAAGAAGGAAAGTGCTGAAAGGAAATAAAACACCGTTGCAGCGTGCGCATGGCAGGTGCAAACGTGAGAGTGTTATCTTGACTGGCATCTGGCGCGGCGTGTGCCAATAATGAAAGTAGTGCGATGGTTACTGGGGGAGGCGGCATGAAGGCGATGACAAAAACGATATCGGCACTGGCCTGTACCATGCTGCTCGCCGGCGGCCATGCCTGGGCACAGGAGAAGGCGGCGTCCGAGTTCTTGCCCGAGTCCTTGCCAATGTGCCAGCTCGACCCGCGCGACAGCAGCAAGCTGGCGGTGGAACCTTGTCGTCCTGCGCCGCCCGTGCAGCCGCGACGTTCTGTGGCGCAAGTAATCGGCCGCATGCCCGTGCAGCGCACAGCGTCGCCCGTCGTGCCCATGCCGCCCTTGCCGCCCAGCCCGGCCGTGCCCATGCCCGGCGCGCCGCAGCCCATCGGTGCCTGCGACACAGGCGGTTGCCGCGACGCGGCCGGCGCGCGCTACAACGGCGCGGGCAATGCCACGCTCGATGCCAATGGCCGTATCTGCCACCGCAATGGTGCTTTCATACAGTGTTTTTAGCCCTGCCATTCGTTGCCGCTGCAAGTTTTCGCTGAGCGCGCGCAAAAAGTGGCTACAATTGTCGCCGACATTACGTTTACGTAAACGTAATGATGGCATCATGCACCATGCAACCATCGGGCGCCGGGAACACGGCCCTTATCACTCAGGAGATTTCATGCAGATTCAGGACAATGTATTCATCATCACGGGCGGCGCATCGGGTTTGGGCGCGGCCACGGCGCGCATGCTGACGGCCGCTGGCGGCAAGGTCGTGCTGGCCGACGTGCAGACGGAAGCGGGCCAGGCGCTGGCCGCTGAACTGAACGGCGTGTTCGTGCAGTGCGACGTGACGTCGGAAGAAGATGGCATGGCCGTGGTGGCAGCGGCAGGCAAGCTGGGCACATTGCGCGGCCTGGTCAACTGCGCCGGCGTGGCGCCGGCCGTGAAAACCGTGGGCAAGGATGGCCCGCATCCGCTGGCCCTGTTCCAGAAAGTCGTCAATATCAACCTGGTGGGCACCTTCAATATGTGCCGCCTGGCGGCCGATGCCATGGCCAAACAGGATGCGACCGCTGAAGGCGAGCGCGGCATCATCATCAACACGGCTTCCGTGGCGGCCTACGATGGCCAGATCGGCCAGGCTGCATACGCTTCCTCGAAGGCGGCCGTGGTAGGCCTGACCCTGCCGATGGCGCGCGACCTGTCGCGCAACGGCATCCGCGTGATGACGGTGGCGCCTGGCATTTTCGAGACGCCGATGCTGCTGGGCATGCCGGCCGAGGTGCAGGATGCGCTGGGCAAGATGGTGCCCTTCCCATCGCGCCTGGGCAAGCCCGGCGAGTACGCGCAACTGGTGAAAGCCATCGTGGAAAACGTCATGCTCAATGGCGAAACTATCCGCCTCGACGGCGCCATCCGTATGCAGCCAAAGTAAGCGCACCTGGGCAATGCCCAGGGCGCTGTTGCATGGCCTCGCCGTACTATTCGTACTATCTTCGGCCACGCGCCTAGCCCTGAACATCGCCAGGCACTCTAACGAAGGCAGTGCCTTGACGGGCATTTGATGTAGGATACCCCCGTATGGAGCGTACAGCCTTGCTCGGCTGTGCGCCCTTTTTTTATCGGAGAATCCATGATCACATTGAAGCCGCTGGCGCTGAGCCTGACCTTGCTGGGAGCGCTCGCTGCCAGTCCCGTATTTGCCGAGGTGCCGCAAAAGGCGCCGGAAATCGCCACTGCGTATGCGGAAAAATCGGGCTGGGCGGCGCAGAAATTCATGGTCGCCGCCGCCAATCCGCTGGCCGCCGATGCCGGCTACCAGATGCTGAAAAAGGGCGGCAGCGCCATCGACGCGGCCATCGCCACGCAGCTGGTGCTCACCCTGGTCGAACCGCAGTCGTCGGGCATCGGCGGCGGCGCTTTCCTGCTGTACTCGACCGCCAAGGGCGTGCAGGCCTTCGACGGACGCGAAACGGCGCCTGCCGCCGCCGATGAACACCTGTTCCAGAATCCCGACGGCAGTCCCGTTTCGCGCGCCACGGGCGTGGTGGGCGGGCGTTCCGTGGGCGCGCCGGGCGTACTGCGCATGCTGGAACTGGCGCACAAGGAGCATGGCAAGCTGCCGTGGGCGACCCTGTTCGGCCCCGCCATCAAGCTGGCGCACGGCGGCTTTCCCGTCAGCCAGCGCCTCCACGGCCTATTGAGCTGGGACCAGGCCCTGAAGCGCGACCCTGTCGCCGCCGCGTATTTCTATGACCAGGACGGCAAGCCCTGGTCCGTCGGCCACGTGCTGAAAAACCCGCAGCTGGCGCGTACCTTGCGCGAGATTGCCCGTGGTGGCGCCGACGCCTTTTACCAGGGCCGCATCGCGCGCGACATCGCCGCCAAGGTGGCGTCGCATCCGACCAATCCGGGCAAGCTGACGGCGACCGACATCGCCGGCTATCAGGCCAAAGTGCGCGAGCCCGTCTGCAGCGACTACAAGGCATGGACCGTGTGCGGCATGCCGCCGCCATCGTCGGGCGGCATCGCCATCGCGCAGATGCTGGGCATGCTGGAAGTGAAGGATATCCGCCCGTATGCGCCCGTCGATGGCGTGCTCGATGCGCAAGCGATTCACCTTTTCTCGGAAGCGGGGCGCCTGGCTTACGCTGACCGTAACCGCTACGTGGCCGACACGGACTTCGTGCCGCTGCCGGGCAACGGCATTAGCTCCATGCTCGATAAAACCTATTTGGCGCAGCGCGCGTCGCTGATCGGCGAGAAATCCATGGGCCGCGCCTTGCCCGGCACGCCGCCCGGCATGCAGGTGGCGTGGGGCATGGACAATGCCTTGCAGCGCCCGTCGACGTCGCACCTGGTGGCCGTGGATGCCTTCGGCGGCGGCCTGTCGATGACCACCAGCGTGGAAGACGCCTTTGGTTCGCGCCAGATGGTCGACGGCTTTTTGCTGAATAACCAGCTGACGGATTTCTCCTTCGATTCGCGCGATGCGGATGGCCCTATCGCCAACAGAGTCGAAGCGGGCAAGCGTCCGCGCAGCGCCATGTCGCCCACCCTCGTGTTTGAAAAGGGGACGCACAAGCTGGTGCTGGCGACGGGATCGCCCGGTGGCTCGTCCATCATCAATTATGTCGCCAAGGTGCTGGTGGGTACCATGGACTGGGGCTTGAACGTGCAGCAAGCGATCAGCCTGCCGAACTTCGGCAGCCGCAATGGCCCGACGGAACTGGAAAAGGGCCGCGCGCCGGCTGCCCAGGTCGAGGCGCTGCAAGCCATGGGCCACGAGGTGCGCGTCATCGAACAGAATTCCGGCCTGCAGGGCATCATGCGCCTGAATGCGCATGGCAAGGATTTCTGGTTCGGCGGCGCTGATCCGCGCCGTGAAGGCATGGTCAGGGGAGATTGATTTTTTGATTGTTATTGTTGTTGAGCCCAAAGGCAAAAGCCGGGGGCAGTTCCTGCGGAAGCGGAATGCGGGGCCGTATTCCCCCAGCGGGGCTGACCCCGAAACTTTTCCACAAAGTATCAAGACCCTGCTAATCTGCCGCCATGGGAATGCAAAATAAAACAGGCTTGATACTCACGGGAGGGGGCGCCCGTGCCGCCTACCAGGTGGGCGTGCTGCAGGCAATTTCGGCAATATTGTGGGAAGCGGGCTGGGCGCCGGCGCGCAATCCGTTCGACATCATTTGCGGCACCTCGGCCGGCGCCATCAACGCCACGGCGCTGGCTTGCCGGGCCGACAATTTCGGCGAAGGCGTGCAAAAGCTGCTCGACGTGTGGCAGCATATCCAGGTCGAGCAGGTCTACCGCGCCGATTCGCTGGGCGTGATCCGCTCCGGCGCGCGCTGGCTGTCGCTGCTGTCGTTTGGCTGGCTGCTGCGCCAGTGGCATGCGTCGCCGCCCAATTCCCTGCTCGACAATACCCCGCTGGTCAGCCTGCTGCACCGCATGCTCGACTTGCCGCGCCTGGACGCGGCGCTGGCCGATGGCTTGCTGCATGCGCTGGCCGTGACGGCGTCGTCGTATTCGGGTAGCCGCCACATGACGTTTTACCAGACGGCCGCCGAGATCGCGCCCTGGGTGCGCACGCAGCGCCTGGCCTTGCAAGACCAGATCGGCGTGGAACACTTGCTCGCCTCGGCCGCCATCCCTTTTATTTTCCCCGCCGTGCCCCTGTACGTGGGCGGCCAGCGCGAGTACTGCGGCGATGGATCGATGCGCCAGCTGGCGCCGATTTCCCCGGCCATCCACCTTGGCGCGAACAAGGTACTGGTAGTGGGGGCGGGGCGCATGACGGAACCGGCACCCGCCGCGTCCGAAGCGGCGCGCTACCCCAGCCTGGCGCAGATCGCCGGCCATGCGCTGTCGTCGATCTTCCTCGATGGCCTGGCCGTCGACATCGAACGCCTGAACCGCATCAACCTGACCCTGTCGATGCTGCCGCCCGAGTTGCTGGGCAAGACGGCCTTGCGCCCGGTGGAATTGCTGGTCATCGCGCCGTCCGAGCGGCTCGACGCCATCGCCAGCCGGCATATCGGCAGTTTGCCGCGTCCCATCCGCACCATGTTGTCGGGCATCGGCGCTGCAGAAGCGCGCGGCGCGGCATTGGCATCGTATTTATTGTTCGAATCGACGTATACTAACGAGTTGATCCGTCTTGGACAGCGCGATACGCAAGCCCGCAAGGATGATGTCCTGGCGTTCTTTGGTTCTTGAGACGGCCCTTGGAGCGGCGTGCGGGTTTTTCGCGTTTTTTTTGACAGGACGATTGTGCTGGTATTTCGACGTGCTTGCGAAGTGGTATTGCTGTTGTCTTTGCTGCTGCCGGGCGGCCCGACCGTGGCGGCGCCTGCGCCCACCCTGCGTTTCGACCAGCTCAGCGTTGAACAGGGCCTGGCGCAGGAATCGGTGCTGGCTATCGCCCAGGACCGGCAGGGCTATATGTGGTTTGGCAGCCAGTCCGGCCTGAGCCGCTACGATGGCTACCGCATGGTCGTCTACAAGAATATCGAAGGCGACAAGACCAGCCTTGCCGACAACTGGGTCGGCGAACTGCATGTCGATAGCCAGGGCCAGCTGTGGGTCGGCACCGACAATGGCCTGGACCGTTTCGACGCCGCCAGCCAGACCTTCATCCATTACGTCCCGGCCGAAAAGAGCAAGCGCGGCAACGGCAACCGGCATATTCACGCCATTCTCGACGATGGCGCGCGCGGCTTCTGGATCGCCACCTCGGACGGCTTGCAGCATTTCGATCCCGCCACGGGCGTCTTCCGTACCTGGCACCATGAAGAAGGCAATCCGCACAGCCTGGGCGACAATGAAATCAAGGCGCTGGCGCTGGACGCGCAGCAGCGCCTGTGGATAGGCACGGTAACAGGCCTGGACATGCTGGCGCCGGGCAGCGAGCGCTTCGAGCATTTCGCCGTCGACACGGCGCCCGGCTCGAAGTACAACGTGATCCAGTCGCTGCTGGTCGACCGCCAGCAGAACCTGTGGATCGGCACCATGGCCGGCGCCGAGCGCTGGCGCCTGGGAGGCGCCGGCCAGGCGCCGCAGTCACGTCTGCGCCTGAATGAAAAACAGGGCTTTTCCGCCATCCGCGTGGCCAGCCTGTACCAGGATATTGACGCCACCGTCTGGCTGGGCAGCAATGCCGATGGCCTGTTCCGCTGGCTGCCCGGGAGCGATACCTTCCTGCAGTACCGCCACCAGACGGGCGACAAGTTTAGCGTCGCCGACAACCAGCTGTCATCGCTGTACCGCGACCGAGCCGGCACCTTCTGGGTCGGCTCCTGGTACAACGGCGTGAGCCGGGTCGACCTGGGCAGCGGCGGCTTTTCGCGCATGGCGCGGGCGCCCGGCGATGTGGGCGCGCTGGCGGACAAGAAAGTGCGCGCCGTGGCCGACGCGGGCAATGGCAAGCTGTGGCTGGCCACCAAGGGCGGCTTGAAACTGTACGACACGCGCGACGGCAGCTCGCGGCTGTTCGACCTGCGCAGTTCCCCCGGCATGTCGCGCGACGAGCAGGTCACCACCCTGTACAAGGCGCCGGGCGGCACCCTGTGGGTGGGCGGCTCGACGGGCTTGCACCGCTTCGATCCCGCACTGGGGCGTTTTTTTACCATGCGCTTTGCCGCAGGTGATCCGAACAGCGACACCATCCGCAATGTCATGAGCGACCGCAGCGGCATGCTGTGGGTTTCGACGCGGGGCGGCGTGCACCGCTTCGACCCCGTCAGCCGGGCTTTTACCACTTACCGCCACGATCCGGCCGATCCGAACAGCCTGTCCGACAACATGGTGCGGCCCGTGCTGGAAGACGGCAAGGGACGGCTGTGGATAGGCTCTTTCCACGGCCTGGACTTGCTCGACCGCGCCAGCGGCCACTTTCGCCATTTCCGTCACGATCCGCAAAACCCGCATAGCCTCAGCCACGACGAGGTGCACTACCTGCATGAGGACAAGCGCGGCGTGCTGTGGGTGGGCACGGCCAATGGCCTGAACCGCATGGATGTCAACGCGAAAGGCGAAATCCGCTTTCGCCGCTTCTTGCGCAAGGATGGCATGGCAGACGATGCCGTCGCCAGCATCCTGGGCGACGATAACGAGCAGCTGTGGCTGAGCACGAATAGCGGCATCACGCGGCTCGACATGCGCAGTGGCCTGTTCCGCAATTACGACAGCGCCGACGGCACTGTGGAAGGCTCGTATTTCGATGGCGCGGCCCTGCGCGCGTCGGACGGGACCATGTATTTCGGCGGTTTTAACGGCATGACGGCATTCGTACCGCAGGATATCCACGACAACCGCGTGCCACCGTTGGTGGCCATCACGGAGCTGCAGATTTTTAACAAGCCAGTGGCCATCGGCCGCGGCGAGTTCGCGCACGTACTCAAGACGGCGATCGACCTTACGCGCCAGCTGGTGCTGACCAACCGCGAAAGCGTCTTTTCGCTGGAATTTGCGGCCCTGCATTTCGCTGCGCCCCAGCGCAATATGTTCGCCTACCGGCTCGAAGGATTCGACCAAGACTGGGTCATGACGGATGCGGGGCGGCGCTTTGCCACCTACACCAACCTCGATGCGGGCAATTACGTGTTTCGCGTCAAGGCGGCCAACAAGGATGGCGTGTGGAACGAGAGCGGCGCCACGCTGGCCATCACTATCCTGCCGCCGTTCTGGAAAACCTGGTGGTTCCGTACCCTGTTGGCGGCGCTGCTGCTGGGCGCCGTGTATGGCGCCTACCGGCAGCGCGTGCGCGCCCTGCGGCGCCAGCAGAACGAGCTGGAAAAACTGGTCGGCGAACGCACTTCCGAGTTACAGAGCAAGGAAATCGAAGTGCTGGCCCAGTCGGAAAAGCTGGCGCAAGTCAACAGCAGCCTGACGAAAAACGAGGAAAGCCTGCGCCAGGCCAAGCGCAAGGCCGAGGATGCGACGCGCCAGAAGTCCGAATTTTTGGCCAATATGAGCCACGAGATGCGCACGCCGCTGGCCGGCGTGATCGGCATGCTGGGCTTTGCCCTGCGCGACGAGCAGCTGCACGACGCCACGCGGGAGCAGATCCTGCGCGGCCAGGCCAACGCCCAGTCGCTGCTGGTGATCATCAATGACTTGCTCGATTTTTCCAAGATCGAGGCGGGCAAGCTGAGTATCGAAAATATCGACTTCGCGCTCGGTGCAGCGATCGAGACGGTCGTCAGTCTGTTCGAGGAGCAGGCGGCCGCGCGCAGCATCGGTTTTGCCATCGATTTTGCGCCCGACCTGCCGCCCTTTGTGGTGGGGGACCCGACCCGCTTGCGCCAGGTGCTGGTCAACCTGGTCGGCAATGCCTTCAAGTTCACCCAGCGCGGCGGCGTCAGCGTGTGCGTCGAACGAGCCGGCGTGGCAAGCGGCAGGGGCGGACGCCGTGTCAATCTGATCCGTTTTACCGTCAGCGACAGTGGCATCGGCATCGATGCGGACGCGATGGCGCGCCTGTTCCAGAAGTTCGAGCAGGCCGACGCCAGCACCACGCGGCGCTACGGCGGCACAGGGCTGGGCCTGGCGATCTGCCGCCAGCTGGTCGAACTGATGGAGGGCGAGATCGAGGTGGCCAGCACGCCGGGGCAGGGCAGTACCTTTGCCTTCACCCTGCCGCTGGCCGATGGCGTGGCGCCGCCGCTGGTGCCGCAGGTGGCGTTGGCGCCGCACAGTCACCAGTTGCGCGTGCTGTGCGCGGAAGACTTCCCCACCAATCAGATCATCATCCGCGTCATGCTCGAAGAGCTGGGGCACAGGGTCGACGTGGTCGCCAACGGCGTGCTGGCGGTGGCGGCGTGCGTGCATACGCGCTATGACCTGATCCTGATGGACGGGCGCATGCCGGAGATGGACGGCGCCACGGCGACGCGTTTGATCCGTGTGGGCGGCTGGCCGGACCAGCCCGTGCGCGACCAGGAACTGATGATCGTGGCCCTGACGGCGAATGCCAGCGAAGAGGACCGCAGTCGCTATCTTGGCGTCGGCATGGATGATTTCCTCAGCAAACCCGTGGACGAGGCGGCGCTGCATGGCTTGCTGGCGCGCGCCATCGAGCGCCAGCTGCAGCGCGGTTTCATGTTGCCGCGCATGCCGTCGAACGCGCCGCGCGGCGTCGCGCGGGGGCAGGCCGAACTCGATGCCCTGTTCGGCATCGCGCCGGCAGTTCCTGTCGCGGCGCCTTCCCCATCCATCCGCAGCGGCGAACTGCAACGGCGCATCCGCGTTGCCTTCGTTGCCGACCTGGAGGGACGCCTGCGTGAACTTGACGCCGCCCTGGCAGCGCAGGACAAGGACAACGCCGGGCGCCTGTTGCATGGTTTGAAGGGCAGCGCCGCCTATCTCGATGAAACGCAGCTGCACATGCTGTGCACGGAAATGGAAGAGGCGGCGGACGGCGGCCGCTGGACGCAGGTGGCCTTGCATTTGCCGCAATTGCGCGCACTGTTGGCGCAAATAGCCGTTTCGGGCAAGGGGATGTAAAATAGGCAATGCCGGCCATCGAGCGCGCGGCGAAACTAGGAAGTAGACGGCCAGGCCCCTGACGCTGCCGGCAATGGAGAAAGCAATGAAAGTACTGGTGGTTGACGATGATGTCGTGTCGCGCATGGTATTGATGCACCTGATCGACAGCTGCGGCGTGCACGATATCGTGGAAGCCGAGGATGGCGCGGCAGCGTGGGAGCAGCTCGAAGGCGGCTTGCGTCCGTCGCTCTGCTTCTGCGATTTGCGCATGCCGCGCCTGTCCGGCATGGAGCTGCTGCAGAAAATCCGCTCCGACAGCGCGCTCGATGCCATGCCCCTGGTGCTCGTGTCGTCGGCCAATGACCAGGACACGGTGCGTGACGCAGTGCAGGCCGGTGCTGCCGGCTACATCGTCAAGCCCTTCCAGCCGGAGCAGGTGCGCCAGCATATCGACGCCTGCTTCGACGTCTCCGCATTGCCGGCCGAGGCGCCGCGCGACACCTTGCAGCGGCTGGGTATCGACAGCGAACGCCTGCTGGCGTATCTGACGGGCTTTCAGGGACAGATCGACGCCGCCAGCGAACAGGTCGACGCCTTGCTGGCGCGCGGCGAACCGGCCCAGGCGCGCCAGCAGCTCGAACGGCTGCACCTCGGTTGCCGCACCCTCGGTCTACATGGCGCGGAGGCCGGCATGATGGCCCTGCTGCAGGCAGCGGTGCTCGATAGCGGCCAGATACAGGCGGCCCTGGCCGCGCTGGCGCGCAGCGTGGCGCAGCAGGCGCGCCGGCTGCGGAAACAGGACGACCCTGACTGAATCTGCTGTTTTCTGCTTGCCGGGAAAATACTTTAGGTTTAAAGTATCTGCTTCCGGGCCTTGTGCACGCGCCCGTCACCAGCCAGGATGAGCATGAGCAGCGACCCTTCGCCTAGCACCGCATCTCCCCAGGACGACTTTGCGCGCACGCACCTGCCGCCGCGCGCACTCTGGCCGCAACTGTGCCTGGCCTTGCCAGAGCTGCAGTATCCGGCGCGTCTCAATTGCGTCGCCGCGCTGCTCGATGCGGCCGTTGCCAGCGGTGGCGGCGAGCGCACCGCCATCCTTGCCGACGGCCAGCGCTGGACTTACGCACAGCTGGCGCGCCAGGTCGACCGCATTGCCCACGTGCTGCGGACGGACCTGCGCCTGATCCCCGGCAACCGCGTGCTGCTGCGCGGCGCAAATACACCCATGATGGCTGCCTGCCTGCTGGCCGTGCTGAAGGCCGGATGCATCGCCGTGCCCACCATGCCGCTGCTGCGCGCGCGTGAACTGTCCACCATCATCGCCAAGGCGGAAGTGAACGCCGTGCTGTGCGCGCAGGGCTTGCGCGGGGAACTCGATGGCTTGCCCGGCTTGCCGGCCATGCTGTGCTTTGGCGCGGATAACGCCGAACTGGAACAGCGCATGGCCGCCCACGATGTACCCTTTGCCGCATTCGACACCGCGGCCGACGACGTCTGCCTGATCAGCTTTACCTCGGGCACGACGGGTGTGCCCAAAGGCACCATGCACATGCACCGCGACCTGCTGGCCATCTGCGACTGCTTTCCCCGCTCCATGCTGCAGGTGTGCGCCGACGATATCTTCATCGGCACGCCGCCGCTGGCCTTCACCTTTGGCCTGGGCGGCTTGCTGCTGTTTCCCCTGCGCTTTGGCGCGGCCACCGTGCTGCTGGAAAAACTCACGCCCGAGGGCCTGCTGCGTGCTATCGGCGCATACCAGGCCACGATCTGCTTCACGGCGCCCACCTTTTACCGCCAGATGGCGCCCCTGGCCGCGCAGCACGACGTGCGCAGCCTGCGCCTGTCCGTGTCGGCCGGCGAGGCGCTGCCGCTGGCCACGCGCGACGCCTGGCAAGCGGCCACGGGGCTGGCCATGACGGACGGCATCGGCGCCACCGAGATGCTGCACATCTTCATTTCCGCCACGGGCGAGGACATACGCCGCGGCGCCATCGGCAAGGCCATCCCCGGCTACCAGGCGTGCATCGTCGATGACGCCGGCGTGCCGCAGCCGCCCGGCGTGACGGGCCGCCTGGCCGTGAAAGGCCCCACCGGTTGCCGCTACCTGTCCGACCCGCGCCAGCGCGAGTATGTGCAGAACGGCTGGAACCTGACGGGCGACACTTTCGAGATGGATGGCGACGGTTACTTCTATTACCGCTCGCGTAGCGACGACATGATCGTCTCGGCCGGATACAACATCGCCGGCCCGGAAGTGGAGGAAGCGCTGCTGCGTCATCCGGCCGTGGCCGAATGCGGCGTGGTCGGGCGCGCCGATGCCGAGCGTGGCCAGATCGTCGAGGCGCATGTGGTGCTGAAGGACGGCTTCCAACCCAGCGACGCGCTGGCAGCGGAACTGCAGGACTTCGTGCGCCAGCAGATCGCTCCTTATAAATATCCGCGCGCCATCCGCTTCCTGCCTTCCCTGCCGCGCACGGAAACGGGCAAGCTGCAGCGCTTCAAACTTCGCACGGACACTCCATGAATATCGTCTGCATCGGCGGCGGCCCCGCCGGCCTGTATTTCAGCCTGCTCATGAAAAAGCAGAACCCGGAGCACTGCATCACGGTCATCGAGCGCAACCGCCCTTACGACACGTTTGGCTGGGGCGTGGTGTTTTCCGACCAGACCCTGGGCAATCTGGCCAGCGCGGACGAGCCGACGGCGCGCGCCATCCTGCAGGCGTTTAACCACTGGGACGATATCGAGATCCACTTCAAGGGCGAGACCGTGCGTTCGGGGGGGCATGGCTTTTGCGGCATCGGCCGCAAGCGCCTGCTCAATATCCTGCAGGCGCGCTGCGAGGAACTCGGCGTGCAGCTGGTGTTCGAGACGGAAGCGCAGGATGACCAGGCCATCGCGCGCCAGTACGGCGCCGACCTGGTGATCGCCAGCGACGGCTTGAACAGCCGTATCCGCACGCGCTATGCGGCCAGCTACCAGCCCGAGATCGACCAGCGCCATTGCCGCTTCGTCTGGCTGGGCACGCGGAAAAAATTCGAGGCCTTCACGTTTTCCTTCCGCCAGACGCCATATGGCTGGTTCCAGGCGCATATCTACCAATATGACGGCGATACGTCGACCTTCATTGTCGAAACGCCCGAACACGTGTGGCGTGCGGCGGGGTTGGACAGCATGAGCCAGGAAGAGGGCATCGCCTTTTGTGAGGCGCTGTTCGCCCAGGAACTCGATGGCCAAGGTTTACTGAGCAATTCGCCGCACTTGCGCGGCTCGGCGCAGTGGATCACCTTTCCCCGCATCGTCTGCCGGCAATGGGTGCATCACCAGGATGGCGTACCCGTCGTGCTGATGGGCGACGCGGCCCACACGGCGCATTACTCGATTGGCTCCGGCACCAAGCTGGCGCTGGAAGACGCCATCGAGCTGGCGCGCTGCTTTGGTCAGCATGCGGATAGTGCTGCTGGTACTGATGCCGCGCTGGCTGCCTACCAGCAGCTGCGCGCCATCGAGGTGCTGAAAATCCAGAGCGCGGCGCGCAATTCCATGGAATGGTTTGAGAACGTCGAGCGCTACAGCGCCATGGAAGCGCCGCAGTTCGCCTATTCCATGCTCACGCGCAGCCAGCGCATTTCGCATGAAAACCTGCGCCTGCGCGATCCACATTACGTGGCCGATTATGAACGCTGGCTGGCGCGGCGCGCGGGCGAACAAGCCGGCGTGGCGCTGCCGGACGTAGCCATGCCGCCCATGCTCACGCCGTTCAGGCTGCGCGGCGTGCTGCTGAAAAACCGCATCGTCGTCTCGCCGATGGCGCAGTACAGCGCCGTCGACGGCGTGGCGGGCGACTACCATCTGATGCACCTGGGCGCGCGCGCCATGGGCGGCGCGGGACTGGTTTTTGCCGAAATGACCTGCGTGTCGTCCGACGCGCGCATCACGCTCGCCTGTCCCGGCATGTACAGCGAAGCGCATACGCAGGCCTGGCGGCGCATCGTCGATTTCGTGCATACCGGCAGCGATGCGAAGATCGCCTTGCAGCTGGGCCACGCGGGGCCGAAAGGCTCGACGCGGCCCATGTGGGACGGTATCGACCTGCCCTTGAGGGAAGATAACTGGCCGCTGCTGGCGGCATCCGAACAGCAATACCTGGCCGGCGTGTCACAAACGGCGCGCGCGGCCACGGAAAGCGACCTGGCGCGCATCGAGCAGGACTTCGTGCGCGCTACGCTGGCGGCCGCCGTCGCCGGTTTCGACTGGCTGGAACTGCATTGCGCGCATGGATACTTGCTGTCGAGTTTTATCTCGCCGCTGACGAACCGTCGCACGGACGAGTATGGCGGCAGCCTGGAAAACCGCTGCCGTTATCCGCTGCGGGTATTCCGCGCCATGCGCGCCGCCTGGCCGCAGGACAAGCCGATGAGCGTGCGCATCTCGGCCCACGACTGGGTCGAAGGTGGCATCACGCCCGACGATGCTGTGCTCATCGCGCGCCTGTTCAAGCAGGCCGGCGCCGACCTGATCGACTGCTCTTCAGGCCAGGTCAGCAAGCTCGAACAGCCCGTGTACGGGCGCATGTTCCAGGCGCCGTTCGCCGACCGCGTGCGCAACGAGGCGGGCATCGCCAGCATGGCCGTTGGCTCCATCTTCGAAGCTGACCATGCCAACAGCATCATCGCCGCCGGGCGCGCCGACCTGTGCGCCGT
This sequence comes from Janthinobacterium darwini, assembly GCF_051380905.1. NCBI lineage: Bacteria > Pseudomonadati > Pseudomonadota > Betaproteobacteria > Burkholderiales > Oxalobacteraceae > Janthinobacterium > Janthinobacterium darwini. Next base: position 475,637 of record NZ_JBNYXX010000003.1, read on the forward strand.
GGGCCGGCCGCACCTGGCCAACCCGGCCTGGACCCTGACGGAGACGGCGCGCATCGGCTACAGCGGCGACGGTGCAGCGTGGCCGAAACAGTACCGGCCGGCGCAGCTGCAGCTGGAGCGTAATCTGCAGCGCGAGCGCCAGCTGGCCGCCGCCAACACGGGCCTGACCCCGCAACAGGTGGCCGCGCGGCTGCTGGAAGGATGACATGAACAAGGAGCAACAGGGTGGCGCATTGGCCGACAAGCACGCGCTGGTGACGGGCGCCGGCAGCGGCATCGGCCTGGCCTGCGCGGGCGCCTTGCTGGACGCGGGCGCCAGGGTCACCCTGGCCGGGCGAGACGGCGCGCGCCTGGCGCGTGCGCGCATGCAGCTGGAAGAGGCGGGTCACGCGGGCAGGGTGGCCATCTGCGTGCTCGACGTGAGCGTGGAAGCGTCCGTGCAAGCGGGTTTCTCGCAGGCCGCCGCGCATTTCGGCCGCATCGATATATTGATTAATAATGCGGGCCAGGCGCACGCCGCGCCGTTTGGCAAGACCGATGCCGCCATCTGGCAGCAGATGCTGGCCGTGAACCTGACGGGGGTATTCCACTGCTGCCAGGCCGCCATGCCGGCCATGCTGGAATCTGGCTGGGGGCGCATCGTCAATGTGGCGTCGACGGCGGGCCTGAAGGGCTATCGCTATGTCAGCGCCTATGTCGCCGCCAAGCACGGCGTGATCGGCCTGACGCGCGCGCTGGCGCTGGAAGTGGCGCCACGCGGCGTCACCGTCAACGCCGTCTGCCCCGGCTACACGGAAACGGAGATGGTGGCGCAGGCCGTGCAGAATATCGTGCGCAAGACGGGGCGCGGCGAAGACGCGGCGCGCGCGGAACTGGCCGCGGCCAATCCGCAGCAGCGGCTGGTACAGGCGCGCGAAGTGGCCGATGCAGTGGCCTGGCTATGCCTGCCCGCGTCAGCCGCCATGAATGGACAATCGATCGCCGTCGCCGGCGGTGAAGTCATGTAGACAATGGATAAAATGGACAATGAACGCGACCTCCCGCAGGCCGAACCGGTGCTGGACCTGGCCAGCCGCCTGACGCAGGACCACCACCAGTCGCTCAAGCTGTGGCTGCGCATGCTGTCGTGTACCGTGAAAATCGAAAACGAGGTGCGCACGCGATTGCGCGCCAGTTTCGGCATCACTTTGCCCCGCTTTGATTTGATGGCCCAGCTCGAGCGCTTTCCCGATGGTTTGCGCATGGGCGAACTGTCCAAGCGCATGATGGTCACGGGCGGCAATATCACGGGCATCACCGACCAGCTGGAGCAGGAAAAACTGGTGCTGCGCGTGGTCGATCCGAAGGACCGCCGCTCGTACAGCGTCAAGCTGACGCCAGCGGGCCGGCGCGCCTTTGACGAAATGGCGCGCGTGCACGAAGGCTGGATCGCCGAACTGCTGCAGGGCGTGACGCCGGACGACAAAACCCAATTGATAGACCTGCTGTCGCAGATGAAGCAGCAGCTTAATGACATCTCCCTAAAGGACTGACCATGCGCCATCTACCCGGCCAGCCGCAAGACCTGCCAGGCAATCGTGCCAGCTTAGGCCATTACGTCGCGCGGCATTTTCTGTTTTCCGTCGACGCCGGCGTCGCCACCTTGACCTTGCACCGTCCCGAGCGCAAGAATCCGCTGACCTTCGATTCGTATGCGGAGTTGCGTGAGCTGTTCCGCGCTCTGGCGCATGCGGACGATGTCAAGGCTGTGGTCATCACCGGCAGCGGTGATAATTTTTGCTCGGGAGGCGACGTGCACGACATCATCGGCCCCCTGACGAAACTCGATATGCCCGGCCTGCTGGCGTTTACGCGCATGACGGGCGATGTGGTGAAGGCCATGCGCGCCTGCCCGCAGCCCGTCATCGCCGCCATCGACGGCATTTGCGCTGGCGCCGGCGCCATGCTGGCGCTGGCCTCCGATATCCGCATCGGCACGGCGCGCAGCAAGACGGCCTTCCTGTTTACCCGCGTGGGGCTGGCCGGTTGCGACATGGGCGCCTGCGCCTTGCTGCCGCGCGTGATCGGCCAGGGCCGCGCCGCCGAGTTGCTGTACACGGGGCGCTCCTTGCCGGGGGCGGAGGCCGAGCGCTGGGGCTGGCTCAATCGCCTGGTCGAGCCGGAAGAATTGGCGCAGGCGGCGCAGCTGTTCGCCGCCGGCCTGGCCAGCGGCCCCACCTTCGCGCACGGCATGACAAAAAAAATGCTGCAGCAGGAGTGGAACATGGGCGTCGACGAAGCCATCGAGGCGGAAGCGCAGGCGCAGGCTATCTGCATGGCGACCAACGATTTCCACCGCGCCTATCACGCCTTCGTGGCGAAGGAAAAACCGCAATTCGAGGGCGATTAAGACGATGAAAAATACACGCGACACGACTTACCTGGACTGGCCGTTTTTCGAGGCGCGCCATGCCGAACTTGAACGCGATCTCGATGCCTGGGCAGCGCAGCACCTGAGCGATGCCCATGGCGCCGACGTCGATGCGGCCTGCCGCGCGCTGGTGGCGCAGCTGGGGCAGGGTGGCTGGCTGGCGCATGCCACAGGCATCGACGGCAAGATCGACACGCGCGCCATTTGCCTGATGCGCGAAACCCTGGCACGCCACGACGGCCTGGCCGATTTCGCCTTTGCCATGCAGGGCCTGGGGGCGGGCGCCATCGGCCTGTTCGGCAGCACGGAGAACAAGGCGCGCTATCTGCCCGATGTGGCCGGCGGCAAGCGCATCGCCGCCTTTGCCCTGTCCGAGCCGCAGGCCGGCTCCGACGTGGCGGCGATGGCGTGCGCGGCGCGCCGCGACGGCGACGAGTATGTGCTCGACGGCGAAAAGACGTGGATCTCGAACGGCGGCATCGCCGACTTTTACGTGGTGTTTGCGCGCACGGGCGAAGCGCCGGGCGCGCGCGGCATCAGCGCCTTCATCGTCGACGCCGACAATCCCGGACTGGAGATCGCCGAACGCATCGCCGTGATCGCGCCGCATCCGCTGGCGCGCCTGCGTTTTGCCAATTGCCGCGTGCCCGTGTCGCAGCGCCTGGGCGAAGCGGGGCAGGGCTTCAAGGTGGCGATGGCGACACTGGACGTGTTCCGCACGTCGGTGGCTGCCGCCGCCCTGGGTTTTGCGCGGCGCGCCTTCGATGAAGCGCTACGCCACGCGACAAAGCGCCAGATGTTCGGCCAGACCCTGGCGGACTTCCAGCTGACGCAGGCCAAGCTGGCGCAGATGGCCACCGGCATCGACGCGGCCGCGCTGCTCACCTACCGCGCCGCCTGGCAACGCGACCAGGGGCGCAAGGTAACAAAGGAAGCGGCCATGGCCAAGCTGACGGCCACGGAAACAGCGCAGCAGGTGATCGACGCAGCCGTGCAGATGTTTGGCGGCATGGGCGTAGTCAGCGGGCATCCGGTCGAGCGCCTGTACCGCGAAATTCGCGCCTTGCGCATCTATGAAGGCGCCAGCGAGGTGCAGCAATTGATCATCGCGCGCGAATTGCTGCGCGAGGCGGCCAACGCATGAACGGCATGAACGGCATGAACAATGAGGGAAGCAATATGCAAGTTTTACAACCACCGGGATGGGCCAGGCCGCGCGGCTATGCGAACGGCGTGGCCGCCAGCGGACGCACGGTGTACGTCAGCGGCATGATAGGCTGGGATGCACAGGGCCAGTTTCACACGGACGATTTCGCGGGGCAGGTGCGCCAGGCACTGCAGAATATCGTCGCCGTGCTGGCCGAGGCGGGCGCCTTGCCCGAGCACATCGTGCGCATGAACTGGTATGTGCTCGACAAGAAGGAGTATGTGGCGGCGTATCCGCAAATCGGCGTGGCTTATCGGGAAATTATAGGCAAGCACTACCCGTCCATGACGGCCGTGCAAGTGGCCGGCCTGATCGAGGATCGTGCCAGAGTGGAAATCGAAGTGACGGCCGTGCTGCCTGACTAAATTTCCTTCACGAAATATTGCTCTTTGATATCTAAATTATAAATATAAAAATACCATCTATCGTGTTATATTGGTAATCGTAAATGATGCGTTGTTTTACCATATTGATAATTGAGGTGCAAGATGCGGAACAATTTCAGAGCAGCAAGATGTGCGGTGTTGGCGATGTGCTGTGTGTGTCTGGGTGCCCAGGCCGATTCCGGTACGTCACTACTCACTCCCGCCTACCAAACGCAACTGGAAAACTGGCTCGGTGAAGGGCAGTTGTCTTTGAATAATATTTATACCAAGGCGGCCGGTGATACTTCGCTGGATTTTCACAAGGCTTCCGATGGCAAGGGGCGCACTTTTTCTGTCATGGAGGCAAGCAACAGCTCTGGGCAGACCTGGCTGGTGGGTGGATATAATCCGCAAAGCTGGAGCTCCACCGATGGCATGCATGTGACGATGGACGATAGTGCCCGCACGGCCTTCCTGTTCAACTTGACGAGCGGTTTCATGCTGCCGCAATTGAAGCAGTACTTCAATGGCGATGGCATCGGCAAAGATCAAACGTACAACAATGCCGATTATGGCCCTACCTTCGGCTATGGGCATGATTTGTATGTTCCGCGGGATCTGACGAACGGCGGCAGCTCTTTGCTTTACACCTACAATTATCTTGGACAGCCATCGACTGGCGTCAGTTTGCTCGATGGCTCCATCTGGAAGGGCTACGATGTGAGCTATGGTGCCATCCAGATATTTTCCATCAGTGCCGTGCCCGAGCCGGCGATGTTGCAGCTGTTGCTGGCTGGCTTGTTGCTTGTCGGTGCAGGCGCCGTGCGGCGCAGGAAATTCGGCGTGGCGCCCTTTGCGACGTTGCATGTCAAGTAAGGCGGCGCGCTTTTACGGGATCCGCAGTGTGGCGAAAATGGTACGCAGGGATGGCTGACTGCGACGGTGCGCGTGGTCGCGGCCGTGCTGCGCATACCGGCAGGCCGGGCGGGCAAGAGTTCGTCTCGTCATCAAGTTGAGAATAATAAACAAACATTGCCGTCAACAGCATAAACTTGCCATTACTGGCCGCTAAAGCGTTACGTATAAGCAATTTTATGGAATCGCACCGTGTTATTTAATTCATTTCCGTTCTTTCTGGTGTTCTTGCCGTTGGCGTTGCTGGGATATTTTCTCCTGTCAAAATATTCACTGCGCTTATCCATTATCTTCCTGTTGCTGGCCTCGCTGGCATTCTATAGTTACTGGGATATCGCCTATCTGCCGCTGCTGCTGCTCTCAGTCTGCTGCAATTTCAGCATTGGCCGGGTTGTCTCGACCCGTCAGGAGGCGGGCCGCAAGCGCGAGGCCAAGCGCTGGCTGTGGGCCGGACTCGCCTTCAATTTGTCGTTGCTGGTGTTTTTCAAGTATTTTGATTTTTTGATCAGCATTGTTGCCAACCTGACGGGGGCGCCATTCCAGCCCCTGGGCATTACCTTGCCTATTGGTATCTCGTTTTTCACCTTCACTCAAATCGCCTACCTGGTCGATTGCCACGCCGGCAAAGTCAAGGACTATCAACCGGAAAGCTATGGTTTGTTCGTCACCTACTTTCCCCACCTGATCGCCGGTCCCATCCTGCATCACAAGGAGATGATGCCGCAGTTCGTGCAGGCCGAATCCCATGTTTTTAGCCGCGGGCGCCTGATCGTTGGCCTTTCATTCTTCACGATTGGCTTGTTCAAGAAAGTCATTCTGGCCGATGGGATCGCACGCTACGTCGCTCCCGTCTTCGATCTTCATCATGCCCATTTGAGCATGCTGGAGGCCTGGGCCGGTGCGCTGGCATATACCTTTCAGCTGTATTTTGACTTCTCGGCGTATTGCGACATGGCCTATGGCCTGTCCTATATGTTCGGCATTATCTTGCCCATTAACTTTTTCTCGCCATACAAGGCGACCTCGATCATCGATTTCTGGCGCAGGTGGCATATCACGCTGTCCAATTTCCTGCGCGATTATCTGTATATCCCCCTGGGTGGGAACCGCAAGGGCGGGTTCTTGCGATACCGCAACCTCCTGATCACGATGCTGCTGGGCGGACTGTGGCACGGCGCCAACTGGACCTTCGTGGTATGGGGGGGCTTGCACGGCTTGTATCTGATCGTCAACCATGCACTGCGCCATCTGTTGGGCGAGCGCAGCAACCTGGCGGTACGCGCCGGGGGCGCATTGGCGACGTTTTTTGCTGTGGTGCTGGCCTGGGTGTTTTTTCGCGCGAGCTCGATCGACGTTGCGCTGGACGTGCTCCAGGCCATGTGTGGTGGCACGCTGACGCCCGCCATGCAGGAAAGCATGCTGGGTGTGAACCGCATCATGCAACTGAGTTCCTGCCTGTGGTGGCTAGGCGTGTGTGCCGCCATCGTCTTCTGCATGCCGAATGTGTATGAGTTGCTGGGGCGAGGCTTGCGCCTGTCGGCAGAGCAGCAACTGGAAAGTGGCCGGGGCAGCATCTTGCTCGGGGGCATGTTGATGCTGTGCCTGGTCTTGCTGGCAATTAGCGAGACGCGTGGCGTTTCTGAATTCTTGTATTTTAATTTCTGATAAATAATATGCGCTCCATATTTGCGATAGGCCTGGGTGTGCTGGTTACGGCACTGGCGCTGGAAGCGTTCCTGCAATGCATGCCGGTGGTGTCCGGCTTGCGCATCGAGCAGAGCAGTGAGCAGCGTCCGTATTCCCGATATCTGCCGCAGCAGGAATACGTGTATTCGCACGGCTGGGCCCTGGCGAATGCACGGCATGGGAAGACGAATCGGCAAGGCTTTACCAACTCGCCTGATTTCAAGGATGATGCTGCCGTTCTTGTCATCGGCGACAGCTTTATTGAAAGCTTGATGCTGGAGTATCCGGAAACCCTGCAAGGCCAGCTGAACCAGGCCCTGGGCGGCGGCGTGTATGCGGCTTCCGCCTCGGGCAACGGGTTTGCCGACGCCCTGGAAGTGTTGCGTCATACGCGTGCGCAGCTGCATCCGCGCACGGTAGTGATGTTTGTCGAGCCGATGGACATGCTCGATATCCTGGCGCCAGCGCAGCGGGGCCATAGCATGTTTGTCAGCGAGGGGAGCAATATCAAGCTGGTGCATGTTCCCTATGTCGAGCCCAATGCCAAGCGGCTGCTTGCCTATTCGGCTCTGGCCCGCTATATCTATTACAACTTGAAATTTCCTGACTGGTTGATGAGCCAGTGGCACCGCAGCCCTCCTGCTGCTGCGCAGGATACGGTCGCCGGCGCGCCTGATGCGCGCCGCGCCGCCGCGCTTGAGTACTACATGACGCAATTGCGCGCGCTGGGCGGCGCTGGCGATACCCGCATTATCTTCCTGGTCGATGCTGACCGGAACATGCTGTACGCGCCGCAAAAGGCTGTGCCTAACTGGAAGGCGGGCGATCGCGCATTTTTTATCCAGAGTGCAAGGCGACACGGCTATCAGGTGGTGGACATGCAGCCCGTATTCGCGCGCCATTGGGAGCAACAACGCGAGCGCATGGATTTCCTGCCGGTGGACGGCCACTGGAATCCGGTGGCGCACAAGCTGGCGGCACAGCAAATCCTGCCCTTGCTGCCTTCGGCATCGCCCGGCGTGCCAGCGCCATTGCGCCAGGTGGCAGGGCACTGAGGCGCTGGCCCCACGCACATGCCCGCTTGCCGGACTGTTAATGGCCGGCACTAGCCTGTATAATGCCGCTGCGCGTGTCGCCATCGTACAATGGATAGTACAAGGTCCTCCTAAGACTTAAATGCAGGTTCGATTCCTGCTGGCGACACCACATTCCACGCAGCGCGCGTCGGCGGCCCGAGTCCCTGCGGGCGAAAGTTACTGGTCGATGGCGATTGAAGTCCGAGTTATCGGTACAATGCGTGCTTCATTCATCTAATCGGCGGCTGTTTTGTACACCACGCGGTGTGCAGGGAACGGCGCCCGAGCACTCTTACTCATTATGGCTGTCATTTCTCTTTCATCGGCGCAACTTGCGTTCGGTCACGTCGCGCTGCTCGATCACGCGGAATTTTCACTGGAAACCACGGAGCGGGTCGGCTTGATCGGTCGCAACGGCACGGGTAAATCGTCGCTCTTGAAGGTTATTTCGGGCAAGTTCAAGCTCGATGACGGCTTGTTGGTGATGCAGCAAGGCATCAAGATCGCCTATGTGGAGCAGGAGCCGCAATTCGACCCGGACATGTCCGTGTTCGACGCCGTCGCCTCCGGCATGGGCGAATCGCAGGCCTGGCTGAAGGAATATGACGCATTGACGGGCCAGTTTGGCCAAGGCAATGACGACGAATTGATGGAGCGCATGCACGACATCCAGGTGAAACTCGATGCGGCCGATGCATGGAGCTTGCCGAACAAGGTGGAAACCGTGCTCGACCGTTTGAACCTGACGGGCGACATGCTGATGAAAACCCTGTCGGGCGGGATGCAAAAGCGCGTGGCGCTGGCGCGCGCGCTGGTGTCGGCGCCCGATGTGCTGCTGCTCGATGAGCCCACCAACCATCTGGACTTCAGTTCCATCCTGTGGCTGGAAGGCTTGCTGCGCGACTTCAAGGGCAGCGTACTGTTCATTACCCATGACCGCTCCTTCCTCGACAACGTTGCCACGCGCATTATCGAGCTCGACCGCGGCCGTTTGCTGTCGTATCCGGGCAACTTCACGGCTTACCAGACGCGCAAGGCGGAGCAGCTGGAAATCGAAGAAGTGGAAAACGCCAAGTTCGACAAGTTCCTGGCGCAGGAAGAAGTGTGGATACGCAAGGGCGTCAAGGCGCGACGCGTGCGTGACGAAGGCCGCGTGCGCCGCCTGGAAGCGCTGCGCCTGACGCGCAATGCGCGCCGCGACCAGCAGGGCCAGGTAAAACTGGACGTGTCGGCAGGCGAACGCTCGGGCAAGATCGTGGCGGACCTGGAAAACGTCTCGAAGATCTACGGCGACAAGGTCATTGTCAAGGATTTCAGCGCCACCATCTTGCGTGGCGACAAGGTCGGCCTGATCGGCGCCAACGGCGCCGGCAAGACCACGTTGCTGAAGATGATCCTGGGCCAGGAAGAGTCGGACACGGGCACTATTCGCCTGGGTACCAAGCTGCAAGTGGCGTATTTCGACCAGATGCGTACGCAGTTGAACGAAGAAGCGAACTTGATGGAAACTATCGCGCCGGGCAGCGACTGGGTCGAGATCAATGGCCAGCGCCGTCACGTGATGACCTATTTGAACGACTTCCTGTTTGCGCCGGAACGCGCCCGTTCGCCCGTCAAGTCGCTATCCGGTGGCGAGCGCAACCGTTTGCTGCTGGCGCGCCTGTTCGCGAAGCCGGCCAACGTTCTGGTGCTCGATGAACCGACCAATGACCTGGATATCGATACCCTGGAATTGCTGGAAGAGTTGCTGGAAGAGTACACGGGCACCGTCTTCCTGGTCAGCCATGACCGCACTTTCCTCGACAACGTGGTCACGCAGGTGATCGTCGCCGAAGGCGAGGGCAAGTGGCGTGAATTCGTCGGCGGCTACACGGACTGGGAGCGCGTGCGCACCTTGCCGATCGCCACGGCGCCAGCCAGCAAGCCGGCCGTGAAGGTCGAGGCTGCCGCACCGGCCGCCAAGCAGAAAAAGCTCAGCTACAAGGAACAGCGCGAGCTGGAAGAATTGCCCAAGCTGATTGCCAAGCTGGAAGACGAGCAATCGGTGCTGGCCGCCGAGCTGTCGCATCCGGACTTTTACAAGAAGACGCCGGCCGAAGGCAAGCGCCTGAACGCCCGCGTGGCCGAAATCGAAGGCGAATTGCTGGAAGCGTTGGAAAAATGGGAGCAGATCGAGGCGCGCGCCAACGGTTGATGCTTTTTTGTATACCTTGTTGTAATTAAGCCAGGATATTTGCCACGGCAACGATACGGCTTGATATAATTATATAATTATATTTATTACATCGGGGTATGCATGTTTGTCATGAAAAACACGCGCTCCGGACCATCGCGTCCGGCGCGTGGCTCCACCTCCGATGCGCGGCAAGATGTTTGACCGCGCCGCCTTGCCCCGGGTAGCGCCATTCCTGGCCTATCTCTCCTTCATTTTCATTGCCGACATGCTCGGTCGACTGGGCGTTGCCGCGCAGGATTTGCGCTGGCTGTATGCCGTCAAGATCGGCGTCGTGCTGGGCATGTTGTTGTACTGGCGCCGCAGTTATTCGGAATTGATGTGGACGCCGCTGGGCGCGCGTGCCATTCTCGGGGCGCTGGTCGCGGGTGTTGTTGTTTTTCTGTTGTGGATCAATCTCGACGCCCACTGGATGCGCATTGGCAATCCCGATGGCTACGATCCGCGCAACGATGGCCGTATCGAGTGGAGCCTGGTGCTGCTGCGTATCGCCGGTGCCGCGCTGGTGGTGCCCGTGATGGAGGAGTTGTTCTGGCGCTCCTTCCTGTTGCGCTGGATCGACAAGCAGGATTTTTTGCGGGCTGATCCCCGCCTCGCCAGCGCCAAGGCCTTCGTCATCAGCGTGTTGCTGTTTGGCTTTGAACATAATTTATGGCTGGCCGGCATCGTGGCCGGTGCTGCATATAGTTTGTTGTACATGCGTAGCCAGTCCCTGTGGTCGCCTATCCTCGCGCATGGCGTGACGAACGGCGTGCTGGGGCTCTGGATTATTTCTGGTGGGCATTGGATTTACTGGTAGTATTGCCTATCAACTGTGTGATCTTTCGAAGATAAAATCCATGTTGAATTCCTTACGTAAAAAAGCCGTTGCCGTTGCCATCTCGGCAAGCCCATGCCTGCACGGCGCACTCTTTCTGGCCAGCACCTTTGCCAGTGGCGCCGCGCTGGCCGATATCAGCGACACTATCAAGCCTTTCGTTGCCGCGACGTACTCGTACGATGACAACCTGATGCGCTTGCCGGATGTGGTGCCGGGTTTTTCCGGCCCCCGCTCGGACACGTCGAAGATGCTGCAGGCGGGCTTCCTGTTCAACCGTCCCATCGGCCGCCAGATACTGACGGGCCAGGCCAAGTGGTCGAAGGTGAGCTTCAACCGCTTCAGCCAGTTCGACTACGATGGCAAGGATTACCTGGCCGACCTGGAGTGGCACATCGCCAACCACCTCGAAGGCCATGTGGGCGCCAGTTATTCGCAGAGCCTGACGCCGTTCAACGATTTTCAGAGCACTTTGCGCAATTTGCGCACGGAGCGCCAAGAATACCTGAATGGCGCCTGGCGCTTCCACCCCAGCTGGCGCGTGCGCGGCGGCCTGTCGCGCAACCGTTATTCGTACGACTTGCCCTCGCAGGCTTTTTCCAACTGGACGGAAGACGCGACGGAATTTGGCGTCGACTACCTGGCGCCCAGCAATAGCCGCATCGGCCTGCAGTTACGTCACTTGAACGGCAACTATCCGAACCGCAATGCGTTCGATACCAGCATTTACGGTAATGGCTATACCCAGGACGAGATCAAGGCAAACGTGTATTGGGAGCTCAGCGGCATCACGCAGATGGAGTTTCTGGGCGGCTGGGTGCGCCACCGTAACAGCTTGCTGTCCGGGCACGATGCCAGCGGCACGAATGGCCGGCTGAGCGTGTACTGGAAGCCTTTGGGCAAGGTCAATTTCACGGGCGTCGTCTGGCGCGAATTTGGTTCGGTCGACAATTCGCTGGTAACGAGCAGCCTGAACACTGGCGCCAGCGTGGGCACCACGTGGGCGGCCACGTCGAAGGTGAGCGTCGATGCGCAGCTGCGCCAGGAACGGCGCGATTTCTCTGCCGTCAGCGGCCTGGTTCTGCCTGGTGACGGCCGCGACACCACCCGTACCGCCTCGCTTGGCGCCACGTATGCGCCACATCCGAAAGTCCAGCTTGGCGTACGCCTGTTCCACGAGCGGCGCGATGGCGTCGCCATCGTCGATAGCGGCGGCTATCGTGCCAAGGGTATTTCCTTCAATGGCAGCGTACAGTTTTAAAGATCAACATGACTGTCAATGATATACCTCTGATCTCGTTTTTTCAGCGCGTCCTCGATCCGATGATCATCATGGGCCTGCTGTATCTGCTGACGCTCATGTCCGGCGCGCCGTTTACCGGCTATACGCTGGTGTTGATGATACTCGCCGTCTTCATTGCGTCGACGGTGTTCCATCACGTCGATCCTTACCGTACCTGGCGCAGCGGGCGCATGTTGGCCTATGCGCGCGATATTCTGGTGGCCTGGACGATCACCGCGCTCATTCTGACCTTCCTCGGCTCGGCCACGGGCCTCACCTATCACTTTGATACGCAGGTGGTACTGGCCTGGTTTATCCTCACGCCATTTGTGTTGCTGGCAGGGCACTTGGCGGGGCGCAAGTTCAGCCTGCGTCCTGATGGTGAAAGCGAAGTGCGCTCGGTGGTCATTATCGGAGCCAATGACGCCAGCCTGAAGTTTGCCACCATCATCGAGCGCAATCCGAATCTCTTCATGAGCGTGCGCGGCTTTTTCGACGATCGAACGGATGATCGATGGCCTGAGAGGATGCGCGAGCCCATGCTGGGTAAAATGAGTGATATAGCCGCCTATGTGCGCGAACATAATATCAAGATGATATTCATCAGCCAGCCGATTTCGGCCCAGCCGCGCATCCGCAAGATGCTCGATGAGCTCGAAGATACGACGGCGTCCGTGTACTTCTTGCCCGATATTTATATTTTCGATCTGATGCAGGCGCGTTTCGACAACGTGGGCGGCATGCCCGTGATCGCCATCCGCGAATCGCCGTTCACGGGCTTTAACAGCATGGTCAAGCGCAGTAGCGATATCGTGCTGGGTCTATTGATCCAGCTTATGTTACTGCCCGTGATGCTGGTCATCGCCATCGCCGTCAAGTTGACTTCGAAGGGGCCCGTGATTTTCCGCCAGCGCCGTTATGGCCTGTATGGCGAGGAGATTATTGTGTATAAATTTCGCTCAATGACCGTTAGCGAGGATGGCGACAAGGTGGTGCAGGCCACCAGGAATGACCAGCGCCTGACCCCCATTGGCGCTTTTCTGCGCAAGAGTTCGCTTGATGAATTGCCGCAGTTTATCAACGTGCTGCAAGGGCGTATGAGTATTGTCGGGCCGCGTCCGCATGCGGTAGCGCACAACGAACAGTACCGCAAGTTGATCAAAGGCTACATGTTGCGCCACAAAGTCAAACCTGGCATCACTGGATGGGCGCAAGTCAATGGCTTGCGCGGTGAGACGGAGACCCTGGACAAGATGGAGGCGCGCATTCATTTTGACCTCGATTACTTGCGTAGCTGGTCATTATGGCTCGATTTGTGGATCATCATGCGGACGGTGAAGGTGGTGCTGAAACGCGATAATGCACATTGACAGGCAGGCGGAGGGGGAGGGATTTATTTTGCGCTCAGTCAATACGCGATAAAATATGCGCACACAGGTCATCCTCGGGATTACCTGTAGCCCCCGCCTCTGACCTAGTGCCTATGCCTGTTATGGGTTCGCGTCTTGTACCGACCCTTCCTTGCCTGCATCCACTGCAGGCTACCCGCGTATCAGCTGCGTCTGAGCAAGATCTATTGCGTACACAGAAGGCTATTGCTTAAAAATATTGCACTTTGGGAAGTGGTCCATTCGGGGGAACTTTGTCGACAAGTCGACACCAGAAACAGTTGTATTAAAACCTTCTTCGTAGATTTTTAAGCAAATGATTTCCCATTTCCTTGTATTTTGTGTATGATATTTTATTATATTGATAATTGTTTGCATCAGATCACTAATTTCTGAAGATGCGTGTTGTTTTAGGCAATGCTCCATGTCGGTAGGATATTGCTTTTTGGTAATTAATTGCGTTTTTGGAAGCTAAATCGAAGGAGTAATTTTGAATCATTTTCACAACTCTGGTTTGACACTCCGCAGATCAGTCGCCAATACGCGATGGTCGGGTGTTGCATTGGTCCTATTGGTCGCTGTCGGATTGTCTGCCTGTGGCGGCAAGGAAAAAAGAGTCGGCCAAGCATTGGCGAGCGTCAATGGTGAGGAAATTACGGTATTGCAACTGAATGACGAGTTGCAGCATGCCAATGTACCCGCAGTTCAGCAAGAGACGGCCAGCAAGCAATTGCTGGAGTCGTTGATCGACCGCCAGTTATTACAAAATGAGGCCGTCAAAGACAAAATCGACCGTGACCCCAAAGTGGTGCAAGCAATTGAGCGTGCCAAGGCCTTGATCATTGCCCAGGCCTACATGCAAAAACGCATCGGTGCGATTGCCAAGCCGACAGCGGCCGAGGTGGAAGAGTACTTTAACAAGAATCCGCAGTACTTTAGCCAGCGCAAGCAGTTTGATATGCGTCAACTGCTCATCGCCACGGCGGACATGAATGATGATCTGAAGGCGGCGATGGATCGTGCGAAGTCGCTGGAAGAAGTGGCGGCATGGTTGGACGCCCATCATGTCAAGTTTGGCCGGATGCAACTGTCGCGTACCAGTGCCGATCTCGCGCCTGAATTGAGCGCCAAGCTGGCATCTATGCCGGCAGGTCAGCTGTTCATCGTCCGCGAAGGTGAACGTACCTTATTGATTTCCCTGGCCGATATCAAGGATAGCCCGGTGGTGCTGGCGCAAGCGACGCCGCAGATCGAACAATTCCTCTTCAATAAGAGGAACAAGGATGCCGCGCAAGCCGAGCTGAAACGCTTGCGCGCCAGCGCCAAGATCGAATACCTGAACAAGACCGAGAAGTCAGCATCCGCATCCGCATCCGCGGCAGGCGTTTCAGTGCCGGTGCCGGCACCGTCCGTCGCAGCACCACCGGCGCCGTCGGCTGATAATGGCGATGTGAATGCGCGCGCCGGGCTTGGTTTGAAGTAAGTGCAGGCAGGTATTTTGGGGTACAACAGAGTTTTTAAAAGGATAGAGCAAATCATGAAACGACTTGCAATGTGGATAGCAGCTGCACTGATGGCCTGCAGCGTTGGTATGGCAGGTGCCGCCGAGGTATTGCTCGGTGCTGGTGATGTGCTGAAGATTTCCGTGTATGGCAGTCCTGATCTTGGCCTGGAAACACGTGTCAGCGAGGCCGGCAACATTACCTTCCCCTTGGTAGGGGCAGTAGCTGTGGGAGGCTTGTCTGTTGCTGCTGCAGAGAAAAAGCTTGGCCAGGCGCTCGAAAGTGGCGGTTTTTTACGCAAGGCTCAAGTTAATATCATTGTGACTGCATTGCAGAGCCAGCAAGTGTCCGTGCTGGGGCAGGTAAATCGCCCTGGTCGCTATCCGATCGAGGGCAAGCGTAGCCTGCTCGATATTCTGGCCATGGCTGGCGGCCAAGGTCCTGACGCCGGAGATGTGGTTAGCCTGATACGCAAGCGCGCTGACACCACCACCAAAGAGACTGTTGACATCGTCGACATGATGCGCAGTGCAGATCTGGCCCGCGACTTTGACTTGGCTGGCAACGATATCCTGTATGTCGAACGTGCGCCACGTTTTTATATTTATGGCGAAGTGCAGCGTCCGGGTGCATTCCGCCTGGAGCGCTCGATGACTGTGTTGCAAGCCCTGTCCGTTGGCGGAGGTTTGACGCAGCGCGGTACGGAGCGTGGCGTGCGCATCAAGCGCCGCGATGCTGCAGGCGTCATGCAAGTGCTCGATGCCAAGCATGACGACGTCATCCAGGTCGATGATGTCGTGTATGTCAAAGAAAGCTTGTTTTAAGCTGCATAGTTCCGGCGCGCCGGCCTGACTGGCTTTGTTTTACTGATATGAGAGTTAATTATGAATTTCCACCAGTTTTTGCTCGTCTTGTTTGTCCGCAAACGAATCTTGCTATTCACTTTGCTCATCACAGTCGGGGCGACGGTGGTGGTGAGCCTCATGCTGCCCAAGACCTATAAGGGTACGGCGTCCGTGTTGATCAGCTACAAGGGCGTCGATCCAGTGACCGGACTGGCATTGCCTATGCAGTTGTTGCCGGGCTATATGTCGACGCAAATCGACATTATCAGCAGCAAGAACGTGGCGCTGAAGGTCGTCGATCAGCTGCGGCTGGCGGAAAGTCCCGCCGTCATTGCCCAGTTCAATGAGGTGACTGAAGGCCAGGGCACCGTGCGCGACTGGCTGGCGGATCTGTTGCTGTCCAAGCTGGAAATCGTGCCGTCGCGCGAAAGCAGCGTGGTCGATATCAGCTTCAAGGGCAACGACCCGCAGTTTGTCGCGGCCATCGCCAATGCTTTTGCTGATGAGTACCAAAAAACCAGTACTCAGCTGAAAGTCGATCCATTGAAAAAGGTGGCCGTGTATTTCAATGAGCAAACGAAACTGTTGCGTGACAGCCTGGAAGCGGCGCAAAGCCGCTTGTCGAAGTACCAGCAAGAGCACGGTATTGTCAGCGTGGATAACCGCCTCGACGTGGAATCGAACCGCTTGAACGATCTATCCGCTCAATTGGTGGCCGCGCAAGGCCTGTCGATGGAGGCGTCGTCGCGCCAGCGCATGGCCGAAGGCAATGCGGGCTCTGAGTCGCCCGATGTGGCGTCGAACCCGCTGGTCCAGAACTTGAAGCTGAGCCTGGCAACGTCTGAATCGAGGCTTGCCGAGATGGGGCAGCGACTGGGACGCAATCATCCTCAATACGAAAGCCTGCGCGCCGAGGTCGAACGCATGCGCAGCGAACTGGCTGACAGCACGCGCGTGACGTCAAATTCGGTCAGCAAGAACGCCGGCATCATGCAGCAGCGCGAAGGCTCGGTGCGCGCCGCGTTGACGGCACAAAAAAACAAGGTGCTTGAGTTGAACCGTACCCGTGACGAAATGGGCGTGATGCAAAAAGATGTGGAAAGCGCCCAACGCGCCTTCGATATCGCTTCGCAGCGCTTCTCGCAGACCAGTATCGAGGGCAAGTCTGAACAATCCGATATATTCCTGCTCAACCCTGCCGTTGCACCGATCAAGCCTGCTGGCCCAAAGGTCATGTTGAATACGCTGCTGGCCCTGTTCCTGGGCGGCTTGCTCGGTGTGGGCTTTTCCTTGCTGGCGGAAATGCTGGACCGCCGTGTGCGTTCGGAAGCTGACCTGAGCGAATTGTTGCAATTGCCTGTGCTCGGTTCGATCGACTGGAGTGCGCCGACACGTCCGCGCCTGAACCGATTTAAATCGTTGTTGCCGCGCAGTTTGCGTTTTAATTAAGTAATTAAGTATTGGGGATAATATGAATCCAGCATTGCAACCGCTAGTATCTGCGACGCCGCGGACTGCCGACTCAAGCATCGGTGCACTTTTGCTTTCCTTGGGCAAGATCACGCCTGAAAGTGCCGAACGTGTCCTGCGCATGCAAAAGGAGTTGGGCATACGCTTCGGCGAGGCCGCCCAGCGTCTTGGGCTGGTGACTGAGGCGGATATCCAGCAAGTCCTGGCGCGCCAGTTTGATTATCCCTATCTGCAGCAGGGAGAGGGCAAGTATTCCGACAAGCTGATCGCCGCCTACCAGCCTTTCAGCCCGCAGGTGGAAACCTTGCGCGCCATCCGCAGCCAGCTGATGTTGCGCTGGATGGCGCTGGGTCGAAAATCCCTGGTGGTGGTCGGTGTCAATGATGGTGACGGCACCAGCTTGTTTGCTGCCAACCTGGCCGTGGTATTTTCCCAGTTGGGCGAACAGACGCTGCTGGTCGATGCAAACTTGCGTAATCCCAGCCAGCACGAGATTTTCGGCATGGAAGGCCGCCAGGGCTTGTCGGACATCCTGGCCGGTCGGGCCGAACGCGATGTGATTACGCGCATCGAATCGTTTGTCGACCTGTCCGTGCTGGGCGCTGGCACCTTGCCGCCGAATCCGCAGGAACTGTTGAGCCGCCCGGCATTTTCCACTTTGCGCACCGAGCTCGAAGCGACGTATGATGTCGTGCTGTATGACTCTGCGGCATTCTCGCTCGGTTCCGATGCGTTGGCCCTGGCCGCGCGCACCGGTGGCGTACTGCTGGTGGCACGCAAGAATCACACTCCGGTCGCCGACATCAATGCCATGACTGAACAGATGCTGCATAGCGGCGCGCAAGTAATCGGCTCGGTATTGGTAGACTTCTGATGAGTACGAGCACTCGACCTGACCTGGGGAGTAGCCTGCAAGGCCGCGATTTGCTGCTGGAATGGCTGCCTATCGTGGTCGGATTCGCAGTGCTGTATGTGCCATCGTTTTACGGCTTGTTTACCGGCATTTGGATGACCGAGGAACAGGCGCACGGTCCCATTATTCTGCTGCTCGCGTTCTGGCTCATCTGGCGCCAGCGTGAACGGATATTGGCCGTCGCGCAATTTAACCGTGCCCCACTGTTGGGCTGGGTGCTGTTCGTCGCCGGGCTTCTGATTTACATTGTTGGCCGTTCCCAGCAGATTCTTGCCTTCGAGATTGGCTCCTTTGTCATGCTCACGGCTGCCATCCTGGTGCTCAAGCTGGGCGTGGAGGCGCTGCGTGTGGCCTGGTTTCCGTTCTTCTTCATGTTGTTCATGATTCCGCTGCCAAGCTCGGTCGTCAGTGCGCTGACCTTGCCAATGAAGATGGCTGTCTCGTATGTGTGTGAGCATATCCTGTACTGGTTCGGCTATCCGATAGCACGCACTGGCGTGATTTTGCAGATCGGCCAGTATCAGCTTCTGGTAGCCGACGCTTGTGCTGGTCTGCAAACGCTGCTGACGCTGGAAGCGCTTGGCCTGTTCTATCTGAATCTGGTGCGTCATACCTCGGCTATCCGCAATATAGGCCTGGCGATCCTGATTATTCCCATTTCCTTTACCGCAAACGTGATGCGCGTGGTCACATTGACGTTGGTCACTTATTATTTCGGCGATGCCGCAGGACAGGGTTTCCTGCATGGTTTTGCGGGGATGGTGCTATTCATTAGCGCGCTGGTGTTGATTTTGAGCCTGGACTCCTTGCTGCAGTGGCTGGCACGGCTGTGGCACGCCCGAAAGGTGGCTTCATGAAAAAGAGTACGATGATCAGCTGGTCCATGGCGGCCATGATGCTGGTCGGCGCCTTGTGTACCAAAGCGGTCACGCCCACGATGCGCCTGGCCGATACGCGTGCGCGAGTCATCCTTAGTACGGCGATTCCGGCCAAGTTTGGCGATTGGCAGGAAGATACGACCCAGATCGCTGCGGTGATCAACCCCACCACGCTCGCAGAACTCAATAAAATTTATGCCGAAACGTTGTCGCGCACGTATGTGAACTCGCAGGGCGAGCGCATCATGCTGTCGATCGCCTACGGTACCGACCAGCGCGACGATCTGTCCGTGCATTTCCCGGAGGGCTGCTATGGCGGACAGGGTTTTGCGGTAGGCGAGACGACCCAGATATCGTTGCCTACCAAGGCAGGTGCGATATCCGCGTCCCGCATGGTCGCCACACTCAATAGTCGTATTGAGCCGATCACGTATTGGGTCGTCGTTGGCGACCAGGCCGTCCCCACTTTGTGGGCAGTCAAGAAGGCCAAGCTGGCGTATGCCATGCGGGGCCTGATTCCCGACGCGACTCTGATGCGGGTATCGAGTATCGGCGGCGATACAGAAGAGGGTTATCGTTTGCAGCAGGCGTTTGTTGAACAGTTGCTGCAGGCCATGCCGGCGAACTTGCGCCAGCACTTTGCCGGCACCGCGCTGTAGCCGGTGCTCTGACAGCGTTTCACCTTTTGAGCCCGGCGTCCACGCCGTGCATGGAATATATATGAGTTTTTTCCCCCAGAAACTGCGTTTGAACGCCACCCCTGCGCAAGCCGTACGGGCCAGGCCAGGCAAGGCCAAACAGGGCATGCCTGGCCTGAGCGCATTTTTGCTGATTCTTGGAGGATTGGCGACGGCGCTCGTGCTTGGCATGGTTATCGCTCTTGGGGAGATACAGCTGACCGTTGTACTGACCGGCGCGCTGATCTTCATACCGATCCTGCTGCTGGTGAGCACGAAAAAATTGATGCCTATCCTTTTCTTCGCTGTGTTTTTCATCTCAGGCGCTGTCCAGTTTTTTTTCGAGATGCGTTTGGCAACATGGATGGCCAGCGGGCTGAGCGCCCTGTTTTTTGCCCGGGCCATTCTCGAGGTGAGCTTGTCGAACCGCTTGGGGAGCGATCATCTGGGCGCCCACTCCCAGGGCGCGACGCGCGTCATTGTCGCCGTGTGGATATATTTGGCATTTTATGCCTTCAGTATTTTTCTCGGTCACGCCACCACTGGGCAGTTGATTTCCACCCTGCGTTTCTGCTTGCCAATGTTTGGCGTGCTGTTTGCCATGTACTGGTTCGAATGGTCCGACAAACGCTTGCTGCTCTTGTGGTCGATGGTGGTTGTCATTACGTTTATGCAACTTCCGCTGGTCGTATATCAGCATTTTTTCATGATAAGCAACCTGGGCTGGGATAGCGTCGTCGGTTCTTTCGGTGCGAATATGAGTCCGGTACTGGTTCTATTTACCGTCGCCGCCATGCTGTATATGCTGGCGCGCTGGGTACGCGGTATCAGTCCCCTGTGGCAGGTGGTGTTCGTCTTTGTGATTGGCCTGGCGATCATTCTGCTGGGAGAGGTCAAGGCGGTTTTCCTGTGGCTGCCTTTGGGGGTCTTCTGGATCTTGCGTCGCAGGGTCATGAAAAATATCATGGCGTTCATTGTTTTTGTGGCGCTGATGTCGGTGATCAGTTCTGGCATCTTCATGACCTACCACGCCCTGTATTGGGGCGAGGGCACCAAGACTGAAACAACCGAAGACAAGGTGAATACCTTGGGCGCCTATGCGGTCGACCCCAATAACATTAATTACGTCACCGGTGAAGTCAGCCGTGCTGCGACACTGGCGTTTTGGTACAACGATCCCGCACTCACCATTCAGGAGCGCCTGATCGGCTCCGGACCTGGCGCCAGCGCGGTCAGCCCGACTGTTGGACGCGGTGTAGTCGCGGCCCGTTACCGCACCCTGCAGATTGGCTCCACCGGTATGGCGACGCTGCTGTGGGACGTCGGGATACTTGGAACTTTGGCGTACTTATCCATTTTTGTGCTCGGCATTCGCCTGGGCATTCGCTATGTGGCGCGTAGCGGGGAGAGCGCCGAACGCTTGGCAATGGCGGACACGAGTACCGTCATGCTGATGCTATTCGTGAGTACGCTGGTGTATAACCGCACCCTGATAGACGAACCTGCAATGCAATTGGTGTGCTATTTCTGTCTGGGCTGCATCGTGCAGTTTGTCCGTTTTGGCCAGCCTGCGAACCCCGTGGACAAGGCCGCTGAAACCCTGCCTGATAAGGGCAAGAATTTACGCGAAGTCATTGCGTAAATGAGTACCGCAAACAAGGCATTTGGCAATCTGGTCAAAAATAGCTCGATGATGTTCTTGCTGAATGTGGCGGGCGCAGGTGTGAGTGTGCTGACCATACCGGTGATGCTGGCTATTGCGGGCGTGGAGGCGTATGGCCATCTGGTGCTGGTGCAGTCGAT
The DNA here is from genome assembly GCF_051380905.1 of Janthinobacterium darwini. Taxonomy (NCBI): domain Bacteria; kingdom Pseudomonadati; phylum Pseudomonadota; class Betaproteobacteria; order Burkholderiales; family Oxalobacteraceae; genus Janthinobacterium; species Janthinobacterium darwini. The sequence continues at coordinate 497,104 of NZ_JBNYXX010000003.1, forward strand.
TGCCTTGACGGTATTTACCATCTGTGGCTTCCAGTATTGGCAAGGCATGTTGGTAGCGCTGCCGGGCCACAACATCGAGGCCGCATTATTGCGCGGCGCTGTCATCAAAAGCGCCCGCTATGAATTGCTGGCGATGCTGGTCGTGGTGCTGGTGGCCTGCGGCTTGGCCCTCTCGCCATTGCCTCAAGTTAAGGATTTTTCCGGCTTAAATCTGTTGTTGCTGTCCCTGGCGGCAGTCTTTCCCGTGATCGGCACGCACAATGCCTATTTCAGGCTGGTCAATCAATACAATGTGCTGATGTATGCCGGTTTTCTGACCAATCTGTTCAAGCTGATTGTACTGTTTGCCGTGTCGCACTATCACCCCACCTTGTCGAGCATGGTACTGGCGTATACGGTGCCGGAAGTGCTACGTTGCCTGGTCCTGTTCTTCCTGATTTTCCGCAGCAGATGTGGGATCGAAGGAGCACTACCGGAGACTAAGCTGCGTCAGGGGCGCCTGATGGAAGCGGGCAAGTGGAGTACCTTACAGGCAATCTGCGACCTGCCCGTGGCGCAGCTTGATCGTATCATCATTGGTTTCGCCTTACCTGGGGCCAACCTCGGAGTCTTCAGTATTTTAAAGCGCATCTATTCCCTGGTGAATCTGGCCACGGCACCATTTTATTCTGCCTCGATTCCTGCGTTTGCCGAACTCGTTAATGCTGGCGATTTGAGGGCGGCATTCAGCTTGTGGATCAAGACGATGAAGATGTTGTTTTGCGTGACGTCAGTGGCCGGTATCCTGTGTTATGTGAGTCAATTCCTCTGGATGCCGAGACTCTTCCCCGTGCTGCAAGATTATTTGCCGGAATTTACCGTTGTTCTTTTGACCGCTGTCATCGCCGGTACTTTCGTGACCACGCATTCGTTTTACTGGGCGCTCGGGAAATTGCGGGAAACGACGATCATTGCTGTGACGACAAATATATTTTATTTGCTGAAATTGTGGCTGCTGACTGTGTATTTCGGATTATTTGGTGCGGTACTTGCCTTTCTTATCCATGTCATATTTGTAGCCGCTGTCATAATCGTCTTGCTGAAAAAAATTCCCTTGAGGTATAAATGATTCCTAAAGTTATACACTACTGCTGGTTTGGCCGGGGCGAAATGAGTACCTTGCATCGCCGCTGTATCGAATCCTGGAAGAAATATTGTCCAGAATATGAGTTGAAATTATGGAATGAGGATAATGCCGACATCGACAATGATTATTGTCGGGAGGCGATTATTCAAAAGAAGTGGGCCTTCGTTGCAGACTGGGTACGTTTCGATGTGCTGTCCAAGCATGGTGGCATCTACCTTGATACTGACCTGGAGTTGATTACGTCGCTCGATTCCGTGCTGGGTTTGCGTGGTTGCGTGATGGCACGCGAAACGCTCGAGGAGGTGGGCCAGGGCTACGGTGCTGGATTTTTGGCGTGCGAAGCAGGCAATCCTGTGATGGCGACGGCCTGCAGCCTGATTTTACGCGAACTGGTGGCGCGGCGCCTATTCGCTACTTCGCCTATGGTGCTGAAGAGAGCGGTGGAGTTGGATCGCGGCGGGAACAGCACGCAACTTGATCCAGTTACCTTCTACCCGTTTAATCCGTATGATCGTAGCAATCCGCGTAACGCAAAGCAATTGATGTATAGCGACATTACCCCGCAGACTATTGGCATCCATCATTACGGACTGTCGGGATCTTGGTTCAATAGCCGCATCAAGCGGCTGATGTTCAAAATTCTTAAAGGATCAGTGTTGCAGCGCCGTTGGGATATTTCCTTTACACCGTTCGAGAGCGACAGCCGTATCGCCGATGTTGGCTGATGTCCCTGACAATGTTTACGTTTCTGGCAGCGCTAGTATCATGCAGAACGGTGCCATTTCGGGAAAGACGTCGTGAGCACATAACGTTGCGGGTCCTGAGGAAGCATCTGCTATGGCTTGGTGAATAATCACCCTAATCCAGACTGGAAGAGCCTGGCAGTTGACAGGCAAGCGCTCTTCCATCTTTGTGAATCCAGACTTCCCTTGCCAACAATTCCGTCGAGTACGCCAATCTGGCTGAATGTCCTGCGCAGCCTCGGCGGCTCAGGCCCTTGTTGTTGGACATGCCAATGAGCGGCTTCTGATTATGTAGTCACAATCTGCTTGTCAGGGCTGTTGCATATGTGCGGCTCTGATGCTTCTCTAGCCCCTATAAGGCTGTCATCCTGTGATGTCATGAGTGGCTGTCTGATCGGTGCCACGCTTATTGATGCCATGCTAGCAATATGTTACTATTATTGCAAATACCCCATCGACACAGTGACTCAACCATGTATCGTCGTTCTTCCCGCTTTACGGATGATCGCCTTGCTCTAAGTGCTGGCCGTCCATTACAGCGATGGCGCATCTTTGCTGGCCAGCCGTGCACTTTTCTTTCCTGAATGGTGGAGCAGCATGAAGCCGGATTCTATCAGGACATTTGTATGGAATGGTTTTTTTGCAGTCTCATTAATTTTTCATGGCCAAAAATGTTCCAGTGATACATTTTTAATTTTTCAATTTCCTGGCTGCTTATGGTCTTTGGTTGTATTTAGCGCATCTTTCATTGATTTTCTTTATCCTGAGTTTTGATCAGGCATTTGTGCCGCAGCCCGTTCGAATTGATGCGGCAATTCATTGCATGCTGTATTTATTAGCTGTTGTTGCTGCTTCAATTCTGTTGTGGGCAGCAAGTGAATGACATGCGGCGGTGGTGAGGAATTTTTTGTTTGCGAGGCTGATCAATTTACGAATGGCCTGATGGTTGAATGTATATTTGCATTGGATTTTGCCCTGGTGTCAAGTTCTTCACGAAAAACGCCAAGGGTGTTTTGTATTGAATTTCTGCTTGATCGTATCAGGATTTCCAAATGTGGATAAGTTAAATGTCGATATGTTGTGAGGAAAAATGTTACCCATTATAGTTTTCATCTCTCGCGTAAGTATATTCCGGAAATTTTATGCGCGCGTAAAGTCCTTGGTTTGGAAGGTCAAATTTCCAGCATTGGATGTGGTTGCTGATTTTGAGAATATTCTCTTTATCGCCCACCCTGATGACGATGTTATTTTCTTTTATAACTATATCAAGGAACATAAGCCGTTTGTAGTATGCCTGACCAATGGCGATAATTTGGCGCGCCGCACGGAGTTTATTTTTGCAATGAGAGCATTTGGAGTAAAGGGCATCATTCATGATTTTAAAGATGTTTTTAATGAGTCCTTGCCGGAATCCGAATTGGAATATGTAATCTCTCACTATTTGTCGTTGAAGACCTGGCGTACCGTTGCTACGCATAATGCTGAAGGTGAATACGGACATAGCCACCACATGCAAATTTCGCACTGCGTCAGGAAGTTAGTTGATTTCTCATCTTCAGTTCTGTTGATGCCGCCCGTCTTGAAAGAGTTGGAAACGCCAAAATTTCTCGCAAAAAATATCAATGCGAAAATAAGTTTTCTGGAAGAATTTTATGCGACGCAAGCCCATGGCATATTAAATTGCGGGCCTGTTTATCGCCGTTGGGTGGATTTCGAAGGCCTGGTGCGGCAATGGCCTATTTGTGATATTAAGCAAGATGTGCAAGTTGGACAACGCTGATGAAGAATTATAGCGGGAAATGCCACGATGATGGAGCTGCAGATTAATTTGCCACTATTCACCGTGTGCCTCAGTCTCAGACGATTGCAATATCCTCACATCTCGCCTTCGGCCATGCGGAAATGTATTCAACCTTGAATATTCTGGTTGAACCCAAGGTCTTGTTTTTTAAATATTCAAAGATGCTGCAATTGAATGGCGGGAATTGTTCCATAGTTTATGGGGGCGGTATGGCACTGCGTTTTGTGCTGTATCTGCTGGCGATTGATATATGTCAGCTCTGTGGGGGGCGGCAGTCGTATGCAACACCTTTAGTTTTTTTGCATTTGAAAAATTGATAAATTTTCCTGCGGGTATCTGAATTATATTTTAACAATAGATTGAAATTAAATCATTGTTTCAGTGGAGTTATTCAGGTTTTCAGTAATGAAATTTGATGAATTATGAGAAATATTTCCAGTATGAATATTGTTTTCAGGTTCATTAATTTGCTTGAAATGTTATGTTTTTTGCAGCTTGAATGATTGTATTTATATATTGTAATTGGTGTGCTTGGAGAAGATTTTTTTTGGGCTTTATTATTGGTTTTATGGCTGTTTGTTGACTTCTGGTAACGCAATTTCTTTATATCAGGTGTATAGTTGTGAAAAGGAAGTACGAGGAGTGATATTTAAGTACAGTGCATAAGAATGAAACACTGTATTTTTTATACGGCAGCCCGGCAAGCTTGATGAGGTTGCTGTGTCACTCCCGCTTATGTCCGATTATTCTACTGCTGGAGCCAATAATGATTCACAAGAAGTCTTTTTTTTCCGTCGGTCTTGCGTTGACGATGAGTGTATGTTCCGGGCCGGGCAGGGCAGACTGGGCAGAATCGACAGATTTATCCGTCGTGCGACCAGCGCCTGCGGATCGCCAGATACAAGCGCAGAACCCGCCAGCCTTTGCGTGGTCGCGCTATCCCAGTGCAACCAAGCCTCCCTCTTACACGCTGGAAGTGCAAAAAAATGGCGCGACGGTCGCAACGTTTACGTCGACCAGTAACGTTTACTTGCCTTCAAAGGCTTTTGCTGCCGGTGAGTACACCTGGCGGGTGCGGCCCAGCACCAAGGTTGACTGGTCGACGCCGCGCAGCTTTACGATCGACAGTTCGTCGCAGTTGTTTGAAGTGCCGGAAGCGGGGACGATCAAGGCCAGGATTCTGGCGCATGCGCGTCCGCGCCAGCAGGCCAGCACTTTTCTGCCTAGGTCCAAATGGACGCAAGCCATGATTACAGCGCGTGGCCCGGCCCTGACTCGGCTGAGTTCGTACGTGAGCAGCCAGATTGTTGGCCAGCAATACGCGTTGGCAGCTCCCTCGGATGCAAAATGGCCGTTGACCTCGACCATGCCGTCGGCGACGCGGACTTTATACATTAACCAAATTTCACAGTCTGTGGGCGATATCAGCAATCAGGCGCTTGGTGCGGCGGTGCTGTATCGGATCACAGGCGAGTCGAAGTATCTGCAGGAAGCGCTGACCCGAGGCGACCAACTGGCGGCGCTCAGTCCCGCTGGCATGACGAGCTATGTCAATCACGATATCGGATCGAACACCATTACAATGGCATTGGCGAAGACTGCGGATTTGCTGTTCGCCGAATTGGCGAAGGATGGCGCACGCAAGGCCCGCTGGATGGCGTCGATCAATGCGCGCTTTGGAGCGCTGTACGCCGATCTTTCCAGCGACGATGGTCGTCTCGACTACCAGCCGTATGATTCCCACGGTACGGAGGCACGAGGTTTTCTGGCTCTGGTCTCGACCTTGACGATGGGTGATATCCCTGCTGCTGATAAATGGTTCGATTTCTCCTTCCGTCCCTATGTTAATTCCATCAGTGTCTGGAGCGGCCCGGAAGGCGGCTTTTCCAATGGCACTGCCTACGGCATGTACAGCGCGGACAATATGTTGCAAATGTGGCAGCCGATGGCCGAAATCACAGGCGTGAATATCTTCGATAAACCCTGGGCTGCCGGATTTTCACGCTACCTGATGCAGTTCGTGCCGCCAGGAGCGCCCGGCCATGTGTTTGGCGATGCGCACGAGGAGGATATGTATAACTTTGTGCTGAAAGGTTTTTCGTCGCGCATCAAGTCGGCCAATGCCGCATGGTATGCCAAGAATATACCAGGCGACGAAGATGATTTGACATTGTTGCAAGCGCCATACCCGCTGCCGGTCCAGACGGTTACCGACGCGCCGCTTCCTCCAGCAAATGCCGCCTTGTATCCGAGTATCGGCTGGGTCGCCATGCACAGCAATTTGTCCGACCTCAAGCGCACCTCGGTGTATTTCAAGTCCAGTCCCTACGGTTCCTATAATCATAGCCACGGGGACCAGAATTCGATTGTGATCGATAGCGGTGGACGCCGTTTGTTGATTGAATCGGGTTACCAGGACTATTTCTATTCGCCGCTGGGTCTGTCATGGTATCGCCAGACCAAGGCTAAAAACGCCATCACTTTCAATAATGGCGTTGGGCAAATCATCGATCAAAATACGCAGAATCTGGCCATGAATGGCAAGATCACGGCGTTTTCCACGACGCCAACACTGGACTATGCCGCCGGCGATGCGACGCCTGCCTATGGTGGCGCACTGAGTTCGGCCGTGCGCAAGGTATGGTATGTGCGCGGACAGGATGCGGTGGTCGTGGTCGACAAGCTGAGCGCGCCGACGGCGCTGTCGTTTGAATGGAATCTGCATGCGGGTGGGCCGATTCTCAAGGAGAGTTCGACTGCTGTGAAGATTAGCAAAGTCGACCGCACGCTGTGTATCAGCTCCCTGGGCACTGAAAGTAATGGCTATCAAGTCCGCTCAGGGCCGCCGCCAAAGCAGGGGACGACGGAAGACCATGGGGCATTCGTCAAGTCGGTGAAGGCGAAGTCTGCCGAATTTATCGTATTGCTTGACGTGGGATGCAAGCGCCCGAAGACGACGCTTACGTCGACACAGACGGGCAGGGTTCTGAAGGTGGGAGCGCAGACGATCACGATACCGAACTAAAGAAGTGACGTTCACACAGGCACTGTCATGCAGTGCCTGGCTTGATTAGCCTGCGGCGTGCCGCAGGCTTTTTTCAATCTGACAACAGAAACCGCTCGATTTCTTCCCCCGGCTGCTGCTATGCTCGGGTGCTGCTTGGCCTGGCGAATCTGGTTGCTGAGCTTGGTCCTGAAATCAGCGTCTTGCAAGGCACGCAGCAGCGCGCTGTGCATGGCGCAGGCGTCGCTGCGTGGGACAAATCCTCCGTTATCGCGACTCAGGGTGGCTACGATCGCCTCATCGCGTGTCGCAATCAGCGCTCTACGTTGCGCAGCACGCGCAGAAGCACGCTTTGGCCGCAGGCCTCCCCTTGACTCTTGAAGTGCATGGCAAGGATCCGACTGTGCGCCAGCAGTGCTTCAAATTTTCCTTCAGCAATATCCCGGTGCACCATGGCATGGGGTAACTGCAGCATCAATCTGCTTGTACGCTGAGGCGACGATGCGGTTTGGCGCATCGATATCGCGCGTCGCCCTCAATCACAGTGCATCGTCGCGATTGGAATAGCCGCCGCTGACAATAAAGCCATCACCGCCTATGTCCGCCGCATCTGCCCGGCCATCGGGCGCCTGGCGCCACCGAAGGAAATGCACGGCTGTCGTATCCATGCCGACGTCGTCGAGCAGATTGCGGGCTTCGCCTTGAGAAAAGGCGATAAACCCCATGGGTAGCGTCGCCATTGCCCGGCCCGGTTGCAATACGGCGCAGCCCGCTGCCCATGGATGAAGCTAGCCATGACCAGTAACTTCTTGGGACGAGGCAACATTCTGAAGCGTATCATGGCAAGTATTGGCAGCGATTGCCAGCCGACCACCAGGATGCGGTCGCTGGGCGTCCAGGGGCCGCACGCTCGCAGCAATGGTGGGGAGAACATGGACTTCAGAATGCATTTCTTGCTATGTATCCCTGCAGCGGCGTTTGCCGGCCCAACGATGCTCACTTGCGCTGGCGCAAATGATTGACTCCATCGCGATAGTTGCCAGCTTGCGACAACAAAATATGCATCATCGACGCCTCGCCAAAAAAATGCAATTATCACATTAACTACATCCCGAGCGACATATGCACGTAAAAAGATGTTATCAAGATAATTTTTTGCCGAATGGTGATATATTCTGCAAGTTTTTTCCGTCGTAGTGAGCCGTATTCGGCCTCTATTTGCATTTTTCGGCTATTTTTCTGATCGACTATGTTCCTAAAAATTCTGCAGTTCGTGCCCGAGACCTTGCCCACTTTCCGCGCCGATGTCAGCGTGTTGTTTGGCAAGTATCTGCCCCGCCACCAAGTACTGTGCGATGTGGTCGGCAAGGCGTCTCCCGATGCCCCCGACCTGCAAGGCTTCCGCTCGGTGCGTCGACCAGCTTACCAGCGTAGCCGGGTGCGTCGTGAGCTGGCCTATTTGTGGCTGAGCCTGAAAGCCTTGCTGGAAGCGAAACGGGGAGAGTGTGATGCCATCCAGGTGCGCGATATGGTACCGCTGGGCTGGCTGGCCATGCTGATCGCCCGACGCAAGGGCATTCCCTTCTATTATTGGGTGTCGTACCTGATGAGCGAAGGGCGCATTGAGCGGGCGCAGGAACAATTGCAGCGCGGCGCAGGCTGGCGTAGCCGGCTGGTGCTATGGAAGGGGCAGCTGGAGCAGGCCTTGTTGTACAAGGTGGTCTTGCCGCGCGCGCAACACGTTTTCGTGCAAAGTGACGCCATGCTGGCGGTGCTGCAGGCGAAGGGTATTGCAGGACAGCGCATGACAGCGGTGCCGATGGGCGTTGATATGGAGCTGCTCGGCAAGTCCCAGCCTCAGCCGCTCCGGCCGGAAGGCTGGGAGGATGTGCCGCTGATTGCCTATCTCGGTACGCTGGACAAGTCGCGCCAGCTGGAACGGGTGATCGACGCGCTGGCGATCATGCGCGCAACTTCGCCGACGGCTTGCCTGCTGTTGATAGGCAATTCGCCGACGCCACACGATGAAGTCATGCTGCTCGAGTATGTGCGTCAATTAGGACTGGCCGAGGCCGTGCGTATCACGGGCTGGCTGCCATCGGCGCAGGCGTGGGAATTGCTGGTTGCCGCCGATGCAGCCGTGTCATTCATCCCCCGCGGGCCGCTGTACGACGTCAGTTCGCCCACCAAGCTGCTCGAGTACCTGGCGCTTGGCATGCCAGCCGTGGGGAATGACACGCCAGACCAAGTACATGTACTGCAAAGTAGCGGCGCCGGCTGGCTGACCGCCAGCGACCCCGCTGCGCTGGCGCAGGCATTGAACGAAATCCTGGGCGATCCTGCTGCCGCGCGCAAACGCGCCGCCACGGGGCCAGCGTTTATCGAAGCGCAGCGCAGCTACCGCGAACTGGCTGCCATGCTGGCCAAGCGCTACCGTACCTTGTTGTCCGCGCTTCCCTGACGGCGCTAGCACAGTTGTGGGGGAGGTTGTTATGTCATGGGCGCAGTAGAGTCATTAAACAACAATAAAACTATTTTGGAAAAATGTCGTGTTTTTGCCAACCTTGTTGCTAAGAAATAAACTATACTCCCGGATATGACTACTATCATGTTGCTCGGTCCTTCCCTGGGTGCCGTCAGTGGGGTGAGCACTCACTTGAATCAGCTGTTGCAGTCAGCGTTACCGCGTGAGTTTCGCTTCGTGCTTTTTCAAGTCGGTAGCGAGGGCAGGGGGGAATCGCTGCCAGGCAAAGTGTGGCGCCTCTTGCTTAGCCCTGTCCTGTTTCTCATTGCCTTGTTGCGTGAGCGTCCGGCGATCGTGCATTTGAATACGTCGATGGAGCCCAAGAGCTATTGGCGCGATGTCGTGTATCTGGCAATTGCCAAGCTGATGCGTAAAAGGGTTGTTTATCAGGTGCATGGCGGCGCCTTGCCGCAAGAGTTTTTCGGTGGCCGGCATCTGTTGACGGGCCTGCTGCGCCGCGTCCTGCGCCTGCCCGATGCGGTGGTGCTACTGGCGCAGTGCGAATTGCGCGGCTATCGCAGCTTCGATGCAACCCTGGCGCTGGAGGTGATTCCGAACGCCATCGATGCGGGTCTGGACGCGGGCGCCAAGCCGCTTGCGCCGCAGCGCCCGTTGTCTCTGGTGTACGTGGGCCGCCTGGTGGAAAGCAAGGGACTGTTTGAACTGATCGAGGCGATGCAGTTGGTGCGCGGTGCCGGCGTGGCGGCGAGCCTGTCGCTGGTTGGCAGCGGTCCGGACGAGGCGGCACTGCGCGAGCGGGTGGCGGCCTTGGGCTTGGAGGACACAGTGACTTTCCTGGGACAAAAATTTGGTGCGGAGAAAGACGCGGCGTGGCGCAATGCCGACCTGTTCGCCTTTCCCACGTATCACGAGGGTTTGCCGTATGCATTGCTCGAAAGCATGGCGGCGCGTACGCCGGCGCTGCTTTGCCCCGTGGGTGCGATTCCCGATGTGGTGCAGGATGGCATACATGGCGTATTCGTGCCGCCGCGCAATCCGCAGGCGCTAGCCGATGCCATCGTGCGCCTCGATGGCGACCGCGCCTTGTTGCAGCGCATGGGACAGGCGTGTCGCGAGCGCATCGAGAGCCACTATACGGTCGAGCGGCTGGCGCAGGATTTCCGCCGCGTCTACAGTGCGTTGCTGGCGTCGCCAGCGCTCTAGCCGGTCCCCTATTTTTTAAGCGAGCCATTATGTGCGGTATTGCCGGTTTGATTTTCCCTTCGTCCGTCGCCGGCATGCCGGCTGCGCTCGACGCCATGGGGCGCGCCATCGCGCACCGCGGCCCCGATGACACGGGCGTGCTGCTGGCCAATAGCGCCGATGGTGCTTGGCAGCTGGGCTTGTTGCACCGGCGCCTGTCCATCATCGATATCGCCACGGGGCACCAGCCGCTGGGCAATGAAGATGGTGATGTACAAATCATCTTCAATGGTGAAATCTATAACTTCCAGCCTCTGCGCGACGAGCTGATCGCGTTGGGCCACTATTTCCGCACGGCTTCCGACACGGAAACCATCGTGCATGCCTACGTGCAATGGGGCGAGGAGTGCGTACAGCACTTCCGCGGCATGTTTGCTTTTGCTATCTGGGATGCGCGCCATGAGCGTTTGTTCATGGCGCGCGACCCCTTCGGCAAGAAACCCCTGTTTCTGTGGCAGCACGAAGGCAAGCTGGCTTTCGGCTCGGAAATCAAGGCCCTGCTGGCCTTGCCGGACGTGGCGCCGCAGGCTGACCAGGCCTCCATCTGGGATTATTTTGCCTACCGCTACGTGCCGGGCCCGGCTACTTTATTCCAGGGTATCCGCAAGCTGGCGCCCGGTTCCACGGCGACATGGGAAAACGGCGTGCTGCGCGAGCGCGTGTATTACACGCCGCCCGACAGTCGGCCCAGCTTGGCGGTGCCGTTGCCGGCCGACCCCGTCGCCACTTTCCTCGACAAGCTCGATGAATCGGTGCGCATCCGCATGATTTCCGACGTGCCTTTCGGCGCTTTCTTGTCCGGCGGCATCGACTCGTCCGCCGTGGTGGCGCTGATGTCGCGCCATGCGGGCGTGCCCGTGAAAACCTTTTCCGTCGGTTTCAAGGAGGGCGGCTTCAGTGAACTGGCGTATGCGGCCGATATTGCCCGCCAATTTTCCACGGAACACCATGAGCTGGAAGTGTCCGTCGACCAGGTCATCGCCTTGCTGCCCGACCTCGTGCGTTTCCGCGACGCCCCCGTGGCCGAGCCGTCCGACATTCCCATCTACCTGCTGGCGAAAGAATCGCGCAAGACGGTCAAGATGGTCTTGACGGGGGAAGGCTCCGATGAAATCCTCGGCGGCTACCCCAAACACGTGTACGAGCGCTATGCGGGCAATTATCAGATGCTGCCGGGCTTGCTGCGCCACGGCCTGATCGAGCCGGCCATCGGCGCCTTGCCCTACCGTTTCCGGCGCGCCAAGACGGCCATCGTCAACCTGGGCCTGGAAGCGTTCGACGAACGCATGCCGCGCTGGTTCGGCATGATGTCCGACCAGGAACGCGCGCGCCTGGTGGCCATGCCGGCGCCGTCGCGCCAGCGCGACCCCTCGCTGGGCTGTGGCAGCGCCGGCAACAGCGCCTTGCGCCGCATCCTGTGCTTCGACCAGCTGAGCTGGCTGCCCGACAATCTGCTCGAGCGGGGCGACCGCATGACTATGGCGGCCTCGCTGGAAGCGCGCATGCCCTTCATGGACCACGAACTGGCCGCGTATGTATCGAGCCTGCCGGACGAGTACCGCGTGCGCGGCCGCACCACCAAGTGGATCTTGCGCGAAGCCATGAAACAGCTGCTGCCGCAAGCCATCCTGGAACGGCCGAAAGTGGGCTTCCGCGTGCCCGTCAACGAATGGTTCCGCGGGCCCATGAAGGATTATCTGTACGAGCACCTGACGGGCGCCGAGTCGCGCACGCGCCACTACTACCATGCGCAAGCACTGCAGCAGGTGCTGGCTGAACACGTGGCTGGGCGGCAAAACCACGAGAAGCTGCTGTGGAGCTTGCTCACCCTGGAAATCTGGCATCGCCAGTATTTGTGAGAGGCCCATGCTGAGCAATCTGTCCTGGAAACTGAACCGCTTGCGCGCCATGGGGGCGCCCGAGGTGGCGCACCGCGTGCGCGATGCGGTGCAGCAACGGCTGCAGGCGCGTGGTTACGGCCTGGCGCTGGCGCCGCCACCCGCTGTGCGCCAGCGTTTCGGCGCGCCATGGCTGGGACTGCCCATTGATGCGGCGCCGCACCAGGCGGCCGCCGAACGCATCCTGGCGGGCCGCTTCGACGTCTTTGCCTTGCGCGATGCGGACCTGGGTTTCCCTCCGCAATGGAACCGCGATCCGAAGACGGGCACCGTGGTGCCGCTGGGCTTTGGCAAGACACTCAATTACCGCGATGAAGCGGTGGTGGGTGACATCAAATGCCTGTGGGAACCGAACCGCCACCTGGCCGTGGCCGACCTGGCGATGGCGTATCGACTGGGCGGCGACCTGCGCCATGCGCGCGGGGCGCAAGCCTTGCTCGAATCGTGGTGGCAGCAGTGTCCGTATCCGCTGGGGCCGAACTGGAGCAGCGCGCTGGAACTGGCCTTGCGCCTGGTCAGCTGGTCGCATGCGTGGCACTTGCTAGGTGGCATCAACAGCCCCCTATTTGAGGGCGCGCAAGGGCAGGCGTTCCTGCAGCGCTGGCTCGACAGCATCTACCAGCATTGCCACTTCATCGCCGGCCACTTTTCGCGTCACTCATCGGCCAACAACCACCTGTTTGGTGAATTGACGGGCTTGCATATCGCCGCGCTCACATGGCCTTGCTGGCCGGAAAGTGCCGGCTGGCTGACGCAAACGGAACGCGAGCTGGAAGCGCAGGCGCTCAAGCAAAACGGCGCGGATGGCGTGAACCGCGAGCAAGCTATTTATTACCAGCACACGGTGGCCGACGAAATGCTGCTGTGCGTGCTGGCGGGCCGCGCGAATGGCCGGCCCCGCTCCGCCGCTTTCCTGCAACGCCTGGAAGCCATGCTGGAATTTATCGCCGCCATGACGAACGTGGCGGGCGAGGTGCCGATGATCGGCGACGCAGACGACGCGCTGCTGGCGCACTGGGACAAATCCCCGGGCGCCAATCCCTACACCTCGCTGCTGGCCAGCGGCGCGGCCCTGTTCGGTCGCGCCGATTTCAAGGCCAAGGCACGCACCTTCGACGAGAAAAGCGCCTGGCTGCTGGGTGCGGCAGGCAGCCAGGCGTTTGACGCCTTGCCGGACATTGCGCCCGAAACCTTGCCGCGCGCTTTCCCCGATGGCGGTTATTACGTGATGGGTGCGCGTTTCGATACGCCAGGTGAGGTGCGCCTGACCGCTGATGCCGGTCCGCTGGGTTACCTGGGCATTGCCGCACACGGCCACGCCGATGCGCTGGCGCTGACCTTATCTGTGGCGGGCCAGACGGTGCTGGTCGACCCGGGCACCTATGCCTATCACACGCAAAAACAGTGGCGCGACTATTTCCGCGGCACCAGCGCGCACAACACCGTGCGCATCGATGGCCGCGACCAGTCCGAGTCGGGCGGCAACTTCCTGTGGCTGCGCAAGGCCCAGGCCCAGTGCCTGGCGTGGCGTGAGGATGCCGACGGGCAATTCTGGAGCGCCAGCCATGACGGCTACCTGGGCTTGAAAGATGCTGTGCTGCATCGGCGCGAGGTACGCGTGGCGCCCGGCGCCGCGCTGATCGTGGTCGATGACGTGCTCGAATGCCAGGGGGCGCATGAGGTGGAGCAGTTCTGGCACTTCGATCCCCGCTGCCGCTTGCAGCTGGACGGCCATGTGCTGCGCGTGGCGGGTGACGCTTTCTCGCTGGAAATGCATTTGCCGCCCTTGCCGGATGCCTCCGTGCAACTGGTGTGTGGCCGCGACGATCCGCCGCTGGGCTGGATTTCGCGCCGTTTTGATGAAAAGCAGGCTGCACCTGTGCTGGTCTGGCGCGGGCGGCTGCAAGGCACGGCCACCTTGCGCACGGAGTTTCACCTGAGTTTGGCTACCCCTGATCTGTCAGAAAATACGAGGAAAACATGAAAATTAGCATATTTGGTTTGGGTTATGTGGGTGCCGTCTCGGCTGGTTGTCTGGCAACGGATGGACACGAAGTGATCGGCGTTGATCCGAACAGGACCAAGGTGGAGCTGATTAACCAGGGCACCACGCCCATCATTGAAAAAGACATCGGCGAGATGATCGCCGCCACCGTGAAGAGCGGCCATTTACGGGCCACCTTCGACGTGCGCGACGCCGTCTTCGGCTCGGACATGTCGCTCATCTGCGTGGGCACGCCGTCGCAGCTCAATGGCAACCTGGACCTGAGCCACGTGCGCAAGGTGTGCCAGGAAATCGGCGCCGCCATCCGTGAAAAAGACAGCTTCCACGTCGTTGTGGCGCGCTCGACCATGTTGCCCGGCTCCATGCGCTCGCTGGTGATCCCGACCCTGGAAGCGGCCTCCGGCAAGGTGGCTGGCGTCGATTTCGGCGTGTGCAACAATCCGGAATTCCTGCGTGAAGGCACGGCCGTCTACGATTACTACAATCCGCCGAAGACGGTTATCGGCGAGTCCGATGAAAAGGCCGGCGCGCTGCTGGTGCAGCTGTATGAAAAGATGGACGCGCCGCTGGTGCGCACAGATGTGGAAACGGCCGAGATGGTCAAGTACACGGACAACACCTGGCACGCCGTCAAAGTGGCGTTCGCCAATGAAATCGGCAATATCTGCAAGGCTGTCGGCATCGATGGCCACACGGTGATGGAAATCTTCTGCCAGGATACCAAGCTGAACCTGTCGCCGTACTACATGAAGCCGGGCTTTGCCTTCGGCGGCTCGTGCCTGCCCAAAGACGTGCGCGCACTGACCTACAAGGCGCGCAGCCTGGACCTCGATTTGCCCTTGCTCAATTCCATCCTGCCATCGAACCAGAAGCAAGTGGAAAAGGGCATCAAGATGATCGTCGACAAGGGCGCGCGCAAAGTGGGTATCCTGGGCTTTTCGTTCAAGGCCGGTACGGACGACTTGCGCGAGTCGCCGCTGGTCGATGTCATCGAGTATCTGCTGGGCAAGGGCTACGAGCTGAAGCTGTACGACAAGAATGTCAACCTGGCCGCCTTGACGGGCGCCAACCAGGATTACATCCTGAACATGATCCCGCACATTTCCAAGCTGATGGTGGACAACATGCAGGACGTGCTCGATTTTGCCGACACCATCGTCATCGGCAATGGCGCGGCCGAATTCAAGACCGTACCAAACAGCCTGCGGCCGCACCAGCACATCGTCGACCTGGTGCGTATCAGCAAAGAACAAAGTGGAGAACAGTATGACGGCATCTGCTGGTAAAACCGTGGGCATGGGAGCCCAGCCCAGGCGGGTGCTGATCCTGGTGGAAAACCTGCCTTCGCCATTCGACCGGCGCGTGTGGCAGGAGGCGACCACCCTGCATGCGAACGGCTATGAAGTGTCGATTATCTGCCCGACGGGCAAGGGCTATGAAGCGCGCTACGAAGCCATCGACGGCATCCATATCTACCGCTACAACCTGCCGCTGGAGGCGGAAGGGGCCAAGGGTTACCTGGTGGAATATTCACTGGCCCTGTTTCATACCTTCCGCCTGGCATGGAAAGTCCATTTTGCCCGTGGTTTCGACGTGGTTCACGCCTGTAATCCGCCTGATTTGCTGTTCCTCATCGGCGGCTTCTTCAAGTTGACGATGGGCAAGCGTTTCCTGTTCGACCACCATGACATCAACCCCGAGCTGTACGAAGCCAAGTTCGGCCGGCGCGATTTCTTTTACAAGCTGATGGTGCTGTTCGAGCGCTGGTCGTTCCAGAGCGCCGACGTGTCGATCGCCACCAACGAGTCGTACAAGAAGATAGCCATCGAGCGGGGCGGTATGAAGCCCGAGGATGTCTACGTGGTGCGCAGCGGACCCAAGCTGGACCGCTTGCGCGTGCTGCCGCCCGTGCCAGCACTGAAGAAGGGCCGCAGCTACCTGGTCGGCTACGTGGGCGTGATGGGCGCGCAGGAAGGCATCGATCTGCTGCTGCAGGCGGCACAATACATCGTGCAGACCTTGAAGCGCGAGGATGTGCAGTTCGGCCTGGTGGGCGGCGGCACCTCGCTGGAACAGATGAAGCAGATGGCGCAGGACCTGGGCATTGCCGACTACGTGACGTTTACGGGGCGCGTGCCGGACCAGCAATTGCTGGAAATGCTCAACACCTCGGACGTGTGCGTGAACCCGGACGTTGCCAACGACATGAACGATAAGTCGACCATGAACAAGATCATGGAATACATGGCCCTGGGCAAACCGATTGTGCAGTTTGATCTGGTCGAAGGCAAGGTTTCCGCACAGCAGGCATCCTTGTATGCAGTGAAAAACGATCCTGTCGACATGGCGCGCAAGATCGTCGAATTGCTGGACGACCCCGCCCGCCGCGAGCAGATGGGGGCGTTCGGCCGCCATCGCGTGGTCAACGAGCTGGAGTGGGAATACGAAGCGCCCAAGCTGCTGGCCGCGTATGCGCGCCTGTTTCCCGCTGCCGCGCCTGCCGCTTCCGTGACCTTGAGCAAGGACGGCCGCTGAGTGTGTCGCCTGGCCAGCCAGGCGCAACCCTGATGGAGCATGTTCGACCGTGACAGCAATGATATTGGCGGCAGGCCAGGGCACGCGCGTGCAGCCTGGCGTGGTATTTGATGAAAGGATCGCCTTCAAGGATTATAGTGTCGACCGTGCCGGCCAGATGCTGCATGTTTCCCAGTATGAGACTGAGGCCTGGGGTAATGCACGCGACCGCCGTAGCTTGCGCTGCGCTGCAACCCCGCCGGCCCTGTATGCTGCCCAATAAACTGTTTTTGAAATGACACCATGAAAATTTATCCAGTCATCCTGTCCGGCGGTTCGGGCACACGTCTCTGGCCGCTGTCGCGCGCCGTGCTGCCCAAGCAGTTGTTGCCGCTGGTTACGGACAAGACCATGTTGCAGGAAACGGCGCTGCGCGTGCTCGGCCTGCCCAACCGCCGTGCCGGTGATAGCGGACTGGCCGATATCGACGTCATGCCGCCGCTGGTGGTGTGCGGCAATGAGCACCGCTTCATGGTGGCCGAGCAGCTGCGCGAGATCGGCTTGCCGCCGCTGGGCATCCTGCTTGAGCCCGTGGGGCGCAACACGGCGCCAGCCGTCGCCGTGGCTGCGCACTTTCTGCTGGCCATCGACCCACAGGCGCTGATGCTGGTCTTGCCGGCCGACCATGTCATTACCGATGTTGCCGCGTTTCACCAGGCCATCGCCCAGGCGGCTCTGCTGGCGGCCGATGGCGCACTGGCCACCTTTGGCATCGTGCCGACGGCGCCGGAAACGGGCTATGGCTACATCCGTAGCGGCGCGCCCGTGAGCCCGGGGGCCGTGGGCTGCAAGGTCGAGCGCTTCGTGGAAAAGCCGGACCTGGCCACGGCGCAGTCGTTCCTTGCCGCCGGTAATTATTTCTGGAATAGCGGCATGTTCATGTTCCGCGCCGAACGCTATCTGGGCGAGCTGGGGCAGTTCCAGCCGACCATGCTGGCCGCCAGCGAGGCGGCCGTGCGCGATGGCTATCGCGACCTCGATTTCTGCCGCCTGGAAGAGAAGGCCTTCGCCGCCTGCCCATCCGATTCGATCGACTATGCCGTCATGGAGCATACGGCGCATGCCGTGGTGCTGCCGGCCGCCATCGGCTGGAGTGATGTCGGTTCCTGGTCGGCCCTGTGGGAAGTGCAGCAGAAGCAGAGTGACGCCAACGGCAACGTGGTGCGCGGCGACGTATATCTCGATGGCGTCAGCAATTGCCTGGTGCGCGCCGAGCGCCGCATGGTGGCCGTGCTCGGCGTGCAGGACTTGATTGTGGTGGAAACGGACGACGCCGTCCTGGTGGCGCACAAGGACCAGGTGCAGCGCGTGAAACAGGTGGTCGATCACTTGAAGCAGGCAGGGCGCAGCGAGCATGTGCAGCACCGCAAGGTGTACCGCCCGTGGGGCAGCTATGAAGGCATCGATATCGGCGAACGCTTCCAGGTCAAGCGCATCACGGTCAGTCCTGGCGGCAAGCTGTCGCTGCAGATGCACCATCACCGTGCCGAACACTGGGTGGTGGTCAGCGGCACGGCGCAAGTCACGTGCGGCGAGAAGGTGACCTTGTTGACGGAAAACGAATCGACGTATATCCCCATTGGCATGACGCACAGGCTGGAAAACCCGGGCAAGCTGCCCTTGCACCTGATCGAGGTGCAGTCGGGCAGTTACCTGGGAGAGGACGATATCGTGCGCCTGGAGGATGTGTATCGGCGTGTCTGATGGGCGCCTGGGGCTGTGCGGTGCACTACTCGTCAAGTGGAGCCGGATGCATGACGTCGGGAATGCAGTCGCTCTTGATGATTGCCCCAGGGTTTCCTGCAACGATGGAGTACGGGGGGATGTTCTCGCTGACGACGGCGCCGCCCGCAATGCGGCTGCCGCGCCCTATAGTGATGCCGCCCGTTATGATCGCATGCGGACCGACCCATACTTCATCTTCCAGTGTGGGGTAGCCCGTAATGCGCTGTCCATCTGCGCTGATGCGGTCACGCCGCCCCAGCGTTACGCCATGAAATAATGTCACATTTCGGCCAATGACTGCGTCAGGACTCATGACCATTCCCCAGCCATGCGTCAGGGCAAAACCGGCCCCAATTTTTGTTTGCCAAGGGAAATCCACGCCAGCCATCGAGGAAGCGCATCGATGCAGCAGCTTGCATGCTGGCAGCAGCAACTTCCCCGGGCCTTTGGCATTGCGCGCTGCCTGGCATAGCCGGGCCGTTGCCACCACGCGGAATGTGCGACTGCGTATCGCAGCCTGCAGCGTCAATAGCGCGCTGCTGCGGCCAAATTGACGATAGGTATCTGCCCTTAATTCCATCCATGCTGACATGTGCGCCCCAGTATAATAAAAGATTGCTTGATATAATTTTAGCAATTATAACCGTATCCATATTGTTGTGCTCAACGAATAGTATTTCTAACTTATCAAGAAATGATGCCACAAGGAAATTGATAATTAAGAATAATGCAGCATAAAAAATTGATTTATGCATTCCCATGTCTGATTTGATAAGATGAATTTAGGTGGGGGCGTTGTTATCCGCAATCCCATTTGCTGGGATCTCATGAAGAAACATACTTGATCGATACATGCACAGTCAGACAACGGGGGCATAGGGAAAAAACCTGGGGTTACCCGTCTTGACGTGGACAGCGCTTTGTTTCGCCTGTCGATTGCATGGGACTATAATCATTTGGCACAGCTGGCGGCTGCCACATGGCGGCTTCGATACTACCTCATCGGGCGAGATTCACCATTGCGTAACTTTTTCTGTTTTTCGCTGGCGCTGGTCGCCGGTATCGCGTACGCCGATGCGCCGCCTGCGGCGCCACGATTGCAGCCGTCGCAACTGGCCATCGTCATCAACGATGCCGAGCCGAATAGTATCGAAGTGGGGGAATATTACCGCCAGGCCCATACCATCCCTGTGGCGAACGTTGTGCATGTGAATATCCCCAACCGTCCGCGCAATCTCAGCGTAGATCAGTTCGCGCAATTGAAGGAGCGCATCGACGCGCAGCTGAAACCCGAGATCCAGGCCGTGCTGATGGTGTGGAGCGCCCCATATGCCGTCGAATGCAATGCCATCACGTCCGCCTTCACCTTGGGCTATGACGGGGATCAATGTGCGAAGACCTGCGGCCCGGGCAAGCCCAGCGCGTATTTCAACAGCGAGGTGGGCCAGCCCTACAAGCAGCTGGGCATGCGCTTGTCGATGCTCTTGCCTGTCGATTTCGTGGACGAAGCCAAGGCCGTGGTGGATCGCGGCAAGGTCATCGGCTTTTCCGTGCCGGCCGCCAGCGCCTATTACCTGACGACCAGCGATGCGGCACGCAACAGCCGTGCCGCTTTCTTTCCGCCGGCCGGCGTCGTGCTCCAGCGCAAGCTGACCATCAAGAACCTCAAGGCGGACAGCCTGGAAGGGGCGAAAGACATCATGGTGTACCAGACGGGGATGGCCAAGGTGGCCAAGCTGGAGACCCTGCATTTCCTGCCCGGCGCCCTGGCCGACCACCTGACCTCGTATGGCGGTGACTTGCAAGGCAGTAGCCAGATGAGCAGCCAGCGCTGGCTGGAGGCGGGTGCGACGGCCAGCTATGGCACCGTCAGCGAACCGTGCAACTATTGGCAGAAGTTTCCCAATCCGACCGTGCTGTTGCGCCGCTACCTGTCCGGCAGCACGGCACTGGAAGCGTACTGGGGCAGCGTGCTGTGGCCAGCCCAGGGCCTGTTCATCGGCGACCCGCTCGCCGCCCCGTATGCGCGCTTCCGGCGTTGAAGCCTGATTCTTTCAGGCAATAAAAAAGGCCCTTGCGGGCCTCTTTCATCTTGCTGCGTTATTTGCTCTTGCGGCGGCGCGCCAGGGCGACGAGGCCCAGTCCTGCCAGCAGCATGGCATAGGTTTCCGGTTCCGGCACGGCTGGAATGTCCGGCGTCACGGCAGGAATGTTCGGCGTCACGGGAATGACGCTGCCGCCCGTGAAGCCGCCACCGGAGCCGCCACTACCAACACCACCGCCAGTGACAGGCAAGCCTTCGCCGAGCGACGACGAGAAGATCAGTGGAGTGTCGTCGACACTGCGGGCCGGGTTGTACGAACGGCCCGGGCCGCGGTATCCGGCGGCGTCATCGACGGGACGGTTTTCTTCGGCGGCGACGAAATCGCGCGTGGCAACACGATAGTTACGGTCACTGCTGGCGAGCGCCAGGCGCGGCTCGCTGACGTCAGCATCGGCGGGCAACTGGCGCGTAGCCAGGCCGTGCGTTTTGTCGGTCGATTGAACTTTGCGGAATTCCTGGTCGGACATGCCGCCTTCAAATTCCGGTGTCTTGTTGAGGCCGTCGCTGATGCGATTGCCGAAGCCAATGAAGCCGTTGGCCAGGCTGCAGGCGCTGTAAGTGCCGTCCAGATTGGCATCTTTCGCCTTGCCATTCGCCGATTGCGTGCTGGCCTGGCAATTTTTTTCATTCTTTTGCGCAGGCGCGGCCGTCTGCGCCTGGGCGCTGGCGCCGAACAGCATCAAGGCTGCGGCCAGCAGCAAGGGGCGGGAAGAGGCTGGCGTGAAAATTGGTGTTGGCATGATCGATCTCTCAAAAAGCATGGAAGGGTGCGTCGTTTGACGCGTGTATCCACATGCGATTGTTGCCTCTCCCTTCCAGGCTACTGTTGCGAGCAAGGTTGGGAGTGCGTTTCAAGGTCAGGCATGGATGGGGCCTGCACCACTGGGTCTGCTAGTGCCGCTTAATGTCTTGTCAGTAACTAAACTTATTTGTTTGAATTATATCATGTTGTCCTGCCGTGCACGCGCCGGGATTGCTTTGTAAAGTATGGCGTTGCTGAAATGATACTGTCGGAAAGCAGCCGCCTGCCTGGATTCTGTTTGATCACAGCTGCGTTGGGCTTGTTGAAATGCTATCGCTGACATGTTCTTCTATATCGGGCGAGACTCGCGCGACGAGGGGCAAGGCACAGATCATCGCAGTAGGGCCAGCGCGACCAGTGTTTCGCCACGGACACGTCATCATGCGGTATGAGGTGCGCGCGCTTGCCACGAACCAGGCAGGCGCAGCTTGGACCCGGTGCCCTGGCAGGCTTCGGCAAAACGGGACACCACATGGCTGACCATGAAGGCGCTGACGATTTTTCCGCGCACCGTGTCGATGCGCTGCTGGTAGTCGAGGTGGCGCGACAAGGCACTGCTGCCCTCGGCCTCCGTGACGATGCCGCTGTATGACGGGGAAACAGTTCGCCATGCTCTTCCGGTGCGGCGGAAAAGGGCCTGCCTTCGCGCAAGCCCTTTAACAGGCGCGCGAGCCCGCTGCGGGGAGACAGCGCAGCTTCCTTTTCCAGCAAGACTTCCGGCGCCTATGCCTGTAGCGCCAGCGCCTGAACCCGCGTCGCCCGAGGTGGCGGGGGCCGCAGGAAGAGGCTGGCGCGCAGCAGGCCCCCCCCGATCTGCTGTAACTATAAGTCAATGTGGAGCGATACGGAGAGAACTATTTTCTTTGGGAAATCCCTATATGCCCGCAACCATTTCGCATGGGAAATACTTATTTTAAATGAAATTAAGATAAAATATTTGCAATTAATCTAATGCTTTTATGCTACTATTCCGCTTGGTACTTTCGGTACTAAAACGATGGCTGGCACCACTTGGCGGCCATAAATTACTTTTAAGGGCTAAATTATGAAATTGAAATTTATCGCGGCAGGCATTCTGGCTGCAGCATCGTTCAGCGCGTCGGCGGCCACCTACAATCTGGGTATCCTGGATCCAAGCGGTTTTGATACCCGGGCATCCATCACCACCAATTTCGCTGCCAATACGGTGATCGACGATTTGTGGACCTTTAAACTGCTGACGCCATCGTCGGCGTCTTTCGGTGCATTGCAAACGTTTTCCGTTCCCGAAGGCGCGATCAGCAACTTCGCCGCAACACTGGTGGGCTATGGCGACCTGACCTGGGCATCGGTAGCCGGCATTCAAAGCCTGAGCTGGGCGGGGCCGTTGGCGGCTGGCAGCTATGAGGTGCGTGTTTCGGGCTTGACCGGTTTGCAGAACGGCCAATATGTGGGCACGGTGTCCGCCTTGCCCGTACCGGAACCGGAAACCTACGGCATGCTGCTGGGTGGCCTGGCGCTGGTCGGTTTTGCGGCACGCCGCCGCGCCCGCAAAGCCGTCTGATTTTTCCCCGGCTAGCATGACAAAACCCGCCGAGGCGGGTTTTTTTTGTTTCTACAACATGCGTGATGGTGACAACGTCCCAGGCATGTTGTCAGGCGTGGCGCTTGAAGTCGCGGAAGCGGAATCCGACGAGGAACAGGGTGGCAAAGTAGGCCACGCCGCACAGGCTCACCAGCAAGGCCAGGGCACCGGCCCGTAACAGTGGATGGGCTTGCATAGCGATCCAGTCGATGCGCAGTGCGCCGAAGGCGGCCACGCCGCCCATGACGATGAGCGCCGGCAGCAGGCGCAGGAAGAACTTGGTCCAACCAGGCTTGGGCGTGTAGATGCCGCGCTTGCGCAAGCCCCAATAGAGAAAAGTGGCGTTCAGGCAGGCGCCCAGGCCGATCGACAGTGCCAGGCCGGCCACCGCGATGTAGGGCACGAACAGCAAATTCATCAGCTGCGTGGCGATCAGCACGCCGATGGCGATTTTCACGGGCGTGCGGATGTCCTGGCGCGCATAGAATGCGGGCGCCAGGGTTTTCACGAGGATGATGCCGATCAGGCCCAGGCTGTAGGCCACCAGCGGTTCCGTCGACATGGTCACGGATTCGGCCGTAAATTTACCGTAGTGGAAGAGGGTGGCGATCAGCGGCGTGGCCAGGGTTGCCATGCCGACGGCGGCCGGCAATGCCAACAGGAAAGTCAGGCGCAAGCCCCAGTCCAGCAGGGCCGAGTATTCCGTCTTGTCGCCATCCACGTTCGCCTTCGACAGGCTGGGCAGCAAGATGGTGCCCAGGGCCACGCCCAGCATGGCTGTTGGAAACTCCATCAAGCGGTCCGCATACGACAGCCAGGAAATGCTGCCTTCGGCCAGTCGCGACGCGATGCTGGTATTGATCATCAGGCTGATCTGCGCTGCCGAGACGGCGAACACGGCCGGCCCCATCTTTTTCAGCACGCGGCGCACGCCGCCGTCGGACAGGCCGATGGCGGGATTGATCGACAGGCGCGGCAGCATGCCGATCTTGATCAGGGCAGGAATCTGGATGGCCACCTGCAGCAAGCCGCCGGCGAACACGGCAATTGCCATGGCGTAGATCGGCTGTTTCAGGTAAGGGGCGAGGAAGAGCGAGGCGGCGATGAATGATAAATTGAGCAACACTGGTGTGAAGGCAGGAATCTTGAATTCGCGCCAGGTATTCAAAATGCCGCCAGCCAGGGCTACGAAGGACATACAAGTAATATAAGGGAACATCAGCCGCGTCATCCACACGGCCGCGTCGAAGGCGCCGGGGTCCTTGGTCAGGCCCGTGGCGATCGCATACACGAACCACGGCGCGCCGACGATGCCGATGAGGGATACGAGCAGGGTTGCCCAGACGAGGGTGGTGGCTACATGGTCGGCCAATTGCTTGCTCGCTTCCTGGCCATGCTGGTTCTTGTATTCCGACAAGATTGGCACGAAAGCTTGCGAGAACGCACCCTCGGCAAACAAGCGGCGCAACAGGTTGGGGATGCGGAAGGCAACAATGAAGGCGTCCGTGTAGGCGCCGGCGCCAAAGGCGCGCGCGAACAGGCTTTCACGTAATAATCCGGTTACACGGGACAGCATGGTCATGCTGGAGATGGCGGCGAGGGTTTTAAGCAAGTTCATGGGGGCAGATTATAGCCGCCCGCTGTACCGTTAAACGCTTAAAATATGGTAACAAACGCTGCGGATTCGCCCTTGTCAGGCCCATTTCCAGGTGTTTTTGGCGTCACACACGGTTTTTTGATTTGCCCCCGCTTGAAAATATCGCTATAATCGAAGGCTGTACAGAATTCTGTTACGCAGACACTAATGTTTGACAGGCACTGGTTTGGCACACATGGTTCGGCAGACGCACAGAACGCACCGGTTGGCAAACACTAATGTTTGCAAACGCACTTTGACCCTGTTTTAGGAAATTCCATGGCAAATACCGCACAAGCGCGCAAACGCGCTCGTCAAGCAGTTAAGCAAAACGCACACAATTCGTCCCAACGTTCGACCTTGCGCACGGCTATCAAAGCTGCTCGCAAAGCGATCCAGGGCGGCGACAAGGCAGCAGCTGCTGCAATCTTCCAAGCATCCGTGTCGACCATCGACCGTATCGCTGACAAGAAGATCATCCACAAAAACAAGGCAGCTCGCCATAAGAGCCGTCTGGCAGCTGCTTTGAAAGCACTGTCCGCTTAATATTCACCAGCAGGCAAGCCACCACGGTGGCCTTGCCTGTGCCGGCACGCTGGCACTGGTTGAAAAGCAAAAACCCGCAGATTTATTCTGGCGGGTTTTTTCGCGTTTTTCATTTTTTATTCGCTTGTTTTTGCGGCCCTGTCCGCGCTGGACAGCGGCCGGCCGCCACGGTCTAGCGCGCTGCGGGCAGGTTGCCGATGCTCATGCCCGGCTTGATGTTCTTTTGCTTGAACCAGCCCAAATGCATTTCCAGCGCATAGCGTACGGGCACGGTCCTGGTCGAACAATGGCTGTCGAGCGTGTGCGCTTGCATGTCTTCGATGTTGACGATCTTGCCACCGGCATCGATAAAGGCCACGGACAGGGGCAGCGGCGTGTTTTTCATCCACATGCATTGCGTCGATGGGTTACCGAAGACGAACAGCATGCCCGCATTGGCTGGCAACTTTTCGCGGTACATCAAGCCTTGTTCGCGTTGCTCTTCCGTGGCGGCCACTTCCGCCTGGATCAAATGCATGCCGGCCGAGAGCTGCAAGCTCTTGCCTTGTGGCGCTTGTGCTTGCGCAATGCTGGCGCAAGCCATCAGGGCGGTGGAAAGGCTGAGGCGGCGAAGGGATGTTTTCATGGCGCGGGACGGTGGCAGCGAAGCGGCGATTAAGCCATGCTGGCGGCCGCCTGGTCAAGCATGCTGCCTGGCGGCGCCGAAAGCGTGGCGTTACAGCAACATGGTTGCTGCCCTTATCCCGGGGACTGCGCCTATTTCACGGGCTTGCCTGCTTCAGCGGCAGGCTGCTTCGTCTTGCGCGGCTGGGGAATCAGGCGCGGTGCATCGGTTGCGGCCGAGGCCTTGGTCCGCGCCGCATCTGTCGCCGCCGATGCGTTGATCGAGGCTGCTGCCGGCTTGAGGGCATCGGTGGCGGCCGAGGCATGGCTGGCAGCCGATGCAGGTGGCGGCTTGACGGCATCGGTAGCAGCGGAAGCGTGCACCTGGGCGCCCGATTGGGCCAGTGCGGCGCCGGCAAGCAGGGAGGCGGTCAGTGCCAGTATTGCTTTTGTCATCATCTTTCCTTTTTCGTCATGTGAAGGTGAGATGATTTTAATGCATTATCTAAAAATAAATAGTGCTTATTGGCAAAATTCAGTGCTGACGCCGTTTTTTCTTGTCCAGCTCACGTTTTTCCAATGTTCTCGGCCGGCACTTCACACCATTCGCCGGGTAGCAGAGGGTGGCTGGCCAGCGAGAACGGGCCGATGGCGCTGCGCACCAGGCGCAGGGTGGGCAGGCCGACGGCAGCCGTCATGCGCCGCACTTGCCGGTTTTTTCCTTCCTTTAAAGTTATCGCCAGCCATGAGGTCGGCTTGTCGGCGCGCGCGCGGATGGGCGGGTTGCGCGGCCACAGCCAGTCCGGCTCGGCGATACGCACGGCCTTGCAAGGCTTGGTAGTGAAATCGCCCAGGTCCAGTGGCGCCTGCAGGCGCGCCAGGCTGGCGGCGTCGGGCACACCATCGACCTGCACCAGGTAGGTTTTCGCTTCCTTGCGGTCGGGATGGCTGATCTCGTGTTGCAGTCGGCCGTCGTCCGTCAGCAGCAGCAAGCCTTCGCTGTCGGCGTCGAGCCTGCCGGCCGGGTAGATGCCGGGAATGGTCAAATGGTCGGCCAGGGTGAGGCGGCCGTCCTGCGGCGAAAACTGGCACAAGACCTGGAATGGTTTATTGAAGAGGATGAGTGGCATGCTGATAGATGAATTGATGCAAACGATGGTGTCCGCTGATTGGCGCCGCAAAAGCGTGGCGCCCTGTAAGATACTGGTGCATAATGTGAAACGCTAGTCTTATGTCTTATAGAAGACTTGAGTCAGTGTGGCGATAAGGTTCTTTGGCGCAGCATTCTGCATGGCGATGCGGATGGCCCGGCTGTTCCTTCCCTGCTAAAGTGCGTTGTTGCCGCCATGTTCGGACTTGTTTTTGTAAACTCTGCAACCGCAGAGCGCGTCGCCGGCCTGTGTTGCCCGCCAGCGGTGTGTCCCACTTCGGAGATCACGATGTATCAACATATCACTGTACCTGCTGACGGCCAAAAAATCACCGTCAACGCCGATTTTTCGCTGAATGTACCAGATAATCCCATCGTTCCCTTCATTGAAGGCGATGGCACGGGCATCGATATCAGCCCGGTCATGATCAAGGTGATCGACGCTGCCGTGGCCAAGGCCTATGGCGGCGTGCGCAAGATCAGCTGGATGGAAATCTATGCGGGCGAGAAATCGACGAATGTGTACGGTCCCGATGTGTGGCTGCCGGAAGAAACGTTGGCCGTACTGAAAGATTACGTCGTCTCCATCAAGGGGCCGCTGACCACGCCCGTCGGTGGCGGCATCCGCTCGCTGAACGTGGCCCTGCGCCAGCAGCTCGATTTGTACGTCTGCCTGCGTCCCGTGCGTTACTTCACGGGCGTGCCATCGCCCGTGAAAGAGCCGGAAAAGACGGACATGGTGATTTTCCGCGAAAACTCGGAAGACATCTACGCGGGCATCGAATACCAGCAAGGCTCGCCCGAAGCCAAGAAATTGATGGATTTCCTGATCAATGAAATGGGCGTGACCAAGATCCGCTTCCCGGTCACGTCGGGCCTGGGCATCAAGCCCGTGTCCATTGAAGGCACGGAGCGCCTGGTGCGCAAGGCCATCCAGTACGCAATCGACAATGACAAGCCATCCGTGACGATCGTGCACAAAGGCAACATCATGAAGTACACGGAAGGCGGCTTCCGCGACTGGGCGTATGCGCTGGCGCAAAAGGAATTCGGCGCCGAACTGATCGATGGTGGTCCATGGTGCAAGTTCAAGAATCCGAAGACGGGCCGCGATATCATCGTCAAGGATTCCATCGCTGACGCGTTCCTGCAACAAATCCTGCTGCGTCCGGCCGAATACAGCGTCATCGCCACCTTGAATTTGAACGGCGATTACATTTCCGACGCGCTGGCGGCGCAAGTGGGCGGCATTGGCATCGCGCCGGGCGCCAACCTGTCCGACTCCGTCGCCATGTTTGAAGCGACGCATGGCACGGCGCCAAAGTATGCGGGCAAGGATTACGTGAACCCCGGTTCCCTGATCCTGTCGGCGGAAATGATGCTACGTCACATGGGCTGGCTGGAAGCGGCCGACCTGATCATTTCGTCGATGCAAAAGTCGATCGCCTCGAAGCGCGTCACCTACGATTTCGCCCGCCTGATGGAAGGCGCGACGCAAGTATCGTGCTCCGGTTTCGGCCAGGTGATGATCGAGCATATGTAACTGGAGGGGCGGGGCAGGGTGCAGCGCACCCTGCGGACGAAAAAAAACCCCGTCAGGAGACGGGGTTTTTCACATCTGAGGGCCGGCGATGCTTAGGCTGCTTGGATGTTGGAAGCTTGCTTGCCTTTAGGGCCTTGCGTGACTTCGAATTGAACTTTTTGACCTTCTTTGAGGGTCTTGAAACCGTTCATGTTGATTGCGGAGAAGTGAGCAAACAAATCTTCGCCGCCGTCATCTGGAGTGATGAAGCCAAAACCTTTGGAATCATTGAACCACTTAACTGTACCTGTTGCCATAAAAAGAACTTTCAAAATTAAAACAAATCACACGAGCCATAAAAGCAAGAAGCTTCTTGCCCCCTCCTCGACGTCTCACTTCTTATCAAGCTGTACATTACTGCAACAGTCGATACAGCATTGTTGGCGGAATAAATAATGAAGTCAAGCGCTTTTCCATCGATATTGCCAAATTCTTCACGGCAACCAAAAAAGCAACTCTTGATTTTGACAGCAAGGTCGCCATCTGCGCACTATTAAGAAAACGCGTAAGATTGAAAACAATTGGAAAGGCGTAGATATTGCGCATGACAACCACTGTGAAAGCATTAGAATAAGCGTATGGCAACCAAGCACGACACAGAAACCCTGCTGGAGCGGCAGGTGCTGAAGCCGCCACCGCTCTACCAGGTGGCCTTGCTCAATGACGACTACACACCGATGGAATTTGTGGTGGCCATCATTCAGGAGTATTTCAACAAGGACCGTGAAACGGCGACGCAAATCATGCTCAGTGTTCATCGCTACGGCAAAGGAGTGTGCGGCGTGTTCTCTAAAGATATAGCGTGTACCAAAGTGGAGTTCGTTTTAACGCATGCGCGCAAGGCGGGGCACCCCCTGCAGTGCGTGATGGAGGAAGTATGATTGCGCAGGAATTAGAAGTAAGTTTGCACATGGCGTTTGTCGAAGCTCGGCAGGCACGGCACGAATTCATCACGGTTGAGCATTTACTGCTGGCACTGCTGGACAATCCCTCCGCTGCAGAGGTGTTGCGTGCCTGCGCGGTCAATATAGAGGACCTGCGCAAGACCCTCACCAATTTCATCGGCGATAACACGCCGACCGTGCCTGGCACGGGCGAAGTCGACACCCAGCCGACGCTTGGTTTCCAGCGCGTGATCCAGCGCGCCATCATGCACGTCCAGTCCGCTTCGAATGGCAAGAAGGAGGTCACGGGCGCCAATGTGCTGGTGGCCATCTTCGGCGAAAAGGATTCGCATGCCGTCTACTACCTGCACCAGCAGGGCGTGACGCGCCTGGATGTGGTCAATTTCATTTCGCACGGCGTGCGCAAGGACCAGTCGACGGAAAGCGCGAAAGCCTCCGAAGGCGTGGAAGAAGCGCCCGTCGATGGCCAGCCGAAGGAAAGCCCGCTCGACCAGTTCACGCAAAACCTGAACAAGGCCGCTGCCGAAGGCAAGATCGACCCCCTGATCGGGCGCGAGGAAGAAGTCGACCGCGTGATCCAGATCCTGTGCCGCCGCCGCAAGAACAATCCCTTGCTGGTCGGCGAGGCGGGCGTGGGCAAGACGGCCATCGCCGAAGGGCTGGCTTATCGCATCACGCAAAGCGATGTGCCGGAAATCCTGCAGAATGCCGTCGTGTATTCGCTGGATATGGGCGCCTTGCTGGCAGGTACCAAATATCGCGGTGACTTCGAACAGCGCCTGAAAGCCGTGCTGAAGCAATTGAAGGACAATCCGAACGGCATCCTGTTCATCGACGAAATCCACACCATCATCGGTGCGGGCTCGGCTTCGGGCGGCACGCTGGACGCCTCCAATCTGCTGAAACCGGCATTGGCGAATGGCCAGCTGAAATGCATCGGCGCGACAACGTACACGGAATTCCGCGGCGTGTTTGAGAAAGATCATGCCTTGAGCCGCCGTTTCCAGAAGGTGGACGTCAACGAGCCGACCGTCGAGCAAACCGTGCAGATCCTGCGCGGCTTGAAATCGCGCTTCGAAGAGCACCATGGCGTGAAATACTCGGCCTCGGCCCTGTCGACGGCGGCCGAACTGGCGGCGCGTTTCATCAACGATCGCCATCTGCCCGACAAGGCGATCGACGTCATCGATGAAGCGGGCGCGGCACAGCGCATTCTGCCGAAGTCGAAGCAAAAGAAAACCATCGGCAAGGCCGAGATCGAGGACATCATTGCCAAGATCGCGCGCATTCCGCCGCAAACGGTCAACCAGGACGACCGCAGCAAGCTGCAGACGATCGACCGCGATTTGCGCAATGTGGTGTTTGGGCAAGATCCAGCCATCGACGCGCTGGCGTCCGCCATCAAGATGGCGCGTGCTGGCCTGGGCAAGACGGACAAGCCGATCGGCTCCTTCCTGTTCTCCGGTCCTACCGGTGTCGGCAAGACCGAGGTGGCCAAGCAACTGGCCTTCATCCTCGGCATCGAGCTGATCCGTTTCGACATGTCGGAATACATGGAACGCCACGCGGTCAGCCGTTTGATCGGCGCGCCACCGGGCTATGTTGGTTTCGACCAGGGCGGTTTGCTGACGGAAGCGATCACCAAGAAGCCGCATGCGGTCTTGCTGCTCGATGAAATTGAAAAAGCCCATCCGGACATTTTCAATATCCTGCTGCAAGTGATGGATCATGGCACCTTGACGGATAACAATGGCCGCAAAGCCGATTTCCGTAACGTGATCATCATCATGACGACGAATGCGGGTGCGGAAAGCTTGCAGAAAGCCTCGATCGGTTTCACCAATTCCAAGCAGGCAGGCGACGAGATGGCCGACATCAAGCGCATGTTCACGCCGGAATTCCGCAACCGTATTGACGCGACCATCAGCTTCCGCGCGCTGGACCAGGAAATCATCCTGCGCGTGGTCGACAAGTTCCTGATGCAGCTGGAAGAACAGTTGCACGAGAAAAAGGTTGAAGCCGTGTTTACCGAGAAGCTGCGTGCTTTCCTTGGCAAGAAAGGCTTCGATCCTTTGATGGGCGCGCGGCCGATGGCACGCCTGATCCAGGATCTGATCCGCAAGGCCCTGGCTGACGAACTGTTGTTCGGCCGCCTGGTCACGGGCGGACGGGTCACGGTCGACCTCGACGACAAGGACCAGGTCTTGTTGGAATTCCCGGAACCGCCAGACGCGGCGCCGACAGCTGCACCGGAAACGGTGGAAGTGGAATAAGCGCAGCCTGGCTGCTTTCAAAAAGAACCCGCCCACGCAAGTGGCGCGGGTTTTTTTACGTGCATACCATCAGTCAAGGAAAGTGTTGTTAAAATAACCTTGTTTAAAAATAGGTATTGCTTTTGCACAAGCTATGCAAGAATCGGGATCCCGGTGTCGGCCATGCCCCGCATCGTTTCGTGTCCCTGGCTCTTGAAAGATTGCTCAATGAAAATTTCCCGCACTCTCGTTTCCCTCCTGTTTTCCGCCGGCCTGCTGGGCAACGCCGCCGCTGCCGCCGCTCCTGCCGGCAGCTATTTCCGCTTCCCCGCCGTGCGCGGCGACACTGTCGTCTTCACGGCTGAAGGAGATGTGTGGAAAAGCAGTGTGCGTGGTGGCGCAGCGCAGCGTTTGACCACGCATCCTGGTTATGAAACGAACGCGGCTATTTCGCGCGACGGCCTGTGGCTGGCGTTTTCCGCCGCCTATGAAGGGGCACAGGAAGCGTATGTGATGCCGCTGGCCGGCGGCTTGCCGCGCCGCATTTCCTTTGACAATGGCGGCGTGCTGGTGCTGGGCTGGACGGCGCAGGGCGAGGTGCTGGTCAGCACGCAAAACACGGATGGTCCCGCCTCGCGCCGCATCGTCGCCGCCATCGACCCCGTGAAACAGACGCGGCGCGTGTTTCCCGTGGCTGACGCCAACGACGCCGTGCTCGACGACGCGGGCAAGATGCTGTTCTTCACGCGTTTCGGCCTGGCCATGACCAACGACAATGTGCGCAACTACCGGGGCGGCGCGCACGCCACACTGTGGCGCTATGATCTGGGCGGCAAGGGCGAAGCCGTGCGCATGCATACGGAGCCTGCCGTGTTGGCGGGTAACAACAAGCGCCCCATGTGGTGGCAGGGCCGTGTCTACTATATTAGCGACGCGGGCGGCAGCGACAATTTATGGAGCATGCTGCCCGACGGCTCCGACCGCCGCGCCCTGACTAGCCACACGCAGTGGGACGTGCGCAATGCCGCGCTGGGCGATGGCAAGGTCGTCTACCAGCTGGGCGCCGATTTGCACGTGCTGGACCTGAACGTTCCTGCAACAGGCGCTTCGCAGCCGCTGGCCATCAGCCTCGTGTCCGATTTCGATCAGCAGCGCGCGCGCCAGATCCGCTCGCCACTCGATACCTTGAGCAATGTCCAGGTGTCGGGCAAGGATGAGCGCATCATTCTCACTGCAAGGGGCCGCGTCAGCATCGCCGGCACGGGCAGCCTGCGCCGCGTCGATATCGCCATTCCCGAAGGGGCGAGGGCGCGCGATGCCGTCTTTTCCAGCGACGAGAAATCCGTCTTCGCCATCGTCGACACGAGCGGGGAAAACGAAATCTGGAAGTACGCCGCCGATGGCTCGGGCAAGGGCGAGCAGCTGACGACGCAGGGCGATAATCACCGTTGGAAACTGTATCCGTCACCGGACGGACGCTGGCTGGCGCACACGGATAAAAAAGGCCGCTTCTGGCTGCTGGACCTGGCAACGAAGGGCAACCAGTTGATCGATGACGCAGGCAAGGCGGGCGTGGACAAGCACGACGAAGTGCAATGGTCACCCGACAGCCGCAATCTGGCCATCGTGCGCGTGGCCAGCAACGAGCAGCGCGAGCAGATCGGCTTGTACAACCTGGCATCGAAGCAGCTGCAATTCGTCACCAGCGACCGCTATACGTCCGGTTCGCCCGTGTTTTCGCCCGATGGGCGCTGGCTGTATTTCCTGTCGGCGCGTAATTTCCAGCTGGCCAACGGTTCGCCATGGGGCGACCGCAACATGGGCCCCGTGTTCGACAAGCGCATCGGCGTGTATGCGCTGGCGCTGCAGCCGGGCAACCGGTTCCCGTTCCAGCCCGACGATGAGCTGAGTCGCCCGGGCGTCAAGCCGGCCGAGACGGACGATGAAAAGGCGGCCGAACAGGCGGCAGAAAAGGCCCTGGAGAAGGCGGGTGGCAAGACGGCCGTGAAGAAAGCTCCAATCGCGCTGCCGGCCATCGTCAGCCAGGGTCTGGCCGAGCGCCTGTATGAAGTGCCGCTGGCGGCGGGCAACTACAGCGCGCTGGCCGCCGATGACAAGCGCCTGTATTTCCTTGAGCGCGACAGCGGCGAGAACAAGTCCAGCCTGAAGACCCTCGCCATCGGCAATACCGGCTCCAAGCCGGAACTGCTGGTGGCCAATGTGCGTGAATTCGACCTGGCGACGGATAAGAAACACCTGTATTACAGGACGGCGGCCGCCACCGGCCCGGGCGAGATGCTGGTGATCGAGGCGGGCGCCAAGCTGCCGGCCGACCTGTCGAAGGCAAAAGTCAAAGTCGACGACTGGACGTTTGTGTCGAATCCGCGCCTGGAGTGGAAGCAGATGTTCAACGACGCCTGGCGCTTGCACCGCGACTTCCTGTACGACGCGAAGATGCGCGGCGTGAACTGGAAGGCCGCGCGCGACAAGTATGCACCGCTGGTCGAACGGGTAACGGACCGGGCCGAGCTCAATGACGTGCTGGGCATGATGGTGGCCGAAGTGGGCGCCCTGCATTCGCAGATCCGTCCCGGCGAATTGCGCCGCACGGAACAGGAAGGCACGCCGGCGGGCCTGGGCGCCGTGCTGACGCGTACCAGCGACGGCTACCTAGTCGAGCATGTCTACCGCAGCGAAGCGGAACTGCCTTCGGCCCGCGCGCCCCTGTCGCGGCCCGACGTGGATGTGAAGGCGGGCGACGTGATCACGTCCGTCAATGGCAAGGATGTGCTGGCCGCGCGCGACATCAGCGACCTGCTGCTGAACCAGGCCGATAAACAGGTGCTGTTGCAGGTCAAGCGTGGCAATGGCAAGGGGGGCACGCCGCGCGCCGTCATCGTCACGCCCGTGAACATGGCGAAACAGACGGCGCTGCGCTATGGCGACTGGGAATTGAGCCGCGCCGAGCAGGTCGCTGCTGCCTCGCAGGGACGCATCGGCTACCTGCACCTGCGTGCTATGGGACCCAGTGACATCGCCTCGTTCGCGCGCGATTTTTACGCCAACATCAACCGCGAAGGCCTGATCATCGACGTGCGGCGCAATAACGGCGGCAATATCGATAGCTGGATCATCGAAAAACTGCTGCGCAAGGCCTGGGCTTACTGGGCACCGCCGGGCGTGCAGCCGTCGTCGAACATGCAGAATACCTTCCGCGGCCACCTGGTGGTGCTGGTTGATGAACTGACCTACTCGGATGGCGAGACCTTCGCCGCCGGCATCAAGTCCCTGGGCCTGGCGCCGCTGGTGGGCAAGCGCACGGCCGGCGCGGGCGTCTGGCTCAGCGACAATGCGCGCCTGCTGGATAACGGCATGGCGCGCGTGGCGGAAAATGGCCAGTTCGGCATCGATGGCCAGTGGCTGATCGAAGGCGTGGGCGTGGTGCCGGATGTGGAGGTGGAGAACCCGCCGCACGCCACCTTTCATGGTGCCGACCGCCAGCTGGAAGTGGCGCTCGACATGCTGGCGAAAAAGCTCAAGGAACAGCCGCGTCCCGCCTTCCAGGCGCAGCCGATACCCGCGCTGAAGTAAGGGGGCTACAGGCCGGTGACAGCCTTGAACTGCTGCGCGCGGCGGCGCGACACTTCGATCAGGCTGCCGTCCAGCAGGCGCAGCTCGAGACCATCGGCCGCATTCTGCGCGAGTTGTGCGACCTGCGCCAGGTTGACGATCTGGCGCCGGTTGGCGCGCAAGAACAGGGTGGAATCGAGCTTCTCTTCCAGCTGGTTCAGGGAGCGCAGCATCAGCGGCTGCTGCGTGCCGAAATGCACGCGCGTGTAGTTACCTTCCGATTCCAGCAGGCGGATATCGTCAAACGCCACAAACCAGCAGCGTTCCCCATCCTTGATGAATACCTTGCGCGGCGCGGGCGACGGTGCCGCCCGCACCCTCGCGCCGACCTTCGCCAGCGCCGTCGCCAGGCGCGCCGCCTGCACGGGTTTTTGCAGGTAGTCGAGGGCGCTCACTTCAAACGCCTGCAGCGCGTACTGGTCGAAGGCCGTGCAAAAGATGACGTCGGGAGCATCATCCAACGCGGCCAGCAGGTCGAAACCGGAGCCGCCCGGCATTTGCACGTCGAGCAGCAGCAGGTCGGGCCGCAGCTTGTCGAACTGCGCGACGGCGTCGGCCGCGCTGGCCGCCTCGCCGATGATCTCCACAGCACTTTGCTGAACATGCGGCGCGAGCAGGCGACGCAGTTCGGCGCGCGCCAGGCGCTCGTCATCGACCAGCAGTACCTTGAGTGGTTGACCGTTCATGCTTGCTCCGGCAGGTGGATGGTGGCGTATACCCAGCCCGCCTGTTCGCGCAGTTCCAGGCTGGAGCACTCGCCGCAGGCCAGCTGCAAGCGCTGTCGCGCATTGCGCAAGCCGACGCAGGTGGAGTTGCCTGGCTCGCGCAAGGCGCCCGTGTTGGCCACATCGATCTGCAGCATGGTGGTGCCGTCGGCAGGACTGGAACGCCGCGCTGCTATGCGGATGTCGCCGCCATCGGCGCTTGTTTCGACGCCATACTTGACGGCGTTTTCCACCAGTGTTTGCAGGGCCATGGGCGGCACGCGCACGTGATCGATGCCGGGGGCGATGTCGAAGCTGACGCGCAGGCGTTCCTCGAAGCGACTCTGTTCGATCGCCAGGTAGGCGCGCACGGCGTCCAGTTCGGCCGCCAGCGGCACGGTCGCGTGCTGGCTGGACTGCAGCGCGTGGCGCATCAGGTTGGCCAACTGGTCGATCATGCGCGCGGCTGCCTCGCGGTCTTCGAACATCAGCGCGCGCACGCTATTGAGGCTGTTGAAGAAAAAATGCGGATTGATTTGCGCCTGCAGGGCGCGCAACTGGGCATCCTTGGCCAGTACTTCCAGGCGCAGCGCCTCGGCCTCGAAGCGGCTGGCGCGGCGCAGCGACAGCGCGGTGAAGTAAAACACCGTCCAGGTCAGGAATACCCCGAACCAGAACAGCAACGCGCCGGGCAGCCAGGCGATGCCGCGGATGGTGTCCGGCGGATACATGACGTGGAAGGCGGCCGTCACGCTGGCCGTCTGGATGGCGGCCAGCACGATCAGCGACGGCACGATGCGTTTCCAGCGCAAGCCGTTCGCCGCCCAGCCGTGCCGGCGCAGCACGCCATGCCACAGGTGCGACAGCAGCAACCCGCCCAGGGAACCCCAGCTGGCAATCGTCACGACGATGCGTAGCAGCGTGGAGCCGCCATACACGCTATTGAACAAGGTGAGTGCGCCCCAGCCGGCCAGCTGGAAGGTCCAGTACCAGTTGATCCTGGCCAGCAGTGGCGGCCGGTGCAAGGGCGCGTTCACGGCCTAGTCCAGGAACTGTTCGATGCGCGCATACATCCAGTCCGGCTGGTCGTACATGATGAAGTGGCGCGCCGTGTCGGCGAGCGTGACTTTTACGCCAGGCAGCTGAGCATACTGTTGCTGGAAGGTCGCTTCGATGGCGGCGCGCGGCGCATAGTCCTTGTAGGCGATCCAGGTGCCCAGCACCAGCGTGGGCGAGGAAATACGCGCCACGTCCTGGCGCAGGTCGCTGGCCAGCAGGGTGCCCATGGCCTTGATCACCGTTTCGCGGTCCGAACGCTGGCCCCAGCCGAAGATGCGTTCCACGTCGGCCGGCGCGCTGGCCATGCCTGTGACGGTGCGGCGCTGGCTGGCGCTGGAACTGGCCGCATCCTGCGCGCGCATGGCCGCTTGCATCTGTGTTGACATGGCTTGCAATTGCTGCGGCGTGATGGACGGCAGTTGCGTCGCTCCCAGCGCCGGCAGCGAGTCGACGATCACCAGCTTGCCTGTTTGTGCCGGATGGTCGATAGCCATTTTCAGGGCCAGGAAGCCGCCCAGGCTATGCCCGATGATGGCCGGCTGGCCCAGTTTTTGGGTGCCGATGTAGTCGGCCAGTTGTTGCTCGGCCTGCGCCAGCAAGTCGCCTGCGATGGGCGCCACGCCGGCAAAGCCGGCCAGTGTCAGCACGTGGCATTGGCGTGCGGCTTGCGGGCCGCACAGGCGCGCCACCGTACCTTGCCAGACTTCGCCCGAGGACGCCAGGCCGGGAATGAGGATGAGGGGGCGGCCTTGTCCGGTGACGTCGACCGTGAAGGCATTGGGTGCGGCGGCCTGGCTGGCACCCGCCAGCAGCACGGTGGTGAGCAAGATGCATGTTTGCAGTGTTCGTTTCATGGGGTACTCCTCCTTGACGGCCATGCTAGCGGCGCAGGCAAGCGGCCGCCAGTGCCGCGGGATGAGCGGCAGCAGGGAGGGATGAGTGGTTCAGAGCCACACATCCTGATCCTGGCGGTGATCCGGAAGATAGGTCAGGTACTGAACCATGCGCGGCGCCGGGCCGCGGTTGGGCGTGGCGCAATGGGGCAGGGCCTGGTGCCAGATGATGAAATCACCGGCCATGCCTTCGACGGGCACGGGCCGCAAGTCTTCGATGGCCCATTCGCGCGGCTGGCGCCCCGGCGGCACTTGCCGCAGCCAGTTGGCCATGTGCCGCTGGAAGCCGGGCACGCAGTGAAAGGCGCCGTGCTGCGCGGGACAGTCGCTCAGGTACAGCATGCCTTGCAGCTTGAAGGGAATCGGCTGTTGCAGGCTGACGTCCCAGTGCAGGGCGCTGCCAACGAAGCGGTGCTGCGGTGTTTCCGGCGGATTGAAGCTCACCTTGTCGATGCTGGCGTAGATGCCGGCGCCGGTGCCGTATAGCTGCTGATAGGCGTGGCGTATGTGCGCGCTGTGGCGGTTTTCCTCGAGGGCAGGATGGTCGGAAAACTGCAGCATCAGGCCCCGTTTGCCCGGGTGCGGCTGGTACCACGATGCCGCATCATCCGGGCTGGCGCCCAGATAGTCCCAGATGGCCGCCTGGGCGGCGGCGCAGTGCGCGCGCGGCACGACGCCGCGCAGCACCAGATAGCCGTGCTCCTCGAAATGGCGCAGCTCGGCGGCGGACAGCACGTCCTGATGGGGACTGGCGGCGTGTGCCGGGCGTGGGCGCGTGCGCGCGGCGATCCAGTCTGTGTAGGCCTGCAGGGTCGGTCGTTGCTGATACAGGAAGTGCAGCGTGTCTTCCATCGAAATGCCGCGTGCGTACAGGGCCTTGATATCCAGGTGGTCGCGCGCCAGTGCGCCGCTGCCGGTGGCGCCGCCGTGTCCCGTGCAGCGCTGCCATAAATCGTGCAGGTGAGGCCAGTCGTCCATGGTGTTTTGGGTAGGGTTGAAAAAATCAGCCGGCGCGCAGCCGGCGCCACAGGGTGGTGCGGCTGATGCCCAGGTAGCTTGCGGCCGCATCGCGGCGCCCGCCGAAGCGCGCCAGCACGGCGCTGGCGCTTTCCTCCTCGCGCTGCTGCGCAATGGCGGCAGCCGGCGCCGGCAAAGCCGTGGCCGGGCCGGCGCCTTGCGCCAACTCCGGCGCCACACCCAGCACAAAGGCGGGCGTGAGCGCCTGCAGCGGTTCGGCGGCCAGGAACAGCGCCAGGCGCTCGGCCAGGTTGCGCAGTTCGCGCACGTTGCCGGGCCAGTCGTAGCGGCGCAGCAGCGGCGCGCAGGCGACGATTTCCGCGTGCAGGTTGGGGTGCGGGCGGGCGCCCAGCGCGGCCAGCGCGTTCTTCAGCGACCACTCGGCCAGGCCCGGAATATCGCTGGCACGTTCGCGCAAGGCGGGCAAATGCAGGCGCAGCACGGCCAGGCGGTAGAACAGGTCGGCGCGGAAGCGTCCTTCGCGAATGCGCTGCTCCAGGTCGCAGTGGGTGGCGCTGATGATGCGCACATTGATGGCGATGGGCCGCGTGCCGCCAACGCGCACCACTTCGCGCTCTTCCAGCACACGCAGCAAGCGCGTTTGCAGGGGGAGCGGCATTTCGCCGATTTCATCGAGGAAGAGCGTGCCATGGTTGGCCGCCTCGAACAGGCCCGCATGGCCGCCCCGGCGTGCGCCCGTAAAGGCCCCATCCTCGTGGCCGAACAGCTCCGATTCGAGCAAGGACTCGGCGATGGCGCCGCAATTGATGGCGATGAAGGGCCGGTTCGCGCCCAGGCTGCGCGGGCTTTCGCGGTGGATGGCCTGCGCCACCAGTTCCTTGCCGCTGCCCGTTTCGCCCTGGATCAGCACCGTCGCCGGCGAGCGGGCGTACAGTACCACCGACTGGCGCAGCGTTTCCATCGCTTCCGATTCGCCGCGCAAATCGTGCAGGCCGTGCCGCGCGCGCAAAGTGTCGGCCACCACAGGGCGCCTCCCGCGGTTCGATTCGATCTGGGTCAGGCGCGCCAGTTCCAGCGCGTCGTCGAAGGCGCGGCGGATGGCCGTGGCCGAATACACGAAGACGGCGGCCAGTCCCGCCTCCTCGGCCAGGTCGGTGACGAGGCCCGCGCCGACGACGGCCTTGACGCCGGCTGCCTTCAGTTCGTTGATCTGCGCGCGCGCATCTTCCTCGGTGGCATAGGTGCGCTGGGCAATCTGGAAGCCGAAGGTGGCGGCAAATTCGGCCAGTTCCGGCATCGGATCCTGGTAGGTGACCACGCCGATGTCCGGCGAGATGCGCCGCGCGCGCGCCAGCGCCTGCATCACGTCGTAGCCGCTGGCCTTGGCGATGATGACGGGTACCGACAGCCGGCCTTTCAGGTAGGCACCGTTCGAACCGGCCGCGATGACGGCGTCGCAGCGCTCGGTGGCCATGCGTTCGCGGATGTGGCGCACGGCGTCGTCGAAGCCCAGGTTGATCGGCTCAATCGTCGCCAGGTCGTCGTATTCGAGCGTGATGTCGCGGAACAGGTCGAACAAACGCGAGACGGAGACGGTCCAGATGACGGGTTTGTCGCGGTGGTCGAGCGGAGGTTGGGGAGGGCGGCGCATGCTTTATTCTAAACGATTTGTTTCATTTTCTTGCCTTGCAACGGCTTTGCAACGGGCGTGTTGCAAGTGGTCTGTGGCGTTTCAGATATTGCCAATAAGGAATATGAAAAAACCGCCGGAAACTGGTTTATGATCTAACAGCACCATGATGCTTGGAAGATTGTTTTACCCAGGCGTATGTTCACTTTGCCTTTAACCATCCATGGCGTCCATGAACCGAGTGCCGACCAGTCCCGATATCATCGCCGATGCCTTGCAACTCATCGCCTTGCCCGCCTGCGCCTGCGATGCCTGCGGCATGGTGGTCGCGGTGAATGGCGCCTTGAATGCCTTGCTGGGCAAGGATGTGTCGGGCCGGCTGCTGGCCGACTGTTTTACGGACGCCTACCGCGCGTCGAGCACCAGCATGCTGCGTGGCGCGCTGGGTGCGGCCGGGCGCGAGCGTCACTGGGACAGCAGCCTGGAGGGAATGGGTGCCGCCATCGCCGTGCAGGTATGGGCCAAGCCGTTGCCGGTGGGCGATGGCTTGCCGGGCGCGACTCTGGTGTTTGCCGACATCAGCGTGCAGCAGCGTGACCAGCAAGCCTTGCGCAAGACCTTGCTGGAGCAACAGGCCATCCTGGAAAGCGCGGCCGTCGGCATCGTGTTTTCCAGGGGCGGCTTCATCGAGGAGTGCAATATCCGCGCCGCCGAGATGCTCGGCTATGCGCGCCACCAGTTGACGGGCATGCCGGGCGCGGTGCTGTACCGCTCCGCCGAGCATTGCCGCATCCTGGGGCTGGAAGCGGCGCCGCTGCTCTCCAAGGGCAAGCCCTACCGCACGGAACTGGAATTGCGGCGCCA
Source organism: Janthinobacterium darwini (assembly GCF_051380905.1). Lineage (NCBI taxonomy): Bacteria > Pseudomonadati > Pseudomonadota > Betaproteobacteria > Burkholderiales > Oxalobacteraceae > Janthinobacterium > Janthinobacterium darwini. Next base: position 538,609 of record NZ_JBNYXX010000003.1, read on the forward strand.
GGATGGCTCGCTGTTCTGGAGCCGTCTGCACGGGCGCGCCGTCGATCCCTTGAATACGCATGACGGTACCGTATGGATTATCGAGGACATCAGCGACCATCGGCGTGATGAAGACCAGTTGCGCCGCGCCATGCTGGAAATGCAGGCCGTGATGGATAACGCGCCGCTGGCCATCGGTTTTCAGCGCGAGAAAGGCGTGCTGCGCTACAACCGGCGCTTTGCCGAATGCTTCGGCTTTGATGGCGACAGCGGCGTGGGCCTGGCCGTCGCCGACCTTTACCCGTCGCGCGCGGCTTACGAGAACGTGGTGCGGCAAGCGTCGCCCCTGCTGCGGCGCGGCCAGCCGTTCCAGGGCGAGATGGAAATGCGCCGCCGCGACGGCTCCACATTCTGGGCGCTGGCGTATGGCTATGTACTGAACCCCGAGAGCCAGACCGACCGCGGCTTGCGCGACACGATCTGGCTGTTCGACGACCGCAGTGCGCAGAAGGCTGCCGAGGAGGCCACGCGCCAGCTGATGCTGGAGCAGCAGGCCATCCTCGACAATGCCTCCGTCGGCATCCTGTTTTCGCGTTCGCGCCTGGTCCTGCGCTGCAATCCCCGCTTCGCCGAAATGTTCGGCTACGCGCAAGAGGAGATGACGGGCTTGCCCGCTGCCGCGCTGTTTCCCTCGCCTGCCGCCTACGAGGAGTTTGGCGCGCAAGCCACGCCGCTGCTGGGGCAGGGCTTGCCGTACGAACGGGATGAAGCGCTGTTCCGCCGCCGCGATGGCAAGCTGTTCTGGTGCCGCATCCGCGCCAAGGCCGTCGACCAGGCGCACAGCGAGAAGGGCACGATCTGGATACTCGAAGACGTCACGGACAGCCGCCAGGCGCAGATGGAGGTGGCGGCCATCATGACGAATGCCTCGGTGAGCATCCTGTATACCAAGAACCGCCTGATCACGCGCTACAACCTGGGCTTTGCCGCGATGTTCGGCTACAGCGGCGACGAGGCGCTGGGTTTGCCCGGACGCGCGCTGTACGTGTCGCAGCAGTCCTACGACTTGCTGGGCGCGGCGGCCTTTCCCTTCCTGTCGGTGGCCAAGCCGTTCCAGACGGAAGTGGAAATGATACGCCGCGACGGCAGCACCTTGTGGGCGCAGCTGATCGCCTACGTCGTCAATCCGGACGATCCCGCCGCCGGCACCATCTGGATCATCGAGGACCGCACGGAAGCCAAGCGCGCCGAAGAATCCTTGCGCAATGCGCTGCTGGAAAACCAGGCCATCCTCGACAGCGCCGTGCTGGGCATCTCGGTGGTGGAGGGCGGCTACAATTTGCGCGCCAACAGCAAGATGGAAGAGCTTTTCGGCTATGGTCCCGGCGAGATCAACGGCCTGTCGGTGCAGGCCCTGTATCCGGACGTGGCCGCGTGGAAGACGGCACGCGGCGAGACGGCGCGCGACTTTGCGGCTGGCAGGGTGCACATGTCGGAATACCAGCTGGTGCGCAAGGATGGAAGCCGTTTCTGGGCGCGGCTGTCCGGCCGGCCGTTTGACCTGGCGCATGCGCACGGTCGCTCGGTGTGGCTGGTCGACGATGTGACGGCGCGCCGCGAGGCGGCCGAGGCGGTGCGCCACGCGCGCGACGAACTGGAGCTGCGCGTGCACGAACGCACGGCCGAACTGGCCGGCGCCAATTTGCTGCTGCAGGGCGAGATCGTCGAGCGGCGCCAGGCCGAGGCGCGCGTGCATCACATGGCCTACCACGACAACCTGACGGGTTTACCGAACCGCGCGCTGTTGTCGGACCGCCTGGAGCGGGCCATGCTGGCCTCGCAGCGCTCCGGGCGCAAGCTGGCCGTGATGTTCATCGACCTGGACCGCTTCAAGACCATCAACGATTCGCTGGGCCACATGACGGGCGATTTGCTCCTCAAGGAAGTGGCTGCCCGGCTGTGCCGCGCGGTGCGCGCCAGCGATACGGTGGCGCGTTTGGGCGGCGACGAATTCGTCGTGCTGGCGCCTGGCATCCGCGACAACGACGAGGCGGCGCGCGTGGCCGAGAAGATCATCGAGGCGCTGACGCCCGCTTTTCCGCTCGACGGCCATGTGCTGCATGTGACGCCGTCGATTGGCATCTGCTTGTATCCGGACGATGGCGGCGATGTCGACGCCCTGATGCGCCATGCCGATGCTGCCATGTACCACGCCAAGGGCAATGGCCGCAATAATTACCAGTTCTTCACGCAGACGATGAACCAGGCGGCGGCCCTGCACTTCGACCTGGAAAGCAGCTTGCGCACGGCGCTGGCACTGCAGCAGTTCGAACTGTTTTACCAGCCCATTATCGATATCGCCACGCGCCGCCTGCATGGTATGGAAGTACTGCTGCGCTGGCGCCGTCCCGGTCATGGCCTGGTGCTGCCTGACCGCTTCATTCCCATCATGGAGGAAAATGGCTTGATCGTGCCGGTGGGCGAATGGGTCATGCGCCAGGCATGCGAGCAAAGCATGGCCTGGCAGCGTCAAGGCTTGCAGCCCGTACCCCTGGCGGTAAACCTGTCGCCGCGCCAGTTCATGCACAAGGGCCTGGTGGCGGCCATCGGCGCCGTGGTGCGGGAAACGGGAATCGATCCGGCTCTGCTGGAATTCGAGATCACCGAGACGGCGCTGATGCAGCACGGCGAGCATACCCTGGAGATTTTACGGCAGATCAATGGCATGGGCCTGCGCCTGTCGATCGACGATTTCGGCACCGGCTATTCCAGCCTGGCCTACCTGAAGCGCTTCCCCGTGAAAAAGGTCAAGATCGACCGTGCCTTCATCAAGGACCTGGAACACAGCGCGGAAGACCGCGCCATCGTGGCGGCCATCATCGCGCTGGCCGACAGCCTGCAATTGTCGACCGTGGCCGAGGGCGTGGAGACGGAAGAGCAGTTCGCCCTGCTGCAGGCGAACGGCTGCCGCTATGCGCAGGGCTATCTGTTTTCTGCGCCGGTACCGGCAGTCAATGCGCAGGTACTATTGGAACGCGGAACATAAGCTGCTGCGCGTCGGTATAGGTAGCCTGCGATGCTCACCGTGCTCGAGCACGGCTGCACCTCTCGGCCACCTCTCCCTTCCGCTCGCGACGCTTCTGTCAGGCGTTCTTGAATGATTAGTCGATGGTGGCGATGACGGGCGCATGGTCGGACGGCTGTTCCCATTTGCGTTGGTCCACCTTCGATGATGCCCGCCTCGCTTAATCGATGGTGGCCACAACCGGTGCATGGTCGGACGGCTGTTCCCACTTGCGGGGCACGCGGTCGATCACGCAGGCGGTACAGCGGCCCGCCAGGGCTGGCGAGAGCAGGATATGGTCGATGCGCAAGCCCTTGTTCAGGCGAAAACCCAGTTGGCGGTAATCCCACCAGCTGAACGTTTTTTCCGCCTGCTCGAACAGGCGGAAGGCGTCCGTCAGGCCGATGTCGAACAGGCGCTGCAGGGCGGCGCGTTCCTTGTCCGAGACCAGCACCTGGCCGGCCCAGGCGACGGGGTCGTGCACGTCGCGGTCATCGGGTGCGATATTGTAGTCGCCCACGACGGCCAGCTGCGGGTGCTGCAGCGCTTCTTCGGCCAGCCAGTCGTGCAGGGCGGACAGCCAGCCCAGCTTGTACTCGTATTTGTCCGAATCGACGCTCTGGCCGTTCGGCACATAGGCGCAGACGACGCGCACGCCACCGATAGTCGCGGCCAGGATGCGCTGCTGCGCATCTTCATAGAGGGGATTGTTCTTCACCACGTCGGTGATAGGCAACTTCGACAGGATGGCCACGCCGTTGTAGGTTTTCTGGCCGCTGAAGACCACCTGGTAACCGGCCGCCTCGATCTCGGCGACGGGGAACTTGTCATCCGTGAGCTTGGTCTCTTGCAAGCAGAGTATGTCGACCGGGTTGTCTGTCAGCCACTGCAGCACTTGCGGCAGGCGCACTTTGAGCGAGTTGACGTTCCAGGTGGCAATTTTCATTATTTGATTTACAGTCATGTTTTATGCGGGTTTCAAGGCTTCGTATCTTGTGGAAAACGATCTAGCTACAATTCTAGCTACAAATCGTTGATGAGCCACTTTGGGGTGCTTCTTGCCGCATCATACACGGCCTTTATTCGCCCGGCTTTCTTCCCCTCATGGCCAAAGCCAGGCTTTCCGACGTGATTCGGCTGGCGCCGATGCTGATCTTGACCAGGACCAGCTGGCCGCGCGACACCATGCGGTACAGTGTGGCGCGGGATACCTCCAGGCGCTCCATGGCGCTGCTGATTTTGTACAGGCGTTGTTCGACAGGTTGTGGCGTAGTGTTCATGATGCGTTCTCCATTTGCAGGGTCTTAATAAGGTCGAGCTGGCGCGGGTCACTGCGGTCAAGCACGTAGATGTAGGTCATGCCGCCTGGCGAACGGTCTTCGCAGTTCGGCTGGTCGTTGGCCACTGCCAGCGCCGTTGCGCTCGAGCACACGCCCACGGAGCGCTCGAACAGGCAGCCTTCGCAGCTTGGCGCATGCGCTTCCTTCGCTTTGAAGCGCACAGTTGACGGGTTGAGCGGTTCGCCCCGGTCGCCGCACCAGTGGTCGTTGGTGATGCGCTTCGTCATGATGCAGATCCTTTTTCAAGCATATACACGGTGTTGAAGCCGAGATAATTGGCTTTGCCTGGATGATCAGAGCCGCAATAAATGTTTTTCGCATTAATCTTGCCTCGCCGGCTGAGTTGACCGAGAACATGGCCAAAGCAAAAGCTGATCTGGTATTTTTCAGTTATTTTTCTGCAGTCACTGAAGCGCAGCCATTCATTCGGGCGGTCTTCGAAGGCCGCCATTACGGCGGCCTCGACCACACTGGAAAATGCCGCCTCCCAGCGCACGATGCGACCATCGCGGCGCTCTACCTCAAATAGCGCAAGCTGGGTCATATGGCCGCCGTGATATTGCGGCGCACGCACTCGGCGGCATATTCAAGCCACGTCTCGACCACTGCCCCGCCACGCTTCACGATGGCGCCGTTCTTGTCGACCTTTGGGCCGCGCACCATGACTACCGCCTCCCGAACTTCGCCGGGACTGATCGCCAGCCAGTCAGCGCAAAACTGTGGCGTGTCCAGCTCAGGGCTTACCTTCACGCGGCGGGTAGCATCCTTAAACATTTTTTCCGCCAGGGCGTCCCGCTTGCCCCCCATTCTGCAGGCGAGTAATTGCGGCGGTTCGCGCCTTCACCTTCGCCAAACGGCTGCTTCTTCGATGCCGCTGCTTTACAGACGCCGCGGCTGATTCCATATACACAAAATGCTCCCATGTTATCTCCCGGGTGATGTTGTAGATTTGCGCTCACAGACTATGCAGCGGCCGTATTGGCGCAGCTGGCGCGCGGTGCTGGCCTTGCCGCAGGCGCAGCGCTTGCGGATCAACGAATACACTGGTCCCTTGTTGTTTGCCTGGTGCTGGCGTTCGACGCGGGCGAGGTCGTACATCATGCGACCCTCGCAATCTCGCGCTCGTGCGCGAAGTTGGCGAGGATCAGCGCCTTGGCCATAGGCGGGCAGACTGAATTTCCGCACATGCGCACCTGGGCGCTCTTCGTCAGTTTCAGGCCCTGCGCCGGGTCGTCACCGATGATGTAGTCGTCGGGGAAGCCCTGGGCACGGAACAGTTCACGCGGTTGCAGCATGCGCAGTCCGATATCCACGATCTGGTAGTCCTGGCCGTGGATCGTCACCAGGCCGAAGCGGTCCCGGCTCGTGACGGTGGCCAGCGGCCCGTCGATCTCCGGCGCCTGGTCGGTACCGTAATAACTCAGCAGGAACGCACGCACCTCGGCATGGTGCTGGCCGCCGGCGCTGACCGTGCCCAGCGGCTCGTCGGTACCGGCCGCCGTGCTTGTTCCGCGCAGCTTGACCAGGTTGCTGGTGACGATGCCCAGCGCATGCGGCGCGCCGGCGGGCTTTTCCTTCGGCCCGGCGGTGATCGTCGGCAGCGGCTCCGTCATCGCGCTGCCGGTGGCGCCGGTGCGGAACTTCGTGATGTGCGCCGACACCATGCTGAAATGGCCGCCCTTGACCTGGGCGCAGATGGTGCGCAACGGCTCGTCGGCAGGCATCACGCGCTGATTGCTCGCGTTGGCATGCTCGGTCAAGAAGGCCGTCACCAGGCTGTGGTGGTCGCATGCGGTGACTGTGCCGATAGGATCGGTCAAGTCGGAGCCGACGACGCCCGTGTAATGCTTGGCCAGGAATGCCGTGGCCACCGCTTGATTGCCCGCGGCGGTGATAGTCGGCACCGGCATGTTGGCGCCTGCGCCAGGGTGGCCGGTAGTGTTGGTCATGACGAATGGCGCAAGCTCAGCCTCGACCAGCGCATGCTTCGCGGCCGCGCCCACCACCGTGCCCAGTGGCTTCTCGATGTCCAGCGCGCGCGGCGCCTGGCCCTCGCGCTCCCCGTAGCCCACCTGCACCAGAGTGGCCACGCCCAGCGCCTTCTCACCGCGGTGCGCGCCAGTGATGGTGCGAAACGGCTCGCCGATGGATTCGGTGCGGTCGCCGCCCTGGTGAGTGACCGGGACGATAGTGGGTGCGCAGAAATAGCTGTCGTTGCGCGCCAGGAGCGTGCCGAACGGGCGCGCAGTCGGGCGCGGCTCGCCGGCACGGGCCGGTCCGCCGGCGCCGACGATGAACGGATCGGCCGCGTTGACCACGTAGCGCATGATGCCCTTGGCGATGCGGCGCAGCGTGGCAGGTGCCAGCGGCTTGTCGCGCTCGAAGATCGATGGGCACGGCAGGCTGAAGTCGATACACTCGGCTGCCGTGCGGTACGGCAGCAGCTTGCCCGCGCGCACGCCGATGCTGTCGGGCGCGCCATGCGTCGGCTCTGGCCACTTGATGGCGATGGCGTCGCGGCGCGCCACCAGGAAGAAGCGCTTGCGGATCGTAGGCGTATCGTGGTCGCAGCCGCGCATTTCGCGATAGTCGACGGTGTAGCCGTGCGCGCGCAGCTGGCGGATGAACGAATCGAAGGTCTTGCCCTTCTTCGCCGGGTCCGGTTTGGCGCTGCCGTCGGCCTCGACCAGCAGCGGACCCCACGTTTTGAACTCCTCGACGTTTTCCAGCATGATCACGCGCGGCTTGCACTTGGCCGCCCAACGCAGTGTTACCCAGGCCAGGCCACGGATGCGCTTCTCGACAGGCTTGCCGCCCTTGGCCTTGCTGAAATGCTTGCAGTCCGGAGACAGCCAGACAAGGCCGACGGGGCGATTGTTCGTGACCTTGATCGGGTCGACGTCCCATACGCTCTCGCACAGGTGCGTGGTGTGCGGGTGGTTCGCCGCGTGCATGGCCAGCGCTTCCGGGTCGTGATTGATGGCGATATCGACCGGGCGACCGAATGCCTGCTCCAGGCCGGTGCTGGTCCCGCCGCCGCCGGCGAAGTTGTCGATGATCAGTTCGTTGCCCAAGTCGAGGCTCATTGAGAAGAGATCGCGTTTCATGCGCGCACCTCACCCGAGAGCCTGGCGCGCGCTTGGTTCAACGCTTGCTTGTAGCTGGCCTTTGCCGCTTTTTTCGTTGGCGCCCAGTCGCCGTAGACCGTGGGACGCCAGTCGCGAAAGATGCGGTAGTAGCGCATCTGTGTTTTTTCATTGCCGAGGCCATAGCGGTATTGCACGCACGGAACCTCGATTCCAAGCCACTCGGCAAAGGATTCGCATACTTCGGAATCTAGGTACTCCTGGTAGCGGGTGCGCTTTGGCGGCAGCGGCAGTAGATCGAGCGCCGCCTCGCGCCCGGTGTCGGTCACGAAATACACTTGGTCGGCCGGATGCAGAAAGGCAGGGCGGCGGCCCTCGGCCATCATGCCGGCGCCCACCAGCGTTTCGATGTCTTGCTGAGCATAGTGGCCAGCGCCTGCCACGTAATGGTTGCGAAATGGTTCGCGCCGGTGCACGTCCACGCCCAGCGTGTGGTGCAGGATATCGAGTTGGCTGCTGGTGATCATGCCGCACCGCCTTTCGCGCCTTGCATCTGCTCAAGGTCAGCTTCCAGACGGTTGCGTGTGATGACATGGCAGTTCGCCTGTATGCGGCGACCGGTTTCGATAGAGGTGAGGCGGTCGATCTCGGCGCGCCCGGACATGCGGCCAGCACCCCATCCCAGGACCAGCACCGAGAACAGCACGATGGCGGCGCTCAGCGCAGGCTCGATATCGCCCAGGCTCATGGCCAGACTGGTGGTGATGCCGCTGATGATGGCTACGGCAATGATGATGTAGGAGTTGAATTTCATGCTGCACCGCCTTCCAATGCGGTGAGGGCGGCCTTGAAGTTGAAGCGAGACATGCGCGCGTCGGCTTGGGCCTGATCCATGCCCCAGTTGTGCATGAACATGGCGCGGATCTCGGCGACGAGCTCGCTGTCTTCGGGCCACAGTTCGGCGTCGAGCAGGTTGTCAGCGATCAGGTCGATTTCCAAAGCTGGCGCGGCGCCGGGCCGATCGCTGGCATTGGCCTGGATAATTGCGTTGCATTCAGCGCAGGTGAGGAAGGGGATTTTGACGGTGGCGCTATGGGAGGACGTTGTTGGTGCTGCGTGCGTGCTGGCGAGGGACTTTTGAAGTTTTACTGGGGACATTTTGTACTCCTGTATTTGCTTTTGATGATCATATTAAACCACGGGTTGAATTTACTAGTCAACCTAAAGTTGAATTGTTGTCAGATCATTCTCCGGTCGCATCAAAAGCGCCCGGACGCTCGGACAAAATCACGCCGGGCAGCGCGAGTCCACATAGTCGGAGCTGGCAAACGCTACGTAGTATCTAAGGGGAAACCAACGAAGAGTAAGGTGAGCAGGGAGGTAAGAAGGCGTTGAGTGGCCCAGGTATGCGTGGTCGATGTGACGACTGCGGCGCTATGCGTCAGGTCATAACCGACGCCGCGTAGAGCGCGTCAGTTACTTGGATTCATGCTGCGAGATAGGCGCGCTGGCGCGGTTCTTGGGGCTGCTAACCGGCTGCCGTGAGAGTGGGTATGGGGCGGATTAAGGTGGCGGTCGATCTGGCTCGAATCGCCCGCAGGATCGCATAAATGCTGAGCATTGGCCTGTGGTGGAGGCGGGTCTAGAGGGTGTAAAAAAAGCCCGCGCGCGGCGGGCTGGCGGGGGCATGGGTGGATTTGTCGCTGGGCGGTCTCTTGGCTGGCGTGAGTGGCTTCATTTCTAGTAACGACTTCACGGGGCTACGTGATATTTCGTTTTAAAATCTTCTTCCATCGTTTCGCAAGCGCGCGCTACGAATTGGGCGGTCGACGGATCGAAAGATTTGGTTTTTTGCTTGCTCCAGCACAAATCAATAGCATCGCGAGCGCGAATCTTCTCGTCTTCGTCCGGGGCGCGTGTGCGGAGAACGGCGAATAATATAAAAGCAATAGGAATGGAAAGCGGAATCCATATCCAAAGCCTTCGTTTTTTAACCCTTGCGCCGCATTGTGGGCAGGCGCTGGCAGAGTCACTATATTGTTTTGAGCATTCCCGGCAGGCAATCAAGGCCATGATTTCCAATCATATTAGGCAAAAATGCGTGCCATTTCGCAGCACGAGTGTATTTCAAGTTAATAACAGGTAAACTCGCCAACTATCACTACCGCTTTCGAGCCTTCTGTCGATATTCGGCCATCACACCAATGATGGCAAGAGGGGTTTCATCGCTGCGCACAATGGGATAATTTTCATTTAACGGAACAAGTTCAAAGATATCATTGCCAGCAGCATCCGTCCCACGCTGGCGGTATTTTTTAAACGTAGCTTCTTGCTTGCCATTTTTTGCGGCTACGTATTCCCCTGGCCTTGGCGTCCATTCTGGCTCGATGATAACAATATCGCCAGGCTCAAATTTTGGCAGCATTGAGTCGCCCTCAATCTCAAGACCAAAGGCCCACTGAGAATAGGTGTCATCAACATAGATCGTCGCATAGCCAGCTCCGGCAGCGTAGGGCATTGTAATCTCCCTCATGGCCCCGGCTTGGATAGCTGAAATCACAGGGATCGCGCGAGTACCAAGCGGGGCGGGCTTGACGTTCTGGTCGAATTCATTTTCATTTTCCAGGAGTGAGCGCGGTTGCCCCTCAGCGCTTCTCGTCGGAATTAAGTCCTCACCCTCGCCAAGAAGTAGATCATCAACACTGCAAGACAAGGCCTGTGCGACCAGCACTGCATTTTCGCGCGAAATTTTTCCCGTCTTGATCCATTTCGAGACCGCGTTATGGGAAACGTCGGCCCGCTCGGCAAGCCACCCTTGCGTTTTTCTCAGCGCGGAGAGCCTTGATTTTATTGTTTGTCCTAATGCATTCATTTTTCAATCATCGGTTGAATATGGTTGAAAATCAACCAACCTAGGGTTGAAATAAATTTCAACCTGTGGTTTAATTGTGCATGGATGCTAAAAAACCCACCCCAATTGAGCGCGCAGTGCAGATAGCTGGCGGCGCAATCCCTTTAGCTGACGCCTGTGGTGTTAGCTTTCAGGCTGTATACAAGTGGATTAAGAGGGGCCACCCCCCTACAGAGCGATGCGCAAGCGTTGAAGCTGCCGTTGGTGGCGCCGTTACGCGCTTTGAGTTGCTGCCGCCGACATTTGGGGAGCAAAAGCGCCGTCAAGCAAGTCGCGCTACCGATCCGATACCACCGCTAGGCCGCTCCGGCCGCCAACCCCCATCCACCAACAACATCTTTGACTCGGTACCGGATCACTCCGTCGTGCTGCCGACCAGTTACCAGCCGCCCGATTCAAAGCCGTAACACGACCATTTTTACCCCGTAAGTCCGATTCACTTTTTAAAGGAAACCCCCATGAGCATCACTCGCACGAAGCTGTTGAAGACCTACCTTGACCCAGAGGAAGAGAAAACGATCTTGCAGGCATGCGCCGCAGCTGGAGTCACGCGCAGCGACCAGGCCCGCAAGAGCTTGTTGCATTGGGCGCGACAGCAACCTCATGGTAGCCGTCCTGCTGGTCACCGCGAAGGGCCCAGTGACGGGCGGCGCAGGACCCAGTTGCTGCCATGCCGTCCGAACTACGGCGTTGTCCCCAAGATGCACATGCGGGTTTAACGGAATAGAGGCAAGACCAATGTACGAAATCAGACCAAGAAGCCGGCCCGTGCCGGTACCGAATGAGGAGGCAGCACGTGAGCGAAGTGAAGAAGCTGACGCCGGAAGAGCACATGATCCAGGCGGCCTGCGTGTGGCGCCAGAGCGACCGCGCGCTGATGGCGCAGCGGGGTCCGCCGGGCGATCCGGCCAGGCGGGGAGCCGGTAAGCGCAACCACCAGAACCTGGTGAGCCTACGCTTCGCTGTCGATGTAGTGATGGCGAAGTCGGACAAACCACCATAGGACCATAAATGCCAGCTTTGGCTGGCACAAGTTTCATCCTGAGCAGTTCTTTTTGTGTGCGGTTTGAAAATCAACTGCTGAAATTTTTTTTAAAGGGTGTGTCATGGCAATTACTACTCCGTTGATGGATGAAATTTTGCAGCATTTCGCCAGGGTCTTTCCAATGCCTGGCCGTATTGATGGCCGCGAGGATTACCTGGCGCTGGTAAAGACCTGGTCTGACCAGCTCGACCCATACACCGACGAGCAGGTGAAAGAAGCATGCCGCCGGCTAATGGGCAAGCTGAAGCGCTTTCCCTATCCGGCCGATTTATGTGAAGAGCTGGCCATATCGACGCCAGCGCCTGTCGTCGACAGCACATCGGATGTGGTCGCGATCTTGGCGCTGATGCGGACGGAGTTGCAGGAGCAAACCCAATTGCTTGCTACTTCTGCTTTTTTATCTACTTCGCGATGCGATCAATGACTGCTGCTACGCCCTGAACTTCTTTCAATGCCATTTCGATAAATTCATCACCAGGCGTTTCATTTTGCCATTTGATCATTTCTTCCTCGACGGTCAAAGCATTTAACCCCGAGGTCTCCAATTCGTGGCGCCTACGTTTCGAGGCTTGGTTGCGAAATTGAGTTGCACGTTCACGCATCACGTTTGCAAATAAGAGTTTGTTGTAGTCCATGGGTAGTTCCTTACGTAAATTGTTGAGTGGAATTGGCAATTTAACACGCGGCAGGAATTGCCCACCCATTTCCCGGACTTCGTGCCGGAGCAAGTTTCAAACGGGGCAGCGGCTGCGCAGCTGCGACCTGGCGAATCCAGCCCGCCGGTCACGCCCCGTCCCCATTCATGGCTGGATGGAAGGTTGGAGATCACATGCTGAAACATGGCACATCAATGGAGGCGCCAGTTACACCTGGCCGCAAAGCCGATGCGTGACTACGGAAAGGTCGGCCCCAAGTTCTGGATCGGTGCCACCGGCAAAAAGCTGCGCGCGGCGGGTCCAGAAGCGCAGATTGTCGCCCTGTACCTGATGACGTCGCCGCACGCCAACATGTTGGGGCTGTACTACGCTCCTCAAATGTTCATCGCGCATGAAACGGGATTGGGCTTGGAAGGGGCTGCGAAGGGGCTTGCAAGAGCCGTCGAAGCCGGGTTTTGTGAATATGACGAGGCGTCGGAGATGGTATGGGTCATCGAAATGGCAAAGTACCAGATCGCTGATGCGCTGAGCGGTAAGGATTTGCGCATCAAGGGCGTGCAGAACGAGTACGACGCATTGCCCGCAAACCCATTCCTGGCGCGGTTCTTCGGCCATTACGCCCTGGCTTTTTGCATGACGAAACAGCGGGGCGCGGACGACAGTTTATCGCCTGCCTTGCAAGCCCCTTTAAAGCCCCTTGCAAGCCAAGAGCAGGAACAAGAGCAGGAACAGGAACAAGAGAAGGAGCAGGAGAAAGAGCACGCGACCGTGCCGGCCGCCGCCGCTACCGCGCCGAAAAACGCCCGCAAGCCAACCAAGACGCCGCTGCCATCCGACTTCACGATCTCCGCTGCAGTCAGGGCCTGGGCCGAGGCCAAGGGCCATGCGAACCTGCAGGCGCACTTCGATTCGTTCGTCGGCAAGGCGCGTGCCAGTGGCTACACCTACGCAGACTGGGACCAGGCGCTGCAGAACGCGATCCGCGACGATTGGGCCAAGCTGGGTGCGCCGCACGGCGTCGCCAGTGGCCGCCCGGCCAAGTTTGACCCGACCGCATTCGTCAATCGCGGCCGGACAGCTCCCGGGAGTCCAGCATGAGCGCCCTTGCAACTGCCGGCAGCCAAAGCTGCTTTCTGGGCCAGTCAAGCACGGCGCCGGACTCGCGCTGGTTCGAGGTGCATCCGACCCTCAAGGTGTCGATGATCGAACACCTGTACAACCGCCTGGACGGTGCGTACCCGCACTGGTGGGCATCCAATTTCGCCAGCGAAGTCGCCCTGCGGAACTGGGCCGAATCATGGGTCGAGGCCTTCGAGGAAGAAGGCATCAGCCCCAAGGACGTCGCTGTCGGCCTGAAAGCGTGTCGTCTGCATCACCAGAAACCACCGTCGTGTGCAGAGTTTATCCAAGCTTGCAAGCCGTCCTCCAACGCGCCACAGGCTTACCACGAGGCTGTGGAGGGTATACAAGCCCGCCGAAAGGGGGAGGTAGGGGTGTGGTCGCACCCAGCAGTTTATTGGGCCGCCACGCTCCTCTCACGCGATTTGATGACGCAGTCGTACGGCCAGGTCAAGGATCGCTGGGCGGCCACGCTGAGCGCGCAGCTGGCGCGCGGCGAATGGGCCGAGATTCCGGCGCCTGCGCCAGCGCTGCCGGCGCCGGGCAAGGGCAGCCTCTCCCGCGAAGATGCGGCCCGCATGCTGGCCGAGCTGGAGGCCAGCGGCGTCACCAAGTCGGCGCGGGCAACGCATTTCGATCACAAAACGTGGGCGCGAAAGATCATGGCGCGCCTGGCGAAAGGCGATAAGTCGCTGCACGCGATGCAGATCACCAACGCCAAGACTGCCCTTGGCATTATTTGAAAGACACGAATGAGTTTTCACCTGTTCCGGGCCGGCAAGGCCAAGAATTACCACTACCGCTTCCAGATTGCTGGCGCGCGCGTGCAGCGCAGCACCCGCGAGAGCAGCAAGACGAAAGCCAACGCGGTGGCGCAGCGCGCGTACGACGAGGCGCTGATCCTGACCAATGGCGGCAAAGTAGTGCCCACGCTGTCGGCCATGGCGAAGGAGTGGCTGGAGGTGAATGGCCCGATCAGCAGCGCCGCACACCAGCGCAGCGTCGAGACCACCGCCCGGCTGCACTTCTACGACCTGGGCGATCTGCCGCTGAACCAGATCACCACCAGCCACGTCGAGCTGGCGCGCAACCTGCACATGGTCGACCACAGGCCGGCCAGCGCGAACCACTGGCTGCGCGTGCTCAAGCTGATCGCCAACTGGGGAGTGAAGCGCGAAATCATCCGCTCGATCCCATGGCAGGTGCGCATGCTGAAGGTGCAAAAGCGCCCACGCTCGATCCTGCCTATAGCCGCCGTGGCTGAGTGGTTCGCCGCTGTCGATAAAGTGACGCGCGCGGACCCATCGGTGGCCACGGCCATTCGCCTGATGTTCGGCCTGGGCCTGCGCGAGTCCGAGGCGGCCGGCGCGCGCTGGGAATGGCTGGACTGGCAGCGGGCCACCTATACGCCCGGCATCACCAAGGGCCGCGAGGCCGAGCCCGTGCCTGTCCCGGCCTGGCTGGTCGAGCAGCTGGCGCCGCACCGCCAGGTGGAGGGCCTGATCGCCGGCAAGCGCGGCGGCGCCCAGCAGCATCCGCCGGGCTTCGCCCGCAAGGCCATGAAGTCCGCCAACCTGAGCTGCAAGATCAAGGGCATCACCCCGCATAGGCTGCGCGGCACGTTTGCCACGATGTTGTCGGAGCAGGGCGTGCCGATCCAGACCATCCAGGCGGTGATGCGCCACAAGTCGCCGATGACCACCATGGCCTACCTGGAGAAAAACCGGGAGACGGCGGCGCAGGCGCAGAACGAAATCGCCGAGAAAATCGGTTTCGGGCGTGGCGAGAAAGTGGCGAGCGCCAACCCGCAAACCCGCATGAATGCAGACATCCATGATTATCATCAGTCATCAGTTGATGGCAGTTCGGGCGCCGAATCGACGCCAGCAGCACCAACCCCAGGAGAATAAATTGAACCCTCAAGATCGCGTCCTGCGCGAGGTGGCAGCATGAACCCGCGCATCTACAAGAAGCAGGCGAAGCGCGCGGCGCAGCTGCTGCGCAGCCATGGCGACACGCAAAAGGTCTACAAGTCTGACCGCTGGGATCATCCGGCTGGCGGCGCAGACGGGATCGGCATAGATGGCTGCCCGGTGTTCGGAGGCTGGTCGAGCACGCAAGACGGTCGCGAGTGGGATGAGCAGTGCTGCCGCAGCGTGTGGATTGAGACCCACTACTGGTCTGAATGCGTGCCCGAAGGCTATTTCAGCGATGGCATTGATAAGCCATGGCCAAGCCTGACCATCAAACAGCGCCGCGAGCGGTTCAATCGCAACCAGATCGCACCAGGCTGGCGGTGGCGCGGCGGCCGTGCTGTGCGGGTGACGCCTTGAGCGCCCGCAACCCAGTGCCGGCGCCGGAAACGCCGGCCGAGGCGGCCTACAAGCGAGACCGTGCCTTGCTGCGCGCTCTCTATACCTGCCAGCCCGTGCTGGTCGACGGCAAGCAGCACCACCTGCACAGCATGTATCCCCAGGTGCAGGGCGGCGGGATCTCGACAATTATTTACCTGATGGGCGACGCGACACCGCGCCAGCCCGGCGAAATCACTTTTATGGAGCAAGCGCAATGAGCCATCTTTTGGGCGCAAACCCAAGCTTTCTGATTTTGGATGAGTTGACTGACGCTGATCTCGTAGGCGCGTTGCATGCCAACGCGATCGACACCTTCCCCAGCGTGAACGGCTTTCCTGAGTTGCAAGTATCTGCCACCAATGTTCCTGGCATCCGCAGCGTAGTTTCAGCATGCCTCTCCATTATCGCCGAGCGTGCAGGTGCCCAATATCGGGCGGGTGCGGATGCAGCGCATGGCGAGGTGACGAGCGCATCCCAGGGAGTCGGCGATGTGACCAGTGAGGCAAGAGGAAGCGGTGCGCGCTTCAACTACGGCAAGCCGGATTACTCCCTGATCCCACTGGCCACCATGGCCGACGAGGCGCGCGTGTGGGCCTACGGCAAGGAAAAGTACGCGGCCTGGAACTGGGCCAAGGGCATGGCCTGGTCGATCCCGTTTGCCTGCCTGATGCGCCACATGTCGGCATGGCAGGCCGGCGAGGAGTGCGACGCCGAATCGGGCTTGCCTCACCTAGCGCACGCCATGTGCAATCTGCGCATGCTCACGCTCTATGCGACCAACTATCAAGAGGGTGATGATCGCCCGACAAAGGAACTGCAGCCATGAACCAGACCCGGCTCGGTTCGCTGATCGAGGCCATCATCAATGTGGTGATCGGCTTCGCCATCAACTTCACCGCCAACATGCTGATCTTCCCGCTGTTTGGCTTTCACATCACCGCACGCGATAACCTGCTGCTGGGCCTGATCTACACGGTGATCAGCGTGGCGCGGTCGTACTGCATTCGCCGTTGGTTCAATGCAAAGCTGCACATGATGGCGCAAGCGGCTGCCACGGCGATTAAGAGGAATTGACCGAAATCGTTGGCGGGAAAGTGGCGAAGACCACCCCGCAACGCCGCATATTTCCTCATGTTCATGATTATTGTGAATCATCGGTTAGAACACTTCCAGCAACGCCAAACAGGGATTGAAATGCAACGAGAAAAAATTACGCTGGGATGGGCCGGCAAGAGCGCACCAGTGGCCGATATTATATTTGACGACTATGTCGAGCCTGCGGCCGCGCCGCCGCAACCAGCGCCCATAGCGCGCGCGCTGTCGATGCCGCCGGCAATCCACCGCACGGTGCTCGAACAGCATCACGATAACGTGCTGCTGCTGCTCGACAGCTGGGCCGATTGGATGCGAACCAGTGAGCCGCTGGCTGAAGGCGCGCCCCGGCAATGTGTGGGCGCACCCGATGCCCGCATCCACTCCTTCGAAGACATGGAGATCGAGGTGAATAAACGCCTGGTGCGGGAAGTGCAGACGGCGGTATGGGAGTTGTCGGTGATGCAGCGAGAAGCGGTAATGGTCCATTTCGGCCTTAATACCCGCGGCGTCTGGCGCGCCCAGTTCGACACCATCTTCGCCCAAGCGGTCCACAGCTTGTACTTAATCCTCAAGGCGCGTGTCGCATGCTGACTGTTGCGCTCGCCCTTCGGATCATGTAAGATTCGTTCATCGGGGCTTCGTGCGCCTGAAAATATTGAAGCCTGCCACCTTACGGTCGCGGGCTTCTTTGTTTTGAACTCCACTTTCTCCGCCATCCCTGGCTTAGCCGCTGCCCGCATTCCTGCGACAGCGGCCTTTTTATTTGAGGTTGCAAATGCGAGCACTGCACTGGCGTGACGAGATCATTCGCGCCGGCCGGGCGGGTGATATGCGCCGCATCGACCAGCTGGCCGCGCAATTGGAGCAAGCAGAGGAGGCACGCCGGCTGCTGCAGGCGCTGACTCATTGCCCAGCGTGCACCGCCAGCGCCACCGCGTGGATGGTGCCGCCGACGCCACCAATTGAAAGCAACCCATGAACAACCTGATGACAGTCCGGACGCTGGGCCCGCAGCTGATCGCGCTACTCGGTCTGCCGAAGTACTGCGTTTCGTTTGAGCTGCGCTGCGCTGTTGGCGAGATCGTCACAGTGAAGTGCGAGTACCACCCGGAAGACGCTGACGGTGTCGACCTGGTGCTGGCCGAGTATGAGCTGGTGCCGCGCGAGACGCTGTCAGCAGCCGCACCATGCGCTGCGAATGATCTCAGCGTCTCCGCCTGGGCGCGCGATACGGCCCCGCTACTACAGGGCATGCCGTATGACGCATGGGTATGTCACCGCGCCGGCGTTGCGCATGCCGCTGAGGCGATCGGCTTCGATGCCTGGATGCGCGCCCGTATCGACGCTGCGCATCAGGCCATGATGAATCTGGTGCTGCTGGGTGGCATATCCGATCGTGTCTATCCCGACCTGGCGCCAGAGAACACCGCCCGCCCGTACATCACGTACCAGCAGGTAGGGGGCGATGCTGTCAATTTCGTCGAGAGCACCATTCCGGCGAAGAAGAACGCCCGCATGCAGATCAACGTGTGGGCCGATACGCGCACCCGTGCGACTGCCATGGGCGGCGCTGTTGAGGACGCTCTACGCACGCTGATCGCCCTGCAGCCGACCGTCTTGGGGGCCGCTATTGCAACCTACGACGACGAAACGAAGTTGCGCGGCACCATGCAAGATTTTTCCCTCTGGATCTGACGATATGCCTACCCCCCTCGCTGGCAGCACGCTTGCCGTATCGCGGGCGACGCCTACCGACGTGACCGCCGCCGGGTTCGCCGCGCTGAGCTACACGCAGATCAAAGGCGTCAAGGTCGTGGGCGATCTCGGCACGCAGTACGCCACATCCACGCGAAATTACATCGGCCTGATCCGGCCATACCAGGCCATGTCCGGCCTGGCTGAGCTGTCGCTGCAAGTCGAACTAATCCGCATCGCTGACGCTGGGCAGGACGTGCTGCGCGCCGTCATCGGCCTCGATTCGGCATGCAGCTATCGCGTGACGCGGCCCGACGGATCGCTAATTTACTTCACCGCGCAGGTCAACGCCCTGATGAACGGCGGGTTCAGCTCAACATCGATCGCTGAGCAGAAATGCAATATGGCCGTGCTGAGCAAGGTCATCGAGGTCGATTAAGCAAACAGCAGAATTTACAGAGGCCAGCCTAATCCGCTGGCCTTTTTCATTTGAGCCGTCCCAGGAAACTCGGGCGGTTTTTTTACGCCCGTGAGGGTTACTACTCTCGGTCAAGCGACCGGAAAGGCTTTAAATATGTCGATCTCCCTGCCTAATGGCGCAACGCTGAAATTGGCCACCGTCTACGGTCCGGCCATTTCCATCACGGCGGCAAGCAATGCCAGCCCGGCCGTTCTCACCGCAGCCGCCCACGGCCTGGCCAATGGTGACCTGGTCGAGGTTACCTCTGGCTGGTCCCGCATCAACAATCGCATCTACCGCGTCAGCCTGTCGGCGGCCGGTACCTTTGCGCTGGAGGGGCTGGACTCGTCCAACACCACGACCTACACGCCAGGCGGCGGCATCGGCTCGGTGCGCAAGATCAACACGCTGACCCAGATCACGCAGATTCTGGAAACCACCAGCTCGGGCGGTGAAATGGGCTTCACCGAGGTGTCGCTGCTGGAAAACGACTTCTCGACCCAGTTGCCTACCCAGGCAAGCGCGCAGTCGATCGCCATTTCCATCGCCGATGATCCGACGCTGGCCGGCTTCATTGCCGTAAAAGCGGCCGCCGAAACGCGCAGCCCGCGAGCACTGGTCGTCACCCTGCCGAACAACTCGATCATCCTCTACAACGGCATCGTCTCCCTGGACGAAACGCCGTCGCTGACCAAGAACTCGATCATGGCCGTCAAATCGACCTTCAGCCTGCAAGGGCGCCCGGTCCGCTACTGATCCACCGCCGCACCAGCTGTTCTCCCAATGCCGCCCCGAGCAATCGTAGCGGCATTTTTTTACGCCCGATGGGCACCAAGCGAAAGGCTTCAAATGAATGAATTGATTTTCGATGGACACAAGCTCCGCGTCATCGAGCGCAACGGGCAATCGTGGCTCACGGCTGCCGATATTGCCGCCGCGCTCGGCTACAGCCGGAGCGATAAAGTTTCTCGTCTCTATCAACTGCATGACAAAGAGTTCCGGCCATCAATGACCGATCTCATCGTGACCCCCGTTTCGGGGTTCTCGGGGATTACGGCCGAAGCGCGCGTTTTCAGCCTTCGGGGCGCGCACCTGATCGGCATGTTTGCACGGACCAAGAAGGGCGCCGAGTTCCGAACGTGGGTTCTCGACCAGTTGGAGGCGCAAGTCGCGCCGGCTAGGTCGCTGATGTTTGCATGGTTCGAAGCCAAGGCCGCCGTCGACGCACAAGACAAGTTCGCCAGCCTCTGCGGCAAAGGACTGAGCGAGCACAAGCAAAAGAAACATCCGCTGAAGGAAAAGTTGAATCAGATCAGCGGACAGATCCAGCCATCACTTCTCGCCTTAACCGAACCAGCTTAACCGCTGTTTTTTTGCGCATCCTGCGCACCGCCCGCTTGGTCGCACCTTGCGGGTCTTTTTCTTCCCTTGAAAGTACAAAATGGCAACCAAACCTAAATTCAGCCTGACCGCATCCCCAACCTTCAAAGCCAAGGTCATGAGCGGCGCAACTGGCCTTGATTACAACGTTGTGTATCGAAAAATGGATCGCCTCTCGTTGGCGCCCGCTGAATACGACGCATTGGAGCGCGACATCCAGATAATGGAAAGCGCGGCCCTGGCGTGTATGCATCAGAAAACATAACCGTCTTCGGGCGGTTCTTGCATTTGGAACCTTATGACAAATACGATTGGCGGCGCGACCATTGAGTTGGCGGTTGACTCCAGTGGCGTTGAGTCCGGCCTCGACCGCGTGGATGGCGCCGTCAAGCGCACCGGCCGCACGCTCGACAGCCTGCGCACCCAAGGCGGCGGCGCGCTCGACAGCATCGGCAACGGCGGGGCAGCGGCCGCTAATCGTGTTGATGCTGCAACCCGGAATATTGCCGGAGCGGTAGAGCGGGCGAATGCCGCCCTGATCTCCGGCAAAAAGTCGGGTGCTGAATATTTCGAAGAGCTGGGCCGCAGTCGCGGCGCCGACATGATGAAGCTGGCTCCGTTGATTGCACAATTGCGCGAGACGGAGGCCGCCCAACTGCGGGCAAAAGCATCAACCGAGGCCGCCGCAGCAGCCCAGCAGGCAGCAGCGGAAGCGGCGCGCGCGCAAGCGGCGGCCCTGCGGGAAGTTGTGCAGGCCCAGGCTGGCAAGGATTCGTACGTCGCCGGCCTGCGTGAGCAAATCGCGTTATATGGTAAATCGACAGAGGAAGTGTTGCGCTACAGGGCTGCACAAGCGGGCGCCGCTGAGGCGGCCGGTCCGCTGATTCTGCAATTGCAAAACATGCGCGCGGCGCATGAGGCTATTACGGAATCGACACGCCTGGAGGCTCAGGCGCAGCGCCAAGTCGCACAGGCCCAGGCGAATAAGGATGGATTTCTGTCGGCCCTGCGCGAGCAAGTCGCGCTACACGGCAAGTCTGCGGAAGAGGTGTTGCGCTACCGCGCCGCGCTGGCCGGCGCCGCAGCCGACGCGGAGCCGATGATCCAGTCGATTATCCGCATGAAGGCAGCGCAGGAGGCGGCAACCGCAAAGTTACAGAGAATCTCGGCAGTTTGCAAAAGGCGTGGAAACGGGTAAGCGACGGCGCCAAGGAGGCGTGGGATTCCATGCTGAACATCGGCCGCGAGCAAACGCTCGAACAGCAACTTGCCGCCGTCCAAAAGCGTCTGGCCACATCGGCAGGGGCTGCAAGCGGTAAGTTGCCCAATGGCCTGACTGCCGGCGCCGACACGCGCAGCGCTGCCTACGCCGCACGGCTGGCCGAAGACCTTGCGCTTGAAGCGAGCCTGAAAAATCAAATCGCCCTTGAGCAAGCCGGTATCGCGCCCAAAGAAGCCGCTAATAAATTGCGTGAGAGTGGCCGGGCATGGGAACAGGACAGGGAAAAATATCTCACGCGTGTGCAGTTGCGCGAGCAGGAGTTAGAGAAGACTCGCATCCAAGGTGCCGCCTTGGTCGCGGCAGGAAGCATAAAGCAATCCGAATTGGATGGCCGTCTTGGCGCCATCAGAATCAAATACGCCGATACCTACAATATCGCCATCGACACGCAAATCGAGTTGCTGAAACGTCGCGGCGCGGTAGAGGAAGAGGCGGCCAAGCGCTCCATGGCGACGCTGGGCGCAGATCGTGCTGCTGGTCTTGCCACCAGCCTGCTGGCCGAGTTTGCGTATGCGGATGCGGTCGCGAAGCTCGATCAGGATGCACTAGCGCGCAAAAGGGCGATGCTGGTCGCAGAGCTTGCGCTCACGGCCGCCAAGCCTAATAGCAAGAAAGAGCAGGCTGGCCTGAGCGGCGCGATTGCCGAGGTAGATGCGCAAGCGCTGTCCCGTACGCTGCAGCTGAAAGAAGAAATTCGCGTCCTCGACATCAAGGATACCAAGCAGGCTGCGAACAATCTCGCCGACCTGGCTGACAAGCGTGCCACAGACTTGCAAGCGCTCCAAGCTCAACTGCAAGCGCAAAGGGATGCCAATACCCTGATCGGCCTCAGTGCGGTCGAGGCAATCAAGTTCAACCAGGGCCTAGTCGAGGAGGCGGCGGCGCGCAAGGAGGTTGAAGCAGGCATCCTTGACACGATCATCGGTCGCGAATCTGAGGCGGCAGCTCTGCGCGCCAGTGCGACTGCCATGCGTGCGCTGGGAGCTGAGCAGGCGCGGGGCTTGAGTCTGAGTGCCGGCACTGACGTTGCCAAGGCATCGATACCACCTCGCTGTCGATCCTGCAGGCGATAACAGGCCTGGCCAGTGCGATGGCGGCAGCGCAGGCCAATTCGAGCGTGGGCGCATTGGCGGGCATCAACAATGCCTACCAGGCTGCGCTGGGCCGTGCGCCCGAGAAGGCCGGCATGGACTACTGGGGCGGCCTGGCCAACAGCGGCACGTCGATAGGCGATATCGTTTCCGGCATCAAGAATTCGCCAGAGGCGCAGGCGCAGGCACTCTACAAATCGGTGATGGGGCGCGCGGGCGACGCGGCCGGCATCGATTACTGGACCAATGTACTTGCCGGTGGCTCGTCTATCGACCAGGTGCGCGCCGCGATGATGGGCAGCGCCGAGTACAAGAAATTGCACTCGTTCGACGTTGGCACGAACCGTCTCCCATTCGACACACTGGCCCTGGTGCACGAGGGCGAGCGCATCATTCCCGCCGCCGACAACCGCGAGTTGATGGCGCGCCTGAGCAGCCCGCCGTCGAACAACGACGCGGCGGCTGATGAGGTGCGTGAGCTGCGCCGCGAGAACAGGGAGATGCGCGTGATGCTGGAATCTCACCTGTACGCCATCGCCAAATACGCCCAGAGCACTGCCGACTCGCTCGAAGGCGCCGCGAATGGCGACATGCCGCTGACCACCAAGAAAGAAAAGGAGACTGCATGATTATTCTGGACCCGATTGCCGTGTCCGACCCTGGTGTATTTGTCAGCTCGAACGTGCCGGAGAACGACTATCCGGCGCAGAGCCTGACGAAAGTGTATGCGGCTGGCGAGCGCGTGATTGATCCTGCCACGCACACGGTTTCCGAATCGAAGGTTGGCGTGAGCAGCGCCGTCACCCTGTCCATCGCCTCGCCCGGCATCGTCACATGGGTGGCGCATGGGCAGGCAGCCGGCACGCCGGTGTCGTTTGCCACGACCGGCGCGTTGCCGACGGGCCTGGTGGCTGGCGCCACCTATTACGTGCTGAATCCGGCCATCAACACCTTCAGCCTCAGCGCGACGGTGGGCGGCGCTGCCATCGCGCTGACGGGCAGCCAATCTGGTGTGCACACCGCCAGCGCGGGCCCGAACGTCAACAAACCACTGAGCGACGCGACGTATTGGCTGCCGAAAGGTGCGACAAATCGCTGGAAAATGGTCGACGCCTACAACAATACGCAGACCGAGCGCGCCGAATCTATCGTGCTCACACTCAAACCGCAGGCCATCGCGCAGGGCATCTACCTGGGCAATCTGGACGCGGCAGAGGTGGTCATTACGTCTACCGACCAGGCAGCGGGCGTGGTCTACCAGCAGGCATTCAGCCTGATCGTGTCGAGTTCCGGCAGCAGCATGTATCGCTGGCTGTTTAACCGGCGGCGCCGCAGGACGAGTTTTCTGGCGCTCGATCTGCCCCTGTATTACAACACGGCGGTGACGATTGCCATCAACAACCCCGGCGGCATTGCCAAATGCGGCATGTGTTGCATCGGGCCTATCGAAGAAATCGGCGGCACGGAATATGGCCTGGGCCGAGATTTAAAGGATTGGTCGACGACGAAATTCAATTTCGACGGTACCAGCGAGACCACGGAGCGCGGCTATTCCAAGCGCATGTCGCTCGATCTGATCATCGATAACGACCAGATCGAGTATGCGCAGGAGCGTATGGAGGGGCTTCGGCAGAAAACCATTGTCTACATCGGCGCCGCCATATATGGCGGTTTTACGGTCGTTTGCGGAAAGTTTTCGTCGCTCAAGACCGTTATCCCGAGCGTCACACATTCAAAAATGGCTATGCAAATTGAAGGAACAGTGTAAATGATCACAAAATTGATGGATGGCCTGCCGAATCAGTCGATGGCGCAGGTGCCATTTGACGAGGCGGTAGCCAAATACATGACCGAGCTGCCCCTACGTGGCGCAGAGGAAAACGCCCTGTTGGCGGACGTGAAATCAAAACAGGTGCTGGTAAACGAGTCGGCCGCCAGCGCTGCAGCATCGGTCAACGCAGCCACGACGCAGGCTACTGCCGCGCAGGCGGCGCGCGATGCTGCTATTGAGGCGCGTAACGCCGCCCAGGCCGCCGCCTCCGACGCCCACGAAGCTGCGACAGGGACGGTGCTGACCGGCACCAGCACGACGCCCCTGGTTATCGGCACGGGCAATAAGACGCTGGCGACCCAGGCCGGCAAACAGTACGCCGCCAACATTTTCATCACCGCAGTGAGCGCATCTGACCCGACCCGCTTCATGACCGGCACGGTGACCTCGTATGTGGGCACGACACTGACGATTGCCGTGACTGCGGTCGGCGGCAATGGCGATACAAAATCAGACTGGAACATCAGCGTGACCGGCGCCCCGGGCGCAGCAGGCAGCGCAGCACTCACAGGAAATGCTACGGGCGCCATTAACCTGCTCAAGGGCACGGCCCCAGCAGCCAGCGCCACACCGGATATCTGGGCGGCCGGCGGAAACCGGGTGCCTATCAGCTTTGGCACCACGATCACTGGTTTCCCGGCGGCGCCCCAGGCAGGCGCCCAGCGCACGCTGGTGGCCACCGTG
Organism: Janthinobacterium darwini; assembly: GCF_051380905.1. NCBI lineage: Bacteria > Pseudomonadati > Pseudomonadota > Betaproteobacteria > Burkholderiales > Oxalobacteraceae > Janthinobacterium > Janthinobacterium darwini. The sequence continues at coordinate 563,681 of NZ_JBNYXX010000003.1, forward strand.
GCGTTTTCGATCACGAACGGCGCGAACCTGGTCATCGCAGGTGGCAGTACGACCTTGAATCCTGGCGACGAGATCGACATCACCGCCGATACGTCTACCCTTTTCAAGGCATGGGTACGACGTTCGGCAAGCAGTTCGGGTGCCCTCACAGGAGACATACTTACCACGGCTCGCGCGCTGTCCGCTCCGGATTGGCTGAAATGTGACGGCGGAGTTTATCTGCAATCCGCCTACCCAGGCCTGCGGGCCGTGGTGGGGTTACTTCTGGATTTCACGACGACACCCGCACCGGCAACCCTGCCTACAGGACAGGGCCGTGCTGCAGCTTACTCGCCTGACGGTACGCGGCTGGCAATTGGGCATGATGCGACGCCATTTCTCACGGTATATACCCGCAGCGGCGCTACTTTGACTAAATTGGCAGACCCAGCCACGCTGCCAGCGTCTGCGGTTCTGGACGCTGCGTGGAGTCCCGATGGCACATATCTCGCGGTTGCCCATGCTACGACGCCGTTCCTCACTGTGTATAAGTGGAATGGCTCGACACTGACAAAACTTAGCAATCCGGCTGCATTGCCCGTTTCGGCATCATCAGGCGTCTCGTGGAACAATGACGGCTCACTTCTTGCAGTGGGTGGGGCCAGTGCTGCCCTTTCGGTGTATAGCCGATCAGGGGATGTATTCACTAAATTATCCGTGGCAGCGCCGAACTCCGCCGGGAAAGTCAAATTCAACCCGGCAGGCACGATGTTGGCGTGTGTGGCCACGTCATCGCCATACCTCGTAAATTACTCCGTCAGCGGGGCGACACTGACGAGCCTTGGCAGCCCCTCGGTATTGCCTACCGTAGCGCCGAGCAGTGCCGCATGGAGCCCTGACGGGGCTTACCTGACGCTAGTCGGAGGCACTGCCCCGTTTGTTGAAACTTACAGCGTCACGGGCACTTCGCTTGCTAAACTGTCTACGCCAGCAGACCCCCCAGGGGCGGCCGTTGTAGGATTATCGTACAGCAGCGATGGACGCTATCTCGCCTTGTCGGGGAACCCTACTGTCCTGTACAGCCATGCGGCTGGCGTATTGACCAAGCTATCTATGCCGGGGTTTGTGAGCGGGGCGTTTTCTCAAGCGTTGGCTTTTACTCCAGGCGACGAGTTCCTCGGCTGCGCACTTTTAAGCTCGCCGTATGTCCAAAATTACACGTCAGGCTACGACCGCACAACACAGTTCGCTCTTCCAAAAATGGCCGCTGCTGCGCCCGGCCTGACTAACTACATCAAAACTTAGAGGACAGCATGGTAGCTATCTATTTACGTGACGAGCAGGGTATTTTCACACAGGCGGCCAGCATTGACCTAATGGGGCCGGTGCCGCGCAACTCAACCCTGGCTGCACCGCCCGCGCTCACCGGCACCCAGGTGGCTCGCTGGACTGGTGCCAACTGGGAGGTGCTGGCCGAGCGTCCACCTGCTCCGATAGCGCCAGTTATTGTGCCGCATAAGGTCACGCGTCGGCAGGGTCGCCTGGCGCTGCTGCTGGCCGGCAAACTCGACCAGGTGCCGGTGGTAATCGCGGCCATCAAGGACGAGACAGAGCGGCGCCTGGCGCAGATCGAATGGGATGATGCCCAGGACTACGAGCGATGGCACCCGCTGGTGGTGCTAATAGGACCCGCCCTGAACCTGGACCTCGACGCGCTGTTCATTCACGCGGACACACTGTGAAACGCCTCAGCCTCCTGGCTGTCTGGCTGGCCTGCATTGGCGCGGCCGCGATCACGCTGCTGCGCATGCTCTGGTCGATTCTGTCGAATCCGGCCAAAGCGCTGCGCATCGCCGTCGCGCTGGACCGGGCGGGCAATGCCGCCGCCAATGGTGTCGAAACCGAAACGCTCAGCAGCCGTGCTAACCGGGCGCGCAGCGAGGGTCGCCGCTGGGGCTGCGTCCTGTGCCGCTGGCTCGATTGGCTGGACCCGCATCACTGCCGCGATTCGGCTGGCACGTAGCTGTTGTCGATAATCCTCCCCATACAACCCGCTTCGGCGGGTTTTTTCATTTCCACCACCTGAAAGGCATTCATGGCCATCGAAACAACCGCCGCCGGCGGCGCACTGATCAAAATTTTTGGTATCCCGGTCTTGGCCGGCGCTGCCGCAACCTCACTGGGATTCATGTTCATGTGGCCAAAATCTGCCAAGGAAGCCTTCGTGCGCTTCTTCGTCACCATTTTGTTTTCCGCCCTGATGGGACCGGCCCTGGTCGTGGTCGTGCGCAACTGGATGCCGGGCCTGTTCGACAGCGCGCGCGCCGTCGCCGTGCTGTACGGCAGCGACCCGGCGCTGGGCTTCCTGTTCATTGCCGCGCCGCTGATGGTGGCCGCCGGTTTGCCCGCTTGGTGGGTGCTGGGCGCCACGGTGCGCTGGTTCGAAAAGCGCCGCGACAAGGACATCGGCGAGCTGGCGCGCGATGCTGCCGCCGTCGTCAAGGACGTGCGGGGTGGCCTGTGAACCTGACCAAGAATTTCACCTTGCAGGAACTGACCGCCTCCGACTGGGCCGCGCGCCACGGCTTCGACAACACGCCACCGGCTGCCGTGCTGACCGAGCTGCAGCGCACGGCCGAACTGCTGCAGCGCATCCGTAACTACCTGACTGCCTGCACTGGCATCGATACGCCCATGACGAACATCAGCGGCTATCGCTCGATCCCCGTGAATCGCGGCGTCGGCAGCAGCGATGGCAGCGATCACGTGCGCGGTTGTGCTGCTGATTTCAAAGCGTTGCGCATGACGCCGTACCAGGTATGCCAGGCCCTGCTGCCGAAATTGGACGAGTTCGGTATCGGCCAGATCATTAATGAACTGACCTGGGTGCATGTCAGCACGCGCATGGTGGCCAAGCCGATCAACCGTATCATCACCATCGACCATCAAGGCACGCGTGCCGGCATCCTGCAGGTGCGGCCGTGAGCGCGCTGGGCACGCTGGCCGCAGGCGCCGTCAGCGGGATCTGGAAGGCTGCGGCCGTCATGCTCGCCGCAGCGCTGCTGCTGGTGGCCAGCTCCACCGGCACCGGCTGGTGGTTGGCCGCTGGCGACCGTGACACCGCGCGCGTGGCGCTGGTGCTGGAGAAAGGCGTTAGCACGCAGCTGCGCAGCTCGATCACCGAGCAAAACCGCGCCATCGATGGCATGGCCAAGGCAACCCTGGCGGCGCAGGAGCGCGGTGCTGCGGCACAGGCGGCCGCCGCTGCCAAGGGCAGGAAGTATGACGCCGCCCTGGAACATATCACGGGCGCGCGCGCCACGACCTGCGACGAGGCTATGCCGGCCGTCAGGCTGCTGCTGGAGGGCATGAGATGAAATGGATGCTTATATTGGTGCTGGCCGGCTGCGGCAGCCCGCCGCTGGCGCCACAGCGGGTCGAAGTTCCCGTCTTTACGCCATGTGTAAAGTCTGTACCGCAGCGACCAGCCTATGAATTCGACCAGCTGGCAGCGGCAGCAACAGATGGCGAGATCGTCCTGGCGCTGGCGCGAGACTGGCCGCGCGGGCGGAAATATGAGGGTGAACTGTTGGCGGCTATTGCCGGTTGCCGATGATAAAAAAGTTCAGCAACATCGCCTGATGAACTTCATCGCCTGAATACTAGGGCTAGCGCCGGCGCGATGATTTTGTCTTTTGCGTACGATTGGGTGAATTCGCGGCTTTGCTCTTCGCAATTGGAAGTGGAACTACAGGATTACCACTGGCCGATGGCACGGCATGCTGCGAGACGTCACCATTGAGGAATTCCCGAACTACAAAAATGAGGCCAATAATCCCACCGGACGTCAAGAATAGCTTGTTGGTTTTCAGTGCCGCCTCAAGAATCGCAGTCGAAAAAGTCGAGCCGACCAAAAGACAGAAAGGCACTAAAACTGTGCCATTTAAGAAGTCGAGAATGAGGGTGTTAGCAGTGAAACACTGACCGGTTTTCCGAATTGCACGGCGAATCGGACGCACCATGCAGCTAGCTATGGCGACCCCAATGGTCGCCATATCTACCGGATTTCCGTCTAGTTGAAACAAAACTTAAATGAGGTGAGCGAACTTGATGACTACAACAGCGCCGGCACCAGCGACCCCACTTACCACTTCTTTGGCGGTGGAAGAGTCGACGCCGAAAATGGGCGCCAGTACACCAAAAAGTGCAGCACCAGCAATAGCGCCGGACAAGCAAAGGCGCAAGAATGTGAGTTTTGGCATTTTATTTTTCATGATTTCCCCTCTGAAAAAATCGCAGGAGACAGATGCTTTAATTAATTACTTGAAAGTATATAGGATTACGCGACGCCGCACATAGCAAATTGTTAAATTGCATTGATATTCAATGAATAGTGACTTCATCGCAGCGCAGCCGTGAGCCGCTCACCGAGCGCCGCCTAAGCCGCGCGCTTCTCGTCCGCATAGTCGTGCAGCATGAAATACGCTGCCGCACCGCGTCGGGGCGCGGGAATTTTATGCTTCGGCCTGGCGGGGCATCACCACGACGTTACTTGGTCGGCCATGCTCGCATGCCACCAAGAACAGCGCCCATTGTTCCAGGGCGCGGCGGCGTTCCGGGATTTCTTCCCGCACATCATAGATGCCTTCCATTCCCTTGAGTGCGTGGTTAAGTGCGATTTCCGAAATCTCTCTTGAGATACCCATGTTCCGCATATGCCCCTTGGCGGTGCTACGCGTGTCATGAGGGGTAAAGCGTTGAATTTCTATATCCCCGCGTTCAAACGCTCGTGTGATCGCCGCCCAAAGGGTGGTCCGGCCGACGTGCTGCCCAGCGCGGCTAGGGCGCCTCGATGGCAGCACCCATTCCGAGTCATCAGATAGGTCACGCAGGTTGCTGAACCAGTTTAATACCGTTGGCGTGAGAGGAACAAGGAAGCCAGTACGCGTCTTGACAGACTCGTCAGGCACAAACCAGGTTGCACGGTCGAAATCGATATCCGTCCATTTTGCCTTTACGAGCTCGACAGATCGAACACAAGTTGCCAACATGATGCGGAATGCCAGGGCGTTTTCTGTTCCGATGTCCGCGATTGTGGATAATAGTTTTCGCAAATCTTGCTCGGATAGCATCACTCGTTTCCTTGGTGCTGGCCGCTTGCCCATCAGCGCGGCCAGTTTGATCGCGGCACATGGATTGCTATGTATTAACTGTTTGCCAATGGCATGATCAAATATTTGTGTTGTCGAGGTTAAGATCCTCTTCTGTACTTCCCACGTTTTCCCGGATTTTTCCAGCATGTGCACTACATGAGCAGGCGTAACGTCGATGACGTTTAGGGTCCCGAGTTTCGGCCCTATATCGTTGGTAAAGTCACTTTTTCGGTAATATATAGTACCTTTAGCAAATTCAGACGGCACAAGGCGCTTGATCGTGTAATCCTTGATCAGGGCGTTAACAGTCCAGGACATCTTGGAAGTCATGCGCGCCGCCTTCTTTTGCGCGGCCGGGTCTTGGCCTCCATCAATAGCGCCACGCTTCTCGCGAGCGATCTTCCTGGCAGCGGCCAGCGAGATGTCGGGGTAGTTTCCGATAGTCAGCTCCCGAGCCTTAGCGTCGCGCATGTACCGCAAAACCCAGCTCGCGGTGCCAGCGCGCGATAGAGTAAAAGTGAGCCCGCCACCGTCAGATTTTGCTATAGGCTCGCCCTTTGCAATCCATCGCTTGATCTGCAAGTCTTCCAGCTGGTTGGTCCCGCGCTTCGCCATTTCTCTTCCGCCTATTGTGTGCTGTCCATATCGGGTTTGTAGCTAGCTACAAATCTAGCTACAAATTTCACAGGCGCCATTGTGCGTTAACATGAGACACAAAGAAACAGTTTTTTCGGCCGCAAAGGGCTAAAATAGCCAAGATTGGCATGCAAGGATACAACTTGATACCCGAATGAAACTGGCAGGTGGCGAGTTTCATGGGAAAAATCCTTGCTTGAATAGGTATCGATAAGCGCGAATCTTACCGCATGCGTGTCGACGGTGTGCTGCTCCCCGCTTGTCGCACAAGCACTTTGTTTTCCCATAGGGAAAAGGAGTGTTAATAAAGTATTTACATTTAGTCAATCGTGACGCATGAATATTATGTTTATGTGTATGATTCATCAACCATCAGGTTTGATTTGGCATAAGTGGCTGGCGTGGCAGGCTACGTCTCGCCGTGTAACGCGATAAAGGTGTAAAGTTTCTCGCTAAAACGCGATAAAAACTACTAAAATGGCACAATGTAACAGCTGTGTCACACGGCTTAGTTACAGCCAAGTTGAGAACCGAACAGGAAGCAGTTGTAATTAGTTGTAATTGCTATTCCGATTACATGACCACTATGCCGGGGCGGAGCCTAGCTTCCGTTTCTGGCGCCGCCAGACTTGTTATATAAATTGCAGTACTATATCTATGAGACTGTTTTGCGACATCAATAGATGGTACTATTTTGAAATGTTGCAGTTTTAATAGTGAGACTTGCGCGTAGCATTTGCAAAGGAAGAAAATGCGAACTGCATTTGAAGCGTGGGCGCAGCGTGACGGCCACATTGTGCGGCGAAGAGAAGACAAACCGGATGAGTACCTGATTTTCGAGACCCAGCGCCGCTGGGTTATCTGGCAGGCAGCTCTGACGCATGGCAAGACGGCGGCCAAGCCGCGCGTGAGCGCGGCCGAAAAGGCGGCGAAAGCCCAGCGCGCGCTGGAAATGTCGTCCGATGAAGCGACCGTGCGCAACAAGGTGCTCAATGAAGTGCTCGACGCCTTCAGCGGCGCCGATGGCGCTGCTGGCATGGAAGGCATACTGAAAGTGATCCAGGGCCTGAAGATGAAGCAGAAGGCACTGGCCGACGACAAGAGCGAAGATTCAACGGCTTGAGGGGACGGCGATGCGTTATCGGCACTACAAGGGCGGCATTTATGAACTGGTGTGCGAAGCCACGCTGGAAGCGGATCTGACGCCGATGATCGTGTATCGCGCTGCGGACGGTTCCATCTGGACCCGGCCGAAGGACGTGTTCTTTCAGCTGATTGAAGTCGACGGCGTCATGGTCCAGCGGTTCGCTCCCATCAACTGATGGCCGCCTGCGTGCGTGCCCGGGATTATCTACATGTATAAATTGCTGTCAGCCGCTTTGGTGCTGGGCGTTGCCTGCACCGCGGCGCAGGCCGAAACCATCGGTTCGGTCGACACGGTGTTCAAACTGATCGGTCCTGACCACAAGATTGTCGTCGAAGCGTATGACGATCCGCGCGTCGCTGGGGTCAGCTGCTATCTGTCGCGCGCCAAGACGGGCGGCATCAAGGGCGCCGTCGGCCTGGCCGAAGACAAGGCCGATGCGGCCGTGGCTTGCCGCCAGGTGGGGCCGCTGCAATTCAAGGGCAAGCTGCCGCGCCAGGAAGAAGTGTTTACCGAGCGTGCCTCGATCTTCTTCAAGCATGTGCGCGTGGTGCGCATGGTCGACAGCAAGCGCAATGCGCTGGTCTATCTCGTGTATTCCGACCGCCTGATCGAGGGCAGTCCGAAAAATAGCGTCACCGCCGTCGCCGTACCCGGCGACCAGCCGATTCCCGTCCGTTAAGCGAGCCAGCCATGCGTGTCCCATCGTCTGCCGTCCTTGCCGCCGGGACGCTGCTACTGCTTGGCCTGGCCGGCTGCGCCACGTTGACCGGCAACACAGAGCAGATGGTGCTGGTGCAAACTATCCAGGACAACCGTGAGCTGAATGGTGCCGGTTGCATCCTCAGCAACGACGTGGGCAAGTGGTTCGTCACCACGCCCGGGCGCATTACCATTCGCAAGAGCCAGGAGCCTTTGAAAGTCGACTGCCGCAAGCACGGCTCGCCCGCCATCGCCACGGACGACCATATCGATCCCAAGCTCAATGGCAGCGTATGGGGCAATGTCATCCTGACCCTGGGCGTCGGCTATTTCGTCGACCGCAACACGGGTGCGGGCTTTGACTACCCATCCATTTTGACTATTGTCATGCAGGACCCCGCGCGCCTGGCGCCGCCACCCGCGCCCCTTGGCGTGAACCCGTCCGCTCCTTCGCCAGCGGCCGCCGTGCCGGAAGCCGTGGTGCAGCCGAAGGTGGCGCCATCACCTTTGCCCAATTCCGTCGTCTACTAACTAATACGCCAAGCATGAAAAAAGCCGCCAGGTCAGTGACCGTGGCGGCTATCTTTTTACGTAACGACGCCTGACAAAACCTTAGCGAGCGGGAGTTGGTGGTGGCCGAGAAGCGCAGCTGTACTTTATGTACAGCGAGCGTCGCCGGCCGCCAATAGCCCTGCGCAGCAGGTTTGGTCTGGCGTTCTCTTATACGCGGTTGATCAGGAACGTCGTCAATAATGGCACTGGACGACCGGTCGCGCCCTTCGAGCCGCCCGATTTCCATGCCGTGCCGGCGATGTCCAGATGCGCCCAGGTGTACTTCTTGGTGAAGTTTTCCAGGAACGCCGCTGCCGTCACCGAACCACCGCCTGGCGTGCCGATGTTGGCAAGGTCGGCGAAGTTCGATTTCAGCTGCTCGTTGTACGCCTCTTCGATCGGCATGCGCCATGCCGTATCGCTGGACTGTTTGCCCGCTGCCAGCAGTTCATTGGCCAGCTGGTCATGCGCCGCATCGCTGCGCGTAAACAGGCCGCTGTTATGGTGGCCCAGGGCGACGACGCAAGCGCCCGTCAGGGTGGCGATATCGACCACGGCTGCCGGCTTGAAGCGTTCGGCGTAGGTCAGCGCGTCGCACAGCACCAGACGGCCTTCGGCGTCGGTGTTCAGTACTTCGATGGTCAGACCGTTCATCGAGGTGACGATGTCGCCCGGCTTGGTGGCGCGGCCCGACGGCATGTTTTCGCACGCGGCGATGACGCCGATGACGTTCAGCTTCAGATTCATTTCGCCGATGGCGCGGAAGGTGCCCAGTACCGAGGCTGCACCGCACATGTCGTACTTCATTTCATCCATGCCAGGACCAGCCTTGATCGAAATGCCGCCCGTGTCGAAGGTGATGCCTTTGCCGACCAGGACCACTGGCGCATCCTTGGCCTTGCCGCCCATGTGCTTCAGGACGATGAATTTCGGCGGCTGTTCGCTGCCGTTGGTGACGGACAGGAAGCTGCCCATTTTCAGCGCTTCGAGCTGTTTGCGGTCCAGGACTTCGACTTCGAACTTGTATTCCTTGGCCAGCTGTTTGGCCGTGTTGGCCAGGTAGGTCGGATTGGCGATGTTCGCCGGCAGGTCGCCCAGCTTGCGCGTCAGGTCGGAGCCGTTGGCGATGGCGATGGCTTGCGCCAGCGCGCCGCGGGTGGCCGCCGTTGCGGGTGCCGCCAGGACGATCTTGCGCACGCCTGCTGGCGCCGGATCTTTTTTACTTTTTTGCGAGTCGCAACGGTATTCGCTGTCGTGGGCGGCTTGCACCACGCAACGGATTGCCCAATTTACGTCGCGCTCTTTCACTTCCGTCAGCGGTAATGCGATAATGGCGTCCGCAGCGCCCAGCGAGCCGAAAGCCTTGAGGGCCGCTTGTACACCGGTAGCGAAGCTTTTTTCGCTGACAGTTTCATCGCTGCCCATGCCTACCAGCAGAACACGTTCGGCGGCGACGCCATCGACTGCGCGCAGCAGCAAGGTGCTGCCTGGCTTGCCGCTGATGTCGCCGGACTTCAGCGCAGCCGAAATCGCACCCTTGCTGTCCAGCGATTTTGCCGCTGGCGACAGTTTTTTGTTTTCGAATACCGCAACCGCGATGCATCCGCTTTTGGCCGTGCCGAGGGTGCTCTTGGTATCGAATGCTTTTATGCTAAAGTCCATTTGGTTCTCCGTTTTCATTTACTAGTAACGTGTTACTCAACTAACTGACCCGAATTATAAACTCCGAATGATCTTTCAACGCGCCCTTCGACGTGAATTGGCTAGTGCCGCCGGGGCCACCTTCACTGTTTTGTTCAGCATCCTGCTCACCTGGATGCTGATCGGTATTCTCGGCAAGGCGGCGGGCGGCAAGATCGCGTCGGCCGACGTCATGTCGCTGATGGTCTTTTCCGCCCTGATGCAGCTGCCCACCATCATTATCCTTACCGGTTTCATTTCGGTGCTGATGGTCGTCACGCGCAGCTACAAGGAGTCGGAGATGGTGGTGTGGTTCGCTTCCGGCATGAGCCTGTCGCGCTGGATCTGGCCGGTCCTGAGCTTCGGCCTGCCGCTGGTGCTGGCCACCGGCATCCTTAGCCTGTACGCCACGCCGTGGGCGCAAAAGAAAAGCGATGAATACGTGGCGCGCTTTGAAAAGCGCGAAGACCTGCAGAAAGTCACGCCGGGCCAGTTCCGCGAATCGGCCGGTAGCAACCGCATCTTCTTCGTCGAGGGTGTCAGCGGCGAGAAGAACGTGGTGCAGAACGTCTTCGTCAATACCGTCGATGAGAAGGGAAGCGCCGTCGTTGTCGTCGCCAGGGAAGGCGTAATCAATACCGACGCCAAGGGCGAACGCTTCCTGGTGCTCAAGAGCGGCCGGCGCTATCAGGGCGTGCCGACGCAGGCGGACTTCCAGACCATGGAATTCGAGCAGTACATCATGCGCATCGAGAGCAAGCAGCAGGAACTGGGCGCGGAACTTGGCGTGCGCGCCATGAGCACCATGGCGCTCATCGCCGATCCGAATCCCTACACCATGGCCGAATTGCTGTGGCGCGTCAGTGCGCCCCTGATCGGACTGATGCTGATCCTGCTGGCCATTCCGCTGGGCTTCGTCAATCCGCGTGCCGGCAGTTCGGCCAACCTGATCGTAGCCCTGCTGATTTTCTTTACGTACAGCAACCTTATCAAGGTCGCCGAAGCGAGCGTGAAGCAGGGCCGCCTGACATTCGGCCTGGCCTGGTGGCCGCTGCATCTGCTGGCGGCACTGGCAGTCGTGGCGCTGTTTGCGTGGCGCCTGAATGTGAATCACCGCTACCATCCGCTGGTTCTGCTGGCGTCCTTCAAGCGCGCGCGCCGCGCCGGCAATATAAGTAAAGCGGCATCGAAATGAAGATTTTACAGCGCTATTTTGCAGTCTCGATATTCCAGGCGGTGCTGTTCGTGCTGCTGGCCTTCCTGGCACTGCAGGCTTTCATCGACCTGACGGGCGAGCTGCCCAAGGTAGGCCGCAACGGCTACACCATCCAGTATGCCTTCCTGTATGTGCTGGTGCTGGTGCCGGGGCACGTGTACGAGGTGATGCCGATTGCGGCACTGATCGGCACGATCTACACGATGGCGCAGTTTGCGGCCAGTTCCGAATTTACCATCATGCGCGCCTCGAGCATGTCGACGGCGATGGCGGCCGGTTTCCTGTTCCGCATCGGTATCGTCTTCGTGGTCATTACCTTCATCTTCGGTGAGGTGATTACGCCGCGCACCGAGCCGCTGGCCGAACGCCTCAAGCTGACTTCGCGCGGCGCGGCCGTGTCGAGCGAATTTCGCTCCGGCCTGTGGACGAAGGACATGGTCAAGAGCGACGGCCTGACCGGCACCGTCACCGGTTCGCGCTTTTTCAATGTGGGCGAAGCGCGTCCGGACGGCCAGCTGAAAAACGTCAAACTGTATGAATTTGACACCGATATGCGTTTGCGCACCCTGACCGTGGCCAAGGGCGCGACGTATCAGGGTAATAACACCTGGCGCCTGACCGAAGTGACGGAAACGTCGTTCTCGAACAGCGCGGCAACTTCGCCCGGCTTCGAGCCGAAGCTGGCGAACTACTTTGGGCAGGAAACGAGCCTGGTGCGCACGGTGCAAAGCGCCAGCAAGGACATGGTGTCGGAAGTGACGCCGAAGATATTGACGGTATCGGCTTCCGATCCCGAACGCATGTCGGCCAGCGAACTGGCCGTGTACACGCGCCACCTGGCCGAGAACAAGCAGGAAACCGAGCGTTTCCGCATCGCCTTCTGGAAAAAGCTGATCGATCCGCTGGCCATCTTCGTGCTGATGGCGCTGGCGCTGCCGTTCGCCTACATGCACACCCGCAGCGGCGGCATCAGCCTGAAGATATTCATCGGCATCATGATCGGCGTGAGCTTCATGCTGGTTAATACGCTCTTTTCGCATCTTGGGCTGCTCAGCACCTGGCCAGCCTTCCTGACGGCGGTGGCGCCGAGCACCCTGTATCTGCTGCTGGCGCTGGGCGCCCTGTGGTGGGTGGAGCGGCACTGATGGAGACGAACGTGCAACAGACACTAATCTTGTTTGCCCATGGCGCGCGCGCCGCATCGTGGGCCGCGCCCTTCGAGCGCCTGCGTGATCTTACCCAGGCGCGCATGCCCGGCACCAGCGTGCACCTGGCCTTCCTGGAGCTGATGACGCCGCGCCTGCCCGAGCTGGTAGCGAGCCTGCTGGCCGAGCTGCCCGCCGGCGCCATCCTGGACGTCACGGTGGTGCCGGTGTTCCTGGGGCAGGGCGGGCATGTCCTGCGCGACTTGCCGCTCTTGCTGGAAGAGCTGCGCCAGCAGCATCCGCAATTGCGCCTGAAGGTAGTCGAGGCGGTTGGCGAGAACGCCAGCGTGCTCGCTGCCATCGCCGATTACTGCGTGGCGGCGCCAGGTTCCAGCCCGCTTCCTTGAGCGCGGCCAGCGCGATGCCAGCGGCGCCCATAGACATCGTCTACCTGTGGGTCGACGGTGCCGATCCCGCCTGGCGCACGCGCCGGCAGCAGGCGTATGCCGCTTGGGCGCAGGCGCATCCAGGGCAGCTGGCCCTGCACGGCAACGTGGCGGGGCGTTACCGTGACAACGGCGAACTGCGCTACAACCTGCGCGCGCTCGAGCGTTTCTTCCCCGGCCACGGCCATGTCTATCTGCTGACGGACCGCCAGGTGCCCGCCTGGCTGCGCGCCTCACCGCGCCTGACGGTGATAGATCATGCCAGCCTGATGCCCGGGGCATCGCTGCCCGTGTTCGATTCCGGCCATATCGAATCGTATCTGCACCATATTCCTGGCCTGTCCGAGCGTTTCCTGTATTTGAATGACGACGTATTTTTTGGCGCGCCGTTCGAGCCCGCATTCTGGTTTGGCGGGGAAGGCGACCGGCGTTTGAGCGTGTTTACGGAGAGCGCGCTGCACGATGAGGTGCAGGGCTTGCGTGCCGACGTGGCGGCGCCCGTCAATTGCGCCACCTTGTCGCGGCAATGGCTGTCGGCGCAGTATGCCGATTACTTGCATGAACCACGTCTGTATGCGCACGCGCCGCGCCCCATGCTGAAAAGTGCGCTGCATGCCTTGGAAGGGCTGGCGCCGGCCATGTTTGCCGGCGTGCGCGCGACAGTGTTTCGCTCCTGGCAGGTGCCGGCATTGCTGCCCGACCTGGTGCCGCGCTGGATGGTGCATCAGGGACTGGCGCGGTCGCACATGCTCGACCCGCTGCATATCGCCAGCGGCGATGTGGAAGCGCCGCAGCAGCTGGCGCAGCTGCTGACACAGTTCGGCAGCTTGCCGTTTTTCTGTATCAACGATACCTGCGACGAGGCCGAGGATGACGACCCGCGCCTGCTGCGCGTGGCCGCTACCTTGCAGCGGCTGCTGCCGCTGCCATCTTCATTTGAATCGGGTTAGCGTTTGCCCTTCGGCGCCAGGCTGATGCGGGCGGCGGCCATGCTGTCGGACAGCGACGCGAGGAACAGCAGCAAATAGGCGCCCAGTTCCAGCACTTCTTCTCCCAGCAGCGCGTAAGCGTCCGGCATGCCGTGAAATACTTTCTTGTCGAAAGGCCAGCCAGCGATCATCAGCAAGCCGCCGATAGCCGTCAGGATGGTGATGCGCATGCTGAAAATCTGTGGCGCAAGGGCGAAGACCTTGCGCGCACGCGGCGCGAAAAAGATCAGCAGGCGTATCAGGATCAGCAACTCCACCACGCGCAGGGCTTTTTCAGCCTGGGCCCAGGCGGGCGCCGTGCCGAACTGGTCGATATCGAGTTCGCGCAGCAGGAAGCCGAACAGCAGAGCCGACAAGCCGGCGTGCATGAGGAAACGCAGGGACTGGCGGTCGGTTTCCTGCCACGCGCGCACGCCGTGCACGGTGCAAGCCAGGGCCAGGAACAGCGCCTGCAGCCATTCCAGCAAATGGTTTTCGTCGTCGATATTCGGAAACACCGTCCACAGGGCGATGGAGGCGAGCATGCTTGACAGCACAGCGCTGGCGACGCCGACATTGCTGCGGCTGAGCGAAGTCAGGGCTTCGCGCATGGAATTGAAATTCATGTGTGATCGTAAGGCTAAAGTTGCGCGGCGCGATATTGCAGCCTGCGGGCGCAGCTTTTTTCGGGGAGATTGCCAGTGCTTCCCGTCAGCCGGGAGACGGCATGGCAAGCGCTATGGTGGGGCGAAGCGTGATTTTATTGCTATCACGCAACAACTTCTCGAGAAAAGATGCGTGAGCATCGTATCATGTTTCCTCTGAAGACGTCGGTTACTGACTTTAAAGTCGGTAAAATACGGTGTGTTTATTCAAGCATGACGCGCCAGAATGGCAGCCGTCTCTTCGATCGCCTGGTGCGCGCGGGCGGCCATGGCGTCGCCCAGCATCACCAGCACGGGGCCGTGGGTGTCGCCCAGGCCATGCGCCAGCGCGCCCAGCGGCATGCGTACGATGCGCTGGTCCGGACGGCTGCAGTTTTCAATCACTACCACCGGCGTGTCGGCACGGCGGCCCTGGGCCATCAGGCGCTGCGCCGTGGCGATGGCTTCGCGGCCACCCATGTATTGCACCAGGGTATCGCAGTCTGGGATGCGCGTCTGGTCCGGTTCGCCCGGCGCCGTACTGGACGTGAAAAAGGCCACGCTGCGCGAGACGCCGCGCTTGGTCAGCGGTTGCTGGGTGGCGGCCGCTGCCGCCAGTGCCGTGGTAATGCCGGGTACTACTTCGACGGCGATGCCCGCTTCTTCCAGCGCGCGCAATTCCTCGTCGGCACGGCCGAACAGCATGGGGTCGCCCCCTTTCAGTCGCACCACGATGGCGTGCTTGCGCGCATTGTCGACCAATTGCTTGTTGATGAAAGCTTGCGCCGTCGACAACTGGCCGCAGCGCTTGCCGACAAGAATCTTTTGCGCCTGGGGACACAGCTCCAGCATCTCTGCGGTGACCAGCGCGTCGTGCAGCACGACGTCCGCCTGCGCCAGCAGGCGCGCACCGCGCAAGGTCATCAGGTCTTGCGCGCCGGGGCCGGCGCCGATCAGGTAGACCTTGCCAGGGAGAGATGTGGAGTTGTTCATGGTGTTTGCCTTCCTCAGCCGAGACGGATCATGCCCGCCGCGACGGTCTGGTGGGTCACTTCATCGATCAGGATAAACGCCCCGGTGGCGCGGATATCGGCATACGCGTCGGCTGCCAGCGCCTGCTGCACGTTCAGGCTGATGCGCGCAATATCGTTCAGCTTCAAGCCTTCGGCTGGATGGCGCTGCTGCGTATTGATATCGAGAATCGATTCAATCGCCGTCACTTTCGCCGCCGTCTGCTTGGTGCCGTGCTTGATCCAGTACTTGCGGCGCAGGTCCAGCGCGTCCTCCGACAGCCAGCACACGTCGGCCACCACCTGTTTCAGCAGGGTGGCGGGGCGCTCGCTGCTGGCCAGCAAGTCGCCGCGCGAGATATCCAGGTATTCATTGAGCAGCAAGGTCACGGACTGGCCCACCACGGCCGTTTGCAGCGAACCGTCCAGGGTGACGATATCTTTTACTGTTGCCGTCTGGCCTGACGGCTGCACCACCAAGGTGTCGCCGATGCTGACCTTGCCCGCTTCGATGCGGCCCATGTAGCCGCGGAAGTCGTTCGCTTCGTGGCCGTTGTGGCGGGCCACCAGCTGCACCGGAAAGCGGAATGGCGTGTCGTGCGATTCGTCGTAGACGGACAAGGACTCAAGCAGTTCGATCAGGGTCGGGCCCGTGTACCAGCCCAGCTTGTCGCCGCGCTCGACCACATTGTCGCCGGTCAAGGCCGACAGGGGAATCGGCGTGATGTCCTTCAAGCCCAGCGACTGGGCGAATTCGCGGTAGGCGGCGACGATGCGGTTATATACCGTCTCATCGTAGTCGACCAGGTCCATTTTGTTGACGGCGACGACCACGTGCTCGATCTGCAGCAAGTGGGCAATCGTCGAATGGCGCTTGGTCTGGATCAACAATTCCACGCTGCCATCGTCACCGAGTTTGACTTTCGACACGTCGATCAAAATGATGACGGCGTCGGCCGTCGAGGCGCCCGTGACCATGTTGCGCGTGTATTGCTCGTGGCCAGGCGTGTCGGCGATGATGAATTTGCGTTTCGGTGTGGCAAAGTAACGGTAGGCCACGTCGATGGTGATGCCTTGTTCGCGTTCCGCTTCCAGGCCGTCCGTCAGCAGCGACAGGTCGACCGCGTCGCCCACCGTACGCTTGTGCTTGGAGCGCGACATGGCGTCGAGCTGGTCGGCGAAGATGCCCTTGCTGTCGAACAGCAAACGGCCAATCAAGGTACTCTTGCCGTCATCGACGGAACCGGCCGTGATAAAACGCAACATACCGCGCTCCAGGCTGTCGGTTGGAATGGTGTTCTGGATTGCTGCGTTCATTAGAAATACCCTGCTTTCTTGCGTTTTTCCATCGAGGCTTCGGAAGTCTGGTCATCCATGCGGGTGGCGCCACGTTCCGTGATTTGCGTGATTGCCGTCTCGGCGATGATGGCGTCGACCGTCGCCGCATCGGACGACACGGGGCAGGTGCACGAGATATCACCTACCGTGCGGAAGCGCACGACTTGCGTTTCCACCGTTTCGCCTTCGCGCGGCGGCGTCAAATCCGTCAGCGGCACCAGCAAGCCGTTGCGCGGGATCACCTGGCGCTCGTGCGCGAAGTAGATCGGCGGCAATTCCAATTTTTCACGGGCGATGTATTGCCACACGTCCAGTTCGGTCCAGTTCGAGATGGGGAAGACGCGCATGTTCTCGCCTGGATGTACCCGGGTGTTATACAGGTCCCACAGTTCGGGACGCTGGGCTTTCGGGTCCCAGGCGCCGAATTCGTCGCGGAAGGAAAAGATGCGCTCCTTGGCGCGGGCCTTTTCTTCATCGCGGCGGGCGCCGCCGATGCAGGCGTCAAATTTATGTTCGGCGATGGTTTCCAGCAAGGTCACGGCTTGCGCCGCATTGCGCGAGTCCGTGGCCGGGTTGCGCAGGCGCACGGTGCCGCGCTGGATGGAGTCTTCCACGGAGCCGACGATCAGGCGCTCGCCCAGCTCGGCCACTTTCTTGTCACGGAAGGTGATGACTTCCGGGAAGTTGTGGCCCGTGTCGATATGCACGAGGGGAAAGGGGAACTTGCCAGGGCGGAAGGCTTTTTCGGCCAAACGCAGCAGGACGACGGAATCCTTGCCGCCGGAAAACAGCAGCGCGGGATTGGCCGATTCGGCCGCCACTTCGCGCATGATGTGGATGGCTTCCGATTCAAGGCTGTCGAGGTGACGCTGGTTCAAAATATTGCTCATATGGGGTGCTTTCTTGTTCTGCTGATTCTATTGTGTCTGGTCAGGCTGCCACGGATTTGATGCGTATCAATTTGCCGTCCACCATGTGCAGGCCGCATTCCTTGGAATCGGGGTTTTCCCACCACCAGCGTCCGGCGCGCACATCTTCGCCCGGCTGGACTGCCCGCGTGCACGGTTCGCAGCCGATGGACGGGTAGCCCTGGTCGTGCAAAGCGTTGTAGGGCACGTCGTTGGCGCGGATATAGTCCCATACATCCTGCTCGGACCAGTCGGCCAGTGGATTGAATTTCGTCATCGCGTGTGCCGCGTCGTCTTCCTGCACGTGCAGTTCGGCGCGCGTGGTGGACTGGGCGCGGCGCTGGCCAGTGATCCAGGCCTTGTTGCCGGCCAGGGCGCGCCCCAATGGCTCGACCTTGCGGATGCGGCAACACTCGCGGCGCATCTCGACGCCGTTGTAAAACGCGTTCAGGCCATTCTGTTCCACGTAGGCAGCCACCGCTTCCGGCTGCGGGCGGTACAAGGTGATGTCGTGGTCGTAGCGGGCCTTGACCTTGTCGAGCACGGCCAGGGTTTCCTGGTGCAGCCGGCCTGTTTCCAGAGAAAAGATGCCGATGGGCAGCTTCGCCTTGAGAATCATGTCGGTCAGCACCATGTCTTCGGCTGCCAGGCTGGACGCGAACACGGCCGGCGAAAAGTCCGCGGCGATGCGTGTCAGCGTTTGCTCGGTGGCGTCAATTAAAGTAGTCAAATTGCTCATGACGATTCCTCAGATGCCGGCCGCGTTGTCGAGGTCAGGATTCTGGCCTTCGCGCTGGTGACGGCGGAACAGCGGCGATTTTTGATCCCATGAGGCCTGGTAGGTTTCCGAAAAGACAGATAAACCTTTCAGAGCGTCATGGATGCTGCGGTCCGGGCGCGTCGCATAGGCGTCAAAGCCGACACGGTGCATGGAAAACAGCTGGTCGCGCAGTACGTCGCCGATGGCGCGCAATTCACCCTGGAAACCCAGGCGGGCGCGCAGATTGAAGGCGATGGAATAGCCGCGGCCATCCGTGAATTTCGGGAAGTCCACACCGATGACGGGCAGTTGCGCCACGTCGGCGGCCAGTTCTTCCGGGCGCTCGTCGCTGGCCAGCCAGACGCCGATGTCGGGCAGGCGCGCCAGCAGGGTCTCGCGCTGGGCTTGCCACACGGGCAGCGGTACGATGACCTTGCCGGCAGGCACGACGACCGTTTCCGGCGTGTCGCCCTCATCGAGGCGCAGCAAGCCCCAGGAATTCGGCACCACGGCGGCGTTCTTGATGATTTCTTCGCGCACTTCAAACATATTCGTCTTCTCCCACCAGGTTGCCGACCGTGATCGGCGTTGCATAGACATGTTCCTTGAACGGCGCCAGGCCCAGGCGCTGGGCCGTATCGACAAAGCGCTCGCCTTCATGGCGGTCGCGCACGTAGACGTGCAGCAGGCGGCCAATGACTTCAGGCATCTGTAGGGAAGAGAACGATGGTCCGATGATCTTGCCGATGGCGGCGTTGTTGCCCTGCGCGCCGCCGATCGACACTTGATACCATTCGCTGCCATCCTTGTCGACGCCAAGGATGCCGATGCTGCCTACGTGATGGTGGCCGCAGGCATTGATGCAGCCGGAAATATTCAGTTCGATCTCGCCGATGTCATGCTGGAAGTCGATGCTGTCGAAGCGTTCCGCGATGGCGGCCGCGATCGGCAGTGACTTGGCGTTCGCCAGCGAGCAGAAGTCGCCGCCCGGGCAGCAGATCATGTCGGTCAGCAAGCCGATGTTCGGTGTGGCCAGGCCGTGTGCCTTGGCTTCCTGCCACAGTTTGAACAGTTTCGACTGCTCCACGTCGGCCAGCACCAGGTTTTGCTCATGCGTCACACGCAGTTCGCCAAAGCTGTAGCGGTCGGCCAGGTCGGCCACGAAGTCGATCTGCTCGGCCGTTGCGTCGCCAGGCGGCACGCCCGTCTTCTTCAGCGACAGCACCACGGCCACGTAGCCGGGGCGCTGGTGTGGCTTGACGTTGCGCGCCAGCCAGTTCACATACGCTTTGTTGTCCGCGTGTTCCGCTTTGTAGTCGAGTTCCGGCAGGGCGAGGTAGGCGGGCGGATTGAAAAAGTCCGCCACGCGCTGCATTTCCT
The DNA here is from genome assembly GCF_051380905.1 of Janthinobacterium darwini. Classification (NCBI taxonomy): domain Bacteria; kingdom Pseudomonadati; phylum Pseudomonadota; class Betaproteobacteria; order Burkholderiales; family Oxalobacteraceae; genus Janthinobacterium; species Janthinobacterium darwini. The sequence continues at coordinate 583,342 of NZ_JBNYXX010000003.1, forward strand.
CCGCGCTCAATGTTTCCGGACCGTCTTTCAGGTCGACCCACTCGGCTTCCACCTGGCGCGTGAATTCTTCCACGCCGATGGCTTTCAATAAAATCTTGATGCGCGCCTTGTATTTGTTGTCGCGGCGGCCGTGCAGGTTATACACGCGCATGATGGCCTGGATATACGTCAGCAAATGCTGCCACGGTAAAAATTCGCGCACGACGCTGCCCAAAATCGGCGTGCGGCCCATGCCGCCGCCGGCCATCACCTTGAAGCCCACTTCGCCAGCCTCGTTGCGCACGGCCGTCAAGCCGATATCGTGCACGGCGATGGCAGCGCGGTCCTCTTCGGCGCCATTGATGGCGACCTTGAATTTACGCGGCAGGGCGATGAACTCGGGGTGGAAAGTGCTCCACTGGCGCAATACTTCCGCGTACGGTCGCGGATCGATGATTTCATCGGCGGCAACGCCGGCGTACGGGTCTGATGTTGTATTACGGATACAGTTGCCGGAAGTCTGGATCGCGTGCATTTCCACGGAAGCGAGGTCCGTCAGGATATCGGGAGTCTGTTCCAGCTCAATCCAGTTGAACTGGATATTCTGGCGCGTGGTGAAGTGGCCATAGCCGCGGTCGTACTTGCGCGCGATGTGCGCGAACATGCGCATCTGCTTGGCCGACAGCAAGCCGTACGGCACGGCGATGCGCAGCATGTAGGCGTGGCGTTGCATGTACAGGCCGTTTTGCAGGCGCAGCGGAATGAATTCCTCTTCCGTCAGTTCATTGGCGATACGGCGCGCAACCTGGTCTCGGTACTGGGCGATGCGCTCTTTGATGATGAGGTGGTCGTACTGATCGTAATGGTACATATCAATTCCTAAAAAAACCGGGGTACTGGAAGACTGCCTGGGATGATGTTCTTGATACTGCTCGCGTCACATGGTCGGTCATTAATAGATTAGCTTTACTGCCACGCCGGTCAAGGTCATCGCCAGCAGTACTCTTAAAAACTTTTCCGGCACGGAGCGGGCGACCCAGGAGCCGAGCGTGATGCCGGGCAGGGAGCCGACCAGCAAGGAGGCCAGCAATTCCCAGTGGATGGAACCGAGCCACCAGTGGCCCAGGGCGGCGATGGCCGTCAGGGGCACGGCGTAGGCGATATCGGTGCCCGCCACTTCGGCCGAGCTCATGCGTGGATACAGCATCACCAGCAGGGTAGCGCCAATGGCGCCGGCGCCGATCGACGACACCGTCACCAGCACGCCCAGCACGGCGCCGGCGATGATGGTCGCGGCGGCAAGCTTGTTGCCTTGTAATTGTTTCTCGGGGTGTGCATTAATCCAAGCCAACATGCGGCCCTTGAAGATCAGCGCCACGACGGTCAGCAGCACGGAGGCGGCGATCGAGTAACGGATGATCTGGCCGATTTCCGGCGACAGGGTGCCGAATGATTTGAGCGCCAGGGTCGACACGACGGCGGCAGGCAGGGCGCCGATGCACAGGCGCTTGACGATATCCCAGCGGATGGTGCCACGCAGGCGGTGCGTCAGGGTGCCGGCGCTCTTGGTGATCGAGGCGAACGCCAGGTCGGTGCCCACCGCCACGGAAGGCGGTACGCCAAACAGCAGGGTCAACAGCGGCGTCATCAGCGAGCCGCCGCCCACGCCGGTCATTCCTACGAGTAATCCTACGGCAAATCCTGAGACTATATAAGACAAAGTCATGCTTGCACCCCCAAAGTACCCGCAATAGTAATAAACTTAGTGTTTATTCCAAACTACTTAGTACGCATTTGCTTATATGCGATATGCGTATATGCAAGAACGCTAATATCATGGGTGGGGCGGAAACTCGGCAAATCACGGCAATCTAGGGCAAACCAGCAATGAATCTCCATCAACTGCGCTTCGTGCGCGAAGCGGTCCGGCAGAACTATAACCTGACGGACGCCGCCAAGGCCTTGTTTACGTCGCAACCGGGCGTATCGAAAGCCATCATCGAGCTGGAGGAAGAGCTGGGCGTGGATATTTTTACACGCCACGGCAAGCGCATCCGCGGCTTGACGGAGCCGGGCCGCCTGGTGCTGGAATCGGTCGAGCTGATCATGCAGGAAATCGACAGCATGAAGCGCATCGGCAAGGAATTCGCGGCGCAGGACAGTGGCAGTTTCACCATTGCTACCACGCATACACAGGCGCGCTACACCTTGCCCAAGGTCGTGCAAGCGTTCATGCTGAAGTTCCCGAAGGTGAGATTGTCATTGCTGCAAGGCAATCCGCGCCAGATCGCCGAGATGGTACAGCGCGACCAGGCCGATCTCGCCATTGCCACGGAATCGATCGCCGCCATTGATGGCCTGATTACCTTGCCCTGCTATCAATGGGAGCACGTGGTGGTGGTGCCGGTCGATCATCCGCTGCTCAAATCGAAGTCCGTGACCCTGGAAGAGATCGCCGCTTTCCCCCTGATTACCTATGACAGCGCGTTCGCCGGACGCAACAAGATCGACCACGCTTTCGTGCTGCGCGGCCTGAAGCCCGACATCTTGCTGGAAGCCATCGATGCCGACGTGATCAAGACTTATGTCGAGTTGGGCATGGGGATTGGTATCATAGCGGGTATGGCCTTCGATGCCGAACGCGACAAAGGCTTGCGCGCCATCCCTGTCGGCCACCTGTTCGGTATGAATGTGTCGCGCGTGGCCGTCAAGCAAGGCGCGTATTTGCGCAGCTATATCTATACCTTTATTGAGTTGCTGACGCCGACCTTGAACCGCAAACTCATCGAGCAGGCGATGAGTGGTGATAAAGAGCACTACGAACTATAACAATGCATGAAGTCGGCCGGGCGATGTGCCTGGCCAAGATTATTTAAGAAGAGAAGAAACAATGATTACCGATCAGCTTGCCAAATATTACGCCACCATCGCGCAGCAGTACGAGCGCGTCTATGACAAGCCCGAACGCCAGGAAGACCTGGAAGTGTTGCGCGACAAGGTTGCCGACGTACTGGAAGGCCATACCGTGCTGGAACTGGCCTGCGGTACCGGCTACTGGACGGAAGTGGTCGCCGAGTCGGCCGAGTCCGTGCTGGCGACCGATATCAACGATGAAATGCTGGCGCTGGCCCAGGCACGCGGCTTGTCCGACAACGTCACCTTCGCCAAGCTCGATGCGTTCAATTTGCCCGATGACTTGCTGGGCAAGTTCACGGCCGTGTTCGCCGGCTTCTGGTGGTCGCACGTCAAGCGCGAAGACCAGGACAAATACCTGAAGCAGTTGCGCAGCAAGCTCGGCAAGGACATCCTGCTGGTGCTGATCGACAATTCCTATGTCGATGGCAGTAGCACTGTCATCGCGCGCACCGATCTGGAAGGCAATACCCACCAGTTCCGCACGACGGATGGGGGCGAACGCTATGAAGTACTGAAGAATTTCCCATCGGATAGTCATCTGCGCAAGAAGTTTGCCCACTCGGCCCGTGAAATCCGCATGAAGCGCCTGGAATACTATTGGCTGTTGAGCTGCCGCCTGAAGTAAGGCAGGAACGACAACATCCACCGCCCTCGGGCGGTTTTTTTTCGCCTGTTGTTTTTATGTGACACAGTGTTGTGCCAAAAAGCAACATCTTGTCGATGTCATATTGTTGAAGTATTTCGTGGGCATGATTCGGTTCAGCAGCTAAGCAGCTCAGCAGCAGCTCAACTTGTCCAACCTAATGTAGAGAATCTCAAGTGAAAAAAATTACTCTGGCAGCATTGATCATCGGCACCTTTGCAGCAGCTACGGCGCAAGCACAATCGAACGTTACCGTATACGGCGTGGTCGATCTGGGCATTGCCAAGACCACGGGCGGTGCGTTGCTGGAACGTGAAAATCAGGCGTCGCGTATTGGTTTCAAGGGCACGGAAGATCTGGGTAACGGCTTGAAAGCCATTTTCAACCTGGAAAGCGAATTCAAGGCTGACACCGGTGCACAAGCAACCGCCAACACCCTGTTCGATCGCCAGGCATGGGTAGGCCTGACCGGTGACTTCGGTACCGTCTACCTGGGCCGTACCAAGGACCTGATCGACGGCACCCTGGCACGCGTCGATCCATTCAACACCTACGGCGTCATCGGCAAGATCAATGAGCCAGTCATGCGCGGCGGCCAGTCGCCAAACGGCGCGCAAGCCATTCCAAGCGCATCGGTCGTGGGCGCGTCGCGCGTCAGCAATGCCGTGACCTACAACAGCCCATCGTTCAGCGGCTTCGTCGTCAGCGGCCAATACGTCGCCAGCGAAATCAAGGATGCCGATTCGGGCTTCAGCGTGGTTGCCACGTATGACCAAGGTCCAGCCAGTGCACATGCCGGTTACCAAAAGAAAGTCCAGTCCGTTGCCAACGCAGCGGCTGAACCGAAGCTGTGGATTATTGGCGGCGGTTACAAATTTGGCCCTGCCAAAGTCACTTTTGATTACTCGAAAGCAGATACCGATGCCGCCGTTACCGGCGAATTCAAGAGCTACCTGCTGGGTCTGGCCTATGACATCGGCGGCGGCGCCATCAAGGTCAGCTACGTGAAACAGAAGCAAGACAGCAACACTGTCAGCGGCAAGGAAACGGCCAAGGCCTATGGCTTGGGCTACGACTACCCGCTGTCGAAGCGTACCGCCGTGTACGTGTACGGTGGCCGCGACCAGTTCAGCGAAAAATCGATGTATCAGCTGGGCATGACCCACAAGTTCTAAGCAAACATTTTTTGCCACGACAAAGGCGCCCGCGGGCGCCTTTTTTTTTCTTATGACGTGGCTGTTTCCATCACTTCCGTCTGCATGGGTAGGGAGATGTCGATGCGTGTTCCGCCCAGTTTGTTATCGGCGCCGATATGGATGCTGCCGTTCAAGCCCCACACACGCTCGCGCATGCCCAGCAGTCCCAGGGCCGTGGCTTTTCCCAGCTCGTGTTCGGCAATGCCGCGGCCGTCATCTTGGATGGTAATCGCCAGCGAGGAATCGATGCGGTGCAGGGCGATGGTGATGTGGCTTGCCTCGGCATGGCGCACGATATTCGTCAGCGCTTCTTGCACGATGCGGTAGATGCTTGTGCTGCGCGCATCGTCGAGTACCAGGTCGGCCTCGTCGGCCAGCAAGTCAAAATGGATGGCGCGGCGCAACAGAAAGTCGTGGCGCAGTTTTTGTAGTGCAAAATACAATCCTCCTTCATCGAGCGCGCGCGGCCGCAGGTTGCTGGCGATACGCCGCAGTGAGGTGATGGCCGTCACCAGCAAGCCGTCCATGCTGCGCAGCAACGTTTGCAAGGACAAAGTCGTGTCCGTGTGCTGGCGCACCAGAGTCAGGTCGCCCCGCAAGGTGGCCAGCAATTGCCCCAGGTCATCATGCAGTTCGCGTGCGATATGCTTGCGCTCTTCTTCTCGGATCGATTGCAGTGCGCTCGACAATTCACGCAGTTGCGAAAAGGAGCGGGCCAGCTGTTCATGCATTTGCTGGCGCGCACTGATGTCGCGCACGATGATGGTAAACACGCTGCGACCATCTTCCTGCATGGCAGAGAGCGAACCTTCGAGCGGAAACATGGCGCCATCGCTGCGCCGCCCCGTCAAAGTGTAGTCGGTGGCGCGCCGGCCAGTCAGGCGCAGCCCTTGATTGATGTCGCTAAACGGCGGATCGCCATCGTGCTTGCTCAGGCTGCACAGGGTACGCAAGTCGCGCAGGATGTAGTGCCCCAGGCGCTTGCCCCGCATGCTGAGCGGCGTATCGTCGAACAATCTGGCTGCCGCCGCGTTCGCATGCAGGATGATTTGTCCGCTGTCGATGCTGATGATGGCGTCGCTGGCGCTGTCGATGATGGCCTGGCCACGCGCCTGCCGTTGCCGCCTGGCTTTTAGTGGAGGAAACAAGCACAGCAAAAGCACCGCCGCCATGCCCAGCGGCAGGATGCGCAGCAGGATTGGACTGGGCATGGGCTTCTCCTTGCGAACGTGAGCGAAGGCAGGCAAGACAGGGATGGGCAGGACTTCATATAGCCTATGCTTGTTGGGATGGCATGGCTTGATGTGGCGCAGTAAGGGGATAGAAGAGAACCATGCGCCGCGCCGGCCTGGGCCCCGGGCGGCGGGAAACTTACATTTGCTTGAACAGGTGCAAGAAGCTGCGGCTCACTTCGAGCTTGTCGGATTTGCCTTTGATGAGTACCAGGTGGCGGCCGCGGATGTCGCGTGTCACGCCTTCGATGGCATTCACGTTGACCAGAGTGGCGCGATGGATTTGCCAGAACAGCGAAGGATCGAGCTCTTCGGCCAGATCGCGCACGGGCTTGCGGATCAGTGCCTCATACTTGGCGGTTTGCACGCAGGTGTATTTCTCGTCAGAACGGAAAAATAAAATCTCTTCCACGGGTATCATGCGCAAGTCCTGGCCGATGCTGGCCTGTATCCATTGCAGGTAGGTGGGCTTGGCCGTGATTTTTTCCGCCAGCTGCGACAGCATCGCCGTGACGCTGCTGTTGACGTCCAGGGCCGGCTTGTTCAAGTGCGTTTTCAGACGTTCCACCGTTACCAGCAAGCGCTCATGCTCGGGCGGCTTGAGCACATAATCGACGGCGCCCCGTTCGAACGCTTCGACGGCGTGGGTGTCGTAGGCCGTCACGAAGACGATATGCGTCTTGCTGCCAATAACTTGCGCCGCTTCCATGCCCGTCTTGCCCGGCATGCGGATATCGAGGAAGGCAAAGTCGGGTTTGAGTTGTTCCACCAGTTCAATCGCTTCGTCGCCATTCTTGGCTTCGCCGATGATTTCCAGTTCAGGCCAGGCTTGGCCCAGGCGCAGGCGTAGCTGGTCACGCATCAGTCTTTCGTCGTCGGCAATAATAGCGGTAGGCATAGGTCTCAAGTGTGAACGGGCGAAGATTGATTATTCAATGATTTAGCGTTTTTATCAACTGTCTTATTTAGACAGCAGATACGGTACTTCGATCACGGCGCATACACCGCTGGGCTGGTTGGGCGTGATGGTCAGGCTACCCTGGTCGCCATGCAGCAGTTTCAGGCGTTCACGGATGGTGGGCAAGCCCAGTCCCGTGCCATCGCTGGGTACCACGCCAAAGCCCAGGCCGTCATCGGTGACGATAACGCGCAGCTTGCTGTGCGCCACTTCCGCCACGATGCGCAGGGTGCCGCCTTCCGGTTTGACTTCCAGGCCATGCTTGATGGCATTTTCCACCATCGATTGCAGCATCATGGGCGGGAAGGCGGCACTGCGCAGGCCGTCGGGAATCTGGAAATCGACGGTCAGGCGTTCTTCCATGCGCATTTTCAGCAGGTTCAGATAGGCTTGCACCATGTCCGCTTCACGGCCCAGGTTAGTAATCAGGGCATTGTCGCGCATTTGCGGCAGCACGGCGCGCAGATACTGGATCAGGCTGCGCTGCATCTTGGCCGCGCGCGGCGGGTCTGTCTGGATCAAGTGCTCGACGGAGGCGAGGGTATTGAACAGGAAGTGCGGCTCGACTTGCGCCTGCATCATCTGCATCTTCGCTTCGCTGAGCTGGCGCTGCATGGATGCGCGTTCGGCCGCCTCATTGGCCGTGACAGTTTCCGCTTCGGCGCGTTTCTTGCCGCCAACCAGGGCCTTCATGGCGAACAGGGCCAACACCAGCAAGGACACAAAACTCTTGAACCAGGTGGAAGCTTGCTGGTGGTAGCGCGACACTTTTTGCTCCGCCGCATCATCGACCGCTTCTTCGATGGCATTCGACAGTTCTTCGCCGATCTGTGGTGGCAATTCAATATGGACTTCTTCCCCTGAAGCGTTGGTCGTCACGGGGTAGCTGGGTTTGGCGGGGGCGGCCGGCGGTTCGGGCGGTGTCGGCGGCACCGCTTTTGCCTGCTCGTCCGCCTCACTGGCATCGACCGGGTCGCTGGCGGCGTCGGTGGTGCTGCTGCGCCGGTTCTTGCTGTTACGGGGATTGAAATGGATGCCCGTATCGTCGATCAGGATATTGGTGTCCCCCGAGCCCTTGCTGCTGCGTTTGTGCGACTTGATGACAACTTCTTCGTCCGGGCTGGACGAGAACAGCTCATCTTGCAAAATGGAGCCGGCGATCAGGGCCAGCGCCGCAAACAGGAAAAATTTCCACCAAGACAGTTGGGTAACCCAGGTTGTCGTTGCGTCGAATGCCCGTTGCAACCAAGCGAGGATGGTTTTCAACAATTGGGGCAGGCTGGAAATCGGAAGCATGGGAGCACTTTCAAGTACAAGAGTTAATCGACGCAACGGGCAAGTTTAACCCCTTGTTGAGTAGCGTCAGAGTCTGATGTTGCCACTGTGCCTAAAGACCACGAACTACGCCAGTCGATTGCGACAGGCTGCACAAAAGGGCACTTGAAGTGAAGACCGGGCTTGCTGGGCGGCGAGGGCGGGAAAATAGCACTTGCGAGGAGTGCGGGGCGGGGCTATAATTCGCCCCCTCGCTGAACGACGCATGCAAATGCCGAGTAAGGTGAGAAAAAAGAAGGAGTTGACGGACGTAGCAAAATGCTTCATACTCTTCCTTCTTCGCAGCTGACAAACACAACGCTTTGTCGATAGCGCGAAAGCAGTAACCGAATACCGTTCTTTAACAATTAACAGTCGATAAGTGTGGGCATTTGATGTAAGTGCAGCGCCAATCTTCGGATTGGCGTCTAACTTAAAATATCAAATGTTCACAAGAAATAATGAAATAGGATACTTCTTCGGAAGTAGCCTGTCAGTTTTTTGAGTGAGCGACCCGTCGCAAGACGGTGCCAATAAAATGGCAAAG